>JBEKWA010000014.1:0-103629 GCA_049513515.1 Steroidobacteraceae bacterium
GCTCGTCCTTGCGAACGGCGTCGCCGGTGGCCTTGCACCAGCGCAGCACCGTGGCCTTCGTGCCCTCCTCGTTCTCGGGGGCGACGACGTCGATCTGACCCATGTTCAGAGCGTCACCAAATCGCTGATGGCCGAGGCGATGCCGGCGACGCCCGGTAGTACGGCCTCGAGCAGTACCGGGCTGTGGGGGCTCGGCACGTCGGGCATGGCGAGGCGCTCGATGGGCGCATCGAGATCGAAGAATGCTTCGCGCGCGAGCACGGCTGCGATTTCCGCGCCGAATCCCGCCGTGAGAGTGTCTTCGTGAACGATCAAGCAGCGATGGGTCTTGCGCACCGACGCGAGTGTCGCCTGTTTGTCCCACGGCGACAAGGTACGCAAGTCCAGAAGATCGGCGTCGACGCCGGTGCGCTCGAGCGCGAGCTCACAGCGCTCGACCATCGCGCCCCACGTGACGATCGTGAGCGCGCCGCCGGTTCGCAGGAGATTCGCCCGGCCGAAGGGCACGACGAAATCGTCGCCGGGGTACGCGCGACGCGCGGAAGCGGAGTCGAGCAGCGCGCGATGCTCGAAGAATATGGTCGGATCGTTGCCGCGCAGAGCCGTGCGCAGCAATCCGACGGCATCCTGCGCATTCGAGGGCATGGCAAGGCGCCAGCCGATCCCGTGCACCCACTGCACCTCGTTCGATTGACTGTGCCAGGGATCGCCGCATTTGAAGAAGCCGCCGGGAATGCGCACCACCATCGGCGCGGCAAAGCGATTCGCCGTGCGCCAGCGCATGGAGCCGCAGTCGTTCAGCTGCTCGGCCGCGGGATCGGCATACTTGCGAAACTGGATCTCGGGCACCGGCATGAGTCCAGCCGCCGCCATGCCCACCGCGCGTCCGATGATGCCTTCCTCGGACAGGCTCGTGTCGAACACCCGCGCGACACCGAACTTCTCCTGCAGTCCGAGGGTTGCGGCATGCACGCCGCCCTTGCGGCCGACATCCTCGCCGAACACCACGACACGCGGGTTCACCTCGAGCTCGTGCTCGAGCGTGCGGCGCACGGCGGTGACGAGGTTGATACGCGGCCCTTGGGGCGCGGCCTGCACCGAGCCGCGCGCGGGCAACGCACCGTCCGCCCATAAGCCGCCCTGCGCCTGGATCTCGACCGCGCCGTCCTCCGCGATCTCCGTGAACACGTAGCGTCGTACGCGCGCGGGATCCGGCGCGCTCGACTTCTCCACCCGCTCGCGCGCCTCTTCGACCGCCGCGCGCGCACTTTCCACCGCGCCGTCCCAGTCTTCCGCGCGAAGCACCGCGGGTACCAGCTGCGCGCGCAGCTTGCGCCACGGATCGCGCTCCCACTCGGCCGCGATGACCGCGGATCCCTTGTACGTCTGGGTGTCCTGGCCCGAGTGGCCCGACAGCCGCGGCACCGTGAGCCGCAAAAGCGCCGGACCTTCTCCCGCCCGCACGCCGCTCACCGCCTCGCGCATGAGTTCGGCGGCGGCCCTGGGATCCGAGCCGTCGCCGTCGAGCACGCGCAGGCCGCGAAAAGCGCTCAGATTGTGCGCAATGTTGCCGCCCGGTGTCTGCACCTCCGTCGGGACCGAAATACCGTAGCCGTTGTCCTCGATGAAGAACAGCAGCGGCAGGCGCTGGGTCGTCGCGATGTTGAGCGCGGACCAGAAGCCGTTGGTGGCCGTGGATGCATCGCCGCCGTGCGCCACCGCAATGCTGCCCGCACACTGCGCATCGCCGAGCACCGCTTCCCGATAACGCAGCGCTTGCGCCCACCCCACAGCGGGCGTGTACTGCGTACCAACCCCCCCGCACACGGGCAGTGCACACGGCCCGTCGCGGCGCGGCAGGTTGAACACAACGCCGATGTCGCGCCCCTCGCTCATGCTGCCTACACGCATCATGCTGGAGGCCAAGGCTGCCTCGATCGTCAAACCGAGCGTGAGCAGCAGCGGGCGGGAACGATAGTAGCCGCCGAGCGCATCGCGGGCGCCGGTGAGGAGTTGCCCGAGGAGCACCTGGGTGACGTCGTGGCCGCGCGCGGAGAACTGATACAGCACCTTGCGCCCGGGAACAAGGGTCGACTCTTCGAGATCATCGAGCGCGCGCGAAATCGCCACTTGGTGGACAACGGCCAGCCACGCCGCGGATTGATCATGCGCCGCAGAACTCATGTTCTCTATGCGAGCTGCCATACAGTCGAGGTTAATCTCAACACGGCGCGATAAATCGCCAAAACGCCCTCCGTCAGGCATGATTGTTGGTGATAGTCGCCAATCCGGCGGCCCAAGGGGTCTCTCGAGCCATGGATCTCGACCGCTTCGATGCTCGAATCCTGTCGGAGCTACAGCGCGACGGTCGGCTGCCCGTCGTCGAGCTTGCCCAGACCATCGGTCTCTCCGCCACACCCTGCGCGCGGCGCATCAAGGCGCTGGAGTCCGCCGGGGTCATCGAGGGTTACACCGCCCTCTTGAGTCCGGCCCGCATCGGGCTCGAGGTTCAGGCCATCGTGCATGTGAAGCTGACTGAGCATACCGATGAGAGCGTGGCGCGCTTCGAGCGCGAGATCGCCTTGCTCGACGAGGTCACCCATTGTTATGCAATGACCGGCACCTACGATTTCATCCTGCAGGTGTTCGGCCAGAATCTCGAGTCGCTCAGCACCGTCATTCTCAAAAAATTGCTGCGCATACCGCACGTGCGTGACGTGCAGTCGAGCGTGGTGCTCGCCACCGTCAAGCGCTCCACCCGCATTCCCTTGACTCACTTGCATGAATCACGCTGACGTCATCGTCATCGGTGCCGGCATCGCCGGCGCCTCGGTCGCCGCCCATCTTGCGGAGGCGCAGCGCGTCGTGCTCCTGGAGCGCGAAGATCGCGCCGGGTACCACTCGACGGGACGCTCGGCGGCCTTGTTCACCGAGATCTACGGCAACCCGGTCGTGCGCGCGCTGACTCGCGCGAGCCGCAAGTTCCTGTTCGAGCCGCCGGCGGGATTTACCGAGGGACCGCTCACGCGGCCGCGAGGCTGCCTTTACGTCGCGACGCAGAGCCAGCTCGATACGCTGCACGACTTCGCCATGCTGCCCGATGTGGCGCCGGCCACCCATCCCCTCGAAGTGCACGAGGCCCACGCGCTCTGCCCCATCCTACGCGAAGGCTATGTCGCCGCGGCTCTGCTCGAGCCCGACTCTGCGGACATCGACGTGAACGCGCTGCACCAAGGGTATCTGCGCCTGTTCCGGCGGCGCGCAGGCCGCCTGGTCACGAATGCGCCGGTGGAAGCGCTGGAGCGCGGCTCGCAAGGCTGGACCTTGAGCGCGGGGGCGGAGCGCTACATTGCGCCGCTGCTGGTGAACGCCGCGGGTGGCTGGGCGGACGAGGTGGCGGCGCTCGCCGGCCTCACACGGGTGGGCCTGCAGCCGCGGCGGCGAACTGCCGTGCTGGTCGATGTGCCCCCCGGCATGGATGTCAGCCGCTGGCCATTCGTGAACGACGCGGACGAGCAGTTTTATTTCAAGCCGGAAGCGGGATCGCTGTTCCTGTCGCCCGCGGACGAGACGCCGGTCGAGCCAAGCGATGCGCAGCCCGACGAGTGGGACGTGGCCGCGGCCGTCGAGCGCATCGAGGCGGCGACCACTCTGCAGATCACGCGCCTCAAGGCGCGCTGGGCGGGATTGCGCACCTTCGCACCCGATCGCACGCCCGTGGTCGGGTTCTCCGGCGAGGCCGAGGGCTTCTTTTGGCTCGCGGGCCAGGGCGGCTACGGCATTCAGACGGCGCCGGCGCTGTCGCGCGCAGCCGCGGCCCTCATCCTCGAAGCACCACTCCCCGACGGTTTGCGTGGCTTGGACGCCGAACTCGCCGCTCTCTCACCCGAGCGCTTCCGCGCCGCGCGCGGCACGCCGGTCGCTCCCCGTGAGTGATATCCTACGGGAGTCCTAACTCCCGACCGACTGACGGTTCTTTTACCGTCAAGCAGCATGGTCACACAAGGATTGTGTTCTCTCATCAAAAGGTGCGCTCATGCTTCATTACGCAGTCGTATTTTTCGTCATCGCCCTGGTGGCGGCATTTTTCGGATTCGGTGGCATTGCGGTAGGCGCCGCGGGCATCGCGAAAGTGCTGTTCATCGTTTTTTTGATCGGCGCGATCGTCAGCTTTCTGATGAGTTTAGGCCGACGCGTCTGATAAAGGCCTTTTAGAGGAGCAAGCTATGGATCCCCAGCTGGATACGACGCAAGTGCGCAAACTAAAGAAATACGCGAACGCGAGCCTCAATGACTTCCTCGAGAACGTGGATGATCTGACCAAGGCCATCAAAGACGTGGAAACTCCCGACATCGCCCGCGTACGTGCCAAGGTGAAAATGGCTTTGAGCGCCGCGAAGAGCGCACTCGCTGACAGCGCTTCGCAGGTGCGCGGTCAAGCTCGGCAGATCACCAAGACAACCGACAGCTACGTGCGCGATAACCCGTGGCAAGTCGTCGGCATCGCCGCCGTCGTCGGCGTGGTTCTCGGCGTCCTCATGAGTCGCCGCTCCGACGATTGAGGGACGACCGCGATTGAAATCGGGCGAGAGGCCGGTTCGGCCTCTCGCCCTCGCCCGTTACTTCCGGCGCCACTCGGAGAGTCCACCGGGCTTGTCCTCGAGAGCGACCCCTGCCGCGCTCAGCCGATCGCGGATACGATCGGATGCGCGGAAATCCTTGGCTGCCCGCGCCGCGCGGCGCTCGGCAATGAGCGCCTCGACCTCGGCGTCGGTCAGAGCCTGTGCCGTGGTGACCGCATCGTCACCCTCGACGAGACCGGCGCCGCCCGTCCTGCCGGCGCGCTTGAGGTACACATCCGGTGGTTGCTGCAATATGCCGAGCACCTTGCCCATGGCGAGTAGCGAGCGCGCCGACGCGGCGATGCGCGCGGCATCGCGCGCCGCCTTGGCGATGTTGAGCTCACGCGCAACGCCCGCGACCACCGCCATCGCCTCGGGAGTGTTGAAGTCATCTTCCATGGCCGCGTGGAACTTATCGAGCGCCGCGTCGCGGCCCGGGCCCTCGCCCGACTGTGCGGGCGCAGTGTCCTTGAGCGCCCGATATAGACCCGCGAGCGTCTCGTCCGCCTGTGCGAGCTGCGCCGCCGAATAATTGATCGGCCCGCGGTAGTGGCTGCCGAGCAGGAAAAAGCGCAGCACCTCCGGATCGCGCAGCGTCTTCAACACGTCGCGCACCGTGAAGAAGTTGCCGAGCGACTTCGACATCTTCTCGTCGTCGATGTTGACGAACCCGTTATGCATCCAGACGTGCACGAAGGGTGAGCCGCAGGCCGCGCAGGATTGCGCGATCTCGTTTTCGTGATGCGGAAATTTGAGATCCATGCCTCCGCCGTGCAGGTCGAAGTAATCGCCGAGCAGCGTGGTCGACATCGCGGAGCACTCGATGTGCCAGCCCGGGCGGCCGGGTCCCCATGGCGAGGGCCACGCGGGCTCGCCCGACTTCGCATGCTTCCACACCACGAAGTCGAGCGGGTCGTGCTTGAACTCGTCGACCTGGACGCGGGCGCCGGCGCGCGACTCGTCGATCCGTCTTCCCGAGAGCGCACCATAATTGGGAAACCTGCGCACCGAGTACATGACGTCGCCGTTGAGCGCCCGGTAGGCATACCCCTTGTCGATGAGCGTCTGCGTCATGGCCACGATCTCGGGGATATAGTCGGTGGCGCGCGGCTCCGCGTCGGGAGGTTGCAGGCCGAGCAGCGCGCAGTCCTCGTGCATGGCCGCCGTGAAGCGGCGCGCGAGCGCGCTCCATTCCTCGCCGTTCTCCGCGGCGCGCTGGATGATCTTGTCGTCGATGTCCGTGATGTTGCGCACGTAGGTCACCGCGTATCCACGCGAGCGCAGATAGCGCTGTACGAGATCGAACACCATCAGCATGCGCGCATGTCCGAGATGGATGTAGTCGTACACGGTGATGCCGCAGACGTACATGCGCACGGCGTTGCCGCGCAGCGGCTTGAACTCGGCCTTCTCGCCGGTGAGCGAGTTAAATATCTCGAGCATGGGATTCGAGTCGGCGGCGCGCCGTCTCCTGGGGCATGAGCTTCAACAGGGGAGCGAGCTCCGGCCCGTGCGTCTTGCCGGTGAGCGCCACCCGCAGAGGCATGAAGAGCTGCGCGCCTCCTCGGCCGGTCTCTTGCTTGAGCAGTGCGGCGAGGCAATGCAGATCCGACCCCGACCGATCGAGCGCCGCGGCCGCGGCAGCGAAGAAGGCGGCGCCCGCGGCGGCGACGACGCGCTGCTCCTCGGCGCCGAGCGGCGGCAATTCGCCGCGCACGACGGATACCCAGGGCTGCGCATCCTGCGGCAGCACTACATTGTGGCGCACGAGCTCGACGAATGCCGCGGAGTCCGGCAGGCCGAGCCACACGGCGACCTCGGCAGTCGACATGTGCCGCAACGTTTCCTTCTGCCAGTGGGTGAGCTGCGACTCCTCGAAGCGCGCCGGTGCGCGGCCCAGATGTTCCGCGCGGAAGTGCGCGGGCAGCCGCTCGGATGGGAGCCAGCCGTCGACATCGGTCGTGTGCCCGAGACGGAACAAATGATTGAGGAGCGCCGCCGGCAAGAATCCGCGATCGTGGAACTCCCGCACGCTGGTGCTGCCGTGCCGCTTGGACAAGGGCGCGCCATCCGCCCCGACGAGCAGGCCTACGTGGCCGTAGTGGGGGCGCCGCATGCCGAACGCGTCGAGCAGCATCAGCTGCCGCGGCGTGTTGGTGAGATGGTCGTCTCCTCGCAAGACGTGGGAGACCCCCATGGCGGAATCGTCGACGGCGTTACAGAAGAAAAACGCGGCCGTGCCGTCCTCGCGGCGCACGATGAAATCGCCGATGTCGGCCGAGAGGAACTTTTGTGGCCCGTGCACCAGATCGGTGAACTCGACGACCGTCGCCTCCGGGACCGCGAAGCGCAGCGTCGGCTTGAGTCCCTGCGCCAGGCGCGCGGCGCGCTGCGCCGCGGTCAGGGCGCGGCAAGTGCCGGCGTAGCGCGGCGGCTTGCCCGCCATGCGCTGCAGCTTGCGCGAGAGCTCGAGCTCCTCCGCCGTGCAATAGCAAGGATAGGCACGCCCTTGCGCCTCCAGGCGAGCGAACAGCTCCCGATACCAGGCGCCGCGCTCGGACTGCAGATACGGGGCGCTCGGACCTCCAACATCCGGTCCTTCGTCCCAGTCAAGTCCCAGCCAGCGCAGATCCTCGATGAGTGCCTCGCGGTGGCGCGTCTCGCTGCGCTCGACATCCGTGTCCTCGATGCGCAAAATGAATCGCCCGCCGCTGTTTCGCGCCCACAGGTAGCTGAACAAAGCGGTGCGTGCATTCCCCAGATGCAAGGAGCCGGTGGGCGAAGGCGCGAAACGTGTGACGACGGGCGCGGACATATCTCAAGATTGTACCCATTCGAGTAGAATCTCGGCATGAAACAACTAATAGTTGCATCTTTCGCCATCGCAGTCGCCTTCCTCTCCCCGCTACGAGCTGCCGAAAAGCCGGCGACGGCGCCGGCCGAGAAGACGGCTCCGCCCGTGTACGTGCAGGTCGTGACCTCGGCGGGCAATTTCACCATCGAGCTCAATCCGGAGCGGGCACCCATCACGGTGGCGCAATTCCTGAAATTCGTCGACCAGGGCTATTACTCCGGCACGATCTTTCACCGCGCCATCCCGGGCTTCATCATTCAAGGCGGCGGCTACGACGTCGATTACAAGCTCAAGGGCACTCCGTCGAAGGTCGTGAACGAGTCGGGCAACGGCTTGACCAACCAGCGCGGCACGGTGGGCCTCGCCCGACCCCCCGCGCCTCACGACGGCGACGTGCAGTTCTATGTGAACCTGAGCGACAACGCCGCGCTCGATCCGAACCAGACGCGCTGGGGATATGCGGTCTTCGGCAAAGTCGTTCAGGGCATGGAAGTGGTCGATCAGATCAGTCTCGTGCCTACCGGTGCCAAGGGACCTTTCAAGGAGAACGCACCGCTCAAGGCCGTCACCATCGAGAAAATCGAGCACGTGCCGCCGCCCGCGGGCAGTTGAACGGCTGAGGCGCGGACGGCCTCGGTGGCGATTCTTTTCATCTCGGATTTGCACATCGACGCGCAGCGCCCGGAGATTACGCGGCAATTCGTCGATTTCCTGAGGAGCGAGGCCGTCACGGCCGACGCGCTCTACATCCTCGGCGATCTGTTCGAGTCGTGGGTCGGAGACGATGCGCCGGACGCCGACCAGCAAGTCGCCATCGAGGCGATCCGCGCCCTGACTTCCAACGGCGTACCCTGCTTCGTCATGCACGGCAACCGGGACTTCCTGCTCGGAACGAACTTCTGTGCGCAATCCGGTGCGCGCTTCTTGGCTGATCCCCTGATCGTCACGCTCTACGGCGAGCCCGTTCTGGTGATGCATGGCGATGCGCTGTGTACCGATGATCGGCCGTACCAGCGACTGCGGGCGACGGTGCGGGACGCGGACTGGCAACGCCGCTTTCTCGCCCTGTCGGTGGCGCAACGCAGGGCGCTCGCCGGTGCGGCGCGCGAGGGCAGCCGCGCGCACACCTCGGCGATCGACTACGCCATCGCCGATGTAAATCTGCGAAGTGTCGCGCATGCCCTCGAGGCGGCCGGCACATCGACGCTCCTGCACGGACATACGCACCGGCCGGGTTTCTATCCCATTGCAATCGATGGTCGGCCCTGCACTCGCATCGTGCTCGGCGACTGGTATACGCAGGGAAGCGTGCTGCGCTGGGACACGAGCGGCCCGGAGCTGCGCTCCCTGCCGCGCTGACTCGCCGCAGGAGCCGTGCTTCTTAGTCGGGAACGCCGGAGTGAAACCGGAACACCGCGTCGCGGCTCACGATGAGCTCGGCCTCCAGCTCGGCGAAGGCACCGATGCGTGCCGCGGCGTCGATGGCCGCCGTCGCAGCGCGGCGCCGCGCCAGCCCCAGATAGAGCTCGAAATGGCGCGCCTCCGCCTCGTGCAGACTCTCGAACATCTCCCCCGCCGCGCCGCCCAGCGCCGGACCCAGGGCGGCGAAGCGCTCGCATGAGCGGGCTTCGATGAAGGCGCCGCAAATCATGAGATCCACCTCGCGCTCGGGCTCGCCGCGCGCGACCAGCCGCCGCAGGCGCTCCGCATAGCGTCCAGGCGCCAGCCGCTTGGGCTCGATGCCGAGCTTGCGCAACAGCTGCGCGACTTGCTCGTAATGGCGCAGCTCCTCGCGCGCGAGCCGCGACATGTGATCCGCGAGCTCCAGATCCTCGGCGTAGGCGAACATCAGGGCGAGCGCCGTCGAGGCCGCCTTCTTCTCGCAGTTCGCATGATCGACGAGCAGCACGTCGAGCGAGCCGCGCGCCCGCTCGATCCAGCTCTGCGGGGTCGGTGCGAGCAACAGCGCATGAGCGAAGCTCATGCGATCAGCTTGAGCTCGGCCACGGCGCTCAACAGCTCGCCTGCCGACTGAAACCGGTCCGCTGGCTCTTTCGCGAGCAGCCGCTTGAGCAGCGGCTCGTAGGAAGCGTATTGCGCTTCGATGGCCGGTAGCTCGGCGCGCTTGTGTTTGTAGATGACCTCCATGGCGGTCGATCCGGTATAGGGCTTGCGGCCGGTCAGCATCTCGTAGAACACGATGCCCAGGCTGTAGAGGTCGCTGCGCGCGTCGATGAGCTCCGCGTGGCCTTGCTCAGGACTCATGTAGTAAGGCGTGCCGAAGATCTCGCGCGAGCCGGTCAGCGCGACGTCCATCTCGTTCGCCTTGGCGAGGCCGAAATCGATCAGGCAGAGCGTGCCGTCGGCGCGAAGCATGACGTTGGCGGGCTTCAGGTCCCGGTGCAGCACGCCCACGGCGTGAATGGCCTCGAGCGCGCTCGCGATCTGCTCGAGAAAATGCAGCGCCGTGCGCGGCGGGAGCGGGGTCTTCATGCGCGCACGCAGATCCCCCGCCGGGAAGTGCTCCATGGCGATGTAGGCGTGATCGTCGGCGATGCCCAGATCGTAGATGCGCACGATATTCGGGTGATTGAGGCCGGCGACGATCTCGTACTCCTGAATGAAGCGGTCGAAGCCCACCAGGCGTTCGGAGACGTCCGGCACCTGGCTGAACACCTTGAGGACCACCATGGCTCCGGCGCGCTCGCTCTCCGCCAGATAGATCTTGCACATACCCCCGGAGCCGACCTGACGCACGCAGCGGTGGCCGCGAATGGTGAGCGAGCCGAACTTGTACAGTTGGTCGAAGTCCGGGCGGGAGCGTAGCGAGCTCAACGATCTCTTTTGCTCACGCGAGGCGATCGTGACGGCGCGCAGCAGCCGGTCCCGGTCGACCTTCTTGCCGTACAGGCGCTGTAGCCGAGGCGTGTCCGGGGGCACGTCGGGCAACGCATCCTGCAGCAGCACCAGCACCAAGGGCGCGAAGTCGGAACGCGACGACAGGAGCGAGGCCAGGATCTCCGCGGACTCCGCGGGCGGCGCGCCGACCAGGATCACCGCGTCGTAGCCCGCCGCAACGAATTTCGCGTCGAGCGGCTGATCCTCGCCGAGACGGTGCTCGAGCACGACGGCACTAGGCCATTCGATCTCGACGTGCTTTCTGATGAGTAGCCGATACTCGGGTCGATCGGCAATGATCAGCAGGCGCATGCTCAAAAGCGCGAGGCCCTGAGCCCATGGGACGCAGGATCAGAGACTGTGGACGGACTTGAGTCCACGACCTAACGCATCGCGACGCTGCTGCTTGGCCTCGTCGGATCGCTCTCCCTGCAGGCGCTTCAAATATTCAGGCGTCACGTCCCCCGTGACGTACTCTCCCGAGAAGCACGATGTGTCGAAATCCTTGATCTTGGCGTTGTCGTGGCGGACCGCGTGCACGAGATCGCTGAGGTCCTGATAGATGAGCCAGTCGGCGCCGATGATGGCGCGCACCTCATCGTCGGTCTGTCCCGCGGCCACCAGCTCCGAGGCGTCCGGCATATCGATGCCGTACACGTTGGGATAGCGCACGGGCGGCGCCGCCGAGGCGAAGTACACTTTCTTCGCGCCGGCCTCGCGCGCCATATCGATGATCTGCGCCGAGGTCGTGCCGCGCACGATGGAGTCATCGACCAGGAGCACGTTCTTGCCGCGGAACTCGAGATCGATGGCGTTCAGTTTGCTGCGCACCGACTTCGAGCGCTGTTCCTGTCCGGGCATGATGAACGTACGGCCGATATAGCGGTTCTTGATGAAGCCCTCGCGGTATTTGACTCCGAGGAGCTGGGCGACCTGCACGGCGCTGGTGCGGCTCGTGTCCGGGATCGGGATCACCACGTCGATGTCGTGATGGGGTCGCTCGCGCTTGATCTTCTCCGCGAGGTGCTCGCCCATGCGCAGGCGCGCCTTGTATACCGAGATGTTGTCGATGATCGAGTCCGGCCGCGCGAAGTACACGTACTCGAAGATACACGGCGTGTGACGCGCCATGGCCACGCATTGCTGGGCGTAAAAGCGCCCCTGCTCGTCGATGAACACCGCCTCGCCCGGCGCCACGTCGCGCACCATGTCGAAGCCGAGCATGTCGAGCGCCACGCTCTCGGACGCGAGCATCCACTCGGTGCCCTTCTTGGTGTCGCGCTTGCCGATCACGAGCGGGCGGATGCCGTTCGGATCGCGAAAGCCGAGGATGCCGTGGCCGATGACCATCGCGACCACCGCGTAGCCCCCGCGGCAGCGCCGGTAGACCGCATTCGCCGCGGCAAACACGTCGGCCGGGGTCACGCGGGGCGTGCCGACGCGCTGCAACTCGGAGGCGAGGACGTTGAGCAGCACCTCGGAGTCGGACCCCGTATTGAGGTGCCTGCGATCCTCGCGCACGAGGACCTCGGTGAGCTCGCGCGCGTTGGTGAGATTGCCGTTGTGGCCGAGACAGATGCCGTAGGGGGAATTCACGTAGAAAGGCTGGGCATCGTGCGCGCTGTCGGCGCCCGCCGTCGGATAGCGCACGTGACCGATGCCGACGTTGCCCTTGAGCTTGAGCATGTGCTTTTGCTGAAACACGTCGCGCACGAGACCCGAGTCCTTGCGCATGAACAGCTCGCCGGCCTCGCTCGTCATGATGCCGGCGGCGTCCTGGCCGCGGTGCTGGAGAACCGTCAGCGCGTCATAGATGCGCTGATTGACCGCGCTCACTCCAACCATTCCGACAATGCCGCACATGAAGGACCTCCGTCTACCTGGGCCTGACCTTGACACCCGTGAGGCGCTCGAGCTTCGACCAGGGCTCGCCGCGCTCACCGACCATGCCTCGCAGCCAATCGCCGACGGTCTCGCCGTACGGCACCAGCTTCGAGCGGTCCCACCAAGTCTCCTGATTAAGATGCAGGAGCTCCGCACCGATAATCAGCAATCCGACCAGGACGGTACCGCGCAAGAATCCGAACACCAATCCGACCACGCGATCCAACGGCCCGAGACCGACGCTGCGGGTCAAGTAGCTGAGGAGCATGCCGAGCAGCCATCCGAGTAGCAGCACCAGCAGCAAGATGACCAGCCGTCCGACCCACGGCGCAATCTTCGGATCCGCCAGGTAGCCGCCGAGATGCGGTATGACCAGCGGACCGAATTTCCAAGCCGCCCAAATCGCCACGACCCAAAATGCCAGCGACACCGCCTCGCGGACGAAGCCGCGCAATAGGCCGATGACCGTGGAGCCCAACAGAACCAACACTATGAGGACATCGGCCCCGGTCAAGCTTTCACCTATCGCCCCCTGGCGCTCCGTGCGCGCGACCCGGCGCATTCTACTAAACCCCACCCGCACTGTCGTGAAATGGGCTACGAAAACTGCAGTTCACGACGCCGGTGTGACAATAGTCGCCGGATGCCCCTGCGCCTTGAGCTTCGCCAAGGCGCGCTCGGCGGCGCTGCGATCGGCGAGCGGCCCCATTCTCACCCGATAGCGCAGCGAGCTCCCGGAGCCGCCGGACACAACGTAAAACGACCCGCCGGTGCCCTGCAATCGGTGCACCAGCCGATCCGCGTTCGACCTACGGGCAAAACTGCCGAGCTGCACGGCCCAGTCGTGGCGCGGCGTCGCCGGAGTGTCCACCGGCGCCGAACGAGGCGTGCCCGACATCAATTTGGGGGCCGATGCAGGCGTTTCAAGCGGCGCTTGCGCCGCAGTCTGGGCCTTGAGCGTGGCGACGCTCGGCGCACTCGCGGGGGGCGGCTCGGCGCTCGCCGCATTCTCTTCCGTCGCACCGCTTGCGGCACTCGCGGCGCCCGCATTCGGCGCTTCGGCGGGCGCTGCCTGCGAAGCCGCCCCGCTCTCGGGCTCCGCGATTGCCTTTCTCGTGTCGAGATCCACGACCACGCTGCGTGAGGGGGCAGCGGGCAGGCCGGCGGCGAGCGGCGGTAACGCCGGATGCTTCGGACCGGACAAGAGCTCGGGCACGATGAGCACGATCAACGCCACCAATATCGTGGCCCCGACCAAGCGTTCTTTGAGGCGACGATCCATCATAGGTCTTGCTGTGTTCATGAGATGCGCGGCGACACAGTATATTCGCGAAGCGACGCAGCCGGCGAGGACGCGGCCGGCGAGGACCCGCTCGGCAGACGCGCTCGCGCCTCGAGCCAATCCAGTGCCGGTGCGACGGTGTGAAAGGAGCCGAATACGACGATTCGATCGCCGGGGCGCGCCACCGTGAGAGCCGAGAGACAGCCACCCTCGATGTCCGCGGCGAGGTGCACGGGCGTCTCGAGATGCGGCGCCATGCGTGCCGCGAGCGCCGCGCCGGACGCGCCGCGCGACCCTTGGGTCGTTGCGACCCACCACTCATCGATCGCCGGACCGAGCTCGGCGGCCACGCCGGCCGCGTCCTTGTCCGCGAGGATGCCGCACACCGCAAGCGTGCGTCCCGCCGCCGGCATGGCGGCGAGATTGGCGGCGAGGACGCGAGCCGCATCCGGATTGTGCGCGACGTCCAGAATCCATTCGACCCCGCAGGCGAGAATGGATTGGAAGCGCCCCTCGAGACGAACCCCGCAGAGGCCGCCCGCAATGGCCTCGCTCGTGATCCGGAGCCTCGAGGCGAGCTCCTCGACGGCTGCAATCGCCGTCGCGGCATTGGCATACTGAATGTCGCCTGCGAGCGCGGGGGCGGGCAGATCGTCGAGGTCCCACCGCAAGCCGCGATAGCGCCAGCGCTCCGCGCGGCGGCTGAAGTCGAACTCCTTGCCCAGGCGCTTCAGCGGCGCGCCGATGGTCCGAGCGAGCTCCTCGAGCACGCCGGGCATGTGCCGGCTGCCGAGCACCGCCGGAACGTGGGCGCGAAAAATCCCCGCCTTCTCGCGCGCAATCGCCTCGGGGGTTCTGCCGAGGAATTCCTGATGATCGAGGCCGATGCTCACCACCACGGCGACCGTCGGATCTACCACGTTGACGGCATCGAGGCGCCCACCCATGCCGACCTCGAGCACCCAGACGTCGAGCGGCGCCGAATCGAAAACCAGAAAGGCCGCGAGCGCGTTGTATTCGAAGAAGGTGAGCGAGATGGCCCCATCGGAGCTGGAGGCGCCCGGCGTGGCGACGTTGCCCGGCGCAGCAGCGCCCCGACGGCACGCCTCCTCGATACGCTCGAAGGCAGAGAGCAGCGTGGCCACCTCGACTTTCTGGTTGTCGATGCGGATGCGCTCACGATAGTCGCGCAGATGCGGTGAAGTGAACGTGCCCACCCGGTGCCCCGCGGCTTGGAGAATGGCCGTCGCATACGCCGCGACCGAGCCCTTGCCGTTGGTGCCGGCGATGGTGATGACGGGGACGCGCGGCTGCCGCCAGTCGAGGCGGCGCAGCACGCGCTCGAGCCGCTCGAGCCCGAGGTCGATCGCTTGGGGGTGTACCCGTTCCTGGTGGGTCAGCCACTCTTCGAGGCTGCGCAAGGCGCGAGAACCTCAGGCCGCTGCGGGTTCTTTGCCCATCAACAAGCGCAGCATCGCGCCGATGCGATCGCGCATCTCGCGTCGGTCGACGATCATGTCGAGCGCACCGTGCTCTAGCAGGAATTCGCTGCGCTGAAACCCCTCCGGCAGGGTTTCGCGCACCGTTTGCTGGATGACGCGTGGTCCGGCAAAGCCGATCAGGGCTTTCGGCTCGCCGATGTTGATGTCGCCGAGCATGGCGAGGCTCGCCGACACGCCACCCGTGGTCGGGTCGGTCATTACCGAGACGAACGGCAGGCGCGCCTCCGACAAGCGCTTGAGCGCAGCGCTGGTCTTGGCCATCTGCAGCAGGGAATACAGTGCCTCCTGCATGCGCGCTCCGCCGCTCGCCGAGAAGCACACCAGCGGCATGCGGTGCTCGAGGCAGTGCTCGATCGCGAGCACGAACTTCTCGCCGACCACCGATCCCATCGACCCGCCGAGAAAGCGGAATTCGAACGCGCACGCCACGATTTCGAGGCCTGCGAGCGTCCCCGACATCACGATGAGCGCGTCGCGCTCGCCGGTTTGCTTCTGCGCCTGGACGAGACGATCCTTGTAGCGCTTCGAATCCTTGAACTTGAGCGGATCCTCCGGCTCGACCTTGGCCGCGATCTCCTTGGTGGATCCCGTATCGAGGAACTTGAGCAGCCGCTCACGGGCATTGATGCGCATGTGATGGCTGCACTTGGGGCAAACGTGAAGGTTGCGCTCGATTTCGGCGCGATACAGCACGGCATCGCATGCCGGGCATTTGATCCAGAGACCCTCGGGCACGGAGCGCGTGCGGCGCTCGGTCTTGATGCGCGAGGGAACGATTCGCTCGAACCAAGTCATGCGCTAGTGTAACAAAACCGCCCTGCGGGCGCAGGGATGGCGTGAGCCGCAGGATATTCTACGCGCCACAGATACAGCCCCGCGGCGGGCGCGGTCGCACCGGCCAGGCGCCGGTCGCGGCTTTCCAGAATGCGCTTCATCGCGCACGGCGGATCGTCCGCGCTCTGCACCTCGAGCAGTGTCCCGACGATGTTGCGCACCATGTGATGCAGGTAGGCATTCGCCGAGATCTCGATGCACAGGGAATCGCGCTCGGCAACCACGCTGATGCGCTCGACGCGCCGCATCCGCGACTTCGACTGACATTCGATCGAGCGAAACGCCGAGAAGTCATGCTCGCCCAGGAGCTCTTGCGCCGCCGCCCGCATGGCATCGACGTCGAGGGGCTTGTGGATCCAAGCGGTGCGTCCAGCGCCAAGCGCCGAGCGGGCGCTGCGGTTCAAGATGTAGTAGCGATAGATGCGGCGCAGCGCCGTGTGGCGCGCGTGAAAATCCGTCGCGACCTCTCCTACCCACTGCAACGAGACGTCGGGCGGCAGGCGTGTGTTGGCGCCGAGCACCCAGGCGCGCGGCGTGCGCCGCGCGGCGGTGTCGAAGTGGACGACCTGCCCCAGGGCATGCACGCCTGCATCGGTACGCCCCGCGCACACGGCGGCCACGGGCGCACCGGCCACGAAGGCGAGCGCCGCCTCGACCGTCTCCTGCAGCGATTTCGCGTGCGCCTGCGACTGCCAACCGGCATAGGCGCTGCCGTCGTATTCGAGCAAGGCGGCCATGCGCCGCGGCGCGGGCTCGATGGGCTCGGGCCGCGGATCGGCAGCCGGGGCGTCGCCGCGGCGGCCGGGATCGGTCATCGGGAGCGTGCTCCTAGCCGGGCAGCGATTCGATCAGACGCGAGGCTTCCTGCTTTTGGCTGGCGGAGCCTTCCTGCACGACTTCTTCCAGAATGCTGCGCGCCCCTTCCGGGTCGCCCATATCCATGTAAGCGCGCGCCAGATCGAGCTTGGTACCCACCTCGCTCATGGTCACCGGCTCGAGCTCGACGATGGGCACCTCGACCGCCTTCATCTTGTTGGTCGATGCCTGGAACTTGTTGGTCGGATGCTCGCTGCCGTTCATCGCCTCGCCCACGTCGAGATCGACGCGGCGGTTGCGCTGACTCGCCTCGAACACCTCGTTCGAGAATACTTCCTCGGCGGCCCGCGGTTGCTCGACGGTATCGCCGCTCCCCAGTGCCGTGGCGAGCCGGTCGAGGTCCAGGTCGATGCTGTCGGCATTGATACCGCGCAGCTTCGAGGTCGAATCGATGTCGACTTTGTCCGGATCGCGGATGTCCGAGAACTCGGCGCTCGGCTTGACGCGTTGAGTGGCGTTGGACGGGATCTGCTCACGCGGCATCAGCACGGTCGGCGCGGACTCGGGCGGCAGCACCGCGGTCTTGATCTCCTCTTGCGGCACATCGAGATCCGCGATGAACGACGCTTCGAGCTCACGCTCGAGCTCCGTCAGATCGCGATCGCGGGAGTGCGCGGCTGCCTCTTCCATCATGCGCCGCGAGCGCTCGTCGAGACCCGCGACCATGGTCGGCGCATCGGCCGGATGGTCGGTTTCCTCGAGCGGAGAGACGTGATCGCCGGACGGCGCGCCGGTCTCCTCGAGATGATCGAGATGCAGCCCGAGGTCGTCGATCGCCACTTCGGCCGTTTGGTCGGCGCGCGGCGGCGGCATTTTCGGCGGGCGCGGCATCTCGGTGGTCTTGAGCACCGGCGACTCGGTGGTCGGCGCGTCCGCGAAGCCCGCGATCTCCGCCTCGACGGTCGGCTCCTCGCGCGGCGGGGCGGCAGCGGACCCACGATCCGGAGTGTCGAGCGTGAAATCGAGATCCGAGCTGGAATGCAGCTGCGGCGATTCGTTGGTGCTCGCGGTGTCCTCGTTGACCTTCGTCTCATCGTGGCTGCTGCGCTCCCCTTCCGGATCGCCGAACAGATCGATGTCGACGCGATTCTCGCCGCCCTCGAGATTGAGATCGACCAGGGCGCCGGCCCCGCGCCCGCTGCCGGCGTTCGATGCGAATAGAGGCTCTCCCGGGCAGATCTGCTTGCCCATGATGACGATCTTGTCCCACTCGCCGGCGGGCGCCTGATCGCGCGTGTCCGCAAGCTCCTTCGCGGTTTGCAGGAAGGCGTCCTTGTTGCCCCAGACGAAGTAGATCTCGAGCAGCTTCATGCGCAGATCGCGCCGCCCGGGCTCGCGCTCGAGCGCGATGCGCACGAGGTCGGCGGCCTGATCGTACAAGCCGTAAGCCATGTGGAAATCGGCCTCGGCCAGCGGATCGCCCTGGTCGAGATTTACCGCACTCTCGCTCGACATCGTGTCTTCGGGCGAGACGGTGCGCAGCTCACCCGTGTCGCCGAAACGGCCAGTCTCGGCGGTGAAGTCGGGCACCGGATGCTGACCGGATTCCTCGACCACGATGGACTCGTTGCTGCGGTTGCTGCGCATCGCGCTGAGCCGCGCGGCCGACTCGTCCATGTCCGAGACGTGGGTTTCATCCAGCACGGAGCCAAGATCGTTCATCGTGCCGCCGGCGCTGTTCTTGCGCTTGCGCCAGGCGACGAACACGAGCGCCGCCACGATCGCGAGGAGCACACCGAGCGGCACTTGCCAGTTGTCTTCGATCCAGTCGAGCCACGAGCCTGAGGCGGCCGGCGTCGCGGTGACGGGCTTCTTCCCCACCGGCTTTGCGGGCGGGGGCGTCGGCGTGATCGTCTCGGGCGGCGCCGCCGGCGTGATCGGGGGCGGGGGTTCCTGCGGCGGCGCCTGTGTCGCAGCCGGCGGGGTCTGCGCGGTCTTGGTCTCGGGCGGCGGCGGCACGGGGCGCGCCGGCACAACCGGAGGCGGATTCGAGGCGGCCGGTGTAGGGCCGCCGGCCTTGCGCTGAAGCTCCGCGAGCTCGGCGTTACGAATGTCGATCAGGCGCTTGGACTCGGCGAGCTGGCCCTCGAGATCCTTGACCCGATCACGCAGCGCCTGAGTCTCGCTCGAATTGCCGTTGCCCGCGGCGGCGACGGCGGCAGTGCCGGTCCCTCCGGCCGTCGGGCTGACGAGGCGAAGATGCCCGCCGCCCTCGCCCGCGCCGGCCGCGGCACGCCACGCGTCCATCTGACGATGCACTTCGCCGATCGCCTCTTTCTGATTGAGCGCCGCAATGTCGTCCCCGCCCGGAACCCGCAACACGGCGCCCTGACGCAGCACGTTGATGTTGCCGCGGAACGCGCTAGGGTTCGCACGATACAGGGCGATCATGGTCTGATCGACGTCCGCGCGCGACTCGGCGTGCAGGCTGCGCGCGATCTTGGTGAGCGTGTCGCCCTTGGCGACCGTGACGGTCGATGGCATCGCTCCGCCGGATTCGGGGCCGGCTTCGGCCGGGGAAGCCGACTCGGCGGGAGCGCTGGGAGCCGCGGCCACCGGCGGGGTCTCGCTCGGCGCCGCGGGCGCGCTCGAGGAGCCCGAGGAGCGGCGCGACCGCGGGCGGTGACCCGACTTTGGCAGCGGTGCGGGCTCGGAGGTTGCGGCGGCGGAGGTCGAGGGCATGGTCGCAGGCGCGGCCGGCGTCACTGCGGCACTCGGGGCCGTAGCGGGGCCCGCGGCGTTGTTCGCCGTGCTCGGCGCCGTCACCGGCGCCGATAAGCCCGCGTTCTCACCCGGCGTATACACCGGCGGATCGAGCAGCACGGTGTACTCGCGCATCAGATGGCCGCGTGCCCAGTTGACGTCGACGAGGAAGGTCACAAACGGCTCGGGAACCGATTCGGTCGAGCGCACGGACAGCACATCGCGCCCGTCCTTCTTGCCGACCTTGAATATGAACGAGGCCAGGAATGGCGGGCGGTCTATGCCGTAGCGGGCGAAGGCCTCGCGCGGAGCGAGGGTGGCGCGCAGCGCGGTCAGCTCTTCCGGGGTCGCGGCGATGATGTCGATATCCGCGTTCAGCGGCTCGTTCAGGGCCGAGTTCAAGTGGATCTCGCCGAGCCCCAACGCCCACGACGAGCTCGACCACAATGAGGACAGAGATAGAAGGCCCGCCAACAGCATTATGCGCGGCATCGTCACTGACATTTCGACTCCCAGAAATCGGCTAGGCGAGAGGCTAAACTTCATTGTCCAATAAGAGCTTGGAACCGAATTTTCATTTGCCTTCAACTGCCTTTAACATAAGCGAAACTATATCTTACCGGGCACTATTTACCAAAATCTGGGCCGCCGAAACTGCGTTATGTGCCGCACATTTCCGAACATTATCGGCGACGACCCAAAAATTTAGAGCCCGTTCACGGGTCATGTCCGACCGGACGCGGCCTAGATATACCCTATCCGGTGCCGTGGCCAATGTGGCCGGCGTCGGAAATTCAGCGCTTGAATCGGGGTCGATGACGCTGATGCCGCTGCCGCAACGCAGCACTTCGAGCGCGGCAGCCACCGTCAGGGGCCGCTCGAAGGCCGCATGCACGGCGAGGCTGTGCCCGAAGAATACGGGCACGCGCACCGCCGTGGCGTTGATCGCGAGGTGCGGCGCAGCAAGGAGTCGGTGCGTCTCTTCCCAGAGCCTGCGCTCCTCGCGCGACACCCCCTGCTCGTCCAGACGGTCGACCT
This sequence comes from Steroidobacteraceae bacterium, assembly GCA_049513515.1. Taxonomy (GTDB): domain Bacteria; phylum Pseudomonadota; class Gammaproteobacteria; order Steroidobacterales; family Steroidobacteraceae; genus Bog-1198. The sequence continues at coordinate 20,494 of JBEKWA010000014.1, forward strand.
GCGGGATCACGTTGAAGGCGATTTGCCGTCCGAATGCCTTGCCGCGCGCGGTGCGGCCGCTCAGCATCGCCACGGTCTCGCCGGCGAGCTCGTCCATCGCTGCGCGACCGCCGCCTGACACCGCTTGGTAGGTCGCGACGTCCACGCGGCTGAGCCCCGCAAGCCTGTGCAGCGGCGCAAGCGCCGTTGCGAGCGCGACGCTCGCGCTGCCCGGGAGCGCCACCAATCCATGTGAGCCCAGCTCCTCGAGCACGCTCGGGTTGACGTCGGCCGCCACGAGCGGCACGTCCGGGCGCGCACGGAACGTGGGTGAGTTGTCGATGACCCAGGCATGCGCAGCGGCGGCCTCGGCGTAGCGCTCTGCGAGCGCCGCGCGCCCGCAGAAGAACGCGAGATCGATGCGCGAGAAATCGAACGCGGCAACGTCTGCGGTCTTGAGGTCCTCGCGGGCTCCCTCCTCGCGCACCGCACGACCGACGTGCCGCTCCTCGTCGAGGGCGTGCAACTCGGCGCATGGGAAGCTCCTTGCGCGGAGCTCCTGGATCACCGCCTCGCCGATGAGACTCGTGGCGCCCACCACGGCGACGCGCGCTGCGCGCGCGGGTGCGCCGCCGGTCACGGCCGTCTCCTCGCGATCTCGGGCGTCCTCTGCACGACATCGGCGCATTGAGCGCGGAATCTCAGGTAGTGATCCATGAGCACGAGCGCCATCATCGCCTCGGCAATGGGCGTCGCGCGAAAGCCGACGCACGGATCGTGCCGGCCGGTGGTCGCGATCTCGCACGCATTGCCGTCGATGTCGATGGTTGCGCCCGGCACCGTGATGCTCGAGGTGGGTTTGAGCGCGAGGCTCACCACGATGTCCTGACCCGAAGAGATGCCGCCGAGCACGCCGCCCGCGTGGTTGGTCGTGAATCCCGCGGGGGTGATCTCGTCACGGTGCTGCGAGCCGCGCTGCTCCACGGCCCTGAAACCGTCGCCGATCTCGACACCCTTGACCGCATTGATGCCCATCATGGCGCCTGCCAGATCCGCATCCAAGCGCTCGAACACGGGTTCGCCGAGACCGGGCGGCACCCCTTGAGCGGTGATCGTGACGCGCGCGCCAATCGAATCACCGGCCTCGCGCATGCGCCAGACCAGATCCTCGAGCTCCTGAATGCGGCTTGGGTCCGGACAGAAGAACGGATTCCCGTAGGCGCTCGACGGATCGACGGGATCGAGCACCAGAGGTCCCATCTGCGCGAGATAGCCGCGAATGGCCACGCCGAGCCGCTCGCCGAGGTACTTGCGCGCGACCGCGCCCGCCGCAACGCGCATCACCGTCTCGCGCGCCGAGGAACGGCCGCCGCCGCGATAGTCGCGAAAGCCGTATTTTTGCTGATAAGTGTAATCGGCGTGGCCCGGCCGAAAGCGGTCCTTGATCTTCTCGTAGTCGCGCGAGCGCTGATCCTCGTTCTCGACAAGAAGGCCGATGGGTGTGCCGGTGGTCTTGCCCTCGAACACGCCGGACAGGATGCGCACGGTGTCGCTCTCGCGCCGCTGAGTCGTGTACTGGGACGTGCCGGGACGGCGGCGGTCCACATCTTTTTGCAGGTCCGCCTCGGTGAGCGCCAGGCCCGGCGGACAACCGTCGATGATGCAGCCCAGGGCCGGCCCGTGACTCTCCCCGAAGCTCGTCACCGTGAACACCCGTCCGAACGTATTTCCAGCCACGCGCTTATTTCTCCTTCAAGTCCGCCGCCCGCAAAATGAACACCCCGCCGCCGCCCATCGCTATCTCCGGCCAGATGAAGGGCAGTCGGGGAAATGCACGCCTGAGCGTCCTCTCCGTATTGCCGACCTCCACCACCAGGATGCCCTCGTCGGCGAGGAACCGCGGCGCCGCGGCAAAGATGGCCCGCACCGAATCGAGGCCGTCCGCTCCCGAGGCAAGGGCGATGCGCGGCTCGAAGGCGTACTCTCGCGGCAGCGCGCGCATCTCCGAGCGCCCGACATAGGGCGGGTTGCTCACGATGATATGGTACCGGCACGGCGGCAACGCCGCGAAATGATTGGATCGCAAAATCTTCACCCGGTCCCCGAGCTTCAGGAGGCGCACGTTGCGCCGGGCCACGGCGAGAGCCCCCGTGGAGATGTCGACCGCGTCGACGCGGGCGCGCGGAAAGGCCTCGGCGCACGCCAGCGCGATTGCGCCCGAACCCGTGCCCATGTCGAGTATGCGGCGAACGCCGCGACTCGCGATCCACGGGGCGAAGCGCGCGACGATAAGCTCCGCGATGGGCGAGCGCGGCACGATCACACGCTCATCGACATATAGCTCGAGACCGGCGAAGAACGCACGATGCGTCAAGTAGGCGAGCGGTACACGCCGCTTGATGCGCTCCTCGAGCAGCGCATCGATCAGCGCGCGGCGCCGGCGGCTCAGCGGCTCGCCATAGACGGCGCTGCCCTTTTCGTGCGGCAGCCGCGCCGCATAGAAGACGAGCTCGGCGGCTTCGTCGCGAGCGTTGTCGGTGCCGTGTCCGAAGTGCACGTGAGCACGCACGAGCGCGCGAGCGCAGCGCTCGATGGCGGCGCCCACCGTCTCCGGAGTCTCCGCCTCAAGCGGTGTATGGGATAATCGGCGCATGACTCCTCAATCCAGAACCTGGGCAATCGTGCTCGCGAGCGTCGCCGCCCTGCTGGGCTTGAGCGCCGCACTGCTGTGGCGCTATTCGTCGCCGCAGATCCAGCTCGCAACGGGCAGCTATCTCGCGCCCGCCCGCGCGCTGCCGGATTTTAGCCTGATCGATCAACGCGGCGCGCCTTTCGGGCCGCGCAATCTCGATGGGCACTGGTCGCTCATGTTCTTCGGCTACACCAACTGTCCGGACTTTTGTCCGACCACGCTCACCACGCTCGCGGCGATGGAAAAAAATCTGCCGGCCGCAGATGCGACCCGGCCGCAGGTGGTGTTCATCTCGGTGGATGCGCAGCGCGATACGCCGCAACAGCTCGCCAAATATGTGCCTTACTTCGACCCGAGCTTCATCGGCGTGACCGCGGCCGATCAGCCCACGATCGAGGCGCTCGCGCGCAAGCTCGGCGTCGCCGTGGCGATCGTGCCGGGCGCGGGCGGCAGCTATACCGTCGATCACTCGGGCGCGATTTTCGTGGTTGACCCGGCCGGCAAGATCGCCGCCATCCTCACCGGACCGTTCACGGCCGATGCCTTGCTGGCGGATTTCGATCGCATCGTGGCCCTGCACGGATGAACGGCGAGGTCCGCGCCCGGCTGTTCGTCTGGCTCCAACACGCTCTGCCCCATCACGGTCTGTCGCGCCTGATGCTCGCGGCCACGCGCGTGCGGACGCCCTGGTTCCGCAACCTGCTGATCCGCGGCTTCCTCGCCCTGTTCGCGGTCGACATGAGCGAGGCCGTCGAGACCGATCCTTGCCGCTATGCGAGCTTCAATGAGTTCTTCACGCGCGCCCTCAAGACCGGCGCACGCCCGATTGCCGCAGGTTCCGCCGACCTCGCCTGTCCGGTCGACGGCCGCGTGAGCGAGTGCGGCGCGCTCGACGGGGATTCGCTGCTACAGGCCAAGGGCCGGTACTACAGCGTGACCGATCTGCTGGCCGGCCAGGATTGGGCTGCTGGGTTTTGCGGCGGCTCGTTCGCGACGATCTATCTCGCGCCGTTCAACTATCATCGAGTCCACATGCCGGCGCGCGGACGCCTCCTCGATACGGTCTACGTGCCCGGACGTCTCTTCAGCGTGAACGAGGCCACCGCACGGCGCGTGCCGCGCCTGTTTGCGCGCAACGAGCGCGTGCTCACGCTGTTCGAGGGCGAGTTCGGTAATTTTGCCGTGGTGCTGGTGGGTGCGTTGAACGTGGGCAGCATGGCCACCGTGTGGGCCGGCGACATCACGCCGGCCGCGCGCCGCAGAATTGCGCACATCCCGGCCCCGGATACCATCCTCGACAAAGGGTCCGAGCTCGGACGCTTCAACATGGGGTCGACGGTGATCGTGCTGGTTCAGCCCGGACGCGTGCGCTGGCGACCATCGCTCGCCGCGGGGACGGCCGTGCGCATGGGCGAGCGCCTGGGAGAGTTCACATGAGCGCGCGCGAGCGGCAAGGTCTCGGTCCGGCGAGCGATTGGCGCCCGACGGCAACGCCTGCTGCATTGCATCGGCGAGCAGCGATGCTCGCACGCATGCGCGCGTTCTTCGCCGAGCGCGGCGTGCTCGAAGTCGAGACGCCCACTCTGAGCGCGGGTGGCGTGACCGACCCGCAAATCGAATCCCTGGTGAGCCACGTCGCAGGGCTGCCGCACGAGTTCTATTTGTGCACTTCTCCGGAATTCGCCATGAAGCGATTGCTGGCCGCCGGAAGCGGCGATATCTACCAGCTCTGCAAGGTGTTCCGCGACGGCGAGCGAGGCCGCTGGCACAACCCGGAGTTCACTCTCCTCGAGTGGTACCGCATCGGCTTCGACGACGGTGCGCTGATGAGCGAGGTCGAGCTCCTCGTCGGCGAGCTGCTCGCCCCCGAGCGGCAATTCCCCGGCGCGCAGCGGCTTACCTACGCCGAAGCGATGCGGCAGTACGCCGGCGTCGATCCGCACACCGCGGACGATCGTGAGCTCGACGGCGCGACGCAGCGGCTAGGGCTCGCGTGCGAGGCGCATCTCGACCGCGACGCCAAGCTCGATTTGCTCATGGGACTCGCCGTCGGTCCGCAACTGGGGCGCGAGCGGCCCTGCTTCATCTGCGACTATCCCGCCTCGCAAGCCTCGCTCGCGCGCCTGAAGCCCGGACTGCCCCGGGTGGCGGCACGCTTCGAGCTCTACCTCGACGGCATCGAGCTCGCCAACGGCTTTCACGAGCTGGCCAATTCCGCGGAACAGCGTGCACGGTTCGTTGAGGATCTGGCGACGCGGCGCGCCCGCGGCCAGGTCGAGCCGTGCATGGACGAGAGGCTACTGGCCGCGCTCGAGGCGGGAATGCCCGACTGTGCGGGGGTCGCGCTCGGGTTCGATCGATTGGCGGCGCTCGCGCTCGGCGCGAGCCGCTTGTCCGAGGTCATGGCGTTCTCGATCGAGAACGCGTAAATCACCCGCAGCGCAGCCCTGCCGCCGGCTCAACCCTGGCGGAGGGCTCAACTCTGGCTGCCCGCTCAGCCCTTGCCGCGGGACAGGTACTCGCCGGTGCGCGTGTCGATGCGGATCGTTTCGCCTTCGTTGATGAACAGCGGCACGCGTACCGTCGCGCCCGTCTCGAGCTTTGCGGGTTTCGAGCCGCCGGTGGCCGTATCGCCGCGCAGACCCGGATCGGTCTCGACCACCTTGAGCTCCATATGAGCCGGCGGCGTCACCACCAGAGGCACGCCGTTCCACAGGGTGACGATGCACATCGTCCCGTCCTTGAGCCACTGCGCGCCCTCGCCTACCGACTGCTTGGATGCGGTGATTTGTTCGAAGGTGTCGGGCACCATGAAGTGGAAGAAATCGCCGTCGGAATACAGATACTGCATGTCCGTGTCCACGACGTCCGCTGCCTCGACCGTATCGCCGGACTTCCAGGTGCGCTCGATAGTGCGGCCGGTCTTGAGATTGCGCACGCGAACCCGGTTGAAAGCCTGCCCCTTGCCCGGCTTGACCATCTCGTTCTCGACGATCGTGTACGGGTCGCCGTCGATCAGGATCTTGAGCCCGGATTTAAACTCGTTCGTGCTGTAGTTTGCCATCGAAGGCCTCGAGTGGGAGGGCGCGTATCATAGCGAGAACGCCCGTCCTACGCCAATTGCATCGGCGCCTCTGGGGCCCGAAGGCAAGACGCCGTTCCCAGTATGTGGCGGGACGGGATGTTACACTCCGAGGCTGATTTTCCGAGGGATTCGAAACTTGAGCGAACAGGGTGCCGTTCCATTGATCGTCATGACTCGGTCGCAGGACCACGTCGAGGCCATCAACAGCACGCTGCGCAATGCCGGCCATCCGGTGCACTGCACGTGGCTGCCGGACGCGCGCGACTTATCGGATGCCATCACGCAGCTCAACCCGGAGCTGCTCATCGCTTTTATCGACGAGCTCGGCATCGACGTGAGCTCGCTCGCGAAGATCAAGCAGCAGAGCGCTCCCGAGATGCCGGTCGTGATCGTGCGCGAGCAGGTAGACGAGGCCGTCATCGCCGATGCGATGCGCTCGGGCGCGCAGGACGTGGTGACGCTCGCCAACCGCAGCCGCCTGCAGTCGGTGGTGAGTCGCGAGCTGCGCGCATATCGCCTCGAGCGGGCGCTCTCCAGCACGCTCTCGTCGGCGCGCGAGTATCGCGAGCAGCTGCAGCGATTCCTCGAAGGCTCCGCCGATGCGATCACGCACGTGCAGGAGGGCATCATCGTGGATGCCAACAGAGCGTGGCTCGAGCTCTTCGGCTACTCGGGCGAGGATGCGCTCACCGGCACGCCGTTGATGGATCTGTTCGAGCCCGAGACCCATCCCGCGCTGAAGGGTGCGCTCGTGGCTTGTCTGCAGGGCAAGTGGACCGATCATGCGCTCAAGGTGCAGGCGCTGCTCTCGGACGGATCGAGTGTACCGCTGACGCTGACCCTCGCACGGGCCAACTACGAGAACGAGCCCGCTACGCGCGTCAGCATTCCGGCGCACAACAAGAGCGCCGATCACGATCTCGAGCTGCAGCTCGCGCAGGCGGTGAAGAACGATGCCTCGACGGGGTTTTTGCAGCAGCGCTATCTCGTCACCGCCATCGAGGACCGCTGCGCCAATGCCATGAAGGGCGGCGTGCGCCAGTTCGCGTTGATCAAGCCCGACCGCTTCAGCGAGATCCAGAGCGCGATCGGCGTGCTCGCGAGCGAGGACTTCATGGGCCAGCTCGCCGAGGCCGTCCGCATGCAGCTCACCGCGAACGATCTTTGCGGCCGCTTCGGCGGCAACGGTTTCTTGATCCTGCTCGAGCGCGGCACGGCGCGCGACGTCGAGACGTGGGCGGAGAACGTCGTCGCGCGCATCCGCGATCACAACTTCAGCTTCGACGAGAAGAACCTAGCGGTCACGGTCACGGTGGGTCTCGGACTCCTGCCGGCATCCAATCCCGACATCGGCGCGGCGATCGCGGATGCGGTCAACGCGACGCGCCGCGGCCGCGAGCTCGGCGGCAACCAGATGTACGCAGTCGACAAGTCCGACACCGACACACGCGTGCAGGCCTACGACAAAATCTGGGTGAAGCACATCAAGAGCGCGCTTATGGAGAATCGCTTCAGGCTGGTGCAGCAGCCGATCGCGAGCCTGCTGGGCGAGGACAAGGGCATGTTCGACGTCCTCGTGCGCATGCTCGACGAGCAGGGCGGCGAAGTGCTGCCGGCGGAGTTCATCCGCGCGGCCGAGCGCAACGACCTGATGAAGAACATCGATCGCTGGGTCATCGGCGCCTCCATGTCCTTCGCCGCGAACCGCAAGGCTTCCTGCATTTTCGTGCGCCTTTCCAAGGATACGATTCTCGACAAAAGCGTGGTCGGCTGGCTCGAGACGCAGCTGCGATCGTTGAAGATCGAGCCCAAGCGCCTGTGCTTTCAGGTGACCGAGGAGATCGCGACCCAGTACGTGCGGCAGACCACCGACCTCTCGGAAAGCCTGCGCAAGCTCGGGTTCCGCTTCGCGCTGGAGCACTTCGGGACGGGCCGTGACCCTTTGAAGCTGCTAGGCGGAATCGCCATGAACTTCATCAAGGTGGACGGCTCGTTGATGCAGGGGCTTTCCACCAATCAGCTGCAGCAACAGCGCGTGAAGGGCCTGGTCGAGGCCGCCAAGAAGAAGGGCGTGGAAACCGTCGCCGAGCGCGTGGAGGATGCCAACACGATGGCGGTGCTGTGGCAGCTCGGCGTCGAGTTCATCCAGGGCTATTTCGTGAATGCCCCCGAGGATGTGACGATGTCGGGCGACCGCTAGGCAGCGGGCGCGGAAACCTCGAGACGGTCGACCTGCTTGTAGGCGCGGGAGAAGCGCTGCCTGCGCTGCCCCTTTTTGTCCTGGAACTGCTTGAGATCCTCGTACCTGAGCTTCATCGGCGCGCTCCCGCCGCTGTAGACTGTGAGAGTCTCCCCGGGGGCGACCACCGCCATCGCGGTCAAGTACTCGTCGCGGTCCGCGGACTTCTTGCCGGGAATGCCGTAGAGGTTCTGCCCCTTGCCCGCGCTCATCTCCTCGATTTGCGATACCGGCAGGGCGAGCACCTCGCCGTCGTTGTTGACCAGCACGGCGAGCGCGGTTTCGTGCGCGATCGCCTGCGCCGGCAGCACCCGCGCATTTTCGGGCACCTTGAGCACGGCCTTGCCCTTCTTGTTGCGCGCATAGAGCTCTTTGAGCCGCGCTTTGAATCCATAGCCCGCATCGCTCGCCAGCAGCCACAGATCGTCGGGCTCGCCGATGAGCACCGCGGCGAAGGTGGCGCCGTCCGGCGGATCGACGCTCCCGGAGAGCGGCTCGCCGTAGCCGCGCGCCGCGGGTAGCTGGTGCGCATCGAGGCTATAGGCCCGGCCGGTGGAATCGATGAACACGGCCTGCTGGAGATTGCGGCCCTTAGCCGCCGCCTGAAATTCATCGCCGCTCTTGTACGTGAGGCCGCGCGCGTCGATATCGTGCCCCTTCGCGGCACGCACCCACCCGAGCCGCGATAGCACCACGGTCGTCGGCTCACTCGACAGGAGATTGACCTCGGCAATGGCCTGCGCGGCCTCGCGCTCGACGAGCTTGGTGCGCCGCGCGTCGCCGTACTCCTCGGCGTCCTGCAAGAGCTCCTCGCGCACGAGCTTGGTCAAGCGCGCCTTGCTTTTCAGGATGCGGTCGATCTCGTCGCGCTCCTCGGTGAGCGCCTTCTGCTCTTCGCGGATCTTCATCTCCTCGAGTCGCGCGAGATGCCGCAGCTTGGTCTCGAGGATGGCCTCGGCCTGGATATCGGAGAGTTTGAAGCGCTTGATGAGGACGGGTTTCGGCTCGTCCTCGCGCCGCACGATGCGGATCACCTCGTCGAGATTTAGGTAGGCGATCAGCAAGCCGTCGAGAATGTGCAGCCGCGCGCTTACCTTCTCGTGCCGGTGCTTCAAGCGCCGCGTCACGGTCGCCTTGCGGAACTCCAGCCACTCGAGCAGCAGCTGCTTCAGGCCCATGACGCGCGGACGGCCGTCGAGGCCGATGACGTTGAGGTTCACCCGGTAGTTGCGTTCGAGGTCGGTAATGGCGAACAGGTGGTTCATGAGCTCCACCACGTCAACCCGGTTCGACTTCGGGACGATCACGAGGCGCGTCGGATTCTCGTGATCGGACTCGTCGCGCGTGAAGTCGACCATGGGAAGCTTTTTTTGCTGCTTCAAGGCCTCGATCTGCTCGAGCACCTTGGCGCCCGACACCTGGAAGGGCAATGCGTCAATGACGATCTCGCCGTCCTCGATCTCGTAGGTGGCGCGCGCCTTGAAGCTGCCGTTGCCCGTCTCGTACATCTGCACGAGGTCGGCGCGCGGGGAGACGATCTCCCCGCCGGTCGGGAGGTCCGGACCCTTGACGTGCGCCATGATCTTGCGGGTCGTGAGCTCCGGATCGTCGAGGAGCGCCACACAGGCGCTCACAACCTCGCGCAGATTATGCGGCGGGATGTCGGTCGCCATACCGACGGCTATGCCCGAGCCGCCGTTCAGCAGAAGGTTCGGCACGCGTGCAGGCAGGAGCGTCGGCTCCTCGAGCGAACCGTCGAAGTTCGGCACCCACTCGACCGTGGCCGAGTCGAGCTCATCGAGCAGCAGGTCCGCGTAGCGCGTCAGGCGCGACTCGGTGTAGCGCATCGCCGCGAAGGATTTCGGATCGTCGGTCGATCCCCAGTTGCCCTGCCCGTCGACGATCGGATAGCGGTAGGAGAAGTCCTGCGCCATGTGCACCATGGCCTCGTAGCACGCGGAATCCCCGTGGGGATGGAACTTGCCGATGACATCGCCGACGGTGCGCGCGGATTTCTTGTGTTTGGAGCCGGCTGCGAGGCCGAGCTCGCTCATGGCATAGGTGATGCGGCGCTGCACGGGCTTGAGGCCGTCACCGAGATGTGGCAGCGCGCGATCCAAGATCACGTACATCGAGTAATCGAGGTAGGCGCGCTCCGCGAACGACTTGAGCGGCTCGCGCTCGATGCCTTCGAAATTCAGCTCTTGATCTTTCATCAGCGGAGGTCCGCGCTAGATGCGCGCCAGATTGCCCTTGCTCTCGAGCCATTCGCGGCGGTCGCCCGCGCGTTTCTTCGCGAGCAGCATGTCGAGCAGCTGATCGGGGTTGTCGCGCGCGTCGATGGTGAGCTGCACCAGTCGGCGCGTCTGCGGCGCCATGGTGGTTTCGCGCAGTTGAATCGCGCTCATCTCGCCGAGACCCTTGAAGCGAGTGACGACCGCCTTGATGCGCGAGTTGGCGGCGGTGATGCGGGCGAGCTCCCGCTCGCGCTCGCGCTCATCGAGCGCGTACACCACTTCCTTGCCGGCGTCGATGCGAAACAACGGGGGCATGCACACGTACACGTGTCCGGCGGCCACCAGAGGACGGTAATGGCGCAGGAAAAGCGCGCACAGGAGCGTCGCTATGTGCTGTCCGTCGCTGTCCGCGTCCGCGAGAATGCAGATCTTGTGATACCGCAGCCCCGAAAGATCCGTGGCGGAAGGGTCGACGCCGATGGCGATGCTGATGTTGTGCACCTCCTGCGATTGCAGCACCTCGCTCGAATCCGATTCCCAGGTGTTCAGGATCTTGCCGCGCAGCGGCATGATCGCCTGAAACACGCGGTCGCGCGCCTGCTTTGCGGACCCCCCGGCAGAGTCGCCCTCGACCAGAAACAGCTCGGCGCGCTCGGGATCCTGGTTCACGCAGTCGGCAAGCTTGCCCGGGAGAGTTGCGCCCGAGCCCGTGCGTTTGCGCTCGATCTTCTGGCTCTCCTTCACGCGCTGCTGCGCCTTGGCGATCGCCATCATGGCGATCTTCTCTCCCTGATCGGGATGCTGGTTGAGCCACAACGCGAACGTATCCTTGATGACGCCCTGAACGATGCCGGCGGATTCGCGCGAGGAGAGCTTTTCCTTGGTCTGGCCCGCGAATTGCGGCTCGCGCATCTTCATCGAGAGCACGAAGCTCACACCGTCCCACACGTCTTCGGGTGTGAGCTTGAGACCCCGCGGCACGAGATTGCGGAACTCGCAAAACTCGCGAACCGCATCCGAAGTCCCGACGCGCAGGCCGTTTACGTGCGTGCCACCCTCGGTGGTCGGGATGAGATTGACGTAGCTTTCGGCGACGCGCTGTGCGGAATCGAGCACCCAGGCAAGGGCCCAATCGATGTTGCCGCCGTCGATGTCGCGCTTGCCGTAGAAGGTCTCCGCGGGCAGCCACTGCCCCTTGCCGAGCTGCTCGGCTAGATACTCGTGCAGCCCGCCGGTGTAGAGCCACGTGTCCTTCTCGCCGGTGATCTCGTTGGTGAGCGAAACCTTGAGATTCGGACACAGCACCGCCTTGGCGCGCAGTACTTGCTTCAGGCTCGCGACCGCGAATTTGTCCGTGTCGAAGTATTTCGGGTCGGGCCAGAAACGGATGGTCGTTCCGGTCCTCGACTTCGGCACCTCGCCCACGACCTCGAGCTTGGACGTCGGCTTGCCATTTGCGAAGCTCAGGTTGTATTCCTTGCCGCCGCGGCGCACCCAGCACTCGAGGTGCTTCGAGAGCGCGTTGACCACCGACACGCCGACACCGTGCAGACCGCCCGAGTGCTGATAGGTCTTGTCGTTGAACTTACCCCCCGCGTGCAGACGGGTGAGAATGAGCTCGACGCCGCTGATCTTTTCCTTGGGATGGATATCGACCGGCATGCCGCGGCCGTCATCCTCGACCTGGCAGGAGCCGTCCTTGAACAACGTGACGTCGATGGCATCGCAATAGCCGGCGAGCGCCTCATCGACGCTGTTGTCGATGACTTCGTGCGCGAGATGATTCGGGCGCGTGGTATCGGTGTACATGCCCGGCCGCCGGCGCACCGGGTCCAAGCCGCTCAGCACCTCGATGTCGGAGGCGGTGTAAGACGATGCCATCAGATACCTCGTTGGAAGGCGGCGGAGTCTAGCACGCGAATCTGCCGCGAATCAGCTGGCGGCCATGAGCCGATTCGGCTATCTTTCCCACCGTCATGGGAATCGCCAGCGCTCAAAACATGGCACGCACCATCCCGGTGCTGCCGCAGCCCTATGGCATTCGCGTGCGCCTGAAGCGCGGCGATCCGTTCGCCAAGCTTCTCGGCACCGATTGGCAAAAGACGCACTGGTTCTTCACCGCCGAGGAGCGCGACCGCGTGCTGGAGGAGATGTCCCGCAAGCACGAGTACTCGCGCATCGGCGATCGGCCGGCGCTGGTCTTCGAGAAAGTCGAGAAGCTCGCCGAAAGCCGCGGGTTGTAGCGGGGCGCGTAGCCGGGAGCGCCCAGCTCTCAAAACGTCCGGCCCAGAAACAGATAATACCCGGCGTTACCTGATTGGTCGTAGCCCGAGCCCACGTAAACGGGGCCGAGCAACGTATCGATCGCGATGAATACCGAGGCGTCCTTGTGCGCCGATGCGTAGCTGATCTCGCTGCGCCGCGTCCAGGTGTTGCCGAGCTCGAGCGACATCCCGACATAGACCGGAAACTCGAAGAAGCCCTCACCGCCGCGGCTGATTTTGCGGAAATAGATCGCGCGGGCGATCGCGAAGTTCGGGCCGAGCAAGGAGTCCGGCGCGAGCCCCGAGAGATTGAGAAACCCGCCGAGCGAATAGAAATCCTGCACGTCCGAGGGCTTGAGCCGGCCGCCCAGGGTCGCGCCGGCCGAGGTCCACAAGAGCAGCGTGTTGCGGCCCCGCGAGGTCGCCACCAGCCAATCGACCGAGACGCGATCGAAGGCCGTGTCCGCGCCCAGATCGGTACGATCGGCGTCCCACTGCACGTTGAAGGACTGGCCTTCGCGCGGGAAGTGGACGTTGTCGAGCTGGTCATAGCTGAACTTGAAGAAAAACGCGCCGTTGTTGTATTGCGGGTCGACGAGATCGGGGTTACCGAAATAATCGTACGTCAAGCCGTTGACCCGGTGTAGTCCGACGCGGATCTCGCCCCAGTTGCCGAGGTTGCGCCCGACATCGAGGTCTCCCTCCACCTCCCGATCGCGGAAGTCGGCGATCCGGGAGTTGTTCCGATAGATCGGCAGATCACGCGACTCGAGGCGCACCGCCGGAGCCACGAACCACTTTGCCAGCGCATCGAGCGGCTGGTAGAACTCGCTCGTGATCTTCGAATCGCTGCCGATTTGCACGTTCGTCTGCAGCTCCGCTTCCAGGTCGTCGATTTCCGTCTGCAGGAACTCGGCCGCCACGTTGTACTGATTGCTGCCTTGGAAGTTCGACTCGAGAGCCATGCCGAAACGCACGTAATTCGGGCCCCAGGACTTGCGGCGCGCACGCACCTCGAGGCCGTACTCCTGATCGGGTCCCTGCCCTTGCGCGACCACGGTATAGTCCAAGGTCTCGAAGTATCCGAGGCCGTAAAGATCCGTGATGCGCGCGCCCACGGCATCCAGATCGAGAGGCTTGCCGACCAGCGGCTCCATCTCCGCGAGAATGGTCTTCTCGTAGCGCCGCGAGTCAGGATCCACGCGCACGAACTTGATCACGGGGAACCCCGGCTGCTGGGTCGCGCGCCGCGCCATGTAGCTTTGATATGCGGCATCGCTCACCTTGAGCGCCGCGAGCCGCGAGGCGACGCCGCGCGCCGCGGCTTCTCCTTGCAGGATCGTGCTCGCTGCAATCGTGAAGTCGGTGGGCGGCGAGCTTCCCAGAGACGGCTCGATGAGAATGTCCTGGGGGCCCAAACTCGCCTTCTGGCGATCGGCGTTCTGCCTGACCATGATGGCAAGCATCTGGTTGGAAATGGACAGCGCAGTGTCGAGCTTATCGCGCGGCTGCAGCGGGAAGCTCACGTCCGATACGATGAGGACGTCCGCGTGCATCGCTCGCGCCACATCGATGGGGAGATTCTCCGCGAGGCCGCCGTCGACCACGAGCCGCCCCTGATACTCGACCGGCGCGAACACGCCGGGTGCGGAGATGCTTGCCCGCATTGCGATCGACAGATCGCCTTTCTCGAGCAGCACGGCATCGCCCGTCACGAGATCGGTTGCGACGGCTCGAAAGGGCGTCGGCAACTCGTCGAAGTTCGTGGTGTTGCTGAAGGGCAGGGTCAGCTGGCGCAGCGTCTCCTGAAGCGTCTGGCCCTGAATGAAACCCTTCGGCAAAAGGACGTGGTAATGCTTGAGGCCGAGCGGCAGGCGCACCAGGAAATTGCGGTCGTCCTGCTTGCGCCGGAAATTCAAATCGCGCCGTGGCGGCGCATCGCGAAACGCTTCCTGCCAGTTCACCGAGCGCATCGTCGCCTCGATCTGCGCGGCGCTCATGCCGCTCGCATACAGGCCTCCTACCACCGCGCCCATGCTCGTGCCGGCGATGCAGTCGACGGGCACCTTCAGCTCCTCGATGACTCTGAGCACGCCGATGTGTGCCATGCCGCGTGCACCGCCCCCGGAAAGCACGAGGCAGACGCGCGGACGGGCCGGAGCAAAGGCGCCTGCGAGCACCTCGCTTGGCGCCGGCGGTGCAGCCGATGGGGTCGACTCGCCGATCGCGTGCGCGGGCATGGCGCCCGCCACGCAACCCGCCATCAGCGCTCCCGCCCAACGATGCCGTACCCGGCGCATCCCCATAATGGGGATTAGTTTATAGCGCGAAGTCGATGGCGGTTGCGGTAAAGGTGTTCGTCGCGGGGTTGTAAATGCCCCGCGCCATCATCTGCACGGCCGGATTGGTGGTGCTCAGCTCGGACGTCAGCCCGCTCAGGAACGTCGAGAAATCGGACGTTGTGTCGAGATTGGTGGTCGAGGTGACGGTCGTCGTGGTGGTCGAAGTGACGGGATTGCCCCACACATATCGGGGTGCGAACGTCCCGGTAACCGCCAAGGCGGTCCCGACGATGGTCGGGCTCGCCGGCAGGGAGGCCATGGCAATGGTCTGCGGGCCGATGCTGATGACGGCACTGCTGAGCGAGGCATTCGCCAGATTGATGGTGAAGCTGCTACCGGTATTGGCCGAGAACGGTGACACGGTTCCCGGCGAACTCCAGATCACCTGCATGACGGCGGGATCGCATACTTGACTGCCGACGCCGCAGCCTCCCGTGCCCGGCGTCGTCGGGACACCACCCCCGAGTGGGCCGCCGGCGATTTGCACCGTCGTCTGATTGTTGAGCGCGAACGTGAGGAAGTCCGGCGGAGCGGATCCGAATGGTGACGCGTAGCCGCTCAGCCAGATCGGATCGCCGGGAACCGTACCCGGCGGGAGCGTGAGTCCCTCCGTGTCGACGGAAAACGCCGACGCCACGGGTGTGGTGGCCCCGTTGCCCGCAAAATTGAAAACCGACGCCGGAAAGTTGTCGATGGTACTCACGTCCGTCACCAGACCTCCGGCCGCCGAGGAGACGAGCGTGCCGAACACCTCGTTCGGCTGCAAGCGCACCGAGCCGGTGTTGGTGCTGCTGGTGCCGGTGGAGTCGATCGTCACGGCGCCGGCGCTGGTGACGGAGTAGATTCCTCGAGCCGCGATGTGATCGCCGACGGCGATCGAGCTCGGGCTCAGGCCCGTCAGCAGCGGATTGTCGTCGGCGGTCACGATGGTGGCCGGCCCGAGCAGCACTTGGGCGTCGGCAACCCCGCAGTTCGTCGTAAGGGTCGGCAAAGGCGGCACGCAGTAGGCGAATGTATCCGCAGTGGTCAAGATCAACGTCGCTCCACGCAGCGTCAACGTGTTGCCGCTCCGGGCGATCACATCGCCGGTGATCCCTTCGGTGTAGATGTCTTCCAGCGTGCTGCCGGCGACCACGTACTGGAGATTGAAGCGGCCCGCGTACGCGCCGTTCAAGGGGTTGTAGTCGGGCTGGAACGTGGTGTAACCGGCGGTCATGGTCGATCCCGCCGACAGCACCGACAATGCCTCGAGGCCCGCACTGCCCATGTAGGTGTGGCCGTTGAGCGTGTACACGGTGCTGGGCTGGCTGAACAGCGTCAATTGACCGATGTTGTTCGCCTCGTCGTAGAAGGGGCGGATGTACACGGTGTAGGTATCGACGTCGGTGCTCGAATTGGCCAGGGCACCGCGCACTCGGACTAGCTTGGTGTCCGCCGGCAGGTGGCCGATCGTCATGAACGGCCGCACGTACACGGTCGGCGGGCTCGTCGTCAGATCCACCGTGCCCGAGGCGGCCAGATCGAAGTCGACGTTCATCAAGGCGGCGCTCGTCGAGGCATAGGTCGGGGTGATCGTGGGCGGCGTCAGCTTGTCGAACTGCACTGTGACCGCGTAGGTCGTGGGCGCTGTCTTGGTCGCGTAATCCAGGACAGTGGCGGAGACCGGCACGCCGTCTTTCATGACGGCAATGACTGCGTTCGTGTAGTCGATGGTGATGGTGGCCGCGATGTACGTGCCGTTCGGCACGGCACCCGAGCTCCACATTTCGGCGATATTGTGGATCTGCGTGAGATCGACGACTTCCGGCGTTGCCACGGCCGTGACCACGACATTGTCGCTGCGCGTAAGGGTGATCGAGTCGATGGTCACGACGTACGCCGCATACTCGGGGGTGGTATCGGAAGTTACGGTCACCCAGGCGATGCCGTAATAGCTGATGTTGCCCGGACCGTGACAGCCGGCGCCGAAAACAGCGGCCATGCACACGAGTGCGGTCGCCGCTTTGGACAGGATCTTTCTCAATCGTGGCTGCACGAAGTTACCAATGGGTGTCATGGGGCTGCGTAGGATAAAGGCTTTCGAGGGCGCGTGCTTGAGCAAAGTTCCATTGGCCCCCTCAAGACCGAGGGATGCGGGGCACTTGCTGCGTGATGCAATGGATATTGCCTCCGCCCAGCAGCACCTCGCGGCTCTCGATGCCCACCACTTTGCGACCGGGAAACAGGCGCCGGAGCGCACGCATGGCCGCGGCGTCCCGGCGCTTGTCGTAAAGCGGCATCACCACGTAACGGTTCGCGATATAAAAGTTGATATACGAGGCGGGCATACGATCGCCCGCCCTGCGCGGGCGCGTGCCGGCACGCACGTCGACGTCGGCCGCCTCTTCGGCGGTCATGTACAGCGGCCCGGGCTGATGGATCTTATGGACGGTGAGCGCCCGGCCGCGCGCATCGCGTGCGCGGCGCAAGCGCTCCCAGGCATCCCGCGAGATCTCGTATTGCGGATCATTCCGCTCCTCGGTCCAGGTGAGCGCGACGTGTCCCGGCGCAGTGAAGCACGCCAGCTCATCGATGTGCCCACCGGTCTCGTCCCCGTAAACGCCTCGGTCGAGCCAGATCACCGTGCTCACGCCGAGGTAGCGGCGCAGGTTATCCTCGATGTCCTCGCGCGTGAGCCCCGGATTGCGGTTCGGATTGAGGAGGCACTCCTCCGTCGTCAGGCACGTTCCTTGTCCGTCCACGTGAATGGCACCCCCCTCGAGCACGAACGAGGTGCGGTATCGATCGTCACCCTCGATCTCGAGCACTTTTTGCGCCACTTCCTCGTCCCGGTCCCAGGGAAAGTACAGGCCCCCTGAGAGCCCGCCCCAGGCATTGAACGACCAATGCACGCCCCGGCGGCGGCCTTTCGCATCCACGAGAAACGTCGGCCCGCAATCGCGCATCCAGGCATCGTTGCTGGAGAGCTCGACGACCCGCACACGCGGCGCGAGGCGCGCGCGCGCATTCTGAAACTGCGCGGCGGACGCGCCGACCGTCACCGGCTCGCCCAGCGAGATCGCTTCCGCGACAGCGGCAAAGACCGCTTGCGCGGGTTTGGCGCCGGCGCGCCAGTTATCCGGCCGCTCGGGCCAGAGCATCCAGCAACCAGAATGACGCTCGAACTCCGCGGGCATGCGAAAGCCGTCGCGGGCAGGAATCGAAGTGAGTGTACGCAATGCGGGTCTCCGGGCGCGCATGCTAGCATTGCCGTTGTTTTTAGAGGAGGCACCCGCATGTCCCAAGCTACGCCCGTCATCATTCAGATCCCCGCCGGAGGCGAAAAGATCACCGTTGCCGACGGCAAGCTGCGAGTGCCCGATCAGCCGATCGTCCCCTTCATCGAAGGCGATGGCACGGGGCCGGACATCTGGCGGGCGAGCGTGCGCGTGTTCGACGCCGCCGTGCAGAAGGCGTACGGGGCGAAGCGCAAGATCCGCTGGATGGAGGTGTTCGCCGGCGAAAAGGCCAACAAGGCCTATAACAGCTGGCTGCCCGACGAGACCGTGGCCGCGTGCCGCGACTACCTCGTGTCCATCAAGGGGCCGCTGACGACACCCGTAGGCGGTGGAATCCGCTCGCTGAACGTCGCACTGCGTCAGCTCCTCGATCTGTACGTCTGCCTGCGCCCGGTGCGCTGGTTCAAGGGCGTGCCTTCCCCCGTGGTGTCGCCCGAGAAGGTGGACATGGTCATTTTTCGCGAAAATACGGAGGACATCTACGCGGGCATCGAGTTCGAGGCCGGCTCGGCGGAGGTGAAGAAGTTTCTCGATTCCTTCAAGCAGAACTTCCCCAAGCAATTCGCGAAGATTCGCTTTCCGGATTCCTCCGGGATCGGTCTCAAGCCCGCCTCCAAAGAGGGAACTGAGCGGTTGTTCCGCGCTGCGGTCGAGTACGCCATAGGCAACAAGCGCAAGAGCGTGACGATCGTGCACAAGGGCAACATCATGAAGTTCACCGAGGGAGCGTTCCGCAACTGGTCCTATCAGCTCGCTGAACGCGAGTTCGCGGATGACGTGTTCACGTGGGAGCAGTGGGAGCGCACCAAGGCGGCGCGCGGCGAGAAGGAAGCGAACGCGCAGATGGACGCGGCCCGCCAATCGGGCAAGGTGATCATCAAGGACGCCATCGCGGACATCACGTTGCAGCAAGTGCTCACGCGCCCCGACGAGTTCGACGTGGTCGCCACCATGAATCTCAACGGCGATTACTTGTCCGACGCGCTCGCCGCGCAGGTCGGCGGCATCGGCATCGCGCCCGGCGGCAACATCAACTATCTGACCGGCCATGCCGTATTCGAGGCGACGCACGGCACGGCGCCGAAATACGCCAACCTGGACAAGGTGAATCCGGGCTCCGTGATTTTGTCGGGCGAGATGATGTTGCGCTACATGGGCTGGACCGAGGCCGCCGACGCGATCATCGGCGCCATGGACAGGACCATCGCGCAGCGTACGGTCACCTACGACTTTGCGCGCCTGATGAAGGGCGCGACCGAGGTCAAATGCAGCGAATTCGCGGATAACCTGATTCGCAACTTATAGCTTGCTCGGGCGCGTGCCGTGGCGCTGCGCGTCCTCGCGCGGCGAAGATCACGGGCGCGCGTTTCGTCAGGCGGGTGCGAACGCCCGATCGAGCGCCCGGGACAAGTCGGCGGTCAGATCCTCGGCGTCTTCGATGCCGATGGACAGACGCACCGTACCCTTGCCGATGAGCGATGCGGCGCGTTGCTCGGCCGTGTACTCCTGGCCGCCGAGTAATTGAGGGGGCACGACCAGCGATTCCGCGGACCCGAGGCTCGACGCGATGGAAAAGTATTCGAGCGCCTCGGCGAAACGGTTGCCTTCCGCGAAACCGCCGTCCAGCTCGAAGCTCACGACCGCGCCGAAGTCGCTCATTTGGCTTGCTGCGAGCGCGTGCTGGGGGTGCGAGGGAAGGCCCGGATAAAAGACGCGCTTCACGCGCGGGTGGTCGTCGAGGAAGCGGCTCACGGCGAGTGCATTCATGCACTGGCGCTCGTAGCGCAAGAAGTACGTGCGCATGCCGCGCTGAATCAGAAATGCGGCGTGCGGATCGAGCGTCGGGCCGAGCGAGACGATGTCCTTGCGCATTCTCTCGATGAGCTCGCCGCGCGCGATGATCGCACCGCCCATCACATCCCCGTGCCCCGAGGCGTACTTGGTCAAGCTGTGTAGGAACACGTCGACCTCGAAACGGCCGTGGTTGTGAAAGCCGGCGAAAGTGTTGTCCATCACCGTCAAGCATCCGGCGCGGCGCGCGTGCGTGGTCAAATGCTCGATGTCGCAGATCTTCGTGACCGGATTGGTCGGACTCTCGAACAGCACCAACCGAGTCGGAGTGTCGCGGAGCACCCGCTCGATGCCCGCTCGATCCTCGATCGACAGCAACGTGTGCGTCACTCCGAATTTCGCCAGGAGGTGCTGCACGAGATACCGGGTCGGCCCGTAAGACTCCACGAATGCGAGCAGGTGATCGCCCTGTTTGCACAGCGCCAGCGTTGCGGCGGCAATAGTGGCGACGCCCGATCCGACGAGCAGGCAGTCGTCTCGGCCCTGGAGCTTCGCGAGCGTGAGCTCGAGCTGACGCAAGGTGGGGTTCGAGTTGCGCGAGTAATAGAACCCCGGACGCTCGCCGCGTGAGTAACGCAGAGTCTCGGCCACGTCGTCGAAGGAGAACTTGACTGACTGGTAGATGGGCGCAATCAGGGGTCTGTTATCCGCCGGCATCTCGACAGGCGGAGGATGATTCACGAACGTCGGGTCCTTCATGGCGCCACGATAGTCGAGGCGCCGCGCGATGTCACGGCGCCAGGTAGCGGTCCAGCTCGGCGTTGATGGCCCGGCTGTAGTCGAGAATCTGCGCCGTCGCCTCGGCGCGCAAACCCAGCTGGCGGAACGCGGCGTCGTCGGCGAGCCGCTGCAGAGTGGGCAGCGCCGCTCCCTGTGCGGTGCAATCGGCGAGCCGGCGCGCGGCGTTCACGATGCTGCACTCGAAGCGCGCGGCGCCCGGCTGCGCTTCCCAGCGTGTGACGACGGCGACGATCGGCTGCGGCATGCCCCAGGTGGTCACCACGCAGGCCGCGACCTTGCGATGAAACTCCTCGACGATGCTGTCGTAGTCCTCGCTCGTAAGGGGCGCACCCGCCCATCGAGCGAGCTCGTGAGACTCGCGCAGCGTCACGGCCTTCCCGATGTCGTGCAGCAGCCCGCAGAGGTAGCAGAGCCCGGGCTCGCGCCCCGAGACGAGCGCGAGCTGGCGCGACCAGAGGGCGCTCGCGAGCGAGTGCCGCCACAAGCGGCGCGCCTTGCGCTGATGTCCCGGCACATCGAGCATCTTCGGCTGCAGCGCGAGCGTGAACGCCATGTTCGCGACCTCGTCGAGACCGAGCCACGCAATTGCATGCGTGAGCGAAACGATCGGCATTACCGGCCGGTTCGGCGCCGAGGCGGCGATGCGCAGCACGTACATGGTGAGCGCCCGATCCGCCTTGATGACGTCTGCGAGCTGCTGGGCGCTGGCGTCTTCACGCAACTCCACGATGCGTACTGCCGCTTCGGGGAGCTTCGGCACCGCGAACGTGCCGTGCTCGAGGCTCTGCGCATGGAGCGACCGGACGAGCCCGCAGAGGTCCTCCCCGTTGGCAGGATGATGCCTCGGAATCCGCATATCCCAAGGTAGCGGCCGATCGAGAAGCGACTTGAGACGATCACGTCTGCCGCGATAAATGGGTACACTCGTCCATCCATGAGTGCCCTTCCCGACCCCGCAGCGGACGGCGCGCCGCCGCGGCTGCGCGAGATCCCCTACAACTACACCTCGCTTTCCGATCGTGAGATCGTGATCCGACTGCTCGGCGCGGCGGCGTGGGAGCTGCTCGGCCAGCTGCGCGCCGAGCGGCGCACCGGGCGGTCGGCGCGCATGCTATACGAGGTGTTGGGCGACATCTGGGTGGTGGATCGCAACCCGTTCCTGCAGGACGATCTGATCGACAATCCCAAACGCCGCGCCCAGCTCATCGAAGCCCTGCACCACCGGCTGCGCGAAGTGGAGAAGCGCCGCGATCCCGCCGCCGAACATCGCTCGCCCAAAGTGTCGCAGCTCCTGGCGGCCGCCCGCACCGCCGTGGACCGTTTCGAGGCTCACTTTGCGGAGATGATCGCGCTGCGCAAGCGGGCGCGGCGCGCGCTCAACAAGCACACCCGGGCCGACAACGTCCACTTCGACGGCTATGCCCGGGTCGCCCACGTCACGGATGCGACCGACTGGCGCGTCGAGCTGCCCTTCCTGGTGCTCACCCCCGATGCCGAGGCGGAGATTCCCCACCTGGTGCGCGAGTGCAGTGCGCTCGGCCTCACCGTGATCGCGCGGGGTGGCGGCACCGGATACACGGGCGGCGCCGTGCCACTTACGCCCTGGTCCGCGGTGATCAATACCGAGAAGCTCGAGGGGCTCGGACCCGTCGAGTGGACGAGGCTGCCGGGCACCCAGGTCGCGAGCGCGGTGCTGTTCACCGAGGCCGGGGTCGTCACCCGGCGCGTCAGCGAGGCCGCCGAGCGCGAAAGCCTCGTGTTCGCCGTCGATCCGACCTCGGCGGACGCTTGCTGCATCGGCGGCAACATCGCGATGAATGCCGGCGGTAAGAAAGCGGTGCTGTGGGGCACGGCCGTCGACAATCTTGCGTGGTGGCGCATGGTCGACCCCGAGGGGAACTGGCTGGAAGTGACGCGCCTCGATCACAACCTCGGCAAGATCCACGACGTGCCCGTCGCCCGTTTCGAGCTCGTCTGGAAGGACGGCCGCTCGCCTCCGCAGGAGGCGGCGATTCTGCGCAGCGAGCTGCTCTCCGTGGACGGCGCCAAGTTCCGCAAGGCCGGTCTCGGCAAGGACGTGACCGACAAATTTTTGGGCGGCCTGCCCGGCGTGCAGAAAGAGGGCTGCGACGGCATCATCACCTCGGCACGCTGGCTCCTGCACCGCGAGCCGCAGCACACGCGCTCGGTGTGCCTCGAATTCTTTGGTCAGGCGCGCGAAGCCATTCCCGCGATCGTCGAGATCAAGCGCTACCTGGACACGCGCGGCAAGGCTGCCGGTGTCGTCCTCGCGGGGCTCGAGCATCTCGACGAGCGCTACCTGCGCGCCGTCAGCTACACAACCAAGTCCAAGCGCGGCATGCTGCCGAAGATGATCCTGCTCGGCGACATCGCGGGAGAGGATGCCGCGGCGGTCGCCGCCGCCACCTCAGAGGTCGTGCGGCTCGCGAACGGCCGCTCGGGCGAGGGATTCATCGCCGTGAGCCCGGCGGCGCGGCGGCAGTTCTGGCTCGACCGCGCCAAAACCGCGGCGATCGCGAAACACACCAACGCGTTCAAGATCAACGAGGATGTGGTCATTCCGCTCGAGCGGCTCGGCGAGTACACGGACGCCATCGAGCGTATCAACATCGAGCTCTCCATCCAGAACAAACTCGAGCTCGTCGCGGCGCTCACGGCCCATTTGTCGGCGGACGGCGCGGAGCTCGCCGCCGCGCCCGACGCCGGCGAGCGGCGCGCCGACGCACTCGAGCTGCTCGAGCGCGTGCGCACACGCTGGAGTCACTTGCTCGCGTTCATGGACGAGCCGTTGGAGCGCGATCGGCAGCGGCTCGAAGCCCTCGGCATCGCCCTCCCCGAGGGCGCCGGCGGCACGGTGTTCGAGCGACTTCAGGATCGCAGCATCCGGGTGAGCTGGAAATCGGAGCTGCGCGCCGGGCTCGCGCACATCTTCGGCGCGGCGGCACCCATACTCGCCGCGTGCGACGCGCTGCACAGACGCGTTCTGCAAGGACGTATTTTCGTGGCGCTTCACATGCACGCCGGCGACGGCAACGTCCACACCAACATTCCGGTGAACTCCGATAACTATGCGATGCTCAATGCCGCCAACGCGACGGTGGCGCGCATCATGCGCATCGCACGGCAATTGAACGGCGTGATATCCGGCGAGCACGGCATCGGCATCACCAAGCTCGAGCACCTCACCGTCGAAGAGCTCGCGCAGTGGACCGCCTACAAGCGGCGCGTCGATCCACACGGCCGATTCAACCGGCTGAAGCTCGAGCCCGGCAGCGATCTGCGGCGCGCCTACACCCCGAGCTTCGGGCTCCTGGGCCACGAGTCGCTGATCATGCAGCAATCCGACATCAGCAGCATCTCGGATGCGGTGAAGGATTGCCTGCGCTGCGGAAAGTGCAAACCCGTCTGCGCGACACACGTGCCGCGCGCCAATTTGCTCTACTCGCCGCGCGACAAGATTCTCGCCACCTCGCTCCTCATCGAGGCCTTTCTCTACGAGGAGCAGACGCGCCGCGGAGTAGCGATCCAGCACTGGGACGAACTCGCCGACGTCGCCGACCATTGCACCGTCTGCCACCGCTGCGCCTCACCCTGCCCGGTGGACATCGACTTCGGCAACGTCTCGATGCTGTTGCGCGACGTGCTGCGGCGCATGGGGAAAAAACGCCGCAATCTCGGCACGGCCGCGGCCCTGTTTTTCCTGAACGCCACGAATCCGCAGACCATCAAGCTCGCACGCAAGGTCATGATCGATTGGGGATACAAGGCGCAGCAACTCGCCAACCGCGCGCTGCAGCCGCTAGCGCGCGCTCAGACGCAGCGGCCGCCCTCGACCACGGGCAGGCCGCAGGTGCGCGAGCAAGTCGTCCATTTCGTGAACAAGCGGATGCCGGGCGGCCTGCCGAAGCGCACCGCGCGGGCGCTCCTCGACATCGAGGACCGCAATTACGTGCCCATCATTCGCGATCCCAAGGCCACGACGAGCGACTCGGAAGCCGTGTTCTACTTTCCGGGGTGCGGTTCGGAGCGCCTGTTCTCGCAGGTCGGGCTGGCGACGCAGGCGATGCTCTGGCACGTCGGCGTGCAGACCGTGCTGCCGCCGGGATATCTCTGTTGCGGATACCCTCAGCGAGGCGCGGGGGAGTTCGAGAAGGCCGAGAAGATCATCACGGACAACCGCGTGCTTTTTCATCGCGTCGCAAACACGCTCAACTACTTGGACATCAAGACCGTGGTGGTGAGCTGCGGAACCTGCTTCGATCAGCTGCAGGGCTACGAGTTCGACCAGATCTTTCCCGGATGCAAGATCATGGACATCCACGAGTACCTGCTCGAGAAGGGCATCGAGCTCAAGGGCGTGACGGGTACGCGCTATATGTACCACGATCCCTGTCATTCGCCCATGAAGCGGCACGACCCGCTCAAGGTTGTCAACGCGCTCATGAACAGCACGCTGAACGGCTCCATCGAGGCGAACGAGCGCTGCTGCGGCGAGTCCGGAACCTTGGCGCTCACCCGGCCCGACGTGTCGACTCAGGTGCGCTTTCGCAAGGAGCAAAACGTGCGTGCCGGTGTCGAGGAGATCCGCGAGAGCGGTCATCAAGGCGCGGTCAAGGTTCTGACTTCCTGCCCCTCTTGCCTGCAAGGCCTGGCGCGCTTTCGGGACGACGCCGACCTCGAAGCGGACTACATCGTGGTCGAAATCGCCCGCCATCTGCTCGGCGGCGATTGGATGGCCGATTACGTGCGCCGCGCGAACTCGGGCGGCATCGAGCGCGTCCTCGTCTAGGAGCGCGCGCCCCGCCGCAGAAAGATGACGCAGCCCGCGAGAGCGAGCAGCGAGAGCTCATCGAGCGCGCCGCCGCCGCCGGTATCGGTCGGTGCGGTGACCGTGAGCGTCACGCTCGCCGTCGCCGAGTTGCCGGCGGCATTCGAGCAGTACAGGCTGTAGACGAAGGAGCCGACAATGTTCGGCGTGATGGTGAAGGTGGCGCTCGGTGCCTGAACACCTGCCCAGCCGGTCTGAGAGGCGTTTGTGTTCCCCGACGCGGTGCAGCTGGTCGCACCGGCTGATCTCCAGGTGATCGTCGTGGTCGTGTCCGCGGCGATGGTGGTCGCGCCCAGAACGAGACTCGGCGCGGGAGGCTTCACGACGGCCGCGGTTGCGTTCAAAGACACGGACACAGGCGTCGAGGGGCCGCCGAGATTTGTACAGACCAGCGTGAACGTCTCGGTCCCGATCGCCGCGGGTGTGATGGTCTGGCTGCCCGATGCGGCAAGCGCCCCGCTCCAGCTTCCCGACGCCGTACAGCTCGTGGCGTTCGCCGAGCTCCAGCTGATGGTGGTCGATTGGCCCACCGTCACCGAGGTCGAAGCGAGCGTGAGCGTGGGCGCGGCCGCGGGTGTGCCCGAGGTGGCGAAGAGAGTTACAGAGTTGGACGCGGACGTACCGGCGACTCCGGTGCACGTAAGCGTGTAGACCTGCGCACCCGCGGCAGCCGGCGTGACGGTCACGCTGCCGCTCGCCGTCTGCGCGCCAGTCCAGGCGGTCGTCGCCGGGTTTGCCGAGGCCGTGCACGAGCTCGCATCGAGGGTCGACCAGGCGAGCGTAGTCGAGCTGCCGAGCGGGATGGACGCTGCGGCGAGCGTGAGCGTCGGCACCACGAACGCGGCGTCCGCCTGGATGAACCCATAGCCCGAGTCGAAGTTCGGCGTGGTCGAGCTCATCGGCAACGCGCTCGAGCGCAAAGATCCGTAGATCTGCGTCGGGGTTGCGGTGGGGCTCGCTTGCAGCGCGAGCGCCGCGATGCCCGCTGCGTGCGGCGTGGCGGCGGAGGTCCCGAAGAAATTGGGATAGCTCGTGTTGTTTTGGCAGTCGGGGTTCGTGGTCGACAGGAGTCCGGTCTTCGGAAATGGGGGGCTATCCGAGGCGAGCGTAAATCCCAGGAACGTGTTGTTGACGCCGTCGGGACCGACGAAATCCGGCTTCTGGCGCACGATCGGTGTGGCCAGGCGAGTGCCCGCGGTGTCGAAGAGGATCGGTGCGCCGCCCTCCGAGGAGAAGCTCTCGAGCGCAGCCGGGGTCGTGCCACAGGCTGGGGTGTCGAAGTAGAACGCAGCGCCCACGGCCGCGGCGCCGGCGGCGCCGGGGTGCCCCTGAATGGTCGCACTGCCGGTGGCGAACGAATCGATGGTGCTGAGGAGTCCGTCGTCCTCCACGGAGACGATGATTCGCCCCGGAGCGATGGTGCCGGCCGAATTGGCAGCGAGGCCCACCATGATGCTGAGCGTCTGCTGCGCGGTGTTGCCGGCTGCATTCGCGGGATTGCCGATGATCAAGATCTGCACGGGATCGACGCCGACCGCATTCGGACCGGTGCAGCTCTCGGAATTACCATCGTTGTCGGTGATGGTGGTACTGCCCGTCGCGCCGGTCACGCACAGATCGATGCTGCTGCTCGCGCCCGGACTCGCACCGGTCGCACCGGTCACGTACGGCTGGTCCCACTCGACCACAATGGCCAGGAAATCACCCGGCGGAATGGGCGGGACGGTCACCGGCAGCGAGGTGGTGTTGGTCGCTCCCGTGGTGTCGAAATTGAGCAAGTAGTCGCCGGCCATGGAGCCGCTGCCCGCTGTCGCGAAGCTCGGGGCCGTGTTCTCGTAGGAAAGGTTCGAGTCGTTGCCGGCCGCGGAGAAATACGCGACGCCGCCGGCCTCAACCGTATCCACCGCCTGCGCGACCAATCCGTCCTGAAAGAACGGCTCGTCGAAATAGCCCACGTCGTCGGCGATGACCTTCGCGCCCGCCGCAGCGAGCGCCTTGATGCCGTTGGCAAAATCGGCCTCGCTGTTATCCGCGGTGTAAAAAGCGAGAGCCGCGCCGGGCGCAACCGCGTGCACGATCTGCAGCATCGCCCGGCCCTCGTCGCTGAAGGGCGTCTGCGTCGGTGCACCATAGGCTAGGCAATCGCCGGCAGCGGACGGTACGGACGTGTAGGGTTCCGCGAGCACGTTCACGCCCGACGGCAGAGCGCCTGTCGACACATCCGTGGCGTAATCGGCGGTGAAGCCGTTGGGCGCATAACCCTGGTTGCCGCTTACCGGCACACCGCTCCCGGGCGCGGCATACACCGCGTAGCAATTGAAGCTGTCCGACAGCACGCCGACGGTGATCCCGGTACCGGTGATCCCGGAGTAAGAAGATCGCACCAGGGCGCTGTGCTGCACGTAATCGCCCTGCAAGGCCACCACGCCGCGCGTATGCGGCATCGCTGCGCGAATGGAGACGAGCTCGGCGCGAGCGGCTGCGGTCCCGATCGCGGTGACGGGAAGCCAGCCGCCGACGTCGTTGGCATACACCGAGGCATGCTCGAGCCCGAGCCCCTCGAGCGCGGCTTTGAGGGTCTGCGGATCGCCGCGCGTGACCGCGTCGACGAGTACCAGCGGCGTGGCCGTTGGGGTGCGCTGGACGAATCTCGCCGCCGGGCTCAAAGAGTGCAGGTCGGCGAGCTGGTGTGCAGGGCGCACCCGGGTGAGATGCCGCGAGAGGTCCGCGAGCGCCGAGTCCAGCTTGCGCGCGTCCGCGCTCGCGCGCTGCTGGACACTGCGGGTCCCTACCGCATAAAGGCGGGCGTCGCCGGGAGGCGAGATGGCATGCAGGCCGTTGCGTTGTACGGGAGCCACGGCCGAGGAGACGCCGACGGTCGCAAGGACCGCGAGTGTCCCCAATGCCAAGAAACGTAAAGCCATCCATCTCTCCCCGGTCGGGTCATTTGATGCTGTAAGACTAACGCATCGGCAGAAAGTTTATTCGGCGGCGGCGGCGCGCGCCGCTTCGGCCGCAGCCGCTTCGGCGAGTTTCCCGGCGCGCGTCAACCACAAGCTCACACCCACGATCACCACCGTCACGACCGCGATGGTGAGCGTCGCGAGCACGTTGATCTCGGGGCTCACGCCCAGGCGCACCTTCGAGAACACCACCATGGGCAAGGTGCTCGCGCCGGGGCCCGAGGTGAAGCTCGAAATGACCAGATCGTCCCAGGAGAGCGTGAACGCAAGCAGCCACCCCGACAGGATGGCCGGAAAAATGATCGGCAGCGTGATGAGAAAGAATACCTTCACCGGGCGTGCTCCCAAGTCCATCGCCGCCTCCTCGAGCGCGATGTCGAAGGTCGCCATGCGCGATTGCACGACCACCGTGACATAAGCCATGGAGAATGTCATATGCCCGATGGTCATCGTCGTGATGCCCCGGCCCGCCGGCCAACCGATCCATTGCTCCATCGCCACGAACAGGAGCAGCATCGAAAGGCCCGTGATCACCTCGGGCATCACCAAAGGCGCCGTGGTCATGGCATTCAGCGTGAACCGCCCCCTGAACTGCTCGAAGCGCGCGAGACCGAACCCGGCAAGGGTCCCGAGAATCACGGCGCCGGAGGCATTGATCACGGCGACCTTGAGCGAGATCCAGGCGGCATCGAGAATTTCCTCGTTGTGCAACAGCGAGTAGTACCACTTGAGCGTTGGCGAGTTGGCCGAGTCCCATACCGTGACGAGCTTCGAGGCGTTGAAGGAGAACACCACCATGGAGAGGATCGGGATGTACAGAAACGCAAAGCCGAAGGCGAGGCAGGTGGTGATGAAGAACGTTCGACGGTAGTTCATCGCGCGGACGCCGACTCGCGCGCTTGCACGCTCTGGTACCACATCATGAAGGGCACCAGGAGGATGAGCAGCAGGATGGCGACGGCGCTCGCAACCGGCCACGCCCGGTTCGAGAAGAATTCATCCCACAGGACCCGCCCGATCATGAGCGCGTTGGGGCCGCCGAGCAGAGCCGGGATGACGAACTCGCCGACGGCCGGAATGAACACGAGCATGGATCCCGCCAGGATGCCGTTGCGCGACAGGGGCAAAGTTATCTTGTAGAACGCCTGCCAAGGCCTACATCCCAGGTCCTCGGCCGCCTCGAGCAGCTGCCAGTCCATCTTCTCGAGGTTCGCATACAGCGGCAGGATCAAGAACGGCAAATACGAATACACGATGCCCACGTACATCGCGAAGGGCGTGTACAGCATGTTGAGAGGCTCGTGGATCACCCCGAGCGCGAGCAGCACGTTGTTGATGACGCCGTTCGCTTTCAGCAAGCCGATCCAGGCGTACACGCGCAGCAGGAGCGACGTCCAAAAGGGCAGCACGACGAGCAGCAGCAGGAGGTTGCGGGTGGTCGGGGTCGCGCGCGCGATGCCATAGGCGATCGGGTAGCCGATGAGCAGACACAGCACCGTCGATATGAAGGCGACCTTCACGGAATTCAAGAACGCGTGCACGTACAAGGCATCAGTGAACAGAAACGCGTAGTTGTTGAGATTCAGCTTGATGGCGAGCGAGTTCTGGCCCACCCACTCGAGCAAGGGCTTGTACGGCGGAATCGCGAGATCGACGTCGGAGAACGAGATCTTGAGGACGATGACGAACGGGACGACGAAGAACAGGAGCAGCCACAAGTAGGGCAACGCCACCACCAGCCCGCGGCCGGAGATTCCGACTTTGCTCAAAGGCGGCGGGAGTCGCATGAGGTCAGCGGGTCACGACCACCGGACTCGAGGCATCCCACGAGAGATAGACCTGCTGCTCCCAGGTGATGGTCTCGGCGTGGCGCGAGGTGTTCGGTTGCGTGACGCGCACCACCTTGCCGGTGGGAAGCTTGACCAGGTAAATCGACAGATCGCCGAGATAGGCGATGTCCTGCACTGCTCCGCGCACCACGTTGTCGCCGGCGACGCCCGTGCTCGGCGGAGGGGCGATCGACATGAAAATCTTTTCGGGGCGTATCGCCGCCCAGACCACCGCTTCCGGGGCCGCGCTGATGCCGTGGCTCACGTAGATGGTGGCGCCGAGTTCTTCGGAGCCGATGCGCACATGCTCCGGCTCATCCTCGAGAAGCTTGCCTTCGAAAATGTTAACCGAACCGACGAAATCCGCCACGAACTTCGAGGAAGGGAACTCGTAGATTTCGGAGGGGGTGCCCGCCTGGACGATCTCGCCATGGTCCATGACGCCGATTCGGGTCGCCAGGGTCATGGCCTCCTCCTGGTCATGCGTCACCACCAGGAAGGTGACCCCGAGCTTGTCTTGCAGCCCGATCAGCTCGAACTGCGTGTGCTCGCGCAGTTTCTTGTCGAGCGCACCCAGCGGCTCGTCGAGCAGCAGAACTTTCGGCCGCTTGACGAGCGAGCGGGCGAGCGCCACGCGCTGGCGTTGGCCGCCGGAGAGCTGGTGCGGCTTGCGCTTCTCGAAGCCGCCGAGCTTGACGAGCCCGAGCATGGTCGCGACCCGCTCGGCTATCTCGCCGCGCGGAACGCCGTCCTGCTTCAGCCCGAAGGCGACGTTTTGTTCGACGTTCATGTGCGGAAACAGCGCGTAGGACTGGAACATCATATTCACCGGCCGCTCATACGGCGGCACGCCGGTCATGTCCTCGCCGTCGATCAGGATCCGTCCGGAAGTCGGCGTCTCGAAGCCTCCGAGCATGCGCAGCAGTGTGGTCTTGCCGCACCCGGAAGCTCCCAGCAGGCAGAAGATCTCTCCCTTGTAGATCTTCAAGCTCACATCGTCGACCGCCTTGAAGTCGCCGAACGACTTGGTGACGCGATCGATCTCCACGTAAGCCCGCGCATTCGGATCGCGCCACGCCACGGCCTTGGCCGCATCGCCGGAGTTCGCCACGCCTACTGACCCGTCTTGAACTTCTCCCACATGCGCGTGATGACACGTGTCTGTTCGGGAGAATCGGCGAGCTGCACGGCGAGCTTCTCGCGCAGCTGCGGCGGCGGATAGATGGCCGGATCGTCCTTCACCGACTCGAGGACGTAGGGCTGCGAGGCCAGATTGGCGTTGGCGTAGCGCTTGAAGTTGCTAATGTCGGCGATGACCTTCGGCTCCATGATGTAATTGACGTAGGCGTACGCGGCTTCAGGATGCGGCGCATCCTTCGGAATGGCGAGCATGTCGAACCAGAGGATCGAGCCCTCCTTCGGCACCACGTACTTGATGTCGATGCCCTTGTTCGCGTCGCGGGCGCGGTCGCGCGCCTGCAGTACATCCCCGTTGTAGCCCACCGCGACGCACAGATCGCCGTTGGCGAGGGCCTCGATGTACTCGGAGGAGTTGATGTTGCGGATGTAGGGCCGGATCTTGAGGAGCGTCGCCTCGGCGGCCTGCACATCCTCGGGCTTCTGCGAGTTGGGATCCTTGCCGAGATAGTTGAGCACTGCGCGCATCATCTCCGCCGGCGAATCGAGCACGCTGATGCCGCACTTGGCGATCTTCGAGGCGACCGCCGGATCGAACACCAGACGCCAGCTGTCGAGCGGCGCATCGGGCATGAGCGCCGTCACCATCTTCTCGTTGTAGCCGATCCCGTTGGTGCCCCACATGTAGATGACGCCGTGGGCATTGTCCGGGTCGTGCATGGCCACCCGCGCCATGAGCTGCGGGTCCATGTTCTTGAGGTTGGGGAGCTTGAACTTGTCGAGGGTCAGGTAGACGCCGGCCTTGATCTGGCGCTCGAAGTAGGAGGCGGTGGGCACCACCACGTCGTAGCCGCTCGAGCCCGCGAGGAGCTTGGTCTCGAGGGTCTCGTTGGAGTCGTAGTACGCGGCGTGCACGGTGATGCCGGTCTGCTTCTCGAAGTCCGAGAGGGTGTTGGGCGCGAGGTAATCCGACCAGATGAAGAGATTGAGCACCTTGCCGGCGCCGCCCGCGCTGCCGCCGGCGGGGCCGCCGTGATCGGAGGCCGGCTTCCCTCCCCCGCACGCGCTCAGCAAAAACACGCCGAGCGCGAGAATCCGGGCGGACCCGGTCAGCCGACGAACACCCAACATCAAACGCGTCCCCTTCCTGGTTTCGAGCGCTACTTATATCGCAGCGCCGCGCGCGGCGACAGAGCCATCACGCGAAAGTCGGCGCCTGACCCGCCGCCTCGGCGCGAGTGCGGCTCAGACGTTCAGCAGCAGATGCTCGCGCTCCCAGGAGCTAATGACTTGCGCGAAGGTCTCGTATTCAGCCTCTTTGACGGCGGTATACGCGAGCACGAATCGGTCCCCGAAAACGTCCACCAGCGGCTTGGATTCGCGCAGCAGCCGCAGCGCCTCGGCGAGAGTGCGTGGCAAGGCAATCGCCAGGTCGTAGGCGCTCCCGGAGATCGGCTCCGAGGGCTTCAGGCCCTCGACCATCCCCAGATATCCGCAGGCGAGCGAGGCCGCGATCGCGAGATACGGGTTCGCATCCGCGCCGCCGACGCGGTTCTCGACGCGGCGCGCCTCCGCGCCGGACATCGGCACCCGCAGGCCGGCCGTGCGGTTGTCGTAGCCCCAGTGCACGTTGATGGGCGCCGAGGAGTAGCGGCTGATGCGCCGATAGCTGTTCACGTTCGGGCAGAACAGGGACATCGCGCCCGGCAGGTACTTCTGCAGGCCCGCAATGTGGCCGAAAAAGAGTGAGGACGGGGAGCCGTCGGCATTCGAGAAGATGTTCTTGCGCGTGCGCACGTCGATCACGCTCTGATGCAGATGCATCGCGCTGCCCGGCTCCTTGGCCATGGGTTTCGCCATGAACGTCGCATACATCTTGTGACGCATCGCCGCCTCGCGCGCCGTGCGCTTGAACAGAAACGCCTGGTCGGCGAGCGCCATCGGATAGCCGTGCAGCAGATTGATCTCCATCTGAGCGGCGCCCGACTCGTGGATGAGCGTGTCGATCTCGATGTCCTGCGCCTCGCAGAACGAATACATGTCGTCGAACAGCGGATCGAACTCGTTCACCGCAGCGATGCTGTAAGCCTGACGACCGATCTCGGGACGACCCGAGCGGCCCACCGGCGGCTTGAGCGGGTAATCCGAGTCGATGTTCGGCTCGACGAGGAAGAACTCGAGCTCGGGTGCCACCACCGGCTCCCAGCCGTGCGCCTCGTAGAGCTCGAGCACCCGCCGCAGCACGTAGCGCGGCGACATGGTCACCGGCCGGCCGTCGCCGTAGAAGCAGTCATGAATGACCTGCGCCGTCGGCTCCGCCGCCCACGGCACGACCCGCACAGTCAGCGGATCGGCCTTGAGCACGATGTCGATGTCGGAAGGATTCATGGCGCTTTGATCCTCCGGGTAGTCCCCAGTGACGGTCTGCAGGAAGATCGCCTCCGGCAGGCGCATGCCTTCCTCCTCTGCGAACTTCTCCGCCGGCATGAGCTTGCCGCGAGCGACGCCGGCCATGTCCGGAATGATGGCCTCCACCTCCGATATGCCGTGCTCTTTCAAGAATTGCTGAATCGTGCTTGCCATAAAATCACCTTGTACCTGCGGCGCGCCGCCGGCTCGCTTCCCCGAACGCGGCGAACAGCGCGCGCGAAAACGGGTTCTGCTGAAACTCCCATTCCGGGTGCCATTGCAGGCCGATCGCGAAGCTCGGCGCATCGGCCACCCGGAACGCCTCGACCACTCCGTCCGGCGCGCGTGCCTCGACGGCGAGTGACTTGCCCAGGGTCTCGACGCCTTGCCAATGCAGCGAGTTGACCTCGAGGCGATCTCGTCCCGCGATTTGACGCAGCAGTCCTCCGGGCTCCAAGAGGACCTCGTGCGCGGGTCCGTACTGCACCTCGAGAGGCAGCGACTCGTCCTCTCGATGGTCGGAGAATCCGACCTCGTGCAGGCGCTGGTGCAAGGTGCCGCCGTAGGCGACGTTCATTTCTTGAAATCCACGGCAGATAGCAAGCACCGGCAAGCCGGCTGCGATCGCCTGGGGGATCAGCGGAAGCGTCGTAGCATCCCGACTTGGATCATGTAGTGTTCCCGGCTCACTTGCCGGGCCTCCGTAATGATGGGGTTCGACATTCGATGGACTGCCCGTCAGCATCAGCCCGTCGCAGACCTCGAGCAGCGCCGCGAGGTCGAGCTCCGGGCCGAGCGCGGGCACCAGCACCGGCAGCGCACCTGCGCCTGCGGCGACGGCACTGATGTACTTCTCGCCGACCATGTGGAAGTGGTGCTTTCCACAGAGCCGGCGATCGGCCGGAATTCCGATGACGGGCAAGCGAGGCATGTTTAAGATATTAAACGCCCGGAGTGATCACCAGGCTTTGTTAACCAGCGTATTACACCATACCGGCTGCGTGCCGTCCCGGCAGCGCGCTCGAAATCGGCTAAGATTTAGGCATTTCCATGACTTAGCCTCGATTTTTGCGACGCATCATTGTTGCATGGAGCCCCTTTCACCCGGTAGGCTCACAGGCGCTCCCGGCTGTCAATAGCCCCAAAATCTTAAACACTTTCACCTTCTACCCGTGCGCCTTCGCTCACCGCCCGCTTTGTCTTATTACGCCGCGTCAAGTCCGGAGACGAGACAGCCGCCGCGGCCGCCGCTCGCCGGCGAGTGTCGCGCCGACGTCGCGGTGATCGGCGGGGGCATCGCGGGGTGCTCCACCGCGCTGCATCTGGCGCGACGCGGCTACGATGTGGCCTTGCTGGAGGCCCACCGCGTCGGTTATGGGGCCTCCGGCCGCAGCGGCGGGCAACTCATTTTCGGTCTCGCCGCGGGCCAGAAGCAGCTCGTCGCCCAGGTCGGCCGCGAGAATGCGCGGCGCCTGTTCGACATGTCGGTGGAGGCGCTCGACCTCACGCAGGCTCTGATCCGAGAATACGGCATCGACTGCGACTACCGGCCGAACCACGTGCACGTCGCGACCCGGCCGCGGCATCTGGAGGAGCTCCGCGAGTGGGAGCACGAGCTCCACCATGAGTACGGCTACGGATCGGTGCGCCTTATCGATCGCAGCGAGCTCGCCGAGCACGTGCGGAGCGATTGCTACTTGGGCGGACTCATCGATCCTCGCAGCGGTCATCTGCATCCGCTCAAGTACACCCAGGGGCTCGCACGCGCTGCGGAAGGAGCCGGAGCGCGCATTTTTGAGCAGACGACCGCGCTGCGCTTCGCGGAGGGCGGAGAAGTGACCGTGCACACCGAGCGGGGATTGGTGCGCTGCCGGCACCTCGTGCTCTGCGCAAACGCATACGTCGGCCCGCTCGCGCCCCGCCTCGCGCGGCGCATTCTCGGCGTCGGAACTTACATCGTCGCGACGCGTCCGATGGACGATGCGCGGGCGGGCGCACTGTTGCCGAGCGACGCGGCGATCGCCGACTTGAACTGGATTCTGGATTACTTTCGTCTATCGGCCGACCGCCGCCTTCTGTTCGGCGGGCGCGTGAGCTACAGCGCCTTGCAGCCGCGGCACCTTGCGGAGTCGATGAGGAGGCGCCTCGTGCGCGTGTTCCCGCAAGCGGCGGATCTCGACGTCGAGTACGCCTGGGGCGGCTACCTGGACATCACCATGAGCCGCGCGCCGGATTTCGGACGGCTCGCCCCCAACATCTTCTACCTGCAAGGCTTCTCCGGCCACGGTATGTCGCTCACCGCACTCGCCGGCAAGCTCGTTGCGGAAGCGGTGTCCGGAACGGCGGAGCGGTTCGACGTGTTCGCGCGCCTGCCTCACCGGGATTTTCCCGGCGGCGCACTGCTGCGGCGGCCCTCACTCGTGCTCGCGATGCTTTACTACCGGCTCAAGGATCTTCTTTAGGACGCGCGCGCGGACGATCTCCGCCGGGTACCCGCGGACGCTGAAAGCGGCCGTGGCCCGGCTTGTTAACGATTTTACTGCCGTCGAACACGAGCTGGCCCCGAACGAAAGTCGCGCCGATGCGGATCCGCATCTCGCGGCCGTCGAATGCGCTCCATTGTGCCGCCGAGAGGCTTTTGGAGGCGTCGAACACGAACCGTCCCGGCTCGGCGATCACGATGTCGGCATCGGACCCCAGATCGAAGGAGCCCTTGCGGTCGCGCAGCAGGAAGTGCCGGGCGGGACCCTCGCACAGCATCTTCACGACCATGTTCGCGCTAAGGCCGCGCTGCTCGCAGCCGGTCCAGAATGCGGGCAGTAAGCTCTCGAGGCCCGGTCCGCCGGACGCGTTCCTGAAGAAGTTAGGATTCGATTTGCGCTCGAGTGACCAGGCCAGGTGGTCGGACGAGACGAAATTGCAGCGCCCCGCGGCGACCTGCGTCCACAGGAGCTCCACCTCGGCCTGCGCCCGCAACGGGGGGTAGTGCTTGAGCTTCGCGCCGAGGCGCTGCACGTCGGACTCGCCGTTCAGCATGAGGTACTGCACACACGTCTCGATGCTCGCCTTGCTCCCGGAGGCCTTGTACATCTCGCACAGCTCGAAGCCGCGCGCGAGGGATGAGTGCGCGACGTGCGCGCGCGCGCCGGTGAGAGCGCCGAGTTCGTAGATCATCGCCGTGGCCAGCTGCTCGATGAGCGGTGTGTGCGCGCGGCCGTACGCGTCCCAGCCCGTCTCCTTCGAATCCGTAAAACGAGCGATGTTCTTGCGCGTGAGCTCCTGCATCTGATTGTGCACGCCGCAGGCGAGACCGCTCGAGGCGATCAGCGCAAAGGCATCGTACAAAAGATCCTCCTCGATGCGCGGAAACCGCCCGGGCGCCGTCTCGAAGGTCGAGAACTTGAAGGCACATGCACCCGCCTCGATCAGCCCCGCGATGGTCGAGGTGCCGTGCGCCTCGGAAATGGTGCCGCAGAGCGCGACATCGACGTGACACTCGCGCTCGACCTGCTTCGCCTTGGCGCGCAACAGCTCGCCGTGCCATACCGGCTCGGGATCGTCATAGGGCATGTCGACCAGCGTCGTGACGCCGCCGGCCGCGGCGGCGCGCGAGGCGCGGCCGAGTCCCTCCTGGTTGGCCTGTCCGCCCGAATTCACTTGCCCGTCGATCGCACCCGGCATCACCCACTGACCGCGGGCATCGATCTGCTCGCGCGCAGCCGGCGGCGTGCCACGCCCCACGAAGGCGATTTTGCCGTTCGACACCGCCACGAAACCATCGTTGACGATGCGGTGTGCAGTCACCAGGTTGCCGGTGACGACGAGATCGAAGTCGGCCATGGTCTCCTCCGCGCGGGGTCCGCGATCGCATATTATTCGCTTTGGCCCCGGCAATCCTAACCACCTGGAGAGTGCTTGACCGTCACCGTCAACACCCGCTCGGACATCAACCTCGCGGCGCTCTATCGCGTCGCCTGGCAGCGCGAGGACGTGCGCATCGGCGATGCCGCCCTCGCGCGCATCGCCTCGAGCCGCGCCTCGTTTCTCGAGTTGATAGATAAGGATCCCTCCGTCGTGATTTACGGCGTGACCACAGCCATGGGCGAGCGCGCGAGCCAGCGGCTCGCGCCCGCAGAGCGCGACCGGCATGCGCGCCTCAAGCCGTTCGCGGCGGCCACCTCGTTCGGCGACTGCCTGCCCGACAGAGCGGTGCGCGGCATCGTGTTCGCGCGGCTGACGAATTATCTGGAAGGCCACGCGGCCACGACGCCGCGCATCGCGCAAGCCGTCGCAGCGATGCTCGACGGGCGGCCGCTGCCGGCGGTACCCGCCTCCGGCCAGGGCGGCGCGGGCGAGATTCTCGCGCTCTATCCATTGTTCGCGGAGCTCGCCGCGGGTTTCGAGCTCGAGGTCAAGGAACGCGGCTCGCTGATCAACGGTTCGCCCTGCGCGGGCGCGCTGGTCGGGGACGCCGCCATTGCTGCGCGCAGGCGCCTGCTAGTCGCGATCGAGACGTTCGCGCTCTCCATCGAGGCGTTTCGCGCACCACTCGAGCACTACGACGAGGCGCTGGAGGCCTTGTGGGGCGATGAGGATGAGGCGGCAATGCTGCGAGCGCTGCGCCGCTACCTCGGCGACGCCGGCGCACGGCGCAACTACCAGGCCCCCGTGAGTTATCGCATCGTGCCGCGCATCCTGGGTCACGCGCACCGCGCCCTGTCCGCGGCGGAACGGGCGGCCCGCATCTCGCTCGCCTCGATCTCCGACAACCCGGTGTACTTGCCGCCCGATGCGCACCACCCGTACGGCCGCTGCATCAGCACGGGCGGCTACCACAACGCCATGGCCGCCCCCGCACTCGATGATCTCGCCGGCATATGGGCGGATATCTGTCTGCTCTGCGATCGCCACAGTGCGCGGCTTCTGGGCGGGCAGGTCTCGCAGTTGCCCGATCTGTTGCTGGTGGGGCGCGAGCCGGGACAGAGCGATGGGCACGGCAACGTGGGCTACGTGCCCATGGCCGCGAACGGCTACATCGAGCAAGCCAAGGGCGCCGCACAACGCACGTTCATTCCAAGTAGCGATGGCGGTAACAGTCAGGACGATGTCGCCGCTCCCGCGTTTCTCGCCTGGACCAAGGAAGCCCGGGCGGGGCGCTGCCTCGACGCCTCGCTCGCCATGCTCGCAGTCATGGCCTCGCAGGCGCTGCACGTTACTCGGCGTGCGCCGCCGCCGGCTCTCGAGGGATTTCTGGACCTCGTCCGCAGCCACGTCGCCCCGGTGGACGAGGATCGCATCCTCGGGCCCGAGCTCGCCCGGCTCACGGAGGCCATCACGGCGAAGATCTTCGTGTCCGACCGGCACATCGACGCGACGAGCGCGTGAGGCGGAGAGCGGCAAGCGCTTCGCCTCGCTCGGAGGTCGAGAGCGCGCTTCTGGAGGAGTGGCGCGCCGCCCGCATCGGCCGCCGCGACTTTCTGCGCTTCGCGGCGCTCCTCGGAATGGGCGCCCCGCTTGCCGCTTGCGGCCGTGCGCCACAGACGACGGACCCTTCCGGCCTGATAAAAGTAGGAATGCCAGTGCCCGCGGGCCTCATCGATCCCTTGACCGTCGGGGATACCGGGGGGGTGTGTCTTCTCAGCCAGTGCGGGGAATATCTCGCGGTCTCAGACGCCGATCTGCACCTCAAGCCGCAGCTCGCGATCGGCTGGCATCCGAACGAGGACGGCAGCGTCTGGACGTTCCAGATTCGTCCCGGAGTCGAGTTCCACGACGGTCGCGCGCTCACGGCGCACGACGTGGCGGCGACCATGAATCGGCTCGCTGATCCTGCGAACGGATCGATCGCGCTGTCGGCCTTCGCGGGAACGCTATCCAAGGGCGGCGCGCGCGCGCTCGACGCCGGCACGATCGAGTTTCGGCTCGATGCACCAAACGGCACTTTTCCCTACTTGGTCTCCTCCGACAACTACAACGCGATCATCCTGCCCGCCGATTACGACGGCGGCTTCGAACGTGACTTCATCGGCACGGGACCGTTCCGCCTCGAGCGCTATGTGCCGAAGGCACGCGCCTCGTTCGTGCGCAACAGCCGGTACTGGGGCGCCAAGGCGTTGCCCGATCGCGTGCTGTTCAGCTTCTACGACAGCATTCAGGCGCAGGTGCTCGCGATGCAGGGCGGGCAACTCGACGTGCTGCTGCACGTGCCGATCCAGGGTGGACAAGGGCTGCTCAGCGATCCGCGCCTGAACATCGTCGCGTTGCCGTCGAGCGCGCACGAACAAGTGCACCTGCGCACCGATCGTGGCCGTTTCGCCGACAAGCGCGTGCGCCGAGCGGTCGCTCTGGCGTTGAATCGCGAGAATCTGGTGCGAGGTATGTTTCGCGGACACGCGGCGCTCGGCAACGATTCGCCGTTCGCGCCGATCTTCGTCGCGACCGACCCCGACGTGCCGCAGCGCCGCCTCGATCTCACGGAGGCCAAGGCCTTGATGGCAGCCGCGGGCGTGCCCAACGGCTTTGCGGCCGTCCTGACGGCCGAGCGCTACCAGGAGCTGCCCGATTACGCGGTCGTGATCCAGAACGCCGTGCGCAAGATCGGCATCGACCTCACGCTCAACGTCGAGGATCAGTCCGCGTACTACGGGCGCGCCGTGTTCGGATCCTCGGACTGGCTCGACTCACAGATGGGCATCGAGGACTACGGGCATCGCGGCGTGCCGAACACATTGTTGACGGCGAGCCTCGGCAGCCGGGGGCCCTTCAACGCGGCGCATTTCAAGAATCCCGAATACGACGGCCTGGTCGCAAGCTACATCGCGGCCCTCGACCCCGCGACACAACGCGCCTGTGCCGGTCGCATCCAGCGGCTGCTGCTCGAGGAGACCCCCGTGATCATCGCTTACTTCTACGATTGGCTCTCGGTGACGGCGAAGCAGGTGCGCGGCGTACGGCCGAGTGCCAATGGCCAGCTGAACCTCGCCGAGGCACGCGCGGTGCGCGAGGGCCCGTAGAGCGCACCACCAGGGTTCTCGACGGCTTGGTGGCAGAAAAAAATTGCTACCGTCCAGGGGGTGAACGCAGGGAAACGAAGTCGAATCGACGACCCGGAGTATCGGAGCTCCGCGCTCGACCGCAGGCCAGGGCACTCTTTGGATAGCGTGCCTTGCTGAAGCAGTTCTCTCTTCAGCTGTATATGGCGCCTCGCGCCCGGCGTGCGTCAAGCACTGAATCTTATGCCATCGCCTAGTTATTATGGTTATTACGCAGAACGGTGCGGCCGAGTAGATCCGCGGGGATATGGCAGCGAATCGCGTGTCCCGGCACCGCCTCGGCGAGCGGCGGCTCCTCGCGCTCGCAGATACTGCCGAGCTTACGAGGACAACGCGTGTGGAAGACGCACCCCGACGGCAGATTCAAGGCGTTCGGCAGCTCTCCGCTCAGGTGGATGCGCGGAGCGTCCGCGTCCGTAAGACTCGGGTTTGCCGACAGGAGCGCCTCGGTGTAGGGATGATGCGGCCCCGAGAACACCCGGTCCGCGGGGCCCATTTCCATCAACCGTCCGAGATACAAGACGGCGATGCGGTCCGACAGGTAGTGCACCACGTTGAGGTCGTGGGAAATGAAGATATAGCCCACGTGCTCCTGCGCCTGCAGATCGACCAGCAGGTTGAGGATCGCCGACTGCACCGACACGTCGAGCGCAGAAGTCGGCTCATCGCACACGACCACCCGCGGTCCGCCGGCGAAGGCACGCGCGATTCCGACCCGCTGCTTCAGGCCGCCCGAGAGCCGACGGGGCTTCTCGTCGAGGTGCTCGAGAGTAAGCCGCACGGAGGCGGCGAGCTCCTCGAGCCTCGCCTCGCGCGCCGCCCCTTCGAGCCGCGTCAGGCGTAGCGACCTGGCGAGCAGGCGGCGCACGGTTTGGGACCGATTGAGCGCCGACCCCGGATTTTGGAAGACCATCTGCAGTGCCTTGAGCTGCTCCTGCGTGCGATCGTCGGCACTGGCCGGCAGCGTCTCGCCCCGCAATTCCACTTGGCTCCCTGCATCGGGCGAGGCCAAGCCGAGCAAGAGCTTCGCGAGCGAGCTCTTGCCGCTGCCGGATTCTCCCACGA
Source organism: Steroidobacteraceae bacterium (assembly GCA_049513515.1). Taxonomy (GTDB): domain Bacteria; phylum Pseudomonadota; class Gammaproteobacteria; order Steroidobacterales; family Steroidobacteraceae; genus Bog-1198. Next base: position 62,506 of record JBEKWA010000014.1, read on the forward strand.
GCCCGAGGGTCTCTCCCGGCCACAGTTCGAGCGTCACCTCGTGCACCGCCCGCAAAGGTCGGCCGGCGATCCGATAGGTCTTCGAGAGATTGCGGGTGCGCAAGAGCGGTCCGTCGTTTGGCTTCACCGCTTGCGCCTCTGGTGTCGATGCCTGCGCCGCGCCGCGCAGCGGCACGGCGACACCCTGGCGTGGCAAGTCCGGCGCGCGCTCGGGATAAAAGCAGCGGGCGATGCGGCCGCCGAGATCGACGGGCGGCGGCGCCTCGACGCGGCAGCGCTCGGTGGCGTTGGCGCAGCGATCCGCGTACACGCAGCGGCCGCTGATCGTGCCGGGCGCCGGCAGAAAGCCGGGGATGGTCTCCAACCGGCCGTCGTTCTTGCTCATGCCGTAGCTCGGCATGCAGCGCAGCAGTCCCACGGTGTAGGGATGGCGCGGGTCGCCGAAGACGTCGGCAGCCGGCCCCTCCTCGACGAGCTCGCCGGCATACAGAACTCCAACGCGGTCGCACATGCGCGCGACCACCGGCAGATTGTGGCTGATGAAGAGAATGGAATTGCCCAGGTCCGCGTGCAGGTGCGCGATGAGATCCAGCACTTCGGCCTCGACCGTGGCGTCCAACCCCGTGGTCGGCTCGTCGAGAATCAGAAGCTCGGGGCGCATCGACAAAGCCATCGCGATGACCACGCGCTGCTGCATGCCGCCCGAGAGCTCGTGAGGATAATTGTGCAGTACCCGTTCAGGGCTCGCGATCTGCACGCGCGCCAGCATGTGCGACGCACGCTCGAGCGCGGCGCGGCCCGCGAGTCCCTCCGCCACCTCGAATACCTCCGCCATCTGCCGTCCGATGCGCATCGAGGGGTTGAGCGCGCGGCCCGGATCTTGATAGACCATGGCGACGCTGCGCGTGCGCAGGCGTCGCAGTTGCCGCGCCGGCAATGACCACAGATCCCGGCCGCCGACCCAGATGCGCCCCCCGCTCACACGGCCGTTGCGAGCGAGGTAGCGGATGGCGGCAAACGCCACGGTCGACTTGCCGCACCCGGACTCACCCACCAGCCCATAACACTCGCCACGGCGAATCGCGAGGCTCACGTCGGACACCACCTTTCGCTCGTGCCGGCCGACTTGATACGAGACCTCGAGATGCTCGATGCGCAAAGCATCGATGGCGGGGGCCGGGTTCGCGACCGCTTCGCTCATGTGTCGAACACCCCCGCAAGCCCGTCGGCTACCAGGTTGACTCCGACCACCAGCGAAGCCGTCGCGGCCGCATCGAACAGCACCGTCCACCAGTAGCTGCCGACGAGGCTGTAATTTTCCGCGATCGCGATGCCCCAGTCGGCGGAAGGCGGCTGAATGCCGAACCCGAGAAAGCTTAACGATGCCACGAAGAAAATCGCATAACCCAGGCGCACCGTCATCTCCACGACTGCGATGGGCAGGACGTTCGGCAAGATCTCCACGAACATGATGGCGAGCGTGCCGTCGCCGCGCAGGCGCGCCGCCGCCACGTAATCGAGTTCAGTCTCGACCAGCACGGCCGAACGCACGGTGCGCGCTATGAGCGGGGTGAACACGAAGCCGATCACCAGCACGACGGTGAGGTCCGAGGTGCCCACCGCCGCGAGCGCCATGAGCGCGACGATCACCAGCGGCAGCGCCTGCACCGCCTCGATGACGCGGCTCGTGACGTCGTCGACCACGCCGCGCAGATAGCCGAGCGCGAGGCCGAGAGCCGTCCCCAGCACGGTGCCCAGAAGCGTCGCCAGAGGCGCCACGATCAAGATGTCCCGCGCGCCGACGATGACGCGCGAGAAGATGTCGCGTCCCAGCTGATCGGTACCGAACCAGTGCGCCGCGGACGGGGCCGCAAGCGTCGCGAGCAGATCGTCGGCATAAGGATCAAGCGGTGCAAGCCGCGCACCCCATAGTGCACAGACGATCCAGAATCCCAGAATCGTCACGCCCGCGAGCAGCGTCTTCGAACGCAGCGCCGCCTGCCAGCGCTCGCGCGCCCGGCTGCGGGCTACCGCCCTGGAAGCGTGCAGCGCCGCGGTCAGGATGCTCATGCCGCGGTGCGCAGCCGCGGATTGAGCGCGGCGCTCACGAGGTCGGCGGCCACGGTAGCCAGGGCGTACACGGCGCCCACGGTGAGCACGCCTGCCTCCAGCATCGGGAAGTCCTTGGCACGCGCGGCCGTGTAGATGAGCGCGCCGATGCCGCGGTAGTGGAACATGGTCTCGATGACCACGAGACCGCCGGCGAGATAGCCGAGGAGACTCGCCGTCACCGTGATGGTGGGCAAGAGCGCATTGCGCAGGACGTGCCGGCGCATGACCGTCGGCATCGACAACCCCTTCAGGATGGCGGTGCGAGTGTAATCTGCATCGAGCGCCTCGATGGTACCGACGCGCGCCACACGAGCGACATAACCGAAGAAGACGAGCACCAGCGGCAGCGCGGGCAAGATGAGGTAGCGGATCTGCGCGAGCGGCGGCGTGCCTTCGGGCCAATCCGCCGACATCGGCAACCAGCGCAGCCACACGCCGAGCACGAGGATGAGCACGATCGAGGAAATGAACTCCGGCACGACGCCGAGCGACTGCCCGAGGAGCACCAGAACGCGATCGCTCAAGCGCCCCACTCGCATGGCCGCCCATACGCCCCCGGCGATCCCCAAAGGGACCACCAGGACGAAGGCGAGCGCGGCGAGCTTCATCGAGTTCGCGAGCGCCTCGGCGACGAACGGCGCCACCGGTGCGCGAAAGGTGAAGGATCGGCCCATGTCGCCCGACACGAAGTGCGTGATCCAGTCCCAGTACTGAATCCACAAGGGCCGGTCGACACCCACCTGATGATCGAACACCGCCACCGCGCGCGCATCGGCAAGGGGCCCGAGTACGGCGCGTCCCACGTCTCCGGGCAGCAGCTGACCGCCCAGGAACACGACCACCGACAGGATGGCCAACGTAATGAGCGAGAGCAGCAATCGCCTCGCCAAGAATGCGGGCATCATGGCGCTGCTCCCCGGTGCCGCAGGACGAAGCAGCGATGGATGCGCGCGTGGCGCTCGAAGTCCTTCGGAATGGTACGGGCGCTGATGTCTTCGATCTCGAACTCCTCGAGCGCAACCCTGTCGAGCTTGAAGCGGCTGTAGTTGGTCGAGAACACCAGCCGGCCGGCCGGCCGCAGCAGCTGCATCGCCTGGCGGAGCATCACGGCATGGTCGCGTTGCACGTCGAGGACGCCCTGCATGCGCTTGGAGTTCGAGAAAGTCGGCGGATCGATAAAGATGAGATCGAACCGCGGACCACGCAACGACTCCTCTTCCAGCCACTTGCGGCAATCTGCCCGGCACAGCTCCTGCTTCGGCCCCGCGAGATCGTTGAGCTTGAGATTCGCGTGCGCCCAGTCGAGATAGGTGTTCGACAGGTCGACGCTCACACTCGAGCGCGCACCGCCGGCTGCGGCATAGACCGTCGCACTCCCCGTATAGCAAAAGAGATTCAAGAAATCCGCATTCCTGGCCCAGTCGCGCAGCATGCCGCGCACGATACGGTGATCGAGGAACAGCCCCGTGTCCAGATAGTCACCAAAATTCACCCAGAACCCGAGCCCCCCTTCGCGTACTGCCACCCGGCCCGCGTCGATCTCGCGTTTCTCGTACTGCTCGACGCCTTTTTGCGGCTTGCGGACACGCGAATGGATCTGCTCGAGCGGAACCTGCAAGACCTGCGGCAATGCCGCCAGCACGTCCCGGCGGCGTTCGCGCGCGCCCTGAACGTCCACCGACTTCGGCGCGGCATACTCCTGCAGACATACGTGCCGCGGTTCGCGGCCGTACAGATCGATGGCGAAGGCATACTCGGGCATGTCCGCATCGTAGAGGCGGTAGCACTCGATGTGCTCGCGCGCGGCCCAGGGGTCGAGGCGTGCGAGATTCTTGCGCAAGCGGTTGGCGAACATCTGCGCTCCAGGCCGCTGCGCACGCTCGGCGCGCGCCACCTCGGGCGCGCGCGGCTCGCGTGGCTCGCCCAGGTCGAATCGCAGCAAGCGGCATTCGAGATCGCCGTTGAATACCCGATGGGTGCGCTTCGCATACATGCCGAGGTGGCGTGCCAGGTCCGGATTGCCCGAGAGAATTGCGGCTTGCCAGCCGCGGAAGCGCTCGCGCAGCACGCGGCCGAGCTCGGCGTAGAGCTCGGCGAGCCCAGACTCCGAGCCGATGCGCTCTCCGTAAGGTGGGTTGGTCACCACCAGGCCACCCGCGGCGCCGGGCGGCGGCGCGGCCTGAGCGAGCAAACGCCGCTCGACGTGCAGCCAGTCGGCGACGCCTGCGCTCGCGCCGTTCTCGAGCGCCATGCGCACCGCCGCGGCATCGGCGTCGGAGCCGACGATGCAACGCCGCGGCGTGCGCGCCGCGCGGCGCGCGAGGGCCTGCGCGCGCAGCCGTTCCCAAAGCTCGGGGTCGTGGCCGCGCCAGCCGAGAAAGCCGAAGTACTCCCGGCCGAGCGCCGGTGCGATATCGCCCGCGATCAGCGCCGCCTCGGTGAGGAAAGTGCCCGAGCCACACAAGGGATCGACCAGCGCGCCGCCGGCACCCTCGAGATCCGGCCAGCCCGCACGCAGCAAAATCGCGGCTGCGACGTTTTCCTTGAGCGGCGCACGCCCGCCTTCCACCCGATAGCCGCGGCGGTGCAGGCTCTCGCCCGAGAAGTCCACCGACACGAGCGCGCTCGAGGCCTCCACATGCAAGTGCAGCCGCACGTCAGGCCGCTCCGGCTCGATGTTCGGACGTTGCCCCGTCGCTTCGCGCAGCCCGTCGCACACGGCGTCCTTCAGGAGCTGTGAGCCATAGAGCGTGTGGCGGATGGCGGCGTTCGAGCCGCTGCACTCACAGGCGAGCGTCGCGCCGGGCGCGATGTGCCGGCGCCAGTCGATGCGCTTCGCGGCCTCATAGAGCTCCCGGGAAGTCTTAGCCTCGATCGATCCCACGCTGAGCAGCACGCGTGTCGCCGTGCGCGACCACAGACACGTCCGGTAGCCGACCTCGAGCGTGCCCTGAAACTTCACGTCATGACTGCGCTCGCGGATATCGCTCGCGCCGAATTGCTCCAGCTCCTCGGCAAGGACGGACGCCGCGCCGATCGGCGCCGTAGCAATCCAATAGCGGACATCCTCGATCACGCGCGGCGTTCAGGACACATCGAGTGCGCGGTGATCGAGGGGATCGCCCGGGCCGCGACAGGGCCGGCCGCGACAGGCCGGCTCGAGGTCGTGCCAATCGAGTTTCGGGTGGTTGGCGAAATAACGCACCAGCAGCTTGTAAAGCTGCGGATCGAACGCGCTTGAGCCGGCGCGCTCGGCGATCGCCACGAGCTCTTCATTGCTATGCGCCGTGCCGACGTAGCTCCAGCGATCGAGAACGTGCAGCACCTCGGCGCCGAATGGGCTGCGCTCGCGCAGCGCCACGCGGCCGGGAAATGGCCACGACTTGAGCTTCAAGGAAGCCAGGGCCATCTGCACCCGCACGGTGTGCAGGACGAGGGGCTCCTTGCCGACGCAGGCACCCTTGCAGCGGCCGAGCTGATGGGCGAGGCAGGAGCCGGCGCTCTCCTCGAGACCCAGAAGCTTCGGGCACAGACCGCGGACGCGAGCGATCTCGCCGAGCGCCTTGCGCGCATCCTTCGGCGCGTGGAATATCCCGAAACACTCTTCGAGGTCGACGGCATCGAGCTCCTCGATGTGGATGATCACGACCGTGGTCGATTCCTCGGCAAGCTTGAGGGTGACGCTGCGCTCGGCGCTCTTGATGCGGCGGTGGTAGAGCGGCGTGTCTACTCTCAGCGCTTCGATCTCGAGGAGCGAGGCGCCGAGCTCTCCGGCGGTTTCCTCCCACTCGACACGTCGCACTGCCTCCTGGAGCCTAGGCCCGCGGCGGCCGCCGCCCGCCCCGACCGCACCGCCATCGGCGAAATGGCCGAGGATGGCCGTCCGCAGTGATCCCGCCCGGCCCACGTAAAGGAGCACCTCGCTCCCCTCGCGCTCGCCGAAGAAGCGATACATCCCGGGGCCCTCCGGCAGTTCGTCGGCCAGTCCCTCGGGGAGTTGCGGCGGCAGCTTGACTCTGCCCGTGGCGCTGCGCGCGGCCGCTGCGAGAATGTCCTCGGGCAGATCCCGGCACAGCGTGACCCAGAAATCCAGGATGACCCGCGCATCGCCGAGCGCGCGGTGACGCGCACTGCACGCGAGGCCGTGACGATCCATGACGGCGTCGAGATTGTGCCGCAGCTCCGCCGGAAAGAGGCGTCGCGAGAGCTTCACGGTGCAGAGCACCGGCGCCGAGAAAGGCAGCTCTGCACGACGGAATTCCGCGCGCAGGAATCCATAATCGAAGCGCGCGTTGTGCGCCACGAACACCGGCGAAGTCCCGGCAGGCTTGAGCTTCTCGAGCACGATCCGCCCGATGTCCTCGAAACGCGGGGCCGAGCCGACCATGTCGTTGCTGATGCCCGTGAAGCTCTCGATGTACGGCGGGATGAGGCATCCGGGATTGACGAGCGTGCTCCATTCCTCGACAACCGCTCCCTCGCGCAAGCGGACGATGCCGATCTCGATGATGCGGTGATGTGCCGCGTTGCCGCCGGTCGTCTCTAAGTCGACAAACACCAGATCGGTGGGAAGCTCGCCGACCTCAGGCGCGTCCATCGAGCGACAGCAAAGGATAGTAGAGGTCTGGGCGGCGATCGCGGAAGACGCCCCAGGCTTCCCGATAGCGACGCACGGCGTCGAGGTCAAACTCGGCTGTGAGCACCGTTTCGCTGGTGCGATCCGCCTCGGCGATCTTCTCGCCGGTATGCGAGGCGATGAAAGAGGAGCCGTAGAACGTCATCGCATAATGCGCGCCTTCCTCGACGCCGATGCGGTTCGAGGCGACCAGCGGCATGACGTTCGCGGCCGCGTGGCCCTGCATGGTCCGCTGCCAGTGCGCCGAGGAGTCGAGGCTCGGATCGTGCGGCTCGGAGCCGATCGCCGTGGGATACATGAGGATCTCGGCGCCCATGAGGGCCATGGCGCGCGCGGCCTCCGGGAACCACTGATCCCAGCAGATCGCGACGCCGAGCTTCGCAAACTTGGTGTCGAACACCTTGAAGCCTGTGTCGCCCGGCGAAAAGTAGTATTTCTCGTGATAGCCCGGACCCTCGGGAATGTGCGATTTGCGGTAGCTGCCGAGTATCTCGCCGCCCGCATCGACCATCACGAGAGAGTTATAGAAAGCATTGTTCGCGTGCTCGAATACGCTCACCGGCAGCACCACGTCGAGCTCGCGCGCAAGCGCGCGAAAATGCTCGACGGCCGGATGTCCCTCGAGCGGCTTCGCGAGATCGAAGTAGCGAGTGGCGTGATCCTTGCAGAAATAGGGTGTCTCGAACAGCTCCTGGATCAGCACCACGTTTGCGCCGCGCCGCGCCGCCTCGCGAATCAGCTTCTCGGCGCGCGCGACGTTGGCCTCGCGGTCCCAACTGCACGCCATCTGCGTTGCCGCCACCGTCACTTTGCTCATGGCCGTATGCTACCTGGATAAGGGCTAAAACGTCGGCGGCGAGCTTGCGCTCACGATTTCGCATTCCTCGCGCCCTGGATTGCGGAAGCGATGCGGAATCGAGCTCTTGAAATAGTACGCGTCGCCCGCCGTCAGGACGCGCGATTCCCCGCCCACCGACAGCTCGATGCGGCCCTTGACGATGACTCCACCTTCCTCGCCCGCGTGCGTCAACATCTCTTCGCCGGTGTCCGCGTTCGGTGCGTAGCGCTCGTGCAGGATCGACATGCTGCGCTTCGCCAGCCGACCACCGACGAGCCGGAGCTCCACTGCCCCCGTACTGATGTCGGCCAGCGCCGAGCGCGGGAAGAAGACCTCGGCCTGGGCGGCGAGATCCAAGGTAAAGAATTCGGCGAGCGCCATGGGGATGCCGTCGAGGACCTTCTTGAGGGATGACACCGAGGGGCTCACGCGGTTTTGCTCGATCAGGGAAATGAGGCCGTTGGTCACACCCGCCCGCTTCGCCAGCTCGCGCTGGGACAGACCGTACATCTGCCGCACGGCCTTGAGGTGAGCGCCAACGTCGAGAGCCATAATGTCGATTATTTTAAACAGTATTGGGTGGAAATTCAGCTAAAATGCCACTGGTGTTGAATTTTCTTATCAGCCGACCCGTACCGCGCGGTTAGGCAAATTCGCCCCTCCATCGGAAGGATTACGCCATGAATGCCCGCATCACCCCCAATCCCGCCCTGCCCGAGCTCGATGCGTTCTGGATGCCGTTCACCGCCAACCGTCAGTTCAAGGGAAATCCCCGCCTGCTGACCCGCGCCGAGGGCATGCATTACTGGACCACCGACGGGCGCAAGGTGCTCGATGGCGTGGCGGGCCTGTGGTGCGTGAACGCAGGGCATGGGCGCCGCGAGATCACCGAGGCCGTGGCGCAGCAGCTCGGCACCATGGAATATGCACCGGCCTTCCAGATGGGCCATCCCATCGCCTTCGAGCTCGCGAACCGGCTGGCCGAGCTCGCACCGCCAGGCATGGATCGCATCTTCTTCACCAACTCGGGGTCCGAATCGGTCGACACCGCGTTGAAGATCGCCATCGCCTACCAGCGCGCGCGCGGGCAAGGCCAGCGGACGCGTCTTATCGGGCGAGAGAAGGGTTATCACGGCGTCGGATTCGGCGGTATGTCGGTGGGCGGCATGGTGAACAATCGCAAGCTGTTCGCGGGGGCCCTGCTGCCGAGCGTCGACCATCTGCCGCACACGCTGGACATCGGACACAACGCCTTCTCGAGGGGACTCCCGCACTGGGGCATGCACCTCGCGAACGAGCTGGAGCGCCTCATCGCGCTGCACGACGCATCGAACATCGCGGCCGTCATCGTCGAGCCCATTGCCGGTTCGGCCGGCGTGATACTACCGCCGACGGGGTACTTGAAGCGGCTGCGCGAGATCTGCGACAAACACGACATCTTGCTGATATTCGATGAAGTAATCACGGGATTCGGGCGGGTCGGTAAGCCGTTCGCGGCGCAAGCCTTCGACGTCACCCCCGATCTCATGACGACTGCCAAGGGCCTCACGAACGGCGCGATCCCGATGGGTGCGGTCTTCGCGCAGCGCAAGATCTACGATGCCTTCATGCAGGGGCCGGAGAACGCGATCGAGCTGTTTCACGGCTACACATACTCGGCCCATCCAGCCGCGTGCGCGGCGGCGCTCGCGACACTCGATGTGTACGCGCGCGAAGGGTTGCTCACCCGGGCCGCGCAGCTCGCCCCGACCTGGCAGGAGGCGGTGCACTCCATCCGCGGTCCGGCAAACGTAGTCGACATCCGCAACTACGGACTCATCGGTGCGGTCGAGCTCGAGCCGCGGCCGGGCAAGCCCGGTGCGCGTGCATTCGATGTGTTCTTGAAATGCTTCGAGCGCGGGGTGATGGTGCGGGTCACGGGCGACATCGTCGCTTTGTCACCACCCCTGGTCATCGAAGAGCCGCAGATCGCGCAACTCGTCGAGACGCTCGCCGGGGCGATCCGCGACACAGCTTGAGGCGCGGCGCTCACGTGTGGCGAGGGCGCCCGGCCAGGGACGCCCGGCTAGGACGTCAGCTCTTCGCCTCGAACACCGCGTACCACTTCTTGCAAGGCTCGGCCACTTCCCACGCGCCCTCATAGCCCGCCGGGACCAGGAACGCGTCTCCGGCGCGGAAGTCGTTCTTCTCGCCATGCACCGACTCGAGGCGCACGCGGCCCTCGATCAGCACGCACAGCTCGTACTCGGTATAGCGCACGCGCCACTTGCCGCTCGTGCTCGACCAGAAGCCGCAGAAGAATTGCTGCGTGGGATCGACAAACTGATTCGAGATCCGCACCCGCGGTATGCCGGAAAGAATCTTCTCGGGGGAGGGATTGGCAGATTCGCCGGTCTGATAGCGATCGAGCGCCACGATCCTGGGGTAGTCGGCCATACGCTATCGTAAGTGCGCGAGGCAGGGGGAGACAAGGGCGGCTCGACGCATCCGCTGCGCCGAGCCGCCGAGCTTCAGCGTTTCTCGATCTGCGGGCCGGTCGGCTCGCTCGCCTGCGCGAGCGGCGCGGGGGGCGCGGCCTGCAGAGTCATTCGCACCCGGCGCTCCAAGGCGTAGCCGTCCTCGTCCTGCGCCGTGCTCTGACTCTTGCCATAGGCGTTCACCTCGAGCGCCTGCTCGGGTACGCCCGCCGCGAGGAGCAGATCGCGCACCGCATCGGCTCGTGCCTGCGACAATTTGAGGTTGAGCTCGTCGCCGCCGCGTGGATCGGCATAACCGTCGAGTCGCACGGTCAGCGCCGGCGACTTGGCGAGCACACCTGCGATCACCCCGATGTCGTGCGCCGTTTCCCCGTCGATCTCCGCGCTGCCGGTGCGAAACAGCACGTCGCCTTGCAGCCCATCGAGCACCTTGGCCGCCTGCTCGCGCGCCGCATCGTCGGTCGCTTCCTGGGCCGTCTCCACGCTGTGGGCGAGCTGATCGAGGCGCGCCGTGAGCGCTCGGTTGGTCTCCTCGAGGTCGCTCTTAGCGCTTGCGAGCGCCGCGGTCTCCCCCTTGAGCTCGGCGGCCTCCTTCTCGAGCTGATCCCTGTCGTTTTGCAGAGTGGCGACCCGCGCTTCGGCCCGGGCCGCATCGTGCGCGCGATGCACGCGCGATCCGAGCCAGGTGCCGACCCCGGCGCCGACCACCGCTCCAATGGGGCCTGCCGCAAACCCGCCGATCACCGCCCCGGTGATGAAGCCCGCCGGCTCCTGCGGCGAGGGCTTCTTCGGCGCGGCATCGGCCAGAGCAACCGCGCTCACCCCCATCAGCCCGAGGGTCCATATCACTTTCGACTGTGCAATCTTCATGACGCTCCTCCTGTGTTGCGGACATTCGCGGCGGCCATCGCCGCCTCGTGAGGAGCATTTGGCGCCCCGTTTCGGGCGCAGTCGTTATCGAGCGATGGCAAAAAATGGCAACGCGGGGATCAAAGCCGGCGCCCGCCCGAGCGATCTAAGCGCGCAGCGAGAAGGGCGTGAAGTTCGTGCCGATATCGTAGTAGTCCTCCTGCTCGGCGCGCTTGAGGAACGCCACCACGCGGTAGGTCAGCGGAGCCGCTACGATCTCCCAGCCGCTCTTCAGTCCGTACTGCGTGAACATGATTACCAGCAAATGCGTCCAGGGCATCAGGCCGTAGAAGGCGACGGCGTAAAAGATTACCGAGTCCACCAGCTCACCGCACACAGTCGAGCCGACGATGCGCGTCCAGAGCCAGCGACCCCGCGTCCAGATCTTCATCTTGGCAAGCACGTAGCTGTTGACGAACGTGCCGCACAGAAATGCGGTGATGGAGGCGAGCACGATGCGCGGTGTGTTGCCGAATATCGCAACCACCGCCTCTTGAGTGGCACGCGAGCGGTCCGAGGGAGGCAAGTGCACGACCACGGCGGCCATCACCGATGCGAAAGCCAACGCGCCGAATCCCGCCCACACTACACGACGGTCCCGAGCGTAGCCGTACACCTCGGTCAGGATGTCGCCGAAGATGTACGAGATGGGGAAAAACAGCACCCCCGCGAGGAAGGTCAGCGTGAACGAAGTCCCAGGGATGTGAATCGAGGTTTCCTTGGCCGGCCCGATCAGATTCGAGCAGAGCAACACGCAGACATAGGCCGCCATCACAAAATCGTAGTAGCGGAATTGACGGGATTGCGGAACTGACGACATGGGTTCCCTCGTGTCGAATTTAAGGCGCGCGAATGACCATCATATGTCATACCGTCTCGCCTTAGCCGGTTCTTAGCCGGTCGCCGAGCGCGGCCCTTCTCCGGCGTTTGGCGAAGACCATCACACCACTTGCGGGGCTCCTGCTGTACATATGCAGGCTAATCTCGCAGTTACGGTCTATGGAGCAGGGCAAGCCCTTCAGCGCAATGGAAAGTCCGCTCGTCGATTTCGATGCGGTTTGCCAAAAAGTGCGCGCCGCGGTCGAGCCGGCGCGTGCGCATGCCGTTTCTTTGCACGACGAGAACGGGGACGTGCTCTGGCTGAGCGAGAGCTCCATGGGTCCGGACGAGCACAACGCGGTGCTCGAGGCCATCGAGACGTTTTCCAATCCAAAAGCACCGCCGATTCTGGCCTACGATCTCGGCGATGCCCGCTCCGCGGTGCTGCTGCGCGCGGTGAGCGCGCGCCGCGCCATGGTCGGCGCGATCATGGTCGTCCTGGATAGCCGTGTCATTCGCCAGGACGAGCACGGCGCTATCAAGTTCATGAATCCAAAGCTGCAGCGAGTTCTCATCGATTTCGCGGGCATGCGTCCGGACATCGACCCGACGCCCGAAGCTCAAATCCCATCCGAACCGCCGCCGGCCGCCGTCAAGGCACCGCCCATGAAGGGTCCCGCCAAAGTCGCAGCACCGGGCCGCAGACCTCCTCTCGCTGAGCCGCTCGCTCCCTCCGCACCGGCGAGCAAGGTGGCCTGGACCGCGCCCGCGCGCGGCCGGACCGCCGTGAATGGTGCGAGCGCCCCGCGCCACAGCGGAACCGCCGCGGCGGCACCGGCACCGTCCGCGAGCCGCCCTCCCGCTAGCCGTGCCACAACGGCACGTCCGGCTCCTGCACCCGCAGCCGCCAGGCCGGCGCCGAGCGCCGCGCCGATTGAGCTCTCGCTCGCCGACCCGCCATCGCCGCCGGTTGCGCGCGCTGCGCGTGCGGAGGCTCCTGCGCGTTCTTCGGCGCCGCGTCCCGCCCCAGCGCCGGCGGCGTCGCCCGCTGCGCCGGCCCCCGCGCAGGTACAGCACATCCTGGAGGATCCGCTCGACAAGCACCCGCCCTCGGTCTCACCGGAGATGGATCGGTTGCACGCGGCTCTGCGCCGCAGTCCGATCGCGTTGCACGTCCAGCGACTGGTGCCGCTCACCAAGGGCAGCCAGCTCAGGCGTTACGAGGTGCTGCTGCGCTCGGGCTCGGAGGATGCGCCGAATGCCGCGCCACATGCCATGCTCAAGGCCGCGGTCGAGAACGGGCTTGGCTCGATGATCGATCGACGCGTGGTCACGGAACTCGTGGGCTGGCTGGTGCGTCATCCCGAGGTGTGGCAACAGCATGCCGTGATGTTCTCGGTCAATCTCACCACGACGGCGCTGCACGACGAGCACTTCATCAAGTTCGTGGGTCTCTGCCTCGCCAAGTCTTCGTTGCCGAAGTCGATGATCGCCTTCGAGGTGGACGTCGCCACGGCCGTCAAGATGGCGGCACGCCTCGGCGAGGTGGCCGCCGCGCTGGACCGCCTCGGCTGCCCGATCGTGCTCGATGATTTCTCGTTGAGGACCGAATGCTTCGACCTGCTGCGCTTACCGGGCGTGCGCTACGTCAAGCTCGCTCCCGGGATCACCCACAAGATGCGCACCGACAAGCTCGCGCAGGCCTCGATCACGGCGGTCGTGCAGATGGCCCGCGTTCTCGGGATGCACACCGTCGCGAAACGGATGGAGACCGCCGCGGAGCAGGAATGGCTCACCGCCCTGGGCGTCGACTTCGTGCAGTCGAATGCGATGTCGCCGCCCGCCTCGATCGATTCGCTGGCACCTACACCCAAGGCGCGGGGCTAAGATTAACCTCGGTTAATGAGCGCGCACGGGGTCGCGCCGCGACCTCGCGACCCCTGCACTTGCAAAACATTTGAAACACAGCAAACTATTCGGGTCTGCAACGAGACACCGGAACCGAGCTAAGTGTTTCAGTTAGTCCCATGAGGTTCGGTTCCGGTTCGTTTGAGCCATGCCCATGCCATTGAACGCGCTCATCGTCATCTTCGGGCTTATCGGCCTGCTTCTGCTCATCATGGCGATACGCCGCTTTCGCGTGATGAACGTCGGCAGCGGCCTCCTCAGCAGCACTGCGGCGATTGTCTTCTTGCTGCTGGCCGCGGCTGTCCTTGGGCTGGTGCTGGATATGCGCACTTACCAGCGGCTCACCAGCGAGGCGCCCGCGGGCGAGCTCGATTTGTCGCGCGTCGCACCTCATCAATACGATGCCGTGCTCACCTTTCCCAATGGGACCGTCGCCGTATTCTTCCTGCGCGGAGACGAATGGCAGGTGGATGCGCGCATTCTCAAGTGGCAGGCAAGCCTCGACCTGCTGGGATTCGATACCGCATTCAAGCTCGATCGGATCAGCGGCCGGTATACGAAGATCGAGGATGAGCGAGGTCAGCCCCGCACGGTATACCAGCTGCGCCGCCCGGAGGCGGTCGATTTGTGGGAGTTGGCCCGCCGCTACCATCGGTGGTTGCCGTGGGTGGACGCTCTATACGGCAGTGCGACGTTCTTGCCTATGGCCGACAAGGCTGCGTATGAGATCAGCGCGTCGCAGACCGGCCTCATCGCTCGTCCGCTCAACGAGGCCGCCCGCAACGCCATCAGCGGCTGGCATTGAGTCGCCTCGCCCGATACGTTGGCGCTCTGCTTGCCGTCCTCATGCTGATCGTCGCTCTGGCAATCGGCTGGCTCAAGGTCCACGAGGACGACCTCGTGTTCGCAGTGGCGCGCAGCAAGCTGTCGCTGGTCGATGAGCTGCCGGCGAGAGCCGCGCGAGTCGCGATCGCGGTCGGCGGGGACGCAGCGATCGCCGGCGTCGTCTTCCCTGCCGAGAAGTGCTGCGATACCGGCTACTGGGTTTTACTCCTGCACGGCAACGCCGCTTCCGCTTTCTCCGCCGACCAGGTTCGCCATGGCGAGGTGCTGAGCACCGCGGGTTTCAGCGTGCTCGGCATCGACTATCGCGGATTCGGCATGAGCGCGGGCGTGCCCTCGGAGGCCGCCATGTATGCCGATGCCGAGGCCGCATTCGACGCCCTGCTGCAGCGAGGCGTCGCGCCCGAACGAATCATTCTGCTGGGGCATTCGTTGGGATCGGGACCTGCTGTCGTGCTCGCGACGCGCCACCGCGCCGCTGCGCTCGTGCTCTTCGGTGCGTTCACCTCCATTCCCGATGCCGCGGCGGAGCGCTATCCCTGGCTGCCGGTACGTTACGTCGCATCGGTACAGTTCGACTCGCTCGCGCGCATGCGTTCGGTGCACATCCCGGTCGTGGTCGCCCACAGCCGGGCGGACACGACCATCCCGTATACGCACGCCCTGAAGCTCTATGCGGCCGCCCAGGAACCGAAACGGCTCCTCATCCTCGATGTGCCCTCGAACGACGGCTTCGGCGGTCACGTCGATGCTCTGTTTGACAATGTGCCCTCGCTCGAGGCGGCACTGTCGGCCGTGCTCCCCGAACCCTTGCGCGAGTCCGGCGGCTGAGCGCGCGCGGATCTTATTGAGAACCGCATCTCACTTTGACTCAGGCGCGCATGGGTCGACAGTTTCCCGCAAGCTCGCGTCCGTATCATTGCGCCAAATGAATCGGAAATATGTCTCTCGTGGGCGGATGGCCGCCCCCACACCGGGGTTCACGCTCATCGAATTGTTGGTCACGGTGCTCGTCGGCGGCATATTGGTCGCCATTGCCGTACCGGCTTTTAACAGCTTCGTGCAGAACGACCGCGACATCGGGCAGGCGAACTCCCTGGTGTCGAGCCTCAATTACGCGCGCAGCGAGGCGATCAAACAAAATATCGCAGGCGGGGTCACGGTGTGTCCGTCGACCAACGGGACGAGCTGCGGCGGCACGAATTGGTCGGGAGGATGGGTGGTGCTCGACGGGAACGGCAACGCGCTCTCCGCCATTCCTGCCCTCGGCGGTAGCAACACGCTCACGCCAAGCGCGGGCATAACGTTCCAGTCGACCGGTCTACCCAGCGGCACGTTGGCCATACGCGTCTGCGATGGCCGTGGCGCCGCCTTTGCGCGCGACGTCGAGGTGAATTCCGCCGGTCGCGTGGCCGCCTCCACGACTCCGGGCCTGTCAGTCGCGGGCGCTCCGCTCGTCTGTCCCTAGGCTCTCGTAGAGACGCCGATCGCGTTTCGCGGCTCTCATCAAGAACCGCATCACAGTTTCCGCAACGGGTTCTGCCATGTCAGTTTCCCGCAAGCTAAAGCCTCTAGCATGCGACTCATGAAACACACCACATCGATCACGATCTGCCGACTCGCGCGTGCTCGCGGGTTCACGCTCATCGAGCTCATCGTCACCATCGCCATCGCCGGAATCGTAACCGCCATGGCGGTGCCCGCGTTCAACACCTTCGTGCTCAACGACCGCGACATCGGTCAGATCAATTCGCTGGTCGCGAGCTTGAATTACGCGCGCAACGAAGCAATCAAGGTGAACAACGGTGGAGTTCAGGTGTGCACCTCCAGCGATGGTCAGAACTGCAACGGCGGCACTGCCTGGAACCAGGGCTGGATCGTCGTGGAAACACTTCCCAACGCCCCGGCACCGACGGTGCTGCAATATGTTCCCGCCTTTCAAGCCGGCAATACGGTGAAGGTCGGAGCCCCTGCACAAACTGAAGTGACGTTCTCATCGACCGGATTGGTAGATCAGGCGATCACGATCCAGATTTGCGACAGCCGCGGCGGGGCCTATGCGCGCGATGTCGAAGTGAACGCAACCGGTCGCATCGCTTCCTCGTCCACGCCCGGATACTCCGCGGCCCGAGCTCTCCTCACCTGCCCGTAGCAACCATGCGCACGCCCCCGACTCATCGAGCCTCTGCAGATTGCCGACCTGCCGTCGCAGCCCGCACGGCCGGCTTTACGATCGTCGAGGTACTGGTTTCGCTCGTTATCTTGAGCATCGGACTGCTCGGCATCGCCAAGCTCGTGCTCTACTCCGCGCACTCGAACGACAGCGCCTATTTGCGCAGCCAGGCGACGCAGCTCGCGTACGAGATTCTGGACAACATGCGCGCCAATCCGACGGCTGCCGCGGCGGGCAATTACAACACCCCGCTCGCCGCCGCCGCCACGAATCCCGGATTCACCTGCCTGAACACGACTTGCCCGAGTTCCTCCAATCTGGCGCTTTACGATGTCTATGTATGGAAATCGCGCCTGGCGGCCGGTGCGACGGGCGGAGCGCTGCCGTCCGGCCAAGGCTCGGTGACCGTGACGGGCACCACCCCCATCATGGCGACCATCATCGTGCAATGGGACGACGCGGCCGCGCAATCCATCTTCGGCGGCACTGCCGTCGGCATCGCGGCTCCCATGAGCGTCACCCTCGAGACGGCGTTACATCAATGAGACTCGTACCCGTTAGCCTCGTAAGCAATCGCGCCGTGTCCCGCACACGGGGATTCTCCATTGTCGAGTTGATGGTGGCTATCACTCTGGCCCTCGTCGTCACCGCGGCCGTCATGGGAGCGTTCTTGGGGTCGCGGTCGTCCTTCATGTCGACCTCGGGCATGGCGGCGGTCTCCGACAACGGCCGGTTTGCGCTCGACTTCCTGCAGGCGGCTGTGCGCGATGCCGGGTACATGGCGTGCAATACGACCCAGCGCCAGATCTCCTTGTTGAACGTCGGCTCGAGCGCGATCTATTACAACTTCGGTCAGCCTCTCGGGGGCTACGAGGCGACCAACACGGTCTCGAATGCATACACCTTGGCGGCGGCGCCCAGCGGCGCCACAAGCACTCCGGTCGCGCCCGACCCCTCGCTCGCCGACTGGCTCGCATCGACCGGGCCCGCGTGGGGCGGCGGCGGTCTCGATCCCGCGCTCACCGGCCTGGTCATCAAGAACAATGATGTCCTCGTCGTAAATTCGACTCTGCGCAGCAATTCTCCGCCCGCGCTGGTCACGAATATCAGCGCCGGCGCGAGCAGTTTCACCGTTCAGAATACGTACAACCTGCAAGGCAGCCGACTCGCGGTGATCTCCGACTGCGCGAAGTCGGTGGTGTTTCAAATCTATCACGCGACGCCCAACACCCCGAACTCGACGGTCTCGCTCACGACCGGCGGGCCCGGAAACAACAGCAGCTCGACGTTCCCCGTGAGCTTCGAGGTCGGATCTCAAGTGACCCCCGTCGACACGACCGTCTACTACATAGGTGAAGGCGCGGACGGCGATGCGGCATTGTTCTCCTACGATATGAACGCCACCACCGCCTTCGTCGCTCCCGCGACCGAGCTGGTGCCCGACATCGAGAACATGCAAATACTTTACGGCGTCGATACCACCGGCACGCAGACGGTCAGCGAGTATGTGCCGGCTCAGCTAGTCGTGGATTTCAACACCGTGATGAGCGTGAAGATCGCCGTGCTGGCTGCGAGCCAGCCAGGCGCGGTTCCCAAGCCGGGCGGCGCTCAGGTCTACCACTTGCTGGGAAACACGGTGACCGTGCCCGCCGATACGCGGTCGCGCCAGGTGTTCGAGATCACCGTTTCGACACGCAACATGGAAGATTGAGGAGCTCTCGGCCATGCGTCCCCAGCGAAGCTTGAAAACCCGATCGCAGCAGCGCGGCGTCGTCTTGTTCGTCGCGTTGATTCTCTTGCTCATCTTGAGCCTGCTCGGCGTGACCGCTGCGCGCATGCAGACCACGGAGGAGCGCATGGCGCGCAATGAGGACAATCGTCAAATCGGCGCGCAAGCCGCTGAGGCCGCGCTCCGCGCGGCGGAGTACGGCTTGACCAACGGACTGTACGCCGCCTCGCAGTTCGCCAACAACGCGAACGGGTTCTACGAGCTCAATCCGACCTCGGGTAGCGTTCTGCAGCAAGCACCGCCGAGCGTCTGGAATACTCCCGGGGCGACGATCACTTATCCCGATCCCGCGAACCCGATGCCGGCATTGACCTCGCTGCCGGCAGCGGCTCAGTCCCCGAAATATATCATCGAGAATCTGCCCGCGGTCGCCATGCCGGGCGACAGCATCAACCAGGTGCAGTACGCCACCCCCGTCTCGCCGGTTACCGTATATCGCGTCACCGCGAACGCGACCGGCGCCGATTCGTCCAGCACCACGATTTTACAGAGCATTTTCCGCTAGCCGACAGGCTCCAGGATACGGTTATGAACATACGACGAATGAAAGTGATCTTGCGACGGACCGCCATCGGGGCCGGAATCTCGCTCGTGGCGGGCTGGCCGTTCGCATCGGCCATCGCCACGGCGCCCACGGTGCCGATCTCGCAAGTGCCCATGACGGTCGAAATTCCGGCGCATCCGCAAATCCTTTTGGCGGTGACCAATTCAGAGTCCGTGGACGGCGATCTGAGCGGCGCCATACGCACAGGCTCGGGAGATGTCGCGGCCGCCTATTCGGCGCTGAACGCATCGAGCTCGCCGCTGAACTACACCATTCCCACCGGCTTCACGCCGCCCTTGAACCCGGGTTCGAGCGGCGTCGCTCCGTATACGGTGACCACCGGCGGGGTTCAGTACGATAACTCCGCGAGCCGCCTGAACGTCGCGAAGGCCGGTATCACCTCGATATTGAACAACTACATCGCCGATGCGGATTTCGCGTTGATGGATTACGCGACTTCGGGCTACAACTCGTGGGCCACGTGGGTATACCAGATGAGCCCCCCGGGGGGATTTCTATTCACGAACAATACGACGCCGCCGACCGGTGACGAGCTGGTCCCGAACCCGTGCTACGGGGTGAATATCACGCCGCCTTACGCGAATAACGTGTCCAAGGATTGCGCGGTTCTGAATACCTTCTACTTAAGCCAGAGCATCACCGCCAAGCAATACATGGTGGTCTCGGCCAGCAGCGACGACGCCTCGGTCAACGACGTGTTTTACGCGCCCAACGGCTACATGGATCCCGTGTGCGTGGTTTACAGCGGTCCGACCCCCGCCACCCCGTTTCCTCCCAATTACTCGATCGGCAACTACGAGACCAATGGCGTCCAGGAAGACTACCACGCCGAGCAGAACAGCTGCGTCGAGGCCACCGGCCCCACCAACGCAGGATTTGTGCCGTACTCAACGCAGGTCATGTACGCGCTCCGCGGCTTCGGCTATTACACGAGCAGCGAGACTCCGAACAACGGCACGTTGCTCGTCTCCATGACCTCGGCCGGCCAGACGCCGACTCCGACGTCCGTGGCGACGGCCATTGCGAAATTCACGCCGTACCTCGCTCCCGAGACGAATTCAACCGGCACCGTCGAAATGAAGGCGGCCGCGACGCAGTCACCGATCGCCGGCCTTCTCGCCGGAGCCTACAATTATTTCAGAACCAATCCCGCCTCGAGCAACGGTTGTGCGGCACAACGCTACGTGGTGCTGGTGACCGACGGATTGCCGACGCTCGATTTGAGCAACCATGCGTGGCCGCCGCTGGGCAGCGCAGCCGCGGCGGGTTACGGCGTGACCGCGAGCTTCAACCCGTCTCCGCTCAACACGCTCATCGCCACCAACGATCAAGCCTTGACGGACGTCATGACCGAGCTCGCGGCGCTGAAGGGCATCGGCGTCAATACCTATATCATCGGCGTCGGCGCCGGCGTCGACCCGGCCGTCAATATGACTGCTTATCAGACACTCAATGCGATGGCGGCCGCCGGCGGGACCAACGCCTATTTCCCGGCCAACAGCCCGGGTGCCGTGACCGCGGATCTGCAGGTCATCATCACGAAGATTCTCGCCGCCACCCAGTCGACCGCGTCGGCAGCGGTCAACTCGACGGGCCTCAATACCAACTCCGTCGTCTATCAGTCGCAGTTCACGACCTCGGACCTCTACCAGGACTGGACCGGAAACCTCTACGCGTTTCCCATCAATCCGACGACGGGTGCCGTGAACACCTCTCCCACCGCCGCACTCTGGTCCGGACAGACGCAAGTCGACGGCCAGACCTGGGATCTAGGTCGCCTCATCGCCACGTGGGACCCGGCCGCCAATCAAGGCACACCGTTCCGGTGGAATTCCGGCACGCCGACGACCGGGATTGCCACCAGCACCCAACTTGGCAGAGACCTCGAGACCTTCACGCCGGACACCAACGGCCAGGACGTCCTGCAGTTCATACGGGGCTCGAACGCCCAGGAAGTGCGCAATGGCGGCCAGTTCCGCAACCGCACGCACAAGCTCGGCGACATCGTCAGCAGCGACCCTTTGTACATCGGCGCGCCCTCGTCGAACAATCTAAGCGCATCGTACGTCTCGTTCTCGCAAACCTATGCCTCGCGCCCCCCGATGATCTACGTGGGCGCGAACGACGGCATGTTGCACGCCTTCAACGCAACCACCGGCAACGAGGTGTTTGCTTATATCCCGACGGGCGTGTTCGCCAATCTGATCGACCTCGTCAATCCTTATTACAATGCCGTTCACCAGTATTTCGTGAACGGATCGCCGCAAGCTTCCGACGTTCAATTCTCGGACAATAGCTGGCATACCGTGTTGGTGGGTACGGAGGCTCAGGGCGGCACCAGCGTATTCGCGCTCGACGTGACCAATCCGGCCGCCATCACGACCGAGAGCGTGCTCGCATCCGACGTGCTTTGGGATTTCACGGAGGCCGACATGGGCCTCGGATTCAGCACACCGGCGCTCACGAACACGGCGGACGGCTGGCAGGTGTTCTTCGGCAACGGCTACAACAGCCGCAATCAGAAACCCTTCCTCTACGCGCTCAATCCGCAGACGGGCGCCGTCACCACCAAGATCGACCTGTGCGCAGCCGTGTCGACCGCCTGCAACCTGACGAAATCGAACGGCCTGTCCACCGTCATTGCGGTGAATTCGAGCGGCCAGCTCAGCCAGTACTCGAATCTCGTGTACGCCGGAGATTTGCAGGGTAATCTGTGGCGCGTGAATATCTCGAATTCCAACCCGGCGCTCTGGACGGTGACCGTGATGTTCCAGGCGCGCGACGCGAGCAGCAACATCCAACCGATCACCACCTCGCCGGTGGCGACTCTCAATCCGCGCTATCCGGCCGTGCTTGGCACCATGGTGTACTTCGTCACCGGCCAGCTCCTCGGCACTGCGGACCTCGCGAGCACTCAGGTGCAGACGATCTACGGGATCTTCGATCCTGCGACGGGCTATACCACGCCGCTACAGCGCACGAGCGCGGCCTTGGAAGTCGAGCCGCTCTCCTACGCGTACAGCAACAGCGCGGCGTACATCGTGACCGGCAATGCGTTGACGATTCCGACGCAGGAAGGCTGGTACATCGACCTGAATCTTCCGGCCTGTCCCACCTGCACACCGGCCGAGCTCGCGCATACCGGCGAACGCGGAGTCACCGATCCTCGCATGGAGAGCGGCGGCGCGTTGGTGCTCACGACCTATCAGCCGAACTCCAATGTCTGCACGGCGGGCGGTAACTCGTTCCTCTACGTGCTCAACTACGCCGGCGGCAGCTTCACCAGCCCGCAGTTCGACGTCAATGGCGACGGGCAGATCAATTCCAGCGATGCGGCGACGACCAGTACGGGCAGCACGGTCTATCCGGTCGGGATGGGGCTCGGCAATGTGTTCGCCGCGGCTCCGACGATTCGCACCGCCAATATGGCAACGGCGGGAGCCGTCAAGCTGATCACTCGATCCGACGGAACGATACAAACCGTGGTCGAGAAGGGCAATTCCAAGAGCCGCACCGCATGGTGGGAGGTACACCAATGAAACATCGATTCGGCAAACTCAAGATCGCTCTCGCCTCGGGAACGCTGGCGCTTTGCATGCTGCCCAGCGTCGGGTGGAGCACGCGGCCGGTTACTCCCCCGATCGCGGGCCAGATCACCGCCTTGCCGGGCGGCAATGACATCGAGGTCGCCGGCCACACGTATCACATCCAGCGGGGTAGCGCTGCGGAAAAGACGCTGAGCCAGCTGTCCACGGGAGAGCAGGTGCATTTGCTCCTCGACCCCTCGCAGGACAGCACGAAAGCGGAAGTCGTCGCGATCACCGTCGACTCGGAATCCTGAGGATTGCCCGGTGAAAAAGAACGGATTTTCGCTAATCGAGCTCGTGGTTGCGATGGGAATCGTGGGAATTCTCGCGGCGATTGCCGTTCCCGCGTACACCGCGTACACCAAGACCGCCAATCGGACCGATGCGACACGCTCGATGACGACCGACGCGCAGGCGCTCGAGCGCTGCTACTCGCAATCGTTCACCTACGTGGGTTGTGCAACGGCGGTATCGGCCCCCTCCTCTCAAGGCTATTACACCCTCGTCGTCGCGCCCACGGCGAACAGCTTCACGATCACCGCGACGCCGATCAAATCGCCGCAAACGAAAGATTCCGAATGCGCGACTTTCACGCTCAACAATGCGGGCACGCAGGGCGCGACCACCAGCGGCGGTGCTGCGAGCACCCAGACCTGCTGGGGATCGACCTGATCCGAAGCTTCCTGGAGCAACCGGCGCGCTGCCCGGCTCACACAGGTTTCCCGAGGGTGGCCTTCCCACGCTAAAATGCCGCCGGCGAAGCGCCATGCCGGCTTAGCACAGTGGTAGTGCAACGGTTTTGTAAACCGTAGGTCGGGGGTTCGAATCCCTCAGCCGGCACCATTCACAGCCTCAATCGGTCGGTCGCGCGGGCCTAGAGCCGCCTGCGACGGGTCCCGCCTGGCCTCCCGCTGCCCGACCGAACCTTTAAGCTCGGCGTGCGTCCTACATGACGTTCTTTGTGAGAGCATCGTAGTGCGGCGGTAGATGCCTCCGATGTTCTTTAATTTCGAAAAGCCAGGAAGTATTCAAGTGCAACGACAATTACACAGTTCGTCCCGTATGGGCGTCTCGGCGGCGCGGGGCGCGATTGCAGCAAGCCTGCTTGCTATTGCAGCGTGCGGCGGCAGCAGTAGTACTGACACACCCCTGACTCTCTCGGGCACGATAAGCGGATTGACGACCAGCGGCCTGACGCTGGCCAACAACGGCGTGAGCCTGCAAATCAGCGCCGGAGCAACGAGTTTCACTTTCGGCCCGGTGCTTGCCGATGGGTTTGGATATCAGGTCACTGCGCCCCTGCAGCCTTCCGGACAAGCCTGCACCGTGGCAAACGGCACCGGTGTAGTGACCACGGCAAATATCTCCAACGTGGTGGTCACTTGCTCGGATCGGACCTTCAATGTCGGCGGCACGATCAGCGGACTCACCGTGTCGGGGCTGGTGCTGGCCAACGGCAGCGACACGCTCAGTGTGCCCGCCGGCGCGTCTTCCTTCACGATGCCCACGGGCGTCGCGTATGGCAGTTCTTATGCGATCACCGTGGCCGCACAGCCGACCGGTCTCACCTGTGACGTGACCAATGGTACAGGAACTGTAGCGGCAGAGGCCGTCACGAACATCGCCGTGAAATGCACCGATCCGCCGCTCACCGTAGGTGGAAGCATCAGCGGCCTCGAGAACGCGACAGGATTGGTTCTCACTAACGGTACCAGCACGGATATCGTGCCGGCGAGTGCAACGAGCTTCACGCTCGAGGCGCCGGTGTCCGCCGGCAGCGCCTACGTGGTGCGCGTGCAGTCTCAACCGACTGGCATGACCTGCTCTGCCGGCAACGGTTCCGGAACGATGCCGACGCACAATGTCACCGACGTCTCGATCATCTGCTCGGAGGAGGCTCATAGCCTCGGTGGAACGATTTTCGGGCTCGCCGCCGCCGGCCTCGTGCTGAGCGACGGCAACGACATTTACAGTGTGGCGGCCGGCGCAACCAGTTTCACCATGCCCACGGCGGTTGCCTACGGCAGCAGTTACACGGTGAGCGTACAGAAGCAGCCGCCGGGGCTGACCTGCACGGTCAGCGGCGGCACGGGCACCATGCCCCGCAGCGCGATCACTAACGCCGCTGTGACATGCGCCCCGGTGAGCTACACCTTGGGAGGATCAATCTCCGGACTGACGACGTCTGGGCTCGTACTCACCGACGGTATGGACAACCTTTCGGTCGCGGCGAACGCCACCCAGTTCTCCATGCCGAATGCGCTCGCTTACGGCAGCAGTTACGCGGTAACCATCCAAGCTCAGCCAAGCCGCGAAAGCTGCCAGATTACCAACGGCACCGGCACCGTGACCGGAGAAGTCGATACGGTGCGGGTCACGTGCGGGGTGCTTCTATCCAGCCATTGAGCGATGGCTCAGCGCAAGCGGGGTTCCCGCGGCGTGCGTGCCATGACAACCCCGCTTTGACCTTGCGAACGCTTAAAGAGAACATGGCACTCATCACCATGGATCGGAAACGCCTTCCTCTCCTCCTTTTGCTCACCTCCTTGAGCGTCGCAAGCTGCACGCGCGGAGCCCCTGGGGCGAGTGCTATCGCGACGGTGATGCCGAGCGCGATGCTCGCGGGCAGGGCGGCCCAGGCCATGCGCTCCAAAGAGAGCGGCAATACTCTCAGCCGAGAACACCAGGTCGTCGTGGAAGTGCGCGAACGCGATCTCGATGCCGACTTTCGCCGCGTCGCCGACCGATGCAATGCCGATTCCGCAGACCACTGCACGATCCTGCAATCGGATCTATCGACCGGCGACTCGCCTGCGGGGCAGATCCGATTGCGGATCGACCCATCCGCGGTCGAGGATTTGATCTCCTTTGCCTCGACCGGTGGCAAGCTCGTGCATCGCTCCACCACCGTCGAGGATCTCGCGGGAGCGATTCAGGACACGCAAACCCGCCTCGAGATGCTGGCGAATTACCGAAAACAACTCCTGGAGCTGCAAGCCAAGGCCGGCTCGAATATCGACGCAGCGATAAAGATCGCGTCCGAACTCTCGACCGTGCAAAGCAATCTGGAGAGCGTCATGGGCGAAGCCGCCTATCAGACCAAACGCACGACTACCGACATTGTCGCCCTCGAGTTCATCGTCCCCGCACACAGCGCCTACTGGCGCCCCATCCGCGAATCGCTCCGCGACTTCGTCGGGAATCTCTCGACGGGGCTCTCGCAAGCCATCACAGCCCTCGCTTATATCGTGCCCTGGCTGCTGGTCATCATCCCCGGTCTTTTTCTGCTTCGATTCCTCTGGCGGCGGCGCGGCCCATGAACGCGAACCAGCTGAGTGCCGACGCGGGAGCGGCTGGAGTGGCTGCCGCCATCGGCGAGCCCGCTCGCGCGCGGATGCTATACAGCTTGCTCGACGGGCACGCCCGCACCAGCACGGAGCTCGCCATCGTGGGCGAGGTAAGTCCCTCAACCGCGAGCGCGCATCTGGCGCGCTTAGTCGAGCGTCGGCTAGTGACGATGACGTCCCAGGGCAAGCACCGGTATTACCGGCTGTCCGGTCCGGCCGTCGCCCGCGTGCTCGAGGCGCTCAGCGCGGCCGCCGGGCCGAGTCGCGAGTTCGTACCGAGCACCCCCGCGCATCTGCGACTTGCGCGCACGTGCTACGACCACATGGCCGGTCATGCGGCGGTACTCCTGCGCAATCGCTTCGAACAGCTGCGCTGGCTCTGCACCCGCGCAGAGGCGCAGGACGAATACGAGGTGACCTCGGCAGGGCGCGAGGCGTTCGCCGAGCTCGGCGTCGACATCGATGCCGTCCGCGCGCTGCGCCGGCGATTCGCCTTTGCCTGCGTCGACTGGAGCGAACGCCGTCCGCACATCGCGGGGGCGCTCGGGCAGGCGCTCCTCAGCATGGTGCTCGAGCGCAAGTGGTTCGTTCAGGATCTGGATAGCCGCGCACTGAGGATCTCGCCTGCGGGCCGGCGGCAGCTCCGCGCGCGATTCGGACTCGACCTCTAAGACCCGGGGTGCTCGCCGCGAGAGCTCAGCCGATCGTGCCCGCCACTGCTTCCAGAAAAGTTCTCTCCTCGCGCAGGATGAGGCGCTTGTCCCGGGCAAGGGCAAAATTCTCGCGCGCCTCCGGATCCGCTTTCAGGCGCTTGCGGTAGGTTTCGTACGACGCGAGGCTATCGAACGCGATCAAGCCCCAGGCGATGTCATTCGTGCCTTCGCTGGGGAGAAAGTACCCGAGCAGGCGGCCGCCGCAGCGAGGAATGATTCGCCCCCAGTTCTCGGCATATTTCTGGAATTCCTCGCGCTGCACCGGATCGATCTGGTAACGGATGAAGCAAGTGACGTTCATGGACGCTATATTACGTCGTGCGGATCCCTCACACTTCGTTAGCTGACGAAATATGAATGTCAAGATTTGGCCGCTGGCGGGCGTCTGGGCCTTGGGCGCGGCACAACTCGCCTGCATCTGCGCAACGGCGCTTCTCTTGAGCACCGCACCCGTGTGGTGCCGCGCTGCGCCGAGTACCGCGACTCAGGCGCAGGCGGCACAGATCAAGGCAGCGTGGGTCCGATGGCTACCGGGCGGCGTCCCGCTGGCGGGCTATGCGACGCTCGCGAACTCGTCCGACCAGCCAATCGTGCTGACTTCGGCCACGAGCGCCAAGTTTCAGGACGTTTCGCTGCATCAGACGGTACAGACTCGAGGAACCGTGCGGATGTCGCCGCTGGATCGGCTCATCATCGCGCCCCATGCCCTGCTCGATTTTGAGGCTCACGGAATTCACTTGATGTTGATGCAGCCGCACGAAACGCTCGATCCCAAGGGCCAGATCCCCATCACACTGCACTTTGCCGACGGCTCGTCGCTGACGGTGCCGTTTCAAGTCCGCATCTCGCCCGAGGCGCCGCCTCGCGGCTGAGCGTATCCCGATCCGCGCGCAAAATGCGTGTCGGGAGCCTGATGAATTGCGAGAGTGCCGGCGCACCGTGGTAGAGTCTGTCGGTCATCACCGCGTCCGGGGGAGATGTTGATGAACTGGAACGGTTACCCGAGCCCGCTCGCGCTGGTACTCGGGCTTTTCATCGCCGCGCTCTACGTCAGCGATCGGGCCACCGTCGGCGCTATCACGGGCGCGACGGCAATTCCCTTCAGCGGCGATTCGCCGCCCAGTTGATCTTGAAACCTTCGGGGAGACATGCGCATGAATGCAACTGCATTTCGGATTCCTCATCTCGTTGCGGCCCTCGGGGGGCTTCTGTGGTGCCTCGGCGCCGCAGCCGCGCCTCCCGACGGCGCCCTCAAGGCCGCCGTCGCGAATCCCGCGCGCAGTCAAAATTTCGTGGCGCGCGACACGGCGCGACACCCGGCCGCGGAGCTCGCATTTTTCGGTATCAAGCCCGACATGACCGTGGTCGAGCTCTGGCCGGGAGGCGGCTACTGGACCGAGATACTCGGCCCTTACCTGGCGAAGCAGGGCACCTACTACGTTGCGCTCGAGCCTTCCACCAACAAAGAGGCCGAGCAAGCCAACTCCAAGTGGCACACGCGGGTCGCTGCCATGAAGAGCCAGATGGGCACGATCCATGAGACCACCCTCGGCGCCGGCCATTTCGACATCGCGCCCCCCGGCTCCGCCGACCTCGTAGTCACGTTCCGCAATTTGCACAACTGGATGGATGGCGGGTACGCCGATCAAGCGCTGGCCGCATGCTTCACCGCCCTGAAGCCGGGAGGCATCCTCGGCATCGAGGAGCATCGGGGCCGCAACGACAAGCCTCAAGATCCGAAGGGTACGGACGGCTATGTGCGAGAAGACTACGCGGTCGCGCTCGCGAAGAAGGCGGGCTTCGTGCTGGCCGGATCGTCCGAGATCAACGCGAATCCGAAAGACACCAAAGACTGGGTGGACGGCGTTTGGACTTTGCCGCCCACTCTTTCTCAGGGCGATAAGGATCGCGCAAAGTACGTCGCGGTGGGCGAAGCCGACAACTTCGTGCTGCGGTTCCGCAAACCGACGCAGTGAACTCGCCTCGTCGAGGCTCGAGGGCGCTAGATTTCCGGGCCGATGACGATCGGCGAGCCGTCCTCGAAACGCGACAGGCGAAACGGCGTCGGATCGACCGAAGGGTTCTGCCCGGTCGCAAGATCCGCCGCGAGGCGGCCGGCGCCCGGGCCGATACCGAAGCCGTGGCCCGAGAAGCCGGCTGCCACGGTCAAGCCCGGAACCGCGCCGGTGAGTCCGATGTAGGGTACGACGTCCGGCGTTACGTCGATATATCCCGCCCACTCCTGCACGATGGGAACGTCGCCGAATTGCGGATAGAGCCGGATCATCGCCTCGCGCGCCTCACGGTTCAGTGCCCGGTTCGGCAAGGGATCGAGCACCCGGTTGCGTTCAAAAGGACTCGCGCGATCGAGCCGCCAGCGGCGCGGCGAAGTCCATTCCATGAATGATTGCGCATTGAGGCGCAGCTTCATGTTACCGCTCTCCTTGCGAAGCGCCGGCAGGAACTCCCGCAGGTAGCGCAACGAATCCGGGACCATGGGCACGACGAAGCCGGATCCGCGTGCGATGGTGTAGCCGCCGTCGAGGCGCCTGCGATAGGCCACTTGGTTCATGTAGGTGCAGGTGTCCGGCGCATCGGCGACGGGTGCGGTCCGCATCACCGAGGACAGCACTTTCAATTGAGGCAGGCGCACGCCGAGGCTCGTGCAAAACAGGCTCGTCCATGCGCCGCCTGCCAGAATCACGCCCTCGCAACGGATCACGCCCCGCTCCGTGATCACCGCGCTCACTCGTCCCGCCGTGCGCTCGAGGCCGCGCACCGCGCAATGATTGAGGATGAGGGCGCCCATGCGCTGCGCGGCCCGTGCGATAGCGGGGGCGGCCTTCTGGGGCTCCGCGCAACCATCGCTCGGCACATGCAATGCGCACCGGTAACTTCTCTGTGCACGCGCCATCAGCCTCTCGAGGTCCGCGCCGCGCACGAGGCGCGCACCGATGTCATAAGGACGCGCCATGTCGAGCCATGCCTGGAAACGCCGCTCATCCTCTTCAGATTCGGCCACGTACATGACGCCGCGCTCGCGAAACCCGGTGGCGCTCTCCGTCAGACGATCCATGTCGCGCCACAGGCGCAAGCTCTCGACGATCAGCGGCATCTCCCGCTCGTCGCGCCCGGTCTGCCGGCACCACCCCCAGTTGCGGCTGGACTGCTCGCAGGCGATGTAAGCCTTCTCGCATAGCGCCACCGGAATGCCCCGGGCCGCCAGCGATAGCGCCGCAGAAGTACCGATGATCCCACCGCCGATGACCACGATGCCGGTAGAGGCAGGAAGCCGTTCATCGGGCGTCACTGAGTCGACATAGGGGCCCATGAATTCCTCGTCGCAAACTTGCCATTATACGGTGCGCAGAGGAGCATGTTGCGCGCGCGCCATGCTATTGCAGTCCTCCATACCCGTAATCGACGTGTCATCGCTCTTCTCGAGCGAGAGTGTGGATCGGACCCGCACCGATGAGTCGATCCTGCGCGCCGCGGCGGCGCCGGGTTTTTTTCTCGCACGCAATTTTCCGCGCACCGTCCCGGCGGATCGCGCATCGCGTCTCGAGCTGCTGCGACTGTTCGATCTGCCGGAACGCCATATCCAACCCTTGTGGCGCAAGAAATTCGCTGCGTCTCACACGAATGTCTACCGCGGATGGTTTCCGCTGCAGGTGGGATTTCTGACCAGCAAGGAAGGCATCGACATGGGCCCGGATGTCGCGTACGGATCGTCGGTCGTATGCGCCGATGATCCGCTGCAGGAGGCTACGCCGCTGCCCGCTGAGCACGCGCTGCCGGGTTGGCGCGAAGCGGTCGCGAATTACTATCGGGGCATGGTCGAGATCAGTCAGGCGCTGATGCACTCCATCGCTCGGAACCTGCATCTCGCGGAGCACTTCTTTGACGAGGCGTTCGACCGAGGGCTCTCGACCTTGCGTCTGATCCGCTATCCGCCGCGCACGGACGTAGAGCAGGCTGCCGCGACGGATCCGAGCGTGTGGGTGGTGCATGCAGGCAAGCGCCACTACGTGACCGGCGCGCCACACGTCGATAGCGGTTTCTTGACCCTGCTGGCGCAGCACGGGGTCGGCGGCCTGCAGGCGCGCGACCGTCACGGAGAATGGATGAATGTCCCGCCGCTCGAAGGCGCGCTTGCGGTCAATTTCGGCAAGGTGCTCGAGCGCTGGAGCGCGGGTCGCATCAAAGCGACGGAGCATCGGGTAATCGGCAGCGGCGAGCCGAGAATGTCCATTCCTTTTTTCTACGAGGCACGCGCGGACGCTGAGATCCGCCCTCTGCCCAAGGATGCGGCCGCTTCGTTCGAGCCGTTTCTGTACGGAGATTATCTGTGGGCGACCACCACGCAGTTCGTCGAATTCAAGGGCATGGAGAGGCTGCGAGCACCGCGACGCGCCGGAGACGCAGGTAACCCCGCGCGGCAGCTGCGCTTGAAAGGCTCCCTTTCGATCCCATAACGGTTGACGATGCCCGTCCGTCGCCGGTTCTTGAGCCCCGCTTGGCTCGTCCTGTCTCTTCCGGTATACCTCGGCTTGCGCCTGGTACCCGCTCTCACTACGAGCCCGTGGGGAGTCGGCATCGGCGTCGCCGTTCTGGTTGGCGCATGCCTCTTGATTCCGATGTCCGTGCGTCGCCGCAATCGATCCGCCTGGGTCGGCCTGGTCGCCCTGGGATTCTTTTCCACCTTGTTCGTGATGACCGTGTTGCGGGACCTGGTGCTCACGTGCGCCCGCGTATTGCTCGGAGCCGCCGCCTATGCCGCGCTCGTTCGGCCCTCGGCCATCGACACTCTCATTATTACGACCCTGTTCACGTTCGTAGGCTTCCTCATTGCGCGTCGGCCGCGACTGGTGAACGTCGACATTCCCATCGCGCGGCTCCCTGAGGCTCTGCACGGCTTCTCCATTGCACAGATCAGCGACGTGCACGTCGGGCCGACCATCCGCCGGGGATTCGTCGAGCGTCTGGTCGCGCGCGTAAATGACCTCGAGGCTGATCTCATCGCGATCACGGGCGACCTGGTCGACGGATCGGTCGAACAACTGGCCGGACACACGGCGCCTCTGTCGAAGCTATCGGCGCGCCACGGTGCATTCTTCGTGACGGGTAATCACGAGTATTACGCCGGCGAGCGTGCGTGGACGAACGAGATCGAAAGGCTGGGACTCACCGTACTGAAGAACGAGCATGTAGTGCTGCAGCACGACGGCGCTGTGCTCGTGCTCGCCGGTGTCAACGACATCGGCGCGCATCATTTCGACCCCGCGCAACGCAGCGACCCGGCCGCAGCACTGCACGGCGCGCCCGCTGGTGCGGGCGCTAAGATTCTGCTCGCGCATCAGCCGAGTTCTGCTACCGCGGCTGCAAAAGCAGGATTCGACGTGCAGATCTCGGGTCACACGCACGGCGGCCAGTTCTGGCCGTGGAACCATTTCGTGCGCTTCTTTCAGCCGTTCACCGCGGGTTTGCACCGGCTGAAGGATCTTTGGGTTTACGTGAGCCGCGGCACCGGCTACTGGGGACCTCCCAATCGCTTCGGCGTTCCTTCGGAGATCGCGCGCATTCGGCTCGTTCCAGAACGCTCCTAGCCGGCCGCGCCTGGCCGGCCGCGCCATTCCTCATCTTATTTTGGCGGTGCTCCCGGTTGCGCCGACGAATTGTCCTGTTGCGCCGGGCGCGATCCGGGGCGCCCGGTATTGTCGCCCGGCGGCCCCGGGCGGGACGGTCGACTGCCGCTTCCGGGTGCGCCGGGCTGCGCCGTATCGGGCCGACTCGGCCTCGGCTGTGGTGCGGGCCGAGAAGGCCGCGGCGGCGGATTGGGCTTCGGGCGCGGCGGCGGCGGCGAGGGTCGCGGCGGCGGGGATGGGGGTCGCGGCGGCGGGGATGGGGGGCGCGGACGTGGGGGGCGAACCTGCGGCCGCCTGGGCGGCGGCGGTCGATGCAGCCACAGACTGCGCTGGCCGTACCAGGGTCGTCCGACGTAGTACCGACCCCAGTAGTCTCCTACGTTGAATACCTGGATAGTGAGGCCAAGCCGCGGACCGTACTCGAGAATCGGCACGCGACCATTCTGATAATCGTAATAAAGATAATTCGCATAGACCCAGCCGCGATTTCCCTCCCAGTCAACATCACACCAGGTCCAATCGTCCACACAGCCATACAGCGTTACGAACGTGCTGGCTGGTACGCTCGTTACCAGCGGGTAGTCGCTACTGGGCCCTGCGCGAAGATGGACTACGCCTTGGGTGTAAGCACCCGCAGCAAGGGCGACTGAAGACGCACAGATCGCTGCGAGCCCTACGAGGGTGCGCCCGCAGTACTTCAGCAACCCGCAGCCGACGCGCATCACCCCCAAGACATGACCCATAACCCGCTCCTTCTGAGGCCGCGTTCCCTGTCCGATCAATTCTTGCAAGAGGTGACCCCACTATGCCATCACGCAACGTATATAACTACCCCGAACCGTTGGCCCTCCGGGTATAGTTCGCGGTATGAACCGCGAGCCTCGCGCGACTGTCGACGAGCGCTCGCGCGATAACTTTCGGGTCATCAGTCAAGCCGGTGGGAGAAAAGACATGAGCACACCACGAACCATCCATCGGTCACGCCGCAGTATTGTCGGAGTGACCATCGTCGTGAGCCTGGCACTCTCGATTTGCGGACTGACCGCGTGCGAGACGCAGCAACAGCGCGTCGAGCAGCGTGAAGATCTTTTGTCAGCCGCGGGATTCATTGTCCGCCCTGCGAACACGCCTGAACGGCAAGCCATGCTGCATCGACTGCCGGCACACACATTCGTGCAGCGCGTGAACGGAGACGTCGTCCACTATGTTTATGCCGATCCCCTGGTCTGCGGCTGTCTCTACGTGGGAACTCAGCAAGCCTATAACCAGTACAAAGCAAATCAATTGCAACAGCAGCTCGCCGATGAACAGCAACTGACTGCCCAGACCTACTCCGACGCCACCTGGAACTGGGGCGCGTGGGGACCGTGGACGCCGGGGCCGGGATTCGGCTTTATCTACGGTCCTCCTTACGGCTGGTAACGAACAGCCGACGCTGTGTACGATGCCCTAGCATGGGATGCGAACTGGGCCTGGAGCCTGCCGCTCATCGTCGTCACGGTTATATTTCATGTCGTCGGGCTCGCCTTCATCAACGAGAGGATGCACGTCGCTAGAACGTATCTGAGAAAGAAGCACCATTTCTTATTGGCGTTCGCCCCGATCATGGGCGTTGGCACGCTCTGGGTGACCCTGCTGCACGCGGTCGAAGCCGGAATATGGGCAAGCGTGTATTGGTTTCTGGGGGCTCTTCCCGACGGAAGATCCGCTCTTCTCTACTCGCTGGGCGCCATGACCACCTATGGCCACGCCTCCTTTTATTTGGCGCCGCACTGGCAGCTCATGGGAACGCTCGAGGCGCTCAACGGAGTCATCCTATTCGGCCTGACGACCGCATTCCTATTCAACATGATCCGTGAAGTGTGGCCGACCTCGGAGATGTGATGACCGCGGCGACCTCGAAAGCGAATCCGCTTGGCATTCACATGGAGACCATCGGTCCGGACGGCGAGCATCTGCAATTTGCGGACAACTTTCACGAAGCCCTGACGCTCGCGCTCGCGCCGCCCGATCCTCTGGGCCCGAGCCGCCGTTGAAAACATGTCCGGCATAATCGGGGGACACTGCCGCCGGCAGGGGCAGCAGGAATTTTCATGAGTAACACCCTCTCGTCGCATTGCTCTCGAGCTGTCTGGATGCTTCTGCTTCCCCTCCTGATCGCCGTTGCGCCGGCGCACGGCGAGTCTGCGTCGGCGGGCGATCTCGTGGCGGCGCTCCAGCGCGGTGGCTACGTGATCCTCATGCGTCATGCCAGTTCTCCGAGCGCCGCGCCCAACGCAGCTCACGCCAATGCGGACAACGTGCATCAGGAACGCCAGTTGGACGAACAGGGGCGATCGTCGGCCCGCGCCATGGGCGACGCGTTTAGGCGTTTGAAGATCGCGATCGGCCAAGTGCTTTCCAGCCCAACCTATCGTGCGCTCGAGACAGTAAAGGTCGCGGGGGTCGGTCAACCGACCCCTTCGCCCGAGCTTGGTGAGTCCGTGCCCGGCATGTCTGCAGACAAGCGCGCGGCCTGGCTGAAAGCTAGAGCGGCCATACCCCCGGCGGCCGGCACGAATACCTTGATCGTGACGCACTTTCCCAACATCGCGGAGGCCTTCCCGCGGGAATCCACTGGACTTGTCGAAGGTGAAGCCTTGATTTTGCAGCCCAACAACCGTGGTGAGGTATCGCTCGTGGCACGCGTGAAGATCGACGAATGGTCGACAAAGCAATGACGATCACTCGTCGTTCACTGCTTCAATATGCCGCCCTTGCGCCCGCATTCGGAGGACTGCCCCGCCTGACGGGAGCAGCCGATCAGGCCGCCAAAGCGGACTACACACTTCGAATCGCGAACGGTCTCGTCGAACTCTCGCCCGAGCACATCGTCTCGACGACGCTCTACAACGGTCAGTATCCCGGACCTTTGCTGCGCCTGCGGGAGGGTGAGCCCGTCTCCGTCGATATGTTCAACGATACCGACACACCTGAACTCGTACATTGGCACGGGCAGATGATTCCGAGCGAAGTCGATGGGGCCTCGGAGGAAGGCACTCCCTTCATCCCGGCGCACGGTATGCGCCGCCTCGCCTTCGTACCGAAGCCGTCGGGTTTTCGCTTCTATCACACACACGTCGCCGCCGGCGGCGATCTCAACCGCGGTACCTACACGGGCCAGGCCGGCCCCATGTACATCGAGCCGAAAAATGAGCCCGGCGCTTATGACCGCGAGGTTTTTCTCGTCATGAAGGAATTCGAGCCGTCCTTGAGCCGCGGCGGCGATATGGCCATGGACTTTCTGGCCGGTGATCCGATCAAGGAGTTGCAGCAGATGGGGAAACAGGCCGACCGGCAGGCAAAGGACACGCGCAAGGGGTTCGAGGTGGGTTACGAGCGATTTTGCATCAACGGCAAGATGCTTGGACACGGAGAGCCGATTCGAGTCAAACAAGGAGATCGGGTCTTATTCCATATCTTGAACGCCAGTGCCGGCGAGATCCGGAGCCTGGCTCTCCCCGGCCACGAATTTCGCGTCGTGGCGCTCGATGGCAATCCCGTGCCGACGCCCAGCGAGGTCCCGTTCCTCTGGCTGGGCACGGCCGAACGGATCTCCGCCATTGTCGAGATGAACCACCCAGGTGTGTGGATCATGGGCGATTTCGACGATCACGATCGAAAACACGGGATGGGTATTGTCGTCGAATACGCGGGTCGACAAGGCAAGCCGCAGTGGGTCAAACCGAAACCGTTTCGCTGGGACTACGCGCGTTTCGGCAAAACAAACGCAGCGCTAACTCCGGACGAAA
Source organism: Steroidobacteraceae bacterium (assembly GCA_049513515.1). Classification (GTDB taxonomy): domain Bacteria; phylum Pseudomonadota; class Gammaproteobacteria; order Steroidobacterales; family Steroidobacteraceae; genus Bog-1198. The sequence goes on from JBEKWA010000014.1 coordinate 98,658, forward strand.
CGATCGAGATTACCATCGTGAAGAATAACGCCGCCCTCGATGGATTCAATCAATGGGCGCTGAACGGTGAGTCGTTCTCGATGAAGACCATGAAGCCCGCATATACGGTGCATGAGGGGCGCCGTTATCGTCTGAAGTTTCGTAACGCCAGCGACGATATTCATCCGTTACACTTGCACCGCCACAGTTTCGAGTTGACGCAGATCGGCGGTAAGGCGACGTCGGGAGTCTTCAAGGACGTCGTCATGCTTGGGGGCTTTCAGGAACTCACCTTCGATTTCGTCACGGACAATCCGGGGCCGACGCTTTTTCACTGTCACCAACAATTGCACATGGATTTCGGATTCATGGCCCTCTTTAGGTATGCGTGAGCGGCAATGGCGCATTCACTCCTGCTTTTGCAGCTAATCGTCATCCTCGGATGCGCTCGCATACTCGGCCTCATACTGCGCTTGTTCGGCCAACCCATGGTGATCGGCGAGATGGTCGCCGGCCTCATGCTCGGCCCCGCGGTGTTCGGTACGCTCGCTCCGACACTGCAGGCAGCGCTCTTTCAACGCTCGTCGTTGCCTGAGCTGGATGCCATATCCCAGCTGGGGCTGGTACTTTTCATGTTCATCGTCGGCGCAGAACTGCGCCTTCCAGCCGGTGCGAAGGCACAGATCGTTGCGGCCTCCTGGATCGGTGTGCTGTCCATGCTGCTGCCGATGGCGCTCGGCTTTGCAGTGGCCGTACCGCTGCATCCGCTGCTGGCACCCCCGGGGGTGACCTTCTGGCCCTTCGCGCTGTTCATGGCAGCGGCAATGTCGATTACCGCCTTTCCCGTCATGGCCCGGATTCTCAAAGACCGGGGCGAGACACAAACGCGGATCGGCCGGCTGTCATTGACCGGAGCAGCCGTAGCCGACGTCTTCTCCTGGATTATGCTTGCGATCGTCGTGGTGCTTGCAGGGAGCGGCAGCGATTGGTCTCGCATCGTCCAGATGCTGACTGGACTGGCCATTTTGAGCGCCCTGCTGTTCGGCGCTCTGCGGCCTCTGATCGCATGGTTGCTGGCCCGCTATGCGAGCGATGGACGCCCGGCTGGTGCCCTTCTCGCGACGCTGCTGATTGGCACGTTTGCAAGCGCCTATGCGACCGCGTCTCTCGGAGTTCACCCCGTTTTCGGCGCCTTTCTCTTCGGAGCATGTCTGCCTCGCGACGACCGGCTGCTCCACTCCCTGATTGAGCGGATCGAGCATGTGGCGGTACTCGTATTGCTACCGGTGTTTTTTGCACTGGCGGGACTCAACACGACCGCGGACGCGTTTTCAGGCACCGGAGCAGGCAATATGCTGTTGATCCTGTTGGTCGCCGTAGGCGGCAAGATCATTGGGGGCAGCGTTGGCGCGCGGATCGCCGGAGAGCCTTGGCGGCCGGCGCTCGCGATCGGCTCTTTGATGAATGCGCGCGGGTTGATGGAACTGATCGTCATGAAGGTGGGGCTGGATGCAGGCCTGATCGGGAAGCCGCTGTTCACCATGCTCTTGGTCATGGCCATCGTGACGACGGTCATGACCGGCCCGTTGCTCAACTTGTTCGAGCGGGGCAAGCGCGAGAGGTCGAAGATCGCAGGGGTCTCCTGAGATCACGGCGAGAGGCCGCCTCTGGGGAGACCGGCATGGAATGCCGGCCCCCTTGGTGCACGGTCCAGCTCTTCATCATCGATTACATCACCACCGGCCTAAATGCGCGCCGCCGTCGACGTGCAGCACCTCGCCCGTGATCTGGCTCGCCTCGGTAAGGTAGAACACGGCCTCAGCGATGTCTTTGGCGGCCGCAATCCGCCCAAGAGGCGACAGTGTGCGCAGGAAATCCTTGGAATTGTTCTTGTGAAGCGGGGTATCGACGATGCCTGGAGCCACCACGTTCACGCGAATAGCCTGCGGCGCGTACTCCATCGCGAGACTGCGGGATATCGCATCGATACCGCCTTTCGTGATCATTGGAACGGATGCGGCAAATGCCGCAAGCGGATGATCGACGATGGATGTCGTGATGCTCACCACACTGCCGCCGCTCTTTTGCGATAGCATCTGCTTCACCGCCAACTGCGTCGTATGGATAAAGCCATCCAAGTTCGTGGACGACAACGCCCGAAAGTCCTCGGCTGTGTACTCGGTGAACGGCTTCGCAAAGAAGATACCCGCGTTGTTCACGAGGGCATCGACCGAGCCGAACCGCTCCACCGCGGTAGCAACGATCTTCTCTGCCGTCGAGGCCAGGCCGATGTCGCCGTCCACCAGGGCCAGCTTGTCCGAGCGCTGCAGCTCGTTCTTGTGACTAATTTTGCGCGAGTTACCCACCACGTTGTAACCGCGATCGAGGAACAGGTTGGCAACCGCCGCACCGATCCCCTGAGAGGCTCCTGTGACAATGATGGTCTTTTGTTTCGTAGTCATATGAGTTTCCACCTCGAGTTGTAACTGTATGTCCTGGGTTCCAATCACTCGTCTGTCGCAAGTTATTGTGGGGATACCCGGCGCAGCTGATTAGATGGGAAACTGCGGAATCTAATTTCCAAAAATGGCAGAGTGATCATGACAAACCTCGACGACGTCCAGATATTCGTCAAAGTGGCTCAGTTCGAGAGCATCAGCCGGGCAGCGCGCTCGTTGGGCATGCCGATCTCGACGGTGAGCCGGCGATTATCGGTGCTCGAGTCGAAGCTGGGCGTATCGCTCCTGAGGCGCACGACCCGACGAGTGACCCTGACCGCGCCGGGGTGCGAGTACTTGAATCAATGCAAGGAGCCGCTGACCCTCTTGGAAGATGCCGAACGAGCTCTGACTTTGGGACAGAAGACGCCCGCCGGGATGTTGAGGATATCCGTTCCGGTCATTCTGGGTCAGGAGCCCTTCCTGAAGTTCCTTTCGGGGTTCCTGAAAGCCCAGCCGCGGATCCGGATCGAACTCTTCATCACGAATCTCTTTCTCGATCTGGTTGTGGAAAACCTTGACCTCGCGATCCGCTTCGGAGAGCTGGAGGACTCGAGCGTGATTGCCACACGCATCGGAAAGAGCGTTCGCTATGTCGTGGCAGCCGCCGAATACCTGAAAGGCCGAAAGCCTCCTCTCGAGCCTGCGGACCTCAAGCTGCACGATTGTGTGATGCTCAGCGCCAGAAACAACGAGACTGATTGGGACCTGGTCAACGGTCGAAAAAAGGCACGCATCCATGTCTCGGGGCCGATATCGAGTCGCGACTTCAATTCGGTCAGCACCTTCGTGTATCGGGGACACGGGATCGGATTATTGCCGTCAACCTACTGTGACGAAGCAATCGGGAGCGGTGCACTCATGCGGCTGTTACCGAAGTGGACTTCCCCGCAAATCCCCGTTTTTACGGTCTACTCAAATCGAAAATACCTGCCTTTGAGGTTGAACATCTTCCTGGAGGCGCTGGCAGCCTGGAAGAGTCCGCCATGGGATTAACTCGGGCCATCCTGGCCCTCGCCCTGCGGGCGCGCTGCGCGCGTCCAAAAATCGCTGCGCGATTCTTGTCGAACCCACGCAAACGCCGACAAAAAATCAGTAAGCTCATGAAAAACTCGCGGCTTTGCGTCCCCTCAAGACCCCTCCTTTCCCCGTTTTTGGCAGTAGATTTGGCAGTGTCTGTTTCGAGGCCCGGCCAACCGTTAGGCGGCGACCTCAACGTAATCGACATGGCTCGACGGAGGGGGAATCGGAGTACCGTCCTCGCGCAACCCCTCCAAGTGGAACTCAATAGCCTCGCGAATTGCCTGCTCCGTCGCTGCCAGAGTCTCGCCCGTGGCAATGCATCCTGGAAGGTCCGGCACATATGCGGAAAAATTGTCGCCGGCATTTTCGATCACTATCGCGTAACGCATCAGAGGTGGCCTATTTCTTCAATCCCGACTGTTTGAGGATACTGTTCAACGTGCCCGGTGCCAAATCTTCGCTCGGCTTACCTGCGACCGTGACCCGACCCGCTTGAACTGGCGGTGGCTTCCCTTAGTGGACGCCAGATACCAACCGTCCTCACTCAGCATGCGCAATATGTCAGATACCTTCATTGCCGTGGCTGCTTAGGCGGCTTGTAGGACCGCGCGCCGGGTCGAGATTGGGAGTTCAGCCGCGACGAAGCGTTGGCTGGGGTACAAGTAGCCCTCCCCGGACTCGTCGATGATCCTGAGGTACCCAGTGCGCTCTGCTTTCACGTCTGTCAACGCAATGTAAATTTTCAGCCGCTCCAGGAAAACCTCATAGCCCGCATTGTCGAGACAAATGAATAAGCGCTTTGCTGATTTTGCCATCGATGTATTGCCTAAATGAACGCCTTGATCCTTATTTCGCGCCACTAGACCATCGTTTCAGAGAGTGGCAGCACGGTCAACGCGAATCGGATGCCCAACTACCCGTCAGGGCGCTCTCGATCATCCGTTATCAACGTCGCGTTGAAGCAAGATTGTCCTTCGCCAAGTACGACCACGTCGTTGTCGTTGAGGCGCAGACCTACCTCTTCGGGCTTATCCCACAAGCAGTATCGTCCGTCCGAATCTTTGATCGACAGGTCCACCACGTAATAATCGGCGTGCGATGACTTCCGAAGTGCTGGGTCGTTAATTGGTCTGAGCACAAATAGCTCCGTCGATCTGACGAATTTGGAAGTGGCGGCGACATGTTGAGAAAAGATCGCCCTGACCGTGCCCCTAACCGGCGGCCCCACGATTGTACGTCTGGCCGACAGAACCCAGATGAAATTGGCATCCAGGCAGATGCTGGCGAGGTTAGAGTCCTCTGGCTGCGGGCACGGTTGTTTAGAGAGAAAGTAGTTGCTGATGCCGCGCCCTATTGAGACTTGCATAAATGCCTTGCAACTTTCCCTCTCGCCGTTGGTCCAAGATAATGGGTAGTCTTGGCGAGGCGAGCGATGAGCAAAGCGGAACAAGAGGGCAAGCTTTTACAGCGCC
>JBEKWA010000015.1:0-96629 GCA_049513515.1 Steroidobacteraceae bacterium
CTACCCGGCGCACCGACGCCTACCGGGACGGGACTCGCACCCGCTGGAGAAGCGCAGCATGCAATGTCCGTCCTTCCTAAAGACGCAGAAAGATCAGCCACTACTTCACGACGCACCATGCGGCTACTTTATCAACGCATGCCGCGCGCCGCACGTATTGCCTCGTAGGACTCCTGGATGCGCTGGGTCTTCTCCTTCGCCCACTGCGCCATCGATTCGGGCAGCCCGTTCGCGACCAGTTTGTCGGGGTGGTGGCGGCTCATTTGGCGACGATACGCCTTGGTCACTTCCTGATCGCTCGCGCCCGCGCTCACCTCGAGCTCGGCATAGCATTCGGACAGCGGCCGCTGCGGTTGCGCGCCCGCGTGGGCGCCTCCGGGCCGTGCGCGGACCGCCGCCTCCATGCGGGCGAACTCCAATTGCGACATCCCGAGCTGCTCGGCGGCGCGCATCAGGATCCGACGCGCCGGGGGCGAGATTCCATTGCCCGCGAGCGCCGCGCGCAGCTGCAGCTCGATGAACGCGGCCAGCAAGTCGTAGCGCAGACCGCAAGCCTCGCGCAGCTGCTCGATTCGCAAGCCCGCATCGTAGGACGGCGATTTCCCGGCTCTGAAGCATTCGATCGCGGCACCGATCTCGTTCGGCCCCAGGCGCAGGTCCTGCATGAGCCGCCGAGCCGCGTCGATTTCCGCTTCCGATACGCGCCCGTCGGACTTGGCGACGTGTCCCATGACCTCGAAGGTCGTGCGAAAAAACACGTCCGAGACCGAGGCGGCGGGCGAGCCGGGAAAGGAATAGCCGAGGCTGACGCTCTGATCGAACAAGAGGCCGATGAGGGCACCCACGACCGCGCCGATGACGGTGCGCGTGAGCAGGAGGCCGACCATCGCCCCGAAAATCGTTCCTTTCCAAGCCATTCGTTGACCTATGCGCCGCGCAACGCGACAATCAATCGCCGACCTTCCCCTCAATGGTAGCAGCCGCACGCCCGCACGCATGGATCACTCGTTGCAACCCACGCCGTTATTCGAGAGCCGAGTCCGGAGCTTGCGCAAGATTCACCAGGGTAAGGTGCGGGACATCTACGATGTCGATGCCGATCATTTGCTCATCGTCACGACGGATCGTCTCTCGGCATTCGACGTCGTGCTGCCGGATCCCATCCCCTTCAAGGGCCACGTGCTCACCAAGATCTCCGAGTTTTGGTTCGAGAAGACGCGCGCGCTGGTGCCGAATCATCTGACGGCACTCAGGATCGAGGACATCGTTCAGGATCCGGAGGACCGCGCGCAGCTCGAGGGTCGCTCGATGGTCGTCAAGAAGCTGCGCGCCCTGCCCATCGAGGCGGTGGTGCGCGGCTATCTGATCGGCTCCGGATACAAGGATTACAAGCAGCATGGGTCGGTGTGCGGAATCAAGCTGCCGCCCGGGCTCCTGATGGCGGATGCGCTGCCGGCGCCCATATTCACGCCGGCCTCCAAAGCGCCCGCGGGACACCACGACGAGAACATCGATTTCGAGGCGATCGTGAGCCTGGTGGGCCACGAGCACGCCGCCGCCGTCCGGCGCATTGCGCTCGCCGTCTACGCTCTCGCCGCCGAGCACGCGCGCGCGCGCGACATCATCATCGCCGACACGAAACTCGAGTTCGGCGTCGACAAGGCCGGCAACCTGATGCTTATCGACGAGGTGCTCACGCCGGATTCCTCGCGATTTTGGCCGGTCGCCTCTTACCGCCCCGGAATCAGTCCGCCGAGCTTCGACAAGCAGTTCGTGCGCGACTATCTCGAATCGCTCCACTGGAACAAGAAGCCGCCCGCGCCGCACCTACCGGCGGACATCATCGCGCGCACCAGCGACAACTATCGCAAGGCGCTCAAATTACTGACCAGCTGAGCGCACCCATGCCCACCGCGCGGGAACGTCTCGAGGACGGATTGTTCCAAAACTCGCGCACCATGGGCCTTCCCTGGGGACCGCTGCTGCGCCTGCTGCGCTATCCCGCCGCCGTCGTGCGAGACTGGCTCGAGGGCGAAATTGCGGTGCGCGCCATGAGCCTCGCCTACACCACCCTCCTTTCGCTCGTGCCATTGATGGTTTTCAGCTTCGCTATTTTGAAGGGCATCGGTGCGCGCACGGATCTGCATTTCATTCTGCATCAGTTCTTCCGGCCGCTCGGTCTCGCATCCACTCAGTTGACCGAATCGCTGCTCGAATTCGTCGCCAACATGCGTGGCGACGTGCTCGGCTCGCTCGGCTTGTTGTTCCTCACCTACACGGTGATCACCACCATTCAGAAAGTTGAAACGAGCTTCAACTTCGTCTGGCGCGTGCAGCGCGCGCGTAATTTCGCGCGCCGCTTCGCCGAATACCTGAGCGTCATGATTGCAGGACCGATCCTGCTCGCCGTGACGCTCGGGCTCCTCGGTTCCGCGCTGCACAGCCCCGCCGCGCGCTGGCTCGACTCGATCGCCTCCATCGCCTGGGTACTGACGGCACTCGCGAGAATTCTGCCTTACAGCATCGTCTCGGTGGTATTCGTGTTCATGTACCTGTTCATTCCGAACACGCGCGTCGAGCCCCGCGCCGCGCTCATCGGCGGCGTCACCGCGGGCGTGGTGTGGGCGCTGGTGGGCAAGATCTTCACCTCGGTGCTCGTCTCTTCCTCGCAGCTCGTGGCCGTATATACGGGGTTCGCCATCGTGCTCGCCACGCTCGTCTGGGTGTACTTGAGCTGGCTGATTCTGCTGCTCGGCGCGGACCTCGCCTTCTACGTGCAGTTTCCCCAGTACCTTCCGCACAGGCGCGATTCGGTGGCGCTCGATGCCGCTGCGCGCGAACGTCTGGGCCTCTCCGTGATGTATCTCGTCGGGCGCGACTACCGGAGCGGCGTGACCGATTGGAATGCGGCGCGCCTCGCCACCACACTCGACGTGCCGGCCGCAGCTCTCGCCCCCGTGCTGGCGATCCTGGAGCAGGCAGCTCTTCTGGTGGCGACGGAGACGGAGTGCTTCGTGCCGGGACGCGATCCGCACGCCATCAAGCTCTCCGTCATAATCCAGGCGCTGCGCGCGCCGCAAGGCGGCCGCTCGACTCTCGTCGGCACTGCCGTCGCACCGGCAGAGGCGCTCATCGCGGGCATCGAGGCGGCCATGCGCCGCGAGCTCGGCGACCGGTCGCTTGCGGATTTGATCGCGGCGCCGTGAAGCGCGCCGCCCGATTCACTCGCCCGCGATGGTCATCTCGCGGATCAGCACCGATCCCACGCGAATGCCGCCTCGCGCGTCCACGTCGTCGCCGACCGCGACGATGTCCTTCAGCATGTCGCGCAAATTTCCGGCGATGGTGATCTCGGCCACCGGATACTGGATCGCGCCGTTTTCCACCCAGAACCCCGCCGCTCCGCGCGAATAGTCGCCGGTCACGCCGTTCACGCCCTGACCCATGAGCTCGGTGACCAGGAGTCCCGTGCCGAGACGCGCAAGCATCGCCTCGCGTCCCCCGGTCGCGGTGGGCGCGACCACCAGATTGTGCGCTCCCCCGGCATTACCGGTGGTCTTCAGCCCGAGCTTGCGAGCCGAATAGCTCGAGAGAATGTAGCCGGTGAGCACGCCGTCGATAACGAGCTCACGGTCGCGCGTCTCGACACCCTCCTCGTCGAAAGGTGCGCTGCCCATGGCCTTGTGAATGTGCGGCCGCTCGGTGATCGAGAACCCCGCCGGAAACACCTGCTGTCCCGCTGCGTTCAGCAAGAACGAGGACTGACGGTACTGGCTGCTGCCGCGAATCGCCGCGGTGAAATGCCCGATCAGCCCGCGTGCCATCTCCGGCAGAAACAGGATCGCTGCACGCCGCGTGGAGAGCTTCCTCGGGCCGACGCGCGCGATCGTGCGCCGCGCGCTCTCGCGACCGATGGCCGCGGCATCCTCGAGTTCCTTGAAGTCGCGCGAAGTCGAGTACCAGTAGTCGCGCTGCATGTCGTCGCCGGTGCCCGCGAGCACCACGCAGCTCACGGTATGCGAAGTCGTCGGATAGCCGCCGATGAAGCCGTGCGTGTTGCCGTAGACATGCAAACCCTGGTGTGTGGCGACCGAGGCACCCTCCGAGTTATTGATGCGCGGATCGAAGCCGAGCGCCGCCGCTTCACAGCTCTTGGCGATCTCGATAGCCCGCTCGGCGCTGAGGCTCCAGGGGTGGAATAGATCGAGGTCCGGCGGGGAGCGCGCCATCAATTCGGCGTCGGCCAGGCCCGAGCACGCATCCTCCGCGGTGAAGCGCGCGATGCTGCAGGCCTTTGCCACGGTCGCGCGCACGGCTTCCGGCGAGAAGTCCGCCGTGCTCGCCGATCCCTTGCGATGGCCGAAGTACACGGTAATTCCCATGCTGCGGTCGCGCTGGTGCTCCAGCGTCTCGACCTCGCCCAGGCGCACGCCCACGGAAAGGCCGCTATCCTGGCTCACTGCGGCCTCGGCCTGCGTGGCGCCACGAGTGCGCGCCTCCTCCAGGGCACGATCGATGATCGATTCGAGGTCGCCCAGGGCGAGGCGACGCACTGGGCCTTCTGCCGCGATAGCCATCATGTTCTCCGCTTGAGCTTTACCCGGATTCTAGCCTGTAATTCGCCGGGCCACAGAGGTGGTAGCATGTCGTCTATGGTTGCTCAGAGCGGACCCGAGGAGACCCGCGAGGCCGAGGCGGAGCGCCTCAGCAAGAGCGCGCGCAAGCGCGAGGCCGCCTCCTTGCAGGAGCTCGGCGTGCAGCTGTCCGGCCTCCCCGAACAAGAAATCGCGGCGCTCGATCTGCCGGAAAAACTCTTTGTGGCGCTGCGCGATCTGCGCCGACTTCCGTCCCATGGCGCCCAGGTGCGGCAGCGGCAATACATCGGCAAGCTGATGCGGCAGATCGATCCCGAACCGGTGCTCGCGAAGCTGGCCGAGCGCAAGGCGCGGCATGATTCTGAAATCCGGCATTTCCAACGAATCGAGCGCTGGCGTGACCGGCTGCTGTCCGAGCCCGAGACGGCGCTACCCTTGCTGTGCGAGGAATATCCGAAGGCGGATCGCGAGACGCTCGCCAGAATTCTGAAGAAGGCCGGGCGCGAGCGGCTGGAACAAAGACCCCCGGCCGGGGCCCGGGAGCTTTTTGCATTTCTGAGGCAGTTGCTCGGATGAAACCCCGCGTCGGCATCATCATGGGATCCTCGTCCGACTGGGAAACGATGCAGTCGGCGGCCGACACGCTCGAGTCCTTGTCGATTGCGCACGAGGTGCGAGTTATCTCGGCGCATCGTACGCCGGACCTTTTGTTCGAGTACGCCGCCTCGGCGCGCGAGCGCGGTCTCAAGGCCATCATCGCCGGCGCAGGAGGGGCCGCCCACCTGCCGGGGATGACGGCGGCCAAGACCTCCGTGCCGGTGCTCGGCGTACCCGTGCAGACGAAAGCGCTCGGGGGCATCGATTCGCTGCTCTCGATCGCGCAGATGCCGAGCGGCATCCCCGTCGCCACCTTCGCCATCGGCGCCGCCGGGGCCCGCAACGCCGCGCTCTTCGCCGCCGCCATCATCGCGAATGAGGCCGCGGAGGTGCGTCTCGCGCTCGATGCATTTCGCTCGGCGCAAACGGCGGCAGTGCTCAACAAGCCCGACCCTCGTCAGCCTTGAAATTCCTACAAGTCGGTATCGTGGGGGCGGGACAGCTGGGGCGCATGCTGGCGCTCGCCGGGTATCCCTTGGGCATCCGCTGCACGTTCCTCGATCGCAGCGCGGACTCTCCAGGGGCCCAAGTGGCGCCGAGCCTTCACGGCGCGCTCGAGGACGCCGCACTCCTCGAAGAGCTCGCCGCAAAGAGCGATGTGCTCACCTTCGACTGGGAGAACATCTCGGGTAAAGCTCTCGCACCGCTGTCGAAGTTGACCGCCATTCGTCCGCCGCGCGCCGCGCTCGAAGTTTCCCAGGACCGCCTGCACGAGAAAGCCTTGTTCGAACGCCTGAAAATCCCCGTCGCCGAGCATGCCGCGGTGGATACGCGGCAGGATCTGGAGCGCGCGACAGTGCGGCTCGGCACGCCGGGAATCCTCAAGACCCGGCGCTTGGGATATGACGGCAAGGGGCAATGCAAGCTCGCTCGGCCGGCGGACGTCGACGCCGCGTGGGAGCTCATGGGCGGAGAGGGGCTCATCTACGAGAAGCTGCAAAAATTCTCGCGCGAGGTGTCGCTGATCGCCGCTCGGTCGGTTGCGGGAGACATCGCGTACTATCCGCTGTCGGCCAATTCCCATGCCGGCGGCATCCTGCGCTACGGGCTCGCCCCGTATGCCGGCGCGAAGCTCGAGCGTACCGCTCGGACCTACATCAAGCGGGTCATGAGCGCCCTCGATTACGTGGGGGTGCTGGCCATCGAGTTCTTCGTCGTGAAGGGACGCCTCGTCGCGAACGAGATGGCGCCACGCGTGCACAACTCGGGACACTGGACCATCGAGGGGTGTGTGACGAGCCAGTTCGAGAACCATCTGCGCGCCATCTGCGGGCTGCCGCTCGGCAGCACGCGCCCGCTCGGACACACGGCTATGATCAATTTCCTCGGCCAAATGCCCAGCCGGGAGCGGTTGTTGACCATCGAGGGGCTGGCCTTTCACGATTATGGCAAAGAGCCCCGTCCCGGCCGAAAACTGGGCCATTGCACCATTCTGAAAGCGCGGCCGCGCGAGCGCGACCGGGCGCTTGCGAATGCACTAAAATGGGTTACTTGGTCCTGAAGCGGGCGATTTCGCCCGCAGGCGTTAGACTGGCTGCGAAATGTACCTAGAACAGTTCAAACTGCATGAGCTCCCGTTCCGGCTCAGTCCGGACCCGCAGTTCTTGTATCTCAGCAAACAGCATGCACGCGCGAAGGCGTACATGGAATCGACCATCTGGTTCACCGATGGCTTCGTCGTGATCACGGGTGAGATCGGGGCCGGCAAGACCACGCTCATCGAGACTTTCCTGCGCGAGCTCGAGCCGGACGTGGTGGTTGCGCAAATCAATCAGACACAGCTCTCCCCCACGGCTTTTCTGCAGACCGTGCTCGTGCAGTTCGGCTTCACGCCTTTCGACATGAAAAAGCCGGAGGTTCTGGCGACGCTCAATCAGTTTCTGACCGAGCAGCACGTCGCCGGGCGCAAGGTCGTCTTGATCATCGACGAGGCGCAAAACTTGAGCTACCGGGTGCTCGAGGAGATCCGCATGCTCTCGGGCATCGAGACGACCAAGGAGAAGGTCCTGCGCATCATCCTCGCGGGACAGCCCGAGCTCAACGACAAGCTCAACTCCAAGGATCTCATTCAGCTCGTGCAGCGCGTCCGCTTGCGCTTCCACCTGTCTGCGCTCACGAGCGCCGAGACCACCTCCTATATCGATCATCGGCTCGAAGTCGCGGGCTCGCAGGGAAGGCGGATATTCGCAGAGGACATCTACCCGACGATTTACCGCTACACCGGCGGCGTGCCGCGCTTGATCAACACGCTCTGCGATACCTGCATGATGGCGGCCTTCGGCCGCGAGAGCGACGTGGTCACCGCGGAGGATCTCGAGGCCGCCTTGCGCGAGCTGCAGTGGGTCGAGTTCAACGCCCGCACCAACCGGATGCAGTCGTTGCAAGTCGACGGTACCGCCCCGGTGGATGCGGGGCAGACGGTCGGGCGGATTTTACTCGCAAGCGCAGGCAAAACGCTCCTGGAGCGCGAGCTGCGGCCCGGCAGACTTGTGATCGGCCGCACACCGGACAACGATCTGCAGATCGACAGCAAGTTCATCAGCCGACATCACTGTCAGATCGTGACCCAGCCGGATGCGTGCGTCATCGAGGACTTGAACAGCACCAACGGCATTTACGTGAAGCAGAAGCGCGTGCGCCGCCACAACCTCAACGACGGCGACGTGGTGGTCGTCGGCCAGCACGAGATCATGTACATCGACGAGCGTGCGCCGCGCATGCGCCAGTCCCTCGAGACAGCGGAGGCGGAAGCCGAGAAGCGGAGCTGAGGTCAGCCTTGCCGTAGGTCGAGGTTGTCGCCCCGATACTCACGGCTCAGCGCACGGCGATCCTGACGGTGCAGAAAGACGGTCAGCGCAGCGATCGCGGCGAGAAGCCCGATGACGAACGCGACGACGGAGCGGATGCGTCCCGGCTCGAAATAGGCGATCACGATGGCAGCCGCGCCGATGACCACGTAAAGGAGCGGCAGGGACTCGTAAAGCGGTTTGGACAGGCGCATGGGTTGCATCTCCGCGGAGATGTTAAACCCGCCGCTGCGTCTACTGACAGTCGATTTGACTTATGTCCTCACGTAATCGCATGCCTACAGGCCGATTGCGGCCGAGGGGCTCAATCCTTGCCGACGAGCATCTCCGACACCCGGGTCAGCCAGGAGGTGCGCCAGCCCTCGACCTTGAGGTGCTCCTTCTTCGGCTTCGGCTGTTTCCTCGCTTCGGAGAGAAGATCCTTCGGCAGATTGATCTGATATGTGCCCGTCATTGACTTGTCCATCGTGAAACTCCGGCGAGGTTTTGAAACTGGGTCCAGCCTATCGACTGGAGCGCGCAGCCAGATGCGACGCGTCGCACGCTATTGAATTTCATTCTCGGCCCGGGGAAAACTCGTCGCCATCGGGCGACGAGGTTCTCTTGCCATAATGTGCGCGCCGCGACGGCTGCACAAAAAACTATCGAGCGCTCACAGTTTTTTTACGATCACTCCCAACCGGCCATCTTCGGCAGCCCGTCCTCGATCTCGTAGTAGTCGGATTTCTCGCCGATGAATATGTGCCGCACCATCGCGATGTGCGTGGGCAGGTCGAGCGTACCGGCTGTGATCGAGGTACGCAACTCGCCGCGCGGCCGCCAGAACAGATTGCTCCCGCACACGCCGCAAAACCCCCGCTCGGCGCTCGCCGAAGAGCGGAACCAGACGAGTGTGGCGGCGGAAGTCAGAGAGAGCCGGTCGTTCGGCGCGCTGGTCATGGCGGAGTGATGACCGCTCGTGCGGCGGCATTGCGAGCAATGGCACGCGATCACTCCCGGGCCGACGGATTCGCAGGGCGACCCAAGTTTCTTGATTAGGCGGCGGCCGGCGCCGCTCGTTGCGGAGCCTTTGTGGGCAGTGTGAAGGTGAAGCGCGCGCCGCCTCCAGGCCGCTGCGCCGCCGTGATGCGCCCGCCGTGCGCCTCGATGATAGCCTTGCAGATCGCGAGCCCGAGGCCGGCGCCGCCGACCAGCGCCTCGTTCTTGCCCCGCTCGAACTTCGCAAAGAGCTGCTCGGGCGGCCCCGGCGGTAATCCCGGACCGTTGTCGTCGATCGTCAGGCGCACGGCGTCGCTCTCGAGACCGGCCGAGACCGTGATGCGCGTTCCGGCCGGCGTATGCTTGCCGGCGTTCTCCAGGAGGTTGACCAGCGCGCGCGTGACCAGTGCCGCATCCACGTCGACCAGTGGCAGATCGGCGGGGAGCGCGAGCTCGACCGGATGGCCGGCGAGACGTCCCTCGAGTCGCGCGAGCGCGCTCTCGACGAGCGCGTCCACCGAGTGCGCTTCGCGGTGGAGATGCACCTCGCCGAACTGAAAGCTCATGAGGTCGAGCACGTTCGAGATGAGCTCGGAGATCTCTTGCGACGTGCTCTCGATGATGCGCGCGAGGCGCGCGCGGGTGTCCGCGTCAGGCTGCATTTTCGAGTCGTTCAGCGCGTGGCTCGCTGCCATGATCGCCGCCAGCGGCGTGCGCAGATCATGCGAGATCGAAGCGAGCAGCGAGTTGCGCAGGCTCTCGGTCTCCACCGCCACGCGCGCCGCCTCGGCCTCCTCGGCCCGCAGCGCACGCTCGATGGCGAGCGCGATCTGACCGGCGAATGTCTCGAGGAGATGACGCTGCTCCGGCAGGAGCAAACGGCGGCGCTGGGTGGGCTGAACGGCCAGCACGCCGAGTATTTGCTGGGTGCCGATGAGCGGCAGGTACTGCGCGCGCGCCGCCGGCAGGGTATCGGTGCCGAGCCCGGCCGGGCGGCCGTGGTCGAACACCCACTGGGCGACGGACAGGTCGGGACCCTCGAGCGTGGCCGCGTCCGCCGTCCTCGGTCCCTGCAAGCGTCCGCGGGAGTCTGGCAACAGCACGGCCGCCCGTCCGGAGAAGGTCTCGGCGACGTGCTTGACCGCGACGCGCGCGAGGTTGTCGAAGGCGCGCGTGGCGGCGAGCTCGCGGCTCATGGCGTAGAGCAACGAGGTGCGCCGCTCGCGCGCGCCGGCGACGCGCGTCTGGGCCCGGACGTTTGCCACCAGATTGGCGATGACGAGCGTGATCACCAGCATCACGGCGAAGGTGACGAGGTATTCCAGATTGCTGACCGCGAACGAGAAGCGCGGCGGCACAAAGCAGAACTCGAGAACAAGGACGTTGGCGACCGCAGCGAGGCTCGCAGGCCCACGCCCAAGCCGCAGCGCCGCCACGGTGGCGCCGAGCAAATACACCATCACCAGATTGGTCAGGGCGAAATACGGATACATGACGGCTGCCGCGGCCGTGCAGCAGGCACAGATGGCGAGCGCCGCCCAGTAGCGCTCCCATTTGATCTCGTGCGGCATGCTGCGCGCGTCGGGCCTGCCGCTCGGCTCCGGCACGCGCGTGTCCCGACGCGCGATCACGGAGACGTCGAATCCGCGGCCGCGGCGCACGAGCTCGGTGGTGGTCGAGTGCCGCAGCCACCCGCGCCAGCCCGTGCGCTTCGCCTCGCCCGTCACGATGCGGGTGACGTTACGCAGGCGCGCGTACTCGAGCAGCGCGTCGGCAGCCGACGCGCCGTCGATGGTGACGGTCTCCGCTCCCAAGGATTCAGCGAGCCGCAGCACGTCGATGCGGCGATTGCGCTCGACGTCGGAGAGCTTCAGGAGCTGCGGCGTCTCGACCGAGACTACGATCCACTCGGCGTCGAGCGCGTCGGCGAAGCGCTTGCCGATGCGCACGAGCTCCTCCGCCTGTCCATCCGGCGTGACCGCGATCAGGAAGCGGTCACGCGCGAGCCAGGGACGCGAGCTGGGAGCCTGGGCGGCAAACTCGAGCGCCGCCGCATCCACGCGGTCGGCCGTGCGCCGCAATGCCAGCTCACGCAGAGCGAACAGGTTCGGCTTGCGGAAGAAGCCTTCCGTCGCCTTGCTGACTTGCGAGGCCGGGTACACCTTGCCCGTCTTCAGCCGCTCCAGCAGGTCGTCGGGAGGCAAGTCGATGAGCTCCACCTCATCGGCCTCGTCGAAGATCCGGTCGGGCAGCGTCTCTTGCTGACGCACACCGGTGATCCCTGCCACCACGTCGTTCAAGCTCTCGAGGTGCTGGACGTTGAGCGTCGTCCAGACGCTGATGCCCGCGTCGAGCAGCTCCTCGACGTCTTGCCAGCGCTTGGCGTGCCGCGGAAGGGGCTCCCCTTCGGCGAGGTTGGAGTGCGCGAGCTCGTCGACGAGGACGATGGCGGGCGCTCGTTGGAGCGCGGCGTCGAGATCGAACTCGCGGCGCACGATGCCGCGGTAGCGCACGTTCAGGAACGGCAGCTGCGGCAGCCCCTCGAGCAGGCGCTCGGTCTCAATCCGGCCGTGCGGCTCCACGTAGCCCACGACGATGTCGGCACCGCCCGCGAGCGTCGCGCGCGCGGCCTCGAGCATGGAGTAGGTCTTGCCGACGCCCGCCGAGGCGCCGAAGAAAATGCGCAACCGCCCGCGCCGCGCCCGAGCCTCTTGCCGCTGGACGTCGGCCAACAGTTGATCCGGATCGCGGCGCTCGGTGTCGGCCATGGCCTCTCAATGTAGCCGATCCAGCGCCAGATTGAGCTCGAGCACGTTGATCCGCCGCTCGCCGAGCACACCGAGGACTAGACTCTCCTCGTGCGCCGCGATGAGGGCATTGACTTGCTCGACGGGCAGGTTGCGCGCGCGGGCCACCCGCGCTGCCTGATAGTAGGCGGCTGCCGGGGTGATGTGCGGATCGAGGCCGCTCGCGGAGGCGGTGACGAGATCGACCGGGACCGGCCGGCGGTTGTCGGGATCCGCGGCGCGCAGCGCCTTGACGTTATCATCGACCTGCTTGACCAGCGCCGGATTCAGCGGCCCGAGGTTCGAGCCCGTGGAGCCCACCCCGTTGTAAGGCTGCGGCGTGGTCGCGGAGGGTCTGCCCCAGAAGTGCTTCGGATCCGAGAAGCTCTGTCCGATGAGCGTCGATCCGACGAGCTTACCGTCCTGGTAGAGAAGGCTCCCGTCGGCTTCGCGGCGAAAGGCGGTCTTCGCCACGACGGTGACCACCAGCGGGTAGATCAATCCGAGCAGCACCGTCATGACGATCAGGAGTGACAGGGCGGGTCGAGTGAGGCGCATGAGCATATGGAACCGCCTAGGCCAGGCCGGACATTGCCGCCAGCAGCATGTCGATCAGCTTGATCCCCGGAAAGGGAACGATGATGCCGCCGAGGCCATAGATGAGGAGATTCCGCCGCAGCAGGGGACCTGCACCGAGCGGCCGGTATTTCACTCCCTTGATGGCGAGAGGGATCAGCACGACGATGATCAAGGCATTGAAGATCACGGCGGACAGGACTGCGGAGCTGGTCCCGAGATGCATGATGTTGAGCGCGCCGAGCTCGGGATAGGTGCTCGCAAACGCCGCCGGAATGATGGCGAAATATTTGGCGACGTCGTTCGCGATCGAGAACGTCGTCAACGCCCCGCGCGTCATCAGCATCTGTTTACCGGTCTCGACGATCTCGATGAGCTTGGTGGGATTCGAATCCAGGTCGACCATGTTGCCGGCCTCTTTGGCCGCCTGGGTACCGGTATTCATTGCAACGGCGACGTCGGACTGCGCGAGCGCCGGTGCATCGTTGGTGCCGTCGCCCGTCATGGCCACCAAGCGGCCTTGGGACTGGTGCTCGCGGATCAGCTTGAGCTTCGCCTCGGGCGTGGCCTCCGCGAGAAAGTCATCGACGCCCGCTTCGGCCGCGATCGCCGCGGCCGTCAGGCGATTGTCCCCGGTGATCATGATGGTCTTGATGCCCATGTGCCGAAGATCGGCGAATCGCTCCTTGATACCGCCCTTGACGATGTCCTTGAGCTCGATCACGCCGAGCACGCGGGGGCCTTCCGCGACCACCAGCGGCGTGCTGCCTTGTCGCGCCACGCGCTGCACGGCCTCCTCGACCGAGGCGGGGCATTGCCCACCGAGCGTTTCGACGTATTTGAAAATGGTGTTCGGCGCGCCCTTGCGGATCAGACGCTCGCCGATGTCGACACCGCTCATTCGCGTGACCGCCGAGAAGGGCACGAAGCGCGCGCCGAGCGCACCTAAGTCCCGCTCGCGCAAATTGAAGCGCTGCTTCGCGAGCACCACGATGCTGCGTCCCTCGGGCGTTTCGTCCGCGAGCGAGGCGAGCTGCGCGGCGTCGGCGAGCTGCTGCTCGCTCACACCGGGCGCCGGCAGGAACTGCGAGGCTTGGCGGTTGCCGAGCGTGATGGTGCCGGTCTTGTCGAGGAGCAGCACGTCAACGTCGCCGGCCGCCTCGACGGCGCGACCCGAAGTCGCGATGACGTTCGCCTGCATCATGCGGCTCATGCCGGCGACGCCGATGGCCGACAGCAGGCCGCCGATGGTGGTCGGGATGAGGCACACGAGCAGCGCGATCAGAGCGGTGAGCGTCACCGGCGTGCCAGTCTTGCTCGCCTCGACGGCAAACTGCGAGAAAGGCAGGAGCGTCACGATGACGATCAGGAATACCAGCGTGAGGGCGACCAGGAGGATGGTGAGCGCGATCTCGTTGGGCGTCTTCTGGCGCTTGGCGGCCTCCACCATCGAGATCATCCGATCGAGAAAGGTCTCTCCCGGATTCACCGATACGCGCACCAGGATCCAGTCAGACAGCACGCGGGTGCCGCCCGTCACCGAGGAGAAGTCCCCGCCCGATTCGCGAATGACCGGCGCCGACTCACCGGTGATGGCGCTCTCGTCGACCGAGGCGACGCCGCCGATCACTTCGCCGTCGGCCGGAATGACGTCGTGGCATTCCACGAGGACAACATCGCCCTTGCGCAGATCCTCGGCTTTCACCGGCGTCGTCCGCTGCTCGCCCGGTTTCACGACCTTCTTGGCCATGATCGTTTGACGCATGCCGCGCAGCGCCGAGGCCTGCGCGCGGCTGCGGCCCTCGGCCAGCGCCTCGGCAAAGTTGGCGAACAGCACCGTGAACAGGAGCCAGATGCAGATGGCGAGAATCGAGCCGGCGCGAGCCTCGCCGTGACCGCCGAGCGCTTGCACATAGAGCAGCGCCGTGACGATGGTGCCGATGTACACGACGAACATGACGGGATTGCGCCACTGCACCCGCGGATCGAGCTTGCGCACGGACTCCGTCAGCGCAGGTCCGATGAGATGACGGTCGAAGAGCGGCAATTGACGGCGCGACATGTGAGATCCTAGCCGCAGGCTAGTGGTTGCCCGGGAGCATGAAGTGCTCGACGATGGGCCCCAGGGCGAGTGCGGGAACGTAGGTAAGGACTCCGATGAGCAACACCGAGCCGATGAGGAGAGCCACGAACAGGAGACCGTGGGTCGGCATCGTGCCCTCGGTCACGGGCACGCGCTTTTTCTGCGCGAGCGATCCGGCGATGGCGAGCGCGGCCATGATCGGCCAGTAACGGCCGATGAACATCGCGAGTCCGATGGACACGTTGTAGAACACCGAGTTGGCCGACAGGCCGCCAAACGCGCTGCCGTTATTGTTGCCCGCCGAGGTGAACGCATACAGGATCTCGCTGAAACCGTGGGCGCCGGGGTTCGAGATTCCTGCCTTGCCGGCATCCGTGAGGACCGCTACCGCCGTGCCGATGAGCACCACGAAGGGCGTGGTGAGGATGAACACGGAAGCGAGCTTCATCTCGAGCGTCTCGATTTTCTTGCCAAGATACTCGGGGGTGCGGCCGATCATCAAGCCCGCAATGAACACGCCGAGGATGGCGAACATCAGGATCGAATAGATGCCGGTGCCGACCCCTCCCGGAGCGACCTCCCCGAGTTGCATGAGAAACATCGGCACGAAGCCGCCCAGCGGCATGAGCGAGTCGTGCATGGTGTTGACGGCACCCGTCGACGTGCCCGTCGCGACCGCCGCCCAGAGAGCCGAGGCCGCGATCCCGAAGCGCGTCTCCTTGCCTTCCATGTTGCCGCCGGCCTGGACAGCGCTCGCGATCTGGTCGACGCCCTCGCGGGCGATGAGCGGATTGCCATGCTGCTCGGCGTGGAATGCGAGCAATACCAGCGGCACGAACAGAATGAGCATCGTGATGAGCACCACCCATCCCTGGCGCACGTCCCCGACCATTTTCCCGAAGGTGTAGGTGAGCGCGAACGCAATGAGGAACATCGCGAGCGTCTCGAGGATGTCGGTCACGGGCGTCGGGTTCTCATAGGGATGCGCGGAGTTCGCATTGAAGAATCCCCCGCCGTTGGTGCCGAGCTGCTTGATGGCCTCCTGCGAGGCGACCGGGCCCATCGGCAGAGTCTGCGTCTGCGTGGTCGCCGTCTCGGTGACCGGGTTGCCTGCCGCATCGTTGAGCGGATGTCCCGCGGCATCCGTCTTCGGATTCTGATAGGTCAATGTCTCGATCGTGGCGGCGTCCTTGTAGGCCGCGAAGTTCTGCACGACACCCTGGCTCGCGAGCACGCCGGCGAGAACCAGGGACAGCGGCAGGAGCAGGTAAATCGTGGCGCGGGTGAGGTCCACCCAGAAGTTGCCGATGGTCTTCGCGCCGTGCCGCGCGAAGCCGCGGATCAGGGCGATCGCCACCGCGATGCCGGTCGCGGCGGACAGGAAATTTTGCACGGCCAGTCCCG
This sequence comes from Steroidobacteraceae bacterium, assembly GCA_049513515.1. Lineage (GTDB taxonomy): Bacteria > Pseudomonadota > Gammaproteobacteria > Steroidobacterales > Steroidobacteraceae > Bog-1198. The sequence continues at coordinate 15,887 of JBEKWA010000015.1, forward strand.
CCATCTGCGGAAGATACCCGAGCGCCGACTCGCCTGAATAGCTCTGCCAGTTGGTATTGGTGATGAAGCTCACCGCGGTATTGAATGCCGTGTCCGCGCTGACGGGGGGAAGCTTTTGCGGATTCAAGGGCAGAAACGCCTGCAGGCGCAGCAAGCCATAGACCAGGGCGGCGCCGAGAACGTTGAACAGCATCAGCGCGATGGCATATTCCTTCCAGGCCATCTCCCGCCCCGGGTCGACGCCGCAAATGCGATAGATGAGCGCCTCGAAGCGGCCGCCCAGCCGCAGGGCGAGGTTTGGCCGGCCCTCCATGACATCCGCGATGTAGCTGCCGAGCGGCTTCGTACAAAGCACGAGAACCCCGAGGAACAGCACGAGGAGCAGCACGAATCTCGTATCGGGAGTCATTAGAACCGCTCCGCCTTGAGCAGCGCGAACAGGAGATAGCCGAAGAGGCCGAGGGCGAGCAGTCCCGCCAGCACGTGAATCGCGCTCATGGCGCACCCCTCAAGAGATCCAATGCCCAAACGAGCGCGTGAGTGAGCGCATAGAGGCCGGCGAGCATGAGCAGATAGAGGGCGTCCATGAGTCCCGATTCCCGGCGGTGAGCCTTCAGGTGCGCATACTAGAAGGACCGCGTATTAGTATGTTGTATATATTCGTCCGAAGGCCGCCCGGCCGCAATCCCGCGCCGGCGCCCCGGGGGTCTCGATTTCAGGTCTTGCGCTCGATGGCTTTCTTGGCAAGCTCGGCGAGCGCCGCCAGATCCATCTCCTCGGCGGGTACCTCGATGATTTCCTCCCCCGAGGGGTACCTGCCGGCGCCCGGCGGCGGCGAGGATTGCGCTGCACGCGTCTGCAGGGGCGCCGCGGTGCCTGCGGCTCGCGGGGAGGCGGGCCGCGCCGTTGCGCGCAATCCCGGCGCCGCGCGCGGTGCCGGATCGCCCTGCGCGCGCAGGGCGACAGACGAGGGCGGCCGCACCCAGTCAGTCACCTGCTCCATCCAGCGCTGGTAGCGATCGAAGGTCCACATGCCCTCCTCGCCGCCCGATTGCAGCACCGTGGCGATCTGACTGAAGTTACCGCTACGGATCGTGCCCCGAGCTCCCGAGGTTGGCAGCAGGATCTCGCAGCGTGGGACTTGCAGGCGCGCATGGCTCAAGAATTCGAGTCGCTGGCAGCATACCGCCACCAGACAATCGGCGAGCTGCGCCCGCACGCTCCCCTGGACGCCTTCGGGAAACGACATGCACAGGCGCGCCAGAGCTTCCGCGCAGTTCGACGAATGCATGGTCGCGAACACGAGATGACCGGTCTCCGCGGCATTCAGCGTGAGCCGCATGACCTCGGGCGTGCGCATCTCGCTGATCACCAGCACGTCGGGATTCTCGCGCAGCGCATCGACGATGCCCTGCTCGAAGCTCGGCGAGTGTGTCGGAATCTCGCGCTGGCGGATGAACGACTGGCGGTTCGCAAACAAGTACTCGATGGGACTTTCCAGCGTCACGATGTGGCGGGCGCGAGTCGCATTGATCTCCTCGATGAGCGCGGCGAGCGTCGTCGACTTGCCGGACCCGGTGGGCCCCGAGATGATCACGAGACCGCTCGAGGCCTCGACGAACTTGCGCAGGTCTCTGTGCAAGTTGCACACCCGCAGATCCTTCACGCTCGGCGCCAGCAAGCGGATCGCGGCCGCGATGCCGCGCACGGTCTGAAAGAAGTTGGCGCGCAGGCGGATGCCGCCGACGGATTCGGCATGGTCCGCCGAGCCACGCTCGAGAAACGCTTGCCATTGATCGCGGAGCAGGTCGCGCGCCACCTGCTTCAGCGTTTCACCCGAGACGGTCGCGCCGACCGTTTGCAGCTCGCCGCGGATCCGCGCCACGATGGGCGTATCGGCCTCGAGATGCAGGTCGCTCGCACCGAGCGAGTAGGCTTGCTCGATCCACTCCTCAAACAACATTCATCACCGAACGCGCAACGCGACTAGCGTGCCTGGCGCTTGACCTCGAGCTCATCGCCCGGCAAGAAGCTCACCATCCGGTTGGCGCTGAGGGCCTGCCAGCCGAGCGCAAAGCCGAACTTTGCGAGCGCGGCATTCGAGGCGAAGTCCATGTCCGGCGTGTACTCATCACTCGGCTGATGGTATCGCTTGGCGGTGTACTCCTCGCGCTGCGCCTTGCCCCACTCCGGCGGATGGCCGACGAATTTGAGCGCGGTGTTGATGGAGAACGACGGCACGCCGACGCGCGCCAGGCTGAAATGATCCGAGCGATAGTAGTGGCCGGCACCGGGCTCGGCATCGGGCTGGATGTCGAAGCCGAAGGCGCCGGCGGTCTTCTCGACCACGGGGAAAAACGTGGTGCGCTCGGCCCCGGTGACGTTCACCGATTCCGGCATGCCGATGGGCGGCACCGCGTCGAAATTCAGGTCGAGCGCGATTTGCGATGCCGGGATCGGCAGGTGCTTGCCCAGATAATTCGAGCCGAGCAGACCCTTCTCCTCCGCCGTGACGGAGACGAACAGCACGGGGTGCGGAGGCCGCGCCGCGGACGTCGCATAGGCATGGGCGAGCTCGATCAGCATCCCGCAACCCGTGCCGTTGTCCACCGCCCCGTTATAGATCTTGTCGCCGGTCAGCGCGGGATTGATGCCGAGGTGATCGTAGTGCGCGGTGTACATCACGGCTTGCGCGGCCGGTCCGGAATCGGTGCCGGGGAGCATCCCGAGCACGTTGTAGGAGACGAACTGGCGCACCCGGCTCTCGATGTGCGCTTTGAATCGCACCGGCAGCTCGCGCGCCTTGAACTTGCGCGTCCCCGCCGCCGCGATCATCTGATCCAGGTCGAGGCCGGAAGAAGCGAACAGCCGCCGTGCCACATCCAGCTGGATCCACGCCGCGGCCTCGAGCTTCGGATCGTGGTCGTTGGTGAGATAGACTTGCTCGTTGCTCCAGGAGCTCTTCACCACGTTCCATCCGTAGCTCGCAAGATCGGTGCGGTGGATGATGAGCGCCCCGATCGCGCCCTTGCGGGCCGCTTCCTCGAACTTGTACGTCCAGCGCCCGTAATAGGTCATCGCATTGCCGGCGAAAAACTTTGGATCGCTCGAGGGCGGCTCATTGACGATGACCAGCACCACCTTGCCGCGCACGTCGATGCCCTTGAAGTCGTTCCACCCATATTCCGGCGCCTCGATGCCGTAGCCGACGAAGACCAGCGGGGCGTCGACGTCGACGCGCCCGGCCCGGGTCTGATTGCCGACGACGTAGTCCTCGCCGAGGTTGAGCCCTATGGGCGCGCCTTTCGCCGGCAAGAGGGAGGCGGAGGTTTCGGGCAGCGTCTGCTCACCCTCGAAATCGACGCGCTGCAAATAGCCGCCGTCGTCTCCGGCCGGCTTCAGCCCATAGAGCTCGAATTGCGAGGCGATATAGTGCGCCGCGATATCGCCGCCGCGAGTGCCGGTGCCGCGGCCCTCGAGCAAATCATCGGCGAGAAACTTCACGTGCGCGCGAATGCGCTCCGGATCGATGCTCGCCATCGCTGCCTGCACGTCGGGTGAGAAACCGAGCCGGGCACCGGCATCGGCCGACTCGGCGCCCGGCAGCGCACCGCTCCGGATGGAGCCGGCAACCAAAAATAAGACAACCAGCAGGCGCCCGAACTTTCTCATCACGAGGTTCACGTCAACCCGTGCCGCCGACGGTCAGGGCATCCACCCGAAGCGTGGGCTGGCCGACACCCACTGGCACCGACTGGCCCTCCTTGCCGCAGGTCCCGACCCCGGTGTCGAGCTTCATGTCGTTGCCCACCATGCTGACACGCGTCAGCACGTCCGGGCCGTTGCCGATCAAGGTGGCGCCCTTCACCGGTGCGCCGAGCTTGCCGTTCTCGATCAGGTAGGCTTCGCTCGCCGAGAACACGAACTTGCCGGACGTGATGTCTACCTGACCGCCGCCGAAATTCACGGCGTACAGGCCCTTGTCGACCGACGCGATGATCTCCTCGGGTGCTCGCGAGCCTGCGCGCATGTAGGTATTCGTCATGCGCGGCAGGGTCATGTGCGCAAACGACTCGCGCCGCCCGTTGCCGGTCGGGGCCATGCCCATGAGCCGCGCATTGAGCTTGTCCTGAATGTATCCCTTGAGCACACCGTTCTCGATGAGCACGGTGCACTGTGTGGGCGTTCCCTCGTCGTCGACGTTCAACGATCCCCGGCGCCGGTCGAGCGTGCCGTCGTCGACCACCGTGATCGCATCGGCGGCAACCTTGTCGCCAATGCGGTTCGAGAAGGCCGACGTCCCCTTGCGATTGAAGTCTCCCTCCAGCCCGTGGCCGATGGCCTCGTGCAGAAGAATGCCTGGCCAACCGGCGCCGAGCACCACCGGCATCGAGCCCGCCGGTGCCGGGATGGCTTCCAGATTCACGAGCGCCTGTCGCACCGCCTCGCGGGCGTGCACGAACGGGCCGTCACCCTGGAGCAGCTCGTTCAAGCCGAAGCGCCCGCCGCCGCCGCTGTAGCCCTGCTCGCGGCGCCCATTCTGTTCGACGATCACCGAGACATTCAGCCTGACCAGCGGCCGCACGTCGGCGGTCAAGGTGCCGTCGCTTCCGGCGATGAGAACCACCTCGTGCACCGCCGCGAGCGAGGCCATGACCTGTTTCACGCGCGGATCGATGCGCCGCGTTTCGCGATCGATGCGCATCAGCCAGTCGACCTTGTCCTCATCGCGCACGGCCTCGAGAGGATCGATGGGCAGGTACAGGCGGTGAGTCGGCGGCCGCTGCCAGGTCTTGACGGCATTGCTCGCGCCGCTGCGGGCGATGGCGCGCGCGGCGTCGGAGGCCTCGACCAGCGCGGGCAACAACACCTCATCGGTGTACGCGAACCCGGTCTTCTCGCCGCTGATGGCGCGCACGCCGACGCCCTGCTCGATGCTGTGCGAGCCGTCCTTGACGATGCCGTCCTCGAGCGACCACGACTCCTCGCGCGACAGCTGGAAGTACAGATCCGCATAGTCGATGCCCCGGCTCATGAGCGTGCCGAGCACGGTGGCGAGGCGGTTCTCGTCCAATCCCGAGGGCGCCAGGATCATCCTCTGCGCCACGTCCAAGACAGGTGCCGCGCTCACGCCGGCACCGCCTCGTCGGCCCGCACGCCGAGGCGCCGATTCTCCAGTGCCGGGAAGCGCGCCCGCGCCTCCGCCTGTCGGCCCCGATCGAATTGCGCGGTGATCACGCCGATGCCGCTCGGCAGGCGCGACAGCACCTGGCCCCAGTAATCGATGATCAATGTGTCGCCATAGGTTTCGCGTCCGCTCGTGTGCGTGCCCCACTGCGCCGGGGCCACCACGTAGCAGAGGTTCTCGATCGCGCGCGCTCGCAGCAGCGGCTCCCAGTGGGCTCGACCGGTCGGCACCGTGAACGCGGCGGGCATCGCGAGCCACTCTGCACCGCGCGCGACGAGCTCGCGGTACAGCTCCGGGAAGCGCATGTCATAGCACACCGATAGTCCGAGCATGCCCACCGGCGTATCGGCGACCACCACCTTGCGGCCGGGAGTCACGTGCGTCGACTCGAGATACTGCTCGTTGCGCCCCGGAATGGTGACGTCGAACAGATGGATCTTGTCGTAGCGCGCGACGCGCTTGCCTTGGGCGTCGAACAGGAGTGATGCGTTCGCCACGCGCCGCGCCGAGTCGCCCTTGATGACGGTGGTGCCGCCGAGGATCCAGAGCCCCAGCGCACGCGCCGTCTCGCTCAAGAAATGCTGTACGGGCCCCGAGCCATCGGCTTCCGCCACGCCGAGCTTGTCGGCGTCCTTGAGACCGATGAACGAGAAATTCTCGGGCAGGCACGCGAGTTCCGCGCCCGCATCCTTCGCCTCGCGCAACAACTTGGCCGCCGCCTCGAGGTTGTCCTCGACGCTGTGCCCCGAGGTCATTTGAATCGCAGCTACAGTACTCATAATTTCGGTGCCTCCGCGGTCGCCGTGGGTGCGTCCGCGCTCTTGATCCGCTCTACGATGGGATTATCCCAAGTACCGGTAATTCGATAATACCCTCGTACCAGCCCCTTAAGCGGCTGTTTGAACAACTGCGTGAACAATAGCGCCGCGCCGCCGACGATCGGTCCCGCCGCGAACGCCGGGAGCGCCAAGGTGCTGCTCACATTGCCCGTCACTACCGCAGTTTGGTCGTAATCTCTGTTTTTCAAGCCTACCCGTCCGATCAAGCCGATTTCCGCGGCAGGGCCCTTGACGACGACGTCATCGGTGGAGGCGTTGCCGTCGTGCAGGACGAAACTGCCGCGAACGGTATCGAAAGCGAAGCCCTTGTCGGTGACGTCGCTGAAGTCGAGTGCCAGCCGGCGCGGCAGCTCGGAAAAGCTCGCGAGCCCGAGCACCCGGCCCGGTCCGGGCTTCAGGCCGACGATTTGGCCCTTGCCGAGCGACACGCGCACGTTGCCCGCGGCCTCGGACAGGGCCTCGCCCGTCGGCGCGCCCGGCCAATTGAGATCGAACTCCAGGTCGCCGCTCTTCGCCTCGATGACCGCGGCGAAGCCGAGCTGCTTCATCGTTTCGCCCACGTCGTAACTCGTGATGATGCCCTTGAGGCGGCTGCCGCCGACGCGCCACTCGCCCGTGGCGTTTGCGCCGTAGCTTGCGCTCGTCGCCGTCAGCTCCTTGAGGCTGAGGCCGTCCTCGAGCTTCACGACCGTGGCCCGCACCTCGCCGATCTGCCGGTCGCCCCACGACAGCTCGGCAGCATGGAAGCGCATGGCGGGGAGCGTCCGCGGATCGAGCGCGGACTTGTGCTCCGCAGCGCCCGGATGTTCATCCGCCGCATCAGCCGCCGCCGCATCCGCGAACTTCAGCCGCTCGAACTCGAGGTCCAACGGAGCCGCAGGATCGGCGGGACCGGGCAACGACACCCGGCCGCTCACGCTCGGGCCATCGAGCGCGATGCGCCAGCCGCCGTCGTCCGCGGCGAGCCCGAGCGTGACGTCGCGCAAAGACGCGCCGAGATAGTCGATCCGGCCCAACGTGAGCTTCGCCGAACGCAGATACGACGAAAGCGGCTTGTCCGGCTTGGTGCCGGAAGTGAGCTCGAGCCACCCCGCAAGATCGAGCTCGTCGATGTTGCCCCCGACGATCACGCCCGCATCGCCCCCCGGCGGCTCCGCGCCGCCGAACCAGACGGCGGCGCGCGCGATTTTGAATCCGCTCGGATCGTCGTTCAAGGTCACATCGCCGCGCACCACCGAGTCGAGCGCCACCCGCAGCTGCGTCACGTTCGGCGCGGGCCATTGGATGTCTACCGTCGCCGGCAGCGATGCGTCTGCGGCTTTGTGCAGCGGAACGGGTAGACCGAGCTCGAGTCCATTGAGACTCGACGCGAGGCGCAACGAGCGCTCGCGCGCCGGCTCCGGGTTCATACGCAGCACCCCGCGCCAGTCCGTTTGCCCCGCGATCGCAACGGCGGCGGGCATCCCGAGCGCCGTGCGCAGGGTCTCGCCGTTCAGCGTGCCGTGAAAATCGAGCTGCGTGCGCAGGGGACCGCGACTGCGCGGCGCGCGCGCCGTCATCTGGAAGGGTCCACCCATGACCCGTCCCCACACGTCGGCGCGCACCACCTGGGCGCCGTCGATGTCGGCGCCCCCGGCGATGTCCGTCGCGGCGAGGCTCGAGCCGCGACGGCTGAAGGTCGCATCGTGCAGATCCACGTGCACGAGAACGCGTCGTGCGTCGAACTGCTTGAATGGGAAGAACAGGTCGACACCGCAGCGCAGGGCGCCCGTGCCTTGAACACTCGAGAATCCTTGCGCGGCCATCGCATCGAGCGGCGTGGCGGCGAGGTATTCGAGCGCATCGGCGGCGTCGCCGTGCGCGGCGGCATGCACCTCCATCTCGCCGTTCTTGAAGTCGGCGAAACGCACATCGGCCGAATCCACCTTGAGCGTACGCACCAGTGCGCTGGTCACCTTGACGGTCATGCCCTGGTTGCGGAACTCGGCCTGCGCCACGAGATTATCGATGCGCGGCCAGTCTTGCCGGTAATCCAGCGTCATGTGATCGACATTGAAGCGGATGAGGAAGAGTCCCCCGCCGTCGCGAAACGGAAATCGCCGCAGCGGTCCCTGAAAGACGGCATTGCCGTGCGAGACATGACCCGAGACGAACGCACGATCCAACCATTGCAGCGCACCGGGCGGAAGCAGCTGGCGCGGGAAATAGAGGGGCGCATCGGCAGCGTTGCCGTCGTCGATGGAGCTCGCCAGTGTCAACACGGGCGAGCTGCCGTCGGCAGGTTGCGACCACGCGAGCTTCGCTTGCACGCGCGCCGCATGCGTGCGCAGCTCGAGATCCGAGGTCGCCATGAGCAGCTCCTGAGGGCTGCGTCTCCAGTAGAGCGTCGATCTGAGCGCCGGCAGCGCGATGGGCTCTGGAAACTGATCGGGCCAGTTGTAAACGGCGGAATGCGTGTCGATGAATACGTGGCCTGCCGCTTCGGTACCGACCAGCGCACCACTCAACCCGCGAAGGCCGGGAGCCCGGCCGACCGGCGCGAAGCCCATGTCGCGAAACTTCGCTCGGGCATCGAAGCGCCAGGCATCGCTCACGGAAGCGCGCGACAGAGTCAAACGCATGTCCGACCATTCGCCCGTGGGAGCGAGATCGCGCAACCGCTCGCGAATGTCCTTCTGCGGCATGAGCCCGAGCAGGGGAAGCAAGGCCTCCGCACGCAGGTAATTCGCCTCGGCATGCAACTGCAGGATGCCCGCATCGCTCTCGCGCCAGCCCGCCTCGAACTCGCTATCGGGATCCTGGCGTCCTGCGGAGACGGCACGCAACCGCCGGCCGACCAGCAGCCATCGATCGGCCGTGTGCGCGAGCGAGAGCGCGCCGCTCACCTGATCCAGGACGGCGTTGGGGAGATCCGTGAGGCGGGCAACGACTCCGCTCGCGCTGAATTCGACGTCGGCGCGCTCGACGTCGTCGCCACGACCGCTCACCAGCGCGTGAAACGCGCCGGTCCCCGCATCGAGGCGGGTGAGGTAATCCGGCAAGAGCTCGCGCCAACCGCGAAAGGACATCCCGCTCGCGCTCGCAAGGGCGTGCCAGCGCAGCTCGACGATGCGCTCCGCACCACGGGCGGCGCCCGAGACGCTCAGGCGCCCACCGAGCTGCGCGGGCAGCTGCGCCGACAGGCTCGCGGAGACGAAGTGCGCCACGCGCGTGACGTCGAGGTCGACGTCGCGCAGCTCGAGCCGGGGCAGCGCCGCGTTCCAATCCTGCACCACGAATTGCCCGTGCCGGATCACCAGCGTCCCTGCAGGCAGGTCGTTCAACGCGAGGCGCGACAGCGAGCTCGGCTCCCCGTCCCAGACGACCTCCGAGGCGATCGCAAAACGGCTTGGACCCAGGCGTTGGACCGCAATCGTCGGTGCATCGAGCTCGACGCGTAGCGCGAACAGCTTGCCGTTCTGCAGCAGCTGCCAGATGTCCGTCCCTATCCGCCCGCCGCCGGCACGGGCGAGGACGCGGCGGCCGTCGGATGAGCGCAATTCCAATGCATCGAAGTAAAGCTCCGGCCCATACCAGCGGAAGGCCGGCCAGACGTGCGCGAAGGCGATGTGATAGCCGGTGCCGCGGTATACCCAGTCCTTGATCTGCGCCTGATACTGCGGCGCGCGATCGAGCGCGAGCTTCAGCGCCAGCATGAGCAATAAAGTCAACGCGGCGAATCCCGCTGCGACGAGCAGCAGTATCTTGAACGTCCTGCGCAGAATCATTTACATGAGGACGACGTCGTATTGATCGACGCCGTAAAGCGCTTCGGTCTGCAGCCGTATGGGTACGCCGGTCACCAGCTCGAGCTCGCCGAGCGCCGAGGATTCCTCGTCGATCAGTCGCTCGATCACGTCCTGATGGGCCAGTACCATCAGTTGCCGACACTCGAACTGGCGCGCTTGACGCATGATTTCGCGAAAAACCTCGTAGCAGACGGTCTCGACCGTCTTGACGAACCCCCGACCCTCGCACGTCGGACAAGCCTGGCACAGCAGATGTTCCAAACTTTCGCGCGTGCGCTTGCGGGTCATTTCCACCAGCCCGAGGGGGGAGACCGAGGAAATGTTGGTCTTCACGTGGTCGTCGCCGAGCGCCTTTTCCAGGGCCTGGATCACCTGGCGGCGGTGCTCCGGCTCCTCCATGTCGATGAAGTCGATGATGATGATGCCGCCGAGGTTGCGCAGCCGCAGCTGCCGCGCGATGGTCACGGCGGCCTCGAGGTTGGTGCGGAAGATGGTCTCCTCCAGATTACGGTGCCCCACGAAAGCGCCGGTGTTGACGTCGATCGTGGTCATCGCCTCGGTCTGGTCGATGATGAGATAGCCGCCCGATTTCAGCGAGACCTTGCGATCGAGTGCCTTCTGAATCTCCTCCTCGACGTGGTGCAGCTCGAAGATGGGCCGCTGCGCGGTGTACAGCTCGATCCTCGGCAAGGCGTCCGGGATGAAGGTCGCCGCAAACTCGACCATCTCGCGGTGCGCGCTCGGCTGATCGATCAACACTCGCTCGACGTCGGGACGCAGCACGTCCCGCAGAATGCGCAGGTGCAACGGCAGGTCGGCGTGCACGAGCTGGCCCGGACTCGTGCGCAGTCCCTTATGACGCACGAACTCCCAGAGCTTGCGCAAGTAAATCATGTCGGCGCGCAGCGCCTCGTGCGGCGCGTCCTCGGCGGCGGTGCGCACGATGAAGCCTGCGGCCTCATCCGGTTCGAGGCCGGCCTGGACGGCGCCGCGCAACCGCTCGCGCTCGGTCTCGTTCTCGATGCGCGCCGACACGCCGACTCCGCGCCCTTGCGGCATGTACACCAGAAAACGCGACGGCAACGTGATGTACGTCGTGAGCCGCGCCCCTTTGGTGCCGAGCGGGTCTTTCACCACCTGCACCAGAATCTCGTTGCCTTCGGCCACCAGCGCGCGGATGTTCTCGCTGCGCGGAGTCTCGAGCCCCAAACCCGCGTGGCGAGTATCGAGAATGTCGGAGGCATGCAGGAACGCGGTCCGGTCCATGCCGATGTCGATGAAGGCAGCCTGCATGCCGGGCAGAACGCGCGAGACTCGCCCTTTGTAGATGTTGCTGATGAGCCCGCGGCGATTGGGGCGCTCGATGAACACCTCCTGCAGGACGCCGCTCTCGACCAGGGCGGCGCGCGCCTCGTGCGTGCTCGCGTTGATCAGAATCTCAGTGCCCATCGATCGCAACGATCCCTTTCGTCTCGCGCCAGCAGGGCACGCCCACCGAGCGCAGCATCTGCGCAGTCTCGAATAGCGGCAGCCCCATCACGCCCGAATAGCTGCCCCGCAATGCGGAGACGAAGACGGCGCCGTATCCTTGAATCGCGTAGCCGCCGGCCTTGTCGCGGCACTCTCCCGCGTTCCAGTAGTCGCGCGCCTCCGCGCGTGTGATCTCACGGAACGTGACTTCGCTGCGGCTCAAGCGCGACTGGACGCCGTCGTCGTCGGTCGCGAGCGCCACCGCCGTCAGCACCTCATGCGTGCTCGCCGATAATAGCCCGAGCATGCGCTCTTCATCGGCGCAATCGGCGGGCTTGCCCAGGATCGCGCCGGCGGCCACCACAGCAGTATCGGCACCCAGCACCGGGGCCTGCGGCCGTCGGCCGGCCACCCGGCATGCGAGGCCCGCGATCGCCTTTGCCTCGGCCACCCGCAAGACATAGTGCTCCGCCGATTCTTCGGCGGCGATGGATTCATCCACATCCACACTAAGTATTTGAAAAGGCACGCCTATTTGCGAAAGAAGCTGGCGGCGGCGCGGCGATGCCGAGGCGAGGTAGACGAAATCGGTGCTCATGTGCAAAGGATACCGACGTTAACCGCGCCGCGCGCGGGGCCGCCGTTACGGCGCGCGCCGCACCGGCGCCGGCCGCGCATCTTTAGGCCCGGTGGTAGGGGTGACCCGCCGCGAGACTCATCGCCCGGTAGAGCTGCTCGGCGACCAGGATGCGCACGAGCGCGTGCGGCAGCGTGAGAGGCGATAGCGACCAGCGTTCTTCGGCACGCTCGAGGCAGGCGCGCGCGAGACCGTTCGGACCTCCGATCAAGAGCGCGAGGGGTTTCGCTTGCCGCAGCTTGACATTCAACCAGACGGAGAGCTCGGCCGTGCTCATCGAGGAGCCCGAAACCTCGAGCGCGACCACGTGATCCTTGGGACCGAGCGCGGCGAGCATTCTCTCACCCTCGCGCGCCATCGCGGGCTCCGGATTCTCGCCGGCGCGGCACGTGACCAGGGGGATCTCCTCGAGCTCCAGAATGAGCGGCGCGCGCAGCCGCTTCTGATACTCCCGAAATCCCGTGTTCAGCCAGTCGGGCAATCGCGTGCCGGCGGCGATGAGGCGGCACTTCATGTGCGGCGCGCGCCGCCTATGCGCGAGCGATGCGCTTCGCGCTCATGTCCCACAGCTTCTCGAGCCCGTAGAACTCGCGCACTCGCGGCAGCATGATGTGCACGATCATCTCGTGCAGATCGATCAGCACCCAGTCCCCGTCCTTGAGCCCCTCACAGCCATGCGGCCGGTACCCGGCTTCCTTGGTCTTCTCGACCACGCGTTGCGCCACCGAGCGCACGTGACGGTCGGACGTGCCGCTCGCGATCACCATGTAATCGGCGATGTCGGTCAGACCGCGCACGTCGAGCACCTTCACCTCCAGCGCCTTCATGTCGTCGAGCGCGCTCAGGATGACGGATTTGAGCGCCGCTCGCGCCGCTGCCGGCGTCTGCACGCCGCGCGCCCTGGGCGTCGCGCTCGATTTGCCCGCTGCTTTGGCCGCCGCGCTCGATTTGCGCGCGGCGCGCGGCTTCGACGGAGCCTTGGAGCCCGCCCTGCCCTTGGACTTGGGTTGGGCGCCGCTTGCAGCGCCGTCCTCGACTTTGTTCGTAGCTCTGGTACGGGAAGGCTTTTTCTCGAGGGGCACTAGGGCGTCCGTGATTTGGCGTAGCAGTGAGTGTCGAGGATCAGTTTACGCACTGAATCCGGCATGAGGAAGCGCGGATCACGCCCCATGGCGATGAGCTGGCGTACCTCGGTGGACGAGATCTCGAGCTGCGTGACGGCGTGGATGTAGATACAGCCGGCGCGCTGCTCGTGCAGATCGCCGATTCGGCCCGTACCTCGATCGACCAACATCTCGCCCAGAGGACCCATGCCCGGCGCACGCCATCCGGGGCGGTGCGCCACGACCAGGTGTGCAAGCTGCAGGAGCTCGCGCCACTGGTGCCATTTGGGCAGACTCAGGAAGGCGTCCATGCCGACGATGAGGCAGAGGCTGCGGTCCGGATATTCGTGGCGCAGCTCGCCGAGCGTCTCCACCGAATACGACGGGCCTTCCTTGCGCACCTCGCGATCGTCGACCACGAAGCCCGGCTGTCCTTCGATCGCGAGCTCGACCATTTTGAGCCGTTTCTGCGCATCCGCGATGGGCCGATCGCGGTGCGGCGGATTGCCGGCGGGCAGGAAGCGGATTTCCTTGAGGCGCAACGCCTGCTGCAGCTCAAAAGCCGTACGCAGATGCGCGTAGTGGATCGGATCGAAGGTACCGCCGAATATGCCCATCGGATTCATACAGATACCCTGCCTGAATCTTGGGTGCCTTGCAAAGCGCCGGCAAGCTCCGCCGCGAGCGCCGTGATGGCGGACCAAGAGTCGCCGACGGCGAGGCCCTTGATGATCCGGTCCGCGCGCGCTGCCTGCACGAGGAGACGCTCGAGCGGCACCTTGCGCAATCGGCCGAGGGCGCTCTGCGAGGGCCGGGCGGCGAGATTCCAGGCGCTCGGCGCGGGCCGCGATCCCAGGCGCTGCGCTTCCCGCGCCTGGTACATGCCGCGCAGCTCGCGCAGCAAAGCCCACAATATGAGCGCGGGTTCGGCGCCCTCGTTGCGCAGTCCCGTGAGCACCCGCAGCGCCCGCGGTGCATCGCCCCCGGCCGCGGCCTCGCCGAGCTGCAGTACGTCGTAGCGCGCGCTATCGCCGATCGCGCGCATGGCGAGATCGGCATCGATGGCCGCGCCGTTCGCGAGCAGCGCCAGCATATCGAGCTCTTGCTTGGCCGCGAGCAGATTGCCCTCGACGCGATCGGCGATCGATTGCGCGACACCGGGTGCGAGGCGCAACTCGAGCGCGCGGGCGCGGCTCTCGAGCCAGGCCGGCAGCGCGGCGCGCTCCACCGGCCACACGCGCACCCACACTCCGGTGCGTTCGATGGCGCGCACCCACGGGGAATCGCCGGTCTTCGCGTCGAGCTTGCCGGTGATGAGCAGACACACGACGTCGGGCGGCGGTGCGCTCGCGATCTCGGCGAGAAGCGCGGCACCCTTGTCGGGCTTACCGCTCGGCATGCGCAGCTCGAAGAGCCGGCGCTCGGCGAACAAGGACATCTCCCGCGTCGCTTGCCGCAGCTCGTCCCATGCGAAAGAGCGATCGACGGCGAACACGATGCGCTCCGTGAAGCCGGCTTTGCGGGCGGCGCCGCGGACCGCATCCGCCGCCTCGCCGGCCGTCAGCGGCTCATCGCCCGAGATCAGATAAATGGGCGCGAGACCTCGGGCGAGCGCTGCGGGTAGTTGGTGGGCCTCGAGACGCAAGAGCTTCAGTTCAGAGGGGTTTACGGAACGAGGCGCGAGCGCGCCGCCTCGTACTCCGCGACCATGCGCTCCACCAGCGCGCTCACCGGCAACACCTCGTGCACGCCGCTGACGCTGTGACCCGCGCTCCAGACATCGCGCCACGCCTTGAACTCGTGGCTTCCCTCCGAGAAACTCATTTTCGCCTTGTCCGCGGTGGGTAGGTTGTCGGGGTCGAGTCCCGTGCGCTTCACGCTGTCGCGCAGGAAGTTGGCGGACACGCCGCTGAAGAGCGAGGTGTAGACGATGTCTTCCGCGCCGCTGTCGACGACCATTTGCTTATAAGCCGTCGGCGCATTGGCTTCCTCGGTGGCGATGAAGCGCGTGCCGAGATACGCAAGGTCCGCGCCCATCGCCTGCGCGGCGAGCACATCCGCCCCCGTGCTCATGGCGCCCGCGAGGATGATCGTGCCCGTATAGACCTCCCGGACTTGCTTGACCAGCGCAAAAGGACTCAGGAGCCCCGCATGACCGCCCGCGCCCGCGCAAACGGCGATGATGCCGTCGACGCCCTGCTCCGCCGCCTTCTCGGCGTGGCGCCGGTTGATCACGTCATGGAACACGATACCGCCATAACCGTGCACGGCACGCACGACTTCCGCAGGCGGCCGCAGGCTTGTGATGATGATCGGCACGCGGTGCTTCACGCAGAGGGCGACGTCGTGTTCCAGCCGCTCGTTGCTCGCGTGCACGATCTGATTCACGGCGAACGGCGCGATCTTCGCGGTGGGATTCGCGCGCTTGAGGTCCGCCAGCGTCTCGGTGACCTCGCTCAACCAGTCATCGAGCTGCGCGGCGGGGCGGGCGTTGAGCGCCGGAAAGCTGCCGACGATGCCCGCCTTGCATTGCGCCACCACGAGCGCGGGCGTCGACACGATGAACATCGGCGCGCCGACGATGGGCAATCGCAACCGGTTATGGAGAAGGGCGGGCAAGGGCATGATCGGACACGTGTGGTTGACGAGCGGTCATTATGACCGACTGCGCCGTGGGGTACACTCGGCAGATCCGCGAACCCGGGGTGATCACATGGAATTCACTGCGCTGACATTCGAGGAGCGGGAGCGCGTCGCCTGCGTCACGCTCAACCGGCCGGAGCGTCTCAATGCGCTCAACGAGGAGCTGGTGGGGGAGCTCCGGGCCGTCGCCGAGCGCATCGCGTCGAATGCACATTTACGCGCCGTGTTGCTGACTGCGGCCGGTCGCGCCTTCAGCTCGGGCGCCGATCTCATGGGCGAGGATTTCATCAACACACCCGGGCGCACTCTGGGCCAGCTCGTCGGCGCGAGCATGCGCGAGCATTTCAATCCCATGGTGAACGCGTGGTACCACCTGGGAGTTCCCGTGGTGGTTGCGGTGAACGGTATCGCCGCGGGCGCCGGAATGAGCCTCGCGCTCGTCGGGGACATCGTGCTTGCCGCGCGTTCGGCCACGTTCGTGCAACTGTTTGCGCCGAAGCTCGGCTTGATGCCTGATCTCGGGAGCAGCTTTCACTTGCCGCGGCTCGTCGGTACGGCACGCGCGAAAGCGCTCGCGCTCCTCGGGGAGCCCCTGTCCGCCGCCGAGGCCGAGCGCTGGGGACTCATCTGGCGATGCGTCGAGGATGAGGAGCTCATGCCGCAGGCGGAGAGCCTGGCGCGCCGCTTGGGGGACGGACCGACCCAGGCGTTCGAGCGCATCAAGCGAGTCTTCAACGAACAGCCCGCGAATCGCTTGTCCGACCAGCTCGCGATCGAGGCCTCGCTACAAGAACAGCTCGGCGATACCAGGGACTTCGCCGAAGGCGTGCAAGCGTTTCGCGGCAAGCGCGCGCCGCGCTTCCGCGGCGAGTGAGGCTCGCGCTAGCCGGGACGCCGCTTGCCGATGCTCGCGGCGGGCACGCGGATCTCCTCGCCGGCGGACTCGCGCGCATCGGGCGCGCCCCCCGCCGGCGACGGTCCGCAGCTTTCGCAGCCGCCACAGGCCCCCGATCCGCCGGCCGCCTCGCGCAGCCGGCGCTCGATGCCGCCGAGATGCAGCGCAGCCGGCGCCCGGGCCGCGAGGTCCGCGAGCGCCACGCGCAACCAGCGCCGCAGCGTCTTTGGTCCGAGCGAATACATCGCGTAGACCACACTCGCGGCGAGCACGATCGCGACCAGAGCGGCGTCGAGCAATTGGCTCATCGAAGGGGTCCTCGGCGCATGCGTCAGCTCGCCAGGGCGAGCGCCGCCCGATAGGTGATGAACGAGGCGCCGTACGCGAGCGCGAACAGATAACCCGCCATGAAAATAGGGTAGCGCCAGGAGTTCGTCTCGCGCTTGACCGTGGCCAGCGTCGAGAGACACTGCGGAGCGAACACGTACCAGGCGAGCAGCGACAGCGCAGTCGGCAAGCTCCAAGATTGCGCAATCAACGGCGTGAGCGCACCGCTCACATCCGAACCGCTGGCGGACAGCGCGTAGACGGTGCCGAGCGCACCCACCGCCACTTCGCGCGCCGCAAGTCCCGGCACGAGCGCGATCGAGATCTGCCAGTTGAAGCCGATCGGCGCGAACACCACGGCAAGCCAGGCACCCAAGTGCCCGGCGATGCTGTACTGAATTGCCGGTCCGGTCGCGCCGGGCGGGGGCGCCGGAAACGAGCTCAAGGCCCACAGGATCACCATCAAGGCAAGGATGATGGTACCGACGCGGCTCAAGAAAATCTCCACGCGCTGCCAGAGCCCGATGACGATCGTGCGCGCATTCGGCCAGTGATAAGCGGGCAGCTCGAGCATCAGGAATTGCAGCCGCTTGGCGGACCCCAATTGCTTGAGCACGAAAGCAACGCCCATGGCGCTGACCACGCCCAGGATGTACAGCGCGAATAGCACGAGTCCCTGCAGCTCGAGCCCCGGCCCGACCGTGCGACGCGGGATGAAGGCGCCGATGATCAATGCATAGACCGGGAGGCGCGCCGAGCAAGTCATGAGGGGGGCGATCATGATGGTCGCCAGTCGGTCGCGCGGATTCTGGATGGTGCGCGTCGCCATGATGCCGGGAATTGCGCATGCAAAGCTCGACAGCAACGGGATGAACGCCCGGCCCGACAATCCGACGCTGCCCATCATCCGGTCGAGCAGAAACGCGGCGCGCGGCAGATAGCCGGAATCCTCGAGCACCAAGATGAAAAAGAACAAGATGATGATCTGGGGCAGAAAGACGAGCACGCTGCCGACGCCGGCAAGCACGCCGTCGACCAGCAAGCCTTTGAGCAGGCTCGGCGGCATCTCACTGCCCACCCATCCGGCGAAGGCGGCGACACTGGCCTTGATCGCATCCATGGGGACCTGAGCCCAGGCGAATACGGCCTGGAACACCAGGAAAAGAATCGCGGCAAGTATCAAGGGACCCGCCACCGGGTGCAGGACCACCGCATCGAGTTTGTCGCTGACGGTGACCGTATCGAGGCGCGCTCCACCCACGATGCCGAGAATGCGGCGCACCTCCGCCTGGTCGTGATCGAGATCCGTGGGGGTGGGCGTGCGCCAGGCGGCGCGCGGTGCGAGGGGCGCTTGCAACACCGAGGAATCGAGCAGCTCCACGAGCGCCTTGGCGCCCGAGGATTTGACGCCGACGGTTTCGACCACCGGCACGCCGAGCTCGTGCTCGAGCTTGCGCGCATCGATCAAGATGCCCTTGCGGCGCGCGATATCCGTCATATTGAGCGCAACTACCATCGGCAGACCGAGGCGCTTGAGACTCAACGCGAGCCGCAGATTCTGCCGCAGGTTGGTCGCGTCCGTGACGCAAACCACGAAGTCCGGTGCACTCTCTCCGGCCCGCCTTCCGAGCAATACATCCGCCGTGACCTGCTCGTCCGGGGTCAGGGGATCGAGACTGTAGGCTCCCGGCAAGTCGAGAATGCGCACCCGCCGGCCCGAAGGCGTTTGCAGCGTGCCTTCCTTGCGCTCGATCGTGACGCCGGCGTAATTAGCCACTTTCTGGCGGCTGCCGGTGAGCACGTTGAAGAGCGCCGTCTTGCCGCAGTTCGGGTTGCCGACCAAGGCGACCAAGGGACTTGGGTCAGGGCGCAAGAGGGCATCCATGGCCCTATCCGGGTAGCGGCTGCTCCGGGCAAACGCGAATGCAGGCGGCCTCGAACAACCGCAGCGCGAACGTGCCGGTTCCGACGCGCACCGCGAGGGGCTCGCGCGAGAGCAATCCGCGGGCGACGATGCGCACGGGCTCTCCCGGCAAAAAGCCAATCTCCGCGAGGCGCCTTCTCATTTCCAGCGGCGCCGCGCCCTCGCCTGCAGACACCGACACCACGCGCGCGGCCATGCCGGTGGCGAGGTCGGGGAGTCTCATCTCGCCATCCTTTGCGGCTGCGTCGGGTATCGGCTTCATGGGTCAAGTGTATATGAGAATCGTTCCCATTTCTATTCGCAACCTTCAGGGTGCCCGCTCCCTCCGGGCATCGCATTCAACTCTGATTGTGCCTTGCAACAATAATGGCCTCGGCATTCCTGCCAATCCTGCTAATCTAAATAGTTTCATGGCATTCGAGAGCGCCGATGCCTACGCTTTTCGAAAAAATCATCTCGGGGGAGCTGCCCGCCAGCGTCGTTTTCCGCGATGCGCGGGTCATCGCGTTCCTGGACATCCACCCCGCCGCCCCCGTGCATATTCTCATCTCGCCCATCAAGCCAATTCCGACCACGGACGACGTCGCCGACTCGGATGAATCGCTGATCGGCCACATGGTCATTGTCGCGCGCGACCTGGCACGTCAATACGGCGTCGCGAAGAGCGGCTATCGGCTGGTCTTGAACTGCAATCCCGACAGCGGTCAAGAGGTTTATCACCTGCACTTACATCTGCTCGGCGGCAGGGCCTTAGGTCCCCTGGTCCAGCGAGCGCTCTAATCCGAGGTACCATCGCGTGAAGAAAAAGAAAAATGCTGCACATGTCCAGGCGCGGGCGCTGCGCACCCCCTCCAAGGGTACGCCCACGAAACGGACAGCGGCGAAGCGGGCGAAGGCCTCGAGCAATGCCGCGCGAAAAACCTCGTCCCGCACCCGCCCCGCGGCGCACAGTGCATCGTTCTCCGCCCGCGTCGGCGCCCCCCCGCGGCGCGAGCTTTATCCGCCCATCGAGCCTTTCAAGCACGGCTTCCTGCGTGTCTCGGATGTGCACGAGCTGTACTACGAGGAATGCGGCAACCCAGCCGGCAAGCCCGCGGTGTTCCTGCACGGCGGCCCGGGCGCGGGCTCGGACCGTCGCGCCCGGCAATTCTTCGACCCGCATCATTACCGCATCGTGGTTTTCGATCAGCGCGGATGCGGTCGCAGTCGGCCGAGTGCGAGCCTCGTCGAGAACACCACCTGGCACCTCGTCGCCGACATCGAGCGTCTACGCAAGCACCTCGGCATCGAGCGCTGGCTGGTCTTCGGCGGCTCCTGGGGGTCGACGCTCGCCCTGGCCTATGCCGAAGCCCATCCGGAGCGCGTGACGGAGCTCGTGCTGCGCGGCATTTTCTTGCTGCGCTACCCGGAAATTCGCTGGCTGTATCAACACGGCGCCTCGGAGCTTTATCCCGATTGCTGGGAGGCGTACCGCGACATCATTCCGATCGACGAGCGCGACGACTACTTGCGTGCCTATCACCAGCGGCTGACCGGCAGCGATCAGCGGGCGGCGCTGGAAGCCGCGCGCGCCTGGTCGGTGTGGGAAGCCTCGACCAGTTTTCTGCACAGCAACCTCGACAACATACGCAAGTGGAGCGAGGACCAATTCGCTCTCGCCGTGGCGCGCATCGAGTGCCATTACTTCGTGAACCGCGGTTTTCTGCGCAGCGAGACTCAGCTGCTCGACGACGTGCCGCGCATTCGACGCATCCCGGCGACCATCGTGCAAGGACGCTACGATATCGTGTGCCCCGCGACGAGCGCGTGGGACTTGCATCGCGCGTGGCCGGAGGCGGACCTGCGTATCGTGCCCGACGCCGGCCATTCGGCTTTCGAGCCCGGCAACATCCATGAGCTCGTCTCGGCCACGGACCGGTACCGCAGCCGATGATGAGCGCGACGCTGAAACCGGCCCGCGCAGCCTTCGAGAACGAGGGCCGCTGATGTCCGAGCTCGCGATGCTCGGCCTCGCCCGTTATTCGGACGCATTGGAGATCGCCGAGATGTCCCGCGACCTGATCGAGCACGGGCTTTCTTGGTCCTGGACGCCGGCCCGCGTGCGCCGTGCGATCCTGGGGCGCGATTGCTGCGTGCTGATCGCGCGTCGCGACCCCAAGATTGCCGGCTTCGCCATCATGCATTTCGGCGATCAGGTGGCGCATCTGAATTTGCTGGCGGTCGGCGCGGAGCACCGCCGTCACGGGCTGGGGCGGCAGCTCATCGACTGGCTCTCGCTCAGCGCCATCGAGGCCGGCGTGTTTCGCATCGATCTCGAGCTGCGCGAGACCAATGTCGGCGCCCGCGCTTTCTATCAGGGCCTCGGGTTCCAGTCGCTCGACGTCGTGCAGGGCTACTACCAGGGACGCGAGCCGGCTGTGCGCATGTCACGCCGCTTGCCGTGAGATCACGCCCCTTCTGGCCCGAGGGTCCTCGCGTGGCGGTCGTAGGCCAGGGCACCTGGCACTCGGAGCAATCGCCGCGCGATGCGGTGGATGCCTTGCGGCACGGCCTCGATCTCGGCATGTGTCACATCGACACGGCGGAGATGTACGGCTCGGGGGCGGCGGAAACTCTCGTCGGCCGCGCCATCGCGGGCCGGCGCGACGAGGTATTCCTGGTGTCGAAAGTTCTGCCCTCCAACGCCTCGCGACGCGGGACGATCACCGCGTGCGAAAGATCCCTCTCTCGGCTCAAGACGGACCGGCTCGATTGCTATCTACTGCATTGGCGCGGCGCCCATCCGCTCGCGGAGACCCTGACCGCATTCGAGGAGCTACGCTCAAGCGGCAAGATTCGCGCCTGGGGCGTGAGCAATTTCGACGTCGACGATCTCGAGGAGGCGACCTCGATCGCGGGTGCCGGGCTGCCGGCCTGCAATCAAGTCTTGTACCACGTGCAAGAACGGGCGATCGAGCACGCGGTCTTGCCCTGGTGCGACGACCGCGGCATCGCCGTCGTGGCCTATACCCCCTTCGGCGAATCGCCGCACGCCTTCGATCCGAAGACCCGCCAGGGGCGGGTACTGCATGAGATCGGTGCCGTTCACGGCGCGACCGCTCGGCAAGTCGCGCTTGCGTTTCTCGTGCGCCACCCAAACAGTTTCGTGATTCCGAAGGCTTCACGCCGCGACCACGCGAGCGAGAATGCGGGCGCCGGTGCCTTGCACTTGACCGACGCCGACGTTGCCCGCATCGACGCCGCGTTCCCGCTGGGCAAGCCGCGCGCGTTGCCCATGCGCTGACGGCGAACGCTACTTTTCGTAATCCCGTCGCGTGACGGGCTTCTCCCGCTCCGCCGGCGGATCCGGCGGATTTTGCTGCGAGGGGTCATTGACCGACTGATCCACGAGCGCCCCGCTCCGCTGATATCGGCCTTCCCGCCAGTTGCCCGGTCGGCCGATCGACTCGTCGGTCGACCCCGTCTTGCCCGCGCCTGCCCGGCCTGGATTCGATTTGCTGTCTTGCATGAATGACCTTCCTGAGATGACCCCCTTGGGCCTCACAGGGGATAGGCTACGACCCACCCCGGCTTTCGAGAGGAGGCGGATGACGCCTTCCTGCGTAGGCCCCCCTCCGGCGCGCTGTGGGTCCTCGTCTGACGCGGGAAAGCAAGGGCGAAGAGTTGGCAGCGCGGACCGGCGAGAGGAGCATGGCTTCCGTCTGGAGGCATCCGCATGCGAAAAACACTCAAGCTTTATCTGAATCTCGCGATCGTGAGCTTCACGGTGGGCCGCGCCTACGGCGCTTTCCGCCGGCGGCTGGCCCGCGCCGTGGCGAGGCGTCGGGCATGGAGATGATGCGCCGCAGAGATGACCGCCGCCCTTCGGCGCCCGGTTTGATTGCGCATCTGCAGACCGTCACGGAACGGGAGAAGGCGGGGATTGCGCGCGAGCTGCACGATGAGCTCGGCGGCCTCTTGGTTGCGGCCTCCATGGACCTCGCGTGGCTGGGAACTCAGCTGGGCGCCTTACCTGGCTGCCCGTGGAGAACGAGTTGCCTTTTTGAAGGAGACTTTCCATGGCAAGTAAGACACCGCCGCCGCCAGGCGCATCGCTTGGCCGGTCTGCCGCCTCGAGCAGCGCGGCGCCTGTCGCGAATCGACCGCGCGAGAGCTTGGAGCGCGCTGTGAGGGAGGCGCGTATACGATCTGCCGAGCGCAAGCTCCGGCAGTCGGACCTCCGCGACACGCTGCAGTCGGCATTGCCGACTCTCGCCACGGCGCGGGGGAAGCGCGCTGCAATCCGCGCCCGCCCGTGAACCGCAAGTCAACCCACGGTCAGGGGCGCATACCGCTGCTTGATGGCCTCCGCGATCTCAGCGCGGGATTCGGCCGGATCCGGCTTCGCTTCGGCCGCTTGCGCCGCCGCGGCGAGCTGATCGTCCTTGATCGCGTCGCGGAACCAGAGCGCATAATCGCCGCGGCGCAAATGGAATAGCCATGTATCGTCGTCCACGCCGTCGGCCAACTGCAGGAACGTCGCGAGGTTGAACGCGCGCAGCTTTAGCGCCCCCGAGGCGCCGCGAAAGTAAAAGCTCTTGTCCTCGCCGAGCTGCCCCTCGGCGTATTTGCGCGTGTGCCGCCGATGCGTCTGCTTCGCCTTGCCGACGGTCACCGGCTGGGGCGGCATATCCGTGAACCGCTCCCATACCAGCACCGTGTCGTCCTCGAGCTCGAGCGGCGTCTGCGACAAGCGCGTTTTGACCGTGCGGCAAAAGTCCTCGAGCACTTGCGGCGCAGAGGGTCCGACGCTAATCACCGTTCGCACGCGGCCGAGCGCGGAGGGAGACAAATGCCGAGGGTCGGTGGTGATGAACACCGCCGAGGAGAGCTCGTCCGGCAGCGCGTTGTGCTGCACGTCTTGAGTGCTCGGGCTCAAGTGATGCGTCTCATCGAGAATCAGCCAGTGGGGACGGCCGGTCGCCGCGCGCAGACCGCTGACTTGCCCGAGCAGCTTGCCGAAATAGGCGGGACGTTCCGGAATGTCCAGCGCAAGCAAATTCACAACGACGCTCGCATCGGGCGTCCCGAGCACGCTCAGAACGTCTTCCGGCGCCGGCGTCGAGTTGGCGTCGCCCAGGTGCGCGACGCCCTCCAGATTGTCGTAGTCGCCTTCGGGATCCACCACGCAGAACTGGTAGCCGCCCTGCGCGATGCGCTCGATGAGCAGATGGGTCAACGTGGTCTTGCCGACTCCGGAGGAGCCCGCGATGAGCACGGCGCCCTTGTGCGGGGGCAGCGTGACGGCTCTGCCGTCGATGCGCGACTCGCCGAGGTAGATGTCCTGCCGGCGCATTTCGGCGAACGTCGCGGCGGGGTCTTGCAGCCAGCGATCGATCAGCTCCGTGACCCCCGCGCCCCGGTCCGCGGCGGTGCGCATGTCCACGTTCTCCTTCACGGTCTCGAGCGCATTCGCGACGGCCACCGAGCAGCCGCAAGCCGCGAGAAAGGCCTGATCGTTCTCGGCGTCGCCGATGCCCACGACGTTGTGCGCGGAGAGCTTGAGCTCGGCGATGGCCGCCTCGAGGCCGCTCGCCTTGTTGACACCGGGCGGCAAGCACATCACGGCGCCCTTGTTGAAGGTGAGCTGCCAATCGAGCCCGAGCTCGCGAATCGTCTCGAGCACCACGGTCTCGTTGGGTGTCCAGGTCGCTACGATACTGCGTCCCACGGACAGGGGCTTCACGCCTTTTGCTCGCAGCGCGGCGATGAAGCGTTCGGGCGGAGGCGGCGCGAGCACGCGCTCTTCCTTGCTGGCGCGCAAGTACAGCAGCGCGCCGTTCTCCGCCACCACGGCGTCGAAATCATCCGTGCTCCCGAAAACGGCGCGCAGGTCGCCGAGCTCGCGCCCGGTGATCAGCACGAGCCGTTTACCGGTCGCCTTGAAGCGGCGCAGCGCCTCGAGCGTGGCCTCATCGACCCGACCGTCCCGGGCCAGGGTGCCGTCGTAGTCGGAAGCGAGCGCGCAGAACAGCATCGCGACATGATCTCGGCTGCAAGAACGCCCGAAAGTAGGATTAGGTCCCGTTGGCCTGTAGGCGCTCCTGCATTCGCAGCATGTGCGGCCCGCAGGCAGCCACATCGCTGGTTCCCGTGAGCGCGAGAGTCACGCGCAGCTCATCGCGAATGATCTCGAGTGCACGAGTGACGCCGGCCTGCCCGGCGGCCGCGAGCGCGAACAGGAAGGACTTGCCGATCATGCCGCCGCGCGCTCCCAAGGCCAGGCCCTTCGCCAGATCCTGTCCGGAACGGATGCCGCCGTCGAAAAGCACCTCGCACCGCCCGTCGATGGTCGCGACAATCTCCGGCAGCACGGAGATCGACGAGGGCGCGCCGTCGAGCTGCCGCCCGCCGTGATTCGATACCACCATGGCATCGGCGCCGGCCGAGAGGGCAAAGCGCGCGTCCTCGGCATCCATGACGCCCTTGAGGATCAATCGGCCGGGCCAGCGACTGCGCACCCATTCCACGTCTCGCCAGTTCGCCGTCGGATCGAACTGAGCATGCGTCCACTGCGCGAGCGTCGCCACGCCGTCCGCACCCCCGATGTGCCCCACCAGATTACCGAAGGTGCGACGCTTGCCGAACATCACCTTGAGCGCCCACTCGGGTTTGGTCGCGACATCCCAGGCATTGCGCAAGGTCAAGCGCGGCGGGATCGATAGGCCGTTGCGCGCGTCCCGCCGGCGCTCGGCGAGGATCTGCAGATCCAGCGTGAGCACCAGCGCCGAGCAGCGCGCGGCGATCGCGCGCTCGATCAGCGCCTGATTGAAGCCGCGATCGCGCATCAGATATTGCTGAAACCAGAACGGTTGATCCGTCGCCGCGCGCACGTCCTCGATCGAGCAGATGGACATCGTGCTCAAGCAGAACGGGATGCCGAACGCGGCCGCGGCCCGCGCACCCAAGATCTCGCCGTCAGCGTGGTACAGGCCGCAAAGACCCGTGGGTGCGATGGCGAGGGGCATCGAGGCATCGCTTCCAGCGAGGGTGGTCGCGAGCTTGATGTGGGACACATCGATCATGACCCGCGGGCGCAGGTGAATCGCATCGAGGTCGGCCGCATTCGCTCGCAGCGTCGCTTCCTGATAAGAGCCGCCGTCCGCGTAGTCGAAAATGGCGCGCGGTATGCGCCGCCTGGCGAGCGCGCGCAGGTCCTCGATGCTCAGAATCACGTCTGGTACTCCTTTGGGCTCCGTTCCCAACGATGATCATGGCGCCGGGCGGCCGGCGCGCGATTTTATTGCGTAATGCGCCGTGTCCGCTAAGCTTTCGGCTGTTTCTTCCAGGGAGACTCGTGTTGCCACCTACCGATCCAATTGCCGGCGCCGCGACGCGCGCCGGCCGCAGTCTATGCGCCCGGGTATCGATCCCCGCCCTGGTATGCACCCTGGCCTCGGTATCGACGCTCGCCGTCTCACTCGGCTGGGCGGCGGCGGCGGCGACACCGGCGGCGCTGGACGGGGAGCGTCTCGAGGCCGCCGACTCCGAGCCGCAGAACTGGTTCACGGGCGGCCGCGACTGGCAGGGCAGCTACTACTCGCCGCTCGCGAATATCAATGCCGGCAACGTGAAGCGGCTCGGATTTGCCTGGAGCTACGATCTCGGGAACCCGCAGCGCGGCCAGGAAGCGACCCCGATCGTCGTCGACGGCGTCATCTACACCTCCGGCACCTGGGGCTATGTGTACGCGCTCGATGCCGCGAGCGGCAAGCAGCTCTGGCGCTACGACCCGAAAGGCGACTGGTTCCCGGCCAGAAATCCCTGTTGCGATCTGGTCAACCGCGGGGTCGCCGTGTGGAAGGGCAAAGTGTACGTCGCCTCGGGCGACGGCCGGCTGCACGCGATCGATGCGGTGACCGGCAAGCCGGTGTGGGTGGTCGACACGATCGTCGATCACAAGCTGCCGTACGCGAGCACGGGCGCTCCGCAGATCGCGGGGGACGTGGTGGTCATCGGCAACGGCGGGTCGGATATGGGCCGTGGGGGCGTGCGCGGCTACGTCTCGGCCTACGACCTCTCGAGCGGTGTGTTCAGGTGGCGGTTCTACACCGTGCCGCCGGATCCGGGTCGTCCACTGGAAACTCCGGATCTCGCTGCCGCGGCCAAGACCTGGGATCCGCAGCGCAATCCCCAGTACAAGGGCGGTGGCACGGTGTGGGACGGCTTCGCCTATGACCCGGCCTTGCGGCTGGTGTATTTCGGCTCGGCCAATGCGGCGCCGTATGACTTGAAGCTTCTCGGCAATTCCAAGCTCGACGGGCTGTATACCGCCTCGATCCTCGCACTGCATGCCGACACCGGCCGTCTCGCCTGGTACTACCAGACCACGCCGAACGATCACTGGGATTTCGACGCCGTGCAAAAGATGATCCTCGCCGATCTCAAGATCGGCGGTGCAGACCGGCACGTCCTCATGCAGGCGAACAAGAACGGCTTCTTCTACGTTCTCGACCGCGCGAGCGGCGAGCTCTTATCCGCGAAGACCTTCACCTACATCAACTGGGCGACGGGTGTGGACATGAAGACGGGCCGGCCCGTGACGACACCGCAGTCCGACTGGTACACCTCGCCCAAGAACGTCTACCCGTCCTGGTCGGGCGCACACACTTGGAATCCCATGTCCTTGAGCGGCCAGACGCATCTCGTGTACATCCCGGTCGTCGACACGCCGAGCGTCTGGGTGGACTTGGTGCACAACGGCGGCGAGCTGAAATTCCTCGAGGGATTCTTCACCACCAACGGCATCTTCGCCGACGACTCCTATGACGCGGCGGACTTGAAGCGGCTGTACGGCCCGCTGCCGGATCTCAAGGAGCTCAAGGCCGAGCGCAAGGTGAAACTCGTGCGCGAGCTCATCCGTGCCTGGGATCCGGCGTCTCAGAAAATAGTCTGGGAGCACGAGACCTCGAGCGGCATGCGCGGCTACGACGGCGGCGTCATGTCGACCGCGGGCAATCTCGTGTTCCAGGGACGCGGCAGCGGCGGATTGTGGGTGTACGCGGCCGACACGGGAAAGGTGCTCAGGGTCATCAACACAGGCAGCCACATCATGGCGGCGCCCAGCACGTATGCAGTGAACGGCGAGCAATATGTCGCCGTGCAAGTGGGTTACGGCGGCACCGGTATCGCCGAAGGTCCCGTGCCGCCCTCCAGCGCGACCGTGAAGTTCGAGAATAGCAATCGCATCATCGCGCTGAAGCTCGGCGGCGGCGCGGTGCCGACACCGCCGGCGCGCGTCCTCGAGCCGTTCGAGAAGCCGCCCGAGCAAACGGCGAGTAAGACGGCCATCGATGCGGGCGAGGTGAAATTCGTCGAGGAATGCTCCCGTTGCCACGCGCTCGGCATCAACGTCACGCCGGACTTGCGCCGCCTCAACGCCGGGTTACATGCCGAGTTCAAGGACATCGTGTTGCACGGTGTCCTCGGCGCGGCCGGCATGGAGCGGTTCGACGACATCCTGAGCGAACGCGACGTGGAGAACATCCACGCCTATCTCATCGACCAGAGCTGGGTCGCGTACCGCGCGCAGGAAGCGGCGAAACATCCGTGAATCAACATGGCGCCGGTCGAATACACATTGCAGGCCGAGGACATCGCGTCCGCTCGGCTGCTCGCTCTCGGCGTGCGGCCGAGGGTTGAATTCAGCCTGTTCGCCGCCGTGTTGATCGTTCTCTCCGCGCTGTCCGTATCGAACCTGAGCTTCGGCTCGCTGCCGCTGCTCATCGGCCTGACCGCCTGCCTGGGGGCGTTCCGGCTCACGCAAATCAACAAGGTGCGCCAAGCGGCGGCGGCGGCATACAAGCGCAACGAAACGCTGCGCCGCGTGACCATCGCCCTATGGGACGATCAGGGCGTGAGCATCCAACCGGCCGACACCATCGTCGAACGGATCCCGTGGAGCGAGCTCGAGGCTTTCAAGGAGAACGAGCGTATCGTGTTGTTGCAGCAAAAAAACCGCGCCATTCATGCGATTCCGAAACGCGCATTCCCCGACAAGGCCGTGCTCGCCACGCTCCGTCGGACGGCGCACGCAATGATCAGGCGATGAGACCGGGAACCTCGTGGCAAGCCGACCCAATTTCCTGATTCTGATGGCCGATCAATTGACGGCGCGCGCGTTGCCCGCCTACGGCAATCGCGTCGCGAAGACCCCGCACATCGATGCGTTGGCTGCGGACGGCGTCGTGTTCGATTCCTTCTACTGCAATAGCCCGCTCTGCGCCCCCTCGCGCTTCTCGTTCTTGTCGGGACGCCGGGTCTCGGCCATCGGCGCCTACGACAATGCCGCGGAGTTTCCCTCGCAAATTCCCACATTCGCGCATTATCTGCGCGGTGCCGGCTATCAGACGATGCTCAGCGGCAAGATGCATTTTTGCGGACCCGACCAGTTGCACGGCTTCGAGGAGCGGCTCACCACGGACATCTACCCGGCGGACTTCGGCTGGACGCCGGACTGGGGGCACTTCGAGGAGCGGCCGAGCTGGTACCACAGCATGGATTCCGTGACGCAGGCGGGTCCCTGCGCACGCACCAATCAAATCGACTTCGACGACGACGTCGTCTTTCAGGCGCGGCAGAAAATCTTCGACCTCGCGCGCAGCCGCGACCGGCGGCCCTTCTGCCTGGTCGCCTCGATGACACATCCGCACGACCCGTACGTCATCCCCGCGCGCTACTGGGATCGCTATGAGGGCATCGATATCGACATGCCGCGCGTGCGCGTGAGCCCCAATCAGCTCGACCCGCACTCGCGGCGCTTGCGCCACGTGTGCGGTCTGGATATGCAGCCCGTGACCGAGCCGCAGGTGCGCGCCGCGCGCCGTGCCTACTATGGCGCGATCTCTTACGTGGACGACCAGATCGGCGTGCTGCTCGACGCACTCTCCGATGCGGGCCGCGCCGGCGATACCGTCGTTCTGCTGCTCGCCGATCACGGCGACATGCTCGGCGAGCGCGGGCTCTGGTACAAAATGAATTTCTTCGAGCCCGCGTGCCGTATCCCGTGCATCGTGCATGCGCCGCAGCGCTTCGCCCCGCGGCGGGTGCGCGAGTCTGCCTCGCTCGTCGACGTTCTGCCGACTCTGATCGAGCTCTCGGGCGGCACGCTCGCCGACTGCGCAACGCCGCTGGATGGCGGCAGCCTCGCCGCGCAGCTCGCGGGCGCGCCGGGCCGGGACGAGGTGATCGGCGAGTATCTCGCGGAAGGCGCGATCGCGCCGCTCGTGATGATCAAGCGCGGCCGCTACAAGTTCGTGCACTCGCCCGTCGATCCGGATCAGCTCTACGACCTTGCCGAGGATCCCGAGGAGCTCGTGAACCTCGCGCAGGCCCCTGGGCATCAGGAGCGCGTGCGCGCGTTCCGCACCGAGGTGGAACGGCGCTGGGATCTTGCCGCTCTGCACGCCGCGGTCCTCGCGAGTCAGCGCCGCCGGCATCTCGTGTACCGCGCGCTGCGCGAGGGCCGGTATACGCCGTGGGATCATCAGCCCGTGCGCGACGCGAGCCGGCTGTATGTGCGCAATGATCAGGAGCTCGGTGACCTCGAGACGATGGCGCGCTTTCCGCCCTACGGCACGGCGGGCTAGCGCGACGCCGCAAACGCACACTCGTCGCATAACATACGTGTCAAATTCGGGGGGATGACCGTTGATGGACCACAAGCGCACAAACTCGGCCACCAGCGACGCGGAGCAGCTGCGTGCACTGGGCTACGTCTCGAATTTCGATCGGACCATGTCGAAATGGGAGAACTTCTCGCTCGGCTTCACCTATCTGTCGCCGGTGGTCGGCGTCTACACCGTGTTCGCGACGGCTTTCGTGAGCGGCGGACCCCCCATGTGGTGGACGTATATCGCCGTGGGAATGGGTCAGTTCCTGGTCTGCCTGATCTTCGGCGAAATAGTCTCGCAATTCCCGATATCGGGAGGCCTCTATCCCTGGGCGCGGCGACTGGTGGGCAAACGCTGGGCCTGGATGGCGGGATGGATATATGGCTGGGCGCTTTGCTGCACGATGGCCGGGGTCGCGACCGGCATCGCACCCTTTCTCGCCCAATTGTTCGGTCTTTCGACCACGCCCGTGGCGACGACCGTGATCGCGCTCGTGCTCATCGCCGCGACCACTTGCCTCAATCTATCCGGCACGCGGCTGCTCGCGCGGATGGCGATGTTCGGGTTCACCTGTGAAATCGTCGGCGCAATCGTGGTCGGCGGATATCTCCTCTTGTTCGCGCGCCATCAGACCTTGCACGTGCTCGTCGACACGTCCTTCGTGCACACAGGGAGCTACTGGCCGGCGTTCCTCGCCTCCTCGCTCGCCGCCATCTTCTGCTATTACGGCTTCGAGGCATGCGGGGATGTCGCTGAGGAGACACCGGATCCGAGTCGCATGATCCCCAAGGCGATGCGCATGACGATCTACATCGGCGGCGCCGCTGCGACTTGGGTGTGCCTCGCCTTCGTGCTCGCGATTCCGGACATCGGCGCGGTGATGGCGGGCACCGATCCCGATCCCATCGTCACCTTGCTTCGAGCAGCCATGGGCGAGACCGGATTTCGCGCCGTCATCCTCATCGTGCTGGTATCGTTCGTTTCCTGCCTGCTAAGCCTGCAGGCGGCCGCGAGCCGCCTGGTCTTCGCCTACGCCCGGGATCAAATGATCTTCGGCAGCCGCTTCCTCTGCCGCATGTCGCCGGGACATCACGTGCCGGCCAACGCGCTGCTCGCGATGGGAGCGATCCCCGCGGTGATCGCGCTGTCCTCGCTGTGGCTTTCGAACGCGATCGGCACCATCATCAGCTTTGCGGCGGTCGGCATCTACATCGCCTTTCAGATGATCGTGCTGGCGGCGCTGATCGCGCGCGCGCAGGGATGGCGGCCGGCGGGGCCTTTCACCCTGGGCGCGTGGGGCGTCCCGGTCAACGTGCTGGCGCTCGCTTATGGCGTAGCCGCCATCGTGAACATTCTCTGGCCGCGGCCAGAGACCCCGGCGGACCCGTGGTATACGGTTTACGGGATGTTGGCGACGACCATGGGCGTCGTGCTGATCGGGGCGGCGTATATGGTATTCGCCAAGCCCTACGCGCGCGGCGATGCGCCGGCCGGCGATGCACACTTGCTTGCCGCGCGAAAGCAGACGGCATCCGATCCGGCGGCAGATTGAAGGGGAACACGATGACGCAGTCGGCAACGACCATCACCGGGAAGAACGAGTTGAGTCGATCGCTCAAGGGTCGGCATCTGACCATGATCTCCATCGGCGGCATCATCGGCGCGGGACTATTCGTCAGCAGCAGCACATCCATCCTGCGCGGCGGCCCGGCGAGCTTCATCAGCTACGCCATTTGCGGACTCTTGATTCTACTGGTGATGCGCATGCTGGGAGAGATGGCGACGGCGCTCCCGCAAGTACGCTCGTTTACCGAATTCGCCCGTGCCGGCCTCGGCGAGGGGGCAGGGTTCGTGGTCGGCTGGCTGTACTGGTACTTCTGGGTGCTGGTCGTACCCGTCGAAGCGATCGCGGGCGCGAAAATACTCGGGCACTGGCTGCCGCAATTCACGCCGCTCGAGATCGGGCTCGGCCTGATGGCCATCATGACCGCCGTCAATCTGATGTCCGCCCGCTCCTATGCCGAGTTCGAGTTCTGGTTTGCCTCGATCAAGGTGGCCGCGATCATCGTCTTCATCGTCATCGCCGCCTCATTTGCCTTCGGCTGGACCTCCCCGCATGGCGCCACCTTCGGCAACCTCACCGCCTACGGCGGCTTCACCCCGAATGGCTGGATCGCGGTTCTCGCCGCCGTACCTACGGTGTTTTTCGCCATGACCGGCGCCGAGATCACCACCATCGCGGCCGCGGAATCGGCGCAACCCGGACGCGCCGTTGCGCGCATGGGTAGCGCCGTCATCCTGCGCATTCTCACGTTCTACGTGCTGTCCGTATTCTTGATCGTGTCGGTCGCTCCCTGGAATACGGTGCGCTCCGGCGAATCGCCGTTCACACTGGCTCTCGATACCATGCACGTGCCATGGGCCGGAACGATCATGACGGTCATCATCCTCACCGCCGTGCTCTCCTGCCTCAACTCCGCCTTCTACGTCAGCTCTCGCGTGCTTTTCATCCTGGCCGACCGCGGCGACGCGCCCCAGATCATGGTCAAGCTCAACAAGCGGCGAGTGCCCGTCGGCTCCGTCCTGATGGGGGCCGCGGCCGGCTTTCTCGGCATCATCGCAGCCACCGAAGCGCCCCAGGCCGTTTTCGATTTCCTGGTCAGCTCCTCGGGCGCTCTGGTGGTGTACGTCTACATGGCGATCTGCGTGTCGCAGATCACCCTGCGCAAGCGGCGCGAGCGGGCCGGAGAGCCGCCGCCCGCGGTGGTGATGTGGCTATTTCCCTGGTTGAGCTACGCGGCCATCCTCGCCATGGGTGCCGTGCTCGTCGCGATGGCCTTCACGCCGGCCATGCAGCAGGACTTCAAGGCTAGCCTCTTAACCTTGGCGGTGGCGGTGATCGCCTACGGCATCAAGCGGGCCCGTCAGCCCCGCAAAGCGCCGGCACCGGCAACCTGAGCCCGGGGCCGCCCGGGGCCGCCCGGGGCCGTCGCCCCTGCTGGTTTCTGGTAACCCGTCAAGTGAAATAAATTGAGCCATGGCTCATAAAGAGTACGTCGCGTTTTTGCCCCGATTTGGCAGTATGGAGTCGTGCCAAGCGCCCCCAGCGCGTGGCGCACGCTTTAGGAGCATCTCGCGCCGGCAAGCCAGCCAACTCCCCCGTCGGTGCGATAATCCGGCGGCGTGGGCTCG
Organism: Steroidobacteraceae bacterium; assembly: GCA_049513515.1. Classification (GTDB taxonomy): domain Bacteria; phylum Pseudomonadota; class Gammaproteobacteria; order Steroidobacterales; family Steroidobacteraceae; genus Bog-1198. The sequence continues at coordinate 49,544 of JBEKWA010000015.1, forward strand.
ATGAGCCCACGCCGTTTTTTATTTCCCCGGGAGTAATCATGTCCATCGAACGCCTGCATTGCGGCCCCCGCATGTCCCAAGTCGTCATCCACGACAAGACCGTCTATCTGGCGGGCCAAGTGGCGGCCCATCCGGAGGGCAAGAACGTCGCGGAACAGACTCGGGAGATCCTGTCCATCATCGATTCGTTACTCGCGGAGGCGAAGACGGACAAGAGCAAGCTGCTGTCGGCCACCATCTGGCTCACGGACATGACCACCTTCGCGGACATGAACAGCGTCTGGGAACGATGGATCATGCCGGGTGCCGCCCCCGCGCGCGCCACGGTGCTGTCCCCCGAGCTCGCCGGGTCCGCCTACAAGATCGAGATCGGGGTCATTGCGGCTCGAGCCTGAGCGCCTAGGGCCGCACCGATCTGCGCAATTACTAGGCGATTGCACCGCATTCAGTGCTTGACGCACGTTGGGCGCGAGGCGCCCTATACAGCTAGAAAAAAGTGCTTCAGCAACGCGCGCTATCCAAAGAGTGCCCTGGCCTGCGGTCGAGCGCGGGACTATCCGATACTCCCTGGCGTCGACTCGTCCAGGTTCCCCTTGCGTTCATCCCCGGGAACGGTAGCAATTTTCTCAGCCACCAAGCTGTTGAGAACGCGGGAGCGCGAGCGAGTCCGGCAAGCCCGACAGCCTGACTAGCGCTCGAATTTCGTCGATAGCAGGATGGACGAGGTGGTGCGCTCGACGCCGTCGAGCGCGCCGATGCGATCGATGACTCCGTCCATCTCGGCGACCGATGCGGTAGCCGCCACGGCAATCAGATCCATATCGCCGCTGACCGAGTGCAGCACCCGCACCTGCGGGATGCCCTTCAAGGCAGCGGTGACGGCGCGCGCCTCCTTTGGTCCGACCTTGATCATCACGTGCGCGCGTACCGCACCGAGGTCGTGCTCGGGCGCGAGGCGTACGCCGTAGCCCACTATCACCCCCTCCTTTTCCAGGCGCTCGATGCGGCTCTGCACGCTGGTCCGGGATCGCCCCACCAGCCGCGCGAGCCGAGCTGTCGAGGCCCGAGCGTTTTCGCGTAGTGCGAGGAGCAGTTTCTCGTCGATCGCATCCATTGCATTTCGCCGGTCTGAGTCTACGAGTCAACGGATTATATCGCGATAATGTACAGTTCTACCCTACAAATCGTCGGTGCAGCCGGCGAAAATGCCCGTCGGAACGGCGGTTACTCAATTTGGGAGGCTCCATGGAGCGCATTGCCATCGTAGGGGCGGGGAAGATCGGCTCGATGATCGCCGAGCTGTTGGTCGACTCGGGAGACTATGCGGTAACGGTCATCGACCGCTCCGAGTCTGCGCTCGGCCGGCTCGAGACGACGGCAACCGTGACCAAGATGGCCGCGGACATCACCGCGGGCGACACGCTGCGAAAAATCCTCAAGGACAAGTACGCCGTCTTGAGCGCCGCGCCCTACCACGCCACGCGGCTGATCGCCGAAGCGGCCAAGAGCGCCGGCGCCCACTATCTCGACTTGACCGAGGACGTGGCGAGCACGCGAGCCGTCAAGCAATTGGCAGCGGGGGCACGCACGGCGTTCATTCCTCAATGCGGTCTCGCGCCGGGCTTCATCACCATCGTGGCGAGCGACCTTGCTTCCCACTTCGACGAGCTGCAGGACGTGCGTATGCGCGTGGGGGCGCTGCCCAAGTTCCCCTCGAATGCGCTCAACTACAACCTCACCTGGAGCACGGACGGCGTCATCAACGAGTATTGCGAGCCCTGTGAGGCCATCGTCAACGGTCAGCTGCGCGAGACTCAAGCGCTCGAGGAGCTGGAGGAGTTCTCCCTCGACGGCGTGTTGTACGAAGCGTTCAACACCTCCGGCGGTCTCGGCACGCTTTGCGAGACGCTCGCGGGCAAGGTGCGCAATCTCAACTACCGTACCATCCGCTATCCGGGCCACGCGGCCATCATGAAGGCGCTGCTCAATGACCTGCGTTTGCGCGATCGCCGCGAGATGCTGCGCGACATCCTGGAGAATGCCGTGCCGATCACCTTGCAGGACGTGGTGATCATTTTCGTGACTGTCAGCGGCAAGCGCGGCGGGCAGCTCGTGCAGGAGACCTATGCGAACAAGGTCTATGCCGCCCCCATGGGTGGCCGCATACGCAGCGCCATCCAGATCACCACGGCAGGCGGCATTTGCGCGGTGCTCGACTTGCTGCGGGAAGGCTATCTGCCGCAGTCCGGTCTCATCAAACAGGAAGAGATCGCTCTCTCGGCATTTCTCGCCAACCGCTTCGGGCGCGTCTACGCGATGCCGGCCGTGGTCGCATCCAACGCGGCCTGAGATTTCGACGTATTCACGAAGGTCGCGATGTCGGCGAGCGTCGCGGCGCGCCGCCGCGCAGGCAGGCTGAGCGCAGCAACGGTGTCGGCGTGACCCGAGTGCGCATAGAGCCTGAGAGTCGCCGCCACGCCGTGTGCGTTGAGCGCCGTGGCGAGGCTCGAGGCGTTGTGAGGCGAGACCATCTGATCTTTCGACCCGTGGATGAGGAGCGCGGGCGGTGAGTCCACGCGCACGAAATTCACCGGCTGAGAATCCGCATAGCGCTCCGGCGGACCGAACATATCCTTCACGTCGTCCTCTTTGAGCGGCAAGAAGTCGTACGGCCCGGACAAACCGATGAGGCCGGTGATGCGCGGTGTATTTCGCCCGACCGCGGCGAAGTAGCGCGAGTCGAGGGTGAGCAGCGCTGCGATGTGCGCTCCCGCCGAATGCCCCATGGTGTATAGCCGCCCGGCGTCGGCGCCGAAATCGGGCGCGTGCTCGAAAGCCCACGCGACCGCCCGGGCGGCATCCTCCATGAAGCCGCGCAGCTTGACCACGGGATACCGCCGATAGTTAGGGATCACCGTCACATAGCCGAGCTCGGCGAGCGCCGCACCGACGAAGCGGTACTCGACTTTGTCGCCCGAAGTCCAGCGCCCGCCATGCCAGAAAACGATCAGGGGAGCCGGTTCCGCCGCCGAGCGCGCCGGCAGGTAGACGTCCAGACGGTGGCGGCCATCCGGGCCGTAAGCGATATCCGCGCGCCGGCGGTAGGCCCCGAAAGTTGCAGGCACGTTGACCGCCAGGAGCGCGAGCCACGCGAGGACGTCGATCGCAGTCGCCTTGAGGCGCGCCAGGCCGCTAGTCGCCTGCATCGCCCGCCGAACGCCTCACCGTGTACGCAATCGCACCCTGCGCGTCGATGAGACCCTGCTCGAGGAGCCAGGCGCGCGCATCCTCGGCGTCCTCCGCAAACCAGCGAGCGGCGCTGCCCAATCGAAAGCTGTAGCCCCATTCGTCCATGTCCCGAAAAATGCTCTCATGCCCCAGCCGCAGCGTTTTCGTCAGCAGGATTTGCAGGTAGCAGACGGCGCTCTCCTCCGCATCATCGCCGCCCGCATCGGTGTGCAAACCGGCACGGCGCTCCGGCGTCATGCAGATGAAATGCGCGCCTTCATGCAGCACCGAATGGAGCGGGGTATCCAGTCGCGCGTAGATCCTCGAGCCGATCAGGCCTGCCTCGCGCTCGCCCCAGAAAGATCCGGGAATGATCGTCTCCGGCGCCACCAACGCGAGCTCGAGGCCGAATCGGTCCAGCAGCAGCGAGAGCTCCAGCCGATCGATGGCGTTGACGAGCAGCACGCAACGCTCCGCCGGCGCTACTTCACGCGACTCAGGACCCGCATGGCCATGGTCACCAGATCCCGTGCCATCTGTGCGCGCAGGATGTCCGCCTCGTGCTCCTTGGCGAGCAGCACGTTCTCCTCGAAGCTGTAGTCCCTCGACAGGGTGATGGTTTGCGGCGCCAGAATCAGCGCATCCGGGCCCTTGACCTCGAAGGTCACGGTGTAGCGCAGCTCGTAGTCGGTCGGGATGTTGCGCGCCGAGACGGCGAGCGTGCGCTGCTCGACCAGATCCTTGGTCACCTCGATGGTGGCGGTGGCGTCCTGGCGGCCGGGCTGCAGCAAAGCACCCGAGCTCTTGAGTTGCCGCTCGAACTCGCGCGCGAAATCGGTGTAAGGATCTTTCACGGACAAGTACGGCTTCGCCAGCACGGCCGGCAGGCGCTCGCTGCCGGCGAGCCGAAAACCGCAGCCGAAGAGCGCGAGGATCGAGGCGACCGCGAGCGCCGCGCGCATCTAGACGACCACGTTGACGAGCTTGCCGCGCACGACGATCACTTTGCGCACCTGTGCGCCGCCGATAAACTTCTGCACGTGCGTATCGGCGAGCGCTGCCGCGCGCACGCTCTCGTCGTCGGCGCCTGCAGACACCGTCACGTGCGCACGCAGCTTGCCGTTCACCTGCACGACGATCTGAACGCTCGCCTGCTCGAGCGCTGCCGCATCCACCTGCAGCCAGCGTTCGTCGATCAGCGCCTTCGAATGGCCCAGCTCGCGCCATAGGGCATGCGTCACGTGCGGAATGATGGGCGACAGACACAGCACCGCGATCTCGAGCGCCTCGTGCGCGACGCTGCGGTCCGCCGGCGCCGTTTGCGGGAACTTGGCGACGGCGTTCAAGAGTTCCATGACCGCGGCGATGGCGGTGTTGAAGGTGCGCCGTCGCCCGATGTCATCGGTCACCTTGGCGAGGGTGTGGTGTGCCTGGCGGCGCAGCGCTCGCTGCGCGTCGTGGAGCCCCGCCTTCTCGAGCGGCGGCGGCGGACCCTCGAGCACATGCTCGTGCACCGCCTTCCATAGCCGCTTGATGAAGCGGTACGCTCCCTGCACGCCTTCGTCGGACCACTCGAGCGTCTGTTCGGGCGGAGCGGCGAACATCGTGAATAGCCGTGCCGTGTCTGCACCGAACTCATCGACCAGCACCTGTGGATCGACGCCGTTCTTCTTCGACTTGGACATCGTGACGACGCCGCCCGACTGTACATCCTTGCCGTCGGCACGAAGCAGCGTGCGAGATGCGCCTTTCTCGACGCGCGACTCGACCTCCGCCGGACTGTAGTACTCGATGCGGCCGGACTCCGTTTTGCGGAAGAACGCCTCGTTGAGCACCATGCCCTGGGTGAACAGCTTCTGGAAAGGCTCCTTGAACTCGACGGCTCCCAGATCGCGCAGCACGCGGGTCCAGAAGCGGGAGTAGAGAAGATGCAATATGGCGTGCTCGATGCCGCCGATGTATTGGTCCACCGGCAGCCAGTAGTGCACGCGCGAGTCGAGCATCACGCGATCATTATCGGCGCAGGCATAGCGCAAGAAATACCAGGATGAATCCACGAAGGTGTCCATGGTATCGGTCTCGCGCCGCGCGCCGCCGCCGCAGCGCGGGCAGGTGCAGGAAAGAAATGCTTCGTCCTTGAGCAGCGGATTGCCGCTGCCGTCGGGTACGAGATTCTCGGGCAGGAGCACCGGCAATTGCTCATCGGGCACCGGCACCGTCCCGCACGCGGAACAATGAATCATCGGAATCGGACAGCCCCAGTAGCGCTGCCGCGATATGCCCCAATCGCGCAGCCGCCACGTCTCCTGCTTCTCGCCTAGACCGAGCCGCTCGAGATCGCCTGCCACCGCATCGATCGCCGCCTGAAAATCGAGTCCGTCGTATTTCCCGGAATTGATGCAACGGCCGTGCTCGCTGTACCAGGGCTGCCAGGCGGCCACGGAATAGGGGCGCTCGTCGACGTCGATCACGGGCACGATGGCTAACCCGTATTTCTTGGCGAACTCGAAATCCCGCTCATCGTGCGCCGGCACACCCATGACGGCGCCTTCACCGTAGCTCATGAGGACGTAGTTCCCGACCCACACGGGCACGTCATCTCCCGTGAGAGGATGGCGCACGGAAAACCCCGTCGCCATGCCCTTCTTCTCCTGTGTCGCGATCTCTGCCTCGACCGCCGGCCCGCGCTTGCACTCCTCGAGAAATCTCGCCAGCTTCGGATCGTCCGCCGCCGCACGCACCGCGAGTGGATGCTCCGCGGCAACCGCGCAGAAGCTCACACCCATCACCGTGTCGGCGCGCGTCGTGAAGGCATGCATCACCCCTTCGATGCCGCCGATCTCGTAGGGAAATCCGATCCGTACGCCCTCGCTCTTGCCGATCCAGTTGGCCTGCATCGTGCGTACGCGCTCGGGCCAGCCCTGCATGGCCTTCAGTGACTCGAGCAGATCCTCGGCGTAGGCCGTGATCTTGAGGTAGTACATCGGTATCTCGCGCCGCTCGACGAGCGCGCCCGTGCGCCAGCCGCGACCATCGATGACTTGCTCGTTCGCGAGCACCGTCATGTCGGCGGGGTCCCAGTTGACGACGCCTGTCTTCTGGTAGGCGATGCCCTTCTCGAGCATCCGCAGGAACATCCACTGATTCCACCGGTAATATTCGGGCCGGCACGTGGCGAGCTCACGGCTCCAGTCGAGCGCAAAGCCGAGGGACTTCAATTGCGCCTTCATGTGCGCAATGTTGTCGTAGGTCCATTTCGCAGGCGGCACCGCGTTGGCCATGGCCGCATTCTCGGCCGGCAGACCGAATGCATCCCACCCCATGGGCTGTAGAACGTTCTTGCCGTTCATGCGCATGAACCGCGTCAGCACGTCGCCGATCGTGTAATTGCGCACGTGCCCCATGTGCAACCGCCCGCTCGGGTACGGAAACATGGACAGGCAATAATATTTCTCGCGCGCCGGGTCCTCGGTCACCTCGAAGCAGCGATTCTCGTTCCAGTAGCGTTGTGCCTCCGCTTCGACTGCGGAGGGCTCGTATCTTTCTTGCATGGTGGAACACCAGAATACCTTAATATGGAGAGTTTCCGCGAACTAAAGCTCACTCGAAAAAACGATGCGCGCCTCCAACTTCTACGTCGGCCTCGGGCTCGCCACCGTGAGCGGGTGCCTCTGGTTCCTCGCCTGTGCGCCGTTCGATCTGGCCGGACTCGCCTGGGTCGCCGCCGTGCCCATGCTCATCGCCGTGGATCGAGCGCCGACCTACGGCCGGGCGCTGTTTCTCGGCTGGTGGGCCGGTGTGGTCGAGACCGGCGGAGGGTTTTACTGGCTGATCGATCTCGCTCATCGATTTGCCGGCTTCCCCTGGATCGCCGCCACGTTGGTGTTCTTCGCGTTCTGCGCCGCGCGAGCACTGATTTTCCTTTTGTTCACCGCCGTGGCTCGCGCCATTCGCGCAAGGCTCGAAGTGCCCTTCGCGCTCCTCGCTCCGCCGCTCATGGTCGCCTGCGAAATCGCCGTACCGCAGGTGTTCCCCTGCGGCCAATGGATCTCTCAAGCCTGGCAACCGCTGGTCATTCAGATCGCGGAGCTCACGGGCCCGTGGGGCGTCACCGCGTTGCTGATGGCCGTCAACGGCGCGCTCGTCGACCTCATCGACGGGCCGCGGAAGGCACGCTGGCCGCTCATCGGCGCAGCGACCGCGCTCGCTGCCTCGCTCATCTTCGGCGCGGTACGCATGCGCCAGGTCGACGATGCGCTCACGCACGCCGAATGGCTCAAGATCGGATTAGTGCAGCCTAACATCGCATACAGCGCCGACGGAGAGTTGTCGACCGAGGAGGCTGTCCGCGAGCTGACCGCCCTGCAGGAACAAAGCCGCCGATTGCAGAAGCTCGGCGCGGACCTTGTTGTGTGGAGCGAGGGGAGCTACCCCGTGACGTTGCCGCGAGACATGACCGCCGACTTCACAGAGGACTCCCCCGCGATGATCCGGCGCGGCATATCGATTCCACTCGTCATCGGCGCGAGCACCTACGACACCGCACACGATGAGGCTTTCAACTCCGCGATGCTGTTCGAGACCAACGGCAATATCGCGGGCCGCTACGATAAGGTGCGGCTGCTCGCCTTCGGTGAGTACTTGCCGGGCATCGATTATTTTCCGTGGCTTCGCAAGCTCCTGCCCATTGGTGCCGGACAGTTCACGCCAGGCGCGGGACCCTCGCTCCTCTCGATGCACACACCGAGCGGAACAGCCTGGACGCTCGGTCCGGTGATCTGCTACGAGGACATCCTGCCGGGATATCTGCGCCGCGTGGGCGCGCTCCATCCGAACCTTCTGGTCAATCTGACCAGCGACTCCTGGTTCGGCGCCGGATCCGAGCCGTGGGAGCATCTCGCACTCTCGGTATATGCGTCCGTGGAGTTGCGTGTCGCGATGGTGCGCGCCGTGAACTCGGGCGTCTCGGTGCTGATAGATCCGAACGGCCGCTTGCTCGTGAAGACTTATGCCAACGATCCGTATCGTCATCCGCACGCCGCGGACGGCGTCCTGGTGACGGCACCGCGCATGCCGGGCGGGAACACGGCGTATGTCCGATTCGGCTATGTGTTCCCCGTCCTATGCTTCGCGTCCATCGGACTCATGACCATGATCGCGTGGCGGAGAAATATGGGCTCGCGGTCTCGAGCGTAAGGCTTCAGCCTGAAGAGAACCCGGCGAACTTCTCGGTGTGCGGACTCGTCGCCTGCCAGCTGAGCTTGTCCTCGAGCAAGACGTCCGCCGTCGGGGGGTATGCCTCGGGATCGTCGAGCGAGGCCGAAGTGACGTCGATGGTGTGCGGGTGGCGCTCACTTTCGTACGTGAGCCCGGTCCCGCAGTGACTGCAGAATCGCCGCGTCACACCGGGCGATGAGTGGAAGACCGCCGGGACTCCGGACAGGATCGTGAACTGCGGGCGCCGCACCGTGATCCACGCGACCACCGGCGCGCCACTCGCGCGGCGGCAGCTGCGACAGTGGCAGTTAACGGACGACGAGGGGGCTTCGCCGAGGCGGTACCGCACTGCGCCGCACAGGCATCCTCCCTCTATCATCAGATTGCCGCCGTTACACGCCGCCGAACGGCCCGGTGAGCCGCTCGAGGCGATCAGCCTTTATTTCCATAGCCCCCGAGGGCGTCTGTTCGGTGAACACGACATGGCCCACGAAGGTCTGCGTTTGCGGGTCATCGACGATGACCTGCGCCGACTGCACGCGGTGTCCCGAATGAACGCGCAAGCCCATCAGACGCGTGGGTGCCTCGTCCGCCGTGAGCTCGAGCACGATGCGATCGGCTCTGATTTGGATCGGTGCCGGCGCGCCGATCACGTCGATGCGCACATCGCCGCAGAGACGCATCGCCTCCACCTTCGGATCCGCGTAATCGGTGAGCGCCACCGCACTATCCGCGGAGAACGTGGACACGGCGCCCACGGGAATTTTGACGATGGCTTCACGGCCGTCCTGACCCGCCTCGATCACGAAAGTCTCCGACGGAACTTCCCGGGCAGCGACGATGCCGGTCCCCAACACGAGCAGCAAAGTTGTAATTCTGAGCATTCGGTTACCTCGGCAGTCCCTTGCAGGCCGCAATGATCGGCGCGCCGTGCCGTCAATGCAATGGCCGGCGACGCAAGTTTTGTCGGCGCCGCGGAAAAGTTGTGCAAAGCGGCCGCGACCGCCGCAATCCGGGGCCCCCGCCGCAACGCCGCTAGCGGCGCACGCGCCGCGCCACTGCAGCCAAAAGGCCCGTCAGCTCCTCGACACGGAGTGCCGCAGCGCACACCACGAAGATGCCACCCGCGACGACTATAGTTGCCATCAAAGCGAGCGTCTTGCTCCAGAACGCCTGCGTCGCCCAATCGGCCAAAAGCCAGCGGTGCGATGCGGCGCAGACGGCCGCGAGCGCTACTCCCGCTGTACCGATCTTGACGAGCATCGCGAGCATGCGGCGCGACTCGAGACCGCCGAGATGCCGCCGCATCAAGCCGTACAGGAACAAGAAATTGCACGTCGCCACGCAGCCCGTGGAGAAGGCGAGTCCGCGATGCCCCCAGCCGAGATGAAAGGTGAAGATCCAGTTGAACAACAGATTCAAGCCGACGGCGAGGAAGCTCACGATCATCGGCGTCTTGCGCCGGTCGAGCGCGTAGAACGCATTCACCAGCACCTTCAGAGCCGCGTAGCCCGCGAGGCCGATGGCGTAGAAACGCAGCGCCCCGGCCGCTTGGGCCGCCTCGTACGCATCGAACCGGCCGTGCTGGTAGATCACGGAGATGATCGGCTCGGCCAGCATCATCAGTCCGATGGTCGAGGGAATGGTCAGCAGGAACATGAGACGCAGGGCGCGTGCGAGCTCCGAGCGAAAGGCGCCCATCTCGCCCGCAACCACGAGCCTCGACAGGAGCGGCAGAGTGACCGTGCCGAGCGCCACGCCGAATAGACCGAGCGGCAGCTGCATCAATCGGAAGGCGATCGCGAGCCAGAAGATGGCGCCGTCCCCGAGCGTCGAGGCGAACATCGAGTTGATCAGCACGTTGATCTGAGTGGTGCTCGCTGCGATGACCGCGGGGCCCATGAGCGCAAGAATGGCGATCACCCCCGGATCGCGCCAGCGAAAGTCGGGATGGAAGCGGTAGCCCAATCCCTTCAGAGGCGGCAGCTGCACCGTGAGTTGCAGCGCGCCGCCGATGAGCGTCCCGATCGCGAGACCGATCAAGGCCCTCGGCCCGAATGCGGGATCATAGAGGTAGCCGAGTGCGACGCCGCCGACGATCGAGCCGAGATTGAAAAAGCTCGATGCCATGGCGGGCCTGCCGAAAATGCTTTTCGCATTCAGCACCCCCATCACCAGCGCCGCCAGCGACACGAGCAGGATGAAAGGAAACATGATCTGCGTCAGCAGGGCGGTGCGCTCAGCCTTGACGAGATCGAAGCCGGGGGCGAGCACCGCGACCAGCTGGTGTGAGAACACCATGCCGAGCACGCACAGTGCGCCGAGCACGAGCACGGTCAAGGTCGCCACTTTGTCGGCAAGCCGCCAGGCGGCCCGGTCTCCCTCACGGGCGATGGTCTTCGAGAAGGTGGTGACGAATGCGGTGGACAGTGCGCCCTCGGCGAACAAATCGCGCAGCAGGTTCGGGATGCGGAAGGCGACCGTGAAGGCATCCATCGCGGCGCCGCCGCCGAACAATGCGGCGCAAATCTGCTCACGAGCCAAACCGAGCACGCGGCTGCACATGACTGCGAGCCCGATCACGCCTGCGGCCTTGGTGTTCAGCCGTTCGGTGCGGGAATCGGGAGCGATGACTTCGTCGGCGACCAGCGAGGGGTCGGGATGCTTGTGCGGGCGGGACCTTGAACTCATGAAAACCCGGCGGCCTGAGAAGCGCACTAGTCTAGCGCTTCTCGTCAGAAACGTCGGATCACGCCGCGGAGGCGGGGCGGCGGCCGCGGGTACCCGTGATTTTGCGGATGGCATCGCGGAGCGAGCCCGCCGCGGCGTCGTAGTCCTTCCAGGCTGCGCTCTTCCGGTAGAGAGCCAGCGCCGTTCGCACCGTGTATCGCTTGGGGTCGAGGGCCGCCTTCACCTCGGGCCAGCCGATCGGCATGGAGACCGGGGCCCCGTCCCGCGCGCGCGGCGAGAACGCAGCGACGGCGGTCGAAGTGCGATCGTTGCGCAGATAATCGAGAAAGATGCGCCCGGTGCGTTGGCTCTTCGACATGTTGTCGAGATACTTGCTCGGACTGTCCTGCATCATCTGCGCGCAGACGACGTGTGCGAAATTCTTGGCCGCCGGCCACTCCACGGCGTGCGCGCGGCTGGCGATGAGGGGCGTCACGACGTGCAGCCCTTTGCCTCCCGTGGTCTTGCAAAAGGACGCGAGCCCGAGCGCCGACAGGCGCCGGCGCATCTCGAGAGCGGCTTCGATCACGGCCTCGAACTTGACGTCCGGCGCCGGATCCAAGTCGAACACCAACCGTCCCGCGATCTCGGGCTCGTCCGGTGCGCAGTTCCACGGATGCAACTCGAGGGCGCCGATCTGCGCGGCGGCCGCCAGCGCCTCGAGCCGATCGATTTGCACATAGGGTGCCTTATCGCCTTTCACTTTCACGAGGTCGAACAGATCGGACATTCCCGCCATCGCGTGGCGCTGGAAAAACTGCTGCCCTCCCATGCCGTCGGGCGCTCGCACCAGGGAACAGGGCCGCCCGGCGAGATGCGGCAGCATCGCCGGTCCGATGCTCTCGAAATACCGGGCCAGCTCGAGCTTGGTGACGGGGCGGCCGTCGCCGGCATCGGGCCAGAGCGGCTTGTCCGGTTTGGAGATGGTCACTCCCATGACCGTCGCGTCGCGAGCATTCGATGGCGCCGCCTTCGACGCGACCGCGCGCGCCGGGCCGCTCGCGCGAGCCGGTGCGGCAACACGAGGCGGCCGGGCGGTGCGCGCGGCCTGGGTGCGGCTCGCGCCGGCCGAACGCCGCGCCGGGATCGATTTGCCGCTGCCGCGCCGTGTGCTTGCCGCTCGTGCCGTTTTCTCGGCGCGCGCAGTGCGCTTCGCCGCAGTCTTGAGTCGCTCTTGCGGAGTCGCCGCGGCTTCATCGACGGCTGCCGGCATCTCGGCAACCACCTCGGCGGCGGGCTTGTCCAGGCGCAACCCCTTGAAGGCCGCTTGGCGGATCATTCCCGACCCGGTCCAGCCGGCGAATTCGATCTCCGCGACGAGCTTGGGCTCGAGCCAGCACACATCGCTCTTCTTCGCCGGCGCCTCCGCCCCGCCGAACGGACTCTGAGCGACGGTCAACGCCTTCAGCTTCGGGAGCAATTCCTGGACGGTTTTACGCGTGTAGCCGGTGCCGATGCGGCCCACGTACACGAGGTGACCATCGCGATACACGCCGGCGAGGAGCGATCGCAGCGTGCCCGCCTCCGTCGTCCAGCCGCCGAGGACCACTTCGTGTCCCGCTCGGCATTTGGCCTTGCGCCAGGTATCGCCTCGACCCGAGGAGTACGGCGCATCGAGCCGCTTCGACACGATGCCCTCGAGACCCATCTTGCAAGCGGACTCGAGCACCGTGTCGCCCTGCGATTGCAAGTGACCCACGAAACGGATGTGCTCGCCCGGCGCGCTGTCGAGCAGATTCTCGAGCCGCGCCTTGCGCTCGACGAGCGGCAGGCCGCGCAGGTCCTCTCGGCCCTCGAACAACAGATCGAAGGCGAAGAACACCAGGTTCTTCGATTCGCCGGCCGAAAGCGCTGCTTGCAACGCGGAGAAGCTCGGCACGCCGTGCTCATCGAGGGCGACCACTTCTCCGTCGATCATGCAGTCGGGAAAGTCCGCGGCCTCGGCGCTGATCGAGGAGAACTTCGACGTCCAGTCAAGGGCGGAGCGCGTGAGCAGCGTGGCCTTGCGGTCCACCACCCGCAGCTGCAGACGGTAGCCGTCGAACTTGACTTCGTGCCCCCAGCCCGTCTCGGTCGGCGGGTGCTCGACCAGTCGGCTCAATTGGGGCTCGATGAACTCGGGTATGCGGCGGGTCGCAACGCCCTTGAGTTTCTTGACTCGAGCCGTAGCCTCCGGTGGATCCGCGGGCCGCGAATCGGCTCCGTGGTTGGAGCGCCACACCGCATCCGCCTTGGCTCCGCGGGCAGATGCCAACATGAAGGGCGCAGGTGCCCGGCCCTTACCGGCGGCGATCTGCTGCATCGAGCGGCCCGACGCCACCGAGCGATCGGTGGCGAGCAACGCCGCACCGCCGTCCGACCGAGCGCTCGCGTCGCGATGCTTGATGAGGAGCCAGTTGGTGCGCTTGCCGCCGTTGCGGTCATTGCGCATACGTACCAGCACCCAGCTGCCGTGAAGTCGCTTGCCCTCGAGGCTGAACTTCAAGTCGCCGCCGCGCAGCGCCTCCTCGGGTGATTTGGATCCTTCCGGAATCCAGTAGCCGCGATCCCAGAGCTGCACCGTGCCGCCACCGTATTCCCCCGCCGGAATCGTTCCTTCGAAATCGCCGTAATCGAGCGGATGGTCCTCCACCTCGACGGCGAGACGCTTGTCCTGCGGATCGTCGGAGGGGCCGCGAGTCACCGCCCACGACTTGAAGACGCCATCGAGCTCGAGCCGCAGGTCGTAATGCAGGCGCCGCGCAGCGTGCTTCTGGACGACAAAGCGCAGACGGTCCGAGGGGGCGACGCTGCGCTCGCCGCTCGGCTCCTCGGTCTTGGAGAAGTCGCGCTTCTTACGGTAGGTGGTGAGCGCTTTTTTTGGCATGTTTCCGTGATTATAATCGCGAGCGGTTGCGGGCGTCCCGCGGAGCTCTACAGCTCACACCAGAAATGCCTCGTAGGCCCGCTCCGGCGCCTGCGCCGCCCGAGGGGAAGGAACGCTCCGACCGCGCCGCGACTCGCTTCTTGCCCGGAAGCACTGCACCGCGCGCGCCTTGGCGCGCCTGGCCTCGTCGGTCAGGACGAATTTGACCCAGCGCGCCTCGCCGGCCCGCGCGGCGCCGTCGCGGGGGGCACTGTCTTGCGCGACGAACCCCGCCGGCCCGATGCCGTACCGCCCGATCCCATATCGGACCAGCGCAAAGCCTCGCGCGCGAGCGAACTCCACACACACGCGACCCACCGCTTCACGATCGGCGTGGCCCGCGTGCTCGTTGGGCGCGACCAGAGTGACCTCGCCGCTCGCGAGCGAGAGGAGGGCGTTGCGCACTCGATTGCCATGTTGGCTGATTTTGCCGAGAGGGAGTCCGAGCCGCGTCACCGCAACGTGAGTCGGACAGAGCTTGCGGAGCGCCTCGTTGAGCTCCTCCCGGCGTGCGCTCGCGAGCGCGCAGCACCGCGGATCCGGCGGCTCGCCGTCCGACACACTGAGCACCCTGACCCGCCCTCCTCCCGCTACCCAGGCGTGGATGAGGCCGCCGGCGCATCGCACCTCATCATCGGGATGCGCAGCGACCACGAGCAGATCGCCGTTCTTCGGGCACCATTCCGGACACTCTGCGAGAGAGTCGTCCCACCAGGGTTCGTGCGAAACCGCTCGGATCGCCGTGTTCAACGCTGCACCATCCTCGCTTTAGCGAATTCACAGGGTCGCGTCGATTCTCGGCAGGTGCGGTGGCAGCGCCTATCAGTTGGGACGCAGTTCAGCTGTAGGACAAACTCAGGACGCGAGCTTCCCGCCGAAGCGCGCCTATCCGAATTGAAATCCCGAAATGGCCTTGCCGGCGATCGACTCACCGAATGTGCGGGCGCCGGGGTCGCCGTCGGCCGCCCCCGCCGCCACCATCAGCGGCAACAGGTGCTCGGCGCGGGGATGCGATTCACGGCCGCCGGGCGCGCTTTTCCACGCAACGAGCTTCTCCTCGCGTGTGCGTGCATCGCGCACAGCCTCTCCGAGCCACGCGTCGAACGCCGCGGCCGCCTCGTTTCCGCGGCCCGAGAACATCGCCGCCACGTTGTGATAACTCATCCCGCTGGCCACGATGAGTACGCCGCGTGCGCGCAGCGGCACGAGTGCGCGGCCCATGGCGAGATGCGTCGCCGGATCGAGACTCTGTTGCAGCGAGAGCTGCACGATGGGCACGTCGGCGTCCGGATACATGAGCATGAACGGCACGAACACGCCGTGATCGAGACCGCGCTTGCCATCGATGCCGAGCTCGAAGCCGGCCGCAGCGAGCAGCTCGCGCAGGCTCGGCTCCAGCTCTGGCGCGCCCGGCGCCGGATATTTCAAGCGGTAGGTGTGCTCGGGGAACCCGTAGTAATCGAAGAGCAGTGTGTGACGCTGGGCAACGTTGACGGTCGGTTGCGGCATCTCCCAGTGTCCCGAGACGACGAGAGCGGCTTTGGGCCGCGCGCCGAGGCCGGCATCGATGCCCTTGAGGTACGCCGCGAGGCCATCCCATCGCCGAGGGTCGCTCGCCGGCGGATCGATGGAGAAGCAAGGGCCGCCGCCGTGCGGAATGTAGAGCGTCGGAAATCTGGGTGTTGAGTCCACGGCACGAAATTTCGGCTGCGCTTCAGACTAGCCGTGCCGGTTGCCGACGTCAATTGCGTCGCGCGGCCGCGACGAGCGCGGCCGCTCAGACGTGCGTGTTCACGTTGCTGCCGGTGGCCGAGAGCGATTGCGCGCCGCCGGCCTGCACCTTCTGCAGAAGGCTATTCAGAAAACTCTGCAGTCCCGCGTTGGGGGACTGGTTGGATGCCGATACGGCGGCGCTGCCGTTGATACCGTTCACGAGATTCTGGAACGTGGACGTGAGCGTCTCGGTCGCCGCGGTAGGTCTGCCATTGGGACCCACTTGTTGAATGAGAGTCTGCAGCGACGAGACGATGTTGGCGGAACCGCCCGAGCTCAGGCCGTCCTGCTTCAGAGCCTGCAAGAGTGAATGCTGGAACGCCTGGAGCTCCTGCCCCTGCCCCGGCGTCGCCGCGCTCGGGCTCGAAGCGCCGCTCACCGCGGCCTGGGCGGCGGTACCTTGTGCTCCGATCGCTTGCTCGAACGATTGAACGAGACCGCTGAACAACGAGGTCGAAGCGCCGACCGGCAATTGTCCGATGCCGCTGCTGCTGCCGCTGCTCGCGCGGGAGGTGCTCGAGGCGCTTTCCGTGGTCGCATGCGCGCCCCTTCTGTGGCCATGGCCGCGAAAGCTCGGGCTGGTGAGCAGCGCGGAGGTGGCTGCAGTGATTGAGCTCATGTGAAATGCTCCTCTCTGAGTGACATCGGCAAGCGGCAACGATTTGCCGCCCTCCGGCGGCCGCAAACGGCCACGATTTGCCGCCGTGCGGCTCGCGCTCGGCGCATCCGGGGACATCCAATCGTGTTCATCGCGGCTCCTTCGCAAAACCCGCGGCGTCGTGCGCCGCTCGATGGGAGTGAAGCAGCTTCCGTGCCAACTCCAAGCCGACCGCCGGCACTGGTTCCGTGTCATCTGATTGCAATGAGAAACCTCCGCCGTGCGGTAGAGCAAATGGGATGATTGCGGCGATGCGCTCCCTGCGTCTCGATCAATTCAAGGTCATTGCGTTGCTGTTCGCCGGTTACGGCGCGCTTTATTTTTGCCGAGCGGATCTGTCGGTGGGCACGCCGCTCATCATCGACGAGCTCGGCCGCCACGGCATCGGCCATGACGAGGCGGTCAAGCGCATCGGCGACGTCGCTTCGCTGGGAGTGTTGGCGTACGCGCTGGGGAAGTTGTTCTTGACCGGCCTCGGGGATTTCTGGGGTGGCCGAACGAGCTTTCTCATCGGGCTCGCGGGCGCGGCCGCCTGCACCGTGCTGTTCTCGATCGGCAGCGCCATTCCGTTATTCGCAGTCGCCTGGTTCGGCAACCGGTTGGTGCAATCCATCGCCTGGGCCGGGCTGATCAAGGTGTCGTCGAAATGGTTCGACTACTCGAGCTATGGCACCGTCGCAGGAATCTTGAGCATCAGCTATCTGGTGGGGGATGCCGCGGCCCGCGGATCGATGGGAGTGCTCATCTCGCGCGGGGCCGGCTGGCAGGCCTTGTTTTACTATGCGGCCGCCGTCGCCGCCATTTGCTTCGTCGCGAACTGGCTGCTGCTGCGCGAGTCCCGCGTCGAGGCGGGGTATAGCGAGGCCGAGACGAATCCCCTCAACCTGTTCGCGGCGAGCGAGGCGCGCGTGCAGGGTGTGGGGGCATTGCTCCTGCCGTTGCTGCGCAGCCGTTCCTTCCTCATCGTTTGCGTCCTCTCGCTCGGCTGCACGATAATTCGTGAGACTTTCAATATCTGGACACCGGTCTATCTGCGTGATTACCTCGGCTACACGGCGAGCAAGGCTGCCGGGATGAGCGCGATATTTCCCGGGGTGGGTGTCGTCTCCGTGCTCGCGAGCGGCTGGCTCAGCGATCGGCTCGGGGCCAACGGGCGCTCTGTCATCATGCTCGCCGGTCTGGCGGCGACCGCAGCCGCCCTCCTGTTCCTCACCGCCCTGCCGGCGAGCGCTGCCGGCTCGTGGCTACCGCCGCTCGCGATCGGAACCATCGCGTTCTGCCTGCTCGGACCGTACTCCTATCTCGGCGGAGCCTTCGCGCTCGACTTCGGTGGCAAGCAAGCCTCGGCGGCGTCCTCGGGGATCATCGACGGCGTCGGCTACTTGGGCGCGGTCACGGCCGGCGACAGCGTCGCGCGCCTTTCCGTGGCATTCGGGTGGCAGGGCGTGTTCACTACCCTCGCAGGCGTGAGCGTGCTCGCGGTGATCGCCGCGGCCTACCTGTGCTATTTGAGCTCGAAAGCAAGCCGCGAGGGCAAACACCTCCCGTGACTGTGCAACCCCCGACACCGACACTCTTCACCCGTCCCGACACGCTCGGGGTTGCGTGGGTCGATGGCAGCGTCGACGAGTTCGCGAGCATCTGGCTGTACGACAATGCGCCCGGGCACCGCGACCCGCATAGCGGCCAGCGGCTGGTCGATATCGCCGATCTGCCTGATCAGCCCCGCATCCGATCGGCCGTCGTGCAAAACGGCAGACTGCACCTCGAGTGGGAGGGCTCCGCCGACAGCACTTGGCTCGACCTGCCCTGGCTCGCGGCGCAGCGTGGCCGGTGGTCCTACCGCCCGGAGTTCGATGCGCGACGCTGGCTCGACGGCGCGGCGCTCGGGGCGGACGAATTCTCGCGAGCGAGCTTGCAAGACCTGCAATCCGACCGCCGCCTCCGATCCAGCTGGCTCACCCGCCTGCTTCAGGACGGCATGGCATTTCTGGGCGATGTGCCGGCAGTCGACGGCGCGCTCCTCGAGACCATGCGCTTGGTCGGCCAGGTGGCCGAAACGAATTACGGTCTGGTGTTCGACGTGCGCTCCGTTCCGCAGCCCGAGAACCTTGCCTACTCGGACCTCGGGCTCGGATTGCACACCGATAATCCCTACCGCGACCCCGTACCGGGCTTTCAAGCGCTGCACGTGCTCATCGCCTCGCCGGACGGCGGCGAGAGCCTGTTCGCCGATGGCTTCGCGCTGGCCGAGCACCTCCGCACCATCGATCCGGAGGCTTTTGCGCTGCTCGCGCGAACGCCGGTGCCGTTTCATTACCGCTCACAGAATGCCGAGCTCTTCGCCGAGCGGCCATTGATCGAGGTCTCGTGCCGGGGCGAGGTGCGCGCCGTCCACTACAACAGTCGCTCCATCGCCCCATTGCGTCTCCCGCCTCTCGAGGCTGCGCCTTTCTATGCAGCCTATCGCCGTTTCGCGGCCGTGCTGCGCGAGCCGCGCTTCCAGCTGAAAACGCAGCTGCCGGATGGTGAGATCGTGGTGTTCGACAATCAGCGCATCCTGCACGGCCGTACGGCGTTTTCCTCCAAGCGGCACGAGCGTCACTTGCGCGGGTGCTATCTCACCCGCGACAGTGTCTACAACAACGCGGCGCTCCTGCGCCGCGAACTCGCGGAAGGAGCGACTCGATGAGCGTTATGGATGAGATTGTTGCTCTCTATGCCGACCGAGGCAACGAGGCCTACTTCGGCGAGTGTGTTTCCATCGTGGAGCACGGGCTGCAGGCGGCGCACTTCGCGCGCGAGGCCGGTGCGTCGCCGGCACTCATCGTGGCCGCGCTGTTGCACGACGTCGGCCACCTGGTCGCGAACGCGCCGAACGATCTCGGCGAATGGACCTCCGATGCGCACCATGAGCGCGTCGGCGGGCGCTGGCTCGCCGAGCGATTCCCGGCCGAAGTCTCCGAGCCGGTCCGGCTGCACGTTCCCGCGAAGCGCTATTTGCTCGCGACGGACCCGGATTACTTGGCGAAGCTGAGCCCGGCTTCACTCGTGACCTTGAAGCTGCAGGGCGGACCGATGTCACTCGGGGAAGCGGCGCGCTTCGAGGACGAGCGATTCCACCGCGAAGCGGTACTGGTGCGGCGCTGCGACGATGAGGGCAAAGTCGCGGGACTCGCCACGGCCGGTTTGCTCGACTACCGAGACGCGATCGAGGCATTGAGCCTGCGATGACCATGCCGACGATCGCTCCGCTCCGCGCCACGATTGCGGCGGCGCTGTTGCTTATCTGCTTCCCCCCGACCGGCACTTGGGCGCAACTTTCGACCCCGGAGACAATCGCCGCTCCGGATACGGAGGACGCAGCCGCTACCCGCGAGATCGCCGCGGCAACCACCGAGCCCCGATTCTCATCGCCCTGGGTGTCTTATCTGCCCCTCTCGACGACAGTCCCTTCGCCTCGAGCTTTCCTGCACCGGATCCCCGGCGCGCCCGGCGAGCTGGTCGACTCGGCAACTGCCTACGCCTATAGCCGGGCACTCGCTGCCGCCTCGCCGCGCGTGCACGAATTCACCATCGGGCGCTCCGAAGAAGGCCGCGATATCGTGCTGCTCGCGATCTCCGACGAGCAGGGCATCCGCGATCTCGACCGGCTGAAAGCCGCGACTGCGGCGCTCGCCGATCCGCGCAAGACCGATCCCGCCGCCGCCGAGCGCATCATTGCCGGCGCGCGGCCCATCTATTATTTCAATGCCGCGCTGCATTCCGACGAAACCGGCTCGACCGAAACCATGCTCGAGCTCGCCTACCGCCTCGCCGTCTCGGAGCAGCCCATGATCCGGCGCATCCGCGCGAACGTCGTGGTGCTGATCAATCCCGTCTCGAATCCGGATGGCCGCGACAAGCAGGTGGAATGGTTCTACCGCTTCTTGAAGGGCAAGACGGACCGCGCCACCCTGCCGCGCCAGGCGCCGCCCTACTGGTCGCGCTACGCCATGGTCGACATCAATCGTGACGCCATTCAGCTCACTCACGAGACCACCAAGGCGGTGCAGCGCATGTTCTTCGAGTGGCATCCGCAGGTGGTGCACGATTTGCACGAGAGCGTCGCGCTCCTCGTCACCTGGAACGGCACCGGCCCGATCAACGACGACATCGATCCCGTGAGCTATGACGAGCGCCTGGAGATGAGCTTTCACGAGGTGACCACGCTCACCGGTTTCGGCATGCCTGGGGTGTGGAGCTGGAACTTCGGCGACGACTTTGCGCACGTGTTCCTCGATTCGATCGGTCTCAACCATAACTCGATGGGCCGCGGCTACGAGACCTTCGGCAACGGCACCGCCGAGACGCTGGAGCAGATGTCTTACCCGGACGAGACCAGCCGGGAGTGGTATCGGCCCGAGCCCCCGCCCATCGGTCCCTTCCGCTGGTCGGCGCGCGACAACGTGAATTACATGGAGACCGCCGCCCTCGCGGCACTCGACATGACCGCGCAGCAATCGAAGGCGCTGCTGCACAACTTCTATCAGAAGGGTCTCGACTCCTGGCGCAAGGGCACGACCGAGGCGCCGTTCGCATTTCTCATTCCCGAGGATCAGGGCGATCCGCGGCGCGTCGCGCAGCTGGTCGCGCTCCTCATGGCGCAGGGCATCGAAGTGCGACGCGCAGGCACGAGCCTCACGCTCAAGGAAGGCACGTTCGCGGCGGGTACCTACGTGGTACGGCTCGACCAGCCGTATCGCAATTACGCGGTCGACCTGTTGAGCCCGAAGTTCTTTCCGAAAGACGCCGGCGAGCCCTACGACGATATCTCCTGGGAGCTGCCGGCCAATTACCACCTCGCCGCGGTCGCCACCGCGGACCCTGCGGTGCGCGCAGCTGCGCTTTCGCCCCTCACCGAGCGACCGCACCCGGCAGGCCACGTCGCCGGTCAAGGCTCGCTATACGTGCTCGGGGACACGGGTCAGGAAGGCCTCCTCGAAGCCCGCTTTCGCCTGTCGCGTTTCAAGCTCGAGATTGCGGAACAGCCCTTCAGCGCCGAGGGTCGCGACTATCCGCGCGGCTCGTGGATATTGCCGGCGCAGCCCGGACTCGATGCCGCCGTCGCGGCCGCGGCTTCGGAGCTGGGGCTCAATTTTCAGCGCCTCGACGCGGCCCCGCAGGCGGTCACGCACTCGGCGCCGGTGCCGCGTCTCGGCGTGTGGGTGCCATGGGCGGACACCGACAGCAACGGCTGGGTGCGCTATGCGCTCGATCAGCGCCGCATTCCCTACACTTACGTGCGCGACGAGGACGTGCGGCACGGCAATTTGCGCGCGCATTACGACGTGCTCTTGTACGGGCACGTCGATCTGGAGCTCGCCGAGCAGATCGAGGGCATTCCCAGGGCCTGGGGGCCGATGCCGTTCAAGAAAACCAAGACGACGCCGAGTC
Organism: Steroidobacteraceae bacterium; assembly: GCA_049513515.1. Classification (GTDB taxonomy): domain Bacteria; phylum Pseudomonadota; class Gammaproteobacteria; order Steroidobacterales; family Steroidobacteraceae; genus Bog-1198. Next base: position 71,491 of record JBEKWA010000015.1, read on the forward strand.
ACGGCACACCGGCCGAGTCGGACGACATCACAGGCGGCATCGGCTATGGCGGCCTCGCCGAGATCCAGCGATTTGTCGACGCGGGAGGCATGCTCATCACGCTCGGCAACGGATCGATGCTCGCGCTCGAAGGCGGCCTCGTGCGCGGGGTGCGGCGCGAGTCGGGCGGCGTGCCGCGCAGCGCGGCGGGCGGTGGAAGCGACGCGGCGGCGGCCTCGGTGTTCACCGAGACGCGCACCCCGGGCTCGCATTTGCGGGTCACCTTCGCCCAGCCCGAAAGCCCCATCGCCTACGGATACAGCGCGCACACGCACGTATTCCGCGAGAATTACGCGCTCTATGCCATGCCCCGGCGCTGGCTGCGGATGGCCTACTGCACGACCTGTCTGGACGGCCCGTTCGACCCGAACGGCGTGGTCATGACCTGGGGTGACTCCGATGGGCAACCCCTGGTAGTAAGCGGTCAGGTCTGGGGTGGAGAGAACTTGATCGGACATCCCGCCATTTTCGACATGCCGGTGGGAAAGGGCCGCGTGGTGGCGTTCAACTTCAATCCCCTGCACCGCGACTTGAACCGCGGCGATCAGAGAATGCTGTGGAACGCCATCCTCAACTGGCAGGCGCTGCTCGCCCGCCACTGATGCTCGAGCCGAGTCTGGAGCCGATCTTTAGCGATCGGCTTTATCGGCTCCGGGGGGCTCGATGACGCGCGGCGTGATCACGCGCAACAGGTCGATGCGGCGGCGGTCGGCGCGCACGATGCGGAACTCCATCTCTCCGACTGAGATGGTCTCTCCACGGCGCGGCAGCCGGCCGAACTCCTGCATGAGCAGCCCGCCGATGGTGTCGTATTCTTCGTCCGAGAAAGCCGTGCCGAAGTAGTGGTTGAAATCGGCAATGGGCGTGAGCGCGCGCACGGTGAACTCTCGGTCGCTCTCGCGGCGGATCGCCTGCGCATCCTCAACGTCGTGCTCGTCGTCGATCTCACCCACGATCTGCTCGATGACGTCCTCGATGGTCACCAGGCCGCAGACCCCCCCGTACTCGTCGACCACCATCGCGAGATGATTGTGGCTTTGACGGAATTCCTTGAGCAGCACGTTGAGCCGCTTGCTCTCCGGCACGAACATGACCGGTCGCATGTACTCGCGAATCTCGAAGGACGAGCCGTCCTCGATCTGCAAGCGCAGCAAGTCCTTGGCGAGCACGATGCCGAGGATCTGATCGCGGTCCTCACCGATGACAGGGAAACGCGAATGGCCGGACTCCACCATGAGCTCGACCAGTTTGTCCGGGGCCTCGTCGCGCTCGACGAAGACCATTTGCGCCCGCGGCAGCATGATGTCGCGCACCTGCATGTCTGCGACCGCGAGCACGCCCTCGATCATCACCAAGGCGTCGCTGTTGAAGAGCCCGCGCTCGCTCGCCTCGCGCAGGTCCTCGATCAGCTCCGGCAAGTCGCGAGGCTCGCCGGACATCGACTGCGTGATCCGCTTCAACCAGCGGCCGGTGTTGCCTGTGGGCTCAGACATGGATGGTCTAAGGATACTCGATCACACGTACGGGTTTGAAAAACCAAGCCGATCAAGGATTTGAATCTCCCGCTCGGCCATTTTCCGGGCGTCCGCGTCGCGTTCGTGGTCGAACCCGAGCAGGTGCAGGACACCATGTACCGTCATGTGAGCCCAGTGAGCCTCGGCGGACTTGCCTTGCGCGTCGGCCTCGCGCGCGACCACGGGGGTGCAAATGACGAGCTCGCCGAGGGCGCGGCTCCCATCGGGCATCACTCCAGGTCCCTCGAACGAGAGCACATTGGTGGGCCGATCCTTGCCGCGGTACGAGCGGTTGAGGCTGCGGCTGCGGGCGCTGCCGACCGCGCGCACCGACACGACCACTGGACTGCTTCCCGCACGGGCGATGGCACGCGCGGCGCGCGGCGCGTCGCGTGCACGCGCCGCTCCGGCGAGCGCCGCCTCGACCCAGGTCGAGAATTTTGCCCGACCCGGCACCCAGGGCCGCCGGGCGGCATAGCTCAAGTCGAGCTGGAGCAGCTTCTGTATCTCACGCGGCGGAGCCCTCGTCGGGAGAGCGCGCTTCGTAGGCTTGGACGATGCGTTGTACCAGCGGATGGCGCACGACGTCGCGCGAGCTGAACATGGTGAAGGCGATACCGCGAACCCCGTCGAGGATATCGATGACCGTGCGCAGCCCCGAGGGCTTTGAATTGGGCAAGTCCACCTGGGTGATGTCGCCCGTGACGACCGCCTTCGAGCCGAAGCCGATGCGGGTCAGGAACATTTTCATCTGCTCGTTGGTCGTGTTCTGCGCCTCGTCGAGGATCACGAAGGAGTCGTTCAGGGAACGGCCGCGCATGAAGGCGAGCGGCGCGATCTCGATGACGTTGCGCTCGATGGATTTCGCCACGCGCTCGAACCCCATCATTTCATAGAGCGCGTCATACATCGGGCGCAGGTAAGGATCGACCTTCTGCGTGAGATCGCCGGGCAGAAAACCGAGACGCTCGCCGGCCTCGACGGCCGGCCTCACCAGCACGATGCGGCGTACGCGCTCCGACTGTAGCGCCTCGACGGCGCAGGCCACGGCGAGATAGGTCTTGCCCGTCCCCGCCGGGCCGATGCCGAAAGTGAGATCGTGCGTGCGGATGTTTTGCAGATACTCGGTCTGATTGGCGCCGCGCGCGCGCACCGCGCCGCGGGCGGTGTTGACCTTGAGCTCACCGCCGCCGGCCTCGGAGTCGTTGCCTTCCATACCGAGCTCCTGAAGAGCGATGTGCACGCGTTCCGAATCCACGGGCTCGCGCTGCGCGCGGGCATACAGATCCTTGAGCACGGCCTCGGCGCGCTGCGCGGCCGCGGGCAGGCCGATGATCTGGAAGCGATTACCGCGCCGCCGTACCTCGACGCCCAGCCGCGATTCGATCAGATGCAGGTGCGCATCCAGCGGACCGCACAGCTCCACCAGGCGCACGTTGTCGGCCGGCGCGAGCGATAGGTCCCGAGTCACGGGGACTGAGCTCACGCCGGACTTTCCAGGACGAGACGGCCGCGCAGCGAATTGGGTCTGGCTTCGGTGATGACGACGTCCGCAAACTGATTGATGAGATGTGCCGGGCCCTGCAAGTTCACCCAGCGGTTGTTGTCGGTGCGTCCCGCCAGCTCGTTGCGGTCGCGCTTGGCGGGCCGCTCGATGAGGACACGCTGGCGGCTTCCGACCATCCGCTCCGAAATCGCGCGGGCCTGCGAGTTGAAGCGCTGCTGAATGAGCTCGAGACGGCGCTGCTTGACCTCCACCGGCACTTCGTCGGGCAGCGCCGCGGCCGGTGTCCCCGGACGACGGCTGTAGAGGAAGCTGAAGGATTGATCGAATCCGGCATCCGCAATGAGACTCATCGTCGCCGCAAAATCCTCGTCCGTCTCGCCGGGAAATCCCACGATGATGTCGGTGGTGACGGAGATGTCGGGCCGAACCGCGCGCAGCTTGCGCAATTTCTGTTTGTACTCGAGCACGGTGTGGCCGCGCTTCATCGCCGCGAGGATGCGATCGGACCCGCTCTGCACGGGCAGATGCAGCAGATTGTTGAGCTTCGGCACGTTCGCATAGGCCTCGATCAGACTGTCGTTGAACTCCAGCGGATGCGAGGTGGTGAAACGGATGCGCTCGATTCCCGGAACGGCGGCGACGAAGTGAATCAAGGTCGCGAGATCCGCCAGCGCTCCGTCCTCCATCTCACCCGCATAGGCGTTCACGTTCTGACCGAGCAGAGTCACCTCGCGCATTCCGCCACGCGCGAGCGCCCGCACTTCTGTGAGGACTTGCTCGAAGGGGCGGCTGATCTCCTCGCCGCGGGTATACGGCACCACGCAAAAGGTGCAGTACTTGCTGCAGCCTTCCATGATGGAGACGAACGCCGCGGCGCCGTCCGCATGCGGCTCGGGTAGACGGTCGAACTTCTCGATCTCGGGGAAGCTCACGTCGATTTGCGCGCGGCCCGTCTGCTTCAAGCCTCGCAGCATGTCGGGCAAGCGGTGCAGCGTCTGCGGGCCGAACACGAGGTCGACATATGGGGCGCGGGCGGTGATCCCCTCGCCCTCCTGGCTGGCGACGCAGCCGCCCACGCCGATCACCACGTGCGGCCGCTCCTCCTTGTAACGACGCCACTCGCCGAGCAGGGAGAACACCTTTTCCTGGGCCTTCTCCCGCACCGAGCAGGTGTTCACCAGGAGCACGTCGGCGAGCGCCGGATCTTCGGTGCGGGCCATCCCATGGGCCGCCTCGAGTACGTCGTGCATTTTGCCCGAGTCGTACTCGTTCATCTGACAACCGAATGTCTTTATGTAAACAAGGCCGGGCATCGGCTTGGATGGGCTCCCCTCGGAAAGGCCGCTAAGATACTAGGAACCATGGCAATACGCGACGTACTCAAGATGGGCGATCCGCGGCTCCTCGCGGTTTCGGAGCCGGTAGCCGCATTCGGCACTCCAGAGCTCGAAACGCTGCTCACCGATATGCGGGAGACCATGCGCCATCTCAATGGCGCCGGGCTTGCTGCACCGCAAATCGGAGTCGGTGCGCGCGTGGTGATCTTCGGCGTCGAGGCGAATCCGCGCTATCCGGAGGCGGAGCTGGTGCCCTACACGGTGCTCATCAACCCCGAGCTCACACCCCTCGGCGAGGACATGGAAGACGGGTGGGAGGGATGCCTCTCGGTGCCCGGTATGCGCGGGCTGGTGCCTCGCTATCGGCACCTGCGCTACACGGGGCTCGATGAGCACGGCCGGCCCATCGACCGCACCGTGAGCGCTTTCCACGCGCGCGTGGTGCAGCACGAGGTGGACCACCTGGACGGGGTTCTCTATCCGCGCAGGATCCGCGATCTGACCCAGTTCGGCTTCACCGACACGCTGTTTCCGGGCCTCCCCCTCGAAGACGACTGACGTCGGCGCCTAAAACGGAATGTCGTCGTCGAAGTCTTCTTTTCCGCCCGCCGGTGCCGGCGACTGATCGTAGTCCTCGCGCGGCGGCGCGGAACGCTCGCCCCCACCCGACGGTCCGCCGCCCATTGCCCCGCCGCCGCGGCCGCCCAGCATCTGCATGTTGTCCGCGATGATTTCGGTGGAGAAGCGATCGTTGCCTTGCTTATCCTGCCATTTGCGGGTGCGCAGCTTCCCCTCGATGAAGACCTGCGAGCCCTTGCGTAGATACTCCGCCGCAATCTCGCCCAGGCGCCCAAAGAGGGCGACGCTATGCCATTCGGTGCGTTCCTGTTGCGCTCCGGAGGCCTTGTCCTTCCACGACTCGCTGGTGGCAATGCGGATGTTGGTGACCGTCATCCCGCTCGGCATGGAGCGCGTCTCGGGATCGCCGCCCAAATTCCCCACCAAAATCACCTTGTTGACTCCGCGCGCCATGAGCTTCCCCTCGTTGACTTGACGCGCATTGTACACGGCCCGACCGTCCCCATAATCGGGTAATAGGCCCGCGCTCGCCGAGAAACTCTGCGGCAAAATGCCCCGCAGGCGGTCTGCGCAAGCAGGCCGCGTAGGCCGTGCCGTAGAGCCCGCGCTGCGCCGTGGCGCGCGCGTGGTTCCCCCTTGACGCCGGGCGTATAGTGATTGGTTGCATGCAAAATATCCGTATCCGGGGAGCCCGGACCCACAATTTGAAGAATATCGATCTCGACTTGCCTCGCGACCGGCTGGTCGTGCTCACCGGATTGTCGGGCTCGGGAAAATCCTCACTGGCCTTCGACACGATCTATGCCGAGGGACAGCGGCGCTACGTAGAGTCCTTGTCCACCTATGCGCGCCAGTTTCTCTCCATGATGGAAAAGCCCGACGTGGACACCATCGAGGGACTGTCTCCGGCGATCTCCATCGAGCAGAAGTCGACGTCCCATAACCCGCGCTCGACCGTCGGCACGGTGACCGAGGTCTATGACTACCTGCGGCTTCTCTACGCCCGCGTCGGCACCCCACGCTGCCCCGACCATCACATCGATCTCGCCGCCCAGACCGTGAGTCAGATGGTTGATGCCGTGCTCGAGCACCCGGAGGGCACCGCGCTCATGCTGCTTGCGCCCGCGATTTCCGAGCGCAAGGGCGAGCACGCGGAGCTCATCGAGGAGCTGCAGGCGAGCGGGTTCGTGCGTGCCCGCATCGACGGTGAAGTGGTGGAGCTCGATCAGGCGCCGAAACTCGACGTGCGCCGCAAGCACACGGTGGAGGTGATCGTCGATCGGTTCCGCGTGCGGCCCGATCTAGCCCAGCGTCTGGCCGAGTCCTTCGAGACCGCGCTGCGACTGGGATCGGGCGTGGCGCGGGTGGCCTACATGGACGACGCGTCACGCTCCGAGCTGGTGTTCTCGAACAAATTCGCTTGCCCGATATGCAACTACTCACTGTCCGAGCTAGAGCCGCGGCTGTTCTCGTTCAACAGCCCCGTCGGCGCGTGTCCGAGCTGCGACGGGCTCGGCACTCAGGAATTCTTCGATCCCGAGAAGATCGTCGCCAATCCGCATCTGTCGCTCGCGGGCGGCGCGGTGCGCGGATGGGACCGGCGCAACGCCTACTACTTCCAGCTGATACAGTCGCTGGCGCGGCACACCAAGTTCGACATCGAGGCACCCTTCGAAAGCCTGCCCCAAGAGATCAAGAACTTGGTGCTCTTCGGCAGCGGCGAGGAGCAGATCGAGTTCAAATATCTCGACGGCAAGGGCGGCACGGTCAAGCGCAGACATACCTTCGAAGGCATCGTCAGCAATCTCGAGCGCCGCTATCGCGAGACCGAGTCGGCGACCGTGCGCGAGGAGCTCTCGAAGTTCCGCTCGGCCCGCGCTTGTCCCGAGTGCCGCGGCACGCGGCTCAATCGCGCCGCGCGCAACGTCTTCATCGACGGCAAGAACGCTCCCGAGGTGTCTTCGCTCAGCGTGGACCGCGCGGTCGAGTTCTTCTCCGGCTTGCGGCTGCCCGGTTGGCGCGGCGAGATCGCGGTCAAGATCGTGAAGGAAATCGCCGACCGCTTGGGCTTCCTTGCGAACGTCGGGCTCGGATATCTCACGCTCGATCGCAGTGCGGACACCTTATCGGGCGGAGAGGGACAGCGCATCCGGCTCGCGAGCCAGATCGGATCCGGGCTGGTCGGCGTCATGTACATTCTCGATGAGCCATCGATCGGGCTGCATCAGCGCGACAATCAGCGCCTGCTCGATACGCTGGCCAATCTACGCGATCTCGGCAACACGGTGATCGTGGTGGAGCACGACGAAGATGCGATCCGCCAAGCGGACCATGTCGTGGACTTGGGGCCGGGGGCCGGCGTGCACGGCGGCGCCGTGGTCGCTCAAGGCACCGCCGCGGAAGTCGCCGCGCATCCGGATTCAATCACCGGCCAGTACCTGAGCGGCCGGCGACGCATCGAGATTCCACCGTTGCGGCGCTCGCCGGACCCGAAGCGCATGCTGCGTCTCGTGGGGGCCAGCGCCAACAACCTCAAGAACGTCACGGCGGAGTTCCCGCTCGGGCTGATGACCTGCATCACGGGCGTATCCGGCTCAGGCAAGTCGACGCTGATCAACGACACGTTGTTCCGCGCCGTCGCGACGCAGCTCAATCACGCGGCCGCGGGCAGCGCGCATTTCGAGCGTCTCGAGGGACTCGAGCACATCGATCGAGTGATCGAGATCGATCAGAGCCCGATCGGCCGCACGCCGCGCTCCAATCCGGCCACATACACCGGCCTGTTCGCGCCCATCCGCGAAATCTTCGCCTCCGTGCCGGAATCTCGCGCGCGCGGCTACGAGGCGGGACGCTTCAGCTTCAACGTGAAGGGCGGCCGCTGCGAGGCGTGTCAGGGCGACGGCGTCATCAAGGTCGAGATGCATTTTCTCGCAGACGTCTATGTGCCGTGCGATGTCTGCCGCGGTAAGCGTTATAACCGCGAGACGCTCGAGATTCGCTTCAAGGGCAAGAACATTCAGGAAGTGCTCGACATGACGGTCGAGGACGCGTTGCCGTTCTTCTCTGCAGTACCGACCGTGCAACCGAAGCTGCAGACGCTCCTCGACGTTGGGCTCTCCTACGTGCGCCTCGGCCAGAGCGCGACCACGCTGTCCGGCGGCGAGGCGCAGCGCGTGAAGCTCGCGAAGGAGCTTTCGAAGCGCGCGACCGGACGCACGCTCTACATCCTCGACGAGCCGACCACGGGCTTGCACTTTGCGGATATCGCCCAGCTCCTGGCTGTGCTGCACCGCTTGCGCGACGAGGGCAACACCATCATCGTGATCGAGCACAACCTGGACGTGATCAAGACCGCGGACTGGGTCGTGGACTTGGGTCCCGAGGGCGGTGACGGCGGCGGAAACATCGTCGCCGTCGGGACGCCCGAGGACATCGCGCGCCACCCGTCATCGTATACCGGGCATTACCTCAAGGGAGCATTGCAGCGGGCAGAGCAGCCGGCCGCGGCACGGGCAGCGCAACGGAAGCGCGCGTGAGGCTGCGGGGGCGGTGAGGAAGCCCGCGCAGGTCGTCTCCGAGGCGCTGTTGCCGATCCTGACGCGCTGGGATCCGGAACGCGCCCACGATTGGGGGCTTCTGGGTTTGCAGTGCTTGCGCCCCTTTTGGCGCACTCCCGAGGCGCGCCCGGGCTCGGCTGTACGGATCCTCGGCCTCGAGTTCGCGCACCCGCTGGGCCTCGCCGCCGGCTTCGACAAGAACGGCGACTATCTCGAGGCGCTCGGCGCGCTGGGATTCAGCCACGTCGAGCTCGGCACCGTGACGCCGCGGCCGCAGCCCGGCAATCCAAAACCGCGCATGTTTCGGGCACCGGGCGTCCTCGCCCTCGTGAATCGCATGGGGTTCAACAACAAGGGAGTCGATCATCTCGTCGCGCGTCTCTCCCGCGCGCGCTACATCGGAATTCGCGGTATCAGCATCGGCAAAAACGCCGACACGCCGCTCGAGCGGGCAGCCGAGGATTACCTCGTGTGTCTCGGCAAGGTCTATGCGCTCGCCGACTACGTGGCGGTCAACGTCTCCTCGCCCAATACCGCGCGCCTGCGCGAGCTGCAGGCGCCCGACGGCCTGTCGAGCATCGTCGGGCCGCTGCTTGAGGAGCGGCAGCGGCTGGAGACGCGCCACGGACGCCGCGTGCCGCTCTTGGTCAAGATCGCGCCGGATCTCGACTCCTCGCAGATCAGCGCGGTCGCGGCAAGCCTGCGCTCGCTCGGGGTCGACGGTGTGATCGCGACGAACACCACGACCGATCTCGCGGCGCTGGGTCCCGACTGGCCGGCCGACCGGCGTGGCGGCCTGTCGGGCTCGCCCCTGCACGGCCGCTCTGTGGCGGTCATCCAGCAATTGCGCGTCGAGCTCGGCAGGAGCTTTCCCATCATCGGTGTGGGCGGTATCGTCGACGGCGATCGGGCCGCCGCGACGATGCGAGCGGGCGCCGATCTATTGCAGGTCTACACGGGCTTCGCATACCGCGGCCCGTCTCTCCTCGAGGAGATATTGGGTGCGATTCAAGTTGACTGAGGAGCTCGTCGAGCAATTCCATCGCGACGGCGCCGCATATTTGCCGCGCTTGTTCGAGCCCGCCGAGATCGATGAGCTGCGTGCAGGAATCGACTTGAACCTCGAGCGGTTGAGCCCGCGTGCGAAGATCGCGAGCGCCGCCGGCGATCCCGGCAAGTTTGTCGAGGATTTTTGCACCTGGCAGGACAACCCTCATTACCGGCGAATCATCTTCGACTCCGCGCTCGCGGAGACGGCCGGACGTCTCATGCGCAGCACCTCCGTGCGTCTCTATCACGATCACATGCTCACCAAGGAGCCTGCCACGCGCCAGCCGACTCCCTGGCACCAGGACCAGCCCTACTACAATGTCGACGGCATGCAGAACGTGAGCTTCTGGATTCCCGTCGACCCCGTGAGTCGGGCCTCAACCCTCGAGTTCGTCGCAGGCTCGCAGCGCGGTCCATGGCTCATGCCGCGCTCGTTCATGGACTCCCAGGCGAAATGGTTTCCGGAGGGCTCACTCGCCGATCTGCCGAACATCGAGGAGCGGCGCCGGGACTTTCGCATTCTCGGCTGGGAGCTCGAGCCGGGAGATGCCGTGTGCTTTCACATGCTGACGCTGCACGCATCGCGCGGCGTCGAAGCGAACCGGCGCCGACGCGTTTTCTCCGTGCGCTTCCTCGGCGACGACATGGTGCATGCGCCGCGGCGCTGGAAAACCTCCCCTGAGTTCCCGGGTCTCGCGCAGGAGCTGCCGGCCGGGGCGCCGATGGATCACCCTCTATTTCCCGAGCTGTGGCGGGAGCATTGAGCGATCAGCCGTGGATCACCTCGAGAGCGTGCCGCACCGAATGGCGAGCCTCCTCGATGTGGCGGATTACGCGCTGCTGCAATCCCATGGTATCGGGCTGGTCTTCTTCGCCCGACGCGTCGTGCTGCGCCTTGTCGAGCAACTCCAGGGCCTTCACGAAGCGGTCATGGCGCCCGAGGTGGGTGTCGATCGGCATGTGATCGTGGATGTTCTTGCCGTCCATGATGGCGGCTTGTTTGATCTCTCCAATGGCCTTGTCGATGTGCTCGATGGCGTGCACTTCCTCAGGAACGACCGGCTCGTTCGTGAAGTGCTCCAGATGAGCGCGCGCATCGCGCAGATCCGCAAGCGCGTGCAAGTAGGCGGGGTGATGTCCCGGTGTGTCCGCCCAGGAGGGCATCGCGGCGATGAGCGCGACGGCGGCCGCGGTGACGAGAAATCGCACTGAACGCATGACGGGATCTCCTGGTGATTGAAACGGCCGGCGCATTATAGGAAAGCACTCGCCGCGCGTCGCCGTCAAAGCGTGGCCGTCGTCACACTTTCCCCAAAAGTCGCCTACGCGAATCGTGGGCCGCCGGCTGCGGCACCCGACGCGCCGCCCCCCCACGCCTCGCCCGACCCCAAGCCTCGAGCTTCCGCTAGAATCGATGTCGCTTATGCGGGTGCCGGTCAATCGAGCGCCCGAGCGCACGCAATTACCGGGAAGGGGAAAAATGGCGAAGACTAACGAAAAGGTAACCCGTGCCGGCGCGGAAGCGGCGGTACGCACTCTGCTGCGCTGGGCGGGGGAGGATCCGCATCGCGAGGGCCTGCGCGACACGCCGAAGCGGGTGGTGGACGCCTATCGAGACTGGTTCTCAGGATATGCGAGCGACCCAAGGGATTACCTGCGGCGCACGTTCGAGGAGGTTGAGGGCTACGACGAGATGGTCGTTTTGCGCGACATCGCCTTCGAGTCGTTCTGCGAGCACCACATGGCGCCGATCATCGGTCGCGCACACGTCGGTTATTTGCCTTCGCAGCGCGTGGTCGGGATCAGCAAGCTCGCGCGCGTGGTGGACGGTTTCGCGCGCCGCTTCCAGGTCCAGGAAAAGCTCACCGCCCAGATTGCCTCCTGCATCGACGACGTGCTCAAGCCGCGCGGCGTCGGCGTCGTCATCGACGCGGTTCATCAGTGCATGACCACGCGTGGGGTGCACAAGCGCGGGGTATCCATGGTCACCAGCCGCATGGTCGGCGCCTTCAGGGCCGACGCGAGCACACGCGCGGAATTCCTGCGTTTCATCGACATCGAGGGCAGCGAGCGGCGCTGAGCTCGACCGCCTGCGAGACCGTCAGCGCTTGCCGGGAGGGCGCGCCGGAACCACGTCCACCGAAAAGGTGAACTTATGGCGTTCGCCCGGCGCGAGCGCGCCGACGCCGACCACGTGCCGCGCAATCTTCTCGCCTTGCTCGTTGGTGATCGAGATCACGACGCAGTACTCGCACTCGGTGCGGCTCGGATGGGCAATGGTCCCCTCGAGACGCATCGCCGCGTGTCCCGCGGCTTGCGGCTCGGCATTGCCGACATTGAAACGAAGGTGATGCTGACAGCCAGGGCAAATGTTGGCGCTCTGCAGAACAGTCGCCTTGCAATGGGGACATGTTCGCGTTGCGCCAAGCGCGCCTGGACGAACTACGCTCATCAGGACCCGGCGGCGGTGCCCAGCTTCTTCAGCTTCTCATCATCCCAACCGAATTCGACGTGCCCGCGCATGCGCGACCCGGCGGCGACGGTGATCGATCCGGCCTTCACATCGCCGACGATTACTCCGCCCTCGAGGACGTCGACCCGCTTGGCCGACTCGATGTTGCCCTGCAGCTCTCCCCCGACCACGACGACCGCAGCCAGCACTTGACCGGTGAGATGAGCGCCAGGCTCGATGTTGAAGTTGCCGTCGATGCGCACGTCGCCCTTGAAGCGTCCGGCCATGCGCACGTTGCCGGATCCCTCGATCTTGCCCTCGATGGTGAGGTTTGCCGCGATGACGGATTCGCCGCCCTCACCGCGGGGAGCGGGCCGACGCTGCGCAGCCGCCAGGGCCGCATCGCTCGAGATCCGGTCGGCCGGCGTCGCGCGTTCCGCGACGGGAGCCGGCGCCGAAGGAGCCGCACCCCCGGGCACGGGCGTCAAGGGTTCTTTGCGACCGGTCGGGGCAGGGGTGGGCGTGGGTTTCTCGTTCCAAAGTGCCATATCAAACTCTCCCGCAAATGAGGAACTCAAGCGTACACGCTAACACTTGGAAATGTCACCGGACCAAATGTCTTGGATTGGAGACGTCTGCCGCATTGCGGGGCTCCCTTACACCGTCCCACGGCCGGGGGCCAAGGGCACGCTGGACTATAATGAACTCGCAAAAGAAAGGGGGATTCCGTTGTTTGAAAACATCGACCGATTGAAGCCGGATCAGATCCTGGGGCTCATGGCGCAGTTTCGCGCCGATTCCTTCCGCGAGAAAGTCGATCTCGGCGTCGGTGTGTACCGCGACCCGAGCGGCAACACGCCGGTGCTCGAGTGCGTGCGCCGCGCCGAGCAGCTGGTGATCGCGTCGCAAACGACCAAGTCCTACGTGGCGGCCGCGGGCCGCGAGGAATACAACGCGGCCGTCGAGGCCCTGGTGCTCGGCCCTGTCCACCCGGCGCGTACGATGCGCCGCACACGAACCGCTCAGACCCCCGGTGGGTGCGGCGCTCTGCGCGTCGGCGCCGAGCTCGTCCGCACCGTCGCACCCGCCACGGCGGTTTATTTGAGCGATCCGACGTGGGGCAATCACGCGCCGCTCATCGGCGGCAGCGGCTTGAGGCTCGAGCGCTACCCCTACTACGATGCGGCCGCCCACCGGCTACTCTTCGAAGCGATGCTCGATCGGCTGCAGCAAGCGCGGGCGGGAGACCTCGTGCTCGTGCACGCGTCCTGTCACAACCCGTGCGGCGCGGACCTGTCGCTCGAGCAATGGCGCGCGCTCACGGATCTGCTCGGCCGCAAGCGTCTCGTGCCTTTCATCGATCTGGCCTATCAGGGATTCGGAACGGATCTCACGGCGGACGTGGCGGGCCTTCGTCTCATGACCGAGGCTCTGCCGGAAGCTCTCATCGCCGTCTCGCACTCCAAGAATCTCGGGCTGTATCGCGAGCGGGTCGGCGCAATCATCACCGTGAGCGAGAACGAATCGCGAGCCGATGCGGTTCAAAGCCACGTGCTGCAAATTGCCCGCAGTATCTATTCCATGCCGCCCGATCACGGTGCGGCGATCGCCGCGCGCATTTTTGCGGATCCTGAGCTCTCGCAGCAATGGCTCGCGGAGCTCACGGCGATGCGCGATCGGATCAGGGAAATGCGCACACTCCTTGCGGCGCATCTGCGCGAGTCGACGCGCGGCAACTCGTTCGATTTCATCGGCACGCAACACGGCATGTTTTCGTTGCTGGGTGTGCCGAGCTCCGCGGTGGAGGCGCTGCGCACGGAGCATCACATCTACATGACGTCCGACAGCCGCATCAATCTCGCGGGCATCATGCCGCACAACGTCGCTTACGTGGCGAGAGCCATCGCCGCGCAACGCTAGCCGCGCCACGACATCGCGCCTTTTAGTCGCCGAGCGCCTCGCCCAGGGCTTTGACTTCCATCGCCGAGTCGCGCATCACGCTCACGATGCGCGTCTCGTTCAAGCCGAGGCGCGAGCTCGACGGCAAGCCTTCGAGCGCCAAAACGACGTCCGGCTCGCTCGCGGCATTGCGTGCCATCAATATCGCGACCGCGAGGACGTCGCTCAGATCCGCCTGCGCCGGCTCTTCCCGCGTGAGCTCCTCCTGCTCCCCGACCGCCTGCGCCATGCTCTCCGGAAATTCCCAGTTCTCCAGGATCGCCTTGCCGATCGAGGCGTGCCACTCACCGACGATCTGCTCGACTATGCCGCTCGTCGTGAAAAGCTCTGGGTGAGACACTGCGCGTGTGAGCACATAGAGCTTGCCGATACTATGCATCATGCCCGCGAGCAGGGCCTCGTCGGGATTCACGCGCGTGCAGGTGCGCGCCAGTACGAAGGAAAGCGCGGCGACCGCCGTGCTTTCCTTCCATAGTTGCTGCAGCTGATCCTCGAGCCCCGCCAGCGTGTTGCTCTTGCGGATCTGAGCCATGGCAAACGAAATCGCGGCGCTGCGCACCATGTTGTGGCCGATGCGGTTGATGGCGGTGCGCAGGTCCGTGACCGGCTTGCCGCTACGGTTGAGCGAGGCGGAGTTGGCGATGCGCAGAAGGCGAGCCGAGAGCGCCGGCTCGGATCCCACGACGCGCACCACCTGGCTCACGGAGGAAGCCGGATCGGACAGCACGCGGCGCACGCGCACCGCGATCTCTGGAAAGGAAGGCAGGTCTACCTTGCCGGCCGACAGTTCGGCCGCGAGCGATTGGATGAAGGCGAAGGCATCCTGGGAATGCTGCGGCTGCGAGGATGTGTGCGCTGGAACGGTCAATTTCGCTCTCGGAGGACAAACGTGGCGCGGGCACCGTGAGGTGAACGCTCCTCACGAAGTCGGCCAGAGTGCGCCTTTCTTGAGCGAGCGGACCCCAATCCGTCGGAGGGTGATGCCGGCCCCGTACGGGCGGTCCGGCAGCTTTAGCGGGCAGCCGCCGGGCGACTGGTGAAGCGCTGGTGCACCTCACCGTTCAGGGAGCGCTCCGTATAGCGGCCCTTGCAATAAGTCGTGAGCACGTGCCGCCAAAAGGTCACGGCGCTGGGATTCCTCTGATACTCGACGATTTCCCAGTCGCCCGCGAACCGATCGAATATGAGCTTGGCCGCATCGCGGCCGATGCCCATCCGCCGGTTCGGCTTGCGGATGAAGAACTCCGACATATGGTAATTGACGGGAGCCTCGCCGGCGGCTGCGACCCGGGGCCGGCTGACGAGCGCAAACCCCACCGCTTCCGCCCCCTTGGAGATCACCAGCGGGTGGGAATGATCGTTCGAGAACCAGTTGGCAAAAATCTCGTCCTGGTGTGGATTGCTGGCACCGAGCACCGAGAACAAACCGGTATTCAAGTCCGCCAAGGCATCGAGATACTCAGGATAAACCCCCTGGATCCACTGACGATCCTTCTTGGAGTGCCTGCAGTCGCGAATGCTGACGAGCAAGGAAGCGAATACCTCCGCCAATTAAGACAATGCCCGAGCGAACGCGCCGACTCGGCCGTCCGCCCGGGCATGGATCAGCTTTCGAAGCGAGTTACTTCGGAGCCGAAGCCGCGGACGCGGCGGATTGTGCCGCGTCGGCAGCAGCGCTGGCAGCAGCAGCGGAGTCAGCGGCGGCCGAAGCGGCCGAATCAGGAGCTGGCGTAGCGGCAGGCGGCGGAGTCGTATCGGTCGTCGGCGCAGGAGCCTCGGTCTTGCTGCAGGCACCCAGCACGAGCGCAGCGACAAAAGCGCTTAAAGCAAGTTTGGTCTTCATCTATCGATACCCCAGAAATTTAATGATAACGTTTTAGGCAAGCGTGTTGTATTGGGCTTCCACCCAACTGTCCGGGCCGATTTTAGAGTGTTTCGGCTCAATTTCATATCACTTTCGCGTTCATGGAGCGCCTTTAACCTCAGGTTAACGTCGCGGATCGGAGCCGCGAGGCAGTGGGCGTTGGGGCGGCAACGGAGTCTTCGGAGGAGTGAGCGTGCACGAGGCAGGTCTGGACAAGCTGTATTCCGAGCATTTGAGGACCTTGGCGAGACGTACCGATGCGGTGCTCGCGGCGACGCGATTCGATGCGCTGGTGATTCACGCGGGCGCTCCCCCCATGCTGTTTCTGGACGATCAAGCCTATCCGTACAAGGTGAACCCGCACTTCAAGGCCTGGGTACCGATCATCGACAATCCCGGCTGTATTCTGATCTATGTGCCCGGCCGGGCCCCGCACGTGCTGTTTCATCGTCCCGAGGACTACTGGCACAAGCCGGCGAGCGTGCCGCGTGAGCGCTGGACGGAGCAAGTCGTGATCACGCCCCTCGCGAATCCCACGCTCGAGGGTGCGGTGTACTGGACTGGTCTCGGCCGCGTCGCCTTCATTGGCCCGAGCGAGGCCCTTCCCGACGCAGCGGCCGGCAGCCTCAACGATCCCGATTTGCTCAAGAAGCTGCACTACGATCGGGCCGTGAAGACGCCCTATGAGCTCGAATGCATGCGGCGCGCGAATGCGCTGGGTGCACGCGGGCATCGCGCGGCATTGGCGGCCTTCCTCGACGGCGCGTCCGAATACGCGACCCAAATGCGCTACCTCGAGGCGTGTGAGCAGCGCGAGGAGGAAATGCCGTACAACAACATCGTTGCCTACAACGAAAACGCGTCGGTGCTGCATTATCAGCATCTCGAACGCCGCCCGCCCGACTCGCTGCGCTCGTTCCTAATCGACGCGGGCGCGCAATTCCGGGGCTACGCGGCAGACATCACGCGCACTTATGCTGCCGCGCCGGGATTTTTCTCCGATCTGATTGCGGCGCTCAACACCGCGCAGCTGCGCATGTGCGATGAGATCGTGACGGGGCGTGATTACCGCGAAGTGCACCTCTCGGCGCATCGCCTCATCGGGGATGTGCTCGAGCAGATCGGATTGATCACGCTGGAGGGCCAGGCGGCGCTCGAGGCGGGGGTCACGAGCGTGTTCTTTCCGCACGGCATCGGGCACCTGCTGGGTCTCCAGGTACACGACGTAGGCGGCGTGATGGGCGACTCGCAAGGCGCAGAACTCTCGCGGCCCGAGGGGCACCCCTACCTACGGCTCACGCGGATGCTCGAGCCGGGCGTCGTGGTGACGGTCGAGCCCGGCATCTATTTCATCGACTCGCTGCTGAAGGCCGCGCGCGACGACGCGCGCGGCAGCCATATCGACTGGAGCATGGTGGAGCGGCTGCGGCCCTACGGCGGCATTCGCATCGAGGACAACGTCGTGACCACCGACAACGTCCCGGAAAACATGACCCGGGATGCGTTCGCGGGGATCACCGCGGCCGCCTGACCGCCTGCCCCGTTAGGCCGCTTTCGCCTTGCGGCGCTTGGGCGCCGCAGCCGCCTCGTCCTTGCCCGCGGGAGCGGCTTTCTTGGCTCGCTTGGAGCGGCCCTGCTTGCCGTCGGTGCTCTGTTCCTTCTCGACCTTGACTTCCTCGACGAGCTGCATGAGCGCCATGTCCGCCGAGTCGCCAGGGCGCGGCTCCATCTTCAGAATGCGCGTGTAACCGCCGGCACGTGCCTTGAAGCGCGGCCCGAGATCGTCGAACAGCTTCTCCACCACGGCGACGTCGCGCAGCCGCGCGTAGGCGAGACGCCGCTTGGCCACGGAATCGATCTTTGCCAGCGTGATCAGGGGCTCGACCACGCGGCGCAGCTCCTTCGCCTTCGGGACAGTCGTGCGGATGATCTCATGGCGCAGGAGCGAAGTGGCCATATTGCGCAACAGCGCATGGCGATGAGATGAGTTACGCGAGAGCTGACGCCCGCTGTTTCTGTGACGCATGTTTGAAAAGCCCTACTGTCTGTGGTCTCGCGCTGCTGTCCTGCGATCAGATGCCGTCGCGATCGTCGTCGCGCTTCAATCCCGGCGGCGGCCAGTTGTCGATGCGCATGCCGAGCGTCAAGCCGTGGCTCTCGAGCACTTCCTTGATCTCGGTGAGCGACTTCTTGCCGAGATTCGGGGTGCGCAGGAGCTCCACCTCGGTCCGCTGCACCAGGTCGCCGATGTAGTGGATGTTCTCCGCCTTCAGGCAGTTGGCGCTGCGTACGGTGAGCTCGAGCTCATCGACCGGCCGCAGGAGGATGGGATCGAACTGCGTCTCGGTAGCCTTGGCGGTCGAGTCGTCCTGGCCCTGCAGATCGACGAACACGGACAGCTGATCCTTGAGGATGCCGCCGGCCCGGCGAATCGCCTCTTCCGGATCGATGGTGCCGTTGGTCTCGATATCGAGGATCAGCTTGTCGAGGTCGGTGCGCTGTTCGACACGAGCGCTCTCGACGTTGTAGGTGACCTTGCGCACCGGGCTGAAGGAGGCATCGAGTTGCAGGCGGCCGATGGCGCGCGTTTGTTCCTCGAACGCCATGCGCTGAGCGGCGGGCCGATAACCACGGCCGCGCTCGACCTTCAGCGACATGGACAACTCCCCCGCCTTGGTGAGATTCGCGATCACGAGATCCGGATTCAGGATCTCGATGTCGTGATCGCCCGCGATGTCGCCGGCGGTGACGGGACCCGGGCCCTTCTTGTGCAGCCGGACTTCAGCCACTTCACGGGTGTGCATGCGAATGGCCACCGCCTTGAGATTCAGCAGGATGTCGACCACGTCTTCCTGCACGCCCTCGATCGCGGTGTACTCGTGGAGCACTCCCTCGATCTCGATCTCCGTGATCGCCGCGCCCGGCAATGACGACAGAAGCACGCGGCGCAAGGCGTTGCCCAGCGTGTGTCCGAACCCGCGCTCGAACGGCTCGATCACGATCCGCGCATGGCGCGTCGACACGGGCTGCACTTTGACCACCCGGGGCTTCAAAAACTCGTTAATGGATCCCTGCATGGAATACCTCGCTAAAAACTTCGGACACTGCGCAGCAAGCGCTGCGATGCCGCCGGCCGGGCGGCTGAGGATGCGCTACTTGGAATACAACTCGACGACCAAGCTCTCGTTGATGTCGGGCAGGATCTCCTGCCGCTCGGGCACCGACTTCAGGAGGCCCGAGAACTTTTTGTCGTCCACTTCGACCCAATCCGGGAAGCCCACCTGGGCCGCCACGCCGAGGGCCGCCTGCACGCGAGTCTGCTTCTTGGCTTTCTCGCGCAAGCTGATCACGTCGCCCGCCTTGCACTGATAGGAGGCGATGTTCACCAGCTTGTCGTTCACCGACACGCCCTTGTGGCTCACCAACTGCCGCGCCTCGGCGCGCGTGACGGCGAAGCCCATCCGATAGACCACGTTGTCGAGACGAGATTCCAGAAATTGCAGCAGCGTCTCGCCGGTCGCGCCGGGGCGCCCCGCAGCCTTCTGGTAGTAGTTTCGGAACTGACGCTCGAGCACGCCGTACATGCGGCGCAATTTCTGTTTCTCGCGAAGCTGCAACCCGTACTCGGACAAGCGCTGCTTGCGCTCGCTCTTCACGCCGCCCGGCGGCACCTCGAGCTTGCACTTCGACTCCAGCGGCTTCGACCCGCTCTTCAGGAACAGGTCGGTTCCCTCGCGCCGCGAGAGCTTGCACTTCGGACCGGTGTACTTTGCCATTGCGAACCTTTAGATCTGGTCTAACTTGAGCGAATCGACCCTTGGGGGGTCCTCAGACGCGCCGCTTTTTCGGTGGGCGGCAACCGTTATGGGGGATCGGCGTAACGTCTTCAATGTTGGTGATCTTCAGACCGCAACCGTTCAATGCGCGCACCGCCGATTCGCGTCCCGGTCCGGGACCCATCACGCGCACCTCGACGTTCTTCACCCCGTGCTCTTGAGCCGCCGTACCGGCGCGCTCGGCCGCCACCTGAGCGGCGAACGGGGTGGATTTGCGCGAGCCGCGGAAGCCGCAGCCGCCCGAGGTCGCCCAGGAGAGCGTGTTCCCCTGACGATCGGTGATGGTGATGATGGTGTTGTTGAACGAGGCGTGCACGTGGGCAATCGCATCCAGCACGTTCTTGCGCGCCTTCTTGCGGGCAGGCTTCGCAGCGCCGCCGGCGGCCTGGCCCTGCGCGTTATTTTGCTTCTGATCAGCCATAGTGTTGCATTCCTAGTTCGACGCGAATTGCCCGCATCGCGGGCAATGAGTTAAATCCTGCAGCGCCCTTAGACCTTGCCGGGGGGCGCGTTCATCTTGACCGCCTGCTTGCGCGGTCCCTTGCGGGTACGGGCATTGGTGCGGGTCCGCTGGCCGCGCAGCGGCAAGCCCTTGCGATGGCGGATGCCGCGATAGCACCCAAGGTCCATCAAGCGCTTGATGTTCATGGACACCTCGCGGCGCAGGTCGCCCTCGACCGCGAACTTCGCCACCTGCGAGCGCAGCGATGCCACTTCGGCGTCCGTGAGATCCTTCACCTTGACGGCGTGCTTCACGCCGGCCGCATCGCAAATGCGGATGGCCCGGCTCTTGCCGACGCCAAAGATGTGAGTTAAGCCGATGACGACGTGCTTGTTCATCGGTATGTTGATGCCGGCGATACGCGCCATCAAGATTCCCCTAATCCGCGCTTGCACGGACGAGAGTACCGCCCGCGAAAAAGCAGAGAATTATAACCAAAAATACCCTGATGATCAATGCAGACGGCCCGGTCCATCGACTGTCCCATCAGCGTTGTCCTCACCTTGGCCCTCATCCTTGGCGCTGCTTGTGACGCGCATCGGATGAGCAAATGACGTAGACGATGCCGCGCCGCCGCACGATTTTGCAGTTCTTGCAGATTTTCTTGACCGACGGACGAACCTTCATTTCTTACTCCCAATGCCCCGGAGACTGGATTTCTTCAACAGGCCCTCGTACTGGTGCGACATCACATGCGACTTCGCCTGAGCCACGAAGTCCATGACGCCCACCACGATGATCAGGAGCGAGGTGCCGCCGAACTGGAACGGGATGCTGGGATTCAGCATACGTGCGATCTCGGGAAGGACGCACACACCCATGATGTAAAGACCGCCCCACAAAGTCAGCCGGGTGAGCACCTTATCCAGGTAGTCGCCCGTCTGCTGGCCGGGGCGTATGCCCGGAATGAAGGCACCTGCCTTCTTGAGGTTCTCCGCCGTGTCGCGCGCGTCGTACACGAGGGCGACGTAGAAAAAGGCGAAGCCGATGATGAGCAGAGCGAACAGGATGACGTGCAGGGGCTGCCCGTAGTTGAGGATCGCGGCCACCTTCTGCAGGGTGCGCTGCAATGCATTCGGATTCGGGCTGTTGCCGAAGAACTGCGCGAGCGTCGCCGGGAATACCAGCAAGCTCGAGGCGAAGATCGGCGGAATGACGCCCGCCATGTTGAGCTTGAAGGGCAAATGGGTGCTCTGGCCCTGCATCATGCGGCGCCCGACCTGGCGCTTCGCGTAGTTGACCTGGATCTTGCGCTGCGCCGTTTCGATGAACACGCAGAAAAAGGTGACCCCGATCACCACTACGAGAATCAGCAATACGATGAGCGGGTTCATCTCGCCCGAGCGCACCATTTCCAAGGTGTTGCCGATGGCGCGCGGCAGCCCGGCAACGATGCCCGCGACGATGATCATGGTGATGCCGTTGCCGATGCCCCGCTCGGTGATCTGCTCGCCGAGCCACATCACGAACATGGTGCCCGTCGTGATCGAGACGGTTGCGACGAACAAGAACTGAAACCCAGGGTTGGGCACCAGGTTGTTGCCCGCATTCTGGATGGCGAGCGCGGCTCCGAAACCCTGGAACCCGGCGAGCGCCACCGTGCCGTAGCGGGTGTACTGCATCAGTTTGCGCCGGCCGGACTCGCCGTCCTTGCGGATCTGGTTCCACGGCGCATACACCATGGAGGCCATCTGCACGATGATCGAGGCCGTGATGTAGGGCATCACGTTCAGGGCGAAGATGCTGAAGCGCTGCAGTGCACCGCCCGAGAACATGTTGAACATGCCGAGGAGCGTGCCTTGCTGCCCGGAGAAGAACTGCGCGAACTTCGCCGCGTCGATGCCCGGGACGGGGATGAACGTGCCGACGCGATACACGACGAGCGCACCCAGGAGAAACCACAGGCGCCTGCGCATCTCCTGGAAACGCGTCATGTCTCCTAAGGCGGTAGCGGCAGTCGAGGTGGCCATCGGACGTCAGACCTCGAAGCGGCCGCCGGCCGACTCGACCGCGCTCTTCGCACCCTTGGTCGCGGTGATCGCCTTGTCCTTGATGACGAAGGCCTTGCTGACGCTTCCCGAGAGAATGATCTTCACCCGCTCGGTGTATTCCGGGACCAGGCTCGCCTCGATGAGCGCGGCCAGGGTGACCTCGCTCGCGGGCACGCGCATCAGATCGCCGAGCGTGAGCTCGGCGCGGCTCGCCTTCATGGCCGAGCGGAAACCCGTCTTGGGCAAGCGGCGTTGCAGCGGCATCTGGCCGCCCTCGAATCCGACCTTATGGTAGCCGCCCTTGCGGGCGCGTTGACCCTTGACGCCGCGACCGCACGTCTTCCCCTGGCCGGCGGACGCGCCGCGTCCGACACGCAGGTGCGGCCGCTTGGCGCCGGCTGCCGGCTTGATGGTGTTTAAGCGCATAGTGGTCCTCTTACCTCGAGCCTTGCGATTCTCTTGGGGCTCGCTTCTTCGCGGTGGACTTTTCGCCATCCGCAGGCTCGACCCGTAGCATGTGGCTCGCGGCAAACATCATGCCGCGGTTCGCCGGGGTATCCGCCACGACCACGGTGTGGCCGATGCGGCGCAGGCCAAGCCCGCGCGCGGAGGCGCGAATGTTGGCGAGCTGTCCCGCCATGCTCTTGATCAAGGTGACTTTGACGGATTTGTCGCTCATGCCATTCAGCCCACGATTTCCTCGACGCTCTTGCCGCGCTTCGCCGCGATGTCGTCCGGGGTGCGGAGCTTCCCGAGCGCGTCCATCGTCGCCCGTACCACGTTGATCGGATTGCGCGACCCGTAGCTCTTCGCGAGCACGTTGCGCACGCCCGCGCACTCGAACACGGCGCGCATGCCGCCACCGGCGATCACGCCGGTACCGTCCGCGGCCGGTTGCATGTAGACCCGCGTCGTCCCATGCCGTCCTTTGACCGCGTAGAACAACGTATCGTTCTTGAGCGATACGTTCACGAGGCTCTTGCGCGCCTGCATCATGGCTTTGGATATCGCCACCGGCACCTCGCGTGCCTTGCCGTAGCCGAAGCCCACTCGTCCGGCCCCATCGCCTACAACGGTGAGCGCGGTGAAGCCGAACTGCTTGCCGCCCTTGACCACCTTCGCGACGCGATTCACGGCGACCAGCTTCTCGAGCAGGTCGTCTCCGGACATCGGTTTTTCTGTTCTCGCCATAGTGTCTCCGTTAGAACTCGAGACCCGCCTCTCGGGCGGCATCCGCCAGCGCTTTCACGCGGCCGTGATACATGAAGCCGGAACGGTCGAATGCAACCTTGTCGATGCCCTTCGCCTTGGCCCGCTCCGCGATGGCGCGACCGACGGCCTTGGCGGCCTCGATGTTGCCGGTGGTCTTCAGCTCGCCGCGCACGTCTTTCTGCACGGTGGAGGCGGCCACGAGCACCTTATCGCCTTCGGCGGCGAAGATCTGCGCATAGATGTGGCGCGGCGTGCGGTGGACGGAGAGCCGCATCGCGGCGAGCTCCTTGATCTTCACGCGGCTGCGCAGCGCGCGCCGCAATCGCGTGTCTTTCTTGTGCAGCTTCATGTGGTTACTTCTTTTTCGCCTCTTTCAGCGAAATCTTTTCGTCCGAATACTTCACGCCCTTACCCTTGTAGGGCTCCGGCGGCCTGAATCCGCGGATCTCCGCAGCCGTCTGTCCGACGCGCTGGCGGTCGATGCCCTTCACCACGATCTCGGTCTGGCTGGGCGTCTCGATGGTCACGCCTTCCGGGATCGCGTAATTGATCAAATGCGAAAATCCAAGCGTCAGGGTGAGGCTCTTGGCCTGTACCGCGGCGCGATAGCCGACGCCCACGAGCTCGAGCTTCTTCTCGTAACCCTTGGTCACGCCCATGACCATGTTCGCGAGGTGCGCGCGCGTAGCGCCCGCGATTGCATTGAGGCCCTCCGCGCCGGAGCTCGCCTGCACCTCGAGGTGCTTCTCCTGCTGCACCACCTTGATGCCGCTCTTCAGCGCAAGCGTGAGCGATCCCTTGGCACCCTTCACCGTCACGCTGTCGGCGCCGATCGTGGCGCTCACGCCTTGCGGCAGATCTACCGGTTTCTTTGCTACTCGAGACATGATGAAGTCCTGGCGGTATCTATTATTGAGACTATTGAACGACGAAGAGCACTTCGCCGCCGGTGCCGGCAGCGCGCGCCTGCCGATCGGACATGATGCCTTGCGGCGTCGAGACCACCGCTACCCCCAGCCCGCCGAGCACCTTCGGCAGCTCGTCCTTGCCGCGATAGATGCGCAGCCCCGGACGGCTGATGCGTTCGATGCGGTCGATCACGGGGCGCCCCTCGTGATACTTGAGCTCGATGGACAGAGCCTTGTGCGGACTCGCGGGATCGACTCCGTAGCCGGCGATGTAGCCCTCATCCTTCAATACCTTGAGGATGGCGAGCTTGAGCTTCGAGGCGCCCACGGCCACGGTGGCCTTGCCCGCGGACTGTGCGTTGCGGATGCGGGTCAGAAGATCGGCGATCGGATCTGTCATGCTCATTGTGCGCGCCTCACCAGCTCGCCTTCGAAAGGCCCGGGATTTCCCCGCGGCTCGCGGCTTCGCGCAACTTCGTGCGCGCCAAGCCGAACTTGCGATACACCCCGCGCGAGCGGCCGGTGATCGAGCAGCGATTGCGCTGACGATGCGCGCTCGCATCGCGCGGCTGGCGCTGCAGCTCGGCCTGCGCCGCGACGCGCTCTTCCGCCCCCGTCTTGGGATTGCGGATCAGCTCTCTCAGCTCGGCGCGCCGGGCAGCGTACTTCTTGGCTACCTTGAGACGGCGCTTCTCGCGCATGAGCATGTTGGTCTTTGCCATGGGCTATTACCCTACTTGCGAAACGGAAAGTTGAAGGCTTCGAGCAGCGCACGTCCGTGCTTGTCGTCCGCGGCCGACGTCGAGATGGTGATGTCCATCCCGCGAATCTG
>JBEKWA010000016.1:0-239624 GCA_049513515.1 Steroidobacteraceae bacterium
GTCGCCATAAAATTCGACCTGTACAGCAACGCCGGCGAAGGCACCGATTCCACCGGCTTCTACATCAACGGAGCCACGCCGACCGTACCGGCGATCGATATGACCTCCTCGGGGGTCAATCTGCACAGCGGGGATATCCTGCATGCGCATATCACCTACAACGGCACCACGCTGACGCTGCTGCTCACCGACACCGTCACCAGCGCCAGCTTCACCGCCTCGACGGCCATCAATATTCCCGCCACGGTGGGTGGCAACACCGCCTATGTCGGCTTCACCGGCGGGACGGGCGGCGAGACCGCCGTGCAGCAAATCCTGAATTGGACGTTCGCAGTAGCTGCCCCCACTTCAACGACCGTGGTGAACGACCCAAGCGGCTTCAGCAGCGCGGCGGGCTTGAGCCTGGTGAGCGGCGCGGTGGTGAGCGGCGGGTCACTCGAGTTGACCGACGGCGGGGCCACCGAGGCGCGCGCCGCCTGGTTTGCGACCCCCGTGAACGTGCAAAGCTTCACCACCGATTTCAACTTCCAGGTGACCCCGGCCAGCGCCAGCATCGCCGACGGCTTCACCTTCACCATTCAAAATCAGGGTACGCAGGCAATCGGCCGCAGCGGGGGCGACCTCGGTTATCAGGGGATCGGCAAGAGCGTCGCCATAAAATTCGACCTGTACAGCAACGCCGGCGAAGGCACCGATTCCACCGGCTTCTACATCAACGGAGCCACGCCGACCGTACCGGCGATCGATATGACCTCCTCGGGCATCAATCTGCACAGCGGGGATATCCTGCATGCGCATATCAGCTACAACGGCGCCACGCTGACACTGCTGCTCACCGACACCGTCACCGACGCCAGCTTCACCGCCTCGACGGCCATCAATATTCCCGGCACGGTCGGTGGCAACACCGCCTATTTCGGTTTCACCGCAGGGACCGGCGGCGAGACCGCCGTGCAGCAAATCCTGAATTGGACCGTCGTGGTGAATTAGTCCGGTCGCATTCGGCGCCATCGCGGCCGGATAACTCCGACTAGCGCGCTCGGTAGTACTCTCGGTACCAATCGACGAAATTGCGTACGCCCACCTCAATGGGAGTGGTTGGCCTATACCCGAGATCCTCTTCGAGCTCGCGCACATCCGCGAACGTGTCGGCGACATCGCCGGGCTGCATCGGCAATAGGATCTTTTCCGCTTTCCGGCCCAGGCAGTCTTCGAGGACTTCGATGTAGCGCAGCAGATCGACGGGGCGGTTGCTGCCGATGTTATACAGCCGATACGGCGCAGGGCTGTATGCAGGGTCGGGATGAGCGGCGTCCCATCGCAGGTCTGGTTGCGCTGTTCGGTCGACCACGCGGATCACACCCTCGACGATGTCATCGATGTACGTAAAATCGCGCTTGTGGTGGCCGTGATTGAACACTTCAATGGGCCGCCCTTCCAGAATCGCGCGCGCGAACAAGAACAGCGCCATATCCGGGCGGCCCCAGGGGCCGTACACCGTGAAGAACCGCAGACCCGTGGTCGGCAGACCAAACACGCTCGAATAACTGTGCGCCATCAACTCGTTGGCGCGTTTGCTTGCCGCGTACAGGGACAACGGGTGGGAGGCGGGTTCGTGCACGGAATACGGCAGCCTCGCGCTGGCGCCATACACGGAACTGGAAGACGCATAGACGAGGTGCTCCACGGCATTTTGGCGGCATCCTTCGAGCACGTTGAGTGTGCCGACGATGTTGCTCTGCATGTAGCTATGCGGGGCCTTCAATGAATACCGTACACCGGCCTGTGCGCCCAAGTGTACGACGCGATGAAAGCCCTCCTTCGCGAACAGGCTCGCCATGGCGGCTTGATCGGCCAAGTCTGCATGCACGAATTGGAAAGACCGATGCGGCTGCAGACGCTCGAGCCGGGCATGCTTGAGCGATACATCGTAATAGTCGTTCAGATTATCGAGGCCGACGACTTCATCGCCGCGTTCGAGCAGGCGCTGCGCCGTGGACGATCCTATGAAGCCGGCGGCACCCGTAACGAGCAATTTCACAAATTAATCGTCGTCACCCGGCCGGTGCGCATCCTTGGAATTGGCTGTCTGGTAACTCAATCCCGGCAAAGGCGGATCCAGCGCGAACATCTCGGCCATGTCCGTGAACTTTTCGATCGCCGGCGCTTGATACGCAAGCTTGGCGGCACCGGTGGGCGGCGGCGCGACGCCTGCGGCGGTGCCGCTCGCCGAGGCTGCGACCACCAATCCCTCCGTAATCAGCTCCTCGCTCAGGCGCAACACGTCCGCCTCCGCTCGAGCTTGGTCTACCTCGTAGTGTGCCGTCACGGCCCGCACGATGTCCTGGATCGAGACCCGCCGCTCGATCAGCGACCAGATGAACCCCCCGGTGGCCCCAATGCTGTAATAAGCGCCGGTCGCCAGGTTGATGAGGATTGCCTCCCCGTCCATGACCTTGGCGGCTACTTGCTGTTCGTTTGCGGAGATGACTTGAGACAGTGAGAGCATGTCAATTCCTCTGTAGGTGATATCGACTCGTCGTTACTTTTCAGGCGCACGCGCGCGCCGGTGTTGCAGGTGTTTGAAGACGTTATCGAGCAGATCCGCGCGCGCCTTCGACGGTTCGTAGACCTCATAAGTCATGTTCTGGCCGTGAATACGGCGATAAACGAGCGCATCGGTCACCGTTTCCTTGATAATACCGGCCCGATCCGCGCGCAGGAACCAGTCCTGGTCTTCACCCAGTCGTTTGGATTCATCGAAGCAACCTACGGTGTCGAAAACGCTTCGCCGAGCGAGCAGGCATTGACACACGTATCCCGGCATCGGCTTCGCGAAGCCATGATCGCGCATGCGATCGCGCTCGTGCGCCAGCTCCTCCACCCAGAAATTCTGCAAATACGTGATGCAGATGCCCGCGGCAGGATTGGATTGAAGCGCCAGATGCTGTCGCTCGAGTTTGTCCTTGTGCCACAAATCGTCGGCGTCTAGAAACGAAATGAAATCGCCCTTCGCCAAACCGATGCCGCGATTGCGGGCGCTTGCCGGCCCCGCGTTCGCTTGCCGCACGTAGATCACATGCTTGGCATAGGCGTCCGTTACCTGGGCCGTGGCGTCGGTAGAGCCGTCGTCGACCACGATGATCTCGGTTGGCGGCAAGGTCTGCGCAAGGATGCTATCCAGCGCCTCGGCGAGGTATCGCGCACCGTTGTACACAGGCACGACGCAGCTGATGGATGCGCTCATGACCGAGACCTTAGAGACTGTCTGCCAACGCTTGAACGGCAGCCGGAATAAGGTCCACACGCCGGCCGAGCTCGAGCCAAAAGCTTGGCGTGTTTTGGACGAGCTGAGTCAGGCGGTCAAACGCCGCTCGATTCGGTCGCGGCAACAACATTACCGAGGTGGGGGCTATCGCCATCAAGGTCGCAGCCTTCGTCGCCGGTCGGAATCTCGTGATCTCGGCGTCGACGACCCGAGGCAGCATCAAGGCATTGATGCCTATGCGTCGCCGCAGACACCCGGGGAAGGCTTCCGTCAGATACAAGACAAATTTCTCTTCGTAATCGTAGTTCGGCGCATGGGCAAGCGGCTGCAAATCCGGAAAACGCTTGATGTGGTGCACGTTGAGCAAGCACGACGCATACAGACCATGCCCCACGAATCGACCGTCCTCGATGCCGAGGCCGATGAAATCATCCCCGAGGTATCCCATGCCGGCCTGCAGACAGGAGATTGACGAGGTGGACTTTCCCGCGCCGCCGTTCCCCACGAATAGAATGCCCTTGTCGGCGTGCGTGATCAGGCCGGAGTGGACGAACTGCACTCCCCGGTCTTCCAGCCATGCGGACAGCATTTTGTGAAACGGTCGCGCGCGCTCATCGAGGTTCAAGGATGCGACACCCTGTGCGAAACCGAGAATCCGATTGCGCGCCTTATCCAGCCAGACCATTCCATGATGCCGGTCTTCGCCGACAAATTGACCGTCCTCGGCGGATTTCATCAAGATGGGAGGCTCGGAGGGATCGGGCTTCGCGAGTTCCAGGGCGGGAACGCCGGTCTCCACCGCATCCCAGACATCAATCGTCAACTCAGGCTCGCGGGCGCCCGTGGCGCCGCTGCGCAGGTGCCCCATGGACGCTTCGACGATGTCCGCCCAGGCGTTGCCCGCGACGCGGATACGGACGGGGAACCCTGCCACCTCCAAGTGAAATTCTCGGCATCCGGCTGCTGCGGCGCGCTCGAATCCTTCGCAGAGGCCCGTAATGGGCAACTGGGTGGCCGTCAGGACCTGACGGCGAGTATCGAATGCGGGAACGGCCATGTAATACCTTAGGCTTGTGACTTACTCGCTTCGGCTAATTATAGGGGAAAGCCCTTGCTATACTTCATGATAATTTAACGAGATCGTATTTGTTATGTCACATTTTAGGTCTAGCCGGCGCTCAAGCGGCCGTGCGATGGCGCAGCCCCGGTTCTTCACGAAAGTACGCAGCTGAGGTGCCTGAGGATGTCGACGAACACCTCGGTCAGTTGCGTCATCCCTGTTTTCAACGGCGAGCGCTTCCTCCCGGAAGCGATCGAATCGGTGCTGGCACAGGGCCTTGCCGATATGGAGATCATCGTCGTCGACGACGGGTCGACCGACGGAACGCCGGACGCGGCGGCTCGCTTTGAGAAGCAAGTGATCTACGTCCGTCAGGACAATGCCGGCCCCGCAAACGCCAGAAATCACGGTATTCGGCGAGCCTCCGGTGATTTCGTGGCATTTCTCGATTCGGACGATCTGTGGCATCCGCAAAAGACAGCCATTCAGCTGAAGCGCTTCGAGGCACGACCGGAGCTCGTCATCTGCACGGCGCACATGCAAAACTTCTGGTCCGCGGAGGTGGAACACGAAGTATCGACCCTGCAGGATGGCCGTCTCACGGAGATCCAACCCAATTTAGGGTCATCCTTCATTGCGAGACGCTCCTTATTCGAAACGATCGGCTTGCTCGATATCGCATTCAAGCACCGCGACATACAAGAACTCATGCTGCGCGCGGTGGACGGTGGTCTCGCCACGGAGTGCCTTCCCGACGTATTGGTGAAGCGGCGTATTCATGACGCCAATATAAGCCGGCATAGGTCGGATGCGGGGGATCTCGAGCTGGTCGCGATCGCCCGCGCCAGAATAGCGCGTCGCCGGGTACGCCCCGCATGAGATCTACCGGCCCTGAGATGACACCGTTGCGTTGCGATACGACGGGCCCCTACGAATCGGCCTTGCTGCGGCTCATGCCGTCACGCGAGCAAGGTCTGCTGCTCGCCGCATGCCTCCGCAGGGGCGATGCGGCGGCTCGAGCGTGGCTCGGCTTTGTGGCGGAAGTCCGCGACGTCAAGGTTTACTTCGAGACGAATCAAACGGGACTCAAGGGGCTGTTGCCATTCGTCGAAGCGAGCTTGGCAGCCAACGGAATCGATGGCGGCAAGGCATTCCAGACTTACGCTCGCGTAGCACGCGTGCGCGAAGACCTGCGCAGCCGGATATACGCCGAGATTCTCGAGGCCGTGCTCACGGCGCTCGATGCAGCGGGCATATCGACCGTGCTGTTGAAGGCAGGAGCGGTGTCGGCGACGGTCTACCCGCAACCCTCGACCCGGCACAATCATGCGATCGATCTGCTGGTCGATGCAGAGCAGATGGCTGCCGCGAGCGTCGTGCTGTCGAATGCTCAATTCACGCCGGGACCCGCGGCTCCCGGCGCGGCGTTTCACCGGGACTTCCGTCATTCCACGGGATTGGCGTTGGGATTGCATTCACAACTGTTGTACCTGCCCCACTTCGAAATGCCGCTCGATGAGGTGCGTGCGCGCGCACATGTCATCCAGATCGGCGGCCGATCGGTAGCCGTGCTGTCTCCGGAAGACACTCTCGTGCACCTATGTGGACATGCCACCTATTCGCGCAGCCGTGCAAACCTGCGCTGGGCGTGCGATGCCTATTACCTGCTGCAGCGCGACTTGAACTGGCCGTTGATAACCGCAACCGCTTCGCGGTCGAGATTGGCGTTGCCGATGCGGGTGCTATTGGGTTGGGTCAATGAGGCCCTGGCGGCACCGCTGCCGGCCGAGTGGCTCACCGACCTCCACCGGCGCGGTGACTCGGTGGATCCGGTCACGGCTGAAGGTATCTACGCTGCGCTGCTGCACTCCACCTTGTCGAGGGGACGGGCGTTTCGGGCATTCGACACGAGCCGTAAGGCACAGTTCGGGTTCCTTAAATTCAGCGCATTTCCGTCGCAGCGCTACGTAAGCTGGCGGCACAGCGTCGATCAAGGTTGGCTGCTACCTTTCTATTATCTGGATCGGCCGCGGCGGCTCGCGTTGCGGGCCGTGGCCGGGGCTGCGCGTCGATTGACAGGGCAACGCGTAGTGGCTCACCCGGATATCCCCGTGCACAAGAAGGGCACCGCGTGAGTGATCGGGGTCCACTGGTTCGCGCAGCCGGCCGCGAATTCGAGTGCATGTGTCGCGCCGCCACCATCGGTTTCGGCGATGAGGAGGCGGCACGGATCAGAGCTCTGGTCGACGAAGGCATCGACTGGGGCGTATTTCTCGCAGGCGTGGAACGCAATTACGTAGCGCCGGTCGTACATCGAAATTTGAAGTCGCTCGAGGGCTCTCGCATCCCCTCCAAAGTGCTCGACACCCTGCGCGTGCGCTCCAAGATCACCGCGTTCAAGAGCGACCTCTTCGCCACCGAGCTCGTGCGGCTCTCGCGGATATTCGAGTCGAAGTCCATCCAGACCATCAACTACAAGGGAGCGGTGACGGCCGAGGAGTATTACGGATCGGTCGCGCTGCGAAATTTCAACGACCTCGATTTTTTGGTACGCCGGAATGACCTGGTCGCGATGGTCGAGGTGTTGGAAGCGGAGGGCTACACGAATTCGGAGCAATTGACGCACGCGGAGTTCGATCATTACGTCGCCGAGTTCAAGGAGTTCCTGTTCACGCGCGGCGAAATCTCTCTCGAACCGCATTGGTCGCTCGCCGGCCGGCGCTTTCCATTCGACACGGATTATGAGGGATTCTGGCGGCGATCACGCAAGCTGGCATTCCGGGGAGCAGAGCTGCGCGTGATGTGTGGTGAGGATTCACTGCTCGTGCTATGTCTCGTGGGCGCCAAGGGCCGATGGCAACGTCTGCAGATGATCACCGACGTCGCGGCCTGCCTGCGAAGTTTCCCCACTTTGGACTGGGCAAGCATCGAGGCAATGGCTCGCGAGACCGGCACTGTCCGCATCCTGCGCCTCGGGCTGCTGCTGGCCGCCGAATTGGCGGGCGCCCAACTGCCCGAGACCATGGCTCGAGCAGTGCGCCAGGAATCGTCGGTGCGGGGACTCGCTCGCGACGTGGTGAGATCGCTCGCGGTCAAGCCTCAACCTCCGCGGTTTCTTCCGGATTCCCCCGCCATTTTCTCGGCAATGCTGTTCCGGCAGAGAGAGCGCTACCGAGACCGCTGGCACTACCTGTGGCACTCGACGACTACACCTGAGCCGCTTCATCTGAGACGAATCCCGTTACCCAAGGTGGGCTTCCCGCTGTATCGAATCCTGGTTCCCCTTCACGATTTCGTGATGTACCCGGCATGGCAGTTCCTCAAGGCGGCGTTGACACGGCGGCGGGGCTGATACGAGATGCCAGCCAACTTCCCGGATTACGCGACTTATGACGGATGTTTACTACATATTCCGTGGTTTGTTCGTAATCAGCAGTCCTTGTGATAAATTGTTGGCAATGCATAAGAATGGGTTGCACAGTACCCTGTTCGCTTGACTGAGATACCGCGTGTACCCGTTCCCCAAGCTTTCCGTCATCGTGCCCTTCTACAATGAAGAGGACAGCATCGAGCCCATGTATGCGGCCATCGTCAGAGCCGTAACCCCCCTGCAGATTTCGTTCGAGATGGTGTTCGTCGATGACGGCAGTCGGGACTCCACGGTTCTGCGGGGCGAGGAAATCGCACGGCGCGACGCGCGGGTTCGGATTGTGAAATTTCGCCGCAACTACGGACAAACCGCCGCGATGGCGGCGGGGATTCAGTGCGCGTCGGGAGAGATTCTCGTGACCATGGATGGCGACCTGCAGAACGACCCGGCAGACATCGAGCAGTTTCTGGAAAAGATTGCCGAGGGGTATGACATGGTGGTGGGGTGGCGCCACCAGCGGCAGGACAAATTGATATCGCGCAAGATTCCATCGATGATCGCAAACCGCCTGATCAGCAGGGTGACCGGTGTTCGCATCACCGACAATGGTTGTTCATTGAAGGCATTTCGCAGATCGCTGATCCGCAGCATCCCCCTCTATTCCGAAATGCATCGCTTCATTCCGGCGATGGCGTCGATCGCCGGTCCGCGCATCGCAGAGTTGAAGGTGCGCCACCACGCCCGCCAATTTGGTAAATCTAAATACGGCCTCGCACGCGTCTACAAGGTCCTGCTGGATCTGATGGTCATCAAGACGGTGACTTCGTTCACGGCGCGCCCCCTGGTGTGGTTCACTCTGCTGTGCCTGCCGCTGACGCTCATCGGTTTAGTGACGCTGGTCGGCGGCCTGCTCGCAGCGATTCCGGCTGGCGGCCGGCTGTCCTTGCCGCTGACGGGGAGCGGTGTCATCTTTCTTTCCGCAGCAATCATCTTGATGGCGAGCGGTACCTTGGGCGAATTGATTTATAAGCTGGGCGACGTTCGTCCGGATGACTTCGCCCGTCTCACCATGAGACTGGTCGCCTCACACGAGAGCCGCGAATGACTATGAGCAAATCAGCGGTGCAGGTATCGGTGATCGTCTACGTGGGAGCGCGCCGCACGTCGCTCGAGGCCCTGTATCCCGAGTACAAGTCCGGTTTGGCGGGGCTCGGCGTACCGTATGAGCTAATCTTCGTGCTGGACGGCCCGCAGCCGGGCTATGAACAATCGCTCGCCCGGCTCGTGGCCGATGGCGAACCGATCACCGTTATCTCTCTCACGCGCTATTTTGGCGAGGCGACTGCGATCATGGTGGGCTTCGAGTACGCAGGGGGCAGCGTCATCCTGACGTTGCCGGCGTATTTGCAGGTGGAAGGCTCGGAGATCAGCGCACTATATTCGACCCTCGCGACTGCCGATGTTGTCGTGAGCTACCGCGAGCCGCGCGCAACCCGGTGGTTCGAGTCGCTGCGTCGTGCCGCATTTCACGGGCTCCTGCGGTTCGTCACCCGACTGCAGTTTCGCGACCTGGGTTGCAATGCCCGCGCCATGCGGCGCAAGGTTCTCGAGGAAATTCATCTGTACGGTGACCAGCAGCGGTTCCTGCCCGTGCTGGCGGAACGCCAGGGCTTTCGGGTTGCCGAAATTGCCGTGCGGCAATCCAAAGGTGACCGGCACGATCACACCTATCCCCCGCGCAATTACCTGCGCGGCTTCCTGGATATATTCACCGTATTCTTCCTGGTTCGCTTCACGAAGCGGCCGCTGCGCTTTTTCGGCATGATTGGCGTCGCAACCTTCACCGTCGGAATTTTGGAATTGCTGTATTTGGTGATCGCGAGGATTTGGTTCAGCAGCCCGCTCGCGGACCGCCCCGCACTGCTGCTCGCGTCACTGCTGATCGTGCTGGGTGTGCAGATTTTCGCACTCGGCTTATTGGGGGAACTCATCATCTTTACCCATGGGGGCGGCAGCAAGGACTACCAGGTCGACCGGGTCATTCATTATCCCGATGCGGCTCCTGCCTCTGTCAAATCTCCGTCAGCCGCAAACCCCGTCATCGTCGCGTGAGAGGTAGCGACCCGCGTTGTTTGGTCCATGATGACCCCTGACCCATGAGCGCCGGCGCCTCCCGGAGCAGCTCCGCGATGGCGAGCCTGACATATTGGATCGGCGCGGCGCTGCTGGGCGCGACCATCATCTGCGGTCTCATCGAGCCGGTCGCTACGTTGTGGCGACTCGTGCCGCTCGATCCCAACGAGGGTTGGAACGCTTTCTTCACTCAGATCGCGATGCGCGGCGGGGAGCTGTATCCGGCCCCGGGCAGCGCCATCGTCAACAACTATCCGCCCTTGTCCTTCTACATCGTCGGCCCACTTGGGCGGATGCTCGGCGACAATATCATTGCGGGCCGGGTGGTGGCGCTCGCCAGCATGCTGCTGGTCGCCGTTAACGTTTACTTATGGTTGCGCGCCGCCGGCTCGCCCTCCCGCATCGCGTGGTTGGGGGCGGGTCTATTTGCTGCTTTTGCCGTGACTTATGCACGTTCGTATGCGGGTATGGACGATCCCCAGTGGCTGGCACACGCCATCATGACTACCGGCTTGGTGGTTCTATGGCGCGGCAACGCAAGTGCCCGGGCGATCGCGCTGGGAGCGCTGCTGATACAGGCCGGAGGCTGGACCAAGCACCTCTTGATCCCGCTGCCGATCGCGATCACGTGGTGGCTCCTGCGGCGCTCCCGGGCAGCGTTCTGGACCTGGATCGCGTGGTCCGTGCTACTGCTCGCCGCAATCGGCGTATGGGTCTGGTGGCTGTACGGGACGGCATTTTTCGATGGCCTGCTTTCGACGCGCGAATATTCCTTGCATCAGGCAATCAAGGAAACTCGTCGCGCACTCTACGGCTTTACGCCGATCATTGCGCTGTCACTGCTGCTGTTGCCGATGGCGCGCGGCAGCGAACCGCGCGAATTTGCGGTGGCCTATGTGATCGGGGCCGCGGCGGTGGCGGCGGCTGCAGCCGGCGGCAGCGGCGTCGACATCAATGCTTTCTTCGATCTCATGATCGCGGCCAGTCTGTGCACCGCATTGGCCGTCGAGTCGCTTTGGCGGCTGCGCTTGCCCGGCTCGCTTCGCGAGTCCGAAGTGGGTCCTGCGCT
The DNA here is from genome assembly GCA_049513515.1 of Steroidobacteraceae bacterium. Lineage (GTDB taxonomy): Bacteria > Pseudomonadota > Gammaproteobacteria > Steroidobacterales > Steroidobacteraceae > Bog-1198. Next base: position 10,901 of record JBEKWA010000016.1, read on the forward strand.
CGCGTTGCTGCTGGGCATATATCTGAGCGTGTACGCGGTCAGGCTGTGGCCCGAGACGCTGCGCGATTTGCGGGGACTCGACGCACTCGAACAGGAGACCTTGGCCGCGACCCGGCTCATTGCCGACCGGGGCGGCGGCAGGTCCGCTTGCGAGGAACCCGAGCTGTGTTACTGGGCAAAGAATGCGTTCATGCTCGATTTTTTCAATTACGGTCAAAGACTCAAGCTCGGCAGGCAGCCGGTGACTCCCTGCGCCTCCATCTTGGATGGGCGCTATATCCCCCTAATTCAATTGAATCCCAAGCACGGCCACAAACCCGGTTTCTTGCCGCAGTCCTGTGTCACGCTCATCGAGCAAAACTACCGGCCTGTATCGGTTTCGCCCCTGGGCGTCATACTTGCGGCGGCACAGCCGGCGAATCCTCCCTGATCCCTCAATAGACGCGCAGCACGGTCAGGTCGGGGCCATCGTAGACTGTGGGGTAGACCGCGTAGTACGCATCTCGAGAGCCATCCGACGGAAACCACGACAATGGAGTGCCTGCCGACTGGTGGCCGATCACGATGTATTTGACCTTGGCGGCGATCAGCTGGCGTCGCTGCAACTGAAAATCTCGGGTCTCCAGTCGATCGCGTAGAGACACGACGACATCCCGGGAAGTATTCCCCTGGGCTATGGGGCGCCCGTGGCAGGTCTGCCGGAACATATATAGATTATCGAGCCAACCATCGGGCGGCCTGCCAATCGGCAGGTCGAGCACACCGAAGCCCGGGTCAGGGTCCGCGCGAATCAGCGCGAGACCTGGAGAGCATGCCAGCGCGGTCATTGGCAAGCGGTGCGCCGGATAGAAATCCAGCACGATCAGCGCCGCCACCACCGCCACTCCCCAGCGACGGATGTGCCGCGGCGGACTCCGCCATGCCAGCGCACCCGCGCTGCCAACCCCGATTGCAAGAAAGAGGTACACGAACACGATGGCCCTGGCCGGGGTCCGCACATTCTTGAAAAAAGGTAAGTTCGACAGCAAAACGTCGGGCATGGATACGATGCGGTGGCGCAATACGTGCAGCGAGTCCCCACTCGCGAATATGCAGAACACCAGCATTCCGCATAGCACATAGGCGAGCAAACTCCGGCGTTGCTTATCGCCGGCGGCCCACAACCATGCCAGCACGGCAACGTTTATGAACCCAAGGTATACGGTTCCTTCCCACTCGTTCCAATCCTTGACGGTGGCGAGACGGCTGTAAACGCCTTCGGTCAAGCGACCGAGCAGGTGAAAGGGTGGAAACGCCGCATAGGCGACCACGTCGGCGAAATATGTGTCACTCCCCGGCGAATAGACGGAGGCACCGCCCATTGCCGCCCGCACCATCGGAACCAGCATCGGTGAGAGCGCAGCGACGACGCCTCCCAGACACGCGATCGGCGTGATGAGCTGCCAGCCCGCGGGCAAGGAGCGATCACGAAGAGCCACATACACCGTGTGGAACACGACGAAATAGGAGATGTAGAACAGGTAATACCAGCAGGACAAGGCGCTGAGAGCGAACAGCACGATCGCCGACAACAGCCATACGACACTCTTCCTCTCGATGCTCAGCAGAAACGCGAGCACGAAGAACGGTATGAACTCGATCTGGGACACGTGAGCATGGTGCATCACCTGCTCGACGTGCGATGGGTTGAAGGCGAAGACAAAGCCGCCGAGCAGCGCGCCCGCATGATCGCCGGTGAAATGCCGCACCAGGTAGAAGGCACCGGTGCCGGCCAGTGGGAAGGAAAGTAGCAGGGTTAGATTCTGCAGAAGGACCAGGCTCGAGGCGCTCAAACCGAAAGCTTTCGAAAGCAACGCGACGACAAAAACCTGAGGATAGGCAAACGAATGATAAGTGAGCGGGGTACCCTCGGGAAATCGGATCAGATTCGTAAAAAAGAAATGCCCGGGATCGTGCGCAAACGCGCCATACCAGGTGTTCCAGAAATCCTGCATGTTGTCTTCGGGCGGACCGATGAGCGCCGAAGACAGGTGCGGCACCCATTCCGAGAAGAAGATCGCCGTTGCGGCCGCAAACAGTAGGAACACGCCCAGGAAGCGCACACCGGGGAAGACGGCCTGGCTCATGGCGCGCTTAGAGAGCATAGGTATGGCCTGCAAATCTTAACATGGCTGCATCGGGCGAATGGTTGTCTCACCTGGCGGTACCGTTCACTTCCGGCTGCGGAAGACCACCAGCTTATATAGCGTGAAGTTCACGATCATGCCTGCGAGCGACCCGGCGGCGACACCGAGCGTGGGGGTTGCTGCGACGAGCGGCAGGGTCACGACCAGCACGGCGAACATGGAGTAGTTGACGGCGGCGCCCACACCGCTGGCCCATATATAGCGCAGCCATTCGTAGAAACTCCCGTTACCCGTGCTATGCCCGGCAAACGTGTAGCGCCGGTTGAGGCGCCACGTCACAAACGACGCGCAGAAGAAACTTCCGACGCGTCCGGCTATCGGCCTCGCGCCTGCCCCGGATACAAGGAGGTGCAGGATACTGGCATCGACTATGAAGCCGACGAATCCAATGAGGACGAACCGTGCCGGCGCGCTCTGCGCCGCTGCTTTAGTGATACGCCGCACTTTGCTCAGGCGTCGGGTCGCGCGTCGTTGCGCCGGCGAATAGAGATGCTGAGATAGTGCATCCGCTTCTGCTCCAGGCGCCCCTTCGTCACCGTGTCCAGGATCAGCCCACACACGAGACTGAGAAATCCGAGCAGGGCAAGGCCGGTCGCGAGGACCGCCGTCGGCAGGCGCGGCACGAGGCCGGTCCGCGTGTATTCGACGACCACCGGGAAGCCCGCCGCGAGCGAGGCGGCGCCGAGGACAAGACCCACCACACCGAAGAAGTAGAACGGGCGCTCCTCCTTGACGAGCCGAATGATCGTTGACAGGATCCGAACGCCGTCGTGGACCGTGCGGAGCTTGCTCTGCGAGCCGGGCGGCCGATCTTTATAGGGAGTCTCGACCTCGGCAATCGGTACCCGCAGCTGGAGCGCGTGAACGGTGAGTTCGGTCTCGATCTCGAATCCAGCCGATAGCGCGGGAAACGATTTTACGAGCCGGCGCGACAGCACACGGTAGCCCGACAACATGTCGGAAAAGCGGTTGCCAAACAGATAGGCGACCAGCGTCGTCAGCAGCCAATTGCCGAAGCGGTGACCGTGTCGGTAGGCCTGGTTCGACGTTTCGACTCGCGCGCCGGTTACGAGGTCGAGGGATTCGGTGACCAGCTTGCGGACGAGGAGCGGTGCGCTCGCCGCATCGTAGGTGTCGTCACCGTCGACGAGAACGTACACATCGGCCTCAACGTCCGCAAACATCCGGCGCACCACGTTGCCCTTGCCCGGCAGCGGCTCCCGGCGAACGATCGCACCGGCGGCTGCAGCGACCTCCGAGGTCCGGTCGGTAGAGGCGTTGTCGTAGACGAAGACGTTGCTGCCCGGCACGTGCCGCTTGAAGTCCTCAACAACTTTGCCAATGGCCGCCTCTTCATTGAAGCACGGCACAAGGATCGCGACATCAATGACCACGGCTCGGTCTCATTAGATCTCATTATTTCTCGTTGGCGACCGGAACATTAGCATTTTTGCCGGGCCTGCGCAGCGCGTGGACACCGCCGTGACGTCGAGTTATGTCAGGTGGGCGGATGCGGACCCTTACCCTATAATCCCCACAAATTCAATCTCTCGAGAGTGCCATGAGCTCCAAGCCGATAGCCAGCGACCTGACGGTGATCATTCCGACGCTCGGGCGCGCTTGCCTGCGAGAGAGCATGCGCGCGATCGCCGATGGAACGGTGTGGCCTGCGAAAATCGTGCTGGCTCACCAGGGCACGGCCGGCGAGCTGGATTCGATGTTGCGCGAGTTCGCGCAGTGGGGACTGAGCGTGCACTACGTGCAGTCAGACAAACGCAGCTGTGGCTCAGGACGCAATACCGCGATCGAGCAGGTCCGCACGACCTTCTTCGCCTCGACGGACGATGATTGCCTCGTCGACGCGCACTGGGTCGAGGAGGTGCGCGCAGCACTTGCCCGCCACCCCCGGGAAATCGTGAGCGGCCGTGTGCTGGCGAGCGAGCCTGGGGCCCCCTCCTCCGTCACCATCGATGAGCCGCGCCTGTTCACCCGGATGCCGCTCAAAGGCAATCACTTCACCGGTGGGAATTTCGGCGTCGCGCTGCAGATCTTCCAGGATGTAGGCCCGTTCGATGAGCGGCCCTTGGTGCGTTTCTGTGAAGACAACGAGTGGTCGTACCGCGCGCTGGCCAAGGGCTATCACTGCCGTTACCTTCCCGAGATAACCATCACTCATCTGCACTGGCGCGGCAACAAAGAGATGGAGCGGGTGTATGCGGACTATGCGCGCTCCCAGGGCGGCTGGATCGGACGCAAGCTCCGCGAAGGTGATTGGTCCTTCTTGATCCGCCTGGCGTACGAATCTTCGCGCGGGGCGAAGCGCTGGCTGCTCGGGTCCTTGCGGAGGGATTTCAACCGCAAGATCCACGGCCGCGCATTCGTCGTCGATATGATGCGCGGCGTCGTCATAGGCTGGAATGAGCGGAGCGCGGGCGCCCCGCAGCCTGGTGAGCGCCCCGCAGCGTGATCGCCCCGCCAGCCGGGGTCACAAGACCTGCGGCTGGGCGTGACGGGGTTACTGCGGATAATTTGCCGGGTATGCGGTATGAGTCAACGGATTTGCACTGAGGGTCGCCGCCAAATTAGGCCATTTGGCAGCCAGCGGCACGGGTGACCCGCGAAAATACTCGGTGCCGAATAGATGCGTCCAGAAGACATGTGAAGCGAAATAGGTTTGGTTCGCGGCGTTGAGGATATCGAGCGGCGTCCATGGCCCCCCTTTGGTGCCGAAATAGGAGCCGAAGATATCCGGCCCTTCCACCGCTATCATGGCGCGCGTCTTCGGCCGCAGGTCGACCGTCGGCGCATTGGCGTCGACGCCCAGATAGGTCTGCATACCGTCGGACAGAACTGACAGTCCGTAATTCGACAGAGCGGACTGCCCCCACGAATCCGAGGTGCCCGGTGCGATCCGATTGGCCAGCATCCACTGCTGTAGTGCTACGGCAGAGGCCGGCCGATTGAACCAGGAATTGTCCATGATCACGTTGGTATGAGGAAATGCAGCTGTCGTCGCCGTCAACAGACGCTGGAGTTGGGTAAGCCAGGCTGCGTCGCTGTAACTCGGATCCGTATTCGTGCCATTGTTGGACGCACACTGCGCGACAGTCGCATCCTCGTTGAATTCCACCGCCTCCACGTATGGATCGCCATCGAGGTGTTGTCCAAGCGCCTGTACCAAAGCAATCAGACGATCCATTACCGGCTGAGTGTACAAGGCCGGAGCATACATTCCCGTTGAATTTCCATTCGAGTTCGCCCCCCACCAACCGTACGATCCCGCGACCGGGCTCGCACTGTAGTTTTGACCCTGCTGGATATACAGGGGAACGATGCCTCCATCGTTCGTACCGAGGGCGCTCGGGTTGTACAAAATCAAATAAACCACCAGCCGTTTGGGCTTGTTGTATGCCGTCTCCAATCGCGTGCGAATTGCATCGATCACGGAAAAATCGTACTTGCCCTGCGTTGGCTCCATCGCGCCCCAGGTGATGTACATACGAAATCCGAGCACGGCGTCTTGATTGTTCAGATCGTCCAGCTCTCTTTGCACGGTGGAAATCGTGCTGCCCGGATAAATCTTTGAATAAGACGCCATGTAGTGCCCGGGATTCCACTTGATCGGGCCTTGCGGGCCGGAGCTGGTGACGGGCGGCGGATCGCCCGTCACTACGCATTTGCCGTTGACGCACACTTGCGGCGGCGGATTCGGTTGGGCCGCCTGACTCTGCGCAGAAATCGTGGCGAGAACCGCCACCCAACTCAGTACCGCACTCATCCCCGTCAGGCGTCTTCCACTCATCGGCTCTCTCCGTTGCAAAGTCCTCTGGATCGGAATCATCCCGCGGAAACTAAGTCACTGGGATATGTAAAACATCCGATACACGCGATACACGGTATTCCGCCGCGAACCGTCAAGTCAACTGTCGACATGCCGCGACAGTGCATATCTACATCATCCGGGAGGAAATGCTTTGGGGCCTTCCCCTAAGGACGCTGCTACGCGCGAATCTCCACGAAAAACCAGGTCGCGGGACTTCCTGCGGAACGGCGCTTCGATCAGCTTGTACGTGGCTTGGCTGACGAGCAATACGCAAAGAGCCACGACGACGTAACCGATTGCAGCCTCCACGAGAGGCAGCTGAGGGGTGATACGCCCTGCTCGAAGCAGTCCCGGCGCCTTGAGCACCATCCTGAATACCTGATTGACGATCCAGACGACCATCGTTTGAGACATATAGACGGAGTAAGAAATCGTGCCGAGCCAGGTCATGACTCTCAAGTTGAGCAAGGACTTGAGCCATCCGCGTTCGGAACAAACCAGCGTCAGGATGAGAGCGGCCGATAAGAGATAAATCACCGGGTCAAAAATGTAATCCGACTTGAATTGCAAGAACAGAATGAGCGCCAGCAATACCGCAACCGATAAGGCCGAATGCAGCCTGATTTTCACCTTTTCGGCCAGCGTCGCCGTGAGGCAACCGATGAAAAACCCCGCAATGCAACGCAACATCACGGTCGAGCCGAAAGTCATTTTGGCCAGCAACAATGCGAGGGCAACCGACGCGAATGCCGCAAACAATATGTGCTTTGCCTTGTCCGCGTAGAGCACGGTAAAGGCGAAAATCAAATACGTGTAGAATTCCACGCTGATCGACCAGGCTGCGGAATTGAAGGTCAGCGAATTCCCGGTCGGCCCAATCGCCTGGACCAAAAATATCTGCTCGATGAGCGCGACCCAATTACTCTCCCTAAACGGCGCGGAATTCGGCATGGCGACGCCGTATTTGTTTTGCGCGAAGTATTTCGAGATCTCTATGAGGACAAATATGGCCAAAAAAAACAGGTGAATGGGGTAAAGCCTGCCAAACCTCAGAAATTGAAATCGCAATAGCTGCCCGAAAGAGTTGAGCTTGCTGCCGTAGGCTTTATAGATCACGAAACCTGACAGCACGAAGAACAGATCCACCATCAGGTATCCGTTGCGGATGATGCGAATGTCCCACAGGTTGGAATTCCAATTCGGGACATGATGAATAACGACCAACATCGCGGCCAATCCGCGAATGCTCTCCAGCGTATTGATTTTAGGTGCCGGACGGTCACGAGGGGGAACTGCGATGGTGTCCATTTGATTCAGGTCAACCCCAGTATGAATTTCCGAGTTACCCAATATCTCCTCAAGACCTCCCGCTCGAGCACCATGGGAACCCCTACTCCGACTCCTATGGCGATCAGCGCAACGAGCTCGAAAGGCGCATCCCAGTGCTTGAGTTGGGCAAACCCCACCCTCACGGCACTCTCGAAAATCGGGTGGAATAGGTAGATGGTCATCGAATAAACGCCCATTTGAATCAGCGCGTTCCTTATTTTGCTGCGCTCAAGCCGGGCAATCGCGTGGCTCAGATTGATGATGAACAGCGACCCCATCACGCCGAGGAGGCACTTAAACGCATATCCCACCTCAAACGAAGTTGCGCCTGAGAATTCCAGGTAACAGCCCGACGTAAAAATCACAAGAGAAGCCACCAAATAGGTCCATCTCGTGGGGATCTGGTCTGCCGATGAACCGGCACTCTGTCTGACCATGACTCCGACGGTAAAGAACGGCATGTAGGCCAGTGCATTGCCGAAAAATGGATACTTGCTTCCAAAGACCTCATTGATGGCCAGCAATACCAGCAGGATCGCCAGATCGCTCAAGAACAACTTGGCCAAGGGATAAATCACGAAGATCAAGAACAGAGCTTGGATGAACCATAACAGCGGCGCATACGAATTCACCGGATTCGAGAACAGCGCCAGGATGCTGGTTGCATTGACGGGATAATCGACGTGAATGACATTGCCGGCGAGATATTTGATCGGGTAATAGGCCGCCGCAATGGCGAAGAAAGGATACAGCAGTCGCTGCACCTTATTGTGGATCAATTCGACGTAGGAATATTTCCCATGGACATACAAGTATCCGGACAGCATGAAGAACAGAGGCATATGGAATGTGTAGATGATCCGCCTGGTTTCCGACCAGTAGGCCGGCGACGCGTGCGGCTCAAAGTGTCCTATCACGACCAGGATGATTCCGATGCCCTTCGCAATGAGTATCCAATCAATCGAACCACGAGTGGCAACGTCGGGTTTCATTCGGGGCCGGCCTCAATTCCCGTGGGCGAGGGCGACCCGTCGCGCGCATATAAGACCCGAGAAGTAGGCATATAAGTAGGTGATCGGAGTGGATTCGTGGACGGCGTTGTATGCGATCGCGATGGCCACCAGCGCGACCACACCTAACCAGCCGGCGGCGAGCGCTCCGGTCAATGTGTCGTCCTCTTGTGCGACTACCAATGTATCCCTGAAGACCATCCAGAATAGAACGCCGATTATCGCGAGCCCGAAAATCCCGATCTCGAGAAGAAAAAAAGTAAACGAGAGAATGAGAAATGGCTCGAATATCGCGAAGTAATCACCCTTGAAAATACTGCCGAGATTGCCCGAGGACACGGATCCGAGTCCCAGCCCGAACGCAAGCCTCACTGGATCTTTCGCCAAGTACTGCAGAGGAACCATGATCGCATCCGACCTGCGCACTCCTTGTTCCCTCGCGCCGACGCCGCTCACGTTCGAGCTCATGTAGCGTCGTAGATTCTTCTCATGCGTAAAATAGTTGGTGATGTCCCTTTCTTCTTTGTACGGATTGTAGACCTCCATTGCGTTGTAGATCGGCACGAAAATGGACCCGAATATCATCAGGGCGCCTGCTCCCATCAGCGCATAGCGCAACCTCTCGCTGCGCTTCGCACCGAAAATCAGCGTTACGAAGAGACAGACCGGCAGGAATACGATCGTGCCCTTGGTCTCATTGATGGTCGTCGGGAGCAAAAGGAGCAGAAAAAGCACCCCGTAGGCGAGCTTGCTGATCCGGCCTCTGAGTAGCAAGCCGGTCAACACCAACACTGCGGAAATCAGCGTCATCGACAAAAAGCCGGAATCCAGAAGTGTTCCCCGGATGGCATCGCCGGAAGAATGTTCCCTCTGGAACATCACCCATCGCTGGTAGACCGCGATCGGCAATTGCGCAAGACAGAGAACCAGCAACAACTGCATTTGACGCTTCAGCTGCGCCGCGGTCTGCGGCAGCACGGCCGGCAGAAAAAACAGGGGTACCGCCCGCAAAAAGAATCGTACACCGGTCAGCATCGGACCCGTGCCGGCTGGATTATTGGCGATTCCACAAAGCATGACTACGACCAAGGCGCTGAATGAAATCCAATACTTGGGTGCTATCAAATGAAAGCGATCGCGCGTGCCGACGAAAATCACGTACACCAGCACCATCGCCGACATCGCCTCAGGCAGGAATTTGAGGATCGACGGCAAGCCGAGTGCGCCGACGAGGAACTCGCCGCACATAATCTCGGTCATCAGCACTAGTATGAAGGCTTGCATGGGACTCGTGCGGCGAGACTACCTGGCACCGGCAGCGTCCGCCTGCGCGACGATGAGTATCACGTCCCCTCGCCCGTAGGACCCGCGCCACACTTGAGTGACCGACCAGCCCAGGGTTGGCGCAAGAATCCTCAAGCGCTCCTCAGCAGCCCCGTAAAGGCTTGCATATACCCGGTGTCCCGAGCTCACGATGGGTTTCAGCGCGTCGGCCGTGTAGAGGACCCGATGATTCGTCCAGCGGTCCGTTGAGCCGTCTTGGCACACATAGGTCTCATATCGATTGTCGTTCGCATCGAGAAAGAAATAGTCGATCTGGGGATAATATTCATCGAGGTTCGGAATTCCCGTGATTACCACGTCGCCCGGTCGTACATGCGCGGCCAAATATTGAGCGGCAGCGCCCATTTCATTTCTTGGATAGTAATGTGCCACGCGGACGGCCGACATACCGACGCGAAAATTGATTTCGCCGGAGTCGATCTCCTGGATGTGCCTCGGCTGAAAATCTTCCGTACCCGCAAAGCACAGCAAAGGCGCGACTGCGGTCAACAGGATCGGAGCGCTGCGCAGGCGCTTTTGCCGGTGAACGAGCGCCAAAAGCGCATGGACCGCCAAGACGATCAAACAGGGGTAGAGAAAAAACGTATAGCGGGTCTCAACGCGATCGGTCGGCGTGGCGCCGACGGCCAGACCCATAACGAGGACCACGCTCAGCAAAGCCGCAACAGAGCCGGATTCACCCCGCTCGGCAACGATCGACGTCCAGCAAAGGTAGCCGACCGCGAAAAAGATCTCCAGCGAGAGAACGGGCAGCGTGCGTCCCCAGGGCCGCAGGATCTGGTCGTAAACATCTGGAAAGCCAAGCAAGTGGTGCAGGATCGCGGAAGCTTCCGCCGCGGCTGAAGTGCCGCCTGCCGCGCCGCGCACAACAGCCGCTGAGATATCGCCCAGAAACCAGAACAGCGCGAATGCGCCGAGCGCCAGCCAGAAATAGCGGGCCGGTCGCTCGATCAACGTCCGCCGGTCGATGAGCCGTACGAGCAGCATCAACACCAGGGCTGCGACGGCGACCGTAAACGCGTGCGCCGCTGCCGCCAGCAGCACCAAGCACAGCCCGCCGCATGTCAACCACCGATCGCGAAACGAGACAATCCAGCGTAGCGCAGGTACGCAGAGGGCCACCGGCAGAAGTAATCCGAGTGCCCAGCTCGGGTGCTGCGAGAGCGGCGCAAGCCACCCGCCGAAGAGCGACTGTGTCGTGGGCTCCTCTGTCGCACCAGCCGGCGGCAAGGGAGGCTCCGCGTATCCACGCAGATCGCGCGTTGCGAGATAAAGGAGCGCCAGCAACAACGTTAACATAATCAACCGAGGCCATTCCTCCCGTCTGAGTCGGCCGTTCTCGTGCGACAGCAGTACCGCAAGTAAATTCGCCACTCCCAGCAGGATCCCGCCCTCCCACGTCAAGACGCCGAGGACAGACAGCGCAATCATCCACCGCAGAGCAACCGCATGCTTGTCGATCGTGTAGCGCAGAAAAGCCACCAGGTACCAGGTGAACACCGCTTGGAACGGCGCGTACATACGGGCAAATCGCGCCATCTCAATTTCCCAAACTGAAACGCACAGGATGATGACCGCCACCCATCCGGCCAGCGGGCTCTGCACGCGCCTGCCGAGAAGGTATGCGGCCGGGAGTACGGCCAGGCTCGATAGCGCGGCAACGAAGCGGCCGGCGAACTCGGGCGACCATCCGCCCATCCGCAGCGCCGCGACCGCATACTGATAAATCAATCCGCGAGTGTAATATCCCCCGCACGGAAACGCCGGCAGTCCGCTGCGCAGCACATTGTCGATGGAGCGGGAAATATAGAACTCATCGACGCCCAGGGGCCAGGTGCCGATCCCCTTGAAGCGGCCATAAAGCCCGGCAACCAAGGCGGCCGCGCCAACGAGGATCAGCAGGATACGCGCCCAGATCGGCTGCTCGCCGCGCATGTCCGGATGGCTCAGCAACGTCATGCACGCATTATGGGCTTTCGCCGTGCGGATCCCGCGACGCATTCAACGCTGTGCACCGGCTTATGTCAGATAACGGCCGTACCATGCCCGCCTTCTTGCACAGTCTGACTCGATGCCCCGGGTGCAAGCTAGAGCCCCACTCGAGCGATGTGCGCGGGCCACGAAAGGCCGCCCAGGTCATCCGATTCCCAATAACCATCACCCACCGGCCTGAACCCATGATCTCGGTAGAGATCGGCGACCAGCGAATTCTTATTGGTCGGAACGTATTGGCCCCGTAGTTTCGTCGCGTTCTGCAGAGCCGCGTAGTCGGCAATGGCCGCGAACACCGCATCCTCGACGCCGCGCCCGAGGACCCGGCAACTCATGAGAAACGTATCTATGTCGATCGAGTCCCCGGCGCGCTGCAGAATTACGACGCCGACCAAGCCATAATCCCCGAACCGATCCGCAACACGCCAGGCAAAGATCTTCACCCCGGCGGTCTCACACAGATTGGAAACCTCCCCCGCGGTTCGACGTCGAGTGGTCAAGTTGAACTGGTTCGTCTTGTTTATGAGCTGCGTCACGCGCGTAACGTGCTCCGCCTGCACATCGAAGAAATCGACCGAGAGCTCCAAAGCTCTGGCAAATTCCTCGCTGGTGAGCGATGCGCCGAGGGCCTTGCGCCCGCGCTCCTGAAGCATCATGTCGGAGCGGACCCCGTCTTCTTCGCTGATGCGCTCGCGATCGAACAGCCGGAAGGAATTGAAGCTCAAGGGAAAGCGGGCCACGTCGTTGGGTACCTGAATGCAAGTGACCATTGGAAGATTGTTGCTGACGAAAGCGATTTCAGTGGGGCTGTCGTCGACGAATACCAGGCTATCCAATCCGATATTGAGCTCTTCGGCAATTTGCTCGATATTCGCCGCCTTGTCCTGCCAGTTGATTCGGTGGGCCACGAAATGCTCGCGCTTCAAGACCATGCCGTCGTGGCGCTCGAAGACCTCCCAAACGTCGCTCTCGTTGTTTTTGCTGCAGATCGCGAGCATCACGCCCTGGGAGCGCAGCGTCAGCAACTGCTGCTGGAAATCTCGAAATGCCGATCCCGGGAAATCCTCTCCGAGCGCGATTCCCTCCAACCCATCCTCCCCGATGATTCCGCCCCAAAGAGTGTTGTCGCAGTCAACCACCAGGCATTTCTTGGCGGCCGTTCGCTGTCTCTTCAGCGTTCGACAAAGATCATCCGCCGCGTCATGCCAGAACTGCTCGGTAAATGGCTGTCTATAGAGATACCACTTTCTCGGATCGTAGCTGCGCTCGATGCCGACGAGCCGCTGGATGCTGTCGAGATCGAGAAACGAGACGCCCCCGATGTCGTCGATCCCCGCAACCCATCGGTCGATGATGCGCCGGTGAAACAGAGCCGCGGTTACGGCCGTGCGCGCGGCTCTGATGTCGTGGTCCGGACCGCTGGCGAAGGGCGGTATCGAAACGACGATGGCTCCAGTGAAGCTCCGGCGCAGGCTCAGGATTGCGGCACGCAGCTCCTCCGTCTTGTCGAGCGCGCGCTGCAGCGCATCGGGATTTCCACGCAGAAACCCCTGCAGCTCGGGGCGCAACATATCCTCGATGCGCCAGATGAGAATGATCGCCGTCGGAGCACGAGCGGTGAACATGGCTTGCCAGTCCAGGCAAACCTGAAATATTTGATCGTAGGGAGCGACGGTGATCCGCGGAGTGCGACTCCCATCCTCGATGTATTTACCTCCCAGATACGGAACCAGCGGGTCCGCCGTGAGTGTAGCGGCGATGACGAAGTGTTCCGCGCTCTCCTCAGGAACACCGCTCCTGGTAGTCTTTAGCCACCGTGCCCGTAGTTCAACGAGAGACATGTGGCATTTTCGGAGGTGGTTGGGTCGGGTGTTTCAAGTGCGCAATTATAAGTCGGCCACCCCGAGGCGCCGGAGAGCCGCGCGAGCACGCCCGATGCTGTTCATCGATTCAATGTCAGAGGTACTGAGCTCCAGCTCGAATGTCGCCTCGATTTCCGTTACCAACATGATGGCGGACAAGCTGTCCCATTTGGGCGTGTTGGCGGGGGAAGTCTCGTCGTTAAGACGCTCCGGCTCGAGGCCGAGTACGCCCGCAAATACTTCAATCAGTCGATCAGCCATGAGCACCAACCAGTAGGGCTAGAAGTTAGACGTTACCGCGTCAGGATGAGTTGGCGGCCGCTCCATCTTACGGCAAAAATCCGCCATTGCCGCCAGGCCTGCCGCATTTAAACAATAAGTCATGTGATGGATCTGTCACCGGACTGCGCCGCGGTCCCGGGTGCGGTGCCCGACTTGAAAACTCTGGCGGGTATGCCGAACACCACGACATTGTCCGGCACGTCGCTGATGACGACGGCATTCGGGCCGATGGTCACGTCGTTTCCAACCTTCACCCGGCCGACCACTTTTGCGCCGGCGCCAATTTGCACGCGATTGCCGATCGTGGGTGCACCCAACAGATCGCCGTAGCCGATGTTGCCCAGGGTGACGCCCTGACGGATCATGCAGTCATCCCCGATGACGGCAGCTCCATGGATGCAGATGCAGCCGCTATGCTCGATACGGAGCCTGCGGCCGATGGTCGCCGTCGCGCCGATGCAGATACCGCAGAAAATCTCGATCAGCTTATGCAAAATCATATAGACAATGGTCCAGGGGGCGCGAATGATCTTGTTGCGGATTACGAATCGGGCGTGACCGAACCGATACACGAGCAGTGCCCAAAAGCCGAGGGCCAGCAGCCCCTCGCGTTGAGCCTTGAGATCCTCAAGAATTATATTCATGCCTCACCTAGCGTGGCCCCCGGTCCTGCAAAATAGCTGAAGTATCACCGGGCTTCGGATCCCGATGCCAACTTCGAATGTAGTCGGCCTGCTCCTGCGTTTGCGGCACGCGGGGCCAATCCTTCGAGCGCGCGCTCTGCCGCCAGAGTCGATTCAACTGCTTGAGTGCTGCATCTCCGTCCAGCCCTCCTTCCGCCAGATGGCAGCCGATCACGATGCCCGTCCGGCCGATTCCGGCGCGACAATGGACGTATATACATCGCTCCAATAATAGCGCAGCACGAATACGCCATTGCAGCGATTGCATGTGCGCGATTTCAGCCGGCACGCCTTGATCCGGGATGGCATAGCGCATATACAGCGTCGGTGCCGGCAACAGCGGCCGATAATCCGGCATCTCGTCGACTTCGGTGAGATCGATGAAGAAATCGATGCCCGCCGCATGCAATCGATCGAGTCGGTCGCGGGCATCCGACTCATCCCAGCCGTAGGGATGCTCCCCGGCGAGCAGCCGACCGGGTAGTACCCAATAGGTGTTAGGCAGCGGCTGGTTCACGGTCGATCAACCCCAAGACACGGCGTATCACGAATGCGGTCGATGAGCCCCACCAGATCCTGCGCGTTTTTCAGCGAATGTTTCAAGTTCGCATGATCGCGCCCGCGTTTGACATAGCCTGCTCGAAGGTCCGCCCTGTCCGCCAACTCCCTCACCGCGGCAGCCAGTTCCGATTCGGATTGCGCGATGATTCCAACCTGCTTTTGCTCCAGTACGCGATCGGGGTCCACGCTCAGACTGACCACCACGGCGTCGCGCAACCAGGATTGAATGAACGTGTTCGGGAACCCCTCATACACGCTGGTATTGACGAAGATGTGCGCGCGCGACAGCAATTCGTTCACCTCCGCGTAGCTTCGGTGGCCGACATAGCGCAGATTCCCGGTGTTCGCGATATCGCGCATCAGGGGCTCTTGCCAGCGCTGATTGCCGGTCTGCGGCGCCGGCGCGCCCACCATGACGAACTGAATCCGTCCGTTCCCGCTCAAAGCCTGCGCCAGGCGAACGAACACCTCGGGTCGCTTCCACGGTTTCAGATTGGCGATCCAGATCACGGTGAGGGGTCCGGATTTGTCGATCACCTCGGCGGCCGGGGGATGGAAATTCGGGATGACCGCGTCGGCCGTGCGGGAAAAATTGGTCCTCAACAGCTCCGCCTGGTGTGTAGTTTGGACGATGATGTGGGACGAATGCCGCGCTCCGAAATCAACCGCCCATTTTTCCAGACGGACCCGCACGATGTTGCGCCCGGGATCAAGCAAGCGCGGCGATACGTCCGTGTCGTGCGCGACGTGCCAGAGCAGCGGCACCGAGCGCCGGCGCGCGTAGGCTGCGCAGATTCCGGTATAGGCGCAGGCCACGCGCTGATAAATGACGCTCGGATTGATCTCGCTCAATTTGCGCCACAGTGCGCGCGCGTCCATCAGGTACCCCAATCGCGGAATCGGACCGCCGTTGCCGATTTGCTCGACGTGATAATTGCGCTGCCGATCCCGCTGGTCCACAAAATGCGTCAGATAATGGACATCGTAGCGCTCGGAGGCGACCAGGGCGTCGATCAGCAGACCAATTTGATACTCGGCACCGCCCCCATGCTCATACGGATTGACGATACAAAGCTTGCTCTTGGCGCCGCTCAGCATCTGCCCTCGACGACGGTCAGCAGCTGCTTCTCGACGATGTCGGCGATTGTTTTGTAGTCCCGATGCTCGATGGCATAGCGGCGCCCGCGCTGGCCCATGAGCTGCGCCGTCTCGGGGTTTTGCAACAAGCGCACGATGGCGGCGGCGAATGCTTGCTCCTCGTAAGCAACGCAGTAGCCCGCCCCGCTTGCTTCGATGACGCGCATCTGCTCCGGATGATCATTCGCCACCACGGCCTTGGCCATCGCCATGTACTCAATCAGTTTCGTCGGAGAGGTAGATCGCAGCACCGGCGTCGGATAGAAAGGCGAGGCACAGACATCCGCCTCGCGAACATAGTTCAGGGCGTCCGCCTGCGGCAATTGACCCACGAAAACCACCGATGATTGCAAATCGAGACGGGACACTTCATTCTCCAAGAACACCTGATCCTGCGGATCGTCGCCCCGCCCCACGATATAGAGTTGCGCCGTGGGTACGGCCGCTCTGACCATGGCAAATGCCCGGATCAGGAAATCCAGTCGACGCACCCTCGCGAGGGTGCCTAAGTACAGGACACAAGGAACTCCCGGAGGCAATACCCGGCGCTGTTGATATCCATCCGCGGCTGCAAACATGCCGACATCGATACCCATCGGAATGACCGTCATTTTGTCGAGAGGAATCCCCTCGGCGGCGACGTCCTGCCGCATCTGCTCACTCTGCACGAACACGTGGTCGGCCGCGCGCAGCAAACACCGGTACAGCAGCCATTTGTATGCCAAGCCGCGCAAATGATACAGCACCGGGTAGCGCGCGGCACCGTCCTTGGCGCGCAGCAGGTAGTGCTCGGGAAACGGATAGGAAAGCCAATAGATGAATCGCGTGCGAAACAACCGGCTCGCGGCGACCGCAAACAGGCCCGCCACAAATTTGTCCTTCACCTGCACCGCATCGTAGCGGGTCTGCCGGAGGCGCGCGAACAGCCGACAGTCGTTCGCGATGCCCAACGCATGCTTTCTGAGGCGTCTGAAGAGCGAATCGCCCAGATCTGTCGCCCCGACCCAGACTCGACCGCCCCCCCACTCCGTCACGTAAGCGCGGGCACAGGCGGTCTCACTTTGCAATATCCAGTCGATCTCATGGCCGCGGTTCGCCAGTTCCACGCCGAACAGCACGGTAACGTCGACGCGGGTGGGAGGGTATGTGTCGGAGGAAACGACCAGGATTCGCAATCGCGTCATGGAACGTCGAACGCTTCAGCGGACGCCGGGATTTCCCGCAGCGGGCAAGAATCCGAGTCCTCGGAGCAGACGCACTTCTCTGCCTTGAAACAGCCGCAGCAACAGCTCGCGATCGGACCTGCAAAGGACGGGACCGCGGACATATACCATTGCGACGCATCCGAACACGACGACGCCGAGCAGCAACTGCACGATTGCCGGTACCGCCAATGCGCTCTTCAGCGCATAACAGACGGCCACCGCACCGCCCCACAACGCGACACTCGTCGCAATCGAGCTGCGGGCATTGAGCCAAACCGCACGCTTACGCACGTGCCACCATACGAAGACACCCTTGAGCCATTGCGAGGATCCGATGGCAAGCGCCGCTCCATAAAGGCCCATCGAGGGCACCAGCACGAACAGCGCGAGGATGTTGTAGACGGCGAACATCTTGCCCAGCAATTGGATGTGTGCCTTTTCCTCGTACTGGGCCACGTAAGTTGCCGGCGTGGTAAAGCTGTTGAGCGTGGCGAAGCCGAGAATCTCGCACAGCAGCCACGAATGCTCGATGAATTTACCGCCGAACACCGCGAGCACGATTTCCGAGTGATAAGCCACGGAGAACGCCAGAATGGGCCATAGAACCAGCAGGTTCATGTTCATCAGGAACGTGAAATATTGAGGCATGCGCCGATCCGCCTCGGCGGGTTTCACGGAAAACAACAAGGGGTGGATGATGTTGTCGAACAGTCGGACCGGGAGCATGTTCAGCGCCATTTCGTTCAGACGCAAATAAAATGAATAGATGCCGACCGCTACCGCGTTCATGAACGCGGCAATGAAAAAATTGTCGATGCGCGAGTCCAAAAAAAACGTGCCGGCATCGTTGAAATTGTTGTAAAGGCCGTATCTGACCAGGCGCTTGCGCTCATCCGCAGTGGGCTTATAGCTCTCCCGCGGCACTTTGGCGGCGCAATGCCGGTGGTACATGATTCGCAGGAACACGTAGACGACGGCGTACGCCATCGTGTCCGCATA
This sequence comes from Steroidobacteraceae bacterium, assembly GCA_049513515.1. Lineage (GTDB taxonomy): Bacteria > Pseudomonadota > Gammaproteobacteria > Steroidobacterales > Steroidobacteraceae > Bog-1198. The sequence continues at coordinate 29,314 of JBEKWA010000016.1, forward strand.
AATGGCATTTCGCAAGGTCAGCGCCCCCGCGAGCGCAAGGCCGAAATACCAGATCAGTTTGCCGAAGGACAGCAACGCGATCGACCCGACGCTGAACCGATGCAGCATGTGTGCGGCCATCGTGAGCTGCAAAATCTGCGTTTGAAAATACAGCAAAATCAACACGCAAAAGAACAGGAACTGGCTCCGGTACGGGCCGAGGCCGAAATACGGCGCGACGTGATTCCAGCTGAGCAGCACGACGCTCAATACCAGGCAGTTCGCGATGAGCCGCAAAGCCGCGATGCGCTTGACGAGCCACGCCGCGGCGGCGGAGTTGCCGAGCCGCAGATACTCCGGTTGATAGCGCCGCAAGGTCTGCTCGAGCCCCAACGAGACCGCTGTTCCGACCAGCCCGATGAAGGAATAGAGCAGATTCAGGACACCAAAGTCCTCCTTGTGCATGGCGCGAACCAGCACCACGTAGCCGAGGAGCGTGGCGATCTGCGACGCGACGCGATAGGTAACGGTGTCGAACAGGGAGCGGCGCGCCCTGCTGCGATCATATAAGGGCGTACTCATCGCCGGCTAACTACGCAGGGAGTCCTTGTTGGCAGGTCCCTTGCTCCCGTACTCGTAACCATAGCCATAACCCGGCGCAGTTTCGACGGCTCGGTTGAGGACCAGACCGGCCAGAGGAAATTCCGACAGCAGATTCATAGCCTTCGTCAGATCAGCCCGGCCGGTAGATCCCTCGGAGGCTACCACGAGGAAGGCATCGATTTTGGGCGCGACCACCAACGCATCGTCGGTGACCAACACAGGGGGCAGATCGATCACCACGATCGGATCGACGGCACCTTGCTTGAGATTGCGGAGCAGCTCGTCGAACTGCGGCGAGGACAGCAGTTCCGAAGCCTGGTCGGTCGGAGTGCTGCTCCCCGAAATCAACAAATTGTCGCCCCCGACGGAAATGAACATTCCTTGGGTATCGCCGCCGTGCTCCAGATAATCACGCAGCTCGCGCCGCGTCTCCACGCCCAACGTGCGGAATACGTTGGGCTTGCGCATATCCATGTCGAGAAGCACGATCTCACGACTCTTCTCGCGAGCCATGCTGAACGCGAGATTCACCGCGGTCAACGTCTTCCCATCGTTCGGTCCGGCGCTGGTTATACCTATCGTCACCCACTTATTGGCACGCGCGCGATGCAATAACCGGGTTCGCAACATGCGATATGCGGCAACCACCGCGCTGTCCGATTCTTCATCGCCCTGAATCAACACGCGGCGCTCGCGGCAGAACTTCGGATCGAGCGCCACCGCCACCGGTTTGATGCGGAACTTGGGATCAATTGCAGCGGCTTGCTCGGTGCGAATGAGTACCCGATCTGCCTCACCTTTGCTGTCACGACGGGATCCGCCGGACCTCGTACCTCGATTTTTCTCCAGGGCACGTTCAATGATCGACATAGCTACCTACTTTCGCGCCCGTGGCAATGGCTTCTCAGATATACATAAGCGACTCATACGCAAAGGATCTAGCGATGCTTGGCTGATATTATCACGACGGCCGCGATGAAGAGCGCGACCGAATATGCGGTAATGAACGACCCCCATCTGAGCGCCCGACGGCGGCGATCGCGCTTGTTGTCGATGAACGGGATGCTTGCCAGCATCGGCACTCCCTCGGGAAGGAGCAGATCGCGAGCGGTGCGGATATTCGCATCCATGCTTTCGGTCACCGCGATCGTGATGCCGGCCACTGCAGCGCCAAACACCAATCCGAGGAGTATGAGTCCCACTCTATTCGGGTACACGGGCGATTTCGGCTCCGACGGCGCCCGCAGAAGAGTGAATCGCTCACCGCCCTGCTGGCTTTCGAATGTTTGGGCCAGCTTCGCACTCTCGAGCTTATCTTGTGTCTGTTGATACTCGCTTTGCAGCACCTGCTTACGACGCAACACATCGGAAAGCTCGCGTTCGGCGGCAGGCGTCGACAGCACGGCCACGCGGCTTTGTGAGAGCTTTGCCTGCAGCGCACCTGCCTGCGATTTCAGGTTCGCGAGCTCATTGCGTGCCGCCTGCAGCTCCGTCGCGGTCAGATTGTATTGCGGGTTATTGGCCGAGTGAGAGATTGCCGCCGACGGGTTGCCGGATTGCTGGTCCATGAGCGTCTGCAGCGCACGGCGCAGGCGCTTCACTTCCGGATGGTCAGGCGTGTAGCGCTGTTCCGCCTCGGTCAACTTCGCCCGCACCGTCGCAATGTCCGTGAGGTCACCTGATTGCGTGATCAAATTGGGACTCATCTGACTGAGCTGCACACTCAGCACCGACTCCTTTTCCTGAGCGGTCAACACCTGCTGCTCGAGGGTTTCGAGTTGCCGCTGCGAGTCCTCCACGCTGGCCTGATTTCGCGTGAGAAACTCCGGTAACGCATCGCCGTATTTCTTTCGCAATTCGGTGATCTTGGCGTCGACCTCGAGAATCTGCTGATTGAGGCTCTCGGATTGCTTTTGCAAGAATCCCGCCGCCTCACCCGCCGCTTCCGTACGGCGAGCTTGGTTGTACGTCAAGAACAGTTGCGCCAGGCGGGTGTCGATATCGGTCGCGAGCGCGGGGCTTCTATTGTTGTAGTGCAGGGCAAACGCGTTCGACTCGGCCTCAGGCTTGAAGGTCACGGGATCGACGCGTTCCAGAGTCGTGTCATCGAGGATACGCTGCGCTTTTTCGCTGGCGCTCAAATTCTTGCGCTCGGGATACGGATCGACTTCCTTTACGATGGGCAGCAGGCTCTCGACCGTCATGACGCGTCCCTGCACGATCTCGATCTGCTGATCGGAATAGCTGATGACGGTGGACTCGATGATGTCCTTGGGCACGGACGAGGTTTCCAGCATGATGGTCGCCGTGGCCTGGTATTGCGGATGAATCGCGAAGGCGGCAATCACGCAAAGGAAGACTATCCCGGGCACAATCGTGACGAGATAAATATATCGGCGACGCAACACTCCGAGGTAATCGCCCATGCCGGGGGCGTGGATTGCTGACTCGCTCATAGCCTACCTTTGCAGCGGGAGACCCTGGTATCCGAATCGGATGTAAACCCGGTTGTTGCTGGCGGAATCCGTTTCGTACTCATATTTCTGGTAACCATATTGGTAGCCGCCTTGCAAAAAGAACGTGCGGGTCATCATCCACTTCGCGTCGATCGCGACCTGCCCATATTTGCGATTGTCGCCGGAGATATTTGCCGTGAGCCCGTCCGTTTTCAAGCCTATCAGCGCCCCGGTGAACGTCAGCCGAGTATTGAATGTTCGACTGTATTGGAATTGCACCCTGTCCAACACGTAGAGGGAGCCTCCGCCCCACGGAGAAATCGTACGCCCCGCATCGAGTCTGAATTGACTGGTTTGCAATTTATACAGCGCCGAAACCGTGGCACCCCAGGTATTGACGTCGGTGTTCAACCGAACCGGCAGCACGTCGACGATGCTGGTGTGCTGCCCGGACACCGCGACGTCGGTCGTAAAGAGCTGCGTCCAATTCGATTGAAGCTCGACGGTTGCACCGTTACTGGTCGCCCGAGACGTAAATTGCGTCGCGTCGAACTTCGAGTTATAGGCCCCCAGCGAGACGGTCGACCGCGGCGAGTACACCCACTGCAAAAACGCCTGCGCCTGATAGTAATTGAAGTCCACGAAGGCGGTATCCGTCGTCGTGGAATACCTCACCGCCTGATATTGCCCGGAAGCGCCGGCGCCGATGATGGGGGTGAAACTGTAAATATATTTCGGGTACAGCAGTACGCTGTCACGCGTTGCCCCATTGATCGTTCTGCCCGTGTCCACCTGCGAGGGGTTGGGGTTGAGTTCGTCGTAGAGCGCGTTGCTGATTTCAGCATTGAATAAATCTTCGTGCTCGAAACTTCCGATAAGGCTCGCGGAGCTGAGCTGCGTTTTATAAGTGCTGTTTAAATCCAGGAATCCTTCCAGATGGTCGTCGCCCCGGTCCTTCGGGTAGTCGCCGTAAATGATGCGCGGCCGGAGAGTGGAGCTCGAGTTCGGAGTCGCAATGGTGACGAGCGCTGCGGCATCGACGAGGTAGCCTTGAACCTCCGGCGAGGGACCGGGCTGCAAATCAATGTTGGAATCGTTTTCCGCCTGTATGGAACCGATCGGCTGCACATAGAACTCCGCCGCCGAGGCCGGCGTCCGCGGCAGAGTCGCCGCGAACAGCAGGCTTGCGATGGCGACTCCTGGTGCGCGGCGCTGCACGGCTCGATCAGGGAACGACGACAACATCGCCGCTCTCCAGATCGACGTTCTGCGCGAGCTCCTTGCCGGAGCTCACCTGGCCATACCTGAACGGCAATACGCGCTGTCCGCCGGGCGTGCTGCGTATGACGATGATGCTGTCGAGTTTGGCGTAGGGATTGGCGCCACCCGCCATACTCAAGGCCTGCAGCACGTTGATGGTCGGGTTCATGATGATCTGACCCGGCTTGATCACCTGCCCGACCACGTAGACGACATTTCCGAGCACACCCGTCACGATCACGACCGCAATCGGATCCGATATGTATTTTTTGAGTCGAGCTTCAATTTCAACGCGAGTTTGCTCTATGGTCTTACCGCCGACCTGCAATACGCCCACCAAGGGATAAGAGATCCTCCCGTCCGGCGAGACGATCATTTCCTGCGGTAATAGCTTGGGGTCGTCGTAAACGCCCACGATCAGCTTGTCGCCTGGATGCAACTTGTAATCCGGGGGCGTTTGCGCACCGGCTGGAGCGCTCAGCAGCGCGAGACCCACGAGAGCGCCGACAAATAGCGCCGCTGTGGACAGCCATTGCCTGACCGGTGCGTTCATATATATCCCCTTCATCGACTCACCTTCCCCCCCAACTCCGTCGAGCTTTCGGCAGCGGTGCATCCCGGATGCGCAAACCGACGGGCTGTATGTTCAGCTTTGAGTTGATCTCGATGCGAAATCAGCTAGTGATTTCAGTATACAGGCTCGATTCGCCGATCAAGCGGCGTATTTGCATAAGATACCGTCAGCACCCGAGAGTAGAACTTGGTGGTGCGCGCTCCGTTGCGAACCATTATGTCAATCTCGACCGCGGCAGCGGCGCTCCTCATGATGGGCTTGCGTCCCTTCGGCGTACCTGCACGCGACTCTGACTCGATGATGCACGGCACAATTTGATCGTCACTTGGCCGCAACACGTCATCGAGCGCTCATCCGAAGCCACCGCGCAGTTCGTGCGCGGTCCGTGCGGTCGCCGGCGCTTTCGCGAATCAGTAGCGATACTGATCCAACTTGTACGGCCCCTGCTTCGACACTCCGATGTATCTCGCTTGGACGTCGGTGAGCTCGGTGAGCTGCGCCGCCAGTTTGGAAAGCTGCAGGCGAGCTACTTTCTCATCGAGGTGCTTGGGCAGCACGTAGACGCCGACAGGATACTTCGCTGTTTGGGTGTAGAGCTCGATTTGGGCGAGGACCTGATTGGCAAACGAGGAGCTCATCACGTACGAGGGGTGCCCCGTACCGCAGCCCAGGTTCACCAAGCGCCCCTCCGCGAGCAAGATGATGCGCTTGCCGTCGGGAAAGATGACGTGATCGACTTGCGGCTTGATGTTGTCCCAGGCGTACTGACGCAACGCCACCACCTCGATCTCATTATCGAAATGGCCGATGTTGCACACGATCGCCTGATCCTTCATGCGCTTCATGTGCTCGTGCGTGATGACGTGAAAATTACCGGTCGCGGAGACGAAGATATCCGCCTTGTCCGCCGCATATTCCATGGTGACGACACGATACCCCTCCATGGCTGCCTGGAGCGCGCAAATCGGGTCGATTTCAGTGACCCACACTTGCGCCGACAGTGCACGCAGCGCTTGCGCAGATCCCTTGCCGACATCGCCATAGCCCGCCACCACCGCCACCTTGCCCGCGATCATCACGTCGGTAGCGCGCTTGATGGCATCCACCAACGATTCGCGGCAACCATAGAGATTGTCGAATTTTGATTTGGTAACCGAGTCGTTCACATTGAACGCTGGGAACGCCAATCGACCTTCCTTCGCCATCTGATACAGCCGCTTGACACCGGTCGTCGTCTCTTCGGTGACGCCTTTGATCTTGGCGAGGCGCGTCGAATACCACTTGGGCTCAACCTTGAGCTTGGCCTTGATGGCGCTGAACAGGCATTGCTCCTCTTCATTCGCGGGCGAGGCGATGAGTGTGACATCCTGCTCGGCCCTGGAACCCAAGTGCAGCAACAAAGTAGCATCGCCGCCGTCGTCCAGAATCATGTTCGCGTGACTACCGTCCGGCCACTCGAAGATTCGATGCGTGTAGTCCCAGTATTCCGAAAGCGTCTCGCCCTTGACCGCAAATACCGGCGTGCCGCCCGCCGCGATTGCCGCCGCAGCGTGGTCCTGGGTCGAATAGATGTTGCACGAAGCCCAGCGCACTTGGGCGCCCAAGGCGATCAACGTTTCAATCAACACCGCGGTTTGAATCGTCATGTGCAGGGAGCCTGCAATTCGCGCCCCGCGCAGCGGCTGCTCGGCCGCATATTCATGACGAATGGCCATGAGTCCGGGCATTTCGGTCTCGGCGATCTTGACTTCCTTGCGGCCCCAATCGGCGAGGCCCAGATCCTTCACGTGGAAGTCGGTGGTTACCTTCATCGCTGCATTCATGTAATTGGCTCCTTGGCCTGTGGCGCGATCAAGCGGCGCGCGTCGCTTTGAGCTCGGCGGAGAGGACATCGGCCTTGTCCGTTCGCTCCCAGGTGAACTCCTCTTCCTTGCGCCCGAAGTGCCCATAGGAAGCGGTCTTTTGATAGATCGGTCGCGCGAGATCGAGCATCTCACGCAGCCCGAAGGGGGTGAGATCGAAATGCGCGCGCACGATCTGCGTCAGGCGCTGGTCGGACAACTTACCCGTGCCGAACGTTTGGATCATGATCGAGGTCGGCTCCGCGACGCCGATGGCGTACGAGACCTGAACCTCGCAGCGCGCGGCAAGGCCGGCCGCCACGATGTTCTTCGCCACGTAGCGAGCCGCGTACGCAGCCGAGCGGTCGACCTTGGACGGATCCTTGCCCGAGAACGCGCCGCCACCGTGCCGGGCGAAACCGCCATAGGTGTCCACGATGATCTTGCGCCCCGTCAGGCCGCAATCGCCGACCGGGCCGCCGATCACGAAGCGCCCGGTAGGATTGATGTGGTACTTGGTACGCTTGTCCACCCACTTGGCGGGCAGCACCGGTTTCAAGATCTCCTCCATCACGGCCTCGCGCAGATGCCTGGTCGCGACATCGTCCGAATGCTGCGTCGAGAGCACCACCGCTTCGACACCGACTGGCACGTCGTTCTCGTAGCGCAAGGTCACCTGGCTCTTCGCATCGGGCCTGAGCCAGGGGAGCTTGCCGTTCTTGCGCACCTGCGCCTGGCGCTTCACCAAGCGGTGAGCCAGATTAATCGGGGCCGGCATGAGCACGTCGGTCTCGTTGCTCGCGTAACCGAACATGAGCCCCTGGTCCCCGGCCCCTTGCTTGCGCTCGTCCTTGCGGTCGACGCCTTGCGCGATGTCGGCCGACTGCTTGCCGATGATGTTGATCACGCCGCAGCTCGCCCCATCGAAGCCCATGTCCGAATGGTTGTACCCGATATCGAGGACGGTCTTGCGCACCAGGGCCTCCACATCGACCCAAGCGCTCGTCGTGATCTCACCGGCGACGATGACGACGCCCGTCTTGACCATGGTTTCGCAGGCGACACGGCCGCGCGGATCGACGGCGAGGATCGCATCGAGCACGGCATCCGAGATCTGGTCTGCCACCTTGTCGGGGTGGCCCTCGGACACGGATTCGGAAGTAAACGAGAAACTGCTGCTCATGAAATATTAATTCCTTCAGGTACTTGGCCGAAATTCTCAATGTAACGCCGCAAGAACTCGGTGCGGCTAAAAACGTGATTCTGCGGTCCGCGTGATTCGATCTTGAGCGCCCCGAGGAGCGAGGCCAGGCGGCCGCACGTTTGCCAGTCAAGACCGCACAGGAGCCCGTGAATTAAACCAGCGCGATAGGCATCTCCGCAACCTGTCGGGTCGACGACCGCGCGCGGCCGCGCGCAGGGAATCTCCCAGGCCCGACCGTCGGCGTGAATCACCGACCCGGACGCGCCCCGGGTGATGATGAGGGCCTTGACGCGACCTGCAACGTCGGCCGCGGTCAAGCCCGTCTTTTGCTGCAGCATGCCCCACTCGTAATCATTGACTGCGACCCAGCTCGCCTGTTCGATGAAATGCACAAGCTCGGCGCCGTCGAACATAGGCAATCCCTGGCCTGGATCGAAAATGAACGGAATGCCGGCGGCAGCGAACTGCGCTGCGTGCTCGATCATCGCCTGCCGCCCATCGGGCGCCACGATGCCGAGCGCGACCTCCGCAGCGGCGTCCTCGACCTTGTTGAGATGCGCATATTGCATCGCGCCCGGGTGGAACGCCGTAATCTGATTGTCGTCGAGATCGGTCGTGATGAATGCCTGCGCGGTGAACGCGTCGTCGATGATCTTGACGTGCGCAACGCTGATGCCCAGGGACACGAGGCGCTCGCGGTACGGCGCGAAGTCGTGGCCCGCGGCAGCCATGGGCATGGCGAAGTCGCCGAGCAAGCTCAGGTTGTAGGCGATATTGGCCGCGCAGCCCCCGAACTCACGGCGCATCTCCGGCACCAGGAACGATACATTCAGGATGTGAATCTTGTCCGGCAGGATGTGCTGTTTGAAGCGGTCGGGGAACAGCAAAATCGTGTCGTATGCGACCGAGCCGCAAATCAATGCGGCCTTGCGGCCGCCCGCTTGCTCAACCATCCAACACCTGCGCCGTGCGAAACCGTCTATTCTAGCGAACCGATGTCCAAACCGCCCGGGTTCTCGAGACTGCTGCTGCTCCTCGGCGCAATTTCGCTCCTGACCCCCTTCTCGCTCGACATGTATCTTCCGGCGCTGCCGGCGATCGCGGCTGACCTCCAGGCGGGCGCCGGCGCGGTGCAACTCACCTTACCTGCCTTCTTCGCGGGGCTCGCGGTGAGCCAGCTGCTGTTCGGGACCCTCGCCGACCATCTCGGCCGGCGGCCGCCGCTGCTGTGCGGGCTGCTGCTCTCGGTCATCGGCTCGATGGGCTGCGCCATGTGCGGCAGCGTCCACTCACTCACCGTCTGGCGCACCGTGCAAGCGCTCGGCGTGGGCAGCGCGAGCGTGATTCCGCGCGCGGTGATCAGGGACCGATTCGATGTCGCGCACACCGCCCGCGCGCTTTCTCTGCTGGGTCTCATCACCGGCTTCGGCCCGATCCTCGCACCTCAATTGGGCGGCGCGGTGCTGCTGGTGACCGGGTGGCGCGTGATGTTCTGGCTTCTCACCGCGCTCGGCGTCGGCTGCTTGGGTATTGCTTATGTCATGCTGCGCGAGTCCATACCGGCGCAACGCTCGGCCGTAACGGGGCCCAAGCTCTGGTTCGCGCTGCTCACCGACCGCCGCTACGTTCGTTATGCGCTGCCCGCCAATCTCATTCAATCAAGCGTCTTCGCCTACATCGCAGGCGCCGCCTTCGTGTACATCGACCACTTCAAGCTGAGCCCGCAGCAATTTGCCTGGATGTTCGGCTTGAACGCCCTGGGGCTCATGATCGTGGGACGTATCAACGCGCACATCGTGGGACGACTCGGTCCCGAGCTGATCTTTCGTCGCGCGATGCTGGCCACCGCCGCTTTGGGCGTGGTGCTCCTCCTCATTGCGGTCACGGATATCGGCGGCTTCTGGGCCATAGCGATTCCGCAGGCGCTGTTCGTCGCCATGCTCGGGTTCAATTTCTCCAACGGCTTTGCGCTCGCGCTCGCTCATTTCGGTAGCGCCGCCGGTACCGCGTCCGCTCTATTCGGCACACTGCAGTTCCTGTTCGCCGGCGTTGCAGGGTCCGCGGTCGGCTTTTTTTACGACGGCACGGCGCACGCCATGGCGGGTGTAATGTGCGCCGTGTCGCTCGGAGCCGTTCTGCTCTATCGGTGCATCAAGTGAGGCGCGCAGACGCCTTACCTCAGCGCGCCAGACAGCGCTTGAAGCGCCCGTCGACCCGCTGGGCATACCATTCCGTCGTGAGCTTGCGGCTGATTTTCGGACCTTGCAGCTCTATTTGCGGCACGATGGCCCGCGGCACGGGCCGGCCTTGCACACGCTCGGCCATCGCGAACACACCCCGATACAGCTTGGTGCGCTCGAATTCCTGCGTCCTCCCCTGCTCGAGCGCGGCGTGAATCGCCTCGCCATCGAGGTGCAGGCGCTCGCCCAGCGCCCGCACTGCAAGCTCGGTGCGCCCCGGGGCGCCGCCGGAATCGTGCGGCAACAGGGCTCCGTCCGCATCGAGCGGCAGACCCGACAAGACGCTCACGGCCCTCTGGAAGGCGGCGTTGCGGCTCGCATACTGCCCGGCGTTGAAGTCCGCGAAGCGGTAGAGATACCGGTCATACGGCGCGGAATAATCGAGCAAGTGAGCGACGCCGAAATACAGGCTCCCGCGGCGTGTGAAAACCTCATCCGCGATGCTGTCCTTCACGGGATAGGGATAATGGTGAGAAGCCGCGAAGCTGGTCGCGAAGGCGACGTTGACCTGCATGGGACCGCGGGTCCTGATGGGATTCCAGCTCGCGAACAGGGTTCGGCCCAGCGGGATCGACCCCGTGAAATCCTCGAAGACATCGCTCAGCTCCTTCTCGGTCCGCGCGTGCTCGATGCGCTCGGCATAGCTCTGACCGGTGGACGATTTGAGCGCGAGCACCTCGTGCACCATGCTCGGCGGAATCGCCGCGTGCTGCGCGCGCCGGTCGATCTCGCGCCAGGCGACTTTCCCCAGATCGGGGATCACGGGATCGACGTGGAATCCGGATTCCTGCTCAGTCACGGCGACCACCGCGCAAACCTTTTCGGCGGTGGCTGTGATCTCGAGAGCCGAGAACGCCGCATACAGATCCTCGACCCAACCGGGGCGGTCGGCGATGCCGGGCGGCAATTTTTGCTCGATCAGCGCGCGACCCTCCGCCGCGCTTGGAACGGGCTGTGTGCGGGGCTCCCGGGTGCAGCCCGCCAGTGCAGCGATCAGCAGAAGTCCCATCCGCAAGGAGCGCGTCATGCGCTCGCATACTAGCGAGTGATTGAATCCGTCGCGACCCGTCAGAATGGCCTGACAGGCGGTTGAATCGAAATGCCGACAGATTGCCTTGCGTTCCACGTCTAGAGTCGCATCTAGAGTCCCTCATCAGAAAAACTAGAGGTTTAAGTCATGGGCCGCGGTATCCTTCTTTGGTTGTTAGGCGTTCCACTCCCGGTGATCTTGCTGCTCGCAATGTGCTCGCACCGCTAGGGTATTTCAGTGGAACAAGTCATTGGCTCCCCCCTCGCAGCGCCACCCGGCGGCTGGGGCAAATCCGCTGCATCTTGGCCCGCGATTCTCGCGGGCGCATTCGTGGCCATAGCGACCTCCTTGGTGTTGTTCGCCCTGGGCTCGGGCTTCGGGCTCGCGGTCGTGTCTCCGTGGCCCGGCCGCGGTGTATCCGCGACGGGCTTCACCATCAACGCCGCCATCTGGTTGATCGTGACCCAATGGCTCTCGGCGGCGCTCGGCGGCTACATCGCGGGGCGGCTACGCACGAAGTGGGTCGGGACGCACACCCATGAGGTGTTCTTCCGCGATACCGCGCACGGCCTCGTCACATGGGCGGTCGCGAGCGTCGTGGTCGCGATGGTGCTCGCGGGCACCGCGACGTCGATGATCGGCGGCGGCATGCGCGCGCTCGGCGGCGCCGCCTCCGTTGGAATTCAAGGAGCGGCATCGGGGGGCATGCCGGGCGGTGCGATGTCCGGCATGCCCGGCGGCGGTCCCTCCGCGGCCATGACCTACGACATCGACCGGCTGTTCCGCACGGCCACGAATGCCCCGAGCACAGGACCTGTCGGGACGAGCGCCGCCCCGGGCGCGAACGCCGGCTCGAGCGACGCGGGCTCGATACCCGGCATGGACATGAGCAGCGACCCGCGCGTCGAGGCGGTCTACATCGCCTTCCATGCCATGGCCAATCAAGGCGTATCCGCCGACGACCGGACATACCTCGCACAGCTGGTGCAGGCGCAGACGGGTATCTCCGCGGCAGAGGCGCAGAAGCGGGTCGACGACTTCATCACCGCCACGCTCGACGCTGAAAACAAGGCACGAGAAGCGGCGGATGCCGCTCGCAAGGGTGCGGCCGAGGCCTCGATCTATACCGCCCTCGCCATGCTGATTGGCGCCTTCATCGCGAGCGTCTCAGCCGCGATCGGCGGTAGGTTGCGGGACGAGCACCCCTAGAGCGCGCTCCGCTTCGCGATCACGTTCCGCTCTTGTGCTCGGCTTGCCACTTCTGGACGGCGGCCATGGTGTTCGCGACGTGCTTGTCGGGATTCATGGCCGTGTACTCGTAAATGATGACGCCGGTGGGCGCGATGACGTAGGAGGTGCGGTTGGCGTACTCGGGCTTCGCCGCGAGCACCGCATCGTACGCCTTGGTGATGCTCTGGTCCGCATCGGAGGCCACCGCGAATTTGTTGCGGCATTCGCTCACGGAAAACTTGTTCAACGTGTCGATGGCATCGTGCGACACCCCGATCACCGTCGCGCCCAAGGCCTTGAACTTGTCCGTCGCCTCCGCGAACTCATGTGCCTCGACGGTGCACCCCGGCGTGAACGCCGCGGGATAGAAATACAGCACCACCGGACCCTTTTTCAGCGCTTCAGCGAGCGAGAAAGTGAACGGTTTGCCCGCGAGAGTCGCTTGAGTGGTGAAATCCGGAGCGTGGCTGCCCGGCTGTAAGGCGGCATAAAGAGGCCCGGCCATCAATCCGAGCGCAAGCGCGATCATACGTTTCATGTCCCTACTCCTCGTGGTCGACGCCGGTGTACCCGGAAAGCGGCGGCTATCCTAGCACCTCGCGCAGCTCGCGGCATACGCGCACGACGTCCTCATCCTGCATGGCGGGAAAGAGCGGCAACGTGACCGTTTCGCGGCCGACGCGTGCAGCCACCGGAGTGTCCTCCGGTCGATAGCCCTGTTGTCGGTAATAGGTGAGCCCCGGAATGCAGGGGTAATGCACTCCTGTGCCGATACCGCGATCGGCCATGGCTTTCTGAAAGGCCGTGCGAGTCGTGCCGCGCGCGTCGAAATCGATCAGCAGCTGAAACATGTGCCAGCTATGGCCCGCGTCGCCGCGCGCCGGCAAGACCGCGCCGCGAAAATCATCGAGGTCCTCGAAGTAGCGCGCGGCGAGCTCGCGACGGCGCGCGTTGAAGCCGTCCAGCCGGCGCAATTGATCGATGCCGACTTGCGCGGCGACGTCGGCCAGATTGCTCTTCGCCCCGGGGAACATGACGTCGACGTTGCCTTGCGCATCGCGCTTGATGCCGTGAAAGCGGTATTGCTCGAAGAGCGTGGCGGCCTCTCCATCGCCCGTAGCGATGGCGCCGCCCTCGATGCACGTCATGTTCTTGTTCGGATGAAAGCTGAATACCGCGAGGTCGCCGAAGCTGCCGATGGGCTTGTCCCGCCAACGCGAGCCGATGGCGTGCGCCGCGTCCTCGACCACGCGCAGGCCGTGCTTGGCCGCGAGACCGTTGAGCGCGTCCATGTCCACGGGCAGCCCCGAGAAATGTACCGGCATCACGGCGCGGGTCCGCGGGGTGATGGCGGCAGCGATGAGATCCACGTTGATGTTGCGCGACTCGAGCTCGATGTCGACGAATATCGGCTTCGCTCCCACCCGGGCCACCACGTTCGCGCTCGCGGCAAAGCTCATGGCGGGAACTATCACCTCGTCCCCCGCACCCACCCCGGCGACCTCGAGCGCCATCTCGAGCCCCGCCGTCGCCGAGGTCATGACCCGCACGTGGCGTCCGGATCCGATATATGCGGCCAGCGCCGCCTCGAACGCCTGCACCTTGGGACCACTCGCCAGCTGGCCGGAGCGGAACACCTCGGCGACGGCCGCGATGGTTTGCTCATCGATCGCAGGACGCGTGAAAGGCAAGAAGGGCTGCATGAACGGCTCCTTTGGACGAATTAATGTCGTGCGACCAGCACCCGATTGGCATCGTGCGCGATCTCGCGCATGGGAACATGGCGATCCTCGAGCTCCGCATATGTCTTTTTCTCCATGACCGCATAGGCGCGAGGCTCGCGGTCCCAGATCTCGAGGAATGAATCGATGTCCGGCACCTCGGCCGTCGGGTCGCGCGTGAGGCCGAAATCGAGCTCGCCTCGATAGGCTACCAGCCGTACCGTCCGTCCCCAGTAGAACGGCAAGGTCTGATCGTAGGTCGCAACACTGTAAACCGGCGCGTCCGGCTTGGGCAGCGCGCGCGCAAGCTCGACGCCCGAATAAACCGGCGCGACGCCGGCGGCGGCTTGCATCAGGAGTAATCCGGAGAGGCACCACCCGACCCCCAGGAACACCGCGGAGCGCGTGACGCCGCGTCTCCTCTGCGCAAGCACATAGACACCGGAGGCGGCGAGCAGCACCGCGACCTGCGCGAGCGGTCTTGCAAGCGGGAGAAAATACGGGCTGCGCTCGGAGGGTGCGATACGCCCGGGAACCAGCCAACACGCGAGACCGAGCGCGAGCGCAATGGCCAGGGTGAGGAGCGCGGTGCGCTTCAAATCGCGCGCGAGCAGCTCTTCGGGCAACGCGGCCGCGAGCAGCGCGAGCGCCGGCAGCGCCGGCAATACATAGGGAATGAGCTTGGAATCCGACACCGAGAAAAAAACCAGCACGAACAGCACCCACAGGCGCAGGAACAGGCTCGGATCGAACCCCGGCGGGCGCCCCCGCCAGCCGCGGCACAACGCCCGCAACGCCGGCAACGTCCAGGGCAAGCTGCCGAGGAGCAGCACGGGCACGAAGTACCACAAGACCTCCTCGCGATTGGCGCTTGGCGTCAAGAAACGTGCGACATGCTCGTGAATGAAGAAGAACTCGAGAAAGCCGGGCACGCGATGCGCCGCGATCAGGTACCAGGGAAGAGCGATCGCGAGAAACAACCCGACGCCGGCGGCGGCATGGAGCCTCTTCCAGGGTGAGAAATCGCGCGACCAGAGCGTGTAGAGCATGAGCACGGCGCCGGGGATCGCGGCGGCAACGGGTCCCTTCGTGAGGACGCCGAGCGCAGTCGCCGCCCAGGCCGTGAGCATGAAGAGCCGCTCGTGCCGTGGATCCGCGGACTGCGCGGCGAGAAACGCCGCGAGCGCGACTGTCATGTAGGCCGTCAAGCTCATGTCGAGCGTGAGGAGTTGCCCCATGATCAAAAAGAGCAGCATGCTCGGCAAGAGAGCAGAGGTCCGTATCGCCGCCGGCGTCCCCCACAAGCGCCGCGCCGCGAGCGCCGCGGCGAGGACGGCGCCGAGTGCGCAGAGCGCCGTGTAAAAGCGCGCGCCGAGCTCGTTCTGCCCGAAGATTGCGAGACTCGCGGCAGTCGCCCAGTACTGCAGCGGCGGCTTCTCGAAGTACAAAAGCCCATTGAGGTGCGGAATCGCCCAGTCTCCGCTCGCCAGCATCTCGCGGGGGATTTCCGCGTAGCGGCCCTCGTCGGTATTGAACAGGGGCCGCAACGACAAGGTCGCGAACCACAGCACCGCGGCAAACAGCGCGAGCGCGCAATAAGTGAGCCGGTCCGATCGTTGCGCGGCGCTGCCTAAGATCAAGGCGCCTCGCCAGTCGCTTCCACGGCCAGTGTTCCCGAGCGACCGGGCACCTCGCCCATGATCACGGCGCGCGCGGGCAGGGAACCCTTCATCACGCGCGCGTGCACATCCGCCATGCACGCGAGCTCTACGCCGGCGCCTCGCCATTTCACGAGCAACGACTCGAACGCATCGTGGAGCTTCCCACCCTCGAGCTCGGCGTGCAGCGTGAACACCTGCAACGCCCGGTCCGGTCTCGCCGCCGAGATCCGAAATACCGCATCCGCAATATTCGACTCCAGGGTCCCGTCGCGGCCGAGCAGCTCATCGAACGTCGGCAGCGTCGTCGGGATCTGTGGGCAAGGACTCGGGCCGGACGCCAGCAGCGGAAAGAACGCCTGTGCGCCGCGCGTATCGCTCGCATACTTGAAGCCGAATTCCCGCTCGAGCTCGAGGGCATGCGGATTGATTTGCCAGCCGGCCGCGGCATGCGATTGCGGCGGGAAACCGAACACACGCCCGAATGCCTCGACGCCCCGCTCGAGCTCGGTGCGAGTCCAGGTTGCATCGGCGCCGGCCACATGGTCCTGCCAGCGCACGTGATCGTAGGTATGCAGCCCCACTTCGAATCCTGCATCGTGCACGCGGCGCATGCTTTCGCGCGCGGCGCGCCCGATGTCCGGTCCGGGCAAGAGCACTCCGTACATCAGAGTCTTCAGGCCGTAGTGCTTGAGTACCGAGGTGCGCGCTACTTTGCGGGCAAACCCCTTGCGAAACACGCGCCGCATCGCCCGCCCGGTGTGGTCGGGGCCCACCGAGAAGTAGAAGGTCGCTGGTACTGCGTGCTTCTTGAACAACGCCGCGAGCCGTGGTACGCCCTCGCGCGTGCCGCGCAAGGTGTCGACATCGACCTTGAGGCCGATGCTCGTGCCGTCAAGCATTGCTCGACAGGAGCGCCGAAGCCGCGGGCAGGCTGTGGGCGTAAGAGTCGAAAATCGCCATCAACGCCGAGCGCATGTCCGTGCTGGGCCTCCAGTTGAGCTCCGCCGTCGTATTCTTGATGGACGGCAGGCGTGCCGGGATGTCGGCGTAGCCCTTGCCGTAGTACTCGAGCGCCGAGATATCGACCAGGCGGGTGTTGCGCGCGGTCGGCGCGTACTCCGGCCGCGACAAAGCGATCTCGAGCATCATCTCCGCGAGCTCGCGGATCGAGTACAGATTCGCCGGATTGCCGATGTTGTAGATCTTGCCGTCGGCAATGCCGCCGGGGTTGTCGATGATGCGGGTCAGGCAGTCCACCGCATCGTCGATGAAGGTGAACGCGCGCGTCTGACTGCCCCCGTCGACCAGCTTGATCGGCTCGCCCCGCACGATGTGGCCGAGGAACTGTGTGAGCACCCGCGAGCTACCCTCCTTGGGATCGTCCATGCTGTCGAGCCCCGACCCCACCCAGTTGAAGGGCCGGAACAGAGTGAACTGCAGTCCCTGTTGCCCGTAAGCCCAGATGATGCGGTCGAGGAGCTGCTTCACGCAGGAGTAGATCCAGCGCTGCTTGTGGATCGGTCCGAGCACGAGCTCCGAAGTCTCGGGATCGAATTCTCGGTCGCGGGACGCGCCGTAGACTTCGGAGGTCGACGGGAACACGACGCGCTTCTTGTACTTGACGCAGTGGCGGATGATCGGGAGATTCGCCTCGAAATCGAGCTCGAACACCCGCAAGGGCTCGCGCACGTAGGTCGCGGGCGTCGCGATGGCCACGAGCGGCAGGATCACGTCGCACTTGCGCACGTGATACTCGACCCATTCCTTGTTGATGGTGATGTCACCCTCCACGAAGTGGAACCGCTCGTGCGCGAGCATGGCGCTCACCCGCTCGGACTGCAGATCCATGCCGTAGATCTGCCAGTCCGTCTGCGCAAGGATGTGCTTGCTCAGGTGATGGCCGATAAAGCCGTTGACGCCAAGAATGAGTACGTTTTTCAAGATGATCCTCAGGATCTGTCTAACTTGGATGATTGGCGGATTACACGCCGATGAATAGATAATCGATCGCGGCGACAATTTCGCCTCGATACAGGAGCAGCTTGTCCTTGACGGTCCGCAGATCGTTGGCTGGAACCGAGGTCATGCGCGGTACGAGTAGAACGTGATCGACGCTCGCGACCTTCACGACGGGCGTCAGCCTGCCTATCGTGCCTGCGATCCGAGTCCGGGGTACCAGCGGCGCGACGATGCGGTCGCGACCGGTATCCGCGATCTCGGACTGCAAGACAGCCACGAACGGAAAGGCCCGGCGCGCCTGCGGTATCGGGTTGTCAAACACATCGTACTGGCTCACGAGTCGTCTGCGTCGGCCGCTTGGTAATGCTCGCGGACCATTTCTGCGAAGGAGCCGTGCTTGGCCTCGTAGGCATCCAAGGCCTGAAGGTCTTGCTTGATCTCCTCCCTGAGCTGCTCAGCCTTGCGTCGTGCGACTTCGTTGGCAAGGGCTTCCTCGGCGACTTGCGAGGCGTTGATTCCGAGACCCTTGGCTTGAGCGTACAGATCCGAATTGATGGTGAGGCTGACGGTCTGCTTGGCTGCCTTGGAATCGTAGCTTATTGGTCGCATGGGGGAGTCATATCCGTTACACGTGTAATATACACGGGTAATCGACACGGCTCAAGTGTCGAACAGCAGCGGCTGAGGCGAGAACATGCCCGACGCCGCATGGGGCGGGACGAGTTCGCCCCCGACCGCAAGGCGCGTAATCTCCAAACGCTTGCCGTCGGCGCAATCGGCATACCAGCGCCCCTCGTCGGCATACAGGCACGGCGTCCGCGCCGGATGGAGCGCGGGACGATCGTCGACACGCGTCTCCCACACCTCGAGCCGTTGCCCGTTCACGAAGGTGAACGCCCCCGGAAATGGCGGCGCCACCGCGCGCACCAGATCATGGATGGCACGCGCCCCGGCGCGCCAATCGATGCGGCCGTCCTCCGGGCGGCGCCGTCCGAAATAAGAGCCTTGCGCGAGATCCATCGGCCGGGCCGGGGCGCTGCCCGCGATCAGCTTCGGCAGGCTCCGTCTCAGCACCGTTTGTGCCGCCTCGGCGACGCGCTGGGAGACCTCGAGTGCCGTGTCGTTCTCGCCGATGGGCACGGATTGCTGGTCCACGAGAGCACCGGCATCGGGCTTCTCCAGCATGTAGTGCAGGCTCGCGCCCGTGGTTGTCTCGCCGCGAATGATCGCCCAATGCACGGGGGCGCGCCCACGGTATTTCGGCAGCAACGATCCATGCATGTTCAGCGCGCCGCGCTTGGGCAAGGCGAGCCACGCCGCAGACAGCATGTGCCGGTAATAGAACGAAAACACGAAATCCGGCCGCGCGCGCCGTCCCTCCGCGAGCCACTCGACCGAGTTGGGATCAGCGGGCATGACGACCTTGAGGCCGTGGGTTTCGGCGAGCATCCTGACGCTGCCGAACCAACGGCTCTCCCCCGGCTCATCCGGGTGCGTAAACACCAGCGGCACGCGAATCTCTTGATCGAGGAGCTCGCGCAAGCATCGCACCCCCACCTCGCTGTAGGCGAAAACCACCGCACGGGTCACTCGATGTCCTCGAGCACGGCCTCGACCACGTACCGCGGCCGTTCGCGCACCTGCGTGTAAATGCGCCCGACGTACTCGCCCAGCAAGCCGATGCCGAATAGCGCGAGCCCGATGAAGAAGAACATGATCGCGAACAGGGTGAATAACCCCTCCGCCTCGGAGCCGAGGATGAGACGGCGCGCCAGCAGCACGATCATCAGCGCCGCCGACAAGAAAGACACCGCCATGCCCACCATGGAGAAAAGCTGCAGCGGCACCACCGAGAATCCCGTGATCAGATCGAAGTTCAGGCGTATCAGGCTGTACAGCGAGTATTTCGACTGGCCCGCGTGCCGCTCCTCGTGGGCGATCGGCACCTCGATGGGATTCATCGCATAGAGCGAGGCCAGCGCAGGAATGAACGTGTTGACCTCGCGCGTCTGGTTGAGCGCTTCCACCACGAACCGCGAATAACCGCGCATCATGCATCCCTGGTCGGTGATGCGTACCGGCGTGATCCACTCGCGCAACTTGTTGACTCCCTTCGACAGCGAGCGGCGCCACAGGCGGTCCTGGCGCTGCTGGCGGATGGTGCCGACGTAGTCGTAGCCCTGATCGAGTTTCTCCACCAGCTTGCCGATCTCCTCGGGAGGATTCTGCAGATCTGCATCGAGCGTGACGACGTACTCGCCGCGCGCGTAGGCGAGTCCCGCCATCACCGCCGAGTGCTGCCCGAAGTTCGCATGAAACAGCACCACGCGCGTCTCGCGCGGCCGCTGCTGAAACTGCTGCCGCAGGAGGGCCGCCGAGCGGTCCTTGCTGCCGTCGTTGACGAACACGCACTCGTAGCTGATGCCGAGCGCATCGAGCGCAGGATAGAGCCTCCCGAACAGCGTGGGCAGCACCTGCTCCTCGTTGTAAACGGGAATGACGACGCTCAATTTGGGAATGGCGGCGGGCATGTCGAGCGCGCTTACCTCAGGTGTCGGCTGCTACGGCGCCCTGCGACTTCAGCACGCCGAGGATCTCCTCGGTCTTCGCGCGCATGAGATCCTGCGAGCCCCGGGCCTCGACGTTGAGGCGAATCAGAGGCTCAGTGTTCGAGGAGCGTAAATTGAAGCGCCAGTCGGCAAACTCGAAGGACAGACCGTCGGTGCGGTCGCTCGAACGCGCCTGTGGCGCATAGCGCGCCTCCACCGCCGCCATCGCCGCCGCCGCATCCGGCACGCGGTAATTGAGCTCGCCGCTCACCGGAAACTTGGCGATGCGCTCGCCGACCAACTTCGAGAGCGGCTTCTTGGACTCGCTCATGATCTGCGTGATCAAGAGCCACGGAATCATGCCGCTGTCGCAATACGCGAAACGCCGGAAATAATGGTGCGCGCTCATCTCCCCGCCGTACACCCCGTCGACCTCGCGCATGCGCTGCTTGATGAACGCGTGGCCGGATTTCGACAGCACGCTCTGGCCGCCCTGGGCCGCGACGATCTCTTGCGTGTTCCAGGTGAGGCGCGGGTCGTGCACGATGCGGCCGCCGGACAGCTCGGCGCGCAGCAGAACCGACGCCAGGAGCCCGACGATGTAGTACCCCTCGACGAAACGCCCAAGCTCGTCGAAGAAGAAGCAGCGGTCGAAATCCCCGTCCCAGGCGAGCCCGAGATCCGCGCCGTGCTCGCGAATCGCCGCGACGGTGGGCGCACGATTCTCCTCGAGCATGGGGTTCGGCACCCCGTTTGGAAAGCGCCCGTCCGGCTCGTGGTAGATCTTGATCAGCTCGAAGGGCAAGTGCGGCTCGAGGCGATCCAGAATCAGGCCGGCAGCGCCGTTGCCTGCGTTCACCACGATTTTCAGGGGCTCGAGCTTCTTCACGTCGACGTAGGAGAGCAAGTGCTCGACGTACGCGGCGGTGACATCGATATCGCGGTGCACGCCGCGCTTCGGCGCGTCGCGAAACTCGCCACGCTCGGCGTAGGCCTGGATCTCCTTGAGGCCGGTGTCCGCGCTGATGGGCTTCGATTGCTCGCGCACGAATTTCATGCCGTTATAGTCCGGCGGATTGTGGCTGGCGGTCACCATGATGCCGCCGTCGTAGCCGCCGTTGAAGGTGGCGAAATAGACTCCCTCGGTGCCGCACACGCCGATGTCGTCGACGTCGACGCCCGAATCGTTAAGGCCTCGGCACAGCGCATCGCGCAGGCTCGGACTCGAGAGCCGGATATCGCGCCCGACCACCACGCGCGCCGGAGCCACGAACTCGGCGTATCCGCGTCCCACGCGGTAGGCGACGTCTTCGTTCAGCTCATCGGGAATTCGGCCGCGCAAGTCATAGGCCTTGAAGCAGCGGATCGAGCTCAAGTGCTGGTTCCTTTGCGCCCGTAGATGTCCTCGAAGCGCACGATGTCGTCCTCGCCGAGATAGGAGCCGGACTGTACTTCGACGATGTGCAGGGGGACCTTACCGGGATTCTCGATGCGATGCGTCGCGCCGATGGGGATGTAAGTGGACTCGTTCTCGGACAAGAGGAACGTCTTGTCGCCGCAGGTGATGCGCGCGGTGCCCTGCACCACGATCCAATGCTCGGCGCGGTGATGGTGCATCTGCGAGGACAGCTGGCCGCCCGGCTTGACCGACAGGCGTTTGACCTGGAAGCGCTCGCCCGCATCGAGACTGTCGTAGCTGCCCCAGGGTCTGAAGACCTCGCGGTGCAGAGAGGATTCGCTGCGGCCGGACTTCTTCAGCTTGGCCACCAGCTCCTTGACTTCCTGGACGCGCTCCTTCGGAGCGACCAGCACCGCGTCCTTGGTCTCGACGATCACATGATCATCCATCCCGACTGCGGCCACCAGGCGGCTGGTCGAGTGGACGTAGCAGTCGCGCGTATCGTGCACGATTACATCGCCCTTGAGCACATTGCCGTCCTCATCGGCCGGCAAGGCATCGAACAGCGAGGCCCACGACCCGACGTCGCTCCAGCCGGCCTCGAGGGGCAACACCACGGCGGAGCGGGTTTTTTCCATGACCGCGTAGTCGATCGAATCGCTCCGGCAGCGCTCGAAGGCGGTCTTGTCGATGCGCACGAAATCGAGGTCAGTCTTGGCTGCCTCGAAGGCGGTCTTGCTCGCCTCCAGGATATCGGGCGCAAATTTTTCCAGCTCGCGCAGGTAGTCGCGCGCCTTGAACACGAACATTCCGCTGTTCCAGTAGTAATCACCGCTCGCGACGAACTGACGCGCCACATCCAGGGCGGGTTTTTCGGTGAACTGGGCGACCGGGTAGGCGGGACCGGGCCCCTCGCCGCGGCGGATGTAGCCATAGCCCGTCTCGGGAGCATGCGCGACGATGCCGAAGGTCACGAGCTTGCCCTCGGCCGCAAGCGCGGCCGCCGTGGCCGCCGCCTGCTGAAACGGGCGGACATCTCGCACCACGTGATCGGCGGGCGCCACCACCAGGATCGCCTCGGGGTCGACCGTCAAGGCTTGCAATGCGGCCAGCGCAACCGCTGGGGCGGTGTTGCGGCCGACCGGCTCGAGCAGGATGGCGCCCGGGTGGATGCCCAAAGCCCGCAGCTGCTCGGCGACCGTGAAGCGGTGCGCCTCGTTGCATACCACGATCGGGTCGCGCGCGCCCTCGATGCCGGCGAGGCGCGCGGCCGTTTCCTGCAGCATGGTTTGCCGGCCCGTGAGGGCCAGCAGCTGCTTCGGATACAGCTCCCTCGACAGCGGCCACAGGCGCGTGCCCGCACCGCCGGACAAGATCACGGGAATCAATGTCGGATCCATGGGCTCATCCCGACCGCTTGCCGCGGCCGATCGCATAATAGCTGAAGCCGTCCCGCGCCAGATGGGCCGGGTCGTAGAGGTTGCGCCCATCGAAGATTACTGGTGTCTTCAGGGCAGATTTGATGTAGTCGAAATCCGGACTGCGAAATTCGCGCCATTCCGTAACGATGGCGAGGCCATCCGCCCCGGTGAGCGTCTCCAGGCTCGACTTGCACAGCGTGAGGCCGGCTCGAGAGCCGTAGATGCGGGCGCATTCCGGCATCGCCACCGGGTCGTAGGCCCGCACCGAGGCGCCCTCCTGCCATAGCGCTTCCATGAGCACCCGGCTCGGGGCCTCGCGCATGTCGTCGGTGTTGGGTTTGAACGAGAGCCCCCAGAGCGCGATGGTCTTGCCCCGGAGCGAGCCGAAATGGCGCTTGATTTTCTGAAAAAGAACCGTCTTCTGCCGCTCGTTCACAGTCTCCACGGCGGCGAGAAGGCTTTCTTCGTAGCCCACCTCGACCGCGGAGCGCCGCAGCGCCTTGACGTCCTTGGGAAAGCAGGACCCGCCGTAGCCCATTCCCGGGTAGATGAAGGCGTGGCCTATGCGCGGGTCGGAGCCGATGCCGATGCGCACCGCCTCGATGTCCGCGCCGCATGCTTCCGCGATGTTCGCAAGCTCGTTCATGAAGCTGATCTTGGTCGCGAGCATGGCATTAGCCGCGTACTTGGTGAGCTCGGCCGAGCGCACATCCATGACGATCATCCGGTCGCGGTTGCGGGTAAACGGCTCGTACAGCTCCCGTAGCAACTCCGTCGCCCGTGGACTCGAAGTGCCGACGACCACGCGGTCGGGTTTCATGAAGTCATCGACCGCGGCACCCTCCTTCAAGAATTCGGGGTTCGATACCGTGTCGAATTCCACCGCCGCGCCTCGCTCGGCGAGCGCGGCGCGCACTGCGTCGCGCACCTTGTCGGCCGTACCCACCGGTACCGTGGACTTGGTGATCACCACCTTGTACTCGCTCATGTGCCGGCCGATCGTGCGTGCGACCGCCAGCACCGACCTTAGATCCGCCGAGCCGTCCTCGTCCGGGGGGGTGCCGACCGCGATCAGCTGAAACTGACCGTGCTCCACCCCCTCTTTGGCATCGGTGGTAAAGCACAGACGTCCGGCCTCGAAGTTACGCTTGACGATGATGTCGAGGCCGGGCTCGTGGATGGGGATCTCGCCGGCCGACAGCAATTCGACCTTGCGGCGGTCCACGTCGACGCATACGACGTGATTGCCGGCATCAGCCAGGCAGGCGCCCGTCACCAGGCCCACGTAGCCGGAGCCGAAGATGGTAATTCGCATTCGTAATAGTCTGATTTAGCAGAGAAAAGAGGGCGTACAGGGTAGCGTTTTTAGGGGGGCAAGTAAAGGTGAGGAGCGCCCGCACGGAGAACCGTCGACCCTGTCGACCGGATGCTTCGAATCGCCCCGCGTGGTGTCCCTAGCTCCAGGGCTCGCGCTGCAATTTGCGCTCCCAGGCGAGCGCGCTCGAGACGATCGCTTCCAGGTCGTCATGGCGGGGCTGCCAACCGAGCTCGGTGCGGATGCGCTCCGCGCGCGCCACGAGGTACGCCGGATCGCCTGCGCGGCGCGGCTCCTCGCGAATCACGAGCGATTTGCCACCCACTCTCTCCACCATCGCGAGGACCTCCCGTACCGAGTACCCATGGCCATACCCCACATTCAGGGTCACGGAGGGCCTCTTGGCGCGGAGATAGTCGAGGGCCCGCAGGTGCGCTGAGGCCAGATCCTCGACGTGCAGGTAGTCACGCACGCCCGTACCGTCGGGCGTCGGGTAGTCGGTGCCGAATATGGACACGTGCGTCCGCTTGCCCACCATTGCTTCGCACGCTACTTTGGTTAGCAAAGTAGCCCCCGGCGTTGCCTGCCCGATGCGCCCGGAAGGGTCGGACCCGGCCACGTTGAAGTAGCGCAGCACCACGTAGCGCAACGTAGTGGCGCGGGCGACGTCGCGCAGCATCCACTCGGTCATCAGCTTGGAAGTACCATAGGCGTTGATGGGCTGCGTGGGTGAATCCTCGCCGGCGTATCCGCCCTCTGGGATGCCGTAGACCGCCGCGGTCGATGAAAAGACGAAGTTCTGCACACCGTGATCGATACAGGCCTGCAGGAGATTGCGGGTCGAGCACGTGTTATTGCCGTAGTACTTGAGGGGAAGCGCCACGGACTCGGGGACGATGGTGTGGGCGGCGAAATGCATCACCGTATCCACTTGGTTTTCGGCTAGCAGGCGCGACAAGAGGGTGCTGTCGCCGACTTCGCCGACCTCGAGCTTGCCTGCCGTGACGGCCTGCCGGAATCCCTTGCCGAGGTTGTCCAGGACGAGAATCCGCTCGCCCGCCGCCCCGAGCTGGCGCACGACGTGGCTGCCGATATAGCCCGCGCCCCCGGTAACGAGGATGGTGCCGTTAGACAAGGTTCCGCCGCGGTCTCACGGGTGAGCGGTGTCCGTGGGTCCTGTGGGGGTCGGGCCGGCGTTGCGAACAACGCGCCGCACTTTCAGGCTCGTCACCTTGCGGTCGTCCGCCGGCAAAGCCACCTGCCGCGCCCAGACGAGGTCGTGCGGTTCCGGGGCGGGCTTGTACTCGACCACGGCTTCGCTCAGCAGCTGCAAAGCCCGTGGGCAATCGAGCCGCCCCATCGCCGCAAGGATCTCGTCGAGCATCGCTTGAATTCGTTCCCACGGCAGAGAATGCTCGATGGCGCGCAGGATCATCGGGTGCTCGGTGCCGGTGACGTTATTGCCGATCAAGAGCTCCTCGTAGAGCTTTTCCGCCGGACGCAATCCCGTAAAGGCGATCTCGATGTCGCCGTCGGGATTGTGCTCGTCGCGCACGGTCATGCCCATCAGGTGAATCATGCGCCTTGCCAAGTCGCAGATGCGCACGGGCTTACCCATGTCGAGCACGAACACCTCGCCGCCGTCGGCCATGGAACCGGCTTGGATGACGAGCTGTGCCGCCTCGGGAATGGTCATGAAATAGCGGATCACCTCCGGATGAGTGACGGTCACCGGCCCTCCCGCCTTGATCTGCTCGTTGAACAGGGGAACCACAGAGCCCGAAGAGGCGAGCACATTGCCGAAGCGCACCATGCAGAAGCGCGTTTTCGTGCCGCGGCGATGCAAGCCCTGCAGCACCATCTCGGCGAAGCGCTTGGTCGCGCCCATCACATTGGTCGGGTTGACTGCCTTGTCGGTCGATACGAGCACGAAGGTCTCGACCTCGGCCTCGTGCGCGGCCTCCGCCGTGTTCCAGGT
Organism: Steroidobacteraceae bacterium; assembly: GCA_049513515.1. GTDB lineage: Bacteria > Pseudomonadota > Gammaproteobacteria > Steroidobacterales > Steroidobacteraceae > Bog-1198. The sequence continues at coordinate 55,734 of JBEKWA010000016.1, forward strand.
CGATACCACGTTGTTGTAGATTCCCTCGATCACGTTCTGCTCGACGATCGGCACGTGCTTGTAGGCGGCGGCGTGGTAGACCGTCTGGACCCGGTAGGCCTGGAAGATCTCGCGCATGCGTTGCTTTTGGTGACCGTTGCCGATCAGGCCCACGAGCTCCACGTGCAAGGCATTTTGTTCCGCGAATGTCCGCAGTTCCCGCTCGATGTTGTAAAGCGCGAGCTCGGACATCTCGAAGAGCACGAGCCGCTTCGGACCCAACCCTATGATCTGTCGACACAACTCCGAGCCGATGGAACCCCCGGCCCCGGTCACCATCACCACGTGATCGCGTATACAAGCGTCGAACAGTCCTGCCTTCGGGGGCACGGAATCGCGCCCCAGAAGGTCGCAGACATCCACTTCGCGAATATCCTCGACGTTCGCCTTGCCGGTGACAATCTGCTCGAATTCCGGCACGGTCTGGACGTGCACGCCCAAATTCTCGAGCGAGCTCAGAATTTCGCGCCGGCGCCGGCGGGTGAGCGAGGGCAGCGCCAGCAGAATGCGGTCGATGTTGCGCGCCCTGATGAGGGCCGGGAGCTCCTCGGGCGGGTAGACTTTGATGCCGTTCACCATGCGTCCGTGCAAGCTCCGGTTGTCATCGATGAACACCAGCGGATCGAACGCGCGGGTGGTGGAGAGGACCGTCGACAATCGCGCGCCCGCCTCCCCGGCGCCGTAGATCGCAACGCGGGCTTCGGTCGGCTGCACATAGCGCGTCAGGAAGTAGTAGCGCACCAGAAAACGCGACCCCCCGACGTAGAGGAGCGCCAGACAGGAATACATCACCACCACATTCCAGGAAAGCGCGGGCAAATGCAGCCAAAGCCCTAGAAGAACCAGCAGGACGCCGCTCAACCCGGCCGCGAAGGCGACGGCGAACACTGCCTTGTGGCCAATGTAGCGAATTACCGCGCGGTATAGTCCGAAACGCACGAAGATCGGGATGCTGATGGCGACTGCCGCCACGTACGCCGGCCAGTCGGCGAGAGGGAGCACCGGGTGACCCGCCTTCAACGTCATGGCTGACCAAAGGGCGAAGGGCATCATCAGCGCGTCGGTACAAAGCGCGATAATGCGTTTGGTCGCACGCGGCAATTCGGCCGTTCGCCGCAAGTACTCGTCAGCGGCGTTTACATCGTTCGCTCTCAACCCGAGCCTCCATGTCCGACGCACTCCCGCAGCATCGGGCCCTCGTTTACATTTCAGTACAATTCAATAGAGCGAGGCATCGTTACGTCCCTTGGCTCTAGTGTACAGAAATTACCCGCCCCTTTATTTACTTTGAGTTAATACAGCCAACGCGTCACGCGTGTCGCGGTTGACCGTGCGCGCCGCCATCGACCTTGACGGATTCTACAGCCGCGCTTCCCGGAAATGCTCTCTGAACCATGCGTAGGTGCCTTCGATACCTTGTTCAAGCGATATCCTGGGTTGCCACCCAAGCCCCGCCAGTCGCGAAACGTCTAGCAGCTTACGAGGTGTTCCATCGGGCTTGCTACTGTCGAAAACCAGGCGACCTTTGTAGTCAACGACTGACACGATGAGTTCCGCGAGCTCTCTAATGGTGAGGTCCTTGCCCCAACCAACGTTTACTATAGGCTCGTCGTCATATGCGTGCAAAAGATAGAGCACCGCATCGGCCAGATCGTCGACGTGCAGGAACTCGCGGCGCGGCGTGCCCGAACCCCAGACGCTCACACTCGGATCGCCGCGCAGCTTCGCCTCGTGGATACGACGGATGAGGGCGGGCAACACGTGAGAGCTTTGCAAGTCGAAGTTGTCGCCAGGACCGTACAGGTTGGTCGGCATGAGCGAGATGGCCTTGAACCCGAACTCGCGCCGGAATGCTTGACACATCTTTACACCTGCGATCTTCGCTATCGCATACCACTCGTTGGTTGGCTCGAGCGGTCCAGTGAGCAAGTACTCCTCCTTGATGGGCTGCGGAGCATGCTTCGGGTAGATGCAACTCGAACCGAGGAACACGAGCTTGTCGACGCCGGCACGGTAGGCGGAATCGATGACGTTGTCCTGAATCAGTAGGTTGTCGCGGATGAACTGCGCAGGATGCGAGTTGTTGGCTTGAATCCCGCCGACCCGCGCGGCCGCCAGGATCACCGCACGGGGCCTCTCGCTCTCGAAAAAGCGGCGCACTGCGGATTGCTCCGTGAGATCGAGCTCCTGTCGGGTGCGCACCACCAGATTCGAAAAACCGCCAGCTTTGAGCGCGCGCATCACAGCTGAGCCCACCAGGCCCCGGTGCCCCGCTATATAGATGCGCACATCCTTCGCGAGCGGCATGTCACTACTCGTGTCGGCTATAGATCCTATAGCCCTCTTTCGCGATCATGGCATCGCGCTTCGCTTCCGCCAGATCCTCGCTCACCATCTCCGACACGAGATCCGAGAAGCCGATCTCCGCGATCCAGCCGAGCTTCTCGCGAGCCTTGCTCGGATCGCCCAGGAGGGTTGCCACCTCCGTGGGCCGATAGTATCGCGGGTCGACCCGCACGAGGGTGCGCCCCGTTATCGAGTCGACCCCCACTTCCTCCGCGCCCTCGCCGCGCCATTCGAGTTTCATGCCGAGCTGCGATCCGGCGGTGTCCACGAAGTCGCGCACGGAGAACTGTTTACCCGTCGCAATCACGAAGTCCTCGGGCTCATCCTGCTGCAGCATGAGCCACTGCGCACGCACGTAGTCTCGCGCATGGCCCCAGTCGCGGCGCGAATCGAGATTGCCGAGATGGAGCGTATCCTGGAGTCCGACGTGAATGCGCGTCAGCGCCCGCGTGATCTTGCGCGATACGAATGTCTCGCCGCGCACCGGGGATTCGTGGTTGAAGAGTATCCCATTGCACGCAAAGATCCCGTATGCCTCGCGGTAGTTCACGGTGATCCAGTACGCATACACCTTGGCGGCACCGTAGGGCGAGCGCGGATAAAACGGCGTGGTCTCGCGCTGCGGTACCTCGCGCACATTGCCGAACATTTCCGAGGTCGACGCCTGGTAAAAACGCGTCTTTCGCTCCATCCCGAGAATGCGGATGGCCTCGAGCAAGCGCAACGTCCCTATGCCATCGGCGTTCGCCGTGTACTCAGGCGTCTCGAATGAGACCGCGACGTGACTTTGGGCCGCCAAGTTGTAGATTTCATCCGGCTGTACTTCCTGGATGATGCGGATGAGATTCGTTGCATCCGTCAGATCGCCATAGTGCAATCTCAGGCGCACATCCGAGTCGTGCGGATCCTGGTACAGGTGATCGATCCGTTCCGTATTGAAGGATGACGCGCGACGCTTGACCCCGTGCACCTCGTAGCCCTTTGCCAGCATAAGCTCGGCAAGGTACGCCCCGTCTTGGCCGGTAATTCCCGTGATCAGCGCTCGTTTCGTCAACTCGATCTCCAAAAGACAACATGCGAGCGGGGCGATGGTATCACGGTCGAGCGGCGGCGTTGATTGCAAGCAGGCGGCGCGCAATCAGATAGATCCCGCGACAACTCGATGCAACGTAACCGCTGGCTAACCAGCGTCCTGTTCACGGCCACTAGTTCGGCACAGCCGTCGACTGGACCCCAACCTGCACCCAGTGGGTACCGTTGTAGATGAAGTCCGTGTCAGCGCTGTGACCGTTGCTCGGTGCGGTGAACGCCACCATCTTGAAAATGGCGCTCCAGCTTATCGTGCCGAGAGGGCCGCCCGAAGTGTTGCGGATACGCAGGTTGATGCGCTGACCGGTGGTCGAATTCGAGGGCGCGTTGATGGTGAAGTTGCTACTGTCATTGGCCGTGACGATGAACTGATTCCCGAGAGCGGCGTTTGGCGTCATGCTCGCGGCGTATCCGATCGTGATTTGCGACTGCACCTCGGCCGTTTTGAAGACGATATCCGGGTAGCCGCGGTTGCCCAGGCACACGAGCCCGGCGAGGCCCGACGCGCTCGTATTGACGGGCGCCGTGCCGTAGCCGGTGGCGAAGTTACAGCCCGACACGAGACCACCTGTGAGGCTCTGCGGGTTGATCGCGTAGTTGTCTCCGGTTCCGCCTTCACTGAACGTGCAGCCCGTGATGTGCAATCCGTTCACCACGGAAGTGCTGCCGATGCGGATATTGCCCGCGCCGTCGCGGTTGCCCTCGAAGTCGATTCCGGATAGGAAATGCGCGCCGTTGCCGGTGCTGGCCACGTTGTCGACTTCGATACCGCAGACGGCGGTGCCTTCGCAGTCTCCCCCGTGAATCGAAAGACCCGAGGAGTCGGTGAGATAGATGCCCCATCCAACGTGGCCGCCACCGAACGTAGTACCGAAGAGGCTGAGTTGGTGCGACTGACTCTCGGCGTAAATGTTGGCCATCGCGTTCGAGGTGATGCTGCAGTTGACGAGCGAGTTGAGATAGCTCGCATTGCCGCCGGTAGCAAGCTCGATGCCGAAGCCGAAGCCGTTCACGGTGATCCGCTCGAAAACGTTGTAGGGGCTCGAGATACAGAGAATCGCGGGATTGGCCGGCCCCAGGTAGAACGTACCGGGGGAACCCGGGGAGTAGACGGATTGGGTATGGTTCAGCGTCCACGACGACCCCGAGCCTGCCGTGAGCGCACTATTGAAGGTCGTGACGCCGCCCGCATAGCCGCGGATGGTCTGGCCGACCGCGACTGTGCCGCTGCCTACCGAGGAGATGCTCAGAGTCGTGCCGGAGATATAGCCCGTGATGACGGCTTGCCGATTGCCCTGGCCGGCGAGCTGGAAATCCCGGAATACGCATCCGGGACCGCCCGTAGCCGTCAACGTAAAGATCGTCAAGTCGCTTGCGGTATTGATCACCGAGACGGCTGGACCGTCTCCGTAGATGGTAATGGGGCTGGATATCGTAACGCCTGCGGTTACGCTGCAACTCGTACCGAGTGCGGACGGGATGTAGACCGGCGCTCCACCTGACCGCTGCGCCTGGGCGCAGGCGCTCGACAGAGCAGTCGTGATGTTGCCGGCAACGGTCGCGCCGTAGCGGCGCAGGTCGCCGTAGTAATACTGGTACGCGCTCGGCGTGACGGAGGCCCCCAGCTCAGCTGCGGACTGCGGGTGGAGCGCGGCGCCGGTGGCCGTGGGGGTGCTGGTATCTGTAACTCTCGCCAATGGGGCGCCGGTGGTGGCCACGGCGAGGAAACGGCGCCGAGTGAACGTTGCGAGCATGTCTGCCAATCTCCGCGGTGGGAAACGGCAGGGAGATTACACCTCGAAACAGAATTTGCTGAGTGTAGGCGGCGTGCGTTGAATCCGGACCGGCACATCAGTGAAATCAGTTGTTAGGCCCCTAGTAAGGCTGCGCGAGCACGCGATTGCCGGAAGCGAACACGACTTGCGTCCCCGTGATTGCACCCAAGTTCGCAGGATCGGCCTCCCCGCCGAGGTGATTGATCGCGTTCCCGCTCGCCCAGGCCGTATCTCCAGTCTGCAGCGACACGATCGTATTGCTGAGAATGACATATACGCTGAGCCCGCTCACCGGCATGAATGGCGTCACGGCCTGGAGGGGCGTTGCTCCGACCTCCTGGCCCTGCGCATTATAGATGGCGGTCCCCATCGGCTCGTTCGCTCCCGACGTCTCCATGTCATTGATGAAGTTCTGAACGAGAAGCTCAGTGTTGTTGATCCATCCAACCGCATAGCCGGGCACGGCAGTCGTCAGCGTGCCGTTCTTGTAAATATTGGTGGTCACGGTGGTGCTGGGAGCGGTCGAGGCGGCGATCAACGTGCCGTCGGGCGAAAGCGTCACGCTGTTTACCTCGTCCGGCGGAACGTAGCTGGTGGGGTTGTAGCAAAGAATCGTAGTACCGGTGGTCGAGATCACCTGCGTGAGGCATGGCGGCCCGTAGAATTGCTCGGCGATCTCCGTGCCCGTCGCCGATAGAGCCACGTACCAGAGACCGGGACTCGGATTCGAGTTACTGAACGTGGTGACGGGCGTGTTCAAGGGCAGCTCGTACAGGTTCAGAGAATTATCGTTTGAGATCGATGCAAAGGAATTTGCCAGGGCAATAAGTACGCTGCCATCGGCGGAGGCGGAGAGAGCCGAGCTCGAGAAGTTGATCGTTCCTGCGAGCGAATCGTCGCTCGCATTGAAGTAGAGGATCTGTCCAGAGGCGGTCGCAACGCTGATGTAACTCGTTCCCGCCGCGATGCTCCAGGCGGAGCCGAACGTGAGCGTGCGTGGATGACCGGCAGGACTCGCGCCGTCGTAGATGACACCGTAGCCGGTGCCTACCAGCCACTGCGTGGGCGAAATCGCTCCATAGGCGCTGAGCGACACGAAAGGCACCGAGTAAGTCGTGCTGGAAGGTGTGGCACCCGACAGATCGAACACGGTCAGCGGAGCGGGCCCGACGCCGGTTTCGGGTGCGTAGCTTAGGATGGCGAGCGTCGAGGCCGCGGGCACGGCCGCTGTCGCGACTACGGAAAAACTCTGGCTAATCGTCGGGGTCTGACTATGCCCCACCTGGTAGATATTCAGCCCCCCGTACTGGTCGAAAGTCCAGAACCAATTGCCCTCGCCCCCGAGGCCTGCCGTAGTGGCAACCGAGGTGATGTCCTGCTGCACGGCCGCCGCCGAGTAGGTCCAGATCGTTGTTAGGCCCAAAGTCGTCAGAAACCGCGCACCGTCCGTGAACCAGCTATCGAAGGTTCCACTGAAGGTGGGACTGACCGTAGCGGCTCCGCTCGGCACCGCCACCGTCTGGATCACCTGCGCCCCGGCCGCACCGAGTGCAACCTGGACCTTCCCGGGCGCGGCGAAGGCATTCGCATTGGCATAATTGCCCGCGATCGAGAAGAGCTGCGCCCCGGTAGTCGACCAAGCCGTGAGCGCGGTCGCGCTGCCCGCAACGACGTAGCTGCCATCGGTCGCGAGCCGATACCAGCGCACCCCCGTGGGCGCCGGGATCGTCGCCATCGCGGCGCCGCTCGTGGCCGAGCGGATCTCGAGAGCCGTGCCCGTCCCATCGATCATGACGGAGGCCTCGAGATCGACATAAGTACCCGGAGTCATCGAGACCGGAGCTCCGGCACCGATGCCGCTCGCGAGCGTCGTGCCCGAAGCGTAATTCTGAAGCAACCAGTTGTAGCTCTGATCTTGACTCAGCACACTCGAATTCACGTAGCGCAGCACCGTGACGGGCGTGTCGAGACCGAGGTTGAGCAAGGGCGCCGCGGCCACCGCGATCGTGACGGTCGAATTCGACACACCCCCCGTGTTGGCGGCGCTGATGAGGTAACTCGTGGGAGCCGAGGCGGCCGTGGGGGTACCGCTGATGCTGCCGTCGGTGGGGCTCAGCACAAGTCCGGCCGGAAGCGCCGGGGTCACCGACCAGGTCACCACTGCCCCGCCGCTGGTCGTCGGATTGATGGTCTGCGCCGGCACGCCGGCGGTGAAGGCGTAGTAAGCACTCGCATAGGCAGCCACCGGCGCAACGTTGGTCACCGTGATGCTCATGGTGGCCGTGGTGCTCCCCCCCGTGTTGGCAGCGCTGACCGTGTAGGTGGTTTTCGGCGTGATGACGATCGGCGTTCCCGAAATAACCCCGGTGCTCACATTGATACTGAGCCCCTGAGGCAGCGCGGGACTCACGTCATAGCGGTTCACCTGGCCGGTTACCGTTGGCGTCAAGGGTGTGATGGCTTTGCTGATGACGAATGCAGGCGGCTGTGGATACGCGAGGTCCGACGGGGCAGTCATGCCGGGCGGTGCGGATGAGCCGCCGCCACCGCTGCACGCCGTCATCCACAAAAGCAGCAAGCATGCAAAAGTGCCCGTGCATCTCGAGCTGATTCCGCTCGTAATGTCTGCTCCCCCGGCGCGGCCTTGCGCAAGATTCCTGCGGCGAGAAGCTAGTATACTGCCAAGCCACAACCCGACCGCCACTCGAACCTGACACGCTGCCCTCCGATCCCGGCATGACTCAAGCGCTCATCCATTTGATCGCGGCTGCGCGTCCGAATTTCATGAAAGTCGCTCCGCTCTACCACGCACTCATCAAGGAGAGCTGGTGCCGCCTGCGCCTCGTGCACACCGGACAGCATTATGACAGCAGCATGTCGGATGCGTTCTTTCGCGACCTGCGCCTGCCCCAGCCGGACCAGGAGCTCGAGATCGGCAGCGGCACGCATGCGGAACAGACCGGTCGCACCATGATCGCCTACGAGCAGGTATGTCTGCACGAACGGCCGGACGCCCTGGTCGTGGTCGGGGATGTCAACGCGACGCTCGCCTGTGCCTTGGTGGGTGCCAAGCTGTGCATTCCCGTCGTGCATCTCGAAGCGGGCTTGCGCAGTCACGATCGCAGCATGCCGGAGGAGGTCAATCGGCGTGTGACCGACTTGCTGGCAGACTTGCTGTGGACCCCCTCGCCGGATGCCGACGCGAATCTACGCGCCGAAGGCGTGCCGGAGGCGCGCATCGAGTGCATTGGCAACATCATGATCGACTCGTTCGAAATGCTGCGCCCGCGGATCGAGCAAGTCGATCTCACACCCCGGCTGGGTCTCGCGCACGAGCCTTACGCCGTCGTGACGCTGCATCGTCCCTCGAACGTCGACAACCCGGCGATCCTCGCCGACCTCGTGCAGGTGCTCGAACAGCTCTCCGCCCTGCTTCGCGTCGTCTTTGCCATTCATCCGCGGACGCGCAAACGCCTGCAGGAGTTCGGTCTCGAGGCGCGCATCGAGACAATGGCGCGCATCGCTGCAATCCAGCCGCTCGGCTACATCGAGTTCATGAGCCTCATTCGGCGCGCAACGCTCGTCATCACCGATTCCGGGGGAATCCAGGAAGAGACGACCTATCTCGGCATACCGTGCGCCACGCTGCGCGAGAACACCGAGCGGCCGATCACCATCAGCCGGGGAACCAACCGGCTCGTTCGCAGCGAGGAAGTGCTCGGTGCGGCGCGCGACGCAATCGCCGGCCGCTGGCCTCGCGGCGCGAGGCCCGAACTCTGGGACGGGCACACGGCGCAGCGCGCAGCTGCGAGTCTCAAGCATTTCATCGAGAAGCGCACGGGCTTGGCGCGTACTCAAGACGCGTGAGGCTCCCGCGGCTCGGTGTCGGCCGACGCAGCACGTCCTGCGCCCGCCGCACCGGCGATTGCGACCAGCGGCAGAAGCGCGACGAGCGCGATCCAGGGAGCGCGCTGCGGATAGCGCACGGTCAGCATCGCCAGGGGCAGGAGCCATACCAGATTCACAAGTGTCACCGCGAGGGTCACACGCCTGTGACTCGCCCAACGTCTCGCGAGCAACTGGTATGCGTGGGTGCGATGTGCCTGATACACCCGCTCGCCGCGCGACACGCGGCGTAGCAACGTGAACGTTGCATCCACGAAGAACGCGCCGCCGAGGATCAGCCAGGTCCAGAGCGCGGTGGGATTGGTACGCGCCGACGCAAGGGCGAGAACCGCTATCATGTAGCCCAAATAACCGCTGCCGGTATCGCCAAGAAAGATCTTCGCGGGCGGCCAGTTCCAGACCAGGAATCCGAGCGCGGCCGCGCCAAGAATGAGCCCGAGCACCGTCACGGCATGTGGGCCCGCCCCGAGCAGCGTGAGCACCGATCCGCTGGTGGCGACAAACACAGCTTCGATGGCGGCGATGCCGTCGATTCCGTCCATGAAGTTGAACAGGTTCAGGACCCAGACGATGCCGACCGTGCTGAGGGCGGCACCCACCCAGCCCAGCTCCGGCCCGTACACACCGATTTCCGGCAACCGTGGACCGCCGATGAGCAGCACGGCCCAGGCGGCAGCGCTCACATGCACGATCAAGCGCAGCGCCGGCGATGCGGAACGATAATCGTCGACGAAGCCGATCGCGGCCACCGCGGTACCGCCGATCATGAAGACCCAAAACAGCGATGCCGGGAGGCTCTTCGACCACTCGAGCACACATATCGCCACACTCAGCATCACCACGATCGCGAGACCGCCGCCGCGCGGGGTGGTCGTCAGGTGCGAGCTGCGCGCATTGGGAACGTCGAGCAGACCGTGTGTGACAGCAAAACGGCGCACCAGCCCCGTGAGCACAGCCGACCCCAGCCATGCGATAGCGGCGATGAAGGCGAGCTCAGCCGACACGGGCGGGCGACTCCGACCGATACCACGCGACGGTGCGCGCCAACGCGTCGTCGACCGAGAGCGGTGGTGACCACGAAAGCTGTCGGCGGGTGTCGTCGATGTCTACGATGAGCGATTCGCAGAGGCGCATGACCTCCTCTCTACGGCCCATGAGCGCTCCGCCCAGCCGCAGCAAGGCGGGTGGAATCGGCACCAGTCGTGGTGTTCGTTGCATGGATCTCGCGAGGCGCCGGATCAGATCGGGTGTCGACAGATCCTCCCCGTCCGAGACCATCCAGACACCCGTGGCACCTTTGCGCTCGATCAACCGCGCGAGCAGATCAGAAAGATTCCACGCACTCACCAGGCTCCGGTGGTTGCGCACGGCGCCTAACGGCAGCGGCCAGCGAGAGTCGACCCATTCAAGAAGTCTGCGAAAATTTGCGCGAACACCGGGGCCATACACGAGCGGTGAGCGAACGGCGGCCACCTCGAGACCCGTCGCGGTCTGCACTTCCCAGAGATACTGTTCGCCAAGCCACTTCGACTCGGCGTAAGGACCTCGGGGTTGAGGCTCATCGCGCGCCGTATAGGGCCTCTGTGTCGTCCGCTCTCCGTTGACCTTGATGCTGCTCAAGAAAACCAACCGTCCGACCCCGGCGCGCGCCGCAGCCTGCGCCAGACCTCGTGTCGCCCGAGCATTGCTCTCAAGATGCGCCTCGGCGTCCATGTCACTCGCATCGTGAACCCGAGCGGCGAGGTGAGCAACCGCATCGACGTCGCGGAGGGCCTCATCCCAGCGTGCTGACTGTCGCAGCTCGCCGACGACTGCGCGCTCGGTGACTGCCGGCGGTGTTGGTCCCTCGGTGCGCAGCGCGGCGCGGACGATGTGACCCCGCCCGGCCAGCTCTTTACAGAGAAAACCCCCAACGAAACCCGTTGCACCGGTCACGAGGACCCGCATGTGGATTCGACTCGAGCGCAGCCTTCAGGGGTCCCGCGAGCCGCCGCCCGGTAGGCTCGCAGTCGCGAGCGCCGACACCTCGCCCGGCTCCCATTGGGTATCGGCGACCGTATCGCCGGCCCGGGCACGCGCGACCCACGCCTCGCGTGTCTGACCCCAAGCCCAAACTTCGGTCTCGGCCGGCGGCGGCAGGCGCACCCGATGCTGGCATTTCGATCCCAATCGATGCGCGAGCGCTATGGAACGGAGGTTCTGCTCGGGGATGCAATGAATGACGTGGTCCCAGCCAAGCACCTCGAAGCTCCAGTCGATGCAGGCACTCGCCGCCTCATACGCGTATCCTTTGCCTTCGAATTCACGCAGGATACCCCAGCCGACCTCGTTTCCAGGCCAGCCGTGCGGCCGCCATGGACCGACCCGCCCAACCCATCGACGGCTGCTGCGCTCGAGCACCGAGAACATGCCGAAACCGTTGAGAGCCCAGCATCCCGCCATCGTCGCCATCGCGCGCCACGCGAGGCTTTCGCACTGCGGACCTCCCAGATGACGCATCGTCTCAGGATCCGCGCTGAAGGCCGCCCAACCCGGCAGATCCTCCACTCTCGGCGGCCGAAGGACGAGACGCGCCGTCTCGAGTACCGGCTCCTCGCTCAAGTACAGCCCCCAATTGCTCTTTCGGCCCATTACCCACCCGCATCCGGACAGTTACTCAAACAGACACCGACGTCGGGTCCATGACGCGTCCGATCGCACTTCAACGATCTTCTAGAGCCTTCCGAGGCTGGTTCTCGGCTACCACGAGCCGCCGCGCAGTGCCTTTTCGCCATCATAAGCGATGGATTTACAATCGGCTACAAATGACGGGAGGGCGGTTGGGCGCCCTCAGTTGCGCACCCGGAGCGATGCAGCAGGGAAACGACGTCATCCGCCATCTGCTCCATGATTCGGTCGCGCGCGTAGCGCGCGACGAAGCGGGGCCGTGGACGGTCAAGAAGTGTCAGCGACTCGAATGCGCGCACTCCTGCGGAGACGTCGCCCGGCGGGAACACGGCGGCGTTATCGACCTCGCTGCGCACGAACTCTGCCGCGTAGCCCGCCACTCCCGCCAGAATGGGCTTTCCGAGTGCCGCATACTCGAAGATCTTCGACGGCAAGACCTTCTCGAAGGCGGGGTAGGCACCCAAGTGCAAGAACAAGACATCGGCGGCGCCATAGGCGTGCAATAGCTCCGCGCGCTGCACCGGCGGGCGCAGCTCGACATTGTCGATCTGCATCTTCGCGAGCGCCGCCTCGAGCGCTCGGCGTCGCCCGCCATCACCGATCACCACGAAGCGCGCCCGGCCCCGGAGCTCTCGGGCCAGGCCGGGCAATATGTCATGTAGCGCCTGCCCCTCGCCGATGTTGCCGGCATAGAGAATAGTGGCCGGACTACCCGCCGTGCGAGCCGTGGGGGCAGCTCCCTCCGCCTGCAGGAACTCCTCGTCGATGCCGTTCGTGAACCACGAGAGCGGCCGATCCCCGTAGCGTGCGCCAACATAGTCGGCGAATCCTCGCGACACGAGGTTGATGCGATCGGCTCGCTGGAAGGTCCAGCGCTCGACCACCGAGAAGAAGGCGCGCGCCGGCCACGACACAGGCTTCGGCAGGATATCCGTGATCGTATCGACGAACAGATCGCGAATGTCGAGATACAACAAGGCCTTCTTGCGTCGTGCGATGAAGGCTCCGAGTGCCGCGCTCATCAACCGCGAGGAGGTCGCAAACACGAGGTCGTAGCGCCGATCGGCGACGATCCCGAGTGCCTCCCGGGCAAATCGGGCGAAGGCGCGGGATTGCCCCGCGACATCGCTATGATGCAACGGCAGCCCGATGCGCCTGATCTCGAGGCTACCGCGAGTCTCGAGCTCGCGCGCATCCCGGTCGAACGTGTGATAACGATTGGGCAGTGTAGTGACCACATCGATCTCGGTTCCGGGCGGCGCACGTCGCTCGAGTGCCGCGACGAATGGCGTCGCACGAAAGGATCCCGCGCACAGATCCGGCTCGAAGTAGAACGTGAGCACGAGGATGCGCAGGCTCATAAATCCCAGCTGATCCGGGTCGTGAGGGTGGCGGCGGCAAAGCGCGCCACCAAGCAATGATTGGCAATAGCCGCGCCGAACTGCGGGTGCCAGGTCGCGGGCCGAACGATCGCGCTCGATGCTCCTTCGAAATGGATGCGCACCAGACGGGATGAGGGGAGCCTGAGCAGGATGTCATGAGATCCCTCGATCTTTACCGTGACATCGGGGTGCACGAAGAAATGGGCTTCCGCGCAGCGAAAGTGACCCGTGATCTCGTCCTCGATGTACAGCCCTCCCCCATCGAGCCGCCAGCGACGCAGGTGCGTGTTCCGTCCCGGCAATCGACGATAGCCGTCGTGACTCGCTTGGATGCTGACCGAGCGAGGGGTCGCTTCCGCCGAGCGCAAAGTCGCGCGCGCGCGCCTCGCGACTCGAAATCCCGCCCACACCTCGCTCGAGTCAGTCTCATCGACGATCACCGTGTTGTGGGCGGCTGTGCCTCGCTGGCGCTGCCGCTCGGCATCGGTGCCGTACTGCGAAGTCCCGGAGTTGACGAGTACCCGGGTGCTTCCGAGGCTGAGTTCGAAGCTCAAGGTATCGGCGTGAGCATGCCCCGGGAGATGGTCCGGCCCCACGGGAGCGCAATCGCAGATGAGATAGGCATCGCCCAGCACCGCGCGCACGTAGCCGCTCGCCGCAAGCATCGTCAACGGCATCCGCTCGGCCGCGACGCCCGATTCTCCGAGGCGCAGCGCGTAGCGCTCCAGATCGCCGAGCGTCGGGCTTGCAGCGAAGGCGGCATCGTTGAAGAAGCTGATGTTTCCGTCGGGATGTGACATCACCCGGAGCCAGGTACGCATGCCGCCCTGCACCTGGTGCCATTGATCGGGCACGACCCGCCCAAATGCCCGGGCCACATTGATCATGTCGAGCACGTCCTCGAGGGCGATCGCGTGATACATCGGACTCAACTCGAAGTGGCCGCCGTCGGCAAGCACTTGCTCGTGCATCTCATGCCCGAGGAGCGTGGCTCCGCGAGCGTACCAGCTGTCTGCTTCGCGGCCCTCGAAATAAAGCCCTGCATGCACCAGCGCCTTGGCGTTCGCGAGCAAATGATTGCCGAGAAGGTGGTGCTCGAGGTGCCGCGCGAGCCAGCGCACCTGGACGGCGAGACTCTCGCGGCAGGGCTGTGGTAACGAGCCGCCGCGGAGTGACCACTTGATCCAGTTCACGATTCGTCGCGATAGCGGATAAGGCTCCCATCCCGGTCCCGCAGCCGGTGGATTCTCGCACACCCAGCGCAGCAGCCAGTCCTCGTGCCAGTCGCTCCGAGCCGCCGCGTCGCGCGCATTCAAGTCCTCGAAATAATGCAGCTGATACACCCACAGACGGGACATCTCGGGCGGATCCCAATCGCGGGCGGAACGGCATTCACGCTGGATGTTGAGTGCCAGGAACACGTTCGGCGCGATGAGCGAAGGTTCTGGTTGACAGGGCTCGACATACCCGGCGTCGAACCTGCGAGCAAGCGGTGCGCGGCGAAGGTCAGGTCGCCGCTTGGGCAGCATCAGCCGCAGCCGCGAACCGATCTGGATGGCGCGCAAGTATCGAACGGTATGAAAGTAACGCCTGAGCGTGCTCACGCTCGCGCCGCTTCGCCTAGAGCGACCGTGACCCGAGACACCTCGAGGAGCTCCTGCAGAGGGATCGGCGACGCTTGGCCGCGCTCGACCGCCGTGACGAACGCCTGCACGCACTGGCGCTGACCTTTGTCCTGCCGCCACAGATTCTGCCGCTCGAATCCCCGCCAGCCGAATCCTTGCAGCCGTCTGAAATTATCGAGTTGCAGGATGCGCCCCTCGCAAAAGACCTCGACACGCTCCTTGGGAAACGCACGATGACCGTTGGCGAGATAGTGAATGGCCGCCCACGACCCATCGGCGAACGTGAGCAGCACGGACACCGTGTCATCACGCCGCATCCGGTCGCCACCCACTGTCTGGATGCGTGCGTCGCGAATCGGACATCCCACCAGGAAGCGAGCGAGGTCGACGAAGTGGCAGAGTTCGCCGATCACACGCCCTCCACCTTCAACGGGATCGTGAACCCAATGTCCCTCGGGAATCGCTCCGGCGTTCACGGTCATGACGATGCTCTTGGGCTCGTGCATGCGATCCAGCAGAGCCCGCATCCGCTGCGCATGCGGCGAGAAGCGCCGGTTGAATCCCACCATGAGAAGGGGTCGTTCCTCGGCCGGGAACGCATCGCACGCCGCGGCCACCGCATCGATCTCGGAGACAGTGATGCCGAGCGGCTTCTCGACGAATACATGCTTGCCCGCTTGCAGTGCGCGCACCGTCCACTTCGCGTGACTGTCGTGGCGCGTGCCGATCACCACGATGTCGACCCCTGCTGCCGTGAGCAGCTCCTGCGGCTCGGTGCTCGCCGCCGCGAAACCGAACTTGCGGCCGTAATGCGCCGCGGAGAGGCCGCCGCGGCTGGCGATCGCGACCAGACGCGCGCGGGTCGCGGCAATGGCCGGGATCAGGATGCGAGAAGCATAATTTCCCGCCCCGATGAGGAGCACACCCGGCTCGGGAACCGCTGCGCCGACCGGCCGGCCCGGTGCCTCGGCCGGCTTGAGGTCGATGGTCGCGCGCGCACGCGTGGGCTCGTCGATCTCGGGGTAGTCGAGCAGAATTCCGAGGTAGGGCTCCGTTTTCGAAGCCAGCAGATCGTAAGCGGCAGGCGCCGATTCCAAGGCGAACCGATGGCTGATGAGGGGCTCGACCGAAAGGCGTCCGAGTGCCAGCATATCGAGAACGGCGTCGAAGTTGCGTTGCTCCGTCCAGCGAACGAACGCCGCAGGGTAATCCTGCCCCCGCTGCTCGTATTGCGGATCGTAGCGTCCGGGACCATACGAGCACGACACCTGGAACGCGAGCTCCTTGCGGTAGAACTCGTCCCGATTGAGCTCGAGGCCGGCAACACCGACCAGAATCACGCGCCCGCGCTGACGGCAGATACGTGCTGCGAGCGACACCGGCTCGCTGCTGCGGGTCGCCGCCGCGATGATGACACCATCGACGCCTCGTCCCTGGGAGAATGACTCGGCGATGCGGACCGGGTCCGACCCATAATCGCTCGAGCTGCCTTCGGCCCCGAGCCGGCGCGCCAGCTCCACCTTGCTTGCATCGGGATCGAATCCGAGCACGCGGCAGCCGTTCGAGCGCAGCAGCTGTACCGTCAGCAGGCCGATCAATCCGAGTCCGAGAACGACGAATCGCTCGCCGAGAGTGGGCGCGGCCAGACGTATGCCCTGCAGGGCAATGGAGCCGAGCAATGTGAACGCCGCGGCATCGTCGGAAACGCCCGCTGGTATTCGCGCGCAAAGATTGCGAGGCACTGCAACCAGCTGCGCATGAGCGCCGTTCGACACCACGCGATCGCCGACTTGAAAGCCCGGCACGGATTCGCCGACTGCCGCGACGATCCCGACGTTGCAGTAGCCGAGCGGCAGGGGCTCATCGAGCTTGCTGCGCACCGCATCCAGCGTCGCCAGCAGACCGTCGGTGCGCGCCTTGTCGATCACCTGCGCGACCTTCTGCGGCTGCTGGCGAGCCTTCTCGAGCCACCCGGCACGACCGAACTCGACCAGCATGCGCTCGGTGCCGGCCGAGATCAGGGTGCGCCGCGTCGCGATCAGAAGCGAGCCGCTCGACAGCGCCGGTGCAGGCACCTCGCGCAGCACGGTCTGTCCTGTCGACAATTCTTGCAAGACTTGCAGCATTCACTCTCCAGGCTTGCCGTCCGCCGTCGTCAGCGCGGCGGCGCGCGCCATCAGCGGCGCCTGCGCCGCTTGCGCCACTTGCGCCACGAAGTCCAGCGTGTCGGCGGCGCACCGCTCCCAGGTGTACTGTCGTGCGCGCTCGTTCGATCGTCGAGAGAGACGCACGCGGAGCTCCTCGGATTCGATAAGCTCGCGCAGGGCACGCGCGATGTCTTCCGGATCCTCCGGATCAAAATACACGCCGCCGTCGCCGAGCACCTCGGGCATCGGGCCGCGGTTCGAGCACGCCACCGGAAGACCGGCAGCCATACCCTCCAGGAGGATGTTGGGCATATTCTCGCAGCTCGAAGCGAACAGACAAAGATCGGCCGCTGCATAAAGTTCCGGCAATTCGCGGTGAGGAACCGGCCCGAGATAGCGTATGAACCGCCCCTCGGGATCGACGCGATCCAGGGTCCTGCGCAACCGTGCGAGAGGACCGGGGCGCGCGGGGCCCACCAGATCGAGAGCCACGCACAATCCCGCGGCGCGCAGGCGCGCTACGGCCTCGGCAACGTACCACTGATGCTTGTATACGTTGATGATCGACACATAGAGAATGCGACAAGGTCGCTCGCTCCGGTACTCGCTCATGGGAATTTGCGGAGACGGCGGGCGCAGGAACCGCGCATCGACCCCATGGGGAATGATCGTCGTGCGGCCGGCAACAGACTTGACGACCGACATGACGGCGTCTTTAGCATAGCGCGTCAGGAATATGAGTCCATCGGCCCGCCGAAACGATCGAATCTGCACCCGACGCAGCAGCCAGAGCCGCGCGGCGGCCGCCGACCATCCGTGCCGGCGAAGCTCCTCGATATCGAACGGCTGCATGTTGCGGCTCATGGTCACGAACGGCCTGAAATCTCCGAGGTAGGAACCGCCGGGGACGAACAGAATATCGCAGCGCGCGGCGCGCGCGGCGCGCGCCACACCTCGTTGCTGCCAAAGGATTCCGGCGAGCAGGCTCGTGTCGAACGCCGCCTGAACGCACTTGATGAGCCAGGGGCGGTCGGGCAGTTGCTCGAGCGTGGCGCGCCCTCCCCAAACGATCACCTCGTGAAAGCCATGGGCGCCGGGAGCGGCACGCGAGAGGAGCGCGGTCAGGTGGGTGACGCCGCCACCCTCGCGCAGGTTCGAGGCTTCAATCCCGAGGCGCATGTGCCGCCGTGCCTCGTCCCGTGAGGTGCCCCGCCTTCAGCACGTCGATATCGAGCAGCCCCGCCTCCTCCAGCCAGCGCCGTACGGACTGGGCGGTCTGTGGGTTGTCGTATTCCGGCGCCAGCCAGTCGAAGGTGTCGAGGAGTGCCCATTCTCGCAGCTGCGCCGAGTCGAGCGGCAGGATGCCGGCGTGGTTCGCGACCGGCACAAGACGCCGCAGCGTACGCCCGACCGCAGGCACACGGCCCAGCGCGAAGCTGAGCGGCAGCAGTCTCGGCACCATGCGCTCGCAGAGAGCGAAGAGCTCGGTTCTCGGCATCCGCCGCACCAGCGGACGCAGCCAATATTTTGGCAGCAGGGCACTTTTCCAGGACTTCTCATAGAAGTCGACGCAAAGGCGGCCGCGTGGCGCAAGCATGGGCGGCAGCGCGGCGAAGGCGTGTGCGACATCCGGGGTGTGCTGCAGCACTCCGAGCGAGTACACGTGGGCGAAACTGCGGTGCGCGAACGGCAGCGCGTAGATATCGCCCTGGATCACGTGCAGGCGCGGATGATCACGCAGATTCTCGAAGCACGCATCGACCGCCGCGGAATAATCGAGCGCGACCACGTGCGCGCCCGCGCCGAGCGCCACTTCGGCGAATCGCCCGGCCCCGCACCCGACATCGAGCGTCCACTGTCCCTCGAGATCGGCGGGGCACCAACCCGTCGCCTTCCAGAACCGATTGGCCGAGATCGGATGTCCCGAGTAGCTGTCGAGCTGTGTGCGCCGAAATCTAAGCCACTGCATGCCGAAGCTGTCCGCATAATTGTGCTCCGGCACAAAGCGCGGTACGAAGTCCTTGATGGGATAGCGATGAGAGCCGTCTTCGGCGACGAGCCAACCCTCGCGCACGCGCTCACCGCTCATGACGGGCGTCTCGAGCACGAGCGGCAGCCCCGATTGTGGGCAGCGAAGAATCTCGAGTAGATCGGTCCTCAATTCACGTCTCACATCGAGGCACGGTAGTGCTGGCGCCAGAGCTCGAAGATCGTGAGCGCGAAGAGCCGCTCGCAGTTGTTCCGGCCGCGCTCCTGCCCCCGCAGCAGTTGTGCAATGGTTTGACGATCGAACAGATCGCTGCGCGGTCCGAGCAGAACCTCACGAAAGGAGCCGGACCATTCCCCGCCGGCGAGCCAGCGTCCGAGCGGGATCGAAAAGCCGTGCTTGCGTACCGCATCGAACTGGCTCGGCAGCACCCGCGACGCGAGACGCTTGAGAAGCACCTTGCGGCTCGTGGAGGTCGCCTTGAGATGGGAGGGCACGCGACCATAAGCAAATTCCAGCATAGCTCGATCGAGCAGCGGAGCACGAATCTCGATCGAGCTCAGCATGCTCGCTCGATCGACCTTCGTCAGTATGTCCTCGGGGAGATAATTCTCGAGATCGACCCGACTCGCTCGCTCGAGCAGATCACCGGAGAAGTGGGTGCGCTGCTCGCGGATTTCCTCGGCGCTCGGGCGAGGCGACCATTTCCAGCGCAGCAACCGCTGGCGCATGGGCCGGTCGAAGTAGGAGGCGATCAACGGCACACCGTGCTCGAAATCGCAGGAGACCGCTTGCAGCCAGTTCCGGCCTTTGAACCCGACCGGCAGCATCGCACCGGCGGGAAGCGCGGCCGCCGAGCGCACCGGCCGCGGAATCCACGCGACCTGGTCGCGCAGCCATAGCAGACGGTTGTAATGACGGTAGCCGCCAAAGAGCTCATCACCCCCATCGCCACCCAACGCCACTTTGCAGTGCTCGTGCACCGACCTGCAGATGAGGTAGGTGGGTATCATGGAGGAGTCGACAATGGGCTCATCGAACTGACGCGCCAGGATCGGCATGATGTCGACCGAGGGACGCCCCACCGACAGCTCAGTATGATCGGTTGAAAAGTGACGAGCGATCAATCGCGCATGCTCGGTCTCATCGTATTCGGAGGCTTCCGGGAACCGGGCCGTGTACGTCCGCAATCTGGCCCCGGTTCGCGCCGCCATGGCGGTGACCAGGCTCGAATCGATGCCGCCGCTCAACAGGATGCCGACGGGAACGTCGGCGACCATCTGCCGCTGCACGGCCCGCGCCAGCAGCGCTTCGAGCTCTTCGAGGAGCTCGGCTTCGTCGCAATCATCCGCCGCCGGCCCACAGGGCGCGGACCAGTAGCGCCAGACTCGAAGCTGGCCACTCTCGAGATCGAAACGCAGCGCATGTGCGGGAGGCAACTTATTGCAGCCCTGTAGAATGCAGCGCTCCCCCGGCACGAATCCCATGTAGAGATAGCAGTCGAGTGCGCTCGGATCGATGCGCCGCTCGAGCGACGGATCCTGCATGAGCGCCTTCAGCTCGGAGGCGAAGCTCAGCGCCCCTTCGCTCAACCTGTAATAGAGCGGCTTTTCTCCGGCGCGATCGCGCGCCATGAAAAGCTGTCGCGCCTCGGCGTCGTACAGGGCGAACGCGAACATGCCATCGAGTCGCTCGACACATCCGTCGCCCCACTCGCGATAGGCGGCGAGGATCACCTCCGTATCGCTCTTCGAGCGGAATGGATAGCCGAGAGCGGCCAGCTCGGCGCGGAGCTCGAGAAAGTTGTAGATCTCGCCGTTGAACACGATGCATCGCAGACCCGAGTCATCCAACATGGGCTGTGCGCCGCAGGGACTCAAATCGATGATCGACAATCGCGTGTGCGCGAACGCGGCGCAACCGTCCGCGGAGCGCCACGAGCCTTCTGAGTCCGGACCGCGATGGCTGAGTGACCGGCGCGCAGCCTCGAGCCAGCGCGAATCGGTCGAGGTCTTCTGCGAGACCATGCCTGCGATGCCGCACATGACGTGTCTAGCCGCCGCCGCTTGACTCGGCGGCGTAGGCCTTGTTCAGCAGGAAAAAGAACATGAAACAGCCATAGGAGAGCTTCGTCGTCTCGTGGAAAAAGCCCATCACGAACAACGCGAGGAGTCCCGCCGCGACGCCGCGATCGGCGTTTGCGTAGTAGCGAAACAGCTTGAGCCAGAATAACAGGTAAAGGAAGAGCCCGATGATTCCCGTGCGCAGCAAAATGTCCATGTACTGTCCATGCGCCGAGCCTTCTCCCGCAATGACGAGATACGCTCCCGCAAAGCCCGTGCCCGTCAGCGGATTGGCTTGGATGGTATCGACGATCTCCGAGTACAGATCGAGACGCTGTCCCTCGCTGCCCGACGAGGAGAACTCGCCGGGCTTCGTCTGCGCGACATCCGAGAAGTCGTCCGTGAACGTGATGAAAGCTCCGGCGACCTCGGGGTTCTCTACCATATAGACGCCCGCCGCGATCAGTCCGACGAGGCCGACCAGCGCCAGCCAGCTCGCTCGCCCCCGGCCGCCGACCCCGCGATCCTTGCTGAAAAACGCAAGCACAGGATACGCCGCGAATGCAGCTAGCATGCCGAGCCAGGCCGCGCGGGTGAAGGTCAAGAAGATGCACGGAAGAATGACGGCTGCGGCGAGCTGCCAGTGGATGCCCCGCCCGAATCGACGTACGGCGACGAAGAAGCCGAGCAACAGCACGACGACGTAGCGCTGCGGCCAGTCGGTCACGAATTCTTGTAAACCGCCTTTGACGTTGTAGATGTCAGTGAGAGAAAAGCCGCCAAACACAAACATATAAAAGACGTAGAGCGCATAGGCGACCGAGCAGATCACGACCGCAACGAGGAATTCCTCGAGCGTGCTGCTCAGGCGTACGAACAGCAGCAACACGCCGAACAGCATCAGCAGATAGCTGATGAACTGCCGCAAGAGAAAGACGCCCTGCATGCCTGAGAACACCAGCGCACCCACGAGCAGCGCGAAGGTCATGAATGCGATGTAGACCGCCGCGTACCAATTGCGCCGGTACCCGTGAGGGGCGAGCAGCAGAATGGCGAACAGATAATTTGCGCTCACCCCATCGTCGGCAACCATGATCGAGATAGGCGCAAGGAAGACCATGAAGCGGACGACGTGCCAGAAGCGCACACGGGAACCTTCCCCGCTCGCGATGGAGGGTCCCAAAATACCGAGTTCGCTCGCCTGATTCATTTTTGCTTCTTGATACAGCGCGCGATGATCTCACCCGAAAGCAGCCCTGGAAACCACTGTCGGAGCCGGCCCATCCAGCCGAAACGCTCGCCCCAGCCGGTCCATACACAGGGCTGCCAGCCACAGTCCTCGAGGAGCGTGGCGAACGCACTTTGCGTGAATGTGTGCAGGTGCATCCCGTCCCAACCTGCCTCACGCCATCTCTCCACCGGCTCATCGGTTCCGGTGCGCGGCAGCGATCCGAACAGGAGCGCGATCCGGTGCTTGATGTAGCCGTAGTTGGGGACCGAGCAGAGCAGCGTGCCACCGTCGCGGGCGATTCGGTGAAACTCATCGAGCACCTGGTAAGGATCGATGACGTGCTCGAGGGTCGCGACGCTCACGATCACATCGACGCTGCGGTCGGGCAGACCCGGAAGCCGATCGGATTCCGGACCGATGAGGCGGATTTTTTTCTGCACGCCGGCATCGAATCGCGCCACGGCGGCCGCGACGTTCGCGAGTACCGTCTCGCTGATATCCACGCCGCAGGCGCTCGTGAAGCGCTCCTCGCGAGCGAGCGTGAGGAGCAGCGAGCCCGCGCCGCAACCGTACTCGAGCAGCGATCCTTTGAGTCCATCCAGCAGGGGATACACGACGGCATCGCGGCCGACAAGACCGGCGCCGGGATCCCAGAAGCGGTGCGCAGTGCGCTCGTAGTACGCTTTCAATTGACTTGTCGTCATTGCCTACACTTCAAGAGCTGTGTCTGAACAAACCAAAAATCGTATCACGGCCAACCAGCGTGTACAGTAATAACATGCACGCCATCACATAGATGACCTGTGCCGCGACCGAGAGATCCTCGTACGAGGATACCAGGAAGCCCGCGGCGAGCATCCCCAAGCCGGCCAAAATGCCCGAGAAATCGAGGCGAATGGGCCAATGTTTCCGGCTCTCGAAAATGATCGCGATCGAGCGCAGCAGCATCTGCACGAGAAAGCCGATGTACACGCCGAGCGAGCCGAACCTCCACATCAGCAAGAGCAGGCAGAGCACGCCGGCGATGCTCGTACTGACGACGACTCGCAGGATCGTGCGGCCCATGTTGTGAGCCACGAAATGATTTTGACAGTGCCACCAGGGAATGAGGATCACATACGCGGAAAACAGCAGCGAGAGCTCAACGGACATGTTCGCGTAGTTGCGCAGATTGCCGCCTACGAGTCTGGTAAGCCATGGAAGCAAGATCGCAACCATGCCACCAGCGAATCCCAATGCACCTCCGAGTACCTTATAGAACCGTTGATTTTGGCCTTCCAGTTCATCGAACGTTCGGGTCCGAGCCAGTAAGTAGAAACGGGGGCACCAGACCTGATTGAGCGCGCCCGCAACCAGCAAAAGAGTCGAGCTCAGGGAGAGCGCAAACGTATATCTCGCGACGTCCGCCGAGTGCAGCATGAGGCCGATGAGATAGTTGGTCCCGTAACCGCTCAACCAGCCCAATCCGGCGATCACGAAATAAGGCAACGCAGCCACGGCGATTCGACGCAGTATCGTGCGGTCGAAGGCTAGCTTCCAAGTATTGCGGGGAAATACCCACAGCAACGCAGATACGATCAGCGATCCGAGTGCAGAGCCCACAAAAAAGCTGCCCAGCGTTTGCCGAGACACGCAGGCGATGAACGCCCCAACGAGGCTGCCGCACACCGGCGCACTCGTCAGCAAGACGGACAAAGCGTGATTTTCACTCAATCGCACGAGCTGCGATTGGAATGAGGTTATCGCCAGCACCAGCCCACACGCTACCGCGCCATGATAACTCAGTGTGTCGAAGGCGACGTGCGCGCCGTTGAGATTCCATCCGAGCAAAGCGATTCCGGCGCACGGTAGCAGCAGAAACAAGAAAGCCAGATTGGCCGTCGCCGTCAGGTGTTCGCGATCCTTCGGGCGTGGATGTTCTTTTGATTCCCCGATCAGTGCCTCGACGACGCCGGCGGAGCCGAGAGTCGTCAACGCCTGCTGCAGAGCGTAAAGCAGCCCGAATTGCGCGTACTCGCTGAGCGGCAACACCTTCGCCAGCCAGAGGAACACGACGAATCCCAATAGCTTCTGGGCGACCGCCGTGGTTCCGTAGAGCGCTGAATATGCGATGAGTCGACGCAATCTTTTAGAGCCCCGGCGTACCGCGGCGTGCAGTCGTGGCATCGGCTGTCGAGACTTCGACTGGAGATGCGCAAGGCTTGCGGAACACATAGAAATAAGCGGATGGGCCCAACCGCTTGTACCAGGCATCTCGCCAGTAATGCTGATTCCAGGAAACCGCATAGGAGATCACTCGATCGAGCCAATAGAAGGAGGCCGACTTCATGAGCCGCCCCCCGAACAGCCGTCGAAAGAGCACGTTAAGAGGCGAGAACAACACGGGAGTCGGGCCCGACGCGATCTCGAAACCCGCGGATAGCGCCATCCGGGTTAGCAGGCGCGAGCTGATCCCACGCTCATTTGGAGTGGCGTGACGAGGGTAACGCCAATCACCCATCGATGAGCAAGGCTCGCGCACCAGAAGGACGCCGCCCGGCGACAGCACTCGGAACACTTCTGCGAGGACATGACTGACGTTCGGAATATGATGCAGAACCGAGAAAGCGCACGCAGCGTGCAGGGACCCCGATTGGGCATCGATGTCGCCTGAGGCATTTGCGCCGACGATGTGGGCGTTCGGGTAGGTCGTACGCAGCATCTGCTGGAAATTTCTCGACGCCTCCACGAACACGAAACGCCAGGCCCCATGCGCAGCCAGCGCTGCGATCTCGATGCCCGATCCTGGTCCGAGCACCAGCATCGACGCAGGCGCTTCATCCGCCCGTGGAAGATTGCCGAAGCCGAGACGTTGGTTGAGCTGCCGCATATAGGAATACCACGGGTCGGACTCGCTGCTGCCATGATCGTCCCGGAAAAATGCCTCCTCTTCCTGAGCGAACCAAACAGTCAGCTGGTCGCCCGTAAAGTCATCGCCGGCCAGAATCGATCCGCTTCTGATGGCCGCGGTGATTTCCTGCGGCAGACTGGTCGTCCTGTTCATCGGATGGCTCGCGAATGCCGTCGTAGTTGAGCACCGTCGGCCAGCCTCGTAGACGCTGCCGCGGGCGTCACCGATGCGATGACGGCCGCCACCCGGTCAGGCATCGCCTCGGCGGGCAGAGGCCCCACATTCATATCAATCCAATCGCGCACGGCAATCTGCGTCCGTTCGTCCGCCCATTTCTCGCTGCTGAGGAGCCCTCGCACATGGGACAGGTCTTGCAATAGATCTCCTCGCGGATAGCTCGTGAGGACGCGTCCATAGCGCAGCACCGACAGCGCGCCGTAATTCGCCAGAAACAGCGGCATCCCCAGCAACGCCGGGATCATGGCAAGCGTGGTGGTCTCCGCGAGGCAGGCCGCGCATTGCCGCAATCGCGGCACGAACATCGAGTCTGGGACCAAGGTGATGCCACAGCCGGCGATTCCACGCTCCAGCCGCTCGAGGTCGTGAGCAGGATGCGGCTTGAGCAGCATCGAGAATCCGGCTGCTGCCAGAGTGATCGCCGTGCGCCGCAGATGCTCAAAAAAAGCATCCCAGCTTTCGAAAACAAGACCGACCGCGGGCAAGCCCGTGTCGATGTACATGATCTCGCGGCCGGCACCCGCGCCGTTGGGCAGGGATGAGCACAACAGCTCCCGAGTAAGTCCGAAGCGCGCCAGATCCGGATTGCCGACGACCTTGACCTCGCTTGCGTCGAATCCGAAAACGCGGATCGCATGCTCGATGTCAGCCTGCGTGTAGACGGCGCACGCCATGGTGCGCGAATCATCAGCAGCCTTGGTACGAAGCGAGGTGCCGAGCGCAAGGCGCGCCGAATCCGCGGCAAACCGGCGCCAGTCGCGCAGCGATGCGCCGGTATGCAGGAGCGCGCTCAGGTAGCAAGGCAATGTCCTCTTCAGTACCTTGCCGAGTTTCTGCGCGACGAATCTCGCGTACGCCACGCGGTTACTGCCATAGCTACCGCGCTTGTCGTCCGTGACCTGCACATTGACGAGACCGTGATAGAGAAGCAGTGTCGGTATCGATCGCTGGCGGCAATATCGGATGAGCGCCCGGTGCGCGAATGTCTCGGTCGAGAGGAGAATCACCGCCTGCGGGCGCTCTTCATCGAGCATCCGCGCCAGGGAGCGCGTGCGGTAGGAGGCAATATCTCGCACTTCGAGCTCTCCGATCCGCTCGAACTCGGGGCGGCCGGGGTCATTCCCCCACGACCCCAGGTGCACCAGCCGGAGCGTCATTCCCCGCGCGTGAAAGCTTGCGACCAGACGCTCGAAGTGGTGTGCGCCTCGCGTCCAGCTGTCGACGCCCAGGATCTTCAGATGAGTGCCCGGCCGAGAATGAACGCCTCGGCCGCCTCCACACCCACTGTCGCCCCTCGCCATCGGGCGAGCGCACGGATTGCCTCGATCGAGCGCGCATGGGGGAACTCCCGCATCTCGCTGCTGTAAGCCCGCAGGGCCTCGACTTTCTTCTCGAGGGTAGCAGAGATGTCGACGAACCAGTTCGGCACAAATGCGCATCCCGACGAGGGGGGTCGCCATTCGGTCGACGAGGGCGTCTCGAAGAACAGCAGGTGCCGGACCGTGGATCCGGGTAACGGCCGGCACGCGGCAAGGACGGCGTCGTGCACGATCCGATGATCGACATTCACGTCCCCGGCGTGATGCGTAAGCACCATATGCGGCCTGCGACGCTCGATCTGCGTCTCGATGATCTGCACGACATCGAGCAGATCGACGCCGTCCATCCGGTTGTCCGGAAGCGACCGCTGTTCCACCGACGCGCCGCCGAGTATTGCGCAGGCACGCTGCGCCGCGCCGGCGCGGGCCGCGATCAGTTCGATGCTCGAGGGCGCACCCGCCTGCTTCTGGCGTGCGCTTTCGCCGTCTGCCAGCAGAAGAATATGAACGGCGTGGCCTTCGGCGGCGAAGCGGGCAGCCGTGCCGCCGCAACCCAAGACCTCATCGTCCGGATGCGCTGCGACGATCAGCACGCTGCTTGCGGCGGTGATGTTTCGCGTGTCAACCATCTTGCTTCCTCGCGACCAGATTCCAGGCGCCGAATCTTCCCGCGCCTTGCGGTATGACCGTGTGGACGTCCTTCTCCTCGAGCAGCAGCAACTCGAATCGCCGGAAAAGCGCCCGCAAATGCGCCGCGTCGGAGAAATGCACTCGGCCGGTTCCCGCGAACGGCCCGTCGCGGTAGTTCGACCGCGTATACGCGTCAGTGCCCGGGTCGCCGCGTTGGAATTCCGAATATGAAGTCGAGAACCAGTCGACCCCCACATAGTACGCGCCCGGCTTCATCGCGCGCCAAGCAACATCGAGCGCCGCTTCGATCCCGCGCGCATCGTTGTGCGTGACCGCCGCTCGATCGACGATGAGATCGAAATCGACGGTAAAGGGCAGCTCCTCGCAGAAATCCGCAGTGACGAATCGATCGGCCATCTCGGGAAATCGCTCCTTCAAGCGGGTGACGATGGCGGCACTGCCGTCGATCCCGTAGTACTCGAGATTCAACGCGCGAAAGAAAGGCACGTTGGCACCCGCCCCGCATCCAAACTCGAGAACGCGCCTACCCGGCCGTGGGTCGCAGTATCGATGCACGAGGCTCACCAGATCCGACCACGGCCACACGGCCATGTGGGTGTTCTCGCGGTAACGCGCGTCCCAGTCTCGACTGAAGCTCATGACGACCTCAGAAGCTGTTCGACCGCCGTACCGCAGTTCAACCAGGCATCGACGATGCTCAGTCGCGGAATGAATTCGCCCCACAGCTGAGGGTATGCGGGTGGGTTGTAATCCTGATACTCGACCGTGATGCCGGCGCGCTCGAAATCGCTCTCCACGAGATAGTCGCGACCGAGAACGCCCGAGACGTAACGAGTCGCACCGAAGAACTGACAGTAAGCCAGCACGAGCGCGCTCTTCGTGCCCGAGACCGGCAGCTCGCTGGCACGAGCGAGACGCGTCTCGATGCCGAATTTCTGCACCCAGAACCGAAGATGACCCCAGCAGAACTCGGCCAGCAGCGGCTGCGGCTCCGAGATCAATCTCTCGAGCTCCGGAAAATAGCGCTCGAAATGCGCTGCTCGCCGGTAATTCATGGAGATGCTCTGCAGATGCTTGGCGCGCCATGCCCGCGTCTCGTCGATCTCGGTGTCGCGCAGACTCCCGGCGAGGTGGCCCCTCGTCTTCACCGGAATCGTCAACCATTGCGCCCCCTGCGGCGTCTTGATTCGACATGTAAACGAACACATCGGCGCGCGCGATCTTGTCGAAGTATCCGAGCCAGGGCAGATAGGCCGGCTGGTGTGCTGCGAGAATCACGGCCTGAACCTGCGCAAAGCGCGGCAAACCGCCGCCAGCTCGGCATCGCTCAGCGCCATGTGTACCGGCAACGACAGAGTGGTCGCGGCGAGCCGCTCTGCGACCGGATAAGCATCCGGGTCGAGCCGCAGGCAGCGATGCAGCAACTCCGCTCTCTCCACCGGCACGATGCAGGCCACTTCTGCATCCGCGAGCGCTGCCCGCATCGCGTCGCGCACCGCCCTGTCGGGCGTACAGACGACGAAACGATGGACCATGCGGCCCGCCTCATTGAGTCCAGCTTGCACGGTCAGGCCGGACGGCAACGCATCCAAGTAGGCCTGCGCAATCTGCGCGCGGCGCGCACGAATCTGATCGAGCCGCTCCATCTGGCTGGCAGCGAGCGCCGCCTGGATGTCCGTCAGCTGGAAATTGAAGCGCGGGGCATAATCCTCGCGCCCGTCGAACTGCCGGTAATCGCGCACGGCGGCGATGATATCCCTTGCGGCCGACCAGACGAGCCCGCCCTGCCCTCCGGTCACGATCTTGGTCGCGTAAAAGGAGAAGACAGCGGCATCACCCTGCGCTCCGAGCGGGCTTTCTCGCGAGGCTCCGCCGAGCGATTGGCAGCAATCCTCGATGACGCGATAGCCGCGCGACTTGAGCGATGCGATGTCGGCCGCCGCACCGAACGTATGCACGGCCACAACGAATTGCGTATCCCGAGCCTGTGCGCATACCGTCTCGGCGCCGAGGCAAAAAGTGTCGGCCTGAACATCGACGACGCGCGGCGTTGCACCGCTCATCAGGACTGCATTGAGCAATGCGGAACAGGAGTAGCTCGGCACCGCGACGCTCGAGCCCGGGCCGCAGCCCAACGCCTTGAGGCCTAGGTACAGCGCTGCGGTTCCGCTCGAGACCGCACACGCCGCGCCGCCCTCGAACATGGCGACGAATTGTCCCTCGAGTCTCTCCACGGCGGGCCCCTGCGCGATCCAACCCGACGAGAGGACGGCATCGACCGCAGCCCGATCGCGCTCCAGGATCTGCGGTCGATTGTGCGGAATCATTCCGGCTGAGCCCCGTGCCGCTGCTCGTATGGCAATCGATAGAATCCGGCTTTCACTTCAGTCCCGATCACGAGTGAAAAGGGCGGAATCGAAATTCCCCGTACGACCGTGCCGGCACCGATGACCGAATGGTGACCGATCACGCTGCCGCCCAGGATGGCGCAGTGAGATCCTATGAAGACGTGATCGCCGATGAGAATATCGCGGCATATATTTGCATCGGCCAGCCCGATGCATTGTAAATGCGAATCGGCTACGTTGATGGCGACGAACGAGGCGATGTCGCACCCCGCTCCGATCCGAACCTGCGCACCCTTTGCATTGATTTCCGAGAATCCGCCAATGTAAACGTCCGCGCCGATGTCGGGCGTGCCATTGATCCAGACCAGCGGATGAAACGGGTTATCCTGGTTCTGGATGACCTCGAGGAGCAGCGACTTGAACTCATTGCGGTTCATGCGTGGACTCAAAACTCAATGGGCTCGCCCGCGGCCCAGGCGCGCGGGGCGGGTTTGCCGACCAGGTAGGGAGTGAGGGCGGGAGGCATGCCGCGCCCACCCGCCACGCGTCTTAGCGTCAGCGCCTGCTCCTCGATGATCTCCCCCTGGCGAATGTCCCGAGCGGCAACCAACCGCCGCTGATACTCGAGCTTGTTGCCACGCTCTATCTCCGTCGGTCGGACGAGCGGACTGCCCAGCAGCTCGGTCGCCTCGCGAATCGCGGCGACCCAGGCCGACAGCCCCGCAGGGTCCTCCGAAAACCAGTGGTCCGGGCCGGGCAGGTCATGGTCGAGTGTGAAGTGCTTCTCGAGCAGGCAGGCACCGAGACCGACCGCTATCGCGGAGGCAAGCGGGCCACGGGTGTGATCCGAGAAACCGATCGGGACCATGGGAAACGCGGCCCGGAGGGTGGTGATCCGCGCGAGGTTCGCGTCACGGGGTTGCGTCGGATACTGCGAAGTGCAGACCAGCAGAACCGTCGGGTAGCCCTCGAGCGCGCCCACGGCCTCGAGTGCCTGGTGAGCCTCCGCCAGATCCGACATTCCGCTCGATAGAATCAGGGGAAGGCCCGAGCGCGCGTAATGGCGCAAGAGGGGTAGGTTGGTGAAATCATCGGAACCCACCTTGACGCAAGGGACTCCAGCCTGCATCAGCAACTCGAGGTCGGATGGATTTTGCGGTGTCGAGAAAAACACGATTCCCGCCTTCTCGCATGCCGCCTTGATCGTGCGCCAAGCATTCGCCGGCAATTCGTAACGCTCGAACATCGCGCGCATCGACTCGGTGACTTCGCGGCCCTGCGAGCGATAGGTGAACATCTGGGCATAATCGTTGACAAACTCGGCCGCCTTGAAGGTCTGAAACTTGACCGCATCGCAGCCGGCCCGAGCCGCAACCTCGATCATGTCGAGCGCACGAGCGAGCTCGCCGTTGTGATTGATGCCGACTTCGGCGATGACGAAGGGTGACTCGCCTGCCCCGACGGAACGTCCGTTGATATTGATGGTGGGCATGGTCATGCAGCACTCGTCATGATCGTCGCGACTCGCGCGGCGCCCCGCCCGTCGCACAGTCGGGCGGCGTTGTCCGCCATTTCCTTTAGGACCGTGCCCTTCAGCTCATCGAGTGCCTGGGTGTAGTCGGCAGGCTCGACTTCGGATGCCGAACCGAGGAGACGCTGGCCTCCCGCCTCGGCCACTGCGCGCGCGATGGGTTCTTGGTCATCCGACAGGGTCACGGCGATCGCCGGCAAGCCGAGAGTACATCGCTCCCAAGTGGTGCTGCCGCCCCCGCCGATGGCGAGATCCGCGGCACACATGAGCTCGGCCATTCGCCGGGTCTCTACGTGCATCCGGCAACCAGGCAGAGTGTCGCACAGCGACTGCACGAGCGAGCGATGCGGATTGGCAGCTCCGAGCACGACATCCACGGACATATCTGCGTGGCTTGATCGCGCGAAGCCGTCGAGCACCTTGGCGGTCTCGTTGGCGGGATCCGTTCCGCCCATCGACACCAGCAATCGATCCATCGTTCCGCTGCGCCGCGCGAGCGCGCCGGCGCGCATCTTCGAGAACTCCGGGGCGAGCAACGCGTACTGCGTGCCGAGCAGCTGCCGCGCGTCGGGAGGAATCAGGGAGGAGTAACGAGCCTGCACGGGATTCGGGAAATTTTGGTCGAGCAACAGATCGCAATCATGAGGACGATCACCGCGATCGTCGATCACCATGACGCGCGCGGCTTGCCCGCGCATGAGACGCTCCCACCGCAGGTCCAGCCCATAGTGATCGACAACGATCCAATCGATCTCGCTGCCCCAATCGATAACGGCCGCCGCCATTGCCTGCGCATCGAGATCCGGCGGGAGCGACGCCGCCGTAGCCCCCTCCTCCAGTTGCGCAGCAGCGAATCCTCGACCGACGATCTCCGTCATCATGTGACCCGGCAGGGCACGGCAGACGAACAGAATGGAGGTCTCGCGGAGCGCGAGCTCCGCGGCCAGCGCGAGGCAGCGCCTGATGTGACCGGTACCCAGGGCCACGGATGCGTCTGCGCGGAAGGCGACTCGCATGTCATTCGACCGACAAACCATCATAGGCCGATGCGACCTCGGCAAGGACGACCGTACGTCTCTCACGGGCGCTCAGCTCTGCCGCGAACAGCACGTCCGAGAGATGCCGATCCTCGACCCAGGTCTTGGGATAGGGATGATCGCCGCGGAGTGCCGCGACGAATGCACCGATTTCCGCCGCGTAGGTTTTCTCGAGATCGCTCGAGCCCGATTCCTCTTCCGGTACCGACACCTCGCTCCAGCCGGCCGTTTGCGGCTCGTATCTCCGCAAGGCGGGTGAATTGAAGTCCAGCTGATATGTCTCCGCCTCACCACAAATCATCGCCGTGCGCGCGGCGGCCTCACGGTGCAGCTCGATGCGAACCGTCGCATGCAATCCGCTCACGAAGAGGACGTGAAGGTGGTAGGTGTCGTCGATATCGGTGCTCCAGGTGCCGAGCCGGGCCATCACGGCCGAGATGCTCTCTACAGGGCCGAACAGCCAGCATAACCACTCGAATTCGAACGGCACCATCTCTCGTGCCGCCGAGGTCTGCTTGCGCGCGCCCGCGTAGAACTCCGAGTACGGCTCCCACGGGTGCCAGCGCGGAAGAAAATCGGCATATTCATGGTGAACAGCCGCGATCGCGGGTGCATTGATTCGGTGGATGAGCCGCGCGAGCGTCATGAGGGGCGCGTAGAAGCGCCATGTCGCCGAAGGATAGCCACTCACACCGTAGCGCAGCTCATTCGCGGAGAACCACTCGGCCTGGGGCGTGAGGATGCTCGCCTCGCTGAAGAAAGGCAGTTTCGATTCGAAGGCGACCTGATAACACTCGACGTGCTGGTCGGGGGGCGTGCAAATGACGAGGGCATCCAACTTGCCGCGCAGCAACGCAGCGAGCGATTTTTCCGTGCGGATTCCGAAGCGCGTCTCGGCACGCTGATTGCGATCCTCTCTGACATCATGGCCGCGCACGTCATGACCGAGTGCGAGCAGATCGCGTACCCTGCGCGACCCCATCGAGCCGAGGCCGAGGACGCCGAGCTTCACGCCTGCCGCCCGATGCTCAGCACGTCGGCGCCGACACGATACTTGAGATCGAGCAAGGCCTCCGTTCTCTCCTGGTAGGCCGTGCTCAGAAAGGAATTGATCTCGAGCAGCGCCGGGTCGGCGCGCAGCGCGGCGACGATCTCCGCGACGGTGAAGCGGGGAATGATGGCGCTGGCCGCGCGGTGTAGCGCATCGAGGAATTTGAGGTCGGCCTCGTAGTCGAGGGTGATGCGGGCGGTGGGGTGCTGGTGGGCTGGAGTAATCGGGCGAATGGTCGAGACCCGGCACAGCCCCGTCGCGGTGAACAGGAGAATGAAGCCGTGGTCGTTCTTCTCGCTCACGCGATGCTCGCGGACTCGCTGGATCGCGCGGCTGCGGATCGCCTTCGAGTTCAAACCGAGGGGCAATCCCTCGCAGAGACAGATGTCGAGTTCCTCATCTCCCAGCAGATGATCCATGCAAAAATCCATGTAGTTGGTATCGGTGAATGGATCGTCACCGTCGGCCTGGATGACCGCATCGAAGTTGTGGAGCTCCGTCGCACCATGGAGCCGATCCACGAGGTCGTCGCGGCTGCCCCGATAGATCTTGGCTCCGACTGATTCGACCACGGGTACGAGCGGATCGTCGGACGGATCCTGCGTAGTGCACACGACCACGCGATCCGGTGCGAGGTAGCGCGAGGCGAACAGCCGATCCAGCAAATGATGGACCGCCGGGCGCCCGCCGATAGGCCTCAGCGCCTTCGCCGGAAGGCGCTCGGAGCCGAGTCGGATTGGAATCAGCGCCCCGATGCGCATCGAGTATCCCCTCAGCGACTCGACGCGCAGCAGTCCAGCTGCGGCGCGTCCGCATAGAGCAAGCCGCAGCGACTCTGCTTGCATCGGTTGAACGGCCGGAAGACGGGCTTGGGCGCTTCGCCGACGAACGCAGTCGCGACGTTACCGTTCTCCAGCGCGCGCGCGACCGCCTGCATGCCGTGGCGGCAAGCGCTCAGCGTCTGCTCGAGCTCCGCTGACCCGTGCGACTGGGTGATGCTGATCCATGGGATCAGGACGCCCTGGGAGATCACCTCCTCGTGAAAAACGGCGCTCAATTCGGGCCAGTACGTTCCGTCGACGTGCGTACAGACAATCTGGGGATTGCAATCGAAGCCGATGATGCGCACGTGGTGCAACACATGCTCGCTACGCGCGAGCGCCCGAAAGCCCTCGACCAGCTGCTTGCCGGTTCGCCAGATGTGCGCGTTCGTGTCGTGACGCTGATATTCCTTGAGGGTCGCCTGACACGCGGCCAGCCCGGTCGTCTCCGAGCTGTGCGTCTGCGAAAGCAGGAACACGCGGTGCCCGGCGTGCCTCAAGCCGCCGAGCTCCATGATGTCGCGCCGCCCCGCCAGAAGCGAAAATGAGAAGCCATTGGCGATGGATTTACCGAACACGGCAATATCCGGATAAACGCCCCAGCGATGATGGGCTCCCCGCAGATCGAACCGTAAGCCGCTGATCATCTCGTCGAAGATCAGCACGATGCCGTGCTTCGTCGTGAATTCACGCAGGCCTTCGAGAAAGCCGTTGATCGGCTCATCGTTCTTGACCGGCTCGAGAATGACGGCGGCAATCTGATTGGGGTATCGGTCGACCAAAGATTCCAGACTTTTCAGATCGTTGTACCGAAATCCGAGCGATAAGCGAGCGACTTCCTCCGGCACTCCTGCGTTCATCGACGAGGTTCCGATGAACCAATCATGAGTGCTGAAGAACGGATGATCGGAGCAGATAGCCACACACTTACGGCCGGTCGCCGCACGCGCGAGCCGCACCGCCGCCGTCGTGACGTCGGAGCCATTCTTGCCGAACTTGACCATGTCGAAACGCGGTAGCAGTTCGAGCAGCATTTCGGCCGTCTGGTACTCGATCAGCCCGGGACGGGAGTAGTTGCAGCCACCGGCAATGGCTTGAACCACCGCCTCGTTGACCACGGGGTCGGCGTGTCCAAGAATGAGGACGCGGTTGCCCATTGCCCAGTCGATGTAACGATTGCCGTCCACGTCCCAGCAGTGGGCTCCGACCGCACGCTCCATGACGCGCGGGCTAAGATAGGGAAATTGATCCTCCCCCTTGCTGTAGGTATGACTCCCGCCGGGAATCATGGTGTGCAGCTTCTCGTTGAGCTCGAAACCACGGGAGAAGTTCTTGATAGGGCCTGTGGGCATGGTATTTGACCTCTAAAGTCCTGCCGCGCGGCCGTTGCCGACCGTGCATCCTCGTTCGATGAGATCCACCAGATCGTGGATATGTTCGTAATGAATGGGCGAGCCCCCCGATCGCACTCCGTCCAGAAACGCGCGCAACGCAGAGCGAAATGCGCTGAAGGAGTCTCGAAAGACCTTCTTGATCGAGGCGGCCGCCCCGAGGTACGTGAGAGCGATTTCGCCCTCGGCTCTCCCTGTCGCCTCGAAAATCCCTCTGAGACCGCTTTCCCAATGCGCCGTAAGCGTTACTGCGTTACCGTCCGCAGTCACGTGGCTCTCCGCCACGCGACCGGGTCGCAAAAAGGTGATCGCGGGGTCAATGATATGCGGGGAGTAGCGATCCCACAACTTGGGGGTCACGCCGTGGACGGAACGCAGCTCTCCAGCCGCAATCGCTTCTTCGGGGGTGAGCCGCAACTCCTCGGCGTAGCGAAGCGCCGAGCAGGAGAAGATTTGACCGCGATTACGCGCCAAGGAATAAAGCTCCTCGAGGGCATGCAAGCTGAGCGCCGGGGGTTTGTCGAGGTAGACGGGCAGCCCTGCTCGGAGGAACGACTCGGCATGTCGACGATGGTTTTCCGCGTCATCGCGCGCCAGGAGCAAGGCATCGATTTGACCCAGCATCTCGTCGAGCTCGGTCACCACACGGGGAATGTGTGTCGCCCGCGCGATGTGCTGCGACAGCGCCGGGTCCTGCGTCCAGATGTGCGTCACCATGGCCTCTGCCAGCTGGTCTTCCGGGAATCTTCGCTCCGCGAGATAAGCCGGAATCGCCGGAAACGGACACTCGGCCATGATGGAGCGATCGTAGCCATTGATGATCGCGGACCAGGAGTACGGGTGCCCGTTGCCCTCGCTCATTCCGACGATGCCCATCCTGAGGCGCCTCATCGTTGCGACCCCGCCACCCAGCGCGACGGATTCACGAGGTCAGGATCGTCGCTGGAGAGCCCGTCCGGCGGATGCACGCGCGCGGGAATGCGCGCGCGCAGGATCTCCTCGAGCTGTGCGAGCCCATCGACGCCCACGACCATGCGATCGATCTGCGGGTGAGCGGCGGCGAATCCCAGACAGGCCTCGACTGCGCTCAGCCCGGATTCTTGAAGCCACTGGTGCCACGGGTCCCAAAGCTTCTGCCAGCGGTCAAAACCACCGGGACGCTGGTCTGATCGCATCAGCAGCAAACCCTGCAGGAACAGCGAGCGCACATGAATTTCGACGCCGGCGCGGCGCAAGGCGTCCATCCAACCGGATTTGGCAAGGCGCCGGTCGATGATGTTGAACGGTGCCTGAACCAAGTCAAAGCGAAATTCGTCCAGCGCGGTGAGCTCTTGCGGGTCGTATATGGAGATGCCGATCTTGTCGACCAGCCCATCTTGCCGCACGGCGAGTAGCGCGGCGTACAGCGCTTCGCCATTTGCACTGCGCAGATCCTGGGGCGCATGCAGAAGCAGCGCACCGAGCCGACCCAGCCGCAGTCGGCCGAGTGAAGCCTCCGTGGCGCGCCGGACCCACCCCTCCACATCCGGACAGGGATCGGGCAGAGCCGGTAACTTAGACACTACCCGCCAGGTATCAACGCCCGCAGAGCCAAGACTTTCCTCGCTCGTGCCGTAGGTCATCGCCGTATCAAGGGTATCCATGCCTGCGGCGCGGGCGTGATCCAGGATCGCCTTGGCCTCGGCCAGGTCAACCTGGCCTCGCCGATTGGCGATGCCATACGACATGCCGAACTGGACCGTACCTAGCGCGAGCATGCAGTTATCCATGCCGCACGGCATCCGCCACGGCCTGCATGACCCTGTCCTGCCGCGCGTCGTCGAGTGCTGGAAACAGCGGCAACGTGATCGCGCTCGCGCCATGCGCCTCGGCTTCGGGACACAGGCCCTCGGCGAATCCGAGATCGCGGTAGTAGGGTTGCAGATGAACCGGAATGTAATGCACGTTCACCCCGACTCCCTTCTGTCGCAACCGCTGGTAAACCTCCCGGTGGCGTGCTCGGTCCACCCCTCCCTCGAGCCGCACGACGAACAGGTGAAAGGCGGAGTGATTCGCCTCTTGCACGAGGGGCAGACGCAACGGCAATCCACGCAAACCCTCGGTGTATCGCCGGGCGCGCTCGTTACGCCGGGTCACGAAGTCCGTAAGCCGCGCCAGCTGACTGAGTCCGAGGGCCGCGTGAATGTCCGTCATGCGATAGTTGAAGCCGAGCGATTGCTGCTCGTAGTACCAGTCGCCGAATTCCGAGCGGGTCTGAAATCTGCTCGGATCGCGCGTGATGCCGTGGCTTCGCGCCATCGACATGCGCAGGGCGAGGTCCGGATCGTTGGTGAGGGCCATCCCTCCCTCGCCTGTCGTGATGATCTTTACCGGGTGAAAGCTGAAAACGGTGATGTCGGACCACCGACAGCTTCCGACCGGCTCTCCCCATCGTGTCGCCCCCACGGAATGAGAGGCATCCTCGAGAACTCGAAAGTCGAACTCGCGAGCGAGCTCGGAGATCCGCTCCTGCTCCGTGGGTTGACCAGCGAAGTGAACAGGAATCACGACCTTAGGCAGCCGTCGCTCACGCCGGGCCCGTACCAGCTTGTCCCGCAGCGCGCCGACGCTCATGTTCCAGGTCAGCGGATCGATGTCGACGAAGTCGACGTCGGCACCACAATACCGCGCGCAATTCGCGGATGCGACGAAGGTGTTGGGGACGGTCCACACTTGATCTCCGGGGCCGACTCCGAGCGCAAGACACGCCCCATGCAGCGCCGAGGTGGCGCTGTTGAAGGCCACCGCATGTGTCGCCCGCGCTCTCGAGGCCACGGCCTGCTCAAATCTTGGTACGACCGGTCCCTGAGTGATGTAATCCGAGCGCAGGACTTCCAGCACGGCGTCAATATCCGTGTCCACGATCTCCTGCCGCCCGTACGGAATCATCACACGCCCGCGAGATGGTTCATGCTGCGGATCTCCTCGCAGGTGAGGAAATGAGGATTGTGCCCTGACTGGTACTCGAAGCCCGAGTCCACCGGATGCCCCTTCTCGCCGAGCGCATCGACGGAGAAATCGGCGAAGCCGGCAAACTGGATGGTCGGTTTGATCACGAAGTGATCGCGGAAATCCAGGGTGAGGTGCGAGTCGTCGGCCGGGCACATCACCTCATGAAGTTTCTCGCCCGGTCGGATACCGATGACCTTGTGGGGCAGGTGCGGTGCCATGGCGGTCGCCACATCGACGACCTTGACCGAAGGAATCTTGGGAATGAAGATCTCGCCGCCGTGCATGCGCTCGAGATTCTTCAGCACGAACTCCACACCCTGCTGCAGTGTGATCCAGAACCGCGTCATGCGTAGGTCCGTGATCGGCAGATGGTCCGCTCCCTGGCTCAACTGCTTCCTGAACAGCGGTACCACCGACCCTCTCGAGCCCACTACATTGCCGTAGCGCACCACGGAGAAGCGCGTTCTGTGTCCACCGGCTATGTTGTTGGCGGCGATGAAGAGCTTATCCGAGCACAGCTTGGTGGCACCGTACAGGTTGATTGGATTCGCCGCCTTGTCCGTCGACAATGCAACGACCTTTTCGACCTCGTTTGCAAGAGCCGCATTCACCACATTCTCGGCCCCGTGAATGTTGGTGCGGATGCATTCGGTCGGATTGTACTCGGCTGCGGGCACCTGTTTCAGAGCCGCCGCATGGATCACGATGTCGACGCCGTTGAGCGCCTGAATGAGCCGGTCGCGGTCCCGCACGTCGCCCAGGAAGAAGCGCATACATTCGTCGCGAAACTCCTGCGCCATCTCGTATTGCTTGAGCTCATCGCGCGAGAACACGATGAGCCGCTTCGGCGTGTACCGCTGCAGAAGCGTGCGCACGCACTGCCTACCGAACGAGCCCGTCCCGCCCGTGATCAAGATCGATTTGTCATTGAACATTAGATTACCTGCCTCAGCCCATACGGGGGCGCTCTGTCTCTTGCCGTTCGGCGTCCTGGCGTATGCGTTCGATCTCGGCGCGGAGACTCTCGTATTCCTCGAGCTTGCGCTGCAAGAATCTGAGCGTGACCTGCGTCTTGCGCTCGATGCCCCGCGGTGTCAGCAGGTACATGTACGCGATCTTGTTTCGGCTATTCTTGAAGTTGGTAGCCTTGATCCAGCCTTTCTCGATCAGCGACTGCAGACAATAGTTCGTGCGGCCAAGGCTCATTCCGAGCTCGCGAGCCAGCTCGCGCTGCGTCAGTTTGGGGTTGCTCTCGAGCAATCTCAGCAACCGATATCGGACCTCGTCAGTCAGCACGACCGTCGCTCCGACGGATTTACTGCCGGGCATCGCGCAGCGCGTTGCGGACGAGGACGAACACGAGCGATACGACCAAGCCTCCCAGGGCACCGAGCGCCGTGATCAGCACTCGCTGCGGGCTAGCTCTCACGTCGGGCGGAACGGCACGGTCGATGAAGCGATAAGAGTACTCCCGCTGCACGTTCGCCAGCATGCTGTTGCTGATTTGTTGCTGGATCAGCTGGTCGATACCTTGCTGCACTCCGACGACGTTGGTTTGCTCGAGCTCCTTGTACAGGTAGTCGATGCTGAGCTTCGCTTGTGCAACGGCCTCCTCGCGCAGCCGATCATTCAGCAGCTCGATGGTGCGATTGGCCCACGCTGCAGCAATCTCCGGGGTGTACCAGTCCATGGTCAGGGTGACCATACCGGTCTTTCGATCCACGCTGATGTAACGATAGCGGCTCATCAGTTTGCGCACGCCCGCATCCAGCGTCGGCGGCTTTTTCCCCGGGCGCCAACGCTTGGCGACCGGATCCCATCGATCCGCGAACAACACCGGCAGGATGCTTTCCTTCTCGATGAACTCACGGGCGAAACTTAGGGAAATCAGCGTCGCGTAGGCGTCTTCCTTGCGTGCATCCCCGGAGCCGAGATCGATTCCAGCGAGGGATGCCAGCCCTCCCAATCCACCGCCGCTCAAGGCGCCGCGCAGCGAGCCGCCGATCGAGCTGTCACCCTGCACGACCGGGGCCACGATCACCTTCGCGCGGTAGATTGTCGGCAGGAACAGCGATATCACGGCCGCCCCGGCGGCCGCAATCAATGTCGATGCGAGTATGGGCACCCACGCGGCGCGAATCGCTCGCAGGACCGCGCCGAAAGACACCGGCTCATCCTGACCTGCCGACGGGAGGACGACGAAATAGCCGCTCGGCGGACCACTGATGATGGGTTTCGGCGGAGGTTGGATGGTCGAGTCGTTCAAGTGAGGCAGTGTCCGTATATGGCCGGTTGCAAACTCGGGTTGATGAGCGTCACCAGCGCATATGGGACCCGATGATGGTATTCGTTCATCCGTTGAACACACGGCACTTTAGAAGCTGGGGTACCCCGTGTCAAGCTCGACCAAACCGCGGGGGTGCTCAACGAATCACAAGCGCCAGCAGCGAAATCCTGCCGCATTGATGGCGTCGCGATCGTAAGATGATTTGACGTCGACGAAGATGCCCCCCGGCTTGAGTCTCGATAGGAGATGCGGCAGAGGCATCCGCAAATACTCCCGGTGCGCGACCGCGGCAACGATCGCATCCGCGCCGGCCGGCAGATCCTCCCAGGATGAGAGCTCGATGGCGTATTCCCGCGCCGCGTCCTCTCGATTGGCAATGGGATCGTGTA
This sequence comes from Steroidobacteraceae bacterium, assembly GCA_049513515.1. GTDB lineage: Bacteria > Pseudomonadota > Gammaproteobacteria > Steroidobacterales > Steroidobacteraceae > Bog-1198. The sequence goes on from JBEKWA010000016.1 coordinate 96,934, forward strand.
CCCGCACATGGCAACCGAACTCGCGCAGCTCGCGCACGACATCGGCCACTTTCGAATTCCTGATGTCCGGGCAGTTTTCCTTGAACGTCAATCCCAGGACGACGACCTTCGCGCCCATGACAGGGCTCCCGGTTTTGATCAGCTCTTTGAGAGTTTGCTGCGCGACGTACGCGCCCATGCCGTCGTTGATGCGGCGACCGGCGAGTATCACCTGCGGGTGATAGCCGAGCATTTCCGCCTTGTGGGTCAGATAGTAAGGATCCACGCCGATGCAATGGCCACCCACGAGACCGGGGCGAAATGGCAGGAAATTCCACTTGGTGCCGGCGGCTTTCAGCACGTCCCCCGTGTCGATGCCGATTCGTTGGAATATCAGCGCCAGCTCGTTCATCAACGCGATGTTGAGATCGCGTTGAGTATTCTCGATGACCTTGGCAGCCTCCGCGACCTTGATCGAGCTTGCACGGTGCACGCCGGCTACGATGATCGACGAATACAGAGTCGCTATGCGCTCGAGCGTCGGCGGATCATCGCCCGAGACGACCTTGGCGATCTTTGGCAGCGAGTGCTCCTTGTCGCCGGGATTGATCCGCTCGGGGGAATAACCGACGTGGAAACCCTCCCTCCAGCGCATTGCCGAATGCTGCTCGAGCAAAGGAACGCACACCTCCTCGGTTGCACCCGGATATACGGTCGACTCGTACACGACGACGACCCCGCGTTGCATATGCCGGCCGACCGTCGTCGAGGCCTCGATCAAAGGCCCGAAATCGGGCTTGTGCGCCTGATCCACCGGTGTCGGCACGGCGACGACGATGTAATCGGCGCCCGCGAGGGCGGTGGGATCGTCCGTGACCTCGAGACCGGTAGAGGCACGGAATTCGTCCGCCGATACCTCGCCGGTCGGATCGGTGAGCCTCAAGTAGCTCTGGATCTTATGCCGCGACTTATCGTAGCCGATCGTCCGCATCTTCTTGCCGAATTCCACGGCCAGCGGCAGCCCGACGTAGCCCAAGCCCACCACCGCGATCACTTCGCTCATAGGCCGATCACAGATATTCGTGCACGATGATGGCGCCGATCGCGAGGTTGTAGATGATTGTGGTGATCGCCTGCCAGAGCGGCAGCGCCGGCACCCGATAGGTGTCGAGCGGCACGACAATGGTGTCGCCCGGACGCATCTCGATCGATTGCGAGCGCCTGAACCAGCCCGCGCGGTAGCCCGCGACCACGTCCCCGTTGGCGCGCACGATATAGATACGCTTGTGGTCAGCGTTCTGAGTCGTTCCCCCGCTCTTTGCGATGTACTCATCGCGAGTCAATCCGGCGATGAACACGTGCGAGGTCGGACTCTGCACCTCGCCGAGAATGGTAACTTCCTCAGTCGTCTTCGGCACGATCAGCTGGTCACCGTCCTTGAGGACCACGTCCTCAGGGCCCCCGACGCGCTCCTTGAGAACGGCTTGCAGGTCGATCACCAGGCGCCCGACCGGTTTCGTGGCGCGTAGCTGTGTCAGCAGTTGCTGACCGACGAGCAGGCCCTGACTCGCGGCGGCACCCCCGCCACTATTGCCGAAGGCGCTGCCCGCGACGGCCCGGAGCGATAGCGCCGCGAGGTCGCCCTGCAAGCGGTTTGCCAGCAAATCGAGCTGGTCCTTTTCACGCTTCTTCAGGTCCTCGCGGATAAATACCGCCCCGTAGGGGAATGCGACGTCGGTGAAGCCTCCTGCCCGCACCAGGACCGAATGCAGAGTCTCGCCCTGATGAATGGGGTACTTGCCCGGAAATCGCACCTCTCCTGCAATCTCGATCGTGCCCGGTTCCATCCACATCGGAATCGGCTTGATGACCAGAGTATCGTAGGGACGCAGCAGCAGGTCCGCAGTGTGATTACCTTGCTTGATCGCCGCCAGATCCACAGTGATCAGCTCCGTCTTGCGTACGTCGCCGTCGGTCACTGCATAGCGCGTCAGCTCGGCCTGGCCGCGAAATGCGGAATCCGACAGGCTTCCGCCCGCGCGAATCAGATCGCTCACATGCATCGTCGGCTCGAGCGGATAACGCCCGGGCGCTTTGACGCGCCCATCGATGCTCACCACCTGTTCCGGCTTCTCGGGATTGGCCTGCAACTCAAGGGCACGAATGATCGGCTCGAGGATACGGGTGCGGCTCGCCGACAGGTTGAACACGATGATCTCATCGCGCGGTCGTAGCTCAGGGTCGGCGGGCGAGCCGGGCGAAGCCAGCGCGCGCTTGAGATCGGCCGACAGCACCTCGATGTGCTGCTCGGGCGGTATCTCACGGCGGATCATGACGTAGTGGACATCGGCCTCCGGCTTCAGCTCATCGAAGCCATGCAGGACGTCCGTGAGTCGCAGGCCCGCACGGTATTCGAACTGCCCCGGCCGATAGACGTAGCCCGACAGCTTCACTGAGTTCTCGAGCGTCGGGCGAATCTCCGGGACCCGCAACTTGTCGCCGTTGTCGAGCACCGTGTCACGTCCCGCGGCCGACGTCAGATTGACGTTTTGCATCTGGTACAGGCGTGAGGGCAGCAATCGCTCCAGCTGCCCCTGTGTGGCATCGGCATCGGCCGAAAGCCCCCCGGCCATCGCGATCGCCTGCTCCACGGTGTGCTCCGACTTCAGCTCGTAGATGGCGGGACGCCTCACGGAACCGAATACGGATACCGTCTTGCCGATGGGAGGAATGAAGATGACGTCGCCCGGCAGGAGTTGCTGATCGGCGCTCGTATCACCCCGCAGCAGCAGGTCATAGAGATCGAGCGTCGTCACCAAGCGACCGTTGCGCTTGAGCTCGATATTGCGCAGTGAGCCGATTTTCTTCACCCCACCGCTGACGAACAGCGCATTGGTCATGGTCGAGAGTCCACTCACCGTGTAGGAGCCGGGCTTTTCGGCCTCGCCGAGAACGAAGACGCGGATTGAGCGTAGATCACCGATCGTCACGCTGACTCGAGAACCGATCAGCTGTTTCCCGACTCGCTGCTCGATGACCTCCCGGGCATTGTCGAAGGTCATGCCGCTGACCATGATGGGTCCGAGCTTGGGGAAATAGATGCGCCCGTCCCGCTCCACGGTCAACTCGTAACTCTTCTGGTCGTTGCCGTACAGCTGAATGTCGAGCGTGTCGCCGGGACCCACGATGTAATCGACGGGGACCTGGATGTCTGATACGGGCGCGAATGTGCTGGGCGCGCCCTCGAACAGATCGTAGCCGAAGGGCTTGAGTGCTTCCTCACCGGCCGGCGAGAGACGCAGCATCGTCAATCGCACGAAGAAATCGCCGAAATCCGGGTCCGCGTTCAGCCGGCGGGTCGCCTCGGCCGGTGTCATCCCCGCGAGAGGAATCGACGGCAGACCCGGGAGCTCGAGCACCCCGAAGCGGTTCAACTTGTAGGGATTATTGATGAGGATGCGCTTGCGGAACTCGTCGATTTCCTTCTTCTCATCGTCGGTCTTGGGCTGCTCCGTCGGCAGCGGGCAGCGCGTGAGATCGAACTGGTAATTGGCGAAATTGCTGTCGTTCAAAGCGTTGGGATTCGTGTTGTACGGGCTCAACGCATTGCCGGCGCCGATACCGTTCACTCCACCGAGTCCGCCCAAGCCGCTCAAGCCGTTCAGGGGGGACGTCCCATTGCTGCCGCCGTTCGCCCCGCCGGCTTGGAGAACGGCCGCCAGGGGGTTTTGGTTGTTGGCCTGCGGGGGATTGAGAGAGGGCTGACCGTTCGCGGGATTTGCCGGCGTGCTTTGCGCCAGAGCATTGAGCGCCGTGCGAGTGCAGATATCATCGATCGAGCGCAAGTCGAGCATCACGGTGTCGTCGGCGCGCAACTCGGGGTCTTCGTAGGATTGCCGCAGCACCCGGCCCTCGCGAGTCTTGATCGTCTTTTCGATGATGTCTTTTTGATCGGGTTTGGGCTGAACCGTTTCCGGCGTCTTCAGCTTGGTGTCCTTCTTGTCGCTCGTGCCTTGGTTACCGAGGACGCCCTGCAGGAGCGATTGCTGGTCCTCCGAGGACATGCTGTCCTTCAACGCCTGCAGGGGGTCGGGGTTGTTCTGCGCGGAGGCGCCAAACCCCAGCGAAATCAGCAGCGCTAACAGGCCCAGTCGGCTACGTCGCATGCCGATTCGCGATGAAAAGATGCGCATTGGATCTTACTTGAAGCCTCGATTGCTAAAAATAGAGCGCTCGCGAGGTGGCGTCCCTCGTCGGGCGGGCGCTCATGATAGCCTCTGCTGCGCAGAGTTGAAACTCAGAACGGCTCTCGGGCCTTGCCTGCGGGGACTGCGACGCCTAGTCAAGACCGCTAGGTGCGCGTGTAGTTCCTCGCGATCCACGCATCGTAGTTTCGACCGAGCAGTGCTTGCCACCAATCCGCATGTGCGACATACCATTCGAGAGTCGCACGCAGTCCGGCGGGCAGATCCTGATGGGGCGAGTAGCCAAGCTCGGTTCGGGCCTTACGAAAGTCGATCGCATAGCGTCGGTCGTGGCCCGGTCGATCGCGCACGTGCTGGATCAGCTGCGTCGCCCTGCCACCCGCGAACAACGGCGAGTCCGGGTACACGGAGCGCATCCCGGGATGCTGCTCGAGATGGGTGTCGACCAGGCTGCAGAGCAAATGCACGAGTTGAATGTTCTGCACCTCGCTCGCGCCGCCGATGTTGTAGACCGCACCGGGCATGCCGCGCCGGAGCGCGAGCTCGATCGCCGCGCAATGATCCTTGACGTGCAGCCAATCGCGCACTTGCAACCCGTCACCGTAAACGGGCACGGGCTTGCCCTTCAGGATGTTGATGAGAGCGAGTGGAATCAGCTTCTCCGGGAACTGATACGGCCCGTAATTGTTGGAGCAGTTGGTGACCGTCGTCTGCAGTCCGTAGGTCTCGTGATACGCCCGCACGAGATGATCCGAGGCCGCTTTGCTGGCGGAATACGGTGAATTCGGAGCATACGGCGTCGCCTCGTGGAAGGGCGCATCGTCGGGCGCCAGCGAGCCGTAGACCTCGTCGGTCGAGACATGATGGAAGCGGTGTGCCGGCACCAGGCGCTTCTCGAGCCAGAGCTCCTTGGTAATCTTGAGCAGCACGTGCGTGCCCACGATGTTCGTGCGAATGAAGTCGTCCGGCCCGAGGATCGAGCGGTCGACGTGCGACTCCGCGGCGAAGTGCACCAGGGTGTCTATGCGCTGTGTCTCGATGAGCTCCCGCACTGCGCGCTCGTCGCAGATGTCCGCGCGCACGAAGCCGTAGCGCGGATTGTTCGTGAGCTCCTCGAGGCTCGCCGCATTGCCGGCGTAAGTGAGCGCATCGAGGACGATCACTCGACCCTCGCGCGACTGCTCGAGCCAATGACGCACGAAGTTCGCGCCGATGAATCCCGCGCCCCCGGTGATGAGGACGTTACGCGGCTCGTAGCTCATCCAGCATCATCCTCAGATTGTGGCGCCAATGCATCGCGGGTGCCGCGACCAGGTCGCGCGTCGCCTTGCTATCGAGCACGCTGAAGGCCGGTCGCCGCGCGCGGGTGGGATATTCGGATGTCGCAATCGGCACGATCGAGACCGCACGACTCAATAGACCGCGCTCGAGCGCTTCGTCTTGAATCGCCACTGCAAAGTCGTACCAGCTCGCCACCCCGAGATCGGTCCAGTGGTAGATACCCGCAGGCGCGTCGACTTCGAGCAAGTCGCGGATGGCGTGGGCGATTCCGCCGGTCCAGGTCGGTGTTCCGATCTGATCGCCGACCACCCTCACCTGCTCCCGCTCGCGCATGAGCCTCAGCATGGTGAGCACGAAATTCCTTCCGGCGGCGGCGTACACCCACGCGGTTCGCAGCACGATCGCCGCGCATTCCGCATCCAGCGCCTTTTTCTCACCGGCAAGCTTGGTCGCACCGTAGACGCTCAAGGGGTTCGGGGGGTCGCTCGGCAGATACGCGCGATTCGCCGCACCGTCGAAGACGAAGTCCGTCGACAAATGCAGGAGCCGGGCGCGGGCGCGGCGCGCCGCCGCGGCCACGGTACCGACGGCGGCGTCGTTGATGGCCGCGGCGAGCGCCGGCTCGTCCTCCGCGAGATCGACCGCCGTATAGGCGGCCCCGTTGACGATCCAGTCGGCTTTGGCTTCTGCGAGGGTCCGATCCAGGGACTCGGCGTTGGCGATATCGACCTCCGCATGCGTCCTCACGAAGACCTCATGCGGGCCGGACATCGCCCGGACAACTGCGCGAGCCACCTGGCCGCCGGCACCGAGGACCAACACCTTCATGCGAATTTCTCGATGTCGGCGAAACTCTTGCCGAGGGCGTCCTTGGCGGACAGCTCCGGTGCCACACCCGCCGGCAGCGGCCACTCGATGCCAAGCGAAGGCTCGTTCCATGCCAGCGTCCGTTCGTCCGCCGGACTGTAGTAGTCCGTGCATTTGTAGAGAAAGTCCGCGCTGGACGAGGTGACGAGGATCCCATGCGCCAGTCCGGGCGGAACCCAGAGCATGCGCTGGTTCTCGGCGGAGAGATCCACCCCCCACCAGGCGCCGAAACTTGGGCTGCTGCGGCGTAAATCGACCACCACGTCGAATACACTTCCGCTGCAAACGCGCACCAGCTTGCCCTGCGGATGCTCGGCCTGCAGATGCAGACCCCGCAGAGTCCACTGCTTCGAGCGGGAATGATTGTCTTGCACGAATACGGCGTCGATCCCGGCATCGGCGAACTTCCGAGCCTGCCAGGTCTCCATGAAGACCCCGCGGGCGTCGCCAAACACCTGCGGCTCGACGAGGGTTACGCCCGCAATCGGCGTCGCGACGAACTTCATCGCGCGTACCGCGACGCTGGCGCGGATCGGCGCATCACGGCTGGCCGCGCTCGCGCACGATCCGCACGAGATACTCGCCGTACCCGCTCTTGGCCAGCGGCTTCGCGAGCTCGAGCAATGCGTCCGCGTCGATGAAACCGAGACGCCAGGCGATCTCCTCCACGCAGGCGACTTTGAGTCCCTGCCGCTCCTCGATGATGCGCACGAAGACCCCGGCATCGAGCAACGAGTTGTGGGTGCCCGTATCGAGCCAGGCGGTTCCACGTCCCAGCCTCTCGACGCGCAGCGCTCCCTCCCGGAGGTACACGCGGTTCAAATCGGTGATTTCCAATTCGCCTCGGCCGGAGGGCTTCAGCGACCTAGCCAGTGCACTCGCACGCGCATCGTAGAAATATATCCCGGTGACGGCATAATTCGACGGCGGTCGGCTCGGCTTTTCCAGCAAGTCCGTGACGTTTCCCCGCGCATCGAATTCGACCACGCCATATCGTTCCGGATCCTGCACGTAATAGCCGAACACGGTGGCGCCTTCCACGCGCGCCGATGCCGATTGCAGAAGCTCGGAAAGGTTGGCGCCGTAAAAGATGTTGTCCCCAAGAATCAGCGCGGATGGGGCGCCGCCCAGAAATTCCTCGGCGATGATGAGCGCCTGCGCAATCCCGTTGGGCTGGGCCTGCACCGCAAAGTCGAACTTGACCCCCCATTGCGCGCCCGTGCCGAGTAGATCGCGGAAAGCCGTCTGATCCCTCGGGGTCGTGATGATCAAGAACTCCCTGATTCCCGCCGACATCAAGGTCGCGAGCGGGTAGTAGATCATCGGCTTGTCGTAGACCGGGAGGAGCTGCTTGCTCTGCGACAGAGTGATCGGGTGTAGGCGAGTGCCGGCGCCGCCCGCGAGAATGATTCCCTTGCGTGGTGATTTTGACAATATCCTCAGCCCGTGGGTGGATGCTGAAAAGTATAGGGTATCACCCCCGCCGCCCGTCCATCGATTCAGATCTCACCGTCCGTAATACCCCAGATACCATTCGACGAATCGCGAGACGCCTTCCTCGATCTGCGTGCTCGGCCGGTAGCCGACATCTCGCGCGAGCGCCTCGACGTCGGCGCAAGTATCCGGCACGTCGCCGGGCTGCAACGGCATGAAGTTCTTCTCTGCCTTGCGCTCCAGACATTGCTCGAGGACTTGGATGTACCGCAGCAAGGGAATCGGACGTTGATTTCCGATGTTGTAAATCCTATACGGGGCGCTGCTCGCGCTCGGGTCCGGCGCGGCGGAGTTCCAGGCGGGATCGGGCATCGCCACGTGGTCGAGCGCCGCGATCACGCCCTTGACGATGTCGTCGATGTACGTGAAATCACGCTGATGATGGCCGGCGTTGAATACATCGATCGGCTGTCCCGCGAGAATTTTCCGCGTGAACAGGAAGAGCGCCATGTCGGGCCGGCCCCAGGGCCCGTACACGGTGAAGAATCGCAGACCGGTCGTCGGCAGGCCATACAATGACGAATAGCTGTGCGCCATCAATTCATTAGCCTTCTTCGTGGCGGCGTACAACGTGAGCGGGTGGTCGACGTTCTGCCCCTCGGAGAACGGCATCTGGGTATTCGCGCCGTAGACGGAGCTCGTGGACGCGTACACCAAATGCTCGACCTTCTGCTGCCGGCAGCCTTCGAGCATATGCAGAAATCCGGTGACGTTGCTCTGTACGTATACATGGGGATTCTCGATGGAATGCCTCACGCCTGCTTGTGCCGCCAAGTGCACGATGCGCTGGAATCTGTCGCCCTCGAAGAGCTTCTCGAGGGCCGCTCGATCGGCGATGTCGAGCTTGTCGAATCGAAACCCACGCTCCCGCTCGAGAATGGCGAGCCGCGCGGACTTCAGCTGCGGATCGTAGTAAGCGTTGAGATTGTCGACCCCGACCACCTCATCGCCCCGCGCGAGCAGCGCTCGTGCTGTGTGAAAGCCGATGAAGCCGGCCACCCCCGTGACGAGTACCCTCACAGCGTCCGCCACACCGTCTTGCCCGCCGATGCCTTGTCGAGCATGGCGAGCACGTGCTCGTGCGCGGTGACCTCCTCCTCGCTTGCGCGGACGACGACGATGCGCATGCCCTCGCGCGCGCGGCTCGTGTCTGCTCGCGCCCGGATGCTGACGGGATCGACGTCCGCACCGAGCACCAGCGTCGCCTGACCGCCCGTCATGGCGAGATACACCTCGGCGAGCAAACGTGCGTCGAGCAGCGCGCCGTGATAGTCGCGGTGCGAATTGTCGACTGAATAACGCCGGCAGAGTGCATCGAGGTTGTTGCGTTGGCCGGGATGCATCTGACGCGCGAGCGACAAGGTGTCGAGAATCCGACAAATGGCGCCGAGGGTCGGCGCATCGTCGGCGAGCCGCGTGAGCTCGGCGTCGAGGAACGCCACATCGAAGGCGGCGTTGTGGATGATGAGCTCCGCGTCCCGTACGAAATCGAGGAACTCCGCGCGGATGTCGGCGAACCTGGGCTCTTTCGCAAGCTGCTCGCGGCTCAAGCCGTGCACCTCGAGAGCACCTTCGTCGATGTCGCGTTCCGGATTCAGGTAGCGATGGAACGAGCGCCCGGTGAGGCGGCGATTGAACAGCTCCACGCAGCCGATCTCGATGACGCGATGATCCTGCTCCACTTCGAGACCCGTGGTCTCGGTATCGAGAACGACTTGACGCATCGCCCTATGTCTCTCCCTTCATGCTGTTCCCCTCAAGCACGCTCGCGCGCGAGCATCAAATCGATGGCGCAGTTCGCGAGTTGATCCACGTACTCGTTGCCCTCGTGGCCGGAATGCCCGCGCACCCAGTGCCACTCGATATCTTGCCTCGCCGCGGCCGCCTCGAGCTTCTCCCATAAATCCTGATTCTTGACAGCTTGGCGCGAGGCGGTGCGCCAGCCGCGTGCCTTCCACTGCGTCAGCCACTCGGTCGCCCCCTGGAGCACGTACTTCGAATCGGTATATAGCTGCACCGCACAACGGCGCTTGAGGGCTTCCAACCCTTCGATGGCGGCCATGAGCTCCATGCGGTTGTTGGTGGTTGCCGGCTCCGCGCCGGACAGCTCCTTGCGCTCCTTGCCCGCAATCAGCAACGCCGCCCATCCACCGGGGCCGGGGTTGCCGCGGCATGCCCCGTCGGTATAGAGCTCGACCTCCGTCATTGCCCGATTTTACTGGTGGGCTCCGACACCGGCACGAGAACCCGCTGCCGCGCCCTGCGCCTCGGGCGCACGAGGGTGAGCGTCTGCACGCGCTTGCGCGCCTTGAGGAGGTACCCTCCCGCCGTGAGAGCCGCCCGCGGCCGATAGGGGGGATCGTGTGTCGGGGCATCGCTCAGCGGGCGTCGCCGCCCGGCGATGGGCAGCGACCCGAGATAGCCGTAGACGTCGGCCACCTCAAAGTCGAGCAGTGCCATCCAGTCGCGCAACCGACGCTCGGCCAGCAGACGCCGCGTTTGCGGCGGAAACGGCGCACGCCGGAAAAATTGTCCGAAGACCCGCCGCGCGCCCCACCCGCTCCAGGGATTGAAGCCGCAGATGAGCAGGCACCCCTCGGCGCACAGCACGCGCTCGGCTTCACGCAGCACCGCGTACGGGTCTTGAACCAGCTCCAACGTGTGCGGCAGCAGGACGGCATCGATCGAATCCGACGCGAACGGCAAGGAAGTCATCGGCGCGCACAGCGTCACGCCGGCACCCGGACGAGGGGCGAGCAGCGTCGTGTGTTGCGTGCGCGCCGCACTCAAGAGGTGCCTCGCGGGACCCCATGCGCCTACTTGCAGCAGCTCGAAACCGAATACGTCATCCAAGGCGTGGCGCGCGAGCAAACTTTCCTCGCGCAGCACGCGCCCGCCGATCGGGGTCTCGAACCAGCTCACTGCCGTATTGTCAGGCGTCGGTCTCAACCCCGCTCCTTGCAAAAAAACTAGCGAAGCTCATATGTTACAGGTTAAATACGCCGCAAAATGTCAACCCAAACCTCCGCGCTCCGCGTCCGCGCCGTGCGCGCGTTCAGCGATAACTACATCTGGCTCATCGAAGCACCGGGCAACCGCCTCATCGCCATCGATCCCGGCGAGGCAGGTCCAGTGAGAGCCGAGCTCGAGCGCAGCGGAGCGAGCTTAGCCGCCATTTTACTCACTCACCATCATCCGGATCATATCGGCGGTGTCGCAGAGCTTCTGTCCTTGGGCCGCGTGCGGGTCATCGGACCGGCAGACCCCCGCATTCCCGTACCGATCGAGAAGGTGGGTGACGGCGAGCGATGCGAGTTTCCAGACTTGGGACTTGGGTTCGATATTTTGCACGTGCCCGGACATACCTTAAGCCACATTGCGTTCTTTGGACATGGCGCATTGTTTTGCGGAGACACCCTGTTTAGCGCGGGCTGCGGAAGGATGTTCGAAGGCAAACCCAAACAGATGCTGGCTTCCCTCAACCGGCTGCGGAACCTGCCGCCCGAGACCCGGATGTACTGCGGGCACGAGTACACGGCCGCCAATCTGCGCTTCGCCTTGACGGTGGAACCCACCAACGCGGCCTCGATCGAGTATCAAGACCGGGTAGCGCGACTGCGCGCGAGTGACCTGCCGAGCCTGCCCTCACCGCTGTCCTTGGAGCGGCAAGTCAATCCGTTTTTGCGCTGCGATGTCCCCGCGGTGCGCCGGGCCGCGGCAGCGCACGCCGGCCGGCCTCTCGAGCTGGACGAAGAGGTGTTCGGCACGTTGCGCGGCTGGAAGGATCAGTTCCGCTGATGGTCAAGACGACATTGAGGGTTCTTTGCGCCGCCGGTGTTTTCCTCCTCGGCGCATGCGCGCACCAGACGGCGCACGAGCGGATCGTCGCTCCCACCGTCGTCGCGCCGACCGCACCGCCGAGCGATACGGCCGGCCAGGCGGAATCCCCGCCGCCCTCGCTCGCGTTGCCTCGCGAGTGGCAGCGCCAGCAAGGTGAGGATTACGACGATCTATTCGATCGCATGCGTGCCGGCTTTGCGTTCGACGAGGTGCAGGAGCCCGCCATCGATCAGCAGCTCGCCTGGTTCGAGCACAATCCGGATTACCTCGAACGTTGCTTTCAACGCGCGCAGCGCTATCTCTACCACGTCGTCACCGAGGTCGAAGCGCGCGGCATGCCGCTCGAGTTCGCGCTGCTGCCGGTGGTGGAAAGCGCCTATGAGCCGTTCGCCTATTCCCCGAGCCGCGCGGCCGGCCTGTGGCAGTTCATTCCCGCCACGGGCGTGCGCTTCGGCTTGAAAGAGGATTGGTGGTACGACGGCCGGCGCGATGTGGTCGAGTCGACGCGCGCCGCCCTCGATTATCTGCAAGCCCTGCACGATCAGTTCGACGGCGACTGGCTGCTCGCGATCGCCGCCTACAACGTGGGCGAGGCGTGGGTGCAGCGCTCGATCGATTACAACCGCGCGCACGGCTTACCGAGCGACTTCTGGCACCTGAACCTGCCGGCCGAGACGCGCGCCTACGTGCCCAAGCTGCTCGCGCTCAAGCGCCTGATGGCCGAGCCCGAGCGCTACGGTCTCGACTTCGCGGTGATACCGAACGAACCGTACTTTGCCGTCGTCGACACCCAATCGCAGCTGCAGCTGACCATCGCCGCGCAGCTCGCGGGCACGAGCTACGAGGAGCTGGTGGCGCTGAATCCGGGCTTCAACCGCTGGGCGAGCGATCCGGACGGCCCGCACCGCATGCTGGTACCGATCGATAATGCCGATGCCTTCGAAGCGGCGTTGAAGACCTTGGCTCCCGACGAGCGTATGCGCTACGAGACACATACAGTCACCGCGCACGAGACGCTCGCCGCCATCGCACAACAGTACGACACCTCCACCGCCGTCCTCGCGAAGCTCAACGATCTGCCCGCCGGGCGTGTCACTGCGGGTGATACTTTGAAGATTCCCTCCGTGAGCGTGCAGCTCCCGGAGAAAGTGTTGCTCGCGGCGGCTCGGGTCGATCGCCCCGAAACCGACACGGGCCGCAGGCAGCGGCAGATCGTCTACCGCGTCCGCGCCGGCGAAACGCTGAACAGCATCGCTCGCCGTCACGGCGTGCCGGTGAGCACGCTCGCGCGCTTGAACAACCTGTCCTTGGGCGGCTCCTTGACCAAGGGCCAGCGGCTCATCATCAAGGCGAGCGCGCGTCGCTACCGCGATGAGGGGCTGCAAAGCGGACGGCGCACGCTCTACACCGTGCGCCGCGGCGATACCGTATACAGCATTTCGCGTCAATTCCAGATCTCGGCCGCACAGCTGAAGAGCTGGAACGGCATCAACAAAAATCATCAGATCAGAGCGGGACAACGGCTGGTCATGTACGTCGACTCCGGCCGGCAGCAAGGGTAGGCTCTCGGCCCAGCCGATCGTTCGACGAAAAAGAAGGGGAACAGTATGGGTTTTCTCGACGGCAAGCGCGCCTTGATCGTGGGCCTTGCGACGGATCGATCGATCGCATGGGGGATCGCCCAGGCCATGCGTCGCGAGGGCGCGGAGCTTGCGTTCTCCTACATCGAGCGCATGGCTGATCGGGTCGTTCCCCTTGCCCGCTCGCTGCAATCGGACATCACCTTCCCCATGGACGTGTCGAGCGATGAGGACATCGCGCGCGGGTTCGCACACTTGAAAACCCGCTGGGACGGTTTCGACATTCTCGTGCACGCCGTGGCGTTCGCGCCGCGCGAGGCACTCACCGGCACCTTCATCGATGCGACGACGCGAGAGGGCTTTCGCGTGGCGCACGACGTGTCGAGTTACAGCCTGACGGCGCTCGCGCGCGCATCGTTGCCGTTCATGCAAGGCCGCGCGGGCGCCATTGTCACATTGAGCTACCTCGGCGCCATGCGCTCCTTGCCCGGCTACAACGTCATGGGGCTGGCGAAGGCGAGCCTCGAGGCCAACATGCGCTTTCTGGCAGCGGACCTGGGACCCCGTGGAATCCGCGTGAACGCGATATCCGCGGGACCCATCAAGACCTTGAGCGCAGCCGGCATCCCGGGTCTGCGTAAGATGCTCGCGCATGTGGCAGCGGTCTCGCCGATCAAGCGCAACGTCACGATCGAGGACGTCGGCAACACCGCCGCGTTTCTGTGCTCCGACCTCGCCGCGGGAATCACCGCTGAGGTAACCTACGTCGACGGAGGATTCAGTTCCGTCGCCATGAATTTTCCCGAGGAAGCGGGAGCATAGGCGTGTCAACGCACGCGGCAGCCGCGCGTTAGTCTGCTGACGGGCCTTTTGCTCAGGAAGCCGCACGCGCTCGAGGGGTGAGTTATGTCAAGTTATGCCAAGTTTTGCCTGATGATCGCGGGTTGCTCCGCCGCTCTCGGGGCCTGCACCACGCTGCAGGTGACCACCGACGTCAATCCGAACTTCTCGGTGTCGAACTGCCATACCTATGCCTTCGCCAAGGAGCGCAACGCCGGTGGCCCGGATGCCGCATTCGGCAATCCACTGAACGGCGACCGGCTGCGCACCGCCGTCGAGGCGAACATGGCCGCCCGGGGCGTCCCCAAGGCAGACCCAGCCTCCGCGGATTGCGTCGTCGGGTACGCCCTCGGCACCCGGCAGGTCTTCAATGACTACTACGCCGGTTGGGGCGCCGGCTGGGGCTACGGATGGGGTCGGCGCGGCTGGGGCGGCGGCGTCGGCTGGGGGTACGATGGTCCGTGGGTCGAGAACGAGACCCGCATCGTCGTCGACGTGTTCGATGCCAAGGCGCACCAGGCGATCTGGCACGGCGCCGTCAGTGAAACTCTTTCGGACCTCAAAGGACCAAACGCCGAGGCCAAGATCAATGCCGCGACGGCGGCGATATTCGCGAAGCTGCCGATCGGCAGCCCGCCGCCTGCACCGGCGCGGGCTAGCTAGCGGCTCACCCGGGCCGCGGGGCGCTGCACGAAAACGTAGTAGAGGGCGCCGAGCAGCGCCGCGAGCGCGAGCACCAGCAGCAAGAAGCGATGCAGCGAGCCGCGGAGCAGCTCGGGATGGGCACCGACGGTGGAGCCGAGCCAGGCGAGCACCGAGCACCAGAGGAGCGAGCCCGCGAGGGTCGCGGCGCTGTACCAGCGAAAGTCCAGTCGCAGGATACCGCCGGGAATCCCGATGAGGTGCCGGATCACGGGCAGCAAGCGCGAGAAAAACACGCCCGCCCAACCGTAGTGGGCCGACCAACGCTCGGCGAGCTCGATTTTTGCGACCGAGAGCCCTACATAAGGCCCGAGACGCCGGACCAGCGGACGGCCGAGCCAGCGAGCGCCCCAGTACATGACGCTCGCCCCCACCCAGGAACCGAGGGTGGCTGCAAGCACCACGCCCGCGATCGACAGCTCACCTTGGGTGCGGGCGAGATACGCGGCAGGCGGCACGATGGTTTCGCTCGGAATCGGTACGATCGTGCTCTCGAGGGCCATGAGAGCCCCGACGAGCCAATATCCGCCGTGATTCAAGGCGGAGAGATACCAGGCGGAGAAGTGCTCGAGGAGCGCAGCCAACTAGTCGAGCGCCTGTAGATTCACGGACACCTTTGCGTCCGCCCGCGCACCCGCTGCGTACCCCTGTGCCTCGGCGGAGGCAGTCTGCTGCGCCAGCTGCCGCTTGAGCATCGCCTCTTGGATTTTCGAATCGGCGCCGCTCGGCTCCTCGCGGACCGCGCTCAAGGCGATCACGGCCGCGTCGCCGTCGCTGAGCGGCGCGCTCGAGTAAATGGGTTGGCCGGCAGCCGGCTTGGGCTCGTCGAATACGTCCTGCCGGATCTCGGCGGGTACCGTCTGATCCGCGCGGGCGATGAACTTCGGGGCCTGCGGCGCGAGGGCGAGCGACTTCGCGACACCGTCCCACGATTCACCGCCCTTCAGCCGCTTGACCGCGCCGGCTGCCTGCTCCGTTGCCAGCTGTGCGCCGCGCTCCTTTTTCCAGGCAGCGATCACGTCGGCGCGAACCGCCTCGAGCGGCTTTTGCGCCGGCGTCTGATGGTCGGTCGCACGCAGTACCACCCCTCGCCCCTTCTCGATCTCGACCATCGGGCTCAGGTGACCATCGAGCACGTCGGCGCTGAAGGCCGCTTCCACGACGGCCGGCGAGTTGCCGAGATCGCCGCCGCCGGCGCGGCTGAAATTAGCAATGTCGTGCACTTGCAGGCCGGCCTTGCGTGCCACGACGTCGATGTCCGCATTTTGCAAGGCTGCGTCGGCAACTTGGTCCTGCGCATCGTTGAACAGCTTCTCCGCTTCGGTGCGCCGATACTCCGCATCCAGATCGCTCTTGCTCTGCTCGAAGGTCTTGACCGCGGCGGGCTGGATGCCCTCGAGCGCGAGGATGTGGTAGCCGAATTGGGTCTTGACCGGCCCCTTGATTTCGCCTTCCTTCATGCCGAACGCGGCATCGGCGAAAGGCCCGACGTAGCGCGAGCGCTCCGCCCAGCCGAGGTCGCCGCCGTTCTTCGCCGACCCCGTGTCCTGCGAGAGCTCCTGCGCGAGCTTGCCGAAGTCCTCGCCGCTCTGCGCGCGTTTCAAGGCTGCCTCGGCCTTGGCCTTGACTGCCGCATCGTCCTTGGGATCGCCCACCTGGAACAGGATGTGCCGCACGCGCCGCTGCTCGGGTTGGGTGAAGCGCTCGGGCGTCTTGGCCTTCTGCTCGTCGTAGTAGGCCTTGAGCTGGGCGTCGTCGACGTGCACCTTGGAAGCGAGGTCGGCGAGGCTCACCTCGACGTAGCGCAGGTTAACCGTCTCCGGCGTCATGAATTGCGCTTTGTGCGCGTCGTAATACGCCTTGATCGCCGCTTCGTCCGGCATCGCCTCGGCTGCGAGCTTGGCGGCCGGAATGGTGAGCCAGGCGATCTCGCGCTGCTGACGCGTCAGTTCGCGCAGCCGCGCGAGCTCGCTCGGCGTGACGAAGCTCGACGCGCCGATGGCGCCGTCCAGTTGATGAAGCTTCGCGTCGTGACGGATCATCTCCTCGATCTGCCCGATCGGCCGACCCTGCGCTTTGAGCATCGCGAGGGCGTGTGCGAGATCCCACTTGCCGTCCACTTGCAGCTGAGGGATGCGGGACATCTCGTTGAGGAGCTGCTGGTCGGTCACGCGATAGCCGAGCTCGTCGGTGCGGGTCACGAGAGCCTCGGAGTTGACGTACTCCTCGAGCACGTGACGCTTCAAGTCGGCGCGCTCGGCATCGGTCAACTGGCCGTTGGCCTGACGCTCGTAGCGGGCGAGCTGCTGCTGATAGGCCTGGCGAACGTCGTTGCTTGCGATCTCCACGCCGTTCACCTTGGCGGCATAGTTGGGCGCGCTCAGCGTCCAGTTGATGCCCCAAAAGATGAACACGAGGCCGATGGCTCCGAGCACCAGGCCGGCCACCCATCCCTTGAGCTTGTCGTGAATCGTCTGCAGCATGGTCTTCTACCCATCGGGCGCCGCCCCATCGAGCGGGCCGGCGCGCACCCTGACTACCCTCAAGGAAATGGCGGAGTGGACGGGACTCGAACCCGCGACCCCCGGCGTGACAGGCCGGTATTCTAACCAGCTGAACTACCACTCCGCATGCTGGTGGGTGCTGAGGGGATCGAACCCCCGACCCTCTGAGCTAAGCACCCCCTGGAAGAGGCGCGGAAGTCTACGCGAGGCGATGCCGATTGGCTAGTACTGTACTGTACCGCCCCCGCCGACTCAGGCGGCTCCGCGCCGGCTCGGGCCGCCGCACCAAATCTACTCAGTGTGCGTGCACCTCGTCCTTGCTGCGCGCGCTCTTGCGGCGTCGCTTCTCCGCGACGAGGGGCTCCGCCGTCTTCGTCTCTGCAGTTGCCGTGGGCACCGGCATGTGGGTCAACGCCACCTGCAGCACCTCATCGATCCACTTCACGGGGCGAATGTCGAGCTTCTCCTTGATGTTGTCCGCGATCTCGGCGAGATCCTTGGTGTTGTCGTCGGGGATCAAGACCGTCGTGATGCCGCCGCGATGCGCCGCGAGCAGCTTCTCCTTCAGTCCGCCGATGGGCAGCACTTCGCCGCGCAAGGTGATCTCGCCGGTCATGGCGACATCGGAGCGCACCGGGATCTTGGTGAGCGCCGAGATGAGCGCAGTGCACATGCCGATGCCGGCGCTCGGACCGTCCTTCGGCGTCGCGCCCTCGGGCACGTGAATGTGCACGTCGGCCTTCTGGTAGAAATCAACATCCAGCCCGAGCATCGCAGAGCGGCTGCGTACCACCGTCATGGCGGCCTGAATGGACTCCTGCATCACCTCGCCGAGCTGGCCGGTATGCGTGAGCTTGCCCTTGCCGGCGACGACCGCGGCCTCGATGGTGAGAAGCTCTCCGCCCACCTCCGTCCAGGCGAGACCCGTCACTTGGCCGATCCGGTCGCTTTCCTCGGCTTTGCCGTAGCGGAAGCGGCGCACGCCGAGATACGCGTCCAGGTTCTTGGAGGTGATGCTCACCGTCTTCTCGGCCGGATGCAGCAGCAGCTGCTTGACGGCCTTGCGTCCGATCTTGGAGATCTCGCGCTCGAGATTGCGCACGCCGGCTTCGCGCGTGTAGAAGCGGATCATGTCCTGGATGGCCGTGTCGGCCACGGCGAGCTCGTCGGGTTTGAGGCCGTTCTGCTTGATCTGCTTCGGCAACAGGTAGCGGCGCGCGATATTGCTCTTCTCGTCCTCGGTGTATCCGGGGATGCGGATGACCTCCATGCGGTCGAGGAGCGGCGCCGGGATATTCAGGCTGTTCGCCGTGCACACGAACATCACCTCGGAGAGGTCGAAGTCCACCTCGAGATAGTGATCGTTGAAGGAGCTGTTTTGCTCGGGATCGAGTACCTCGAGGAGCGCCGAGGATGGGTCGCCGCGAAAGTCCGTCGACATCTTGTCGACCTCGTCGAGCAGGAACAGAGGATTCCTGACGCCGCACTTGGCGAGATTCTGGATGATCTTGCCCGGCATCGAGCCGATGTAAGTGCGCCGATGGCCGCGGATCTCGGCCTCGTCACGCACGCCGCCGAGCGACATGCGCACGAACTTACGGTTGGTCGAGCGGGCGACACTCTGCCCCAGTGAGGTCTTGCCGACGCCCGGCGGTCCCACGAGGCATAGAATGGGGCCGCGCAGGTTCTTCACGCGCTGCTGCACGGCGAGATATTCGACGATGCGCTCTTTGACCTTCTCGAGGCCGAAGTGGTCGGCCTCGAGAACCTTCTCGGCCGCCGCGATGTCGAGGTGCACTTTGCTGCGCTTCTTCCAAGGGGCCTTCACCAGCCAATCGATGAAATTGCGCACCACGGTCGCCTCCGCGGACATCGGCGACATGAGCTTGAGCTTGGCGAGCTCCGAGTTGGCCTTCTCGCGCGCCTCTTTCGGCATGCCTGCCGCCTTGATGCGCTTCTCGAGCTCGCCGATCTCGTTCGGCGCCTCGTCCAGCTCACCGAGCTCCTTCTGAATGGCCTTCATCTGCTCGTTCAGGTAATACTCGCGCTGGCTCTTCTCCATTTGCTGCTTGACGCGGCCGCGAATGCGCTTCTCGATCTGCAGGACGTCCATCTCGCCCTCGATGACCGCGAGCATGTGCTCGAGCCGCTTGCGCACGTCCGGGATCTCGAGAACCTTCTGCTTCTCGGAGAGCTTTAGAGACATGTGCGCCGCGACCGTATCCGCCAACCGGCCGGCCTGCTCGATTCCTGCGAGAGAGGTGAGGATCTCGGGGGGTACCTTCTTGTTCAGCTTAACGTACTGCTCGAACTGAGTGATCATCGAGCGTGTGAGCACGTCCATCTCGCGCTCCTCGTAGCGCTCGAGATCCGGCATCGGCGTCACTTCCGCGGAAAAGAACTCGCCTTCCGAGAGCTTTTCGATGCTGGCGCGATCCACGCCCTCGACCAGCACCTTGACGGTACCGTCCGGGAGTTTCAGAAGCTGCAGGATGGTCGCGACGGTGCCGACGCGATACAGATCGTCGCCCTTCGGATCGTCCACGTCCGCCTGTTTCTGCGCGACCAGCAGGATGCGCTTGTCCGCCTTCATGGCGAGATCGAGCGCGACGATGGATTTCTCCCGGCCGACGAACAGCGGGATCACCATGTGCGGATACACCACCACGTCGCGCAGCGGCAGAACGGGCATGCCGGCGTGGCTCGGTGCGGGTGTAGGGGAATCGATTACGGGTTCATCGCTCACGGGGGTGGCCTTCTCGTTTATGGCACGTACGGGAATGTAGAAAGTACATGCGGCCGCCCCTCATGAGTTTCAAGCCGGATTGTCTTGTGCGGAGTGCTCCTGATCCGCTCAAAGATGATCCGAGCCCGTGGGGCGTCGCTGTTCTTCCACCGGAGCCACCAACCGAGTCTCCTCGGTTCGATGGACTATGTAAGGTTTGTTCTGGCCCTCGATCACCTGCTCATCGACCACCACCTTCTGCACGTTGCGCAAGGAGGGCAGGTCGTACATCGTGTCGAGCAGTACGTTCTCGAGGATCGTGCGCAGGCCGCGCGCGCCGGTCTTGCGCTGCATTGCCTTGCGGGCGACGGAGCGCAGTGCATCCTCGCGGAAATCCAGTTCCACCCCTTCCATGTCGAACAGTTTGCGATATTGCTTGGTCAGCGCGTTCTTCGGCTGCAGCAGAATCGAGATGAGCGCATCCTCGTCGAGTTCCTCGAGCGTCGCCACCACTGGCAGCCGACCGACGAACTCGGGGATCAGGCCGTACTTGATCAGATCCTCGGGCTCCGTGTCGTGAAACACGTCGTTGCCGTGCGGCCGCGCGTTTTGCTCGCGCACCTCGGCGACGAAACCGATGCCGCTCTTGTGGGTGCGGTTCATGATGATCTTTTCCAGACCCGCGAACGCGCCCCCGCAAATGAACAGAATGTTGGTGGTATCGACCTGCAGAAACTCCTGCTGCGGGTGCTTGCGACCACCCTGCGGAGGTACCGAGGCGATCGTGCCTTCGATGAGTTTCAGCAGCGCCTGCTGCACGCCCTCGCCCGACACGTCACGCGTGATCGAGGGGTTGTCGGACTTGCGCGAGATCTTGTCGATCTCGTCGATGTATACGATGCCGGTCTGGGCCTTCTCGACGTCGTAGTCGCACTTCTGCAAAAGCTTCTGGATGATGTTCTCGACGTCCTCGCCGACGTAACCCGCCTCGGTCAATGTAGTGGCATCGGCGATGGTGAAGGGCACGTTCAAGAGGCGCGCGAGGGTCTCGGCGAGCAGGGTCTTGCCGGAACCGGTCGGGCCGATCAGCAAGATGTTGCTCTTCGCGAGCTCGACCTCGTCGCGCGACCGCACACCCTCGGAGCCGCGGGTTTGCAGGCGCTTGTAGTGGTTGTATACGGCGACCGAGAGGACGCGCTTCGCGCGCTCCTGGCCGATCACGTACTCATCGAGAACCTTCTTGATTTCCTGGGGCTTGGGGAGCTTGTCCCGGGTGCGCTCGGCGCGCTCCTCGAGCTCCTCGCGAATGATGTCGTTACAGAGCTCGACGCACTCATCGCAGACGAAAACCGACGGCCCGGCGATTAATTTCCGAACTTCGTGTTGGCTCTTCCCACAGAACGAGCAATACAACAATTTGCCGTCATCATGCTTGCCGCGCGAATCTTCGCTCATGCTGCCCTCAAATTTACCGTGCCCCGCACAAGGCGCGAGGCACGGCCACGACACTGACTATATAGCACCCGACGGACTCTCCGCAAAGAAAGCCACACGCAGGCTGTGACCGGGGTCCCCCGGCGGGGCCGGGGAACGGCCGTTCGGGCCGAATTACGCCCCGTTTCAGGCAATTAGGCGGACTTAATAGGCAATTCGCCGCGTTTTTCGAGCATGGAATCCACTATTCCATAAGCGCGGGCCTGCTCGGCACTCATGAAATTGTCGCGGTCGCTGTCCTGCTTGACGCGCTCGACGGTCTGGCCGGTGTGCTTGGCCATAATCCGGTTCAGGCGGTCCTTGGTTTCCATCACCTCGCGGGCGTGAATATCGATGTCCGAGGCCTGCCCCTGAAAGCCGGCCGACGGCTGGTGGATCATGATCTTCGAATTGGGAAGCGAGTAGCGCTTGTGCGCCGCTCCCCCCGCGAGCAGCACCGCGCCCATCGAGGCCGCGAGACCCACGCATATGGTACTCACGTCAGGCTTGATGAACTGCATGGTGTCGTAAATGGCGAGGCCCGCGCTCACCGACCCGCCGGGCGAGTTGATGTACAGCGCGATATCCTTTTCCGGATTCTCCGATTCGAGAAAGAGCAACTGGGCGACGATGAGGTTCGCCATGTAGTCCTCGACCGGACCGACGACGAAGATCACCCGCTCCTTCAGAAGCCGCGAGTAAATGTCGTAAGCGCGCTCTCCGCGGGCGGTCTGTTCGACCACCATCGGTACCAGATTCAATGCTCGAGTTGTCATTGCGTAAAGCCTCCCGGACGAAAGCCGGCGAATATTAACCGTTGGGACGCAAGCCGGGAATTCAAGTGCTTGCGCCTGTCACCCTTCGAAGTTCATCAACTGCTTGAACGTATGCCGCGTCTCGTGCACCTGCGCGTGCTCAAGGACGAAGTCGGTGACTTGATCCTCGAGTGCGAGACTCTCGACCTGCCGCATGGCGTCCGCATTTTGCAAGTATGCGCGCTTCAGCGCGGCGGGATCCCCGTAAGCGCCCACCATCTCATCGAGCCGCGCGTTCGAGCGCGCCGGATCGAGGACGATTTTTTCCCGGCGGATAATCTCGTTGATCAGGAGGCCAAGGGCGACGCGGCGACGCGCGGGCTCTACCAAGGGCTCGCGCGGCGGGGCCTGGGAGACGTCCTTGGCGCCGGTGCGCCGCATGGCTTCGATCTGCATCTCCCGGATCTGCGATTCGAGCAACGAGTTCGGCACGTCGACGGGATTCGCCTGGTAGAGTTTATCCAGGACCGCCGCCTTGTTGCGGTTACGCAAGCTCTGATCGAGCTCGCGCTGCATGTTCGCCTGCACATCCTCCCGCAGTCTGGCCACACCGCCCTCGGTGACGCCGAACGCAGCGCAGAACTCCTCGTCGAGCGCCGGCAGCACGGGCTCCTCGACGGATTTCACGTCGACCTTGAACAGCGCGTGCTTGCCCGCGAGCTGCGTGGCCCGGTAGTCGGCGGGGAAATCGACGCCGATTTCCCGGCTCTCCCCGGTCGAGGCGCCGGCGAGCCCTTGTTCGAGTTGCACGAGCATGCGTCCCTCGCCGAGCACGATGGCGACGCTCTCTCCCTTGCCGCCGGCGAAGGCGGTGCCGTCGATCGACCCGTCGAAATCCACCGTAACCTTGTCGCCGTCGGCCGCGGGCCGAGAGACCGCCGTGTACTTCATTTGCTGCTTGCGCAAGCGCTCGATCATCGCATCGACATCGCTGTCGGTGACCTCGGCGGTCACTCTCTCGATGGCGAGCGCCCCGATCGGTTGTAGCGACACTTCGGGGAAGACTTCGAAGGTTGCGACATAAGTGAGGTCCTGGCCCTCGGCGACCGAGGTGGGCTCGATCCGCGGGCTGCCGGCCGGCGACAGTTGATTCTGGGTGACCGCCTCGGCAAAGGAGGACTGCATGAGCTCGCCGATCACCTCGCGATGCACTTGCTGACCGAATTGCTGGCGAATGACGGTGATCGGCGCCTTGCCGGGCCTGAAACCTTTCAATCGCGCGGTGCGGCTCAATTCCTTGAGCCGCGACGCGATCTCTTTACTCACCTGCTCTGCCGGCACCTGCACTTGCATGCGGCGCTCCAGCTTGCCGGTATTTTCAACGGAAATCTGCATGTGGATCCTTTAGGCCGTTCGTTTTTCCGAGAGAGGATGGTGCGAAAGGCGAGACTCGAACTCGCACGGGTTTCCCCACCAGGTTCTAAGCCTGGCGCGTCTACCAATTCCGCCACATTCGCATCGGAACAGCCGCGTATTATAGCGCAGCCTCGCGCAGTCAGCGGGGTCGGCTTTGTCGCACCAGGAGGCGCGCCACCTCGCGCAGCGCCGGCAGACCGTTCTCGAGCATGAAGTAGAGTGGACTATCCCCTTCGAAAGGCTCCTCAGTGCGAGGCGTATGCACCCAGGCCCAGGCACCGTCCTTGTTGCCCACGGAGGCGCTCAACGATCGATGGATATTCGCCACCAGCGCCGCACGCTCTTGCTGCACGGCGGAGAGGCGGGGCGCCTGCCCGAGACGATAGCGCGCGAGCACCTGTGGCGAGGGAATCTTGAGGAGCCGACACTGCTGCAACGGAGAAAGCTCCCAGGCATCGGCGATGGCGAAGAATCGCTTCAAAGCGCTCGGCGTCGTGTGCCGCGCCGTGCTTCGCCCGGCGGGCTGCAGCACCAACCGCGGTCCGCTTCGAGATTTACTCGATAAAGTCGCACCCATAACACTTAAGCATACTCCTAGTGGGCGGGCTATCATTGAGGAATGGCGCTCAAGTTCTCCGAACGGCTCGACCGTGCGTACGCGGCAGCCGATAGCTTGGTCTGCGTGGGCCTCGATCCGGACCTTTCCCGCCTTCCCGACGACTTGCGCAGCAACCCACAGCCGCTGCTCGCCTTCAACCGCCGCATCGTCGATGCCACCCGCGACCTATGCGCCGCGTACAAGCCTCAGATCGCCTTCTACAGCGCGCTTGGCAAGGAGGACGAGCTCGCCGCGAGCATCCGCTACATCCGCGAGCGCGCTCCGGCGGCGCTGGTCATCCTGGATGCCAAGCGCGGCGACATCGGCAACACCGCCGAGGCATACGCTCGCGAGGCGTTCGAGCGCTACGATGCCGACGCGGTCACGGTCAATCCTTACATGGGCGAGGATGCCGTGCTGCCGTTTCTTGCGCGGCCCGAGCGCGGCGCAGTTCTCCTGTGCCGCACGTCGAATCCCGGGGGCCACGATTTTCAGGATCTCGTGATCGACGGGCTGCCGCTGTACAGGCGAGTCGCGCAACGCGCCGCCACTCGCTGGAACCGGCACGGGAATCTGATGCTGGTGGTGGGCGCCACGCGTCCGCAGGAGATGGCCGAATTGCGGCGTGCGCACCCCGAGCTTCCTTTTCTCGTGCCCGGAATCGGCGCGCAGGGAGGCGATCTCGAGGGCATCTTGTCGGCCGGACTCGATGCCGGCGGCAAGGGACTTCTGGTGAGCTCCTCGCGCGCCGTCATCTACGCCGGAGGCGGCACGAGCGCTGCGATACGCGAGGCGTCGCACGAGCTGCACGGCGCAATCAATCGCAAGCGATCCGGCCTGGCGGCAGCGACGGCCTAGCCGGTCGCGCCTCGCCGGCCGCGCCTAGACGGCGGGCGGCGGGCTCAACGCGCGCAAACGCGCGGTCACATTCTTCAGCGGCGAGCGGCCGAAGGAAATCCGGTCCTTGCCGGCGTTCTTGGCTTCGCGCAGGGCTGCGTCGGCCCTGCCGTACACCGATTTCCAATCTGGATCGTCGGCGATGCTGAGCGCCAGGCCAAAGCTCCCCGTGAAGCGCAATAGCCCCTTGGGTGTCGCCAGCGGCGCCTTGCCGATCTGGCCGTGGATGCGCTCAGCCACATCGTGCAAGGTCTGTTCGTTGATGTCGCCGAAGCAGAGCACCGCGAACTCATCGCCGCCGAGGCGGGCGGCCATGTCGGAGGAATTGCGCAGCTGCGTGCTCAGAATGTTACCGAGCGTGCGCAGCACGTCATCGCCCACATCGTGACCGTACTCCTCGTTGACGTGTTTGAAATTATCCACGTCGAGCAATATGAGCCCGTAGGGTTTGCGCGACTGGCGCAGCGCGTTCGCGGCTTGCTCTCCTCGGCGGCTGAACGTGCGCCGGTTAGGCAGCACGGTCAAGGCATCGGTGGCACTCTCCTGGGCGAGTCGCGCATTCGCCGCTTGCAGCGCGGCTTGCGCCTCGCGCTGCTGATCCTGCGCGTCGCGTAGCGCCTCTTGCGTATCCCGCAGCGTCTGCTGCACGCCGCGCAGATCGTTCTGCGCGTTGCGCAGCGCATCCTCGGCGGCGCGCCCAGTCTGCTGCGCATCGTTAAGCGCCTTGTCGCGCTCCTTGAGCATTGTCTGAGACTCGCTGAGCGAATCGTCGCGCTCCTTGATCGAGGCTTGCGCCTCGCTCAAGTGTTTCTCTCGCGTCTCGAGTGCCGACTGCGCCTCCATCCAGGATTTATTGCGCGTGTCGAGCGCGGCCTGCGCCTCGCCCAGCGATTTCTCGCGCGCCTCGAGCGCCGACCGCGCCTCGCCCAGGGATTTCTGGCGCGCCTCGAACGCCAACTGCGCCTCGCCCAACGATTTCTCGCGCGCCTCGAGCGCCGACCGCGCCTCCGCCGAGGATTTCTCGCGCGCCTCGAGCGCCGAGCGGGCCTCGCCCAGCTGTTTCTCGAGCGCCTCGATCTGCTTTTGCGCCGCGCGCTGCAGCTCCGCGCCCTCGCCGGCTTGCGGCGATGTTGCGCTCGGCTTCTCCGGCGTCGCGGGCATGCCGGAGATATCCTCGATCGCGACGATGTTGTAGTCCGGCTGCCGCGACGGCGCGCGCTTGATGGCGACCGAGAGTGCCACCCGAACGTAGCGCTTGTCCTTCGCGAGCAGGCGCTGCTCGAGACGGTAGCTTTCGATCTCGCCGGCGAGGGCGCGCTTGAACTCGCGGATGTTTTGCTGCAGGTCCTCGGGATGCGTGATGCTCGGAATCGAGAGCTCGCGCAGCTCCGCGGAACTGTAACCGAGCAGCGCGCAGGCGCGCTGGTTCATGCGCAGGATCAAACCGTGGAGCGAGGTGTGCACGATGCCGACGGGAGCCTGCTCGAATGTGTCGCGAAACAGCTTCTCCCGCTCCATTGCATACTGCAGGACGCCGTCGGACTTCGCGGCGAGTTCCTTCGCGGAGAGAAGGTCCTCTGCGATCTTCGCAAACTCGCTGAGTACGACTTGCTCGACCTCGCCGAACGCGCGCACCGCCGTGTCCATGGCGCACAGCGTTCCCATCGGCTGGCGATCGCGGGTGAATAGCGGAATCCCAAGGTAGGAGCGTACGTGCTGCGGACCCGTCACCAGCGGGTCATTGGCAAAGCGCGGATCGGCGGTGGCATCGCGAACGCTGAGCGGCTCGCGCGTCCATACGACCTGATCGCAAAAGGAGCCCCGGCGCGGCGTCTCACGCACGCCCAGGCCGATGCGTGACTTATACCAGACGCGGTTCTGATCGATCAGCGATACGCACAGGATGGGCACCTGAAGCGCGGCCTGAGCGAGACGGGTGACGCCGTCGAAAGCGGCCGAGGGTGGCGTATCCAGGAGTCCGAGCCGATGCAGAGCAACCAGGCGTTCCGCCTCGTCCACGGGCACGCTTCCATCTTGCAATGCAGCATCAGCCGTCTCGAGCGCAGCTCTCATGCGGGGCAGGTTAAGGATCCAGGGCCGTTAGGTTAAGTACGCTCATCACGAATTTGGAAACACGATCCACAAGTGTTGCGCGGAACCCTCTGCCGGGGGCCCGCGCGAGCGCGGCGAGCGCCCTACCCGCAGGCGGTACCGTCCCTCTCAGGGGCCGGTATCGACCGGCGTCCCCTTGAGCTTGTAGACCACCCCATCCTTCATGACGAAGCTCACATTCAGCATCCGGCTGATGTCGGCGGTTGGGTCACCCGGGACGGCCACCACGTCGGCAAGCTTGCCCGCAGCCACGGAGCCGAGCTCCTGGTCCCGTTTCAATAGCTGTGCTGCGTTGATGGTCGCCGCCTGCAGGACGAACATCGGTGGCATCCCCGCCTGGACCATCAATTCGAATTCTTGCGCATTCTGGCCGTGAGGATAAACCGCAGCGTCGGTGCCGAACGCGATCTTGACGTGCGCCTTGTAGGCGCGGCCCGCGGTACCGAGGATCAGAGGACCGATGGCTGCGGCCTTGGCCGCGACTTGCGGCGGGTAGTATCCCGGCACCTTGGACTGACGTGCGACGAAATCGCCGGCGATGATGGTCGGCACGTACCACGTGCCGTGCTCGACCATGAGCTTCATGTCTTCCGCATCCATGTAAGTGCCGTGCTCGATCGAATCGACTCCGCCCAGTACCGCGCGCCGGATTGCCTCGGCGCCGTGGGCATGAGCGGCCACCGTGAAGCCATAGTCGTGGGCGGTCGCCACCACCGCGCGAATTTCCTCCAGCGTGAGCTGCGCATTGTCGCCGCTCGCGCTCTCGTCGA
The DNA here is from genome assembly GCA_049513515.1 of Steroidobacteraceae bacterium. Classification (GTDB taxonomy): domain Bacteria; phylum Pseudomonadota; class Gammaproteobacteria; order Steroidobacterales; family Steroidobacteraceae; genus Bog-1198. The sequence goes on from JBEKWA010000016.1 coordinate 124,972, forward strand.
GCACACCGCCCGAGGGCATGATCTTGATGAGATCGTCTCCGGCTTTGTAGTGCTCGCGCACCGCTTTGACCGCATCGTCGGGGCTGTCGATGATCCCGACCAGCGGCCCGGGATCACCGGCGAGGTCCGCCCGGTAGCCGTCAGTCGGATCGGCGTGGCCTCCGGTCGATCCGATCGCGACGCCGGCGGTGAATATGCGCGGGCCCGGCAGCAATCCCGTGTTGATGGCATTGCGCAGGGCTACCGACTCGTTGGCGCGGTCGCCGAGGTTACGGACGGTGGTGAATCCTGCGAGCAGCGTGCGCCGCGCATACACCGTCGAGCGCACCGCGTAGTCGGCGATGTTCCAGCGAAACTGATCGACGTACTGAGTCGGACTGGTCTGTGAGGTGAGATGCGTGTGGCTGTCGATGAGGCCCGGCAGACACGTTTGATCGCCAAGATCGATCTCAGTCGCGCCCGCGGACGTGGCAGTGCCGCTGCTCACCTCTCGCACGCGCTTACCTTCGACCACGATGGTGGTCGCACCGAGGAGCTTGCCCGCGGTCGTGTCTAGAAGATGGCCGCAATGCAGGACGGTAACGGCCGGCGTCGGCGCAGGCGCTTGCGCCCGCGCGGCGGGCCCGGCGAAGAGCGTGACGAGGACGATCCAGGAGGTCGCGGTCGAGCCGCAAATGATCTTCGTGCTGCACATCCAGTCTGCTCCTCAGGTCCCGTCGTTTGCGACGGAAAGCATGGCGTGCATCAGCACGTTGGCGCCCGTCTCCAGATCGGCGGGCGAGGCGCTCTCCGCCTCATTGTGACTCAGGCCGCCGGCGCACGGCACGAAGATCATCGAGGTAGGGGCGACGCTCGCCACGTTGACCGAATCGTGTCCGGCGCCGCTCACCATCTCGATCGCCTCGCACGCGAGGCTCGATGCGGCTGCGCGCACGGCTGCCACGCACTTCGCATCGAACGTGACGCCCTGCGCCTGCCACGCGCAGCGAATGTGCCCGGGCAGGCCGTGACACTCGAGCGCCGTCTGCACGATGCCCTCGACCTCCTCGCGCAACGACCGGTAATGAGCGGTGTCGGGATGGCGCAAATCGAGAAAAAAGCGCAAGTAACCCGGCACGGTGTTGGGCGAGCTCGGCCGAGTCTCGATCACCGCCACCGTCAAGCGAGCGTCGGGGCGGTGTTTAGCGGCGGCGGCGTAACAAGCGGGCAACACATCGGCGAGCACTCGCACCGGGTCCCGCCGCATGTCCATGGGCGTCGGCCCGGCGTGCGCTTCCTGGCCGATGACGACGACCTCGTGGCGACTCATGTGCTGCACCCCGGTCACGACACCGATCCGCTTCGCGCGCTGTTCGAGCACGGGGCCTTGCTCGATGTGCACCTCGAATGCGGCCTTCACCGGGCAGCGTTCGAGCGGCGTGGAGAGATCGACGCCGGCTTGCTCGAGCTCCTCGCGGACGCTGCGACCCTCGCGATCCTTGAGCGCATGCGCCTCGGCGAGCGACATGCGGCCCGACCACACGGCCGAACCCATCATCGCTGCCGGGAAGCGGCATCCCTCCTCGTTGCACCATACGGCGATCTCGAGCGGATGCCGGGTCTCGATGGATCGGTCGTTGAGGGACTCGATCACCTCGAGACCGGCGAGCACGCCGTACACGCCGTCGTACTTACCGCCGGTCGGCTGGGTATCGAGATGGCTCCCCGTCATGACGGTTGCGAGTGATTCATCCCGCCCTGCGCGGCGCGCGAACATATTGCCGATGGCATCGACGCGCACCACGCAGCCGGCCGCGGCTGCCCAGCGCGCGAACAGCTCGCGTCCTTGAAAGTCCGCGCGTGTCAGCGCCTGCCGGTTGCAACCGCCCTGCTCGGTCGCGCCGATCTCGGCCATGGCCATGAGACGCGACCAGAGCCGTGAGCCGTTCACGCGCGGCATATCGATCGATGAATGCGACATGTGAAGTCCTCGCACTCCTATTATGCGTGCCGCACCGCGCACTGCACCAGCGGCCCCGACATCGGGTGCCGCGGCGTCCATGATGTGTGATCGAACGGGGCGCCGTCCTCTCGGGCAGGCGATCTGTCATTGGGCCCTCCGCAGGCTCGGTGTTGATACCATTGGTTCGACGTCGACGTCGCAAGGGTAACTGGGTTCCATGACAGGCAGCGGGGGTACAGGACTCGAGACGGGCAGGCAGGTCTGCGCGATTCTGGTCTCCTATCATCCAGATCCCGAATTGCCGCGCCGAGTAACCCGCATCCTCGGACAGGTGGGCGCTCTGGTGATCGTCGACAACGGTTCCGGCGATGAGGCGCGCGCGATGCTTGCGCGTATTGCCGCTGATCCGCGGGTCTCGCTCGTGCTGAACCCCGCCAACCTGGGTGTCGCGCGCGGCCTCAACCTCGGCGTGGAGCAAGCCCGCACGTCCGGGTTCGCATGGGTGCTGCTACTCGACCAGGACAGCGAGCTGCAGGACGGCATGCTGCGTGCAATCATCGAAGTGCGTGCCGCCTATCCGGAGCCTTCGCGTGTGGCGGTCATCGGCGCAAGCTATGGTGAGGAGACGCGCCCCGCGCGCAAGCCCTGGGCGGCGTGGGAGGAAGTCGAATCAGTGATCACTTCCGGCTCCTTGATCCCGCTCGCGCTGCACGCGGCCATCGGCCCGTTCCGCGAGGAGCTCTTCATCGACTACGTGGACATCGACTACTGCTACCGCGCACGCTCGAAGGGCTATCGGGTGCTCAGAACCACACAGCCCCTCATGTCGCATACGATCGGCGCACCTACCGAGCACACCGTGCTCGGTGTGACCAAATGGACCACGAATCACTCCCCCGATCGGCGCTACTACATCGCGCGCAACGACACGGTGATGCTGCGTGAGTATGGCGGCTACCCGTTCGGCTCGTGGGCCTTGAAGAGCCTCGGGCGCCGCCTGCGCACCTGCAGGCGCATCGCGCTCTACGAGCGCTCGAAGGCGCGCAAGATCGCCGCTGTGGCGGCCGGCTGGTGGGACGGTGTGTGCGGGCGGCTGGGACCGCGCAAGAGCGCAGCCGGTCGCTGACTTGGCTCAGCCGCGAATTCCCCAGCAGAAAGGATCCGCGGGATCGAGATGCAAGCATCCCTCTCCCGTCACGTGCGCGCGACCGCGTATGGTCGGGATGATCTCGCCGTCGGCGCGATTGCTCCACCGATAGCGCCCCTCGAACGTACTGCCGATGATGCTCTCCTGCACCCACGGCTGGTCCTCCTCGAGGCTCCCGTCGGCCGCCAGACAGGCGAGCTTGGCGCTCAAGCCGGTGCCGCAGGGTGAGCGGTCGTAGGCATTGCCCGGGCAGAGAACGAAGTTGCGGCTCTGGGCCGCGGGTGCGCGGGCGCTGCCGAAAAGCTCCACGTGGTCGACTTCGCGGTGTCCGCCCGCGTTGACCGCAGCCCGCACGCGCCGGCTGAAATCGGTCAGGCCTTCGAGATTATCGAGATCCAGGCGCTGCTCGTGGCGTGTCACGAGAAAGAACCAGTTTCCTCCCCAGGCGACATCCCCGGTCACGGACAACCCGTCCGGCGCGCGCACGCAGACCGCGCGCGCAGTGCGACGGCTCGTCACGTTCTCGACGCTCACCTCGCCGTTCTCGTGCAAACGAGCCTGTACTGGGCCGACTGGCGTATCGATGCGCACGGCACCTGGCGCGAGCCGCCCGGCGAACTGAAGCGATGCGACGAGCCCAATGGTCCCGTGGCCGCACATTCCCAAAAAGCCCACGTTGTTGAAGAAGATCACACCGAGGTCGCAGTCGGCGCGATGCGGCCTCACGAGCAGCGCCCCCACCAGGGGGTCCGAGCCCCGGGGCTCGTTCACGATGGCCGAACGATAGGCATCGAACTGCGCGCGGAAGCGCTCGCGGCGCTCCTCGAGCGGGCCTTCGCCGAGCGCGGGGCCGCCTTCGAGCACGACCCGCGTGGGCTCGCCGCCGGTGTGCGAATCGATCACGCGTAAAGACGGGCTCATGCCCGCGTGCTTCCCCAGCGCAGGCGTGTTTCGCGGGCTCGATGTACTCGGTCGATCACTTCGGCGCGGCGCTCGCCCGCAAGCGGCAGACGCGGCGGCCGCACGCGCTCGCTGCCGCGGCCCATGATCTCCTCGGCGAGCTTGATTGCCTGCACCAGATCGGGGTCCGAATCGAGATGCAAGAGCGGCATGAACCAACGGTAGATCGCGCGCGCGCGCGGCAGATCGCCGCGCGTCACGGCCGCGAAGAGCTCGAGCGACTCCACCGGAAAGGCATTCGAGAGACCCGAGACCCAGCCCCGGGCGCCGAGCGCGAGGGCCTCGAACACCACGTCATCGAGACCGGCGAACAGGACATAGCGCTCGCCGAAGGCATTGATGATGTCGGTGTAACGGCGCGAATCGGGCGCCGACTCCTTCAGCGCGACGATGCGCTCGACGTTCGCGAGCCGCTCCAGGGTCTTCAGGTCGATGTTCACCCGGTATGAGGGCGGATTGTTATACAGCATGATGGGCAGCGCGGACGCACCCGCCACCGCGCGGAAATGATGCTCGAGCTCCGCCGGCGTCGGCACGTAGACCATCGCCGGCAGCACCATGAGTCCCGAGGCCCCGAGCCGCTCGGCGTCGCGTGCGAAGCTCGCCGCGGCCGCCGTCGTGAGCTCGCTGACGCCGGCGATGACGGGCACCTTGCCCTCGCTTGCCTCGACGGCTCCCTCGAGCACCTTGCGCTTCTCGGCGGCGCTCAACGAGTTGCCCTCCCCCACCGTGCCCATCAGCACGAGCCCGTCGACGCCGTCCCGAATCAGCGCCGCCTGCACGCGGCGCGTGGCGGTGAGATCAAGATCGAGCGCGGCGTCGAACTGCGTAGTGGCCGCGGGAAAGACGCCCGACCAGGTGCATTTCATGGCACACCTCTGGTTGCTTGCAAGAACCCGTATCGTATAGGGTTCCGCCCCTGGTTTCGACGCGGTCTACCCTCGGAAAAAACAACATGCCTGCATCGCATCGCCGGGCGCGAGCCGCGGCTCACGCACTCGCCGGCTCCCTCCTCCTCGTCTTGAGCGCCTGCGCCGACAAGACCCCAAGCGCCGACGCGCGGCTCAAGGCCATCTATGCCGCCGAATGGAAGTGGCGCGAAGACCAATTTCCGGACGACGAAGATGCGCAAAAGCCGATTCAGGATCACTTGCCGAAGGTGGATCCGGCCACTCAGAGCATGCGCCTCGCGAAGTGGCAGGACACGCTCGCGCAGCTCGATGCCATTCCGCGCGCCGACCTCTCGCCGACGGAGCAGCTGAATTACGCGGTTTACCGGCCGCAAGTCGAGACCTTGATCGCCAATCAGCAATTTCGCGACTTCGAGATGCCCGCGAACTCGGATACCACGTTCTGGACGGACCTCGGCTATACCGCGCGGCGGCCCTTCCGGAACCTGCAGGACTACCGCAACTGGATATCGCAAATGCTAGATATTCCTAGATATTTTAATGAGCAGGTGGACGAGATGCGGAGCGGCCTCAAGCGCGGCTTCACCCCCCCTCGCGTGACGCTCACCGGACGCGATGCGTCTCTCACCGCCGTCACCGATGCGAGCCCCGAGGGCAGTCTCTTCTATACCCCGTTCAAGGACATGCCGGGGGTATCCGATGCCGACAAGGCGGCCTTGCGCGAGCAAGCCGTCGCGGTCATTCGCGACACGGTGCAGCCGGCGTATCGGGACCTGCTGACTTTCATGCGCACGGAGTATGTGCCCCAAGCGCGCACCAGCCTTGCGGCCTACGACCTGCCGGACGGCAAGAACTATTATCAGGCGAAGATTCGCGAATTCACGACGCTCGACGAGGATCCCGCTGCGATCCATGCGCTCGGCGAATCGGAAGTGAAGCGCCTGCACGCGGACATGCTCGCGGTCATGACCGAGACGGGATTCAAAGGAGACTTTCCCGCCTTCCTCGTGTTCTTGCGATCCGATCCGCGATTTCAAGCCAAGACGCCGCAGGAGCTGTTGATGCGCGCGGCCTGGATCGCGAAGCGCTTCGACGGCAAGGCGTCGCAGTTCTTCGGATTGCTGCCGCGGGCGCGCTTCACCATCGTGCCCGTGCCCGATGATTTGGCGCCGTTCTACACGGCAGGCCGTGGAGGTCCGGGCCTTTATTTGCTCAATACCTACGACCTGCCGAGCCGTCCGCTCTACAACCTGACCGCGCTCACGCTGCACGAATCAGCTCCAGGCCACGCCTTTCAGATGCCGCTTGCGCTCGAGCACAAGCAGCAACCGGAGTTCCGCCAGCACACCTACCTGTCGGCGTATGGAGAAGGTTGGGCTCTTTATTGCGAGTGGCTGGGCCAGGAGATGGGCATGTATGAGACGGCCTATGACCGATTCGGGATGCTGAACTACCAGATCTGGCGAGCCGCACGCTTGGTGGTGGATACGGGAATCCATGCGCAGGGCTGGAGCCGGGACCAGGCGCTCCAGTATCTGCGAGACTACACCGCCCTCCCCGAGCACGAAATCGAGACCGAGGTCGACCGCTACATTGCCTGGCCCGCGCAGGCGCTCTCCTATTATCTGGGCGAGAACGCGATTCGAGCGAGCCGCGCCAAGGCGGAGCAGGCTCTGGGTCCGCGCTTCAATGTGCGCGCCTTCCACGACGCGGTGCTCGAGCTCGGATCGGTCCCCATACCCGTGCTCACCGCGCGCATCGATCGATTCATCGGCGACGGCGGCCGCGGGCCCTACCCGGATCTCGAATAGGCCGGCACATCCAGCGTACCGCGCTTGATCATTGCCTGCAGCGACGGAAAAATCTTCTTGAACGCAAGATCGCCGGTCGCGCCAAAAAATACGAGTGCGTCGCTCTGCGCAGCGCCCAGCTATTTTTCCTTCTCGACGTGCCCGCCGAACTGAAAGCGCATCGCCGAGAGGAGCTTGTTCTGAAACTCGGCGTTGCCGCGCGAGCTGAAGCGCTGATAGAGCGCCGCCGTGAGCACGGGGATGGGCACGGCCTCGTCGATGCCCGCCTTGATGGTCCAGCGGCCCTCCCCCGAATCGGAGACGCGACCCGCGAACTTCTTGAGCTCCGGATCCGCTATGAGGCTGTTCGCCGTGAGGTCGAGCAGCCAGGAGGCGATGACGCTGCCGCGGCGCCACACTTCAGCCACGTCGGGCAAATCGATGTCGAACTGGTAATGCTCGGGATCCCGCAGCGGCGTGGTCTCCGCGTCCACCTCGTGCGTTTGCTTGCCGACGTTTGCGGCGCGCAGCACATCGAGCCCTTCCGCATAGGCGGCCATGATTCCGTACTCGATGCCGTTGTGAACCATCTTCACGAAGTGGCCGGCGCCGCTCTGCCCGCAGTGCAGGTAGCCTTGCTCGGCCGTGCTCTTCTTGGCCTTGTCGCGCCCGGGGGTAGGCTCGATCGAGCCCATGCCCGGCGCCAGCGCCGCGAATATCGGATCGAGCCGCGCGACCGCCTCGTCACGACCGCCGATCATCATGCAATACCCGCGCTCGAGCCCATACACTCCGCCGCTGGTACCCACATCGACATAGTGAATGCCGCGGGCCTCCAGGGTTTTCGCGCGGCGGATATCGTCGACGTAATACGAATTGCCGCCGTCGATCAAAGTGTCGCCCTTCTCCAGATACGGCTCGAGGCCCGCGATCGTGTCGTCGACCGCGCCCGCGGGAACCATGAGCCAGACGGCGCGCGGCTTCGCAAGGCCGCGTACGAGCTCGGCAGCCGAGCCGACGCCGGTCGCTTTCTCCTTCGCAAGGGCCTGCACCGCGGCCGGGGCATGGTCGAAAACCACGCATTCATGTCCGGCGCGCAGCAATCGCCGCACCATGTTCGACCCCATTCTTCCCAGCCCAATCATTCCCAGCTGCATGTGCGACTCCGTGTGTGGATGGCGAGGCTCAAGCGTGTGCGCGCAAGCTCGCGATGCGCTTCAGGAGCGTACGGGTCGAGCTGTCGTGCGCGCTCGATGTCGCGGCATCGCCGCGCAGCTCCGGCACGATGCGTTTTGCAAGCATCTTGCCGAGCTCTACGCCCCATTGATCGAACGAATCGATGTTCCAGATCGTGCCCTGAGTGAATACGCTGTGCTCGTACAGGGCCACCAGCTTGCCGAGCGCCGCCGGCGTGAGGCGCTCGAGCAGCAGCGTATTCGAGGGGCGGTTACCCTCGAAAATTCGGTGCGGAACGAGCCAGTCGGGCGAGCCCTCCTCCTTGACTTCTTGCGCGGTCTTGCCGAATGCGAGCGCTTCGCCCTGTGCGAGCACGTTCGCGAGCAACAGATCGTGATGCTCGCCGAGCGGATTGAGCGAGCGAGCGAAAGCGATGAAATCGCAAGGGATGAGCCGCGTGCCCTGATGAATCAGCTGATAGAAGGAATGCTGTCCATTGGTGCCCGGCTCGCCCCAGTAGATGGGGCCCGTGTCGTAGGGCACGCGCTGCCCGTCGAGCGTCACGTGCTTACCGTTGCTCTCCATGGTGAGTTGCTGGAGATAGGCGGGGAAGCGCTTGAGGTACTGATCGTAAGGCAGAACGGCGACGGTCTGCGCGCCGAAGAAGTTCGTATACCAGACACCGAGAAGCCCCAGAAGCACGGGCAAGTTGCGAGCGAAGGGGGCGGTGCGAAAATGCTCATCCATTTCGTGAAAGCCGCTCAGCATCTCGCGAAAAGCCGTCGGCCCGATCGCAATCATGGTCGAGAGGCCGATGGCCGAGTCCATCGAGTAGCGTCCGCCCACCCAGTCCCAGAATCCGAACATGTTCTGTGTGTCGATACCGAACTTCGCAACTTCCTGCGCGTTGGTGGACACGGCCACGAAATGGCGCGCCACGGACTTCTCGTCGCCGCCCAAGCCTTGCACCAGCCACGCGCGCGCCGAGTGTGCGTTCGTCATCGTCTCGAGCGTGCTGAAGGTTTTCGACGAGATGATGAAGAGGGTCTCGGCGGCGTCCAGGTCCCGCAGCGCCTCCGTGATGTCGGTGCCATCGACGTTCGAGACGAAGCGGAACATCATGCTGCGGTCGCTGTAGGCTCTGAGCGCCTCGTAGGCCATGACGGGCCCGAGGTCGGAGCCGCCGATGCCGACGTTCACGACGTTGCGAATACGCTTGCCGGTGTGGCCCGTCCAGGCACCGCTGCGCAAGCGATCCGCGAACGCGGTCATCTTATCGAGCACGGCGTGCACTTCGGGCACCACGTTCACGCCGCCGACCATGAGCGTCTCGCCGCGCGGCGCACGCAATGCCACATGCATAACCGCCCGGTTCTCCGAGACATTGATCGGCTGCCCGCCGAACATGGCAGCGATGCGCCCGGAGAGATCCGACTCCTCCGCGAGGCGCACCAGCAGCCGCAGCGTCTCATCGGTGATACGATTTTTGGAGTAGTCGAAATAGATGCCCACGGCTTCCAGGGCGAAGCGCTCGCCGCGTCCTGGGTCTTGAGCGAAGAGCTCGCGCAGATGCCGGTCGGCAATCGCGACCTGGTGCGCCTCGAGTGCGCCCCACGCCGGGTGAAGCGCCGCATTGCCTGACGTCATCGCACACCTCGTCTCGTCGCGGGGGAGCGGCCCTATGTTATCGACCGGCAACCGGCCTGCCAAATTTGAAAAAATTTCAGGGGGCAGCTGCGCGCGCTCTACCGTATATGTGGCATTATTCAGACACAACTCCAAACGAGCGCACCCGAGCTCCATGCCGCGCACCGAGAATAGCGAGACGGGAAAGATCCGCATCGAGATCGAGCCCGTGTGGCGCTTCCATCGTGACGACCAGTCGATGCTCGTGATGCTCGACTTCCTGAACGAGATCCGGTCCACGGGCAAGATCACGCGTGCCGCGCAGCGCGCGGACATGTCATATCGGCATTGCTGGAACCTCATCGAGAAATGGGCGGCGTTCTTCGACGCTCCCCTCGTCGAGCGCGAGCAGGGGCGCGGCACGCGCCTCACCGCGCTCGGTGAGAAGCTCGTGTGGGCGGGCCAGCGGCTGCGGGCGCGGCTGCGCCCGCAGCTGCAAAATCTCGCGCAGGAGCTCGAGATCGAGATCAACGAGGTCTTGCCGCAACGGAACAAGGGGGTGCGTTTCCATGCAAGTCATGGATTTGCGATCTCGAAGCTGCGCGAATTGCTCGACCGCGAGCCCCAGCTGGGTATCGACCTGCGCTACGTGAGCAACCAGAATTCGCTGGTTTCCCTTGCGCGCGGGGCGTGCGAGATCGCCGGCGTGCATCTCCCTCAGGGCGAGCTGCGCAAGAAGGCGGCGGCGGCGATCAAGCAATGGCTCACGCCGGCGGACCATCGGATCATCGGCTTCGTGACACGCGAAATGGGGCTCATGGTGAGACGCGGCAACCCGCTCGGTATCACCTCGATCGAGCGCCTCGTCGACCCCGCCGTGCGCTTCGTCAATCGCGACCCCGAGTCGGGCACTCGCAGCCTGTTCGATCGGTTGCTCGCCCTGCACCGCCTCGACGAGAAGAAGATTGACGGCTTCGAGCGCATCGAATTCACCCACGCCGCAGTGGCTGCATACGTCGCGAGCGGAATGGCCGACGTGAGCTTCGGAGTCGAGGCCGCAGCACGGCAGTTCGACCTCGATTTCATCCGGCTGATCACCGAGGACTATGTGCTGGTGTGCGGCAAGCACATCGTCGAGGAGCCGCCCGTGCTGCGGCTCCTCGAGATACTGCGCAGCCCCGAGTTCGGCGCGGCGATCGCGCAGCTGGCCGGCTATGCGGCCAAGGATGCAGGCGTGGTCAAGGGCGTGAACGAGGCATTGCGCTGAGCGGGTTGCCCGACTGCGGCAGCGCATCCCCCGCGGCAAGAGGTCTCTCGACGGCTTCTTCGAGATCGCCGAGCGCTCGCTGCACTTGGGCGAGCGCCTCCAGTCGAGCGCGCGCGGCGACGAAACTCTCGATCTCGGCATCGTCGAGATCGAGACGGCCCTCCTCGCCCGCATGCACGGATTTGCGCGTCGCCTCGCCCCTGCGGCTTTGCACGTCGGCGAAGCGGCCCGCCTCCGCGAATCTTTCCAACGCGGCGTCGTACAGCGCGAGCGCCCGCGCGCTTCTCGATATCACCGCGGTCTGCGTCTGCACGAATTGCACCTCCGCTTGCCGGCGGCGCGCCTCGGCCTCGGCGATCGGGCCTTGGTTACGATCGAAAAGAGGAATCGTCGCGGCCAATCCGACGGTGAAGTAGCTGCGCTTCTCCTCGTAGGTATAGCCCGGGCCAATATCGATGTCCGGGTATTGCTTGGCGATCTCGAGCTGCAAGCTCGATTCGGCTGCCGCGTATTGTGCGAGAGCGGCGCGCACGTCGAGGCGATTCAACACGGCATCGCGCTCGATTTCATCGCGCGGCAGGGTCGCAGCGCCCGGCGGCGATTCCCATTCGGGCCAAGCGATCCGCACTTCCTCGAGCGCAGCGACGGGGATGCCGATTGCGGCCGCGAGCGCGGCCTTGGATTCGACCGACTGCGCGACGGCATCGGCCACGGCCGTGTGCGCTCGCGAGAGCTCGAGCTCGGCCGTTGCGACTTCCTGTCGCGGGATCTCGCCCGCGGAGGCCGCCGCCTCGAGCAGCCGCACCTCCTCGGTGCGCAGATCCGCCTCGGCGCGCAATTGCTCCAGCATTCGCGATGCCAGCAGGTGGTCCACCAGCGCGGCTCGCACGGAGCTGCGCACCGTCCAGGCGGCCTGCGCCAGCTCGAGCCGCGCAGCCAGATCCAAGCTTCGAGCTGCTTGCAGGCGATAGCCGCGCTTGCCCGCGGTCTCGATGGGAAAGGACAGGTCGAGCGTCAGCAAATACGGACTCGGAATTCCCGGAGTGAGCGCGAGGTTGGGGTTGGGGCGCGCGCCGGCGGTGAGGAGCTGCGCCTGCGATTCGGCAATTCGCGCTCGCGCTGCATCGAGGGTCGGATTGAAGTACAGGGCGGCGAGCGACAGGGTTCGATAGTCCCAGAAGGCCGGCGGCCACGCGGAGGGGCCGAGAATCTGTTCCGCGAAAGCGCGCAACCCTGGATCGCTTAGCCGGCGCGCCTCGAATGCCATGGCAGCGCGATCGGCAACGATCGGCGCGGGATGATAATGCTGGGCGGTGCATCCCGCGAGCATTCCGCAGAGCAGCAGCGCCGACCCGATAGCCGCCGCGCGTGACACACTCTTTTGCCTCATGTCGGCTCCCCGCCGTGGGCCGATCCGGGCCCGAATGCGTTGCCATGGTACACGAGGTGTGCGCTGCACCTTCGGCGGCGCGACTGACATACAGCGACTGACATACACTAGAGCCGAGAACGTCGGCGGCCAAGCACCGGCGCAAGACCAGCAATCGTCACGGGAGAAAGTCAATGACGCAGCAAGATGCTTTCGCGCAAAAACTCTCCGCTCTCTTGAAAGACGCCCCCAGCGGTTACAGCCTGGCGGAATATCAAGCGCTGTACCGCCAGCTGATCTTCACTTTCGGCCTGCAGATCCTGGAGGCGTTCCCTCTACAAGCAGGGCGCAACTGGCATCAACCCGGCTGGGCCGCGACCGGCGGCGGCCAGGGCGCCGGTCCACACCCCTCGAGCGGCGGTGGTGGAGGCTACAGCGGTGGCACCAATCCGGACACCGGCGGCGGTCAAGGCGCTGGCCCGCATCCGGGCGACGTCGGCCGCTTCCTGGATTTCCCGGCGTTCGTACTGGGTCTCACTCCGTAGAGACTTTTTCGATGAGCCTCTCGTTGGAGGCCGCGACGCGCGCGAGCAATGTCTGGTAATCGCTGCGGGACTCGAGCACGGCGAAATACGGCTCGTGCCTCGCCCACCAGGTGCGGCGCCATCCGAGTGCGGCCGCCTGGTTGAGGTCGTGCATTGCATCGTCGCCTTCACCTTTCAAGGCATGGACTTTCGCGCGCAGCTCGTAAGGCGAGTAGCGCTCCACCCCCGCGGCGATCATGCGGTTGAGCATCGCGAGCACGATGTCGAGCTCCCGCTCTGCCTCGGCCCGCTCGCCAAGTGACAGCTCGGCCGCCGCGAGATCGACCCGGTAGGAGGTTCCCGTGTTCCGAGCCCCTCGGGCATACCAGGGGCTGTCTGCAGTTCCGGTAAGTAGGTCGGGCGCCGCCAAGGCCCGCGCTATGAGCTGCTTGACTTGCGTGGCTTCGCCGAGGAGAAGATGCGCATAGGCCGCTTCCATGAGTGCAACTGACTCGGTGCTCTGGTCGAGCGACACGGAGCTCACGTAACGCCGCAATGCCTCCGTGCCCCCCTCGCAAAAAACCGTCCGCACGAGCGCTGCCGAGTCGAGCTGCTGCGTGGAACTGTGTCCTGCCTCGAGCGCCTGGCGCGCCGGCGCCGCGAGACCGAGCACGAGATATAGGGTCGCACGCGTCCAGTACAGATCGAACTCGGGATGCGGCTCGGCCTTGATTGCGGCCGAGTTCCAACGCAGCGCCTCGTCGATCGAGCCGCGAGACTCGGCCAGCCAGGAGAGCGAATCGAAGGCCAGAGCCGAATGCGGCAAAAGGCTCCGCGCCCGCTCGCAAGCCTCGAGCGACTCGTCATAGCGAGCCAGATCGTTGAGTGCCATGCAGCGCTGGTTCTGCAGGACGCCGTTCAACGGGTCGAGGGAGACCGCGTGCTCGTAGCTCTCGAGGGCTTCGTGGGGACGACCGTCGATGAGCTGAATACGACCGAGCTCGGCGTACGCGCTCATGTTGCTCGGATCGAGCGCGATGGCGCGGCGCAAGTCGGTTACCGCTTCGGAGTCGCGGGATTGGGCGGCGCGCAATGCTCCGCGCACTGCATAAGCGTCCGCATACCGATCGTCGATGCGCAGCGCGCCGGCAATGAGCGGCTCCACGCTCGCCGTCAGCTCCGACGCGGGAGTCGAGCGGTAATAGCTCTGGTTCAAACGCGCGCGCGCCAGCCGCACGTAGGCCGAGACAAAGTGAGGATCGGCCTTCAGAACCTGGGAATACAGCTCGGCCGCCTCGTCGGTGGATTCAGGGGTGGCTTGCTGATCGAGATGACGGGCAAGCAGGTACTGCCGATACGCGTCCGGATCGGCGGTCCGTCGCGCGGCGAATTCGCGCTGCGCCTCGGCCGTGAGCCGTATCTTCAGCGTCTCGGCGACCGCACGCGAGATGTCGTCCTGCAGGGCGATCGTGTCGCTGGTGGTTCGATCGAAGCTCGACGACCACTCATGGAAACCATCATGCGCATCGATGAGCTGCACGGTGACACGCACATGATCATCGTAGTGCCGGACAGAGCCCTCGAGAAGATGAGTAGTGTCGAGCGCCTTGCCGATCTGGCGCACATCCTCGTTGCGCCCTTGGAAGGCAAACGCAGAAGTTCTAGCCACGACGCGCAAAGTCGGAATCTGCGACAACCAGTTGGAGAGCTCCTCCGTGAGGCCGTCGCAGAAGGACTGATCCGACTTGTCCGCCGTCATGTCGACGAAGGGCAGCACGGCGATCGAATTCGCGGTGAAGCCGGCAGGCGCACCGATGGGCAGCTTGGAGCTCCAGATGACCAGCGCGACCGTGGAGCAGACCGCGAAGCCGGCCGCCCAGAAAACCCAAGTCCGCGTCCTTTTCGAAGCAGCGGCACCTGCGGACGCCGGCGATACGGGTTGCCTAGCCTCAGCAGGCCGCACAGTCGCCACCAGCCGATATCCCTTGCGAGGCAGAGTCGCGATGTAGCGCGGCGGCGAATCGACGTCGCCCAGAAGCTTACGCAGCTGCGAGACCGTCTGGTACACGGAGGCCGAACCGACGACCACGCCGGTCCACACTTCGGTGAGCAGGCGGTCGACACTGACGCTGTGTCCTTCCGCCTGCGCAAGACACACGAGCAGCCGCATGGTGCGCGGCTCGAGCTTATGAGTTTCCGCGCCGCGTGAAATGGTGTCGAGAGCCGGATTTACGAGCCACTCGCCGATCCACAGGCAGCTGTCCGGGTTGGCGGCGGGCATCTCGACGGGCCTCCTCGAGGGCAGTATAGGCCATAAAAAAGCGGCGGCTTACAGCGCGTAGGCTGTAAGCCGCCTCGAGTCGAGCGCCGCGGGGATCGCCCGCCGGTGTCGCCTCAGTGCGCCGTCGAGTTCGCGGCGACGGCCGGTGAGGGCAGCTGACCGAGCGCGGACGCCAACGCGGCATCGACGCAGGCGACGTAGTCCGGCTGATGCGAGAGCGCCCAAGGATCGACCACACGCCGGCATAGGCGCCGGGCCGTGGCGTGTAAGCGCTCGCGGGCGACTCGCATCCCCGCTTCAGTCGTGAGGTCAAGATCCGCCATCGACACCACGGCGGTTTGGGCGGTGGGACCGTTCGGCTTCGCGCTCTCCCCCGCTCGAGCCAGGTGGGCGCCGAGCGCCAGCAGGACCAGGAAGGCCCCGACCCTCGTAGCGGCCATCACCAAGCCGCCCGCCATATCGGTCCATCGAGTTGAGCTGTGTACCGTCTTCATGAGATGTACCTCCTCACTTTCGAGCCATGAGCAGAGGACTGCCGAACCGCAGTGCGGTCAGCTGTTCCGAGTTCACCCGCCTCACGGCGCTGTCGATAGCGGCCTGGGTGCAGGCTTGCTGCGCCCGAGCCGTTGCCAACGTCCGCGACAGCGGCGGATCGCAGACCTGCTGGGCGGCGGCCTGGATGCGCCGATATAGCACCTCGGCTCCGGCAAGCTTGGTGATGTCGAGATCGCCAAAACGGACGACCTTGGACATCGGGGTCGCCTCGTCATAGGCCCGCGCGGACGAGGACATCGCTCCGCTCGCGGCCAAGGTCCCGAGCAGACAGCTCAATCCCGTGTACAGTCTCTTTCGCAATATGAGGTTCATGGTCGATTCCTTTGAGTTAATTGGGGAACTACTTGCGCCGCGGAACGCCGCGGTGAGGTCACGGTGCGCGAGGCGTGCCCGCGAAGTCCTTTCGCTCCGCTCAAGGATCGCTCAAGGTTTTCTCAATCAGGGCCCGGTGGCCGGATGGGCGGGGGATGCATAGAATCCGCCCATGAAACTGCTGCGCTACGGCCCTCGCGGGGCGGAAAAACCGGGGTGTCTGGACGCGGATGGCTCGATTCGGGATCTGTCCGGGTATGTCAGCGACCTCACCGCCGAAACGGTCACGTCCGCCGGCCTCGCCAAGCTGACCGCTCTCGACCCTGGGGTACTGCCCCGGGTGGCGGGTTCGCCGCGACTCGGCATCCCGGTCAAGAACATCGGCAAGTTCATCGCCATTGGTCTCAACTACGCAGACCACGCCCGGGAGGCCGATCTGCCGGTGCCGAAGGAGCCGCCGCTGTTCACCAAGGCGATCAGCTGCCTGAGCGGTCCCAACGACGACGTCATGCTCCCGCGCGATGCGCGCAAAGGCGACTGGGAAGTGGAACTCGGCGTCATCATCGGCCGAACTACGCGCTACGTGGGCGAGGACGATGCGCTTGCATCGGCGGCGGGCTATGTGCTCGTCAACGACGTGTCAGAACGCGCCTTTCAGATGGAGCGAGGCACTCAATGGGATAAGGGCAAGGGCTGCGACACCTTTGGGCCCGTCGGGCCGTGGCTGGTCACTCCCGACGAGGTGGGCGATCCGCAGCAGCTCGGCATGTTCTTGAATCTCAATGGACGGCGGATGCAGACCGGCAACACGTCGAACATGATCTTCACGCTGCAGCAGTTGATCGCCTACGTGAGCGAGTTCATCACGCTTTATCCCGGCGATCTGCTGGCGACCGGAACGCCTGCGGGCGTGGGGCTCGGCCAGAAGCCGAAGCCCATTTTCCTGAAGGAGGGCGATGTGATGCACCTCGGCATCGAAAAGCTGGGTGAGCAGCGCCAGCGCGTCATCCCCTGGCGCCACCTCGGCGACGCCGTGTTGCCCTGAGCGGCGGTCATGCCTCCTTCTCGGCACTCACGGCCACAAAGACGCAGCAACCGACCCGCTCGGTCAACGAGGCGCGCTGACGCGCACTCGTCCACCAGAAGCCGCCGGCGGGCTGCGGATAGTGGCCGAGCACGATGAGATCGATCGCCAGCCGTTTGGCATACGCGACGATTTGATCGAGGGTGTCGCCAGTCGCCAAATAGCCTTGGGCGACGACCCCGCGCGCCTTCAGCCACTCGAGCGACTCGTCCAGGAGTTTGCGGTAGCCGCCGGTCTCTTCCACCATGCAGGCATGTCCGGCGGCTCCGGCAATGACGGCGGCATCGGCTATACCGGTGGGAATGATGGAGAGCACGTGGACTTGCGCGCCGAGAAGAATGGCGAGCTCCGCGCCCCGCCTAAGCGCCCGGCGTCCCGCCTGCGATCCGTCGTAGCAAAGCAATACGCGCTTGAACATAATCCCCCGCCCGGCTTTGTCGTGCAATTGTAGCCGCGCCCCATAGTCGGCGGTATCCTACAAGTCGAAGCGGCCCTACACTGATAAATCGATCCCCGCCGGCTGCTGCAACGTAGCGAACACCATTGTGCATGACGCACGAGAACTAAAACCGCTGGGAGGCGAGGAATGAGTATCGGAATCGCCCCCGCGATCCTCTTGATCGGACCCTATGACCCGCACTGCGGGGAGTACACCTTTCTGGCGCCGCCGCTCGGCGTGTGGCGGCTCGCCGGAGTGCTTCTCTCGGCGGGCATACGCGCGAAGGTGTTCGATCCGAACTGCTGTCGTGAGTCCCCACAGCGGGCACTTCAACGTGAGCTATCGAACGGCGCATGGGACGTCGTAGGCTGCTCGACGACAGGGATGACCCTGCGGTTTGATCTCGAGCTCGCTCACCTTGCGCGGCGCACGGTACCGCAGGCATTGATCCTTGCCGGCGGTATGGAGGCCACTTTCCGGCCGCAGTTGATGTTCGAGCTCGGGCCATTCGATCTGGTGGTTCTCGGCGAAGGCGAAAAGCCGCTGCTCGAGCTCGCCGCTCGATTGCGGTCGGGGCAGCCGCTCTCCGGCATACGGGGTACGGCGCAGCGCAACTCGAGCGGTGAGCTCGCGACGATTCCACAGCCGGCGCTGAACCGCGAGGAGCTGCGCGACGCGATCTTCAGCACACCTTACGAACAGATGCCCTACGCCGATTACTGGCAGCGACTCGAGGCCGCCTACCGGGTGGGCGCTCTACCCAGCAAAGCGGCACGCGAAGCGCATCTGGCCGAGATCCGCTCCGTGCGCCTGAGCACGCTCAATTACTGTCCGATGAATTGCACATTTTGTTCTGCGACCAATTTCCTGCACGAGGCACAAGGCGGCGTCGCGTCGGTCGCGCGCCTCGAGGCGGACGAGTGCATGGCGATGATCGAGAGAATCATCGCGGCGCATCCGCACACGCGTACCATCATTTTCCAGGACGACATCTTCACCTTCACGCGCGACCGCCGCGTGCTGCCGCTCTGCGATGCGATCGTCGAGGCCAAGCGCCGCGGCAGGATCCCCGCACGGCTGCAGTTCATCAGCACCAACCGCATCGACGCCATGACGGAGGAGCGTCTCGCCGCGCTGAAGCGCGCCGGCTTTCGCGTATTGGGCTTCGGCATCGAGAGCTTCTCGCAGCGTGTGCTGCAGGAATTCAACAAGGCGCACATCCATCGATTCATCGAACCCATGCTGTCCGCGGCGCTCGCCGCGGGAATCACACCGTTCCTCGACATGATATTGAGCTCGCCGCGCGCCACGCTCGACGACGTCGTCGAAACACTGCGGGGCGCGTATGAATGGCTGCGCCGCGGCTGCGAGATCGGCATGTATCCGTATGTCATTCCGTTCTCCGGAGCCGCCTTCGCGCGAGACCCCGAACTCTTGCCGCACACCCGTTACGCGCGCCGGCAAGTAGCCGGTACGGCCATCGCATGGGAGCAACCGGCGAAGATCCTACCGGTCGATCCCGTAGTGCGAGAGGTGATCTTGCGCATGGAGCATGGCTTCGAGACGGCGCTCGAATCCCTCGAGAAGCACGCGGCGCACCTGCCCTCGCGCGTCCGCTCGCTGCTCTGGATCTTGAGCGCCATTCCCATTCTCACGGAGTTCGGCTACTCCATCGCTGACGAAAGCGAGGTGCGTGCCGAGCTCTGTGCACGGCTCCCGGCCCTGCAGCCCGAGGCGGCGCTCTCGGCCGCGGCGGCGACATGAGCGCACGCCGTAACGGGTCATTGCTCGCGCCGCTCGCGGTGTGCGCGCTGCTGGCGGGCTGGATCGCGCTCTCGGTCGTGAACTCCCGTGCGATGGGGCTCTCACTTCTGCTCTTGGCCCTTGCCAATCTGATCGTGTATACGGACGCGCTCGATCTCGCCTTGCGCCTGTGGGTGAGCCGCCGCAGCGCCCCGGGTGTGGGTCAATTCGCCGCAGCGTCTCCGCTGACCGACGTATCGATCGACCTGGATGCCATCGTTCCGCCGGAAACGCGGCTGCTGGTCCCATTAGCCCCCTACGCCATCATCGCCTCCGTGTTCAATCTGGAGGATCGACTGGAAGAGTTCTTCGCGTCGTTCAAGCCTTACCGGGATCGCATGTGGCTCATCAGCGATGGCTCGACCGACAATACGGTGTTGCGCCTGACTCAAGCCGGATGGCGCTGCTTCGATGATGGAGTGAATCGCAAAAAGCCGGGGGCCATTCGCCGCTTGCTCGAGCGCCTGCCCAAGCACATCGAGACGGTGCTGGTGATCGACCCGGACATTCGCCTGGCTGCGCCGGGAAGCAGCATCGACCTGAACCGCTTCATCAGCGACTTTCAGCAGTCCGAAGCCGCCGCCGCGTGCCCGCGCATCATGATCGAGCCAGACGGATTTCTGGCCCGGTTCCAGTCCTTTGAGTACGCCCTCTCGTTCTGCGTGGGACGGCGCAGTCTCAAGGGATTCAGCATCACTTCCGGCGGCACATCCATATACCGCCGTGACGCGCTCGCCCGGGCGCTCGACGAGCATTCATTGTCGGTTTACGCCGAAGATCTCGAGAACGCGCTCATCCTGCTTGGCCACGGCGAGCGCATTTACTACGACGGACGACTGGTCGTGTGGACGGAAGGTCCCGGGACGCTGCAGCGCTGGTTCTCGCAGCGGGTGGGCTGGTACCACGGTCTCATCAAAGCGTATTTCGAGCGCTTTCCCGAAGTACTGCGCGTCAGCCGGCGCTCGCCCTTTGCGGCCTATCACTATCTGGTGTATCTCGGCGTGCTGTCGATCGCGATGCATCTGTTCAAGGTGGCGAGCGCAGTGCTCCTGGTTCTGAGCCTCGCGTGCGGCGTCGATGCGCTGCTGTTCGACCAGATGCTGCCGGGGCTCAATCCCGAGTATTTCGCGGCCGCCGCCAGCGGCTATCTTGCCCTTGGAGTCATCGCGCTCTTCACGAGCGTCCCGAAGTCTGAGCGGGCCTATGCCGCTCCCATCGTTCCCCTCTATCTTGGTTATGCCCTGGTTCACCTCATACCGATGACCCTGGGTTACGTGAATTACTTCTCGCTCAAGCTGTTTCGGCGGCGCATCTATCAGGACCATTACGAGAGCCCCACCGACCCGAGCATCTCTGCGCGGCCAACCGGGCTAACGCCATGACCGGCCGCGGCGTACCCGCTCCTTCTCACTACCGTCCGCTCGCCTACTGGGAAGACCGCGCGCAGCGTTTCGCAGGCGACCGCGACGGCCTGGCCGCCGTTTGTTCCTACGGTATGCCGGAGTTCTACAACCGCGTAATCGACTGGGAGCAACGTCTGGCGCTCGCTCCGTGGCTACGCGTGCGCAGATCCACCCGAGTGCTCGATGTGGGGTGCGGCGTCGGACGCTGGAGCCGACTGCTGGCCGGCCGCGGCGCGGCGGTGCTGGGCGTGGACTTGAGCCCCACCATGATCGCCGAGGCCCGGCGTCGCGCGGCCGCCGAGGATCTCGCGTGCCGCTTCGCCGAGGCCGATGCCAGCCGATTGCAGCTCGGCGAGCAGTTCGATCTGGTTTTGGGAGTGACGGTGCTGCAGCACATTCTCGATACCACGCTGTTGCAATCGGCGCTCGCCGCCATGGCGGCACATCTCGCTCCCGGCGGCCGCATGGTGCTCCTCGAGGCCGCGCCGGTCCGAGGAGTCGAGAAATGCAACAGCAGCGTCTTCGTCGCGCGTCCTCGCGAGCAGTATCTGGAGCTCATGCGCAGTTGCGGTCTCGAGATTCGGGCAATTACCGGCGTCGATCCGGCCCCTTTCCGAAGAGACCTTTTGCCACACTTGCATAAGTTGCCGCGAGCGGCGTCGTTTGGGTCGCTGCTACTCGCGAGCGCTGCCTCACTGCCCATCAATGCCCTCTTCGGCCGGCGCGCCGTGGAGCGTTCCTGGCACGCCGTGTTCGTGCTGCAGCACCCGGAGACCCGCTGACATGCCCGTCAAGAATCGATTACTGGTGGCTGCGGGCGTGTTCGTGATCCTCGGAGGCGTCGTCGCCCTGGCGCATTGGTATCAGTCGAATCGGAGCAAGCCGCAAGCGAGTGCAGCGGGGCAAAACCTGCTGATGCACGTGACGAACAACGCGGATCGCGGGCCCGGGACTTTGCGGGAGGCCATTTACCTCGCGGCCGGAGCCGCCGCTCCGGCGACGGTCTCGATCGAGGTCCCGCGCATCGATTTGCAGAGCTCGCTGCCCCCGTTCGTGAACGCGCACGGCCTGCGGCTGATCGGCACATCGCCCGGGGTAGAGATCAATGCGGGCGCACTGAGCACGGGTCCGGTGCTGGACATCGCCGGGCCCAACGTATCCGTGGAAGGCGTCTCTATCCAGAACTGCCCCGCGATCGCGATTTTGGTGCGCGCCGTGCACTTTCATCTGGCCTCCTCGCTGATTCAGTCCTGCGACGTCGGCGTGGAGGTGGCGGAGAACGCCAGCGACACCTTGCTCGAGCGAAATCGCTTCGCCAAGGACCGGCTGGGGGTCCGATTCGCGGCCGCCGGCCGCAATTCCGTGGTGGCGAGCAACGAGTTTGTCGATGACAAGGACGCCGGTTTGTGGGCCGTGCGCAGCTCGACCGATGCGCGAGACGCCGCGATCACCATCCGCGACAACAAATTCACCGAGGACGGCAACGCGATCGTCGCCGGCAACATTCCCGTGCTCATCGAGCGCAACGAGTTCGTCAATGCACACGAGGCGGCGGTCGACCTCGTCGGCGCGGGCGCCGTGGTGCGCGGCAACCAGATCAACGGCGGCGCCGCAATGGGTATCGTCGGCGAGAGCTCGAGCGGCGCCGTGATCGAGAACAACGAGATCGAGGGCGTAGGGGCGTACGGGATCATGCTGCGCCGATCGTCGAACATGCTGGTGCGGAACAACCGCTTGAACAATTGTGGCTACGGGCTCGCCTTCGTCCTCGGCGACTTGAAGAATGTGAGCCATGCGGTCGGCAACGTCATCATCGAGCCCAAGTTCAACGGTATCGACGTGCTAGGCGATTCGCCCACCCTCAGCCACAACCAGGTGCTGCGTGCCCACGCGTACGCGCTGCACGTCGATGATTTTCAGCCGCCCAGCGGAGAAAGAGTGACCTCGCACCCCTATCTCGAGGACAACAACTTCGGGTCGAGCCCCGTCAAGACCGCCGCGATGCGGACCGCGCCATGAGACGCGACACTTCCAGCACTCAGCTCCTGCCTCTACCGGTGTGGGAGAACCCGCGGGTTCATCTGCTCGACGACGTCTGGTTGCTTTGCATACTCGCCGTACTCATCGCGATCGGCATCCCTGCTCTGTCGGGTAACCTCAACGTGCAGATCGGCGCCGCGAGCTGGGGGCTCTTGGCGCTCGGTGCGATCCACCTGGCCTTTACCGGACTCGGCCATCCGGCGAGCGCGCCGCGACGCTGGCGCAGCTGGGCCTTGACGTTGCTCGACGGCGGCGGGGTCGTGACCCTTGCGATGATCTGGACGCACGTGGGCGGGTCGCAGAATCCCGTGTTCCTGACCGTGTTCGTGCTGCCGGTTCTCGGCTCCATTTTCATCTCGCGCTGGCACCCGTTGCTGATGGCCGCCGTCGGCATCGTCGCCGTCGCCGCCGCGACGCTGAGCCAGTCGCCCGAGCTGCGCTCCTACGCGAGCGGCCTCCCCGGCGTCAGTCCCTGGATCGCCGCGCTGTTCAGCCGGCAAGGACCGGCGCCCGAGGGCTCTTTTGCAGGATTTTATGCACCGACCAGCTACCTCGTGGTCTTGCTCGAAGTCTATACCGTCGTTCTGCTCGCCTGTGCCCTGGCCGCGAAATACATCGGGACGATTTTCGAGCGTCTGATTACCGGGAGCCTGCTCGCACACTCCGAAAGCGAGCAGGCGCAGGAGTTGTGGTCCACGCTCATCGAGCGTCTGCCGCTGCCGGCGTTGCTGGTCGAGCCTCATTCGCTGCGCATCCTGGCGTGCAGCGACAGGGCGCTCAAATTTCTGGCGAGCGGCGAGAGCTCCATAGACGGACGGGAACTCTTCAGCGTGGCGCGGTTTTCCTTTGCCGATCTCGTGCAAGACATGGTCGCGGGAGCGAAAAGCGAGCCCTCCTTGATCGCCATGCACATCGACGATGAATTGCGCCTGACGCAAGTGAGCGTACTGCAAGTGGTGCACAAGCGGCGGCGCCTCGCACTCCTCACGCTCGAGGACGTGACGCAGGTCTTCTGCTTGAAAGCCGCGCTGGACAGCTCGGAGTTCGCGGCACTGGTGGTCGATGCCGAGGGAAACGTCCGCGCCTTCAACAAGCAGGCCACGGAACTTTTCGGCGACCTCACGGCGGGAACGAGCGCGGAAAAGCTGCTCTCGCACACGGTCGCCGGATTGCCCTGGTGGGAGTCGGGTCTCGATGGCCGGCGCAAGATGCACATCGACGTCGGCTCGCGAATCCACGAGGTCACCAGCACCGAGATTCCCGTCCCCGGCGAGGAGCAGCGCCTGTACAGCGTATCCTTGCTTCCGGTGGCGCTCGCCGCGCCGCTCGATCGCGCAACCGAGGAGGCCGTGCGCTTGCGCAAGCCCGAGAGACGGTTGCCATGAGATCCGAACGGCTCATATCGCTCGCGACGACGTTGCTCGCCCTCTTCGTTCAAAGCAGCGCGCTCGCGGACGGAGCGACTTCGGACGATCGAATTGCGGTGAGCGTCGATGGCTCGACCCTCACCGGGACCAATGGCGGCGGCGGCGGCTCGCTGGGCTGGCTGCACAATTTCGACCCCGGGTCGCTCGTCGGCGTAGCCGTCGAGCATCAGGTCCTCGCCGACTCGCAGTGGACGTTCGGATCGTTGAACGGGTCGAAGAGCTTCGGCTCGGACAATCAGAAGTACAACGTGTACGGTGAGCTGCACGAAGGCGGTGGCGTCGACGACTCGCATCCATTCCGGTATGAGATCGAGGCTGCGGGCATCATTGGAACTTTTGATCACAAGCTCTCTGCCCAACTCGAGGACAAGCGGGTGGACGTGGAATCCACGCACGGTAATCTGCCCAAGGCGGCCCTGTCCTATTTGTGGGGCCCGCACCTCCTCACGACCGCCTCGTATCAGCATTCGGTGAGCGGCAATCTCGGCACGCGCATCGGGGCCGTGAGATTCGACGTCTACGCGGCGAAAATGACCTTTTTCGCGGGCGCCGCGCTCGGCCCCGCATCGCCGGCGATTTTTAATATCTATACCAGCTCCGTCAACAAGGGTGCACTCGTCGTGCCGGCCCGCGAGTTGCACGAGGAATATCTGGGAGTGACGAAGCCCTTTTCTCGCTGGCACAGCGACTTGACCGTCGCGGCCGATTACCTGGATCTGTCGGGTATCGCGCGCGCCTCCCTGACGCTCTCTTATATCTTCCATATCGGAGGCTAGGCCGCGTGAGAATTTCCGCGCGAAGCTTCCGATCCGTACCCACGCTGCTGGTCCTCCTGGTCGTGCTCACCGCCGGCGCACGCCTCATTTATCTCAGCGTCCTGGAGCACACCGCCCGCGCCCGAGACACGGCCGCCACGGTGCTGGCCGCCTCCGCGAAACGGCTCGAGATTTCGTTGCAAGGCGTGTTCGATCACGCCCTCCGGACCGCCCGCTCCGCGGCCGCGGGCACCGATCCGACAAG
Organism: Steroidobacteraceae bacterium; assembly: GCA_049513515.1. Lineage (GTDB taxonomy): Bacteria > Pseudomonadota > Gammaproteobacteria > Steroidobacterales > Steroidobacteraceae > Bog-1198. Next base: position 150,048 of record JBEKWA010000016.1, read on the forward strand.
GCTTGACGCGCAAGCATTCTTGATGAGCGCCGATGATCGGGTGCTCGCGGCGCGCGACGCCGACGCGCCTTTTGCCAAGGGTATCGCCGACGAATGGAAATCGGCGCAAGCCGAGCGCCAGGCGCCCGCAGCCGCCATCCTGGGCCCGATGCGCTTGGGGAGCCAGTGGCTCATCGCCGCCCGCGTCGCGGTGACGCCCGCCGACGGCTCGGGTCCAGCATACGCCGTCGCCTACACGGATCTCGACGCCCTGATCGCGGATGCGCGCCTGTCGCGGCTCGGCGCCGCGGGATACGATTTCGAGATCTCGCAGGTCGAGCCGCGCAGCGCGTCCCCCCGCACATTCGTGAACACGAGCCCTGAGCCGGTCGCCGACACCGTGGCGACGCGCATCGCGCTACCCGCAAACGCCGCGGTTGCCGGGAGCTACCTGCGCCTCGCCGTTGTGCCGCGCGCCGGCTGGTTCCCGTCGACTCTACTGGAGTCCGAAATCGCGATACTGGTTTTTCTCGCATGGCTTTTTGCCTTCGGGACGCACGACTTGACCCATGCGCTCGAGCGCACGCGCTCGGCTCTCGGCACCGCGCGCCGCCGCCTGCACGCAAGCCGTGAACAGCTCGCCGAGGAGATGCAGAAGCGGCTGGATCTGCAAGAGAGCTTCGAGCACGCACGCTATCACGACATGTTCACGGGGCTCCCCAACCGACGCCACTTCATGGACGAGCTCGACCGCTCATTGCGTGAAGTCCGTCGCCTGCGGCTGCAGCGCCTGGCAGTCATCATCGTCGACATTTCTCGCCTCACTCTTATCAATCACATGCTCGGCCATACGGCCGGCGATGACCTGATGGTGCAAGTTGCGCGTCGGCTCGAGGAAATCACCTCATCGCTGGAGGGCTCGCTCGCCCGCTGGAGCGGTGATCAGTTCGCTGTCCTGCTCCTGGACGTCGAGTCCGCGGATGCGGCGCTCGAGGTGGCGAATCGGTTTCAGGAGCAGCTGCGCCTGCCGTTTCAGTTACGCCGTTATCAGCTCAACGTGGCTGCGACCCTCGGGGTGACTTGCATCGATTCGGGTCAAGAGCGAGCTGAGGACGTCATCCGGGAGGCGGACATCGCGTTGACGGTCGCCAAGGGTCGCGAGACGACCAAGGCGGTGCTCTACGCTCCGCACATGCGCGGCCGGTCCTCAGGCCTCGTGAGCCTGGATTCGGATTTGCACGTAGCCTTGCAAAAGCACGAGCTGCGGCTCCTCTATCAACCAATCGTCGATCTGTCCACGCGCAAGATGGTGGGCGCGGAAGCCCTGCTTCGCTGGCAACACCCCGTCGAGGGACTCCTCTCGCCGAATCGCTTCCTGCGCAGTGCGGAAGAGGCGGGACTCATGGTGCCGATCACGCGCTGGATCGTGCAAACGGTAACCGGTCTGGCCGCGGAGTGGCGGCGCCACCTGCCGGCCAACCAGAAATTCTACTTGAGCGTCAATCTCTCCCCATCCGTGCTGCGCGATCCCGGTTTCGGCGATCACGTGGCCGCCGCTCTCAAGCAGCGGACCTTGCCGCCGTCTTATCTCAAGTTCGAGCTCACCGAAATGGCGCTCGGCAACGTCACCGGTGCGCGTGAATGCCTCGATCGTCTGCACGGGATGGGACTTCAGCTGGTGCTCGACGACTTCGGCACGGGTTACTCCTCTTTGAGCAATCTGCAATTGTTTCCATTCGACCTCGTAAAGATCGACTGTCCATTCGTCGATCGTCGCGGCGTATTTCAGTCCAACATGAGCATGGTCGCCGCGATGATTCAGCTTGCGTCCAGTCTCGATCTGACCACCGTCGCGGAGATCATCGACAGCGAGGCCGCCGCCGCGGCGCTCAAGGCCATGGGCTGCCGCTATGGTCAGGGCTATTACTTCAGCGCCCCCTTGGAATCCGCGGCCGCCTACGAGAAGCTGCGTGGGCAGCAGCCCCTGGAGCCATTGCAGGGCCCGCAGCCTCCCCCTGTCCGGGCGGCGGTGGACAAAGCCTCCTCGAATACTCTCATCATGCGCCGCTTGCAGGATCCCTCCGAGCAGGGCACATCGGAGACCGTGATCGTGCGTACGCCGCAAGACGCCTCGCAGACTGTCATCGTGCAGGCGCCGCAAGACGATTCGGGCACCATCGTTTTCTCGACCGAGGAGATCGACTTCGGCGAAGCGGAAGACGAGGAGGATGACGAGGACGAGTGAGCGGCGCGTCATACGGCGCGCGACCGAGGCCGGTTTCGACGCTCATTTGATCAAGCCGGTCGACTTCGACGTCCTACAGCGCATCATCGCAGAGCTCGAGAGAGTGAGGCCGAAACATACGAGCGCGGTGTGAAGACAAGTTTTGTTCGAAGCGAGGCGAATTCGCCATAATAGGCCGTCGACTCGAGTCGCTCAATTCGGAGACTCCATGGATCGCTTCACTATCTCGCTCGATGAAGACCTTGCAACGGCCTTCGACGAGCTCGTCAAATCTCGCGGCTACTCCACACGCAGTGAAGCCGTTCGAGATATTTTGCGAACCCATCTGCAACAGAGCCGCGAGCAACGAGATGCCAAGGGCTCTTGCGTCGCGAATCTTTCCTACGTCTTCAATCACCACGAGCGCGACTTGTCCGAGCGGTTAACGACCATTCAGCACGCGCATCATGATTTGACCATTTCGAGCATGCACGCCCACCTCGATCATGATCAATGCATCGAGACTGTGATGCTGAAAGGTGCGGTGCAGCAGGTGCAGCAGTTTGCCGAGCAGATCATCGCCGAGCGCGGCGTGCGCCACGGGCAGTTGAATCTGATCAGCGTCGAGTTGGGCAAACCTCATAGCCATGGCGGCGGCGCACACCGCCATTTGAAGCCCCGCCACTAGCCCACGGGACGACGCTATGTCGGCGCTCACGCTCTTGCGCTTTTGCTGATAAAATTCCCGCGCTAAAAAACGCCCTGGGAGATGCGTTTGAACCTCGGCAAGTGGAGTAGACGAACGCTGATGGCCAGCATCATGCTGGCTGCGCTGGCGTCGCGTGTGCTCATTCCGCCGGGGTTCATGCCGGCAAGCGATCGACCGTTCTGGATCGAGATCTGCTGGGACGGCCTGCCCGCCGGCATGCTCACGCAGCTCGGGCCTGCACACGCGGATTCCATGGGCATGGACATGCCTGCGGACTCGATGGCCGCACATCCGGGGCACTCCACGTCCCATGGCGGCCCCCAGCAGGGACCGCACCACCACGGAAGTCCATCGCAGAGCGAACATTGCGTCTTCGGCACCGCCTGCAGTGCCGGACCAATCCCTCACCTGCCGCTGCCGAGCGATTTCTCATCCGCCCAGCAGCTTCGCGCGTTCGCCTTCGCCTCGATCGCGGTCGCCGTTCGCGTCGTTCATCTCCCACAGGCCCGAGCACCCCCGGCTCGTCTGATCTGACCTCCATCGGCTGAGCTTGTCAGCCTAAATTTTGCGCGCGCCGCGACCGGCGTGCGCTCGTCCGTGCTTTGCAGGGCTTTCGCCAAGAAGGCGGGCTCGAGGAGTTTTCACGTGGTAGATCGCATCAAAACGCCGGCAGCGCGCGTGCGCCGCCGGCCCCGAACCTATCTGATCCCCTCCGGGGCGGCAGTCCTCGTGCTTCTTATGTTCCTTCTTCCGGCACGCGGCTGGGCCGCGGCCTATGGCACCGTGAGTGGCATCGTCCGGGACAACAGCGACCGGCCGGTGGCGGGAGCGAAGGTGGTGCTCGAGTCCGCCAGCCACGCGCTGACAGAGCGGCAGACGGACTCGACGGGCCGCTTCGACTTCCCGAACGTGGCGATCGGCCAGTACATGCTGACCATCTCGCAGCGCGACTTCACCTCCCTCAGCCAGCCAGTCACGGTGCAGGCGGGATATTTTCCGTTCGCGAACATCGTGTTGACTCCTCCCTCGGAACTCGCCGAGGTGACGGTAACGGCGACTCGGCTGCCGGTGGTCGCCTCGGTCACCCCGATCACGATGGTGAGCCGAGACGACATCGAGAACACCCCGGGAGCAACCAACGTCAACAGTCTCGCCATGATCACTGATTACGTTCCCGGGGCCTACCAGGCGCATGACATGCTGCACGTGCGCGGCGGTCATCAGACAAATTGGCTGATTGGCGGGGTCGAGATTCCGAACACCAACATCGCCGAGAACTTGGGCCCCGTCTTGAATCCTCAGGACGTGGAGACCTTGGGAATCGAGCGGGGCGGCTACCTGGCCGACGAGGGTGACCGCACCTACGGCATCTTCAACGTGATCCCGAAGAGCGGCTTCAGCCGCGATAACCAGGCCGAGCTTGACGTCACGGGGGGCAACTTCGGCCAGACCAATGACTACTTCAGCGTCGGGAGTCATACGGACGATTTCGCGTACTATGCGAGCGTCGAAGGCAATCGCAGTGATCTTGGGCTTCAGACCCCCGTCTCCCAGGTGATCCATGATGAGACGCACGGGTACGGAACGTTCACCAACCTCCAGTACAAGCCGAGCGAGCAAGACACCGTGAGCCTCGTCGCCCAGTTGCGGCAGGACGTTTACCAGATACCGGACTGCACCGTGGCAGTGCTCGCCGACGACCCGGGCTGTGTCGGGCAATTCGGCGATGAGCAGGGTGAGGCGGGCAACTTCGCGGTGCTGTCCTGGGCACACACTTTCACGAACAACGCGGTGCTCACGAGTTCGCTCCTCTATCACTTCGACCGGGCGGATTATGACGGGGGCGCCGGCGACTATCCGACCATCACCACCTATCACCACAGCTCGCAGTATGAGGGCGGCAAAGAGCAGCTGAAGTGGGACATCAGCCGCAATCATCTGGATGTGGGTCTCTTTGGCTTCGCGCAACAGGATCGGGCCGACTTCAACCTGGCGTTCGCCGACGACAGCTCGCCCACGCTCAGAGAATTCGAGACCCCTACCGGCGGCCTCATCACCGCCTGGCTGCAGGACACCTTCGAGGTCACGCGTTGGCTTAATCTGTCGGCGGGTGTGCGCCAGTCACACTTTCAAAGCAGTTTCACCGAGAACGCGACCGACCCGCGGCTCGGTGCAACCGTCCAGCTGCCGCGCCTCGATTGGGTGCTGAGCGCCTTCTGGGGCAAGTACTACCAGGCCCCGCCGCTCGAGACCCTGTCGGGGCCCTTGGTTGCCTACGCGTCCGCCAATGACACCGCCTTCCTGCCGCTGCACGGAGAACGCGACACGGAGCGCCTGTTCGGCCTGACGATTCCGGTGCAGGGCTGGACGATCGAGGCTGACTATTTCGTCACCGAGTCGACCAACTTCTTCGACCACAACCCGCTCGGAGAATCCGACATCTACCTGCCGATCACCGACCAGGGTGCACTCATCGAGGGGCGCGAGCTGACGGTGCGCTCACCCGCCTTCTGGCCGTACGGACAAGTGCACCTTGCCTACTCGAACCAGACGGCGGAGTGCTTCGGGTCGATCACCGGAGGTCTCGTGGTCCCCGGCACGGAATGCGGCAGTCCCCCAATCGGGCTCGACCACGATCAGCGCAATACACTCAATCTCGGGTACAACGGGAAACTGCCGCTAGGGTTCTTCGTCGGCTCCAACCTATCGGTCAATTCGGGACTGTCCAACGGGTTCGCGCCGCCGACCCACCTGAAGGGCTATGCAGTGCTCGATCTCACCGCGGGCCGCAACATCAGCAATGATCTGTCGGTGTCGATCACGGCCCTGAACGTCGCCAACCGGCATCTGCTTACCGACAACAGCCTGACCTTCGGCGGCCTTCACTGGAACAATCCATTCCAGATCTACGCCGAGCTGCGCTACAAGTTTCACTATTAGCGAAGTTCGCGCAACCGCAATGGTAAGAGGAATTTGATAAACATCATACCGTGCGGATATAGAAAATATCCCGAATCAGTGAATCCAATTCGCCCCCCTCCGCGTATAAGGTAAGAAGAACGACACTACTTGTCTTACAGGACGTGGCGATGAAAGGTTCTGCAGCACATGGAGCTATCGCAAGTACCCTTTTGATCGGCGTCGCCTGCTCTTCCACCCAAGCTGACCAGGCACTCACGACGACTGCCACCGATACGACGGCCGCGCAACCGGGGTCATTGCCAGAAGTCACGGTGACCGCTCAGCGGTTGGAGCTACTCGGAACCGCCGACACGGCGAGCGAAGGTGTGGTCGACGATCAGGAGCTGCAGTTGGCGCCACAGTACCGTCCGGGGCAACTCCTCGAGACCGTGCCCGGGCTGATCGTCACCTTGCACAGCGGGGAGGGGAAGGCGAATCAGTACCTCATGCGCGGCTACAATCTGGATCACGGCACGGATCTTGAGACCTACGTCGATGGTATGCCGATCAACCAGCCGACCCATGCGCACGGCCAGGGGTACACCGATCTCAATTTCATGATTCCAGAACTTGCCGACCAGCTTACCTACACCAAGGGCCCTTACTACGCCAACGTAGGGGATTTCGGAGCGGTGGGCTCGGTGCGCGTGAGCTATCGGGACACGATCGAGGATCAAGTGTCCGCAACCGCCGGCACACTTGGGTTTGAACGCATCTTCAGTGCAGGCTCGCAGCCCTTAGGCAACGCAAATCTGCTGGCTGCCGTGGAACTGCAGCACTACGACGGCCCCTTCGTGACGCCCGACGATGCGCGCAAAGAGAACCTCGTCTTGCGCTACAGTCAGGGCGATGACAAGAACGGCTATTCGGTCACCGCCATGCTATATCATCAACTCTGGACCAACACGACCGACATTCCGATCCGGGCCATCACCGAAGGTTTGGTGCCCAAGCGCTTCGGGACCCTCAATCCCACCGACGGCGGCCGCGCCTGGCGCTCGAGCCTGTCGTTCAATGATCAGGCGACGATCGGCCAGGGACAATTGACGGCAAGCGCGTTCTTCATCGACAACCAGCTGCATTTGTGGAACGATTTCACGCAGTTCCTGGTCGATCCCATGCATGGCGACCAGGAAGATCAGTTCGAGAATCGTCGCGCATTCGGCGGGCAAGCGAGCTACACGCTCCCGGTCCCGTTGGGCTCGATTCCCAATGTGATTTCCGTCGGGGCTCTGACGCGTGACGATATCTTGTATGTCGGCCGGTTGCCGAGCGAGGATCGCGTGCCTTTGCCCGCGGCGAATGACCCTCCGTCCTTTTCGAACGAAGATCAGGTGTATCTCTTTGCCGGAGCAGCCTGGGTACAGGCGACTACTCGCTGGACCTCGAATTTCCGCAGCGTGCTCGGGTTTCGAGCGGACTATCAACATGGCACCGACATCGACTACTTGGCCGCGTTGCACGAGCAGAGCGGGCCCGGATATACCGGATACAGCAATAGCGGAACGGTTCGGCAAGTACTCCCCCAGCCCAAAGGGAGCCTGATCTATACGCCGCTCGATACTCTGGAGTTTTACTTGAGCGCCGGCCGAGGTTTTCACAGCGCGGATCTTCGCGGAGTGAATCAGGATACCAGTGTGGACCTGGGGTTACCGCACACACCACTGCTCGCGAGACAGGAAGGCCAAGAACTGGGCGTGCGCGCGACCCCCATGCCCAACTTGGCTTTAACCTTCGCGTATTACAACTTGTGGCAGCAATCCGAGACCATCATCGATCCGGACGTAGGTCAAGACACGGCGGGACCTCCGAGCCGCCGGTACGGCTATGAAATCAACGTGACCTACCAGATCAATCGTTACCTCGAGTTCTACGGCAGCTACTCGGGCGACCATACGCATTTCACGCACCCTTTCGACGATGGCACTGGACACTTGGGCGAGTACATTACGGATGCGCCGCTCGCGACCGGCGCACTCGCCCTGTACCTTACGAATCTTGGACCGTGGAGCGGGGGCCTCAATTACCGCTATCTCGGGAACTATCCGCTATCCTCCGGGCCTTGCGTCAATTCGGCTGCGGAACACGATTTCGGCACGACGTGCGCCGACTCCCCGACCAAGGCGGCGCTCGGTCAGGTCGACGGCAAGGGGTTTGGCGAGTGGAACCTCGATGCTCACTACGCGTTCACGTCGGGCTGGAGCGCTTCTTTGGGCATCTATAATCTCTTCAATACCCATGCCTACGCGGCAATGTTTTGGTATGTCGATCGGCTGCCGGGAGAGCCTGCGGCCGGAATCGCCGATGTGCACGAGCATCCTTTAGAGCCCATCATGGCAAGATTCACCATCACCAAACGTTTTGGCCCCTGACCCTACGCTTCCGACTACGCGGGACGGATGTATGGCGACCGATAGCTTCGATCTTGAGGCATTGATACGACCCCTCTCGGTTGACCAATTCTTTTCGGAGTACTGGGAAAGAAAGGAGCTACACACTCTCTTGACATTGGTACGGTAATTACCCGCGATCTCGTGCAACGCTACCAGTCGCGCCGCAGCTGTTTCGTCCGCTATTTGAGAGCCAGGGCGAGGCTCGCATTCTGCGGTGAGAGCACAGCGCTGGAGGTGCCTGCGACGGAGTGCATGACGAAGATTCCGCGGTGGGAGGGGTCAATCGGGAAAAAAAGTGTGTAGTGCATCGCGAGCGTGTTCGACCGATGCGCGCAATGCACATCGAAAAACAGGGCCGCATACGCGCCGTCGGCGTGAGCATCGATCAAGTGACGGGTGGGCTGAACCGCGCAAGAGGCTCCTGTCCCGTCCTTGAAGCTCAACTGCTCATAGGCATAGCGGTCGATCGCCGCTTGGTGTCGCTTCACCTCACCCCAGGTGAGCACTCCGTCACCGTCGTCATCCAGTGACACCGCGAAATCCAGATCCCTGAGAGCAATGTCCCACTGACCGTGCAGCGTGAACTCGTCCGTGCCGTCGACCGAAAGCGTGAGGTAGGCGTCGCTCGCCGAGTGGGCGTGTGCGACCGGCGCGGCCAGAAGCAGCGGGAACGAGCCCAGCAACGGCGCCAGCCGATGGAGAAACCGCCTCACCGGTTCTTCACCTGACGTGCAAGAGACTGCACGACCGGGTCTTCCAATCTCGTTTGCTCGACGAACACGACGGCGGCGGCCGCTGCCTGCGGTTGATGGGCAGCCAGAGCGGCCTCCAGCAAGACTCGCGCATCCCAAGGGGCTCGCTGAAACTCCCAGTTTTGCCGCGCCAGCACCAACGAAGTCTCTGGATCGTGCTGCAATTGCAATGCGAAGCGCGCCTCCTCGCGGCCGAAGAAGTCGCCGCCCCGTTGTCTCAATGCCTCGAAGCGGGCGGCCATCATCCACGCATAACGGGACGCGTCGGGACTGTGCAAGGCGGCCTTTGCCAATGCCAAGCGCAAGAAGGCGGTGTCCGATTGGGAGTGATCCGCAAGCAGGGGCGGCACTTCCCCCGGACGCCCGCGATCGAGCAAGAAATCTGCATAGGCCACCAGCAAGAAGTTGTCGTGGGGCAATAGTTGCAGGGCGCAACGGTAATGCTCTTCGGCGAGCGGCCAGTCTGCCAGGCGCTCCGCCGCCTCTGCGATCAATCCCTCGATCCAAGCCTGATATGCGGCCGACGCGCGGCGGCCGGAGAATTCGTTTTGGCTCAATAACTCGAGACTCTGCCGCGCCTGACCGGTGTAGGAGAGCAGGTTGCCCAGGCACGCACCGCCGAACTCCAGCCCCGCGGTGTTCATCACATGGGCGCAGTCCTTGCGGGCTGCCTCATACCGCCCCTGAACCATGTCGAGGGTAGCCAAGGTGAGCCACGCTTGGGCACTGCGAGGTTCGAGTAGCAACGTCGCTTGGAGCAGGCCACGGGCTGCGTCGAACTGGTGGCGGTAGCCAAGGATGGTCGCCTGCGTGAGTGTGGCAATCGCAGGGGGAGCCGGGAGCGCAGTCCACGGAGCGATCACCGCCTCCGCGTAGCCGGCGTAGTGGGCATCCCCGATCTGGCGGCCGTAATCGATATAGCTATTCGCGAGCCGAATCGCCGCATCGAGATCCCGCGGTGCAACATCGAGTTTGGCTCGCAGTGAGCGCATCTCCACGACTTTGGGGTCTGACGCGGAAGCTACTTCCTGCAATCTCTCGTCGTCGCTCGCTGGTATATAGGGGGCGCGATAAGGCGCCGGCAGCGCGGCACCACGGGCCGGCGCCGCGCCGGCCCAAAGCAGTAGTCCCATCGCCGCCGTCCGGAGCAGATTCACCCTGATCATGGGATGCTCTTCGTTGGTTGAGGCTGCGCGGATGTGGGGCCGGGTCTATTCTCGATCAAATGGCGATTGGAATGGATCCAACTGGCTCGATCGGACGAATGACTAACTGGTAATCAAGACGAGGCGAGGCCGCGTGTCGGATTTCGTATTTGTTGCACCCTCGGCGGCTCGCGCGCGCGTCCGGGTCTCGTTTTCTAGAGGCGAGTGGATTCGGCTCGGCGCGTTATACGGATTCATCGGAGCGCTCCATCTATTGGGCTGGGGCGCCTACCTCTTCTACGCGCGCGGTTACCCGCAGCTCGTCGGCCTCGGTTTCGTAGCCTACATGTTCGGCCTGCGTCACGCCTTCGATGCCGACCACATCGCCGCGGTCGATGACACCGTGCGGTTCATGCTGCAGAAAGGCAAGAGACCCCTCGGGGTCGGCTTCTTCTTCTCACTAGGGCACTCGACGGTGGTACTCGCCCTCGCCGTCGTCATCGCGTTCGCGACGACCGCGCTGAAAACCGAGCTTCCGCAGCTGAAAAGCATGGGCGCCGTGCTCGGTGCCGGCGTATCGGGCACGTTCCTCTGGATCATCGGCGTTTTGAACCTGCTGGTGTTGCTCGATATCCTCAAGGTGTGGCGCAAGGCACGGTCCGGTGCCCACAACCACGCGCACTTGGATCTCCTGCTGACAAAGCGCGGGCTCTTGAATCGCCTATTCGGCGGCCGCTTGCAGCAAATGATGAATCACAGCTGGCAGATGTATCCCCTGGGGCTGCTGTTCGGTCTCGGGTTCGACACGGCCTCCGAAGTAGGGCTCCTCGCCATGACCGCCGGGGCCGCCGCCGGCAACCTGCCGGTTCCCGCGATCCTGTGCCTGCCCGTGCTGTTCGCCGCGGGCATGACCGTCATGGATACGACGGACGGCGTTTTGATGTGCAAAGCGTACGACTGGGCTTTCCTCAACCCGTTGCGCAAGATCTTCTACAACCTCACGACGACCGGGCTGTCGGTCGCCGTCGCGCTGCTGGTAGGGACCATCGAGCTGTTGCAGGTGGTGATCGGCATGCTCGGCCTGCGAGGTCCTCTCTTCGATTCTATCGCGAAACTCGATTTCGGCATCCTCGGCTACTTGATCGTCGGGCTATTCCTCGCGGCGTGGACGGCATCGGTCGCATGGTGGAAATTCGGCAAACTGGAGCAACGCTATGCTCCTCGCGGAAGAGAATTGCACGTTCACCCGCATGTGCATGAAGGCGGGCTCGAGCATTCACACGATCACTTGCACCTTCGGAAGAGCTGACGACTTTGAGAAAGACGCCTCTAGGCCGGTTCGTGTTTCCGGCGGCGCTTGCGGTCGCGGCGGTTGCGACGCTCGCTTGCATCGGCCCGAGCCGGGCCGACACGGTAGCCAGCCTCCTCGGCAACTTCACCATCAATCAATTCTGCGGGCTGCGCGTCGAGCGCCACTCGGTCCTCGTGCACTACGTGGTCGTCTATGGGCAGCTCCCCGCGCTGCGTGAGCTGCACGATGCGGATGCGAATGGCGACGGCGTCACTTCGCAGGCGGAGCGCGACGCCCATGTAGGAACGCTCGCGCCAGGTTTCGCGGATGGTCTCGAGCTGCGCCTGGACGGCACGCGAGTACCGCTGCACGTGACGGGCTGGAGCAGCAGCCTGCCCACGGAGCAGGGAGGATTCTCGCTGCGGGTCGATATGGACTTGACTGCGCAGCTGCCCGCCTCCATCACGGGCGCGCGCACGCTCCTCTTCACCAACCGCAATTACCCGGATCGGTTGGGCTGGCACGAGATCGCGGTGAATCCGGCGGCCGGAGTCGCCATATTCGATACCGATGCGTACGACACATCCGCGACCGGTGCGTTGAGCGAAGCGCTGCAGGCGCTACCCGATGCGGGGCCACTGGATGAGCGGACGGTGCACATGCGCTTTGACGCGGATGGCGCGCCGCCGCCCGGCAGTGCAGCGCTCGGACCGCGGCCACAATCGCAGTTGCCGGCCGTGAAGGCCTCTGCGAATCCGCCTGCGCATACGCTCGTGAGCGCGGAGAACGGGTGGATTACTCGCAGGACTCGCTCGCTCATCGATGCCATTTCCGCTCCAAACCTGAATCCACGCGTGGCCTTGTGGGCACTTCTCCTCGCCCTGCTCTTGGGCGCCGTGCACGCGCTGTCGCCGGGACACGGCAAGACCATCGTCGGCGCATATCTGATCGGCTCTCGCGGCACGCCGCGCCACGCATTATTCCTGGGCCTCACGGTCACCCTCACTCACACCAGCGGCGTGTTTGCGCTCGGCTTCGCCACCTTGTATGCCTCGCGATTCATCGTACCGGAGCGATTGTTTCCGATCATGAGCTTGGTATCTGCGCTTCTGGTGCTGAGTATGGGAGTGGTACTCCTGCTGCGGCGCAGGCGCACGGCGGGCCACACGCTCAAAGTCACTACGGGACGACGCGCTCCGACGTTCTATCCGGTAGAGACGTCCCCCGCAGGGGCGGGGGCGCCCTCTCCTGCCGGATTATTGCTCGCGCGCGAATCCGCGCACGGCCACTTCCATGTGCACGACGCTACGCTGCATTCTCATGGCGGCGGCCCGATGCATTCGCACTTGCCGCCGGGCACCTCCGGCGAGCGGGTCACCTGGAAAAGCCTGGCTGCTTTGGGCGTTTCCGGCGGCCTCGTGCCGTGCCCTTCCGCCATGGTGCTGTTGCTCGCCGCCGTTGCGCTCAACAAGACGGCATACGGCATGCTGCTGGTGTTGGTATTCAGCGTCGGTCTGGCGCTGACGTTGACGGCCGTCGGCCTCGCCTTTCTTTACGCGCGCAACCGCTTCAGTAAGCGCACCGCTGCCGTGCGCTGGGCGCAACTACTTCCGCTCGCAAGCGCCGCAATCATCACGCTCGTCGGCCTCGCTCTGTGCGTCGCTGCCCTGCGCAGCTTCAGCTGATCCTCGCACTTTATCTGCCATCGGCTGCATCCAGCGCATCCGCGTGCTCGAACAGAAGAAAGGGCACACAAAACGGAGGGGACTTCGATGGACACTCGTTCGACATGTCGAGCTTTGGCGTTGGGAGTTGCACTATTACCTTTGTACGCATCGGCTTCGAGTCATCGCGAAGCGCCGGCGATCGCAGGACTGCCGCGGCTGGACGGCACGGACTTTTACATGTTCCGCAGCTACGAGAGGGGTCGTAGCGACTACATCACCTTCATCGCCAACTACATACCGTTACAGGACCCGGGCGGCGGACCCAATTTCTACGATCTCGACACCCATGGGAGTTACGAGATCCGCATCGCCAAGAGCGGGCACGCCGGCACGGATCTGAAGTTCACCTTCACCTTCGCGACCGCAGACAAGCGTTTGGCGGTGGATGCGGGCGGAAAGAAGGTTGCCGTGCCCTTGATCAACATCGGCGAAGTCACGCCGGCGGGTACCGACGTCAACGTGATGCAAAGCTATACCGTTGGTGTGCAGAACGGCGGCGCGAGCGGCCTGGCCGAAAACCTGGCTACCGGCGGAACGGTATTCTGGAAGCCGCTCGACAACATCGGCAACAAGAGTATTCCGGATTATGCGACCTATGCCGGGCATTACGTGTACCCCATCGCCATTCCCGGGTGCGCGACGCCGGGGCGCGTCTTCGTCGGCCAGCGCAAGGAGGGCTTCGTGGCGAACCTCGGCGAGATATTCGACCTCATCAACTTGAATCCCGCCGGACCGCGGGATGCGCAACCGAATGCCTTGTTCGACAAGAACGTCACCTCGCTCGCCGTCGAGGTACCGATCAAGTGCGTCGCGAGTTCTGCCGAGCCCGTCATCGGAGCCTATACCACCTCTGAGGTGATCGAAGGCGATGGCTCCCATCGACAGGTTTCCCGGCTGGGGATGCCGCTGGTCAATGAGCTGGTCATCGGGCTCAGCGACAAGGACAAATTCAACTCGAGCCGACCGGAAGGCGACGCGCAGTTTCTCACGTACGTGACGAATCCGACCCTGCCCGTGATCCTGCACACGCTCTTCGGCAGTGCAGCTCTCGTGCCGGCCACTCCGCGCGACGACCTGGTTGCGGTATTCCTGACCGGGGTGAAGGGGCTCAACCAGCCCGCGAATGTCACTCCGAGCGAGATGCTGCGCCTCAATACGTCCACGCCTGCGACCCCTCCCGCTTCGCAAAACGACCTCGGTGTTCTCGATGGGGACGCGGCCGGATTTCCCAACGGTCGCCGGCCGTACGACGACGTGGTGGACATCACGTTGCGCGTCGCGGAGGGTGCGCTGTGCGGAGCGGTGGGCGATTGCGGCAGCGACAAAACGGACCCCAACCACGGCACTCCTTATACCGACGAGGCACGCTCGGCCGGACCGGATGCGGAGCACCTGCGAATCACCGGCGCAATCAAATCGACGGATACTTATCTCGCGGTCTTTCCTTACTTGAATACGCCGATTCCCGGATCGCCGAACACCGCCAACGGTCTGCTGGGTTTGTCACCCTAAAGACACCGCGCCTACCGACCGACCGCGATTCCCGGAAATCGCGGTCGGTCGTCGCGTCCTGCGCTTACGCCACCGGCAAGGTGAACGTGAAGCGCGCGCCGCCGCCCGGGCGCTGAGCGGCCTCGATGCGGCCGCCGTGCAAATTGACTATCGCCCGACATATCGCAAGCCCGAGCCCCGCTCCGCCGGTATTGTCCTCGTCCCGGCCACGTTGAAACTTCTCGAAGAGACGCTCCGCCTCTCCGGACAGCCCCGGTCCGGTGTCGTCCACGACGACGCGCACGGATGCTGCGGTAGCGCTCGCTCTGATCGTGATCCGTGTCTGCGGTGGCGTGTGCTTGGCGGCATTCTCGAGCAGATTCGTGAACACCTGCAGCATCAGTGCGCCGTCCACGTACACGGGCGGCAGCTCCGGCGGCAGGTCCAGCTGGACGGGATGATCGACGAGCCGAGTCTTCAGCCGATCCAAGGCAGAGCTGACGAGATCATCGACGGTCTGCCAGTCGCGATGCAGGACCACGTTGCCGCCTTCCAGACGCATCAGATCGAGCACGTTCGAAATGATTTGGGTCATCTCGTTGGCTTTGCTCTCGATCGATGCGGCAAGCAAGCGGCGCGACCGCTCGTCGAATGCCGTGGACGTGTCGCTGAGAGCGCTGCTCGCTCCGGCGATGACCGCCAGCGGCGTGCGCAAGTCGTGAGAGATCGAGGCGAGCAAGGTATTGCGCAAGCTTTCGGTTTCCGCGCTCACCCGCGCACGCTCCGCCTCGTCGGCCAGCACCGCGCGTTCCAGCGCGAGTGCGATCTGTGCCGCGAAAGTCTCGAGAAGATGGCGTTGCTCGGGCAGCAGCAGACGGCGCCGATGGGAGGGCTCGACGGCGAGGACGCCGAGTACCTTGCCGCTCCCTCTCAGCGGCAGATACTGTGCCGGCGCGCCGGGCAGTGTGTCGGTGCCGAGTCCCGCGGGTGTATCCTGGTCGAATACCCATTGAGCGATCGACAGATCGGCGTCGCGCAGAGATCCCGATACCGGCGGGCCGTGCGGATGAGTGAGCTGGCCCTCCTTGTCGGGAAGCAGGACCACCGCGCAACCGGAAAACGTCTCGACCACATGCTTGATCGCGACACGCGTGAGATGCTCGAAGCCGCGAGTCGCCACGAGCTCGCGGCTCATTCCATACAGCAGCGCCGTCCGACGCTCCCGGGCGCCGGCTACGCGAGTCTGAGCACGCACACTTGCCACGAGATCCGCGATGATCAGCGCGACCGTCAGCATCACACCGAACGTCACCACGTATTTGAAATTGGTCACCGCCAAGCTGTAACGGGGCGGCACGAACATGAAGTCGAAGGCCAAAGTATTGATGACGGCCACCATCGCCGCAGGACCTCGCCCCAGGCGCAAAGCGGCCACCGCGGCACCGAGCAAATACACCATGACGAGATCGGTCAAAGAGAAATAAGGAAACATGATCGCGGCGAGCAGCGTGCACGCGATGGAGATCGGCAGCCCGGCCGCGTAGCCGGACCAGGAAATTCCCTGCAGGTCGACGACGGCGTATGGACTCGAGGCTGTGGTGGGTTCGCGGCGCGCGATTGAAGACACATCGAACGCGCGGTGCGTCCTCATCAATTGCGTTGCCGTCGACGGCCGGAACGGAAACCACCATCGAGGGCGCTGCGGCTCGCCCACCACGATGCGAGTGACGTTGCGCAACCTCGCATATTCGCTGAGGGTGGCGGCGACCGACGGACCGTCGAGGGTGACCGTCTCCGCGCCCAGTGACTCCGCCAGCCGCAGAACGTCGACGCGACGGTTGCGATCCCGCTCTCCGAGCCGGAGCATGGCCGGAGTTTCCACCGAGACCACCATCCACTCGGCATCCATCGCGTCCGCGAAGCGCTTGCCGAGGCGCACCAGCTGCTCGGCCTGCTCGTCCGGAGCGACCGCGACCAGGAACCGATCGCGCGCGAGCCAGGGATTGGACGCCCGTTCCCGGCTACCGAACGCGCGCGCGGCGGCGTCCACCCGATCTGCGGTACGACGCAACGCCAGCTCGCGCAACGCAACTAGATTCGGCTCCCGGAAGATTTGCTCGATTCCGCCGGGCGCTTCGCCGGCCGGATAGACCTTCCCCGTCTGCAACCGTGCGAGCAATTCCGTAGGCGGCAGGTCGATCAGCTCCACCTCGTCGGCTTCGTCGAAGACGCGATCCGGGATGGTTTCTCCCAGCCGCATTCCGGTGATGCCCGCGACGACGTCGTTCAAGCTCTCCAGGTGCTGGACATTGAGCGTGGTCCAGACGTCGATTCCGGCCGCAAGCAGCTCTTGGATATCTTGCCAGCGCTTTGCATGGCGCGGCCCGGGTTCGCCCTCGAGCCGATTCGAATGCGCCAATTCATCGACGAGCAACAAGCCCGGGCGACGTCGGCGCGCGGCTTCGAGATCGAGATCGCCTTGCATGCCACCGGCAAGCTGCGGAAGCCCGTGCAACAGGCTCTCGATATCGGCACGCCCGTGCGGCTCGACATGGCCGATCACCACGTCGAGGCCTCCTTCCCGGGCGTGCCGCGCAGCCTCGAGCATCGAGTAGGTCTTGCCGACGCCCGGCGCGGCCCCAAAAAAAATCTTCAGGCGACCTCGGCGGTCGCGGCCATCGCGCCGATCGAGCTCGGCAACCTCCTCGTGCGCGGCGCGCTGCCGTTCACCGATCATGCGCGGCGGGCTTGCCATCGTCGGGATCCACCACGAGGCGATAGCCGATATTCGGCTCGGTGACGATGAATCTCGGGCGGCTCGGCTCGGGTTCGAGTTTGCGTCGCAACGTCCCAATGTAGACCCGCAGGGCACGCGAGTCGTCTCGGCTGGGTCCCCACACTTCCTTGAGCAGAACCGAATGCGTCACGATTCCACCGCCGTGTCGCGCGAGGGTTTCCAGGATCTTGTGCTCGAGCGGCGTCAGCCGCACCTCGCGCCCATCGGCGCTGCTCACGATGCGCCGACCCAGGTCGACCGTCACATCGCCCAGTCGCAGCACGGCCATGGGTAGATCGCCCCGGACGTGGCGGCGCAGAAGCGCGCGTACGCGGGCCAAGAGCTCTGGGGCGCTGAAAGGCTTGATGACGTAGTCGTCCGCCCCCTTGTCGAACGCCAAGATCCGTTGCGCTTCCTCCACCCGTGCCGAGAGCACGATGATGGGCACCGGGGACCAAGATCGAACCGCAGTGATGACGTTGAGCCCGTCGCGATCCGGCAAGCCGAGATCGACGATGAGGATATCCGGGCGGTGCAATCGCGCATCGTGCTCGCCTTGGGCAGCCGTGCCCGCGGCGACGACCCGAAAGCCGTTAGCTTCAAACAACACGCGAAGAACGTTACGAAGAGCCTCGTCGTCCTCGACCAAAAGGACGACATGCATCGCATCGGTCATTTCGACATCCTAAACGATCACGGCACAAATACTTACACCTTTTGGTATTTCGCCGGACCTTCCGTTGCGCGTAGGCTGCGTGCTGCTCTTTCTGGGCGGCAAGCGGCCGCTCGCACGCATTGGCTGAACGCAAGATGAGCACACGATTTCGCAATCTGTCGGCGGTTGCGCTGACCCTGGTTACCTTGAGCGCCATCCCAGCGCTCGCCGACGATACGACGACGGCCACCTCTGCGGCGCAATCCAGCGGCCCCGTGGACGGATGTGTCAAGGGATCGGGCAGCGAGAGCTTCTGGAAGCGCCCAGAGTTACGAGAAGCATCTGTTTCCGGGCGAACAGCCGGCACCCGCCGTCGATCCGAATGCGCCCTTCGATGAGCAAGCCGCCGGCTATCGGCAGGACCTGCCGCCGCCGCCCGTGTCGAATCCTCCTTGGCCGTATTCGGTCTGGAATGAAGGGGGAACCGAGGTGATCGGCTATGAAAACATGTACTACAGCGCCCTCATGGATGCGATCTATTGCGGCTCGAACGGCAATGCCTGGAAAGACAGCCGCTTCGTGATCTACGGGTGGGTCGAGCCGGGCGGCAACATCAGCACGTCCAACTTGGGTTTCAATAAGCTGACTGGAACCGGAGGCAACTTTCCCGCCGCCTACTCGTACCAGCCCGATACCGTGCAGCTGGATCAGGCGGCGCTGTACTTCGAGCGCACCGCTGACGAGATTCAGCGCGACCACTTCGACTGGGGTTTTCGCGTCGCGCTTCTTTACGGTACCGACTACAAGTACACCTTCTCCAACGGCATCCTCAGCTATCAGTACACCGAGGAGGAGCGGCTCTACGGCTTCGATCCCGTGATGTACTACTTGGATTTTTATTTTCCGCATTTCTTCGACGGAGAGAACCTCCGCGTCGGGCGTTATATCTCGATACCCGACATCGAGGCGCAGCTCGCCCGGAAGCGCGCTATGATCGTCAGTTGACCGCGCCGAATGCCCAAGCTACCGGCTATGCATACGACAATCCCTGCTATGCGCCGGCGGTGACGGACGTGGCCGCGTGCACGTACAGCAGCGGCGGGCGCACGTACTCGTTCGATCAAAACGGCGGAAAGCGCTCGCAGGCGATGCTCGCGATGGACGTGATTTTCCACTTCTGAGCGCAGGCCGACTCGAAGGACGTCAGAACTGCTGGGTGAGTTCGGCGAACACCCCGCGGCGCGGCCCGTACTGGGGTGCGAACTCGCCGATGCCGCTGCCGCTGCGCAGAAGATAGATGCGATCGAATAGGTTGACGACGCTCAACCGCAGAGAGAGCGGCTTGCGATCGTCGCGCCAGGGGTCGAAGTTCCTGGCGAGTGCCGCGTTCCACTGCGTGTATTGGGGTGTGTGCTCCAAGTTCGCAAAGCCGGCACGCAGCCCGCTGCCGTAAATGCCGTCCACGCTGGCGAGCATGTCGCGCCAGCGGTAAGAAGCTCCGGCGGACGCCGTGATCGTCTGAGCATCCGATGTCGGCGTGTAGTGGGTCGCAAGATAGGCGAGCTCCACCGGGTCGCCGATGACATATTGGTTCGAGACCACTTCCTTGACCATCGTCACTTCATGAGACACGTTCGCGTACGCGCGCAGGCCGCCCTGGGTGTAATTGACTTTTAACTCCGCTCCGCGGCTGAAGCCACGTGCGTAGTTGTACTGATCCAGAATCACGGCCTGGCCGAACTGCCCGTCATCGAGCTGATCGGTCGCGCGCTTGTAATAGACATCGGCGCCCACGGTCAGTGCCGACGAAAACCGTTGGTCGATACCCACATCGAAATAGGTGGCCCGCTCCGGACGCACCGGATCATCGAGCGCGATTGCGGGCTGCTGGGTGGTGTTCTGGAACAGCGCCAGATTGTTCGGCGTGGCCTGCGCCTGCATCGGCGGGGTGAAATAGCGCGACACCCCGGCGTGCAGGCTCGTGTCCTCGAGCGGCTTGTACACGAGAACGAGGCGCGGACTTACCTGATGGGCCGAGACGAATTGATTCAGCTGATCGAAGCGCATCCCCGTATTGAGGATGAGATCCTGACGCACTCTCCACTCGTCCTGAACATAGGCTCCGGCGTTCCAGCCGATTTTTGATTGGTAGTCATTCAAAGTCACCGGCGTCGACTCGGGTGTCCCATCGGGACCCAGCGGTAGTACGGTCGACAGATCATCCACTTGCGTCCGCTCGATGCTCACCGCGAGACCGCTGCGCAGCGTATGCGCTTCACCGAGCCGATCGGCCGCATCGAGCTGAATGCCGTTGAGCAGGCTTTTACGCTGCACCTCGGAGGCCACATCGTTGAAAACCAGATCGTCATAAACGTCGGGCACGAAATGAACGGCGGCAAAGCGTGTGAAGAGCGAGAGCTGAGTATCGATGGTGTCGCGCTGGGTCTGCAGCGCGACGACGCCGAAGTAAAACTGGTCTTTCTCGTTCTCGTTGAGGCGGGTCGAGGAGAGTGTGTCGGGGCCGAAATCCCCGAGCGGCTCCTGCCCCGCGACGTCCGGAATCTGAAAGCGGCCGACCCACACGCCCCCGAGGTAGGTCAGCCGACTAAATTCGCCGAACAAGGTCGATCCGTAGCCGAACAACCTCTCCTGCTCGGTTCTGTCATGGCTCGGATTGGCCGTCGGCCTGGCATTTTCCAAGCCCTGCCCACTCTCGAGATAGCGCGCCGTCAAGAAATACTGCGTGCTGCCCGCGCTGCTCCCGTAATCGACGCTCGGACTGATCGTCCCCCAGCTGCCGCCGTAGAGGTCCAGGCTGCCGCCCGGATCGAACTGCTCCTTCGCCGTGATGTCGACGACCCCGGCCGTCCGCAGCCCGTACTCCGCGGGCAGTGTGCCGTCGAGCAACTTGAGATTGCCGACGAAGCCGCCCCCCAGTACGGGGCCCAATGCCGACACGCCGTCGGGGAGCTGGATGCCATTGATGCGGTACTGGACGTTTGCATATTCGTTGCGAACGTGAAAATCCGGATTGCTGATCGCCGAATCGTAAGAAACGCCCGGGGCTTGCAGCAGCACCTTGTCGAGCGGCGTGTTCTTTCCCTGGGGAAGCGTGTCGATGGCCTCTTGATCGATGTCGAAGCTCGTCGCGCCGAGCTTGGGCAAGAGATTCCGGTCGCGCGCCTCGTCCAGCTCCTTGTTCTCTTGCGAGAGCTTGAGCCGATTCGCGGTGACCACGATGGGCTGCAGTTCCGACGTCGATCCGCCGCTGACAGCCCCGAAGTCGGCAGACACTCCGGCGATTGCTTCGGATAAGTCAGGCGCCGCCGTCGGGGAGACAAGCTGCGCCGCGCCGGCGCGCAGCCAAGCTGCCGTTGCGAGCCCGAAGATGCACAGCGTTGAACGAAAAATGATGAACTCCATCCCGCAAGGCACTGCGTAGTGCGAACACGAAGGTAAATGATAATCATTCTCATGTGCTGACTGCAAGTGAGCTCGCGAAAGAGGACCGCGAGGCCCTCAGGGAGTCAAAACGATCTTGCCCAGATGGCGTTTTGCCAAAAAATCGCGCTGCGCGTCGGCGATGTCCCGAAGCTTGTAGGTTGTTGCGAGAACCGGGCTGATTTCCTGCCGCTCGACATAACGCACGAGAGCGTCGAATATTTCGGGCTCCGCAATGGTGCAACCGAGCAATCGCAAATCCTTGAGATATAAGGTGCGCAGATCCATGGTCACCAGCGGGCCCGCGATCGCCCCCGCCACTGCATACCGGCACCCCCGGCGCAGAATCTCCAAAAGACTCGGAAACTGCTCGCCGCCCACCACATCGATGACGGCATCGACCGACTCCTTGCCGAGCGCCGCAACGAGATCGGCGTCGCGCGGCAGCACTTGCGAGGCGCCCAGCTGAGAGACTTGCGCGGCCTTCGACGCAGCGGCGATCGCGATGATTCGGGCACCCCGGCGCTTCGCAAGCTGCACGGCCGCCGATCCCACTCCACCCGATGCGCCGGTGACCAGGACGGTTTCGCCGTCGCGTACACCCGCGCGGGTGAGCATGTTCTCCGCGGCGATATAGGAGCAGGGGAACGTGGCTAGCTCGGCATCGCTCAGCGGACTATCGATCGGATGCGCGTTGACCGCGGGAACGCAGACGTAATCCGCAAACGCACCGTCACAGTCCGAGCCGAGGTACAACGTTTGCGTGCCGTGAGCGGTCGGCCGCGAGCGCAGCACGGGATCGACCAACACTCGCTGCCCGCAGCGCGCCGCGGCGACGCCTGAGCCCGTGCTGACGATGCGCCCACAGGCGTCGGCGCCCTGAATGAGAGGAAAGGCGACGCTGGCGCCGCTCCATCCGGAGTCCCGCGGCACCGTCTCGGGCGCACTTTGCGCGACGCTCTTCGAGTACCAGCCCACGCGCATGTTGATGTCCGTGTTGTTCACACCGGCTGCGCCGACCCGCACCAGCACTTCGTCAGCCCCGGGTATCGGGGTCGGCACATCGCTGCGATAGGCGAGGCACTCGAATCCGCCGTGCCCCGTCAGCAGTACGGCGTTCATGGTGGGGGGCACGGATGACATTCGGGGATGATAATACCCCGGCGCCTCGATGGGGTTAGCGCTCCCGCAACTCGGGCGTGAGCGAGAGCACTTCGTCGATCGTGGTCACACCGGCGGCGACTTTCTCGGCTCCGGCCAGACGCAGCGGCTTCATGCCGGCTTTCATGGCCATCTCGCGCAGTGACGGCAGCTGGGGATCGTCGGCGATGGCGGACTGTATCGAGGAATTGACCTGCATCAGCTCGTAAACGCCGCTTCGGCCGCGGAAGCCGGTCTGGCGACATTCCAGACATCCAACCGATTTATAAATGGTGGCGGGCATGGCAATCAGAGAGCCCACGCCAAGCTCACCCCATTGCTCGGCCGACACGGGGACCGGCGCTTTGCACTCGGGGCAAAGCCTGCGTACCAATCGCTGTGCGAGCACGCCGATCAGCGTCGCGCGTATCAAATACGCGGGTACTCCGAGCTCCAGCATACGCGTGATGGCCGAGGGGGAATCATTGGTGTGCAATGTCGACAGCACGAGATGGCCGGTGAGGGCGGCCTGCACGGCCACCTCGGCGGTTTCACGATCCCGAATCTCGCCGATCATGATGATGTCCGGATCCTGACGCAACAGAGCACGCACGCCTTCCGCGAAGGTCAGATCGATGTTGGATTGCACCTGCATCTGGTTGAAGCTGCCGTCGATCAATTCGATGGGATCCTCGATCGTGCAGACGTTCACTTCGGCAGTGGCGAGTTCCTTGAGCGATGCGTAAAGAGTAGTGGTCTTGCCCGAGCCGGTGGGCCCTGTGACCAGGACGATCCCGTGCGGCTGCGTGATCATGCGGCGCCAAATCACCGCCTCCTCGTCAATGAAGCCGAGCCGGCTGAAGTCGTGCGCCAGCACGTCGGGGTTGAAAATGCGCATCACGAGTTTTTCGCCGAAGGCCGTGGGCAGCGCCGAGACGCGCAACTCGATTTCTTTGCCTTCCGGATTTCGCGTGCGGATCCGGCCGTCCTGCGGGCGCCGGCGTTCCGCGATGTCCATCCGGCTGATGATCTTCACGCGGCTCGTTACCGAGGGCACGACGAGCGCGGGCAACTTGTAGACATCGTGCAGAACACCGTCGATCCGGAATCGCACGTTGCACGAATCGCGGCGCGGCTCTAGATGAATGTCGCTGGCACGTGAATCGAAAGCGTACTGCAGCAGCCAGTCGACGATCGCCACGATGTGCTGATCTTCCGCGGAGAGCTTCCCCGCGCGGCTGAGCTCGGTCAGCTGCTCGAGGTTGCGCAATTCCGTGGGGGCGGCTTTGGAGCGTTCCTCACCGGTGAGCTTGACCGAACGCGCGACGGCGTAAAACTCCACCAGATACTTGTCGATGTCGAGCGGATTGGCGAGAACCCGCTTGAGCGGTACCTTGAGCACCGGCTCCAGTTCTTCCATCCATTGAATGGCGAAGGGGTCCTTGACGGCGAACACGATGCCCGCGGGAGTGCTCTTGACGGGCAGAATCCCGCTACGCAATGCGTAAGCGTACGGAATGAGCTCGGTCAGCCCCGCCACATCGAGCTTCAGGGGGTCGATGCGCATGTACGGCAAATGGACCCGGCGGGCCAGCCACTGGGTCAAGACCTCCATGGTCAGCTTGCGGCCTTCATTGCGCCGATCGGGCCACTCCTGGGCGGCAGCGACGGCCAGGGGATGATGCGGCACGCCGTCCTTGCGCTTCGGCGGCTCGACGACTGCGCGTGCGGACGCCGAATTGATGAGCCCCGACTTCGCCAGCTCGTTCAGGAGGCCGCGCAATGTCAAGCTGTCGGGACCGTTGACCGACCGGCGGGCCGTCAAGCTAGCGGGTTTATTCATTCCAGCTTGGTACTAAAATACGGCGGTTTTTGTTCGGACCTGCGTCACACATTCCGTCGGAGAGCGGCGCCGGCTGAGAGCGCGCGGATTCCGAGGTAGTAAAGCCCTCGGCGTCTGCGACGCGGTGCACATCCCGGGCAGCGCGCGACCTTCAGACGTAACGCGGGATGGGACCCAGCTGCGGCGTGACATTCTTCCCCAGATCGATGAATACCTCATCGACGTAACACCATCCCCAACCCTCGGGTGGGTCGTAGCCTTCAATGATCGGATGGTGCGTCGAATGAAAATGCTTGGTGGCGTGCTTGTTCGGCGAGTCGTCGCAACATCCCACGTGCCCACAGGTACGGCAGATGCGTAGATGCACCCATGGGCTCCCGGTCTTCAGGCACTCCTCGCACCCCCGCGCGCTGGGATGCACCTTTTTGATGGTGTCGAGATGGGAACATTTCGTGGCCATATTTCGCTCCTCGTCCGGCGACCTCGGCATGAGGACATTCTACTGCCCCCGCCGCCGGGTTTGGCGGACGGACCGCCGCCGCTTGCTTTTCTTGCGCAAGGAACGATCCACCTCTCTGATGAATCGGCCGATCGCCACTCGAGCCGCCTCGTGGCCTACCGACACGCCGAGAGCGCTCTCGAGCGCGAGGTTGCGCGCGAGGCTGTCCAGCAGAACAGCCGAGAACACCGACGACCAGCGTGTTGCGCCGATGGCGGCGTCCCCGAGGCAATGAGCGAGAATCTTGGCTTGCCCCTGCCGAAGCCGGTCACCGACCTCGGCGATCTCGGCACGGATGGCCTTGCGATGGTTCGCCAGCGCGACAAACTCATAGGTGAGAACCACGCCTTTCGGATCGCTGGTGAGATCCCAAAGGGCTCTCAGCGGCTCCCTGGCCTTGAGGATTGCCGTCTGTCGTTGCGCGAAGTCGGCCGCGACTCGACGGAACAATGCGAGGAAGAGATCGTCCATGGTTCGAAAATAATAGTGCACCAATTGCGGCTTGAGCCCGGCTTTGGCGGCGAGACGCCGGGAGGTCACCGCGGCGTAGCCACTCTCGCGCATGAGGCTCTCGGCAGCATTCAGCAGGATGGATCTGGTTTTGGAGGTAAGCGCACCAATCCTTCGGGGAGCCATTACATGTACTTCCTTTGACGGCAATTTCGCCTCTGGTACACTCGCTGTGCGACTGCTCAGCAAATGAGGCAACGGGGGTCCGCGATGCAAGATTTTGAGGCCGCCAACTTTTTTACCGACGAGTCGCTCATCAACGATTCCCTCCCCTATCTGAGCTCCCTGAGATCCAAGTGCCCGGTTCTGCGCGAGCCACATTATGGCACCCTCATGGTGACGGGGTACGAGGAGGCCCTGGAGCTCTACAAACAGGGGGATAATTTCTCCTCATGTCTCGCCGTAACGGGCCCGATTCCCGGGCTGCCATTCAAACCGGCAGGAGACGATATCGGCGAGGAAATCGAACGGCATCGCCCTGAGCTCCCGTGGGCCACTCACTTCATCACCTTCGATGGACAACAACACAGCGCTCACCGCGGCTTGCTCACACGGCTACTGACGTTCGACCGCTTGCGAAAAAATGCGGAGTACGTGGAAAAGTTGGCCGACAGACTGATCGACCGATTCATCGACCACGGCAAGTGCGAGATCGTATCCGAGTACTCCCAGCCGCTGGCCACCCTCGTCATTGCCGACCTGTTGGGTGTTCCCGAAGAAGATCGGGACGAGCTCGTGGCAATCATCGGACCGCCCCCGGGCATGGTCGGAAAGCCCGAGCACAAGAGCGCACCAGATCCTTTGGACTATCTCGACAGACGCTTCACCGCGTATCTCCAGGAGCGCCGCAAGGAACCGAGCGACGACATGATGTCGGAGCTCGCCAACTCGCGGTTTCGCGACGGATCGGTGCCCGATCTTGGCGCTCTCGTGCGCATCGCTACTTTCCTTTTCGTCGCGGGGCAAGATACCTCGGCGAAGCTCATTGCTTCGGCATTCAAGATATTGGGCGACTGTCCACACCTGCAACAGCGTCTGCGCGCCGAGCGCGATCGAATCCCGGACTTCGTGGAAGAGACTCTACGATTCGAGAGTCCATCCAAGGTCAGTTTTCGGGTGGCTCGGCATACGACCTCGATCGGGACCGTGGAGGTCCCAGCCGGCTCTCTCACCATGGTCGCGCTCGGGGCGGCAAATCGCGATCCTCGGCGCTTCGAGCAGCCCGACGAGTTTCAGCTCGATCGGCCGCACTTGCGCGATCACCTGGCATTCGGACGCGGGGCTCACGCGTGTCCCGGCGCCGTGCTCGCGCGCCTGGAGACGCGCGTCACGCTCGAGCGCTTCCTCGAGCGCACGACGAACATCCGCATTTCGGAGACGGAGCACGGACCGCCGGGTGCTCGCCGCTATACCAAAGTTCCCACTTACCTCTTGAACGGCGTAACCGCCCTGCACCTTGAGTTCACTACCTAGCCGGCCGCACCTAGCCGGCATAGCGAGGCTCGGGCAAACCCCGCGCCCCGAGTCCCTCGATCACATACAGATAACCGGCACCTTCCTCGGCCGGCTCGTTGAAGAAAGCGGGATCGATCGTAGGGACGAAGAGCTGGTCCAGTCGGGCTCCGCCGAACATCGTGCTGCCGGGCAACCTCACCGGCATCTCGACGACTCGCTCGATCCGCCCGTCCGGCCGGAAGGCCACGACTTTGCCGCCCCTGAAAATGGCCATCCAGACGAGGCCGTCGCTGTCGACGGTAGCACCATCCGGCATTCCGCCGAGCGCCCGTGTATCGGCGAAGAGCCGCTTGTTGGAAAGCGTGCCGCTGTCGTTGTCGTAGTCATAGGCGTAGCACGCATAGAGGGCGCTGTCCGAGAAGTAGAAGATCCTGCCGTCCGGCGAGAAACACGGGCTGTTGGAAAAGCAGATCTCCCGCTGCAGGCACGCAATTTCGTGTCCGGGCCCGAGGCTGAACACACCGCCCACCGGCTGTGGGCTGAGGAGGTCGGTGCAGCATGAGCCGATGATGAAGCGCCCGCGCTTGTCGACCTTGCCGTCGTTGAAGGTCGCCTGCGGGTGCTGCGCATGCCCTTTCGCGATGGGTCCCACCGAGCCGCTGTCGAAGTCGATCGAGCAGATGGAATCACCCATCGCCAGCACCGCACCACCTGCCTCTCGCAGCGCCATCGCACCCACCGGTGCCGGGGTGTACCAGCTGCGCGTGACTCCCTCACGGGGATCGAACCGATGGACGCGCTTTTGCGCGATATCCAGGAAATACAGCGCTTGCGCGCTGGCATCCCAAACGGGGCCCTCGCCGATCAGGCACCGGCTGGTGTCGACACGGCTGATCTTCAGCGACATGCATGCTCTCCCACGGTAGTTACTTTTTCATGCGCGCGGCCATCGCGGTGAGAGCATCGCGGCGAGGCATCGACAGCAACTGGTCGAACGTCGCCTTGTAATGCTCGCTGGTGATCAGCACGGGGCCGCGGGTGAGATTTTCCATGGCCAGCCTTGCAACCGCATCGGGCGGCATGACATTCGGCAGTGTCGCGGGATCGATGCCGTGGCGGCCGAGCGCTTCCGTGTCGGTCGCGCCCGGGCAAATCGTAAGGACATCGATACCTTCGGGCATGACCTCGCCCCAGAGCGCCTCTCCGAGGTTCCGCACGAATGCCTTGCTCGCTGAATAGGCCGCGGAATAAGGGCAACCGATCAAGGCTTCCACTGAGCTTACGAAAATGACGCCGCCTTTGCCGCGCCTTCGCAACCGCGGAATGAAGGCATGCGCGAGTTGCATCGGCGCATTGCAATTCACCATCAACATATCGGTCATTGCAGCGGGATCATTGGCGCTGTGCTCCCCCTTGAGCCCGAAGCCGGCGTTGCTCACCAGAAGCCCGATATCGAGCGATGCGGTGGCCGCATCAATCCGCTCTGCCGCGCTCGTTTCGGCAAGATCGACCGGGCACACCTTCACCTCGACGCCATGCATCGCTCGCAGGTGCGTGGCGAGAGATTCGAGACGCTGCACCCGGCGGGCGACCAGCACGAGATCCATACCGATCGCTGCCAGCCGCTCGGCGAACGACTTGCCGATTCCCGATGATGCGCCGGTGACGAGCGCGACCGGACCGTATCTGTCCTTGAAAGTCATGACTCGGCCTCGGCGAGCAGGCGACGGGCTGCCTCCACGCAGCGCCGCAAGCGGATCTCCGGGCCGATGCCGGCCTCGGCCTGAGAGCTCAGCGGTACTTCGAGGCTGATGGTAAGGCCGGGTGGCAGCGCGGCGAGATACGCGCTCAGCGGCATCTCTCCCTCTCCCGGGACCATGCGCTCGAAGGTGGCTTCCTTCAAATAATTGGATTCGCTCGGCACGCGCGGCGCATCGCAGAGTTGCACGTAGCCGATCAGCGCGGGATCGAGCGCTGCGACCTCGGCCGCCGTCGCGCCCGAGCGACCCAGATGCATGGTGTCGAGTAGCAGATTGAATTCGTGCCTGCCGACATGGCGAACGGCGGCGAGCGCGGCATCGAGATTGTTGATGGTGAGCGCGGGACACAACTCGATCGTCGACTGCATACCGCGCGCGGCAGCCATCTCGGCGAAAAAGGCGAGCTGATCGAGGCTACGGTCGAGGTCGGGATCCATGCTGACGGTATTGAGCCGTTCTACGCCGAGCTCCCGCATGATGTCCATGTCCGCGGCTGCATCGCGAATGTCTTTATCGGGACGGATGATGCATCCTTCGCCGAGCGCGATCGCGACGCCGCGATCGCGCATCGCCGCTCTCACTTCCCGCCGCATAACTACATCATCACGCAACGAGAATGCCGGGTAGCCGTGCGGGTTATAGCCCATGCCCGTGAGGCCGACCGAGATACAGCTGCATCCGAGAGTGGCGGCCAAGTTTACAAAATCGACGGGCGGAAGCGCGAAGACGCTCAATTGCTCGATGCCGAGCCGGACGGTGTCTGCGCGCTTCATCGCATCACATCCGGCGTGGATCAATCACGTTGCGGATCGGTGCGAGCGGACCGGACATTTGGGCGACGGCCTCCGCAACGGCTCCAAGGCCGATGCGCTCGCTGAGCCAGGGTCGAATATCGATCCGGCCGTCTGCGATCGCGCCAAGCGCTAGCTCCATGTCCTGCTGCTCCTCGCCGGCGGCGAAGTGGACAGTCAACCGCTTGTTCTGCGCGGCGAAGACGTAGAATTGCTCGGCCTCCATGCAGTAGCCGCCCATCACGATTCTCGCCTCGAACGCGACGGCTGCGATGATCTGCGCGAGCAGCCCAGGCAAGCCGACACACTCATAGACCAGGTTGGCGCGACGATTGCCGAGATCGGAAATGGGTGCATACGGAGAAAGCTCGCGCGGATCGACGGCGATGTCCGCACCCATGCCGATCGCCGCGTCGCGACGCGCACCATGGAAATCGGCTGCGATGATCGGGGCCATACCCATGAGCTTGAGCCCGGCAATCACACCGAGGCCAATCGCACCGCAACCGATGACCAGGGACACATCGTCCCGTGTTGGACGGCCACGTCGCGCGTGCTCGAGGCCGACCGCGAGCGGCTCGGTCATTGCCGCCATGTCGTCGTCGAGGCCCGACGGGATCTCAATCAAGACATTCTCGTCGAGCAGCATGAGCTCACCCCAGCCCCCGGGGCACTCATGGCTGAAGCCGATCACGGAATGCCCGCCGGCATGACGCATCACGGGAACCGAGGTGACCTTGCGACCGGTCTTCACGGTACGTTTACTGCCGGGACCATAGTCGATGACCTCACCCACATACTCGTGGCCCGGCACGAAAGGGCGCGCGAAGTCGAGTCGCGCGTAGGGGCCGCCATATTGGCGCGACAGATCGATGACGTTCTGGCCCGAGTGAAGGAAATGCTGCTCCGACGCGCATATCCCGCAACTGTGCGTGCGTACCAGCGCCTGGCCCTGGCAGGGAACCGGATCGGGAACGTCGCCGACGAGCACCTTGCCGTTTTGAATGTATGCTGCCTTCATGAATCTCAAGTGTCCCCTGTGCGAGTGAGGGCGGCATAGGACGGATCCGAGCGATCTCGGCGCCCGACGAGGTGATCTTGCACGGCTTTCACGTCGCGAATCTCATCGAAATCGCGAATGGCGAGGCGGTGGTCCAGACCCCAGCGTCCGCTGCGGCGCGACCAGCGGTCGACATAACGTCCCCAAATCGTCATTTGAATGAGCTGCTCGCCGCGACGTGCACGAAGCGAGGCGGTCGTATAAGCCTCGCTCCCGGCGCGATCGCCGTCGAGATCGACGAGGATATTCGATACTTGATGCGAATGATGCAGCGTATGCAGGTGCTGCGCGCAGATGTGATCGATTACTCCGCGGCCATCGCCCTGGTAGAAGTCCGCGCCGTAATCGGCGGTTCCATTTTCGTGCCAGATTGAATGACCGAGTGGAATGTCGAGACGGTCCACCGAGCGGCAGTAGCGATAGATGAGATCGGTGATAGCCTGGCGAGCCACCAGTGTCTCGAGTTTGCCGTCCATTCGCGCACCTCCGCTCAGCGCCTGCCGAAAAGCTGGCCGGTAATCCTGTCGATCGCCAGCACCCGCTCGCGCCGTGCCGACGCCGAGCTGCTCGCCATGCCGACTTCGTCGTCCGCCTGCCCCCAGTTGTGAATGGGCCCGTAGGGCAACCGCTCCAACCCGATCCGGGCCACGTCGGCGGCGGAGGCGATGTCCTGCGGAAGTGGCATGCCCTTTTCCGCGAGCAGCGCCCGGAACGCGGGCGTGTCGGTGCGGCTGAGCACGAGTGTCAGAACCTCGACACCGTGCGGGCGCAGCTCGGCCCACAGAGCCTCCGCAAAGCAAAGCGTGAAGGCCTTGCTTCCGCAGTAGGGCCCCATAGTGCTGGCCCCGCCATAGCAAGCACCCGAGTTGATCAGCAGTAGTCCTCCTCTCCCGCGCGATCGCATCGGCGCTGCGAATTGATAGGAACATTGCATCATGGTCATGACGTTGCGCTGGACGAGCTCGGTCCACGCGGATAGCTCGCGATCGAGGAAGAAGGATCCATTGGGATCGGACCCCGCGTTGCTTACGAACAGACCGATCTCGCGATCACCGACCGCCTCGACTATCCTGCCGCAGGCCTCGGGCGCGGCGAGGTCGATGGTCGCGGTAAGGCACTCGATACCGCTCTCTTCCTGGATTTCGTGCGCGAGCGCCTTGAGCGGCGCTTCGCGGCGGGCGATGAGAAACGAGGGCACGCCTTGCGCCGCGATCTGGCGCGCGAATTCCCGTCCCGTACCCTCGGATGCCCCCATCACGACGGCCCAGGGACCGTAACGTTCGGCAAATCTCATGCACCCTCCTCTCGCTCGATGTTAGCTCGCGCAGGCAGCCTGTGACTATGGCCGCAGTGCGTGCATCACGGCGCGCAAACTCGGCGCCGGGCTCATGATGGCATCGAGAGCGCTCTGCGCGCGGCCCGCGTCGAACCGTAGCATCGCGTTGGCAAGAAACTTCGACTCGATGTCCTGCGCGGAGAGGGCGCGCGGGCCCGCGCCCTTGTTGACGGGTATTCGTCGGTGCAGTTCGCGGCCATCCTTCAGCACGATGCTGACCGCTCCGGAATAGTAGCGGGGGAACTGCGTTTGCGGGTCGGCACGGCAGACCACCTTGGCGGCGAGGCTCGAGGTCGCAGGATCGGACAGCGCCGCGGGTGTGAGTTCCGCGAGGCCGAACCTGCCGAGCAGGAGTGTCTTCGCGACGACGAACTGGGCGCTGAACTTCGCCTCATACTCCGTGGCGGCGTGCTGTTTGACCTCCGCGGGCTCGGCAACGATGGGAAGCGTATCCGTCGCCAGCAGGACAACCACCTTCTCGACGTCGCCGATCGCGAAGGTGCCATGCAGCTCGAGCGCTGCCTCCAGGCAACCGTGGATGAAGTGACACACGGGGTAGGGTTTGATGGCCGTTTCGAGCAGGCGCCAGGTCTCCCCTAAGCCCTCGGTGATCCTGTCGAGCAGGGCGACACCGCTGTGCAAGTGCGAATCGAAGAGACCGAACCTGCCCTCGTAGGGTCTCGTCGGTGCGACGAAACCCGAGCGTGCAAGGTGCGCGGCGGTAATCCCCGCCAGGGCACCCCATCCCGGGTGCAACCGCTTGGACCAAGCGCCCTCCTCGAGAAAGACCTGCACACCCGAAGCCGTGCTGGCGGCAATGCCCTGGACTGCGACCAGCTGCGACTCGGTCAGGCCAAGCAGCTTCCCCGCTGCAAGCGCGGCGCCGAAATGGGACACGATACCTGTCGCATGAAAACCGGCGTGATGGAACCCGCCTTGTGCGGCAGCACCGATCCGGATGGCGGTCTCGACGCCAATCGCGTAGGCGGTAAGGATATCGGTCCAAGAGGCCTGGATCTGCTCGCCGACGGCCAGCGCGGCAGGGAGTCCCACGACACTGGGATGCACTATGCTCACCGGATGAGTGTCGTCGAAATCCAGACCATGCATGAGCAGACCATTGGCGAAGGCCGCGTCGCGGGGTGCGAGGCGGCGCTCGTCGCCGATCACGGTGCACTCACCCGCTCCAGCCGCAGCCGCGATACCAGCGAGTGCAGGCGCCGCAAAATCCTGCGAGTGGGAAGCGAGAGCGAGCCCGAGGGTGTCGAGTGCGTGCAAACGCAACTTGTCGCGAACCTCGACGGGCAGCGATTCCCAGCTCACGTTGCGACAAAAGGCCGCCAGCTGTGCGGCCGGGAGACCGGGGCCGCCCGCTTGCTTCGCTCTCCCGTGTGCGGACATGCGACCTCGTTTGACCAGCCGTTTCGTATTCTCTAGTATGCCAATGTATACACGAGGAGGCATCTGTGAGCAACGCGGATAGCGCCGCCGGCCCGCTGCCGCATCACCCTTTGTACATCGCCAGCCAGTGGCGCGAGGGTTGCGCGAGCCGACGATTCGATGCCGTCAATCCCTATACCGGACGCGCATGGGCCACCGTGGCGCAGGCCGAGACCGCGGACGTCGAGGCGGCGATCGCCGCGGCCCGCAATACCTTCGAACGCTGGAGCCGAGTCTCCGGCTATGAACGCAGCCGCCTGATGGCGAAGCTCGCCGATCTCCTGGAAGGCGATGCCGAGCGCATGGGACGCATGGAAAGCACCGACAACGGCAAGATCATTCGCGAGACTCGGACGCAGATGGTCTTGGCGGCGCGGCAATATCGATTCTTCGCAGGCTATGCGGACAAACTGTGGGGACGGCAGATTCCACTCGACCAGCGCGACGTGTTTGATTATGTGACACGCGAGCCGCTCGGAGTCGTCGCGCTCATTACCGCTTGGAATTCCCCGATGGGTCTGCTTGCGAATAAGCTCGCCCCGGCACTCGCGGCCGGCAACTGCGTCGTGATCAAACCGTCCGAGCATGCCTCGGTAACCACGCTCGAGTTTTGCCGATTCGTCGAGGCAGCCGGGTTTCCCCCCGGCGTTGTCAACGTGGTCTGCGGCGCAGCCGAGGTTGGCCGTGCCCTGGTCGAGGGCGGCGTGGCCAAGGTCAGCTTCACGGGAAGCGCTGCCGTCGGCCGCGAGATCGCAGCGGCGGCCGGCCGCCGCCTCGTGCCGGTCACGCTGGAACTTGGCGGCAAGTCGCCCAATATCATTTTCGAGGACGCAAACCTAGAGCGCGCCGCGGTTGGTGCACTCGCCGGCATCTTCGGTGCGACGGGCCAGACCTGCGTCGCCGGATCGCGCCTCCTGGTACAGCGAAGCGTTCAAGATCGCATCATCGAAACCCTGGTCGAGCGCAGTCGCAGGGTCCGACTCGGCGATCCGCTGGACCCGGCGACCGACATGGGGACGGTGGCGAACGAGCCGCAGTTCCGGCGCATCCTCACATTCATCGAGCGCGCCCGCTCGCAGGGCGCACGCCTGATGACCGGCGGCAGCGCGGCTCGCGGACCCGGGCTGGAACACGGGTTCTTCGTCGAGCCGACCGTGTTCGCCGATGTTCGCAATGAGATGGAGATTGCGCAGGAAGAAGTGTTCGGACCGGTACTCGCGGTGATCCCGTTCGAAGATGAGGAGGAGGCCATCCGCCTGGCAAATGACACGCGCTACGGTCTGGCTGCCGGCGTGTGGACGGAGAATCTATCGCGCGCGCTGCGCGTGACGCGCGCGCTGCGCGCGGGACAGGTGTGGGTGAACACCTATCGATCACTCGCCGTGCAAACGCCCTTCGGCGGATTTAAGGAGAGCGGATTCGGACGCGAAAAAGGTGAGCAGGCGCTGGACGAATACCTTGCCAGCAAGAACGTCATGATCGACTTCTCCGACGTCCAGCGCGACCCGTTCGCGATGCGCACCTAGAAGAACAGGACCTCGCCCTGAAACAAGCGACGCGCCGTCCGATAGACGCTCGCGTGCCGCACTTCCCGCGATCCAGGCTCAGACTCCGCCTCGACGACGATCACGCCCGAGGGATGACCCACGCGCAACGAGCCGACCGAGGAGCGGCAGAGCTCCGCGGGCAGCGTGCCCGTCGTTCGACACGCGACGGCGGCGCACAGCGCGGAGGTGATCGGAATGGCCCGATGGGCATTCCCGCTCGAGAGCATGCGGACGGAAAGGTCCGCATCGTCGGCACCGAATCGATGCCCCGACCGGGACACCCAGGGGCGGACGCGCGCGACCATGCCGATGAATGGCACCGCACGGCTCTCTGCGGCCTTGAGCTCATCGGACGCGAGCCCCATCGCCACCGACGCCTGACGGCGCAGACCCTCGAGCGCCTGCATGAGATCGGTCTGCGACTCGATCCGTTCCGCGGACTCGGTGCCGTCGAGGCCCAGTGCCTCCGCGTCCACGAAGACGCAGGGATTGCCCGCATCCAGCATGCTCGCCCGAATCCTGTCGCCGCGAGGATGCCGCAGCTCATGGAGCGGTCCTCCGGCCGGCAACAGCCGGCCTGTACGCGCCCCGGCCAGGTCGCGAAACTCCAAACGAATCGGGGCTCCCGATCCGGCCACGCCGTCGATGCAGAGCGGCCCATCCACGCGCGCGCGCCCGTCCTGCACCTCGAAACTCGAATGGATCAACTTGCCGGTGTTGGTGTTGTGAATGCGCACCGTGACTTCGCCGTCGCGCGCGACCTGTACGAGCCCCTCATCGAGAGCGAACGGGCCGATGGCCGCTGACATGTTGCCGCAGTTGGCGCCGTAATCGACGGTAGCCCGGTCCACGCCCACCTGGGCGAAGGTATAGTCCACGTCCGCATCGAGGCGGGTGGGCGGCCCGATCACGCAGACCTTCGACAGCCCGTCCAGCTGGCGCCCGTGAGGATCGGGGCTTCCGAGGGCGGCCAGGAAAATCGGTGCCCAGTCCTTCGGGTCGACTGGCAGATCCCGGCGATGAAACAGAAGCGCCTTCGAGGTACCGCCACGGGCGAACACCGCAGGGAGCTTGCGCAAAGACACGCTCAGGCGGCCGCGACCTTGGGGCGCGCGAACTCTGAAGCGCTCTTTCCGGCCTGTCGGCCGAAGACCGCGCCCGACATGAGGCCTGCGCCGCCCAGATAATTGCCGTAAAAGATGCCACCGACGAGCTCTCCGGCGGCAAACAGTCCGGGGATACGCTCGCCGCCGGTGTCCAGCACGGCGGCGCTGCGATCGATGCGCAGGCCGCCGAAGGTGAAGGTGATGCCGCAGGTCACCATGAATCCCGTGAACGGCGGCTGGTCGATGGGCAATGCCCAGTTCGATTTGGGCGGATCGATGCCCACCGTCTTCACGCCATCGAGAACCGACGGATTGTACGAACCCGGCCGGCACGCCGCATTGAACGCATGGACCGTGTGCTTGAGTCCCTGCGGGTCGATGTCGAGACCTCCGGCGAGCTCCTCGAGGGAGTCGGCCGTGAACTTGCTGACCTGCTTGATCCGATACTCATCGCGCACCATGCCGATGGTCTTCGCGTCGAAGATCTGGACGGCGGTTCGCCGCGGCTGCTTCATCACTTCGCGGCCGTACTTGGCGTAAGTGTGGTTGCGATAGTCGGCACCCTCGTCTATGAAGCGCTCGCCTTTCAGATTGACGACGATGCCAATGGGATAAGAGTGCTTCTGGAAGTTGTCGAGCACCACGCGATCGCCGAACGGCGGCGCGCTGATGTCCCATTGCACGGCATGGCAGGTTGACCAGCCGCCGAAAGGCTGCGCGCCGATGTCGAGCGCCGCGCGAATGCCGCCGCCGGTATTGTGCCGGGTGCCGCGCACGCGGCACAGCTCCCAGCCTGGGCCGAGATAACGGGTGCGCATCTCCGGATTGGCCTCGAAGCCGCCACAAGCCAGCACCACCGCCTTGGCGGAGATCTCCTCATAACCATGCGGGCCTTTGACGCGCGCACCGGTGACGTTTCCTTTCTGATCTTGTCTGAGCTCGCGCAGCTCGGTGCCATAGCGGATCTCGATGCCGAGCCTCTCGGTCCGCTTGATCAAAGCCTCCACCAGCCCGAAGCCGCCGCCCACCGCCTCGATGTTCACCCCACCGTAAAAGTGGTGCTTGCCTTCCACCTTGTAGGACTGACGGCCGAACATGGGGATGAAGCGCACGCCATAGGAGCGCATCCATACGATCGTCTCGCGCGATCGACCGATCAACATCTCCGCGAGCTGCTCATCACTCTCATCCTCGGTCACGCGCATTAGATCCTCCATGTACTGCTCCTTGGAGAGCTTGGGCATGACGATCTGATTGACTTCGGCCTCCGAGAGGTCCGTGAGTACATCCTTGCGTAGATCATCGACGCCGTCGTGGACGAAGCGAAAGCCGCCGGCCGTGAAGAGTGAGTTGCCTCCGCGCTCATCGAGCGGCGCCTTCTCCAGCACGAGCACCCGTGCGCCGCCCTCGTGCGCCGAGAGCGCCGCGCACAGCGCGGCATTGCCCGCTCCCACTACCATCACGTCGTACTTTTGGGTCTCGGCCATCAACTCACTCCCCTATCATTCATAGATCAGAGCCGGCGAAGAGCTTCTGCATCCTCACCTTCTGTGCATTTCGAATATGGGTGCGCAGCGCCTCCTCGGCCGCATTTGCGTCGCGTGCACGAATGGCGGCCACCACGGCACGATGCTCGCCGAGGGTTTCCGTGGCCCGTTCCGGGCTGTCGAGCGTGGTGCGGCCCAGGAGGAACAATGCGTCGTGCAACACCGTCACCATGTTCAGGAGATAGCGGTTGTGGCTGCATCGATAGAGCGTCTCGTGGAACCGCCGATTGCTCGCGGTAAGAGCCGCTTCGTCGCCGAGCGCCGCCTCGTATTGCTGACAGAGATCTGAAAGGATGGAGATCTCCACGTCGGAGGCATGCTGGGCGGCGAGGCGCGCAGCCGTGCCTTCGAGAACCTCACGCATGTAATAGAGCTCCGTCACCATGCTGTAATCGAGCTCCGCCACGACGACGCCGCGTATC
This sequence comes from Steroidobacteraceae bacterium, assembly GCA_049513515.1. GTDB lineage: Bacteria > Pseudomonadota > Gammaproteobacteria > Steroidobacterales > Steroidobacteraceae > Bog-1198. The sequence goes on from JBEKWA010000016.1 coordinate 188,048, forward strand.
GCGTCATGCGCCACCAGACCCTCGGCCTGCAGTCGGCTCAATGCCTCTCGTATCGGAGTTCTGCTCAAGCCGATCTGCTTGGCAAGATCGATCTCGCGCAGGCGTTCGCCCGATCTGAGTTGACCGCCCTGGATCGCGCTTCTGATGTGCTGGTAGGCTACCTCGCCTCGCGGGAGGCGCTCCGCATCGAGCGATGAGGTTTGCTTGCGCTTCACCGGCGATACACGCGCGCTGCAGTGTCGTGGAAGGGCATGGCTTTAGGTCTGCGTCGTCTGCCACTCGATGAGGCGACGCATACCTTCCTCGATGCTCACGCGCGGTTCCCAGCCGAGCTCGCGGGCCGCCTTCTCACGACTGAACCCGAGGCGCGTCCCTGCCGCCGAACGCACGGCCCGACGGTCTTCACGATAACTTGGTTTCAAGTCCTGCCGCCCGCACAACTCCAGTGCGATCTCGGCGATGCGAGTCGCCGTCGTATCCACGCCGGTGGCCACATTCAATGCTTGACCGTGCGCGGCGCTTTGCATCGCCAACACGCATGCGCGCGCGACGTCGGTCACGTAGACGTAGTCATGCACCTCGCTGCCGTCGCCTTCGATGACGGGCGCCGCGCCGCGCCTCACCTGGTCGCAGACCTGCGCGACGAAGACGGCGTTGACGGCGCGTGCATGCTGGCGCTCGCCATAAACCGACGCAAAGCGCAGCGCGTTGAATTCGAGTCCGAAGTTTCGTGCGTAGCGGGCGCACAAGCCCTCCCCCAGGAGCTTGCTCGCGCCATACAGGAGCGACGGAGGCTGGAGTCCCGCGCTCACGTACCCCGTTTCCTCCCTGATCGGATGATCGGCAGCCGAGCCGTAGACGGCGACCGAGGATGAGAACACCACGCGACGAACGCGATTGAAGCGGCATGCCTCGAGGGTGTTCACCATTCCGACCGTGTTGACCGACACGCCGGCGAACGGATCCTGTGCCATCGGCAGCGTCAAGTAGCCGGCGAGCGCGAATACTCCGTCGGCGCCCGTCGTCGCCTCCAAGAGATCCGGCAAACGTAGGACATCCCCTCGAATGCGCCGAACACGCGGCTCGTGGTCGAGGTGCGCGATCGTAGACGGCGTACCCAACGCGTAATTGTCCAGGAGGCGGACCTCTTCTGCCCCCTGGGCGAGCAATTCATCGGCAATGTGAGAGCCGATGAGGCTCGCACCGCCGGTGATCACATAGACACCTGTGGCCAGATCGATCTCCTTGTGCGCGCCCGCCGTCGCCTAAGCCGGACGACGCCCCCGTCGGTGCGACAGCTACACTGTATACAGTGGCATACGGAAGTTCAAGAAGCTTTGGCGCCGGGTCCCCGGGCCCCACTCACACAAGCGTCAGGCGCTTTCCTGCGAGATCCAGTGGACGAGCCGCTGCAGCGGGAACATGGCATCGTGCGGCGACCCACCCACATGCTTCGCTGCCGACCCCAGCCGAACGACGCGCTGTGCACCGGCATTGGCCAGCCGGTCGCGCAACCTCACTTTGGTCTCCTCGGGATAAATGCCGATGGTCTGCGTCGCAACGTTCACATGGCGGATGGCATCGTCGAGCGCCTTCACGTGCACGACATTGGCGGTCTTCCCGGAGGGATGAAATCCCACCGGCTCCTGGGTCAGGATGACCATGCCGCGTCCGTCGAACCGGCCCCAGACCTTGGCCTCGTCCTCCATCAACTGAAGCATTTCCACCTCCTCGCGCACTTCCGCGGGCGGGAGCGGTGCGACGGCCGAGGCCATGAGGCGGTCGACGCCCAGGCGCTCCTGGAGTTTCGCACAGAATTTCTCGACACCGGCCCGCTCGCCTTCCACGAAGAGAATGCGGCTCGCGAGGCAGGCTTCTTGATTGAAGGGAGTCACATCCTCCGCGGCGGCTTCGGCTACCTGCGCGATCGCCTCGTCGGATTGGAACGCCTCGGGTCCGATCATGGAGATCGAGGTCTTCGGATCGAAGGAGACCAGTTGCAGGCCGGGGCTCAAGTATCGGATCACGTTATCGATCGCGGACCCGCCGCCCCAGGCGACGATGCGGCTGAAATATTGCGGCCGATAAAGTGTGCGCTCGATGCGCTCATCTCCGCCGCGCCAGTAGACCGCCGACATCGATTTCACGACCGGGTGTTCCGGATCGACGTCCGCCATGGTCCGGAGCACCGCGACGCAGGAGAAGGGATCGCTCGAGGGCATTTTGAAGACGTTGATCGCCTTCAACATCGCGCCCTGAGCGATCGACGACACGCAGCCTGCGGGTGAGTTGCCCGCGAGCATGTGGATCATCCGCGGCGGAAAGGCGCGTATCGCTCCGCTTTGCCCGTGCGCGTCGGTTCGCTCCACCCATTCGTCGAGACAGCGCAAATCATGAAAGTTCGCATTCAAGCTCGCCATCAGCACATCGCGAGTCAAGAAATGCCGCGCGCGACGGAAAAGATTCTCAATGATCCGTCGGGGCAACGGGTTTGTGGCCGCCACGAATTCCAGCGATTCCTGAAGATACACGTTGCGGTCAGGGTCCAGCCGCTCGCCCACTTCGACGAGAAAGTCGATGATGTGCGACAGCTTCATGTCGAACAGCGGCGGCATTTCGGAGCGCGGCGTGATGAGCGCGTCGAGATCGATGGCCGGTGTCGTGAAATCGACGCCGAGATCGCGCGAGGTGTGGCGTACGGCATCGCCGCACACGAGCTTGCCGCGGATGAAGTGATTGACTTGGATCGTCTGCGATTTGGCCTTGCGGCCGATCGCCGCTTCGTCGATGACGTTCATGACAAACCTCTCACGTAGGCGTCTACGGTCCCTGCGCAGCCGATCTTGTCGTCACCGCCTCCGAGATCGGCATAGCGGACGATGTTGTCGCGAATCGACGGACCCTTGGCGCCGCACGCGCACGGGTCCAAATCGAGCGAGATCCTGTCGCCCGTGATCACACCATTCCAGCGGCCGTCGAGCGCGAGATCGAAGAAGGCGGCGCGGCCTTCGACCTCGCCCGCGGTATGCGGCAGGAGGGTGTCCCCCTCCTTGTCCAATACGAATGGAACCATCCACGGCGGCACATGGTAGCGGCCGCCTTTCTGACATCGCGGCATACCGGAATTGAGCTCTTGCATGCTGTAGTTCTGAAAATTCCGGTTGGGTGGAATGTTGAACGTCTCGTGGACGAATTGCTGATAGTCGGGCGGAAGCAGCGCTCGCTTGAGCCCGCCGCCGACGTAGATGCAGTTGTCGGGATGGAAATCCTTGCCGCTATAGCCCATTTCCCGGACCAGCTTGGCCACTTGATAGAGCGCATTCCACAATCCGGAAATGTAAAGCTTGTCCGCGCGCGCCGCGACGAGCGTCTCGGCGGCGACGATCATGGCATCGTCGAGCGCTCGTTGCCGGGCTTTGGACGTCGCCTCGAATTCCGCAATGTCGCCGGGCCGCGCGGCCCCTTCGGCGATCGCCTTGCGCAACACGACCATCTTGGTGAGCTGCCCGACCGTGATCGGCGGCACCGGCAACCGGAAGCGTACGAAGCGTGGGTCGCCAAACGCAGCCGCCTGCGCTTCGGCGATGTTGGTGTTCTTGGGCACGTGGGCGATGGGCGCAACACCGAACATGCGGCGATCGCGCGCGGGCGCAACGCCCGAGCCCCAGGAGAAAACCCCCACCGTATCCATGCGCGACCACACCATGTCGGTATCCGAAGCGATGAGCATCGCGGACTTGCCGGTCGTGCCGCTCGAGCAGGATATGTAGTGTCCTTTCGCTTCCAGCCGGCTGATCCATTGATCGATGTCCTCGATGTCGGAGGTGTCGATCGAGGCAATCGGGTGGGAGGACACGGTGCCGAGCCATTTGCCCAGGCGATCCCACCGCTTCTCGGTCAAACAGCTCTCGGGATAGCTCTTGTAGGCGGTGTGTGGAAAAAGCAGCGCCACCATGTCTTCCCGTGACCGGATCTCGCTGATGCCTGCTTCCCTGGCGCGGTGCCCCAGGAGTCTTATCCGATCCTTGCGCTCGACAAAGCGCTCGTTCATCGCCTCGATCTGCGCCTGGCGCAGCTCCGCGTACGGAATCGCGAACCTCTGCGGCGAATCGACCAGACTGGTAAGACGCTCGACGGCCACTCCCATAGCTCTCTCCTTGGATTGACGGCCCATGCTCGCTTGACGGCGAATGAGATAATAGCACCTATTAGGTTTCATTATTGCTCATCTGCCGCTCATAAGCAAATCGCGAGAAGCGAGTCCTCGGAGCGCCACTCGGCACGGTCCGCTGTTGTCTTGATCAACAAGAGCATGGCAGTTTGACAATTAAATCGAGCACGTCGAGACTCGGCAAGCGACCGGCAATCGAGCAAATGAATGGGTTCGCTTACCACCAAAGAAGGTATCGTTACGCGACCGGCTCTCGTTATGACCGTGATCGCGGGGATGGTCCTGAGCGCGATGGTGGGAGCTGCCGAGCGAGGGGGCACCTCCACCGACGATCTAAAATCGTCATCTGCGACGCTCACCGCCATACCCGCAGCGGACCCCGGAGTCGCTCAGCCCACAGCATGGCCGCGTAATATCGAGATACTGGACGGCCTGCTGAGCGGTGCCAGTCCATTCAAAGAATCGGCTCGCCATATAGCTGTCAGCGCCGGTCTCGCTGACTTCAGCAAGAGGACACTCGGACCCTACTCCGAGATCGCAGCTCGCATCGCCGACGTAGTGTACGAAGCGGTGCTGCCGAGCTCACGTTCCGGGACTCTGCACTGGCCCCTGCTTATCTTGACGCTGGTCATCGGGGTCGGGTTGTTTGTCATCCGCGCCGGGCGAGGCGCCCGGGGGGCCGACGGTCGCGAGCGGAAGGTGGGGCTAGCCGAGTACCTGCTGCCCCGCGAGATTTACGCCCACCCATCCGCGCGGGTCGATATCGGTCTCTACCTTCTGGATCGAGCGCTCATGCCGCTGTGGCTTGCGCTCGGAGTCGCCTTGATCGCGCCTTTCGTGGAACGATGGACAATGGTCGCTGCACAGGATTTATTCGGACCGGGTCCTGCCTTGAAGGCAACGCTTGGCTGGAAACTGGCCTACGGATTCGGGACTCTTCTCGTCGCCGACATGATCTTTTATTTCACTCACCTGTTCGGCCATCGCACGCGAATCGGCTGGGCATTTCACAAGGTACACCATTCCGCGGCGGTGCTTACCCCGCTTACACGCTACCGTGAGCACTTCGTGGAGGGCATCCTGTACGCCGCCGGCGCTGCCGCAGGCTTGGGTCTTTGTGGCGGAGCATTTGCCTACATCATCCGGGGGCCGATTGTCGAAATCACCGTGATGAATCTCGGGATATTCGTCTTCTTATTTGCGATCAATGGCAATTTTCGTCACTACCACGTCTCGTTCCGTTATCCGCGCTGGCTCGAACGCTGGTTGCAAAGCCCGGGAATGCATCACGTCCATCACAGCTACCTGCCTCATCACCGAGATAAGAACCTGGGTCTCGTCACCAGCGTGTGGGACCGGCTGGTGGGTACGCTATACATCGGTGACCCGTACGAGGAGACGCCGTGGGGACTCGGGCCCGAGGAGCAGGCGCATTACTCGACTTTTGCTCAGAATGTCTTCGGTCCCTTTCGCGATGTTTATGGTCTCTTTGCCCGAAAGGATGGGGTAAGTGCGAACACGTGAATCTGGTGAGAGCGGCCCAGACGCTCGCTTGCGTGCTGGGCCGCAGTCCTTCAAGGGCGCCCGGTCGCGTGGCGCGCCTGCCGCACTGGACTAGCGAGTCCCCGCTGCGGCCAGCACGACCGTCGGTGACACGCCGAACTTGGACGCGAAGACAGCGGATAGCCCCGGGCGGTTCACCTTGATCACCGCGTCTCCGATGACCTTTTGCAAGCAGGCGTTCTTGTGCCACTTGTAGGCTTGTTCGTCGACGTACATTCGCGAGCACACATCGACCGCGGCGCTGTGGATCCGGCCGTAGAGAGCCGCTGCGCCCTTTGAAGTCGAGACATCGAGATCCGCAAATTTCACAATGACCTGCGGGGGAGCCGTGCCGTCATCGGCCCGGGAGATGGTCGCGAAGCTGAAGGTGAGGGCGCTCAAGATCGCACCGGCAACCAAGGTGCGAAGGCGTGTGGAAGTGATCGTGTTCATGGTGGTCTCCTTGAAAGGGTCGATAATGTCGTTCGGGTTACTGGATCGATCGTCAGAGGCGGTCTTTTAACCCTCTGCCGGGGTTACCCGGCTGGCCTAATTCGCTGCCTCACCCTTACAGACGCTATTCATTGCCAAACCCGACATCCGGCTCGCAAATTGCGTGACACAGGCCTCTGGGGTGGCTAAGTTGATCGAGCATCGAAGCGGTACAGGATGCCAAGGCGCCTGATGACTCAGATCACCGAACTCCTCGGACGTATGCAGGCGGGCGATCCGCAGGCGCGCGACGCGCTGTTTGCATCCGCTTACAGCGAACTGCACCGGCTGGCGCACGCACGGCTGCGCGACGGCGGGCGCAATACGGTTCTGGATACGACCTGCCTGGTGCACGAGTCGTATCTCCGGTTTGTGCGCGCCGGGGAGCTGCGCACCGAGGATCGGCGCGCGTTCTTCGCCTACGCATCCCAGGTGATGCGTTCGGTGATCGTCAGCAGCGTGCGCGAGCGCATTGCGCAGAAGCGCGGCGGCGATCGACTGCCGCTCACGTTATCCAACGGTGTTGAGGCCCAGCTGCCGGGATCGGAGGAGACGGTTCTGGCCGTGCACGAGGCGCTCGAGGCGTTGGAGCAAGCTAATCCCCGTTTGGCGCAGGTCGCGCAGATGCGCTACTTCGGCGGCTACGGCGAGCAGGAAATTGCCGAAACGCTGGGGGTTACCGAACGCACGGTACAACGCGACTGGGAGAAAGCGCGGCTCATTCTCGCGGCCGCGTTGCGCTGATGAGGGCGCACGCACCCCATTCATTCGGGACGTAACGGGATTATATGGCACTATCGATTCCTCAGATGGCGCGGATGAGCCAGCTGCTGGATGAAGCGCTGGCGCTGGACGAGGTGGGGCGCCGCGTCTGGCTTGATAGGGCTACGCAAGAGCATCCGGATCTGGCCGCAGCGTTGCGCGAAGCGCTGCTGCCGGGAGCGGCGCAGGCAGCGGAGCTGAAAATGCTGATGAGCCTGCCGAAGCTCGATACCGCGGGTGAGTCGAGCACTCCGGCCGCGAGCGGCCTGCAGCCCGGTGCGCGCGTGGGGCCGTACGAGCTGATTCGACCGCTGGGCGCCGGGGGTATGGCGGAGGTGTGGCTGGCGCGGCGCGCCGATGGTGCCTTCAAGCGCGAGATCGCGCTGAAGCTGCCGATGCGCAATCGCCTGCAGGGGGGTCTGGAAGTGCGCTTTGCGCGCGAGCGCGACATCCTGGCCAGTCTGGAGCATCCGCATATCGCGCGTCTCTACGATGCCGGGGTGGATCCGCAAGGATTGCCCTACCTCGCCATGGAATACGTGCAGGGCGCGCCGCTGACGGGCTGGTGCGACGCCCATCGGCTCGGGATACCTGAGCGCCTGGCGCTTTTCCTGCAGGTGCTCGAGGCCGTGCAGTACGCCCATGAAAAGCAGGTGATTCACCGGGATCTTAAGCCCTCGAACATTCTGGTGACCGACTCCGGGCAGGTGCGGCTGCTGGATTTTGGCGTCGCCAGACTGTTGGAGGGCGAAGAGACGAATCAGCCGGCGCTGACGGGTGTCTACGGCCGGGCTCTGACACCGGACTATGCCAGTCCCGAGCTGTTGCGCGGCGATCCGACCGATGCGCACAGCGACGTCTACTCCCTGGGCGTATTGCTCTACGAGCTGCTCACCGGCACTCGACCCTATCGACTCAAGAGCGCGGCCTCGATCGGGGCACTCGATCAAGCCATCTCCACGCTCGAGGTCAGGAGGCCCAGCCTGCAGCTCGAGCAGAGCGCGGGCACTACCAGAAACAGCACGGTAGAACGGTTGACGCGGCAACTGCGTGGGGACCTGGATGCAATCGTGCTCATCGCACTGGCGAAGGATCCCGCGCAGCGCTATCCGAGTGGCGCTGCCCTGGCGCGCGATCTGCGAGCCTACCTGGATGGCAGACCCATACGGGCCCGACCTGCGAGAGTCTCTTATCGGCTGCGCAAATTCATATTGCGCAATAGAGCGCTGGTCGGCGTGAGCGCCGTGGCAGTGCTCGCGATTCTTGCCACAGTGGGTTATGCGCGATACCACGCGAGCCTTGCCCAGGTAACAGTCAGCGCTGCTGCTACGAACGTCGTCAGCGATAAGTCGATCGCCGTGCTGCCGTTCGTGGACATGAGCGAGCACAAGGATCAGGAATATTTCTCTGACGGCCTGTCTGAGGAACTCATCGACATGCTCACGAAGATCCCGGATCTACGGGTGCCGGCGCGTACGTCGTCGTTCTACTTCAAAGGCAAGCAAGCAACGATTGCCGATATCGCCAAAGCGCTGGGCGTTTCGCACGTCCTGGAAGGTAGTGTGCGCAAGTCCGGCAACACGCTTCGCGTCACCGCGCAGCTGATTCGCGCCGACAACGGCTATCACGTCTGGTCGGAGACCTACGACCGGAAGCTCGATGATATCTTCCAGATCCAGGACGAGATCGCGAAGTCCGTGGTCAACGAGCTCAAGGTGTCTGTGCTAGGAGGGACGCTCCCGAGAGCGACGCCTACAGCCAACCACGATGCGTACTTGCTGTATCTGCAGGCCAAGGAGCTCCAGTACCGCGGCAATTCATTGGATAGCTCGCGTAAGTCAATCAGCTACCTACACGAAGCACTAAAGCTCGATCCACAGTTTTCGCAGGGATGGGTAACCCTCGCAACCTTCCTGGCCGCAAATTACAATTTGTTTGATGTTGAGCCTCACGACGAGGCCCGCGCGCTGATTTATTCCGCGCTGGACCACGCCAGAAAGCTGGAACCGAACCTGCTGCCAATCCACGTCGTACTGGGGCGCGTCCTATATGAAGTCGATTGGAGTTGGCAGGCAGCCGATGCAGAACTGAGGCAGGCAATTGAACTTGAGCCTGGAAATTCCGAGGCGCACAGACTGGCGGGATACCTGGCAACGACGTATGGTCGATTTGATGAAGGGATCGAGCAATCAGAGAAGGCCATTGAGCTCGATCCTCTCCAGCCATGGAACTACATCGCGAGAGGTTATGCGGCCTACCGCTCCGGGCGGCTCGCGCAGGCGGAGGCCAACTTTCGAACTGCGCTCGACCTGGCCCCGGGATCGGGAAAATTCCACTGTCTTCTTGGGGCTGTGCTAATTACCAAGGGTCAGCGCGAATCAGCGCTCGCGGAGATGAAGAAGGAACCAAACCCGCGCTTCCGCCACGTCGGGATGGCACTAGCCCTGGGCGCACTGGGACAGCTCGACGAGTCGGACAAGGAGCTGCGGACTGCGGAACAGAAGTTCGGCGATGAAATGGGCTATTGGATCGCCATGGTGTATGCCGCGCGCCGCGACCACGATCGGGCCTTCGCCTGGCTTGATCGAGCATTTAACGTGTACGGCGAAGGAATAACGTGGATCAAAGGGGAGCCACTTCTCCAAAGTTTAGTCGAAGATCCCCGATATAAAGCATTGCTGCAGAAAATGAGGTTGCCGGAGTAGGTTCGGCGGGACTCGCGCGTAGCCCGGGGCGCGGCGCAGCCCGGGGCTAATCCCCGGGGCGCCTCTCTTTCAGCGTCTCGCGCTCAGGCGACCGCTTCGACGCCCGCGACCGAGGTCCGGTGCATGGTGCGCCCGGAATCCGCGGAGTAAGGAATCACGCGGTGCAATGCGCCGCAGTTATCCCAAACGACGAGGTCGCCTTCCTGCCAGTAGTGGCGGTAGGTGAAGGCGGGCTGAGCCGTCCACTCGAGGAGCCGCGCGAGGAGAGCCTTGCCATCCGCACGCGGCAGGTTGACGACATAATCGGCGGTATAGCCGATGATCATGGACTTGCGGCCGGACTTGCGCTTCCAGACGAGTGGATGTTCGTGCCTGAGTTCACGACGATAGGGATCGAGCGACTCGGGCGTCGCGACTTCGCGCACCGCTGCAGTCACGCTGTGCATCACCCGCAGCCCCTCGAGCTCGGCCTTGTCCTCGTCCGGGAGCGCCTGATACGCGGCATACGTGCTCGCGAACTCCGTCTGCCCGCCCTTGGGAGCGACTCTGCGGGCGCTCAGCACACTGGCCTTGGGCGGCGGCATGTCGACGGTGATGCCATCCATGTGCCAGAAGTAAGTGCCGAGGACGTACTCGGGCTCGTTGTTTATTTTCGGATCGAGGGTGATGGTGTACACATCCTTCGATGCACTGTCGCCGCCCGGGACTCGGTTGGTGAAATTCACGCGCGCGCCGAGCTTGTCGGTGAACGCGAGCTGCTCCTTGTCGCTCAGGTTGATGCGGGGGAAGACGAGCACCTGGCGCTCCTCCAGCAAATCCAGGCAACGCTGCGCGATGTCATCGTCGAGGAGCGCCGCGCGGTCAAAGCGAACGATGCTGCCGATGGCCGGCTTGATGTTCTCCACTTGTACTTTCATGACTGCTGTCTCCTATGACCCCGTATTAGCACCCTGTGAGTTCCAATATACGCCCTCAGGCAGCGGGCCGCTGCTCGTCGATGGATCGATCGACCGCGGCGTGGCTCGTGGCATATTTTGCGGCGACATAACCCCAGACGAACGATGGACCGACGCTCGACCCGGCGCCGGGATAGCTGGTCCCCATCACCGAAGCCGTGGATACGCCCGTGGCATAAAGCCCTTCGATCGCCGATCCGTCGTCCCGCAGCACGCGGGCGTGCTCATCGGTGACGACGCCGCCGTAAGTGCCCACATCGCCCGGGAGCACGGGCACGGCATAGAACGGCGGCTCGGCGATGGAACCGAGCGACTCCGAGGGCTTGTGCAGGTGGTCCCCGAGCCAGCGGTCATAAGCGCGCTCGCCGCGGTGAAAGTCATCGTCCCGATTCTGAGCCACGAAACCGTTGAAGCGCTCCACGGTGGCCTTGAGCGTTGCCGGATCGATCTTGAGGCTTGCGGCCAATCCCTCGATGGTATCGGCCGTCTTCAAGTAGCCCTCCTCGTACCAGCGCTGCGGCTTCTTGGTGCCCGGCATGGTGCCGGCCAAGATGTACTTGCGCATGTACTGGGCATCGAGTAGCGCCCAACTCGGCACGGCAGGCACAGTCTGGTTGCGCTCGAGCATGGCCTTGCAGTAGGCCATGTATGAGCCGCCCTCATTCATGTAGCGCACACCGGTCTGGTCGACGAGTATGGCGTGCGGCGCGGCCGTGACCGACTGAGCCGCCTGCCTGAACTCACTTTGCTCCCAGCCGGGTTGAGGAGTGAACTGGTTTCCGACTCGCTCTTGCATCTGCGCAGTCGCGGCTCCGTGCCGCATCATCTCCTCGATCATCTCGCCCGTGTCTCCGGGTGAGGCCATGGTCCACTTCACGGACGTTCCCGGCTGATACCGATCCCGCATGCGTTGGTTGTGAGCGAAGCCGCCGGCATTGACCAGGACTCCGAGGCGCGATCCCACGCGCCACGGACGACCCTCCTTGACCGTGGCGACACCCATAACCTTGCCACCCTCGACGATGAGCTCACTGACCGCCGACTCGGTCCGAATCTCGATCCCTGCACGCAGCGCCGCCTGCAGCATCCGTCCCTGCAGCGCGGCGCCCCCTGCGACCCAGCTTTTGCCGGTGATCTTGGCCGCGACTCCTCGAATCACCAGCTTAGCCAGCAGCATCTTCACCGCCCATGAACGCTTCATGGCAGGCAGCTCCAACATTTCCTCGAGCGAGGCTGGAATAGGCAAGTGAACGAAGCTCGGCCGGAGCTTTTCTTTCCAGGCGCCGAGCTCGTTGGCATCGAAGAGCTCGGCGACCACGGTTCGACCCTGCACGGAGCCGCCGGGCTGCTCATCGTAATAATCGGGCCATTCCTTGACACGCGTGAGCTTGACGCCGCGGCTGCGTAGGAACTCCAGCATCCGCGGTGCCTCTGTCAAATAGGCCGCGCGCCGAGCTCGGGATGCGCCGGGCGCATCTTTCGGGTCGGGCAGAACGGCGTCGAGGTAGGCGGCCGCCTTCTCGAAGCTGTCATCGATCCCGTCACGCGCCATGAAAGGATTGTTCGGGATCCACATGACCCCGCCCGAACGCGCCGTGGTGCCCCCAACCAGTCCCGTCTTCTCGAGGATGACCGTGCTTTTCCCGGCCGCTCTCATGACGAGCCCTGCGCACATGGAGCCGCCACCGCTGCCGACGACGACAAAATCGAACATCTCATCGAAATGAGTCATGGCCTTCCCCCTTCGATCCAGCTTGCCGCGCTCCTCCGCTGAGCGCAAGGCGAGCAACGCCGCCGCGCCCGGAGCGGCCGGCAGCGCGGAGACCTGTTTCACTGGTGAAATGGTTCGCCACTCAATGGATCATGTTCTCGAGACGCCCCATGAGCGCAGTTGCCTCACGAATCAACCGATCGATCAATTCCGCCACACTCGGGATATCGTGTATGAGCCCCTGCGATTGCCCTGCCCAGACCAATCCCTTGTCCAGATCGCCCGACTCGAGCAGCTCCCGTCCCCTGCTTCCGCGGACCAGGTGAGCAACATCCTCGAACTTGGCATCCGGGCGAGCAAGGATCTCCACGACTTGGTCGGAGACGCTGTTTTTTCCGACGCGCGCAGTATTGCGCAGCTTGCGGAAAATGACGTTGGTGCATCGCTCGTCGTTCTTGACCAGGAACTCCTTCACCCGATCGTGAATGGGCGCTTCACGGGTGGCGCAAAAGCGCGTTCCCATGTTGATCCCCTGAGCTCCGAGCGCAAGTGCCGCCACCAGCCCTCGCCCATCGGCGAAACCGCCGGAGGCGATGATGGGTATCTTGACCTTGTCGGCCGTGACGGGAATTAGCACGAGGCCTGAAAGATCATCCTCGCCTGGATGACCCGCACACTCGAATCCATCGATCGATATCACATCGGCGCCCATTCGCTCGGCGGAAAGCGCATGCCGCGCGGAGGTGCATTTGTGAATGACCTTGATACCGTGAGCCTTGAAATCGTCGATATGCTCCTTCGGATTGGAGCCGGCCGTCTCGACGATGCGCACGCCGCTCTCGATGATCGCGCGCCGGTACTCGGCATACGGCGGAGGGGTCATGCTCGGGAGAAAGGTGAGGTTTACACCGAACGGCTTATCGGTGAGCGTACGACACCGCTCGATCTCGGCGGCGAGCGCCTCGGGAGTCGGCTGCGTCAAACCGGTCAAAATGCCGAGGGCACCGGCATTCGATACGGCCGACGCCAGCTCCGCGCGGCCCACCCACTGCATTCCTCCCTGGACAACGGGATGTTCGATCCCAATCAATTGCGTGAAGCGAGTAGTAATCGTCATCGCGAAGCGCCTCGACCGGCCCGCAGTTTCATTCGCATCCCAAATCTCCAATTGCCGTAGTTTCGCGTATCGATACTATCCGAGCGCGGGATGGCGTACCATCGCTCGTCGTGGATCTTTCAAGCTATACGACGTTTCGGTTCGAGCGCGAGGGTCGGCTCTTGCGAGCCTCGTTCAATCGGCCCGAGAGCCTCAATGCGATCGATCGGGTGGCGCATGACGAGGTCGCCCGTTTCTTTACCGAGCTGGCCGTCGACCCACTCACCGACGTCGTGATTCTTTCCGGCGTGGGGCGTGCATTCTCCGCCGGGGGAGACCTGGATCACATCCAGAGGATGATCGATGACCCCAGCATATTCATCGACGATATCCCGAACGTCAAACGGATCGTGTTCGGGATGCTCGACTGCCCCAAGCCGATCATCGCGAAGCTCAACGGCGCGGCGGTGGGACTCGGCGCGACGATCGCTTTGTTGTGTGATGTCATTTTCGCTGCGCCGACGGTGAAAATAGGCGACCCTCACGTGAAGGTCGGCTTCGCAGCGGGCGATGGCGGCGCAGTCATCTGGCCACATCTCATCGGACATGCCCGGGCGAAGGAGTACCTCATGACGGGCCGACTCTTGATGGCGGAGGAAGCCGAAAGGATCGGGCTGATCAACCATGTGGTGCCGGCGGAGGATCTCGACCGGGTCGTCGACGCGTTCGCGCAGGAGCTGCTCGGCGGTGCCATGCGCGCAATTCAATGGACGAAGCTCGCGGTCAACCTGGGTCTCAAGCAACTCGCGCATTCGGTGCTGGATGCTTCCGTCGCTTTAGAAGCGTTGTCGAACGTAACCGCAGATCACCGCGAGGCAGTGCTGGCGCTGCGCGAGAAACGCCCTCCTCGATTCACGGGGAAGTGAGCGCCGCTTTAGCTCAGGGCTCCCGCACGACGTAAGCGTTCTATTTCCGACGGCGCGAGCGAGAGCACGTCCGCGAGAACGCTCTCCGTGTCCTGCCCGGGCTCACGCCCGCACTCCGGCTGCTCGAGGGCCGTACGGCTGAAGCGCGGGACCGGCGCGTTCTGCAGAACGCCGTTGATGGTCACGAAATTGCGCCGCTCGATGTTATGCGGGTGCCGAGCCGCCTCCTCGAGAGTCAACACGGGCGCGAAGCAGACATCCGTCCCCTCGAGGAGTCGACACCACTCCTCTTGGCTGCGCGCCTTGAACAGACGCGCAAGCGCGGTGCGTAGAGCCGGCCAGCGCGCGCGCGCAGCGGCATCGTCCACGGTAGCGATACCGAGTCCCTTGAGCTCGGGGTCATCGATACCGAGTTTCTCCTGCAGCAACGCATAAAACTGCGGCTCGAGCGCGGCGATGGACACGTAGCGGCCGTCTCGAGTCTCGTAGGTGTCGTAGAACGGGGCACCGCCCGCCAAAACGTTTTCTCCGGTGGCATCGCGGAAGAAACTGTTGGCGCGAAACGAAAACATCATCCCAAGCAGCGCCACCGTGCCGTCGACGATGGCAGCATCGACCACCTGACCTTTTCCGGACAACTTGGACTCGAGCAGCGCCGCGAGCACCCCTGAGAGCAGCAGCATCGCGCCGCCCCCGAAGTCGCCGACGAGATTCACCGGCGGCACGGGTTTGCCGCCCGGCGGCCCGATGAGATGCAGGGCCCCCGTGAGCGCGACGTAATTGAGGTCGTGGCCCGCGGCGCCCGCGAGCGGCCCGGTTTGACCCCAGCCCGTGATTCGTCCGTATACCAGTCGGGCATTTCTCTGCAGGCACTCGGCAGGGCCGATTCCGAGGCGTTCCATCACACCCGGGCGATAGCCCTCGATGAGCACGTCACAGGCGGCGACCAGGCTCAGCGCCGTCGCGAGGCCTTCCGGGTGCTTGAGATTCAAACTCAGCGAGCGGCGATTGCGCAGCAGCGGATCGCGCGAAGGCTCGTGCCACAACGCGCCGGGGCGTTCGATCCGGATCACCTCGGCGCCCATGTCGCCGAGCATCATTCCGCAGAACGGCGCCGGACCGAGACCCGCCAACTCGAGAACTCTGACGCCCTCGAGCGGGCCGCCTCGGCGCGAGGCCGCCACTCAAAGCGCCTCGATGATGGTCACGTTGGCGAGGCCACCTCCCTCGCACATTGCCTGCAGCCCATATCGCTTCTTGCGCGCGCGCAACGCATTCAACAGGGTGGTCATGAGTTTGGCGCCCGTGGCACCGAGCGGGTGACCCAGCGCGATCGCGCCCCCGTTCACATTCATCCGCTCCGGATCCGCGTCGACTCCCCGGAGCCACGCCAGCGGTACCGATGCGAAAGCTTCGTTGATCTCGTAAAGATCGATGTCCTCGATCTTCATACCGCTGCGTTTGAGCGCGAGTCGCGTGGCGCCTATTGGCTCCTCGAGCATGATCACTGGGTCGCCGCCCGTCACCGTCAAGTTGTGTATGCGTGCCAACGGCTTCAGCCCGTGAGTCTTCAGAGCGCGCTCGTTGACGACCAAGACGCCCGCGGCTCCGTCGCACACCTGACTCGCATTGGCCGCGGTCAGAACGCCGCCCTCCTTCAGGAGCTTCACGGCGCCAATCGACTCGCGCGTGGCGTCGAAACGAATGCCCTCGTCGACGGTGTGCTCCCCGCCGGGGATTCGCAACGGCAGGATCTCGGCTGCGAATGCCTTGGCATGCGTGGCCTGCGCCGCGCGCTGGTGACTCAATAACGCAAACTCATCGAGTCGCTCGCGGCCGAATCCGTACTTCTCGGCGAGCATCTGCGCACCGGTGAATTGACTGAACTCCTTCACCCCATATCGATCCTGGATGCGCTGGCTCCAGGGTCCACCGAGACCGGCATTGACGGCGAGCGCCGTCGGCGAGCCGATGGGCACACGGCTCATGCTTTCCACGCCCGCCGCAATGACCACGTCCTGGGTGCCCGACATGACCGCCTGCGCGGCGAAATGCACCGCCTGCTGCGAGGAGCCGCATTGGCGATCGATGGTTACCGCGGGTACGCGATCCGGCAGCTTCGATGCCAGCACGGCATTGCGTCCGATGTGGAAACTCTGCTCGCCGACCTGGCTCACACAGCCGAGTATCACATCGTCGATCGCAGCGGGGTCGATGCCGCTGCGATCGACCAATGCATTCAGCACTTCGCCGGCCATATCGGCCGGATGCCAAGTTGCCAGCTTGCCGTTGCGGCGTCCGCCCGCCGTGCGGATCGCTTGAACGATATACGCGTCGCTCATCTCTCTACCTCGTTTTCGGTCAAATGGTGGGTGCTAGGATGCGGCGAGGTCCCGCCCAGGGCAAGAAACAGCTGCACCGTATCGAGATAGCGCTGCGCTACGGTTTGCACGTAACCGAGCCGCGCTTGCTGGTAGGAGCGCTGCGCATCGAGAACTCGCAAGATGCCCACATTACCCTCCCGATAGGCCGCGCGAGTGAGACTTAAGTTTGCCTCGGCCGCCCGCTGCGCCTGATCCTGCGCATCCAATTGCTCCGCATCGTGCCCCAGCGCCTCGAGGAGATCCGCCACCTGGGTAAAGGCCTCGAGCACGGCTTCCTGATAGCTCGCAGCGCTTGCACGCATGGCGTCGACAGCCGCGCGTTTCTCCGCACGCAGCGTTCCCCCGTCGAACACCGGCATCGTCAACCCCGAGATCAGACTCCAGGCGATGCTCGAGCGGTCGAATAGCCCGCCGGGGGTCACGGCCTGCGGTCCGACGGTGCCCGTGATCTGGATCTTCGGGTAAAGGTTGGAGTCGGCGACACCAACGGCGCTGGTCGCGGCGTGCAGGCGCGCTTCCGCCGCCAGTATGTCGGGGCGGCGGTGTGCGAGCTCCGACGGCAGACTCACCGGCATCTCGAGCGGCAGGGTGATCTGTGCGAGCTCCAGATCCGCGGGCAGATCCTGATCTGGCAAACGACCGAGCACGAGCGAGAGCGCGTGATGCGCCTTCGCCAGCTCCTGGCGCAGCGGCGGAAGCAACGCCGAGTCACTGGCAATTTGACTCTCAGCACTCACCACGTCGATGCGAGCGACCGAGCCGTTCTCGAATGCGGTGTGGACGAGGCGCAGGTTGTCCCGATCTTGCTCGAGAATGGTCTCGACCGTGGCAATTTGCGCGCGCAGCGAGGCGATGGTGATGCTTTGCAGGACCGCCTGCCCGCTCACCGAGAGAAATGCCGCGTCGAGTTGCTGATGCGCCGCTTCGGCTTGCGCCTGCTGCTGCTCGATCGACCGAGCGATGCCCCCTGTGTAATCCACCGTATAGCTGACAGTCGGGCCCACAGCGAAGTATGTGAAGGGGGGGAAGGTGAAGTCTCCGCCGAAGAACTCAGCACCGTATTGCTGCCGGCCGACGCCGGCCGTCAATCCCACCTGGGGATAGCGCAAGCCCGCCTGCGCGACGGCGAGCTCATGCGACTGCGCCAGCGTGTGTGCGGCGGCTTCCAGAGTGCGATTGTGCTCTAGGGCTTGCCTGACGACACCGCCGATCGAATCCGAGCCGAACAGCGACCACCAGTCGCCCTCGATCTCCTTGCCCAGCGCGACATGTTGTGTCCCGGCCGCGGTGTTGTCCTCGAGCGGGAGTGTGTTCGACGTGTATCGAGCGGCCGCGGGCGGTGACGGCCGCGTGAAGTTCGGGCCCACGCTGCAGGCCGTGAGCGCAGCGAGCAGGCACAGCAGCGGAGCGCATGCGAGGCGCGCGTATTCCAGGATTATGAATCTGGGCGGCATGACGGGATCACTCGACGACGACCGCTTCGTCGCTGCGCGGTGCGCTGCCGGCCTTGCGCAGGAGCAGGAGCAGCGGGATCGCCGCGAGACTCAGCCACAACATCATTTTGAAATTGTCGTTGTAGGCGATCATGGTCGCTTGTTCCGTGACCTGCGCATTCAGTGCGGACAAAGTGTGCAGGCTCGGTGCTCCGCCCGGAAACTGCGCATGCACGAGCGGACTGAACGGCGTGATGTGCTCACCCAGCGACGCATGCGCCGTCTGTATGTTACGCGTCAGCAGTGTCTCCACGACGGAGATGCCGATACTCGAGCCCAGATTGCGCGACAGGCTGAACATGGCCGCACCCTCGTTGCGCAGAGAGGATTTCAACGTGGCGAACGCCACGCCTGCGAGCGGCACGAACACCATCCCGGTACCGCAGCCTTGCGCGACGCCCGACCACATCACGGTGTACATGTCCATCTGCAGATTGAATCGCGTCATTTGCCAGGCCGAGAAAGCGGACAGCGCAAACCCGGAACCGATGATGAAGCGCACATCCAAGACGTTCGAGAAACGCGCAACGATGATCATCGCGATCAAGGTACCCAGGCCGCGCGGGGCGGTGACCAGACCGGTCGTGACCACCGGGTAATTCATCAGATCTTGCAGGAGCGGGGGCAGCAACGCGAGCGTCGCGTACAGGAGCAAGCCCACGTTGAAAATGAAGAGGCACCCCGCCATGAAATTCCGATCCTTGAAGAGTGCCGGATCCAAGAAGCGAGTCTTGCGCGTCGTAACCATGTGCACGATGAAAAGGTAAAGGGCCGCCACGGAGACCGCCGCCTCGATGCAAATCTCCGGCGAGTTGAACCAATCCCGCAGCTGCCCGCGGTCGAGGGTGATCTGCAGCGCGCCGACCGCGAGGCTCAAGGTCGCAAAGCCGAAGAAATCGAATGGCGACCGCTTGATCGCCGACTCGGGCAGCGTGCTCAGCGTCCCGAGGAAGGCGACGATGCCTAACGGCACGTTGATGTAGAACACCCAGCGCCAGTTGTAGTTGTCGGTGAGCCAGCCGCCGAGCGCAGGCCCCATGATCGGCCCGATGGTGATACCGGTCACCCAGATGCTCATTGCCTTCGCGAGCTGCTCGCGCGGGTAAATATCGAGCATCACCGCTTGCGACATGGGAACCAATGCGGCGCCGCACCCCCCCTGCAGCAACCGCGCGAACACCATCTGCGGCAAGGATTGGGAAATGCCGCAAAGCATCGATGCCACGGTAAAGCCTGCGATCGAGAAAAGAATGATGCGCTTGCGGCCGAAACGACCGGCGAGCCACCCTGTCATCGGCGTCATGATGGCCGCGGCCACGATATAAGAGGTCAGCACCCAGGCCATTTGATCCTGAGTGGCCGAGACCGCTCCCTGGATACGCGGCAGCGCGACGTTAGCGATCGTGTTGTCGAGCACCTGCATGATCGAGGCCGTCATCAGGGACCCGGTGATGAGCATCCTTCGCCGGCCGTCTATCGCGGCGTTCACTGCGCCGATCCGGGTGTCTCCGCAGCCAAGGACCGCTTGGGTTCGGAGGAAAGAGCATCGGGCTCTGACCGCGTATCGACCGTCACACTCGCGCTCAATCCGCTTTGCAACAGCAGGCCCGCATCGACATGGTCGAGCTGCAACCGGACGGGGACCCGCTGAACGACCTTGACCCAATTCCCCGTGGCATTCTCGGGAGGAAGCATCGAGAACTGCGATCCGGTGCCGGGGCTCACGCTCGCCACCCTCGCGGAAAAATGCTTGCCTCGAATGCGGTCGATGTCCACGGTCGCGGCCTGCCCCGGCCGCATGCGGTCGAGCTGCGCTTCCTTGAAGTTAGCCTCGATCCACACGTCGTGCGTCGACACCAGAGCGAACACCGGTGCCGAGGCCGCGATGTAGTCGCCCACTTGCAGCTGCTCCACCTTGGTGACGACCCCGTCGGCCGGTGCTTTGACCACGGTGTACGAGAGATCGAGGCGCGCGCGATCCAGTGCGGCCTGAGCTTGCTCGACCAGCGGATGCTGCTCGGGAGCGATGTTCGGGTCGCCGCCCAGATTGGCGAGCGCGACCGCAACCCCCTGCTCGGCATTCGCCACCTGCTGATGACCGAGATCGAGCGCGTTCGATGCCTGATCGAACTGCGCCTGCGAAGCGATTCCGGACGAGAGAAGCCGGGAGTTTCGGTTGAATTGCTGCTGCGCATAGGCGAGCGAGTCTCGGGCCGACTGCAGCTCCACTTGCCTCTGTCGATAGCTCGACTTGAGCGAGGCGATTTGCAGCCGTGCGCTGGCAAGCTTCGCCTCGGCGTCGCTCACGGCGATCCGAAACGGCGCATCGTCCAGCCGATACAACGAATCGCCCCGCTTCACGATCTCGTTGTCATGCACGTAGATTTCGAGCACGCGTCCGGCAACATTGGCACTGATGGATGCGGTCGCCGCCTGTGTATAAGCATCGTCCGTGCTCTGATAGCGCCCGCCCGTCAAATAAAAATAGACGGCCGCTGCAAGCACCACCGGGACGATCAACATGAGCGGCCAGCGCAGACGCTGAAGCCGCGTCCCACGCGCGGCTAATTCCTCGCCAGGGCCGGTGTCGAGATCGGGAGGTTGGGCGCTCATGATTTCCCACCCGCCCGCGCGGCCGTCCGTCCGGCCACGCTGCGGCGTGCGAGAGACGCTGCGCCTACCGCCGGCAGAGTTTCGAGAGCCATGAGGTTGCTGCGCACCGTATCGAGCAATTCCATCACCAAGTCGCTTTTTTGCTTGGGGATGCCCGCGAATGCGTCCGCCCACGTGACGTCGATCAAGCCCCGGATGTCATCCAGCAACGGCTTGGCCTTGCTCGTGAGATACAGGCATCGCACCCGCCTGTCGCGTGGATCCTTACGCCGCTCGAGCCATCCCTCGGCTTCCATCCGATCCAGAATGCGCACCAGGGTCATGGGGTCGAGGTCCGTCAATTCCGAGAGGTGAACCTGACTCACCCCCTCGCAATCCGCGAGGCGCATGAGCGCCTTGCATTGCGCGAGGGTCAAGCCAAGGGCAGCCGCGTGCTGCTCGAAGCGCTGAGCGTACAGGCGCGTTACATCCCTCAAGAGGAAGCCGAAGCGCCGCGACTCGGTCAGGCGAGTGCCCGTGGATGCTGGTCGGGTGATCATAGACAGAACATATCATAACTATTGTTATGATCACAACTGATGCGGAAATCATGCGAGCGGAGTGCGAAACCGAGCCCCGTCCATGGGGCACGCGCGCGATCTTTCTTTAGAATTTCGCGCCGAACTCGACGCCCCAGACTGCAGGCGCGCTCCACCCCGCACCGATGCCGAAGCCGTTGTACTGCACCTGGTTGCGGTAGCGACTGTTGGCGACGTTATCGCCGAACAGGGCAACGTAGTAGTTCTTGGTCGGATTCCATTGGCCGCGCACGTCCAGCGTGGCATACGCGGGCTGCTGGAACTGTGTGCCCGATGGACTGTAGTAGATCCTCGACGTGTAGTAGAGGTTGCTCGAGAGCGCAAATTCGCCGATGGCTGTCCGGCCGGTCGAGAATCGCGGCCCGAGATTGGCGGTATTGTCAGGCGAGTGCTGCATGTGCACGTTGTGAAGAATGGTGCCGGTATTCACGTAAGCATACGTACCGGGTGAGCAGTCGGTCGCGAACGCCGCGGGTGCCGGGCAGGTCGCGTAGATCGGAGCTCCTACGACTTGTCCTTGGGCGTTGGTTGAGCCGCCGAACTGCAAGTAGCGCGCGTGCGTCCAGGCGAAACCGGCAACCACCTGGAAATGCTCGTTCAGGTTGTAGTGAAAATCGTCGTCCAGCCCATAAATTCGCGACTGTGCAGCGTTGACGATATACGCCTCTGCCTGCGCGAGGAACTCTGAAACCTGCAGGTTTTTGTAGTTGTACAGAAAAGCAGCGAGCGAGTTGGAGATGGTGTGATTGTCGAACTTGTAGCCTACCTCGTAGGCGTGCACATCCTCGGGCTGCACGTTATTGCACTTGTAGTTGTCGAAGAAGTCCTGACAAGAGCCACCGACGTCGAGAATCGCGGCCTTGTAACCCTCCGTATAGGATGCGTAGACGTTCGAGTCATCCGTGAGCTTGTAGCGCAGCACGACACGCGGCGTTGCCTTGGTGCTGTTGATGCTGGGCACCTTGATCTCTTGGTTTGGGTTCGCGCCTACGAAAGGACTGGGATTGTAGTAGGCATCGATCACGGCATCGTGCGCGTAGCGAACGCCGCCGGTTATGAAGAGTTGCGGCGTGATCTCATACGTGGCGTCGACGTAACCGGCAAGATTCTGCGTGGTCGTGCTCGAGCCGCCCAGGCGAAACCGTGGTGGACCTGGAATGCTATCGATGTAGGTAACGTAGGTATCGCGATAGCTCAAGTAGTAGGCGCCCGCCGTCCACTGCAGGCGCGGACCGGGCTTCGAGGTCAGCAAAAATTCCTGGCTGGTGGTGTAGTCGAAGATCGGCAGTCCGAGCTGAAAGATAGGCAGAGCCACCTGTTGGAGCGCTTCCGACTGATTGACGTTCTCTTGCCGATACTGCGAGTAGGAGGTGAAATTCGCGAAGCCCAGATCGGCCTTGATCGTCGCCGTCTCGATGTTGGTGCTGTTCGTATACAACCGCGGCAGATTCGCCGCTATCTGGTTGGGATTGGTCGTGTATGTGCCCGGGACCGTGTATGTCTGAATACCCCACGGCTGGCCCGTCGACGGATTGATGCTCGTGTCGGTATTGGAATTGAGCATCTGGGTGCTCGGGTCGTCTTGATCGGAGTGCGTGTAGCGGAACAGCGCCGATATCCCGTCGGTGAACTGAAGCTTGAGGCCGGTGCGGACCGTCCAGTTCTCATAGGCAGCGACATGGCTATCGTCGTCAAAGATATTCGTGATGAAGCCGCTACCCTTGCTGTACACGCCCTCGACATCCGCTGCCGCGATTCCGTAGCCCCCGGTCGCATAGGCCTGATATTTCTGGGAGTCGAACCGGCCATAGGACACCTTCGCCTCCGCGCGCGGCTCGACGCTCGGATCGTCGGTGGTCACCACGATCGCCCCGCCTGTGGCGTTGTGGCCGAACAAGGTGCCCTGTGGGCCCTTGAGGACTTGGATACTCGAGACCTCGAGCAGCTGGAAGTCGGACGCCAGGGGGTTGGGTGAATAAAAGCCGTCGATGTAAACACCGACGTTTGACCCGCCGCCCGAGGTCGTGATGCCGGTGCCGATGCCGCGAATCGTCGGCTGAGCGAAGCCCGTCTGATAATCGAAGCGCAGCCCGGGGGTAACCTTCATGATGTCGCCGAGATTTTGCACATTGGCGGTATCGAGTTGGTCCTGGCTGAGCGCGGTGATGCTGATGGGCACGTCGACGGCTTTCTCCGAGCGACGCTGCGCAGTCACGACGATCTCCTCTAGACCGCCGACCGGCGATTCTGCCGGGCTGGTCGCTTGTTGCTGCGCATGGGCACCCATGGGCGCAACGAGAAGAATCCCGGCCGCACCCAACGCCGAGCCGATCCGAGCGAGAAGTCTGCTATTCATTTACCCCCCTTTTTCTCTCCGTCCCCCGGCGGATGGGCCGCCCGAGGATTCCCTTAATCTTGTCGTTTTTGTGTCACTGCGCGTATTCCGTAAATACGCAACAATGGTGTTCATTTCATTATGGAACGGAGTCCGACCGAAGTAAACAGGTATGAGGCCGCGATCCAGGCCCAGCCCGGCAATCGTGGCCCCCGCGATACAGCCGGCTGGTTGGCGGGACAAAGGTTGCTCTGTGTAGGCGGGGCCCCGGAGAATGCGTACACGCAACTCAGGGAAAATCCCATGGCGGCACGCTCAATCGACTCATTCGACCTCGGCGGTAAAGTGGCGCTCGTCACGGGCGGTGCGAGCGGTATCGGTACGGGCATCGCGGCGGTTTTGGCGGAGGCGGGCGCGACCGTCGTGATTGCCGATCGCGACATCGCGGCCGCCCGCAAAGTAGCCGCGAGTCTCTGCGACACCGGCGGCCGCGCCGGCGCCGTGCATCTCGATCTCGCGGATGAGGCCTCCATCGTGCGGGCGTGCGCGGAGGTCGTATCCGGCTACGGTGCTCCCTGGGCGCTGGTCAACAACGCCGGCGTGCAGGACCGCGAGCTGCTTTTGGAGGGCACCGCGAGCGAATGGGAGCGCACCAACGCGATCAATGCGCGAGGTCCCTTCCTGATGACACGCGAGGTCGCTCGAGCGATGGTCGCAACCGGCGTCGGCGGACGGATCGTCAACATCGCATCGGCCGCCCTTGTGGGGTCCATCGTCAAGGGCCTCGCGGCCTATGCGGCTTCCAAGGGTGCCCTCCTCGGCTTGAGCCGCGCGAGCGCGTTCGAACTCGCTGATCACGGCATCACGGTCAACACGATTTTGCCGGGCGGCGTCGCGACTCCCGGCGCGATCGGCGCCAAGGGTCCGGCAGCCGAGGGACCGGCGCGGCGGCGGCCGCCGCTCGGCATCTGCGAGCCGCGCGACATCGGCGCCGCCGTGCTGTTCTTCGCTTCGCCCGCGGCTCGCTACGTCACGAATCAGGTATTGACGGTCGATGGCGGCTGGTCGGTCACCTGAGCCGACCGTCGCCGCCGACCCTAACTTCGACACCACGAGGGGACACAGAATGAACGACCTGGCAGCGATCAACGACCGGATCGCGCTGTGCGAAGGCAAGGCACGCTATTGCCGCACCTTGGACACCAAGGACTGGGCCAGTTACACCGATTTGTTTACCGAAGATTGTGTGCTGGACGTGACGGAAGGAACACAAGTCCCGTTGATTCGCGGGCGCGACGCCGTCATCCGACAGATTCAGTCCTCGATCCTCACCGCGAAAACTGCACATCAAGTTCACTCGCCCGAGATCGAGCTGAACGGGGACGAGGCGCACGTCGTCTGGGCCATGCAAGACCGCGTGATCTGGGGCGCGGACCGCCCCTCCATCACCGGCTACGGCCATTATCACGAGCGCTGGGTCCGACGGAACGGTCAGTGGAAGATTGCATCGTTGAAGCTGACCCGCCTGCACATCGATGTGCATCAAGGCGGCAGCTCGACCTCGCCATAGCCGTCGACCAGTACGTTTCCTTCCTGGTTGGTCATCTGGAGCTTGACCGCGACCACAGGCACGCCCCATGGGGACTCCGGCTGCTTCGCAGTCACCTCGCCGTCCACGAAGGTGACATCGCCCTCGAATGCCGGACCGCGGAATGACAGCTTGGTGTGCCTCACCATGCCGTCATGGCCGGCCCAGTAGGCGAGGTAATCGGTTGCCCAGGCGCCCATGGTAGCGCCATAGCCATAGGCGCGCGGCACGCCGATCTCCGCGCCCTTGGCATCATCGATGTGTCCTCGCGACGGACCGACGTAGAGACCGTCGCGCTTGCGCGGGTCAATCGCGGCGCCTGCCTCGTCGAATCCGAACCCCTCGACCCAGCCGGGATCCTGATTGATCCACGGGTCTTTCACGCCCGGCACACCGACCCAATGAAAGGTGCCCCAGATATTGAACAGGAACGCGCGGTACTCCGTGGTGAACGACGCGATCGAATGCGGTCCGATCGCCCGCTGCGGCAGCTTATCGCCCACCTTCACCTGATCGAATCGCGGCGAGATGCCTTGTCGGTTCGACATGATCCAGTCATGGCGAATGCCATCCACCTTCTTGAGCGCATCGGCCGTCCACACAGGCTTCTTCGTCTGATCGTTGCCCTGGAACATCTTGCGCTTCTCGGCCTCGGCGGCAAGATACCGAATGGACGTCGCACGCTCTTTCGCCACCAATGTGCCGTTCTGTGTGCGGTGCACGGTGTCGCCGCGCTGGAACATGGTCGGTCCGGCAAACTTGGTATCGGTCACCTTGTAATCGTAGAAGCGCCGCTCCTGGAACAGCTTGTCGCCCGGGCGAACGCGATGGCCATAGAACCACCATTCCTCACCCCCGAAAAGCAAGTGAGAGCCCGCGATGTGGCCGACGCAGGCGGGCTGCACACCATGCCCAAAGTCGAGCGCGACGCAAATCGACTGCGGCGCCACGATACCGCCGAAGTTGGATTTCTGGGCGAACTCCTGATCCCAATGAATGGGGTTCGGATAATCCAGCGCCATGACCCACCGGCGGATGTCGCTTGCCGCGCACGGCTCCCAGAGTTGACCGCCGCCGACGAGCTGCCCGACGCGATGATCGACGTCGCTGAGATCGAGGGTGACTTGCGGACTTCTTGCAGCGGTGAAGTTGGACATATGCGCCTTGGTCGGTTGCGAGCGGGGAGCTGAGAGCCTGCCAAATCGAGCACACCGTGGCAAGCGCTTGCGGCTGCAGGCTATCACGGCTCGCGCTAGACTGACCGCCATGGCAAGGTTCGACCATCTCACGCTGCCGGTTGCCGACTGGGCGCGGTCGCGCGATTGGTATTCGCGGTGCATCGGCCTGAAGGTGGAATTCGAGATTCCCGAACGCCGCACCGTCGCGCTCCGCGACCAAAATGACTTCACGCTCTTCTTTCAGCAATCCGACAACCCGAGCCGCCCCGTCGACGTTGCGCTCTACTTCAGCGTCGGCGACGTCGAGGCCCTGCATCGAGCGCTTTTGAAGGCCGGCTTGAGCTTCGTTCATGGGCCGCAAAGGACTTTCTGGGGATACGGCGCCGAGCTTCTCGATCCCGACGGCTACACGGTCAGACTCTGGGACGAGCGGACCATGCACGAGAAAAGCGGATCATAGGCCGTAGCGCAGCCTGATGCCGTCGAAGCGTTCGCGCATCTGACACAGTCGCTGCTCGGGTGAGATCTTGGCCGTATCCTGAGGCAATGCCTGCGCAAGTTGCGAGCGCTTGACCAGCTGCGTTCGAAAAACAGTCTGCGCCTCGCTCAAGAGATTCCGATACGTGAGGTTGCCGCGCTCGAATCCCTGGGTGTCCATCCAGTTGTGGTAGCCCGGATCATCGTGACAGAGGATAAGGCGTATTTTGCCGTCGCCGTCCACCTTCGTGCGCGCCGGGGTATAGCTCACGGGCCTGTATAGATAATCCATGCTGTTAAAGAACACGCCGGCGTTCGTCATCATCCAAAAACCGTCGTGAGAGTTGAACTCGATAATGAGCGCCTCATCCGGCTCGAGTTTCCAGCACACATGCGCAACTGCACGGCCGCGTCGCCGGTCCGAAGCCGTATCACCCCGAGGGTCCGCAGGGAAAACATTGACGTTGACCGCGTCGACGACACCTGCGCTGTAGTTGTAAGGGTGGTCCGGCCAATCGTTCATGAGCCCGGTCACGAACTGCCCGGCCCAGTCCATTGCCCGCATCATGACCTCGGGTGTCGGCACGGGCGGCGGCTCGGTCATGCCGACGCGCTCGATGCGCATACGTGCAGGCAACTCGCTCCAGCGATCGAAGCCCTGGCGCAAAAAGAGCTTGCGCGAGCCCGGCGTCGTGGGCAACCAGTTCGGCCCTTGCCGCGGGCCGCCGATGTAGAGCTCGAAGCTCCCGTCCCATTGCGTCTCCAGCTGATGTCCGAACAGGTTCGCCTCGGGAATGTCGCCGAAGGGCTCATGCAAGCTGGGCGAGTTCGTACCCGGCTGCTTCTCGGGTCTCGGCCCCTGAACGGTGAAATTCAAGAATCGCGCCGTGCCCCTGTTGCCGCTGATCTTGTACACCGAGTTGCCGTCGATCCAGGCCTGCTGGTACACGAAATCGGCGCAGTCGCCGCCGAGCTTGCAGAATGGGGTGACGAAGGCATGCAGTACCGGATAGCGAGTGTCCTTGGTCTCCAGCCCTAGGTCGAACGCTTGCCCGAGGTTCTGCGTGAGAAAGCGGAACGCATCCGCCCGATGCAGCGGCGTCGGCGGGTTATAGTCCTTGAAAACCCGGTCGCCTGCGGCCTGCAGGCGCTCGCAGAACAGTTTCCAGGCCTCGCGCAAGGCGTCATCGTCGCGACCGTCTCCGAATGCCATCGTATCTCCTGCGAATCATGCTCCGAGCGATTGCAGCATCTCGCCCACGTTAGCAGCGGCTCTGCGCACGGCGTTGAGCCGCCCCTCCTTGTCGATGCGGGGTCCGATGAGCTCGAGGTCGAACACACCCCGGTAGCCGGCCGCCAAGATCCACTCGATCATTCTCTTCACCGGGATCGCACCGTCTCCCGGGACCGCCCGCGACGGCAGCGACCGATCACCGTATACATAGTCGCAGATTTGCACGACATGACAACGCGGCACCGCACGCTCGAGGGACTTTCTGAGGCCCGCCTCCGTCCAGCAGGCGAAGAACTCGATGCAAACCCCCACGTCGGCGATTTCCCCGAGCGTGATTGCATCTCTCAGGGTATGCGCAATGTGAAGGTCCGCATGCAGCGGCGGCGCATTCTCGACCATCAGAGGGATCCCCGCCTGCCGCGCCTTCGCGACGCAGGGCGCAACCGCAGCGCGGAACACTTCGGCCGCCTCTTCCCAGGTGAGTGTGCCGTGACCGCCGGTGAGCAGATACATCGAGCGCGCCCCGAGCATGCGGGCATCCTCGATCAGGCGCTCGAGCGTTTCGCGCGCGTCGCGCCAGGAATTCTCCGTCGCATCGAGATGCCGGCCGTGAAGAAATGGGTGCGCGATCGTTTCCAATTGGCAATTGCAAGCGCGTAGCGCCTCCTGCGCAGCCGCGACGCCCTCCTCCAGCAACAGGGGGCTCGCCACGCTCACGCGATGCACGCCGAGCTCCTGCCAATATCGGCCCAACTCGCGAAAGCCGGCGCCTGCGAAGCAAATCGAGTTGACGGATAGTCGCTCGTGCATGGGCGCACCTAGTTGCGCCGCTCTATATCGATACCGAATCGCTTTCGATACGGCTCGAACTCCGCGTGCAGAGCGGCAATGTCGCCGCCGATGACATCGGTCGAATAGCGGAACTTGCCGTATCGATCGGCCTTGTTGTTCTTCAAATAGTTGCGCATCGCCGTCTCGGTGTCCGACCCGAACGGCACGCCGTATTTTTCGTAAAAGCCCCGTATGGTGCCGACCGGATCGGCGATGAAGTCCTGATACCGCACATGGTGTATGCGCGGGTCATTCGTCATGGGATTGTGCAGTGTCGCGTGGAAGCCGGCGCGACATGCGGCCAAGTGAACGCGCGCCTGTTCCGGCCAGTCTACATGACCCGTGAGCCCCTCGACGAGCTCGCCCGTGAGCACGATTCGCGAGGCGATGGCCTGCACCGGATCGCGATGCACCCAGATGATGCTCGCATCGGGATAGGTCTCGAAAAGAGCCTCGAGCCGCGCCGCGTGAAATCCTTTCAAGACCCAGTATTTTTTGGGTCTGGCGTACTGTAGTTGCTGCAACATCATCTTGTGAATGCGGTATTGAGCGCGCGGATCGGACGGCAGACCTCCGACGTTCATTCCCATCGGCACCCGCCACCATGCCGTCGGCGTCATGACGCGGAAGTCGAAAGCCCAGGTGCGCTCGCATTCCGGCAAGCCGTCGCCGAGCATGTCGTTGTAAGGATGGCTGATGAGCCATTTCGGCAGCCGCTTCAGGATATCGCGCCAGTCATCGTCCGCGCGGGCGCGCCGCGGATCGTCGGGTCCTGCGAGCCCCGGCGGCGGTGAGGGATACATCACCTCCCAGAATCGCAGCGCTCGCCCGTTGGGGTCGACCGAGAGCAACGCGTGCATAAGCGTCGTGCCCGAGCGCGTCTCGCCGGTCGCGAACAGGGGCCTTTCGATCTTCTCCTGGCCGATTGGATAACGCTTGCGATCCTCGAAGAGCTCGAGCCGCGAAGTCAGGAGCCATAGACAAACCGACGCCGCCGCGCGCTGGCCGGCTTCGTCCATGTTCACACTCTGCAGATACGATGCCGCACGCCGGAATCTATCGGGCAACGTGTCATCGCCGTAGTCGCTCAAGCCGGTCTTGCTCTCTGCCTCCGCCAGCAAAAGGTCCGCATTCAGGACATCGTGACTCATCGGTTCACCCCCACCAGACGCATCAGTTCATCCTCCGCGTCCAGCACTTTCTGCGCGGAGCGCGCCGCATATTTGAGCCCCGCCATGCTGCCGTAGTCCAGGATCTTTGGAACCCGCAGACCCGCATCGATATAGCCCTTGAGGATACGGGCGATCTGCTTCGAGCTACCGTGCGGCACGATCGCGAGCAGGGACTCGAGATTCACTTTCTTGAGCATCGCGACGACGCGCTCGCGCGGCAATGCCTCCGGGGTGATGTCTTGATATCCGCGCCAGTGCTCTCCCAGCGGATGCTCGAAGCCGTATTGACGCATGAGCGCCGCCGGTGTCTGCATCACGTAGTAGGACCGGATCAGCGGTGCCTCGAGGATCTCGGTAAGCTCGGCATCGTCGTCGGCGATCAGGCAGGTCCAGATCATCGCGGGTGTGATCGCGGCCGGATCGCGGCCGGCCTGCTCGGCCGCATCGCGCACCGCCTTGAGCTTCGCCGCATAATCATCGGGCGAGTGCGCGCCCGCAGGCCACCAACCGTCGCAATGTCGACCGATGATGCCCAGAACGCGCGGGCCGCTGCCCGCCCCCCAGATCGGAGGATATCGACCCTCGTAGGGCTCGGTATCCAAGCGTGCATGGCGCAGCGTGTAGAACTGACCTACGAAATCGATCGGGCCGTCGCTTGCCCAGAGCATTTTGATGACGCGCAGCGCTTCCTCGTAGCGAGCGACCGGCTTTGCGAAATCGAAGCCATAGGGGACCGTGTTCTCCGTCTCGCCGCAACCGAGCCCTAAGATGAATCGTCCCCGCGACAAATGGTGGATGGTTAGGGCGCTCTGTGCCAGCAACGACGGGTGTCTGCGCACGGTATCGACCACACTGGTCGCGATCGGCACGTTCTTGGTGAGCACGGCGGCCGCCCCGGCGACCACCATCGCATCCAGATGCCTGTGAGGAGACGCGGAAACGGTCGCGAGGTCGGTGAACTCCGGAGTCCATATCGATTCGGGCCAGAAGCTCACCATGTGATCCGGCAGCCAGATCGAATGATAGCGGCCACTGTCGAGTGCACCGAGCTTGGATAAATCCAATGGAAGCGTGGTGCGAAGAAAAGCCGCCGGCTGAACGTTCATACTCCCCCTCCGACCGAACTACGCCGCGTGAGTGTAGCGCCCCAATCGCTTCATGGGCAGCGTGCTTGTGCGTTGCTGAGCGCTCGCTCAGCCCCCGATCGGCGTGGAACCGCAACGCTGCATCTTCTCGGCGCGCAATCGGCAAAATTGACGCCGACGGACCGGCATTTTATGATCCACTGTGTATCATAGGAGGTCCGATGGAACCCAGTGCCGACGCGTTCGCTGCCTGCCCTGTCGCGCCGAGTCGAGACGAGCGCAAATCGGCCCGCTTGGCGGCCGAGCGCGTGGCCTTCGACCACGAGGCGCAGGTCATCACTCGCTTCTCGTTCGCCCGTGACCTCCTGCGCAACGGCCTCGCGAAGCAGGCGGGCGCCGACCCCGATCAGGTCGACACGGGTAATCCCGAGCATGCCCCGGTGTTCTACCTCGACGGCGAGGCGCACCGGCGCAAGCGCAGCGCCATCGCCAGATTGTTCACGGCCACGGCCGTCACGACCCGTTACCGAGCGGTCATGGAGCGGGCCACGGACACGCTGCTCGCACGCCTCCGGGCCGCGGGCGAAGCGCAACTCGATACTCTGAGCCTCGAGCTCGCCGTCGCCGTAGCCGCTGAGATCGTCGGTCTCACCGATAGCGACCGCACGTCCATGTCGGCCCGAATCGGCGCAACCTTGAGCTCCGGCCATTTATCCCAATCACCCCGGCTCGGGCGTCTCCTGCAGCCTCTCGTCTTCCGCTACCACGCGCTCAATTTCTACTACCGGGATGTGCGCCCCGCGATTGCAGCACGTCGTCGCGCGCCGCGCGAGGACCTCATCTCGCAGCTCCTCGATGAAAGCTACTCGAACAAGGCGATCATGATCGAATGCATGACCTACGCCGTGGCGGGCATGGTGACCACGCGTGAGTTCATCGTGATGGCCGCGTGGCATCTCTTCGAGCGCGATGACCTGCGAGCACGCTTCCTCGCCGGGGACGAGACCGACCAGCTGGCGATCCTCGATGAGATCCTGCGCCTCGAGCCCGTGGCGTCCGTGCTGCAGCGGCGCGCGGCGGAGGATATGGCGATCGGCTCCGGTACGATCTCCGCGGGGACGCTGCTGGCAATCGACATTCGTGCCGCCAACACCGACGAATCTGTCACCGGCTCCTGTCCGCACGTCCTGGATCCCGATCGCGCAAAGCGGCAGAAGTCGGCCGCCGGCTATCTCAGCTTCGGCTACGGCAGCCACCGCTGCCCGGGCTCGCAAGTGGCGATGCACGAGACGAGAGTATTCCTCGATCGGCTGCTGCGCGTCCCCGGCATCAGGCTCGAGCAAGCGCCCACGATGGGCTGGAACGATATGCTCTCGAGCTATGAGCTGCGCGGCGCAATGATCGCCTGCGACCGCGGCTGACGCCGCACGATGAACTCGTGGCGCGCGCTCGAGAAATCGCGCGGGTCGATCGCGATGCCTCCTGATACGCAGGCCTCGCGCGTCGTGCGCAAGCGTTTCTCACGAAAGAACCTCTCCGCCGCCCCCAGGTCCTCGACGCGCCACACGAGCGAGTAGATTCCGGAAGTCGGCGGCTCGAGGAATTCGGCCAAGGGCCCTTCCTTGCAATCATCAGGCTGGATGAAAGCGACCCGGGTGCCGGCGAGGCGCACGAGCACGCGTCGCGCGGGCTGCGGCAGGGCGATGCGCTCATCGGCGAGCAGCTCACCATCGAGCAGGCCGGTGAAGAATGCGAGTGCGCGGGCGATGTCGGGTATGACGCAGGCGATGTGATCGAGACCCTCGAGGGTGGTTGCATGACGGCCGGCCCAATCCGGGCGCCAGTCGCCGCGCTCATAAGGATCATTGGGCATCGGCCTTTCGCACACTTCGAGGAGCACACCGCCGGTTGATTCCTGGCGCACATAAAAGAAAAAGCCGTACTCTGCCGATAACTTGCAGCCATGCTCCTTGAGCTTGGCGGCGACGGCCGGCCCGTCCTCGACTTTTATCTCGAACGAATGAAAACCGGGACCGTAGCGATGCAGATATCGAGCGAAGTGCTTCTCGAGGCGTGCCGGATCGCGCGGTGACATGGGCTCGATCATGTGATCGGCCACATAGAGCAGCGCCATGTCGCGGTCTTCGGCCTCGAAATACCCTTCCGCGAAAATCATTCCGCCCAGCAGGTCCATGTACTGGGCACGGCATGCCGAGATGTCCGCCACGGCATGGATCGTGTGGATGATCCGGCGCACCGGCACCCGCGAATCGACCATCGATGTCTCCTCGATATTCTGCCCCTGGTCGTTATAGTATCGCTGCCATGTTCGGGATGCGCTTCGACTTGAGAGTTCCGGGTATGGCGCCCGCCGAGATTGCGCGCGAATATCGGGCGGCGATCGAGATGTCGCAGTGGGCGGACGAGAAGGGAGCCTTGAACATCGGCCTGTCGGAGCATCATTGCTCGGAGGACGGCTACCTCCCTGCTCCGCTCATTCTGGCTGCGGCGATGGCTGGCGTGACGCGCAACGTGCAGATTATCGTGGCGGCAGCGCTCTTGCCGATGTACGACGCGGTGCGTCTCGCCGAGGAGATGATCGTGCTCGACCATGTGAGCCAGGGTCGAGTGAGCTACGTCCTCGGCATCGGCTACCGGCCTGTCGAATACGAACTCTACAAGTTGGACTACGAGGAGCGTGGCACGATCGCCGACCAGAAGCTCGAGCAACTGCTCGACGTGCTGCAGCAGGCATCGGCGGCAACGGCGATGCCGCGTGTGACGCCGGCCTCCTTTACGCCGGGACGTCCGAGAATCATGTGGGGCGGCGCGACCAAGGCGGCAGCGCGCCGCGCGGGCCGCAACGGTCTGCCCTTCTTTGCGCAGACCAATACGCCGGGACTCGCCGAGACTTATGCACAGGCAGCGCGCGAGGCCGGCTTCGAGCCGGGCCAGTGCTTGCTGCCCTCGCCCGAGATGCCGAGCATCGTGTTCGTGCACCCCGATCCCGATCGCGGCTGGAAAGAGGTGGGTCCCTACCTGCTCGCCGACGCCGTTGCTTATGCCGAGTGGAACAAGGATGCAGACCGACCCACGGTCAGCTTGTCGAAGGGCAAGACAGTCGAGGAACTCCGGGCGGAGGGTGGCGCGCACCGGGTCGTCGACGTGGAAGGAGCGGTTGCGCTGGTGAAGCGCTGGGGCCGCCTGCCGCTGCACCCGCTATGCGGCGGCTGTCCCCCAGACTTGGCCTGGACCTATCTGCGACGCGTGGCCGATCAAGTGATCCCGGCGTTGGTGCGTCAGGGCGGATAAAGCGTCATCGGATCGTCGTCGTGGGTGTCCGGAGTCTCCGCGCGCCAGCGCACCGAGCCGAACGGACGCTCGAGACGGCGACGAACCCGCCGACCATCGCGTGCGCCGTTGAAAGCATCCGCCGCCGCCTGCAGCGCCCGGTCGGCGTGCGTGAAGCGGCTGCGCAGGCGCAGATAATCCAACCACGTGGGCAAGTGATAGCGCTCCGTCCACAGCGCAGGATCCGCCAGATCGCGCGCCAGCGACCACTGGTACGCACCGTTGCGCAGCCGGGCGCGTTGCAGCTTCAACATCACCTCGTAGAACTTACGCGCCTCCGCCGGATCCACCTGGTAATCGATCTCGACGACGATGGGACCTGAGCGTGCGGTGATGTCGAGCGCGACCTCGGGCTCCGCGCCGATCTCGATCATCTCGACATCGGTCGGCGAGGTATGCCGCATCGGCAAAAGCAGTCCGATCAAGGGTGTGACGCAGAGCGCGACACCCGAGGCGAAGTACGCGAGCTCGATGCTCCAGTGCGCCGCGACTCGCCCCCAGAGCCAAGCTCCCAGCGCGATTCCCCCGGTGAGCGACGCCTGATATCCGGCAATCGCTCGGGCGGCGACCCAGCGCGGTACGGAAAGCTGCACGCTCACACTGATGAGGGCGATCGTCAGCATGTTGGCCGCACCGGCGACGACCATTGCGGCCGCGGTGAGCAAGATAACGCGGCTCGCGCCGATGACCAGCAGCATCAGCCCCGCCGTGCACGCACACAGCCTGAAGGCTTGCTCGGGACTCAAGGAGTGGCGCGCCCGGTTGACGAGCAGCGCCCCGATGACCGCACCCACTCCCGTGCACCCGAGCAAAAGCCCATAAGTGCTGGCGTTGCCCTTGAGCAGATCGCGCGCGACGAGCGGGACCAGCGCGGCGGCCGCTGCCCCGGCAAGCCCAAACGCAAAAGAGCGGACCATGGCGGCGCGCACCGGCGGCGAATGCTGCGCGTAGCGCGCGCCTGCGACGAGGGCGCCGCCGATCCGTTCCGCAGGAAGCCTCGCGGCCACTTGCTTCCGACGCCAGAATGCGAACGCCGTCAGCAGTGGTAAATAGGCGAGCGCGTTGATGAGGAACGCGGCCGGGACACCGAATGCGAGCACCACCAGGCCGCCTACGGCCGGACCGAAGCTGCGCGCCAGGTTGTAGCTGATGGAACCGAGTGCGACGGCGGCAGGCAAGTGCTCCGCGCTGACCTGCTCGCCGATCGATGCGGCCCACGCGGGATTATAGAGAGCGACGCCCCCGCCGATGAGCGAGCAGAAAGCGAGCAGCACCCACGGACTCGTGAGTCCGGCGAGCGCAAGCGTCGTGAGTGTGGCGGCACACAGGGTGGCGAATCCCAGCCCGACGAGGGCGATTTTGCGCCGATCGAACATGTCGGCGATCGCGCCGGCCGGCACGGACACCAGCATCAATGGCACCATCAGCGCGGTCTGCACCAGGGCGACCATCCCGGGTGATGAGGTGAGACGCGTCATTTCCCACGCGGCGCCTACGCCCAAGATGAGCTGGCCGAAGTTCGAGATCACGCTCGCCGACCAGATCCTGCGGTAAACGCGCTCGCGCAGCGGCTCGAGGGGTGCCCAGATTCGCCTCGCCTCGACGCGGCTCGCTGTCACGGGAGCTTCGCAATGATCTCATCACCGTAGCGCTCCGCGTTGGCGCACCACTCGGCGCGGCTCGAGCCGTCGATGGTCGCTCCGACGGTGGTCACACCGAGCTCGCGCAGCTTGGCGATCTTCCCGAGCAGCGCTTGCGCATTCCACGCCTCGTTGGGTTGATTCACGGCACCCAGAACGACATCCGGGAGCTGCGCCCGACCCACCTTCTCGCAGTGCTCGCGCATGTAGGTGATGCCCCCGGCGAGATCCATCTCATCGGTCATTGCCGCGGTGCGGCTGGTCGCCGACACCGCAGAGGAAGTGATGAAAGGATTCCAGGCATCGGCCAGCTCGACCGCGCGGCGAATCGCGCGCCTCGAATTGCCGCCGATCAGGAGCGGCGGATGCGGCCGCTGGATCGGACGCGGCAGAATGCGATTGCCGAGTGCCTGATAGCCGGTACCCTGAAATGTGAATTCGTCCGCGGTCCAGGCGGCCTTCATCGCCTTGAGATACTCATCCATGATCTCGTTGCGGCGCTCGAAGTCGACCCCCAAGGCCTTGTACTCCCCCTTGAGATAGCCGGCGCCCACACCCAACGTGACGCGCCCACCGGAGAGGAAGTCGAGCGTGGCCACTGCGCGTGCGGTGACGAACGGATTGCGGTAAGGCAGCACGAGAATTCCGGTCTGCAACCGCAGCGTGCGCGTAGCAGCCGCAACGAAACTCAATATGACGAACGGGTCCTGCGCGTGGTGACCCCCTGCGTCGAGCCACCGTCCCGTGGGCACCGGATGATCGGTGTCGCAGCCGGCGCTGAAGCCGACACGCTCGGCCGTTCTTGAGATTTCCGCAATCGCATCGGCCCGCAGGAACTCATCCGGGTACTGGATTTTATCGAAGGGCAGCGAGACGTTGATTTTCAATCGATGAGAACCCACTTGTTGTTGCCGGCGCGGCTTCGTACCCAGCCGCCCGACCCGGAGGTCCCGCCGTCGACGGGCAGTATGATACCGGTGATGTAGCTGCTCATCTTGGAGGCGAGGAAAACGGCGGCGTCACCACATTCGGTATCGATTCCCGCACGTCCCAGCGGAATGCGCCGTGCCACCGCATTTTTCTGCTCCTCGGTGAACTCGATCCACGCCGAAGGATCGACCGAACCGGCGCGAATGCCTCGAATACCTGGTGTGTCGGTCATATCGGGAGCGATGGCATTCACGCGGATGCCATGATCGGCAAGCTCCACGGCCAAGGTGCGGGTGAGGTTGTTGAGGCCGGCTTTGCAAGCGGCGTACACGGAGTAATTCGGCGCTGCGCGCGAGGCCTCGATGCTGGTGACGTTGATGATGGAGCCGCCCTGCCCGCCCTTGATCATCATCGGCACGGCGGCCGAGGTCGCGGCCAGCACACTCACAAGATTCAGATCGATGTGCTTTCGCCAGGAGCGTTCCGACTGCTCGATGAACGGTCGCGGGCTCACGCCGCCGGCATTGTTGACCAGGATGTCGATCCGGCCGAATTCGCTCGCAGCGCGCTCGATGAGCGCGCGAACCTGGGCGGTCTCCATGACATCGGTGGGTACGGCCAGAGCCTTGCGCCCGAGATCGCGGACGCGAGCCGCCGTCTCCTCGCAACGCTCCGGAACGATATCGCCGATCACGACGTCCGCCCCGACGGATGCAAAAGCGAGCGCAATGGCACGCCCGATGCCACCGCCACCACCGGTGACGATGGCCACTCGATCGGTCAGCAGAATGTCATTTGCGTCCAAGCGCTCACCGCGGTGCTTTTGCCTCGAGCGTGCGCCGGATCGCCGATTCGATCTCGGTGGGCTTATACAGGTATTCCGTCTCGAGCACCTTGGCGAATGGCACCGTGACATCGCGAGAGGCGACGCGCAGCACGGGCGCAGCGAGTTGGCCGTAGAGGTGCTCCTGGATACGCGCCGCCACTTCCGCACCGACTCCGAAGCTGCGCGGGGCCTCGTGAACCACCACGGCGCGGCGCGTTTTGGCGACGGATTTGAGGATGCCATCTGTGTCGAGCGGCGAAACCGTCCGCAAGTCGACGACTTCGACCTGGATGCCTTCCTGCGCCAATCGTTCGGCAATGACGAGGGTATCGCGCAGCGGGCGCCCGTAGCCGATGACCGAAACGTCGCTGCCGCTGCGCGCGACGTGCGCCTTGCCGAGCGGCACACGGTGTCCGGGCGGCGGCGCCGGGCCCGTCAGGGCGCGCGTCAAGCCATCCTCGATGAAGAGACAAGGGTCATCGTCGAAGATGCACGAGCTCAACAAGCCTTTCGCATCGGCCGGCGTCGAAGGCACGACGACTTTCATTCCGGCGACGTGTGCGAACCAGGCCTCGAGCATGTCCGAGTGCTGTCCGGCGGTGCCGGCACCCGCCCCGGTGCGAGTGCGAATGGTGATCGGCACGCCGGTCTGGCCGCCGGACATGAAGCGCAACTTGGCCGCATGGTTGACGATCTGATCCATCGCGACGGTCACGAAGTTCATCAGCATGATCTCGGCCACCGGCCGCATGCCGGCGAGCGCCGCGCCGACGGCCGCACCGAGGATGGCCTGTTCGGAGATAGGGGTCGTGCGCACGCGATGTGCCCCGTATTTCGTGGACAGACCCTTGGTCACCTTGAATACGCCGCCGCCCTCCTTGTCGCCGATGTCCTCGCCGAGGAGCAGCACGGTCGGATCGCTCTCCAGCGCCTCGTCGAGAGCCAGACGATAGGCGTCCGTGAAGCTGATGGTCTGTGGAGCAGCAGCGGTTACGGTGCTCATGCGGGGGCTCCCGGGGCGTAAATGTCTATGTTGATCTCGTCGGCCTCCGGTGGGCTCGACTCCGCCGCAAATTTTACCGCGTCGTCGATTTCTGCGTTGATATCGCGCGCGATTGTCTCGAGTTCGGCCTCGCTCGCGGCCTTCTTTTGCAGCACCGCGGCCTTGGTCGCGGGCATTGGATCGCGCGCCAGCGCCGCGGCGTACTCTTCCTTCGGAATATAGGCGCCGGGATCCCCGAAGTAATGCCCCATGAACCGAAAGGTCAATGCCTCGAGCAACGTCGGGCCCTCGCCGGCGCGCGCGCGCTCGACGGCCTCCCGCGAAGCCTCCCACATGGCCTGTGGATCGTTTCCGTCAACAGTGACGCCGCGCATGCGATAGGACGCGGCGCGATCCGCGACATGGGCGACGGTCGTGCCGTCCTCGTAGCGCGTGCATTCGGCAAAGCGATTGTTCTGGCAGAGGAAAATGACCGGCAGCTTCCATAGCGACGCCATGTTGAGCGCCTCGTGGAATGCCCCGATGTTGGAAGCCCCGTCGCCGAAATTGCACAGCGTCACCCGGCCATCGCCCTTCAGCTGCGACGCCAACGCCAGACCGTTGGCGATCGGCAGGCCGCTACCCACCACGCCGGTGGTCACCATGATTCCGGCCTTCGGGTAGGTGATGTGCATCGCACCGCCTTTGCCCTTGCACGCGCCGGTCGCCTTGCCGGCATACTCCGCGACCATCGGCCGCAGCGGCATACCCTTCGCCAGCTGATCGTGAACGCCGCGGTAAGTCGTGACCAAATAATCGGTCGGCTCGAGGTTCACGCCCATCGCCGCCGCTAGGATCTCCTGGCCCCGGGGAGAGTAATAGACCGCCGCCATCCGCCCGGTCGAAATCAACGAGCGCATGCGCTCGTCGAACAGCTGAATCCGCAATGCCTTACGGTAAATATCCAGCAGGATCTGAGGACTGAACCCGTCCGACTTGGTCATTGGCATTGCTCCTCTTCCCCCGCGGACGCGACTGCGCAACGGCGATGTTCATTATCTGCGCCGCCCCCGAATGTGTAAACGCTTCGGCAGGCGCACAATTGCCAGCCGGCCATTGCTGAGCTAGCTTAGCATCATAGCAAAATGAGCGGCCGGCGTGAGAGGCCCCGAAGGGGGCGATTCGATATCATTGGGCGAAGAGCCGGGCAACGACGGGGGTAGTTATGTCGCAGGTGATGAAAGGAATCAGGGTACTGGAGGTCGCGCAGTTCACGTTCGTCCCCGCCGCCGGCGCGATCTTGGCTGACTGGGGCGCCGACGTCATCAAGATCGAGCATCCGGTGCGGGGGGATACCCAGCGCGGTTTCATCAATCTGGGCGGCATGAAGCTCGACCCTATGCGCAACACCCTGATGGAGCATCCGAACCGCGGCAAGCGCAGTGTCGGTCTCGATTTCTCGACCGCGGCGGGCGTGGAGCTGCTCTACGAGATCGCCAAGACCTGCGACGTCTTCCTCACCAATTATCTGCCGTCGCAGCGCCAGAAGCTCAAGTTCGATGTCGAGCACATCCGCGCGGCGAACCCCAAGATCATTTATGCACGGGGCAGCGCGTACGGCGACAAGGGACCGGAGCGCGATGTCGGAGGCTTCGACGGTACGGCCTTCTGGTCGCGCAGCGGCATCGGTTTTTCCATGTCGCCGAAAGAGCTCGAGGGTCCGCTCACGCAGGGTATCGCCGCATTCGGAGACTCGATCGGCGGTATGAACATCGCCGGTGGAATTGCCGCGGCGCTGTTCCATCGCGAACGCACCGGCGAAGCGATGGAGCTCGACGTATCCCTGCTGAGTACGGCTTGGTGGGCGGCCGGCACCGCGGTCGATCAATTCATCGAGAGCGGCAAGGTGATCCGCAACCCCATGCCCACATCCGGCGGCCAGCCGACCAACCCGTTCTCGGGAAATTACCGCACCTCGGACGGCGGAACGATCAATCTGTGCATACTGACCCCGGGGCCGCACATCCGCGACACGTTCGAGCATCTAGGCCTTGCGGAAGTTGCCGAGGACCCGCGCTTCAGCGAGACTCGGGCGCTCATCGAGAATTCCAAGGCAGCAAGCGATCTCATCTCTCAGGCCTTCGCAAAGCGTCCCTTCGCTTACTGGCGTCAGCATTTGAAAACGCTCAAGGGGCAATGGGCGCCTGTGCAGAGCCTGCTCGACCTTGCCAGCGACGAACAGGCGCTCGCCAATGACATGCTGTTCGAGGTGGAAGCCGCCGACGGGGGGCGCCCGCTGAAGCTCGTGCGCGGTCCCGTGCAATTCAATCACACGCCGGTACAGACTACGCGCGCCCCGCAGGCCTCGGAACACACCGAGTCCTTCCTCATGGAGCTCGGACTTCCATGGGAACGCATCGAGAGCCTCAAGGCCGCCGGAGCGATCTCCTGATGAAGCCCGGCACCAAACTCAAGAGCGCGGTGTGCGACACCGAGGTCATGGTCATTCGCGGCAGTGCCGATGCCGTGGTGGAGTGCGGCGGCTCGCCCATGCTCGAGCAAGCATCGGCCGAGCGTCGGCCGATCGACCCGGCATTCGCGCAAGGTACCCGCATCGGCAAGCGCTACGTCGATGCCGACGGCAAAATCGAGCTCCTGTGCGTGAAACCGGGCCAGGGATCGCTGTCCGTCGCCGGCGTTGCGCTGCAGGTCAAGGACGCGAAGCCGCTGCCTTCCTCCGACTGACGATAGGCCCATGAATATTTCACTCGTGCTCCAGATGGCGGCCGAGGCCGAGCCCGAACGCATCGGCCTCGTTTGTGGGGGACGGCGCTGGTCGTATCGCGCCCTCCTGCAAGCGGCGCGAGCCGCGGCAGCGGACATTTCAACCTCCGGCTGCTCGTACGTCGCTCTGCTCGATGAGAGCAGCGAGGCCGCGGCGATCGCGTTGTTCGGCGCTGCGCTTGCGGGCGTGCCCTACATACCCCTCAACTATCGTCTTGCCGATCCCGACCTCGGATCCCTGCTGAGTCGCATCGCGCCCGCGTATATCGTGGGGGACGCGGCGCGCATCGAGCGTCTGAGCCCGGATCTCGGACATCAGATACGAGCACGCGCCGCATTCCTCGCCGACGCGACCAAGTCCGACGCCCTCTCGAGCGCGGACGAGCCTACCGAGGGGATCGCGGTTCAGCTCTTTACGAGCGGGACCACGGCCGCACCCAAAGCGGCGCTTCTGCGGCATGCGAACTTGCTCTCCTACATTCTCGGTACCGTCGAGTTCGGTGCCGCGTCCGAAGAGGAGGCGGCGCTGGTAAGCGTGCCGCCCTACCACGTCGCCGGGATCGCGGCCCTGTTGAGCTCGGTATATGCGATGCGGCGGATCGTGCTCCTACCCGCTTTCGATCCCGAGGACTGGCTCGAGCTCGCCGCCTCCGAGCAGGCAACGCACGCGTTTCTCGTGCCGACGATGCTGGGACGCGTCATCGCTCGACTGGATGCCGGCGTCTCTGCCGATCTGTCCGCCATGCGCGCGGTCTCCTATGGCGGCGGCCGCATGCCGACGGAACTCATCGAGCGGGCGCTGGAACTGTTTCCCGAGACCGATTTCACCAATGCTTACGGTCTGACCGAGACGAGCTCAACGATCGCGCTGCTCGGCCCGGAGGAACACCGTGTCGCACGCGCCTCGACCAATCCGCAGGCTCGCGCCAGGCTGGGGTCCGTCGGTCGTCCGCTGCCGACGGTGCAGGTCGAGATCCGCGATGAGGAGGGACGGCCGCTTCCCGCCGGCGAGCGTGGCGAGATCTACGTGCGCGGTGATCAGGTCTCCGGCGAGTATCGCGAGCGCAGCGCACTCGATGCGGCGGGCTGGTTCCCGACGCGCGATGCAGGCTGGCTCGACGCAGAGGGTTATTTGTTCCTCGCAGGCCGCGCCGACGATGTCATCGTGCGCGGCGGCGAGAACATCTCTCCCGGAGAAATCGAGGACGTGCTGCTCGCGCATCCGGCCATCGCGGATGCGGCGGCCGTCGCTGTGCCTTCCACGGAATGGGGTGAAGCCGTCGGTATTGCCATCGTCGTGAGACCCGGACAGGCCGCACCGGGTGAAGAGGAATTGCGCGCGCTCGTCAGGAATCGCCTGCGCTCATCGCGAGTGCCGGAAAGAATCGCAGTCATCGACGCGTTGCCCTACAACGAAATGGGCAAGCTGCTGAGGCGCGAGGTGCGCGCACTGTTCAAGGCGTAGCCGCCGCCGGGACCACCGCGCCGGCCTTGCGAGTGTCCTGCGCTTCGCGCGCGCCCGCGCGAATGTAGGCGTAAATCTCTCGAATCTGCTGCGGCCCGAGCGTCAGGTACTGCGGCATTCCTTTTTCCAAAAGCGCGCCATCGTGCACGACGGTCCAGATTCCTTTCTCGCTGAGAGCGATCCGAGACTCGCGCAGATCCGGGCCCGGCGACCCGGGGGAATTCAAGTTGAGGCCATGGCAGACCGAGCAGGCCAAGTTGAAGATTGCCTGCCCCGCTCGAGCGTCCGCGTCGTTGATCTCGAGCGCCGGATCGTCGAGCGCGTTCAAGGAATCGCTGCGCGGTGACGTCGGCGGCAGCGGAGCCTTACCACCGAGGCTGAAGGTGAGGAGCCGGCGCGGTTGTGCGCCATATTTCCAGCCGCGGGGCATCAACCGGCTCCAAATCGCTGTCGCACCGCCATAGCCGACCAGAATCGATACGTACTGCCGGCCGGCCACGGCATAACTGATGGGTGCGCCGATGATGCCGAGTCCCGCGTTGAACTGCCACAGCCGCTCGCCGCTGGCCGCATCATAGGCAACCAGGAACCCATCGCCGTTCCCTTGAAATACGACATCCCCCGCCGTCGACAGCAAACCGCCGTTCCAGAGCGAGTTTTGCTGCACTCGCCAGCGCACTTTCTGTGCGACCGGATCCCACGCGATCAGCGCGCCTTTGCCATCCTCGGCATCCGTGAGGACGCCCGACATGCTCAGGCCGCCGACATAGAACAATCCCGGCTGCGGCTTGCCTTTGTGAAGATGAACGCCCACCTGCATGTAGGGCAGGTACACCAGGCCGGTCTTCGGGCTGAAGGACATGCTCTGCCAGCTGTGCGCGCCCGCGGGGCTCGGCCAGACGACGGCATCACCCGTCTCATAGCGGGCGCCCTTTACTTCCACCGGTCGTCCCGTTGCCGCGTCGATCCGCTGCGCCCAGGTTACTTTGCCCAGCTTCTCGGCTGAGAGGAGCTCCCCGGTCTGGCGGTCCAATACATAGAAGAATCCGTTCTTCGGCGCCTGCATCAGCACCTTGCGTGACTTCCCGCCGATCTCAAGGTCCGCCAGCGCCATTTGCTGAGTCGAGTCGAAGTCCCACGCATCGCGCGGGTTGACCTGGTAATGCCAGAGGTACTTGCCCGTGTCGGCATCCACCGCCACGATCGAGGCCGTGTACAAATTGTCGCCATTGCCGGGACTGCGTTGGTCCGGATCGTAGGGGCCGGCGTTGCCGGTCGCGAGATAGATGCGATTCAGTTCGGTGTCGAACGCGATGCTGTCCCATACGCCGCCGCCGGTTCCGGTTTTCCAGTACTCGCCGCTCCAGGTTGCGGCGGCGCGTTCCATCGCAGGATTACCCTTGTTTTCCTCGGGCGATCCGGGTGTGGTGTAAAACCGCCAGACCTGCCGACCGGTGGCGGCGTCGTAGGCCGTGACGTAGCCGCGCTCGCCGGCGTCCGCGC
Source organism: Steroidobacteraceae bacterium (assembly GCA_049513515.1). Lineage (GTDB taxonomy): Bacteria > Pseudomonadota > Gammaproteobacteria > Steroidobacterales > Steroidobacteraceae > Bog-1198. The sequence continues at coordinate 232,858 of JBEKWA010000016.1, forward strand.
CTGCATTGCCGATGATGACCTTGCCGTTGAACGTGCGGGGCGCGCCCGTGATGGTCCTGCCTCCCGCCTCGGGCAGGGTCTGCGTGCTCCAGAGCAACGAGCCGGTCTTGGCATCCAGCGCAATCAACCGTCCATCGAGCGTCCCGGAGAACACGCGACCATCGGCGTACGCCGCGCCGCGGTTGATGCCGAACATGAACATCAGCTTGGCGGGATTTTGCTTCCAGGTTTGCGGATCGTACTTCCACTTGAGCTTCCCGGTTGCCGCATCGACGGCGTAGACCGCCGCATGGCTGCCCGTGAAGTAGAGAACACCGTCGACTGCGAGCGGCGTTGCCTCCAAGGATTGCTCACCCTCGAGATCGAGCGACCACTCGAGCCCGAGCGACTTGACGTTGGATTTGTCGATGCGATCGAGCGCGCTGTACGCGTCTTCGTTGGCGCTATTGTGGCTCGGCCAGTCGTGGCTCGGCCAGTTCTGCGCGTCGGCATTCGCCCCCGCGCCCGTGAGCACGCAGAGCGCGAGCGCCGCCACGCGCGTGCTCTTGTGAGAGCTCACTTTTCGATGATGATAATGCGCTCGGGACAGGCGCGGGCACCCTTCTCCGCAAGCTCCTCCATTCCTTGCGGCACGTCGATTTCGTCGACGGCGATATAGCCGTTCTCGTCGAGCGGGAACAGGTCTCCGGCCACTGCGGCACATCGCGCGTTGCCGACACAAGCAGCCTTGTCGATGCGAATCTTCATCCGCCACTCCTTGAACCGAGCAAGCCGAGCGAGTATGTAACGGCGGGATGCGCGCTGTAAAGCGCCGGGATCACTGCAAAGACAGAACCTCGTTCTTGTGCAGACTCGTCACGAGCCTGCCGTCCACGCTCGACAGCGTGGTGGCCGGAACGCTGACGATCTTGCCGCCGAGGATCACCTGCGCGGCGCCGTCGGGGCCGACGCGATACACCTGACCGAGACGCGCACCATCGACGGATACCAGCACCTTGCCTTTCGCGACGAGCATCGCATCGTCCTTCGCGAATGAGAGTCCGGAAGCGGTGAGCATACTCAAGGCGCAAGCCACAACCGGGAACCGTGAATTCTTCACGACGATCTCCTTGTCAGTTGACCAAATACAACAATACTAAGCTACGTTAGTAATTAAACTAAGCTACGTTAGTAATTTCGTCAAGAGCTAGCGTGTGAGGCAGCTCACGACTTGGCGAAGTTGATACCATTCGTCTTTATGCCAGCCGAGATCAAGAGCCTCCAGACACTCTGCGCGCAGGCCCTGGAGCGACCGCCCGCCCAGCCGGTCATCGAGTACCAGGGCGAATGGCGCACCTGGGGAGAGATGCGCCGGGTCGCGGAGCGACTGGCAGCGTTGATCGATGCGAGCGGCGCGCAACCCCAGGCTCCTGTCGCCTTGGTCGCCCGCAATCGGCCCTCGACGATCGCTGCATTGCTCGGCTTGATCGCGCGCGGACGCACGATTTGCATGCTCTATGCTTATCAATCGGGTGCTGCCCTGGCGCGGGACGCGGAACGGCTCAAGGCGGCCGTGCTCGTCGCGGCGCGGGAAGACTTCTCCGACGAGCTCATTGGCGCGCTTCGAGGGCAAGGGACCGCAGCGATCGCGCTCTCGGAAATGGACGCATGCGCGCTGCCTGGGCTCGAGCAATCACGGGCCGACGCGGTGTCGCACTCCGCCCCTCCCTGCATCGAGCTCTTGACGAGCGGTACCACCGGTCCACCGAAGCGCTTCGCCATCGGCTTCGACTTGATCGCTCGACACTTCGTCGGCTCGAGCTTGACGCAGGCGAGCGCGGGATCCGGGCGCAGCGAAGGCGCTGCGGAGCCACCGCCGTTCCTGCTCTTCATGCCACTCGGCAACATATCGGGCGTCTACACCACGATTCCGGCCATGCTGAGAGGCCAGCGCGCGGTGCTGCTCGAGCGCTTTACGGTGAGCGCCTGGCACGAGCACGTGCTGCGCTACCGCCCACAAATCAGCGGCCTGCCGCCGGCGGGCGTTCAGATGGTGCTCGACGCCGACATACCGCCGGCCGATCTGGCCAGCATCCGTAGCCTCGGTACCGGCGCCGCGCCCTTGGATCCCACGACGCATCGTGCTTTCGAGGAGCGCTACGGCATTCCGATATTGCTCTCGTACGGCGCCACGGAATTTGCCGGCCCCGTGACTGCGATGACCGCGGAATTGCATGCCCAGTGGGGCAAGCAGAAGTTCGGCAGCGTGGGACGTCCCATCGCGGGAGCGCAGCTGCGCGCAATCGACCCCGATACGGGTGAAGTCTTGCCGCCCGGACAGGAAGGCATTCTCGAGGTGACGGTCCCCCGCATGGGGACGGAGTGGATTCGGACGTCGGACATCGCCGTGATCGATGAGGACGGGTTTCTGTTCCACCGAGGTCGCGCCGACGGCGCCATCATGCGCGGCGGGTTCAAGCTCTTGCCGGAGACCATCGAGCGAGCCCTCTTGTTGCATAAAGCGATTTCCGCGGTTGCCGTGCTGGGATTGCCCGATCAGCGGCTCGGGCAAGTGCCGGCCGCGGCCATTCAATTGAAACCCGGCGTCGGTCGACCCGAGATCGCCGATCTGGAGGCGCACTTGCGCCGGCATGTCTATGCGACGCACGTCCCCGTGGTCTGGCGCATCGTCGAGGAGCTGCCGCGCACACCCTCGCTGAAAATCGATCGACCCGCGGTGCGCCGCTTGTTTGAAGCGGACCCGAACGAGCCAAGCGGGCGCGCGAATTTCACCTAGGCGATGCTTTGCCCGCCGTCGACCGCGAGGCACGCACCCGTGGTGAAGGATGCCAGATCGCTCACCAAGTACAGCACCGCGCCCACGATCTCGGGGGGATCACCGGCACGCTGCAGCGGCAAGGCACTCTGCGCGTGCCGTGCGAACGTCTCGGATCGGGACCAGGCTTTGGTCGCGTCGGTGTGAAACGGGCCCGGCATCACGGTGTTCACGCGCACCGTCGGCCCGAACTCTTTTGCGAACGTGGCGGTGAGGACGTTGAGGCCCGCCTTGGCGGCGGCATACGGCGCAAATCCGGGTTGCGGGCGAAGCGAGCCGCTCGAGGAAATGTTGACGATGGAGCCTCCGCCCGAGCCGCGCATGTGGTTGCCGAATAAAGCGCACAAGCGGAAAGCGGCCCTCAAGTTGACCGCGACGATCTTGTCGAAGAGCTCCTGGCTGGTTTCGAGGGACGACGGTGCGACGGGCGACATGCCCACGTTGTTGACGAGTATGTGCGCATTCCCCCAGCGCTCCGTCACCTCCGCGAACAGCCGATCGCAGTCCTCCCAGCGGCCGGCATCGAAGGTGTGCGCCGACGCACGTGCGCCGGCGGCGAGAAGCTCATCGACGACGGTCTTGCACGCCGCGCTCTTGCGACTCGCGACGGCAACGGCCGCACCCGCGCGCGCGAGACCCCGCGTGATGGCAAGGCCCAAGCCGCGGCTTGCGCCCGTGACGACGGCAACCTTTCCGGTGAGCTCGATCGCGCTCACGCCCTGGCCGCCAAGGCGGCCTCGACTGCGGTGATCTCGGACTTGAGCCACATCGTTTCGCTCAAGTTGGCGCCGCGCGATTCGCGCAGCAACACCGCGAGCGCATCCTTCTTCACCGACAGCGCTCCGGCGTGCGCGGCATCTGCGCCGAGCGCGATGTCGAGCAGATGGATGGCCTCGAGCGGCCTCCCCTCGTTCAACTTCTTGCGGGCACGATCCGCGAGAGCGCCCGCTCCCCCCGCAAGGTCTACGAGATCGGCATCGATGCTCGATCGCGGCGTGCCATACAGGGAAGTGGTGGAATCGTAGTGGAACCAGCTGGAATACTCCTCCCAGATCGCCCGCACGTCCCACGACACCTTGCCGTGAAATTCTCCGATCTTGAGCTCGGCAGGCAACTGGATCTCGCGCATGAGCGTGTGCACGTCCTTGCCTGCATTCATGCCGGCGATGGTCGCGTCGTTCACGTAAGAAACCGCCGCGTGCATCTTGTCGAGATCCTCGCGGATTCTCCCGACGCCGCGGATCGGTTCCCCGTGACCGGTGATGAGCGTCTCGGCGCCGAGCCGGCGCACCGTGTCGAGCGAGCTGAGATACCGTTGCACGGAGCGCGGCTTGTCGCCGCGCACCGTGCAGAGGTTCGGCATCGACAGAAAGACGGGGCCGAACAGATTACCGGTAAAGGCCACCCGCTCGTTAGGCATCCACACGGTCAGCGAATCGAGCGTCTCTCCGCCGGGCGTCGAAAGCACTTCGAAGCGCCGGCCGCCCAGGTCGAATGCATGGCGCCGGTCAACCGTGATGTCCGGCACGACTTCGGGCGGTGGCGGCGGGTTCGCGGCGCGCTTGATCGTCGTGCCCCAGAGCTTGCGCGAACGACGGCCGAGATACGGCGCGAGCTTATTGAAATATTGCCAGGTGTCGACAAAGCGACGCTCCCCGATCACCTGTGTCTCGGGCTCGCGGATCGTCGGCACGCCGCCGTAATGATCGGCATGCGCTTGCGTGAGAATGATGTAGCGCAGCGCCCCGGTGCGACGGGGCGCGAGCAGACTTTGGGTACGCTGTGCATTGTCCATGAACCCGGTGTTGACCATCACATCGCCCGCAGCGGTCGTCACCAGGTAGGCATTGGAGATGTCCTTTGCCATGAAAATGAAATCCGTGATCGCCTGCGCTTCCTTCTGCTGATCACCGGCCAGGACCAGGCCCGCCAATGGCGGCTTGCCGTCCTCGGGCCCGCTCACGTCACGGCACCTTCGAAATTGACCATCACCTTGGCCGAAGCGGGCGTGCCGGCAACGCTGAGTGCATCGAGAACTTTGGCGAAGGGGAAACGGTGGCTGATGAGGCTGCCCACCTTCTCCCGCAGGCGCGGCAGCGCCGCGATGACGTCGGGCATCTCGGTCGGATAGCCGACCGCGGTGGTGATGGTCATCTCAGTGGTCAGCATGGCACCCAGATCGAGGGAGACCGGCTTCATATACGCCGCGGTCACGACCATGCGCGCGTGCAGCTTGGCCATGGACACGACATCGGAAAGAATGTTCGGTGCGCCGGCCGCATCGATGTAGGCATCGCTACCCACTGCCTCGCGGCTGAACACGCGTGCCGTTCCATGCAACTCGCGAAGCCGCGCGCGAACGTCTTCCTTCGCCGGATTGATCACGGCGCGTGCACCGAGCGCTCTCGCTCTCTCCAACCGCTCGGGCGCGAGGTCGAGCGCAACCACGTCCTCGACTCCACGATCCTTGAGCCACAACACCATGCCGAGTCCGATCGGACCGCAGCCGAATACGACCACTTTGTCGCCCGGCTTGGCCTGCGCGCGATTGACGCCGTGCAATGCAACCGACAGCGGCTCGGTCAGCGCGGCGACCTCGTACGGCAAATCCTCCGGGATCGGGAGGAGGCTGTCCCCTACGCGCGCGTCCCTGACCAGCAGCTCCTCGGTGAAGGCGCCCTCCGGACCGCCACTGCCGATATAGCTCGGCGTGTTCATGGGGTTGATGATGACGCGCTGCCCGACGGCAACGTCCCTCACCGCCTTACCCACGGCGATCACCTCGCCCGCGGCCTCATGGCCGATGGGCGTCACGCCACCCGGCTGTCGGTGGATGCCGCCGATCTTGATGTAAGTGAGATCGCTGCCGCAGACACCGCAGGCCTTCACTTTGACGACCACATCGGCGCTTCCGGGCCGCGGCGGATCAATCGGATCCAATCTGACGTCGTCGACTCCGTGAATGTTGAGAATGCGGCCCATAGCTTTTTCCTTCTGAAGATCCCGATCAAAGATTGACCAGGTAAGCTCCGTCGATTACCAGCGTATCGCCGCTGTGAAACGAGGAGGCATCGCTCGCCAGATACGCCGCAACGGCTTCGAAATCCGCCGTATAGCCCGGCCGCGGAATCGGGGTCAGGGAAGCGAAGTACTTGTCTACCTGGTTGAGCTCCGTGTTCTCGCCCGTCATTCCGGTCTTGATGTAGCCGGGCGCGATGGAGTTCGCGCGGATGCCGTATTTGCCGAACTCGACGGCCATGGAGCGGATCATGGCCCCGATGCCGGCCTTGGCCGCGGCGTAGTGCCCCTTGCCCGCGAGGCCTGCGAACATCGAGAGGCTTCCGCAGAACACCAATGAGCCTCCCGGCTCACCGGCCTCGGCGCGCTTGACCATCAGCCGCGCGCCTTCGCGCAGCGTATAGAAGGCCCCGTGCATGCTGACACCGAGAAACGCGTGGTAATCCTGGGTCGACAGCTCGAATATGGAATTGGAACGAGGGGGCGGCAGGCCCGCGTTGGCGATCACGCAATCGAGGCGGCCGAATTCCTTCATCAGCGCCTCGTAGCCTGCGATCACTTGCTCCTCGGAGGAGACGTCCACTTGCCGTGCCTGCACGCGCACACCGAGGCTTTCGAGATCTTTCTTCGCCGCCGCATTCTTGTCGGCCGAGCGGCCCCAGATGACGACGTCCCCGCCCTGCTTGGCGATGCCGCGAGCAAACCCCAGGCCGAGACCGCTGTTACCGCCGGTCACCACGGCAACCTTGCCGCTCAAATCGAAAAGGCCTTTTGCCATATTTCCCCCGGGCCGGGGTCGATGCCCGGCTCCGCTAGTCACTATGGAACAACCGGCTCCCGATTTGCAGCATCGCGGATTACGCTGTGAATCGGGAAAGATCGCGGCGCAGAGCCGCATACAAATGGGAGCCGGCGATGAGAAACGTACGATTTA
>JBEKWA010000017.1:0-82607 GCA_049513515.1 Steroidobacteraceae bacterium
GGGTCCATGATGGAGAGCGCGACGCGCTTGTCGCGCTGCAGATTCTTGTCCTTTTGACGCCCTTCTGCCGTGTTGATGACTACATGGTGACCGTCGTACTCGACCCAAACCGGCGTTACCTGCGGCTTACCATCGGGCATCAACGTGGCGAGATTAGCGAACGCTTTCTTTTGAAACAGATCGACGTGAGAGTTCGGGATAACTGGGGCGGACATGATCGGGCTCCTGACTTGGGGCGACCTTCCGATAGTTTAACAAAACGCGCCTGTGTTGCCCGCTACCTGGGTGCAATTGCGCGCGGGCGCGACTCCGCGCCCCGGCCGGGCGCCCGGTCGCGCGTGTGCCCTCAGAGCGCCGACCAGTCCAGGATGACCTTGCCGGACTTGCCGGAATTCATGATCTCAAAACCTTCCCGGTAGTCGTTCACGCCGAGCCGGTGAGTGATGACAGGCCGCACGTTCAACCCGCTTTGCAGCATGCTCGCCATTTTGTACCAGGTCTCGAACATCTCTCGACCGTAGATCCCCTTGATCACGAGGCCCTTGAAGATCACCTGGTTCCAATCGATCGCGGTCTCGCCGGGCGGAATGCCGAGCATGGAGATGCTCCCCCCGTGATGCATGGTACGCAGCATCTCGCGCAGCGCCGAGGCGTTGCCCGACATCTCGAAGCCGACGTCGAAGCCTTCCTCCATGCCGAGATCACGCATTGCATCGTCGAGCGACTCGTGCGCAACGTTGATGGCCTTCGAGGCACCCATCTTGGAGGCGAGGTCGAGGCGGAACTGATTGACGTCCGTGATCACGATGTGGCGCGCGCCGCAGTGGCGCGCAATCGCCACTGCCATGATGCCGATGGGCCCCGCGCCGGTGATGAGCACGTCCTCGCCGACGACGTTAAAAGCGAGCGCCGTGTGCGTGGCGTTGCCGAAGGGGTCGAGAATCGAGGCGACCTCGTCGTCGATGGCGGGGGAGAGCTTGAAGACGTTGGCTGCAGGAAGCGTCAGGTACTCGGCGAACGCGCCGGGACGGTTCACGCCGACGCCCTGCGTGTTACGGCAAAGATGCCGCCGCCCCGCACGGCAGTTGCGGCAATGCCCGCACGTGATGTGTCCCTCGCCGGACACCCGATCACCCGCCTTGACTCCGCGCACCTCGCTGCCGACCTCGACGATCTCGCCCGAATACTCATGACCGACGGCCATCGGGACCGGAATGGTCTTTTGCGCCCACGCATCCCAGTTGTAGATATGCATGTCCGTGCCGCAGATGGCGGAGCGGTGGATCTTGATGAGCACGTCGTTGTGACCGACCGCGGGCTCCGGCACGTCCTGCATCCAGATCCCCGGTTCCGCGCGAGCCTTGACCAGTGCTTTCATTAGCGTGCCTTCTGAATGATGCCGAGGCTTTCGCCCGCGCGAGCGAACGCCTGAACCACGCGATCGAGCTGAGCCGTCGAATGCGCGGCGCTCAGCTGAGTTCGGATTCGCGCCTTGCCCTGCGGTACGACCGGGTAGGAGAATGCGACCACATAAACGCCTTCCTCCAGCATGCGCTCGGCAAGACGCACCGCGAGCGGCGCCTCGCCGAGCATGAGGGGAACGATGGGGTGCCTACCGGGCAGCAGGTCGAAGCCGAGACCCTGCATTTGCGCACGGAAATACTGCGCGTTCGCGTGCACCCGCTCGCGCAGTTCCGGTGTCGACTCGAGCAGATCGAGGACCTTGAGCGTGCCGGCGGCGACCGGCGGCGCGATGCTGTTCGAGAACAGATACGGCCGCGAGCGCTGCCGCAACCATGCGACGATTTCCTTGCGCGCGGACACGAACCCGCCGCTCGCCCCGCCGAGTGCCTTGCCGAGCGTGCTCGTGATGATGTCGACCCGGTCCATGACGCCGCACAACTCGTGCGTGCCCCGGCCGCGAGCGCCGATGAACCCGGTCGCGTGCGAGTCGTCGACCATCACGAGCGCCGCGTAGCGCTCGGCCAGATCGCAGATGTCCTTGAGCCTGGCGATGGAGCCGTCCATAGAGAACACGCCGTCGGTCGCGATGAGACGCACGCGAGCGTCTTTCGAATCCTCGAGCGCTCGCTCGAGCTCGTTCATGTCGTTGTTCGCATAGCGCAGCCGGCGCGCCTTGCAGAGCCGGATGCCGTCGATGATGCTGGCGTGATTCAGCGCGTCGCTGATGACCGCATCGCGCTCATCGAGCAGCGTCTCGAACAGGCCGCCGTTGGCGTCGAAGCACGAGGAGTAGAGAATCGTGTCTTCCATGCCGAGGTAGCCGCTCAGGCGCTCCTCGAGCTCGCGGTGAACGCTTTGTGTGCCGCAAATGAAACGCACCGACGCGACGCCGTAGCCGTAGCGCCTGAGCGCGTCGTGCGCTGCCTCGAGGACCGCCGGGTGATTCGCGAGCCCGAGGTAATTGTTCGCGCACAGATTGATCATTTCCCGGCCGTCGGCGAGCTCGACGAGGGGTCCTTGCGCCGATCCGATGATGCGCTCGCGCTTCAGCAGTCCTGCGGACTCGAGGGCTTGCGTCTCGAGCTTGAGCCTTTCGCGAAAATCCTGGAGCACTCGAGTCCTTCGAATCAGAGGTTGGTGGCAATCGCTGTGGCCGGCAATGAAGCTATTATAGCGCCGTGCCGCTACGGAGTATGAGATGCGCGTAACGTGAGCTCGGCGGAAGACGACGACAGCAGCCGCTTGGACAAGTGGCTCTGGTTTGCGAGATTCTACAAAACCCGCTCGCTCGCCACTGCGGCGATCATCGGCGGCAAAGTCCACTTGAACGGCGAGCGTGTGAAGCCCGCCCGTGCCGTGCGTCCCGGCGATCGGATCACGCTGTCGCTCGAGGGCGTCGTCGCCGAGTTCGAGGTGCTCGGGATCCCGCAGCGCCGCGGGCCCGCCCCGGAGGCACGCACTCACTATCACGAGACGCCGGCGAGCGCATCGCGTCGCACCCAGCTGCGTGAGCAGCAGCGGCTCGCGCAGCTCTCGCGCCCACGGCCCGATACCCGACCCGATAAGCGCGACCGGCGGCGCCTCATGCGCTTGCATCGCGATCAGATGTGAGCGCCGCGCCGCCGCGCCGCCCCGCGCTCATAGATCGAGGGGACTGTCCGGGTCATAGAGCTCGCACCCCGCGGCGGTCTCCGGCTGCATCGTTTCCCACTGCGCATTGAACCAGATCGCCGTCGCTAGTCCGCCCGTGGGAAGGTTGCGCCGCTGAGGGCTCGGGCCGAGGCGGCTCGCCACCTGGCTCAGTCCGGGATTGTGTCCGCAGATGAGAATATGCCGAAGGGTCGGATCCCGCCGTGCGAGCAGGCGCCAGGTGGCCTCGGGCGTGGCGAGATAGAGCTCGCGGGCGCACTGCACTTGTTTGGTATCGAGATCGCAGGCGTCCGCCACGATCTCCGCCGTGGACCACGCGCGCTCCGCGGGACTCACGAGAATCAGATCCGGGATGAGATCGTGGTGCACGATGCGCTCGGCGATGTCGTGCGCCTCGATGTTCCCGCGGCGCGTCAAGATGCGCTCGAAGTCCTCGGGCGAGCTGTCGAGGGGTTGCGCCTCTCCGTGGCGGAGCAGCGTCAGTCTGCGCGTATCCACAGGCGACCGTTATCGATACGCGTAGCGAAGACGCGCACCGGCTCGTAGGCGGGCGGCGTCAGTGCCTCGCCGGTGCGCAGACAAAACCGCGCACCGTGGCGCGGGCAAATAATCTCGGCGCCCTCGATCTCGCCGCCCGTGAGCTCGGCGCCGTCGTGCGTGCAGACGTCTTCGATCGCGAAGTACTCGTCGCCGCTGCGTGCGACCGCCACCATGCGCCGTCCTAAGGCGAGCGAGCGGGTCTCGCCATCGCCGAGGTCGAGAGGTCCGGCATCGATCCAACTCATTAGAACCTCACATCATTCCGGTTTGCAGACGCGCCTCTTCCGACATCATGCTGTGGTTCCACGGAGGATCGAACACCAGCTCGACGTCGGCGCGCGCCACCGTCGGCACCAGTTGCACTTTGTCACGCACGTCCTGCACCAGAATCTCGCCCATGCCGCAGCCGGGCGCCGTGAGCGTCATCTTTATGGCGACGGTGCGCGTGTCGTCCACGTTTTTAGTGACGTCGCACTCGTAAATCAACCCCAGGTCGACGATGTTCACCGGGATCTCGGGGTCGTAGCACGTCTTGAGTTGCTGCCACACTACGTTCTTGATGTCCTGTTCGGAGGCGCCAGGGGGGACCTCCGGGGCTTTCGCCCGCGTCTTGCCGATGGCATCCGCATCGTGCCCGGCGATGCGGAACAGATTTCCGTCGATGTACACCGTGAAGCTGCCGCCGAGCGCCTGGGTGATGTAGCCGACGGCGCCGAGCTTCAGGTTGACCTCGACACCGGCCGGAATGGCGACGGCCTTGACCTCGCGCTGCACGACGATGGGCTCGTTTTCGTAGGAATGCATGGTATTCGAGCTCACTCCGTGGAGACGGCGGGCACTGCGTGCGCGTCCGGCGATTTGAGTGCCGAGGCGAGGGTGTGCCAGCAGAGGCTCGCGCACTTGACGCGAGCAGGATACTCCCGCACGCCCGACAGGGCGGCGAGCTTGCCGAGATCCTCGGCTCCCGCTTCGTCGTCGGTGAGCAGGCGGTGCACCCGGTCGAACAGCGCGAGGGCCTCGCCGCGCGTCTTGCCCTTTACGGCCTCGGTCATCAGGGAGGCGGAGGCGGTCGAGATCGCACAGCCCTGACCCTCGAAGCGGATGTTCTCGATCCGGTCGTCGGCGAGATTGAGCCGCAGGGTGAGCCGATCGCCGCACAGGGGATTCACTCCCTCGGCCACGGCCTGGGCGTGCTCGAGGGGGCCGAAATTGCGCGGCCGGCGATTGTGGTCGAGGATGACGTCGCGATATAGGTCGGTGAGTTCCATGGCAGCCCTAGGCGATGAGCGCGCGGGCGCGCGCGATGGCATCGGCGAGCCGGTCGATCTCGTGGAAGGTGTTGTAGAAGGCGAAGGTGGCGCGGGCTGTGGCCGGCACCTTGAAAAACTCCATCGCGGGCATGGCGCAGTGGTGACCCGTTCGAACGGCGATGCCGTCCCCGTCGAGGATCGTGCCGAGATCGTGCGGATGCACGCCCTCGACCACGAACGAGACCAAGCTCGCTTTCTCGGGCGCCGTGCCGATGATGCGCAGTCCCTCCAGGCCCTCGAGTGCGCGGGTCGCATACTCGAGGAGCGCGTGCTCGTGCGCCTGGGCGGCTTCGAGATCGAGCGACTGCATGAAATCCACCGCCGCGCCGAGTCCGATGACGCCGGAGATGTTCGGCGTGCCGGCCTCGAATTTGTAAGGCAAGGTGTTGTACACGGTCTTGCCGAAGCTCACCGTGAGGATCATGTCTCCACCGCCTTGCCAGGGTGGCATGCGCTCGAGCAGCGCCTCGCGTCCGTAGAGCACGCCCACGCCCGTCGGTCCGAACATCTTGTGGGCCGAGAAGGCGTAAAAGTCGCAGCCGAGCTCCTGGACGTCCACCTTGAGGTGCGGCACTGCCTGCGCGCCGTCGATGAGCGTCGTGATGCCCCTGGCTTTGGCGGCGGCGATGAGCCGGCGCACGGGCAGCACCGTGCCGAGGGCGTTCGATATATGGGCGAAGGCCAAGATGCGAGTGCGCTCGCTCATCAGAGCCTCCACCGCCTCGGCATGCACCTCGCCGCGCGCATCCATCGGCGCCACGACGAGCTTCGCGCCGGTCTGCTCGCAGAGCATCTGCCAGGGCACGATGTTCGCATGGTGTTCGAGGTGGGTGATGAGTACTTCATCGCCCGGCTTGAGCAGGGGACGACCATAGCTCTGCGCGACCAGATTGATGGCCTCGGTCGTGCCGCGCACGAACACGGTCTCGCGTGACGAGCGGGCGTTGATGAAGCGCGCGACGCGCTCGCGCGCACCTTCGTAGAGTGCCGTTGCCTCCTGGCTCAGCGTATGCACGCCCCGATGGATGTTGGCGTGATGCATCTGCTCGTACTCGTCCACGGCCGCGATGACGCTGCGTGGACGCTGAGCAGAGGCGCCATTGTCGAGATAAGCCAGCGGCTTGCCGTGCACCAGCCGTCCCAGGATCGGGAATTCACGGCGGACGGCCTCGACGTCGAAACTCAGGGGTCTTGGGGCGAGTGCGGTATTCATCGGAACTCTTGCAGTGTTTGCGAATCGGGAAGTTGTCGGATCAGCTCGCTCTCGATCGCGCCGCGCGCTGCGCTCTGACTCATGCCGGTGAGCACATCGGCGAGGAATGCGTAGACGAGCAGGCTCTGCGCCGTTTGCCGGTCGAGGCCACGCGAGAGCATGTAAAAGAGCATGTTCGGATCGAGCCGGCCGGTGGTCGCGCCGTGCGCGCACTTGACCTCATCGGTGTGGATCTCGAGCTGCGGACGCGAGTCGATCTCGGCGGACGGCGACAGTAGCAGACCGCGGCAGGATTGCTGCGAATCGGATTGCGATGCGCCGGCATCGACCACCACCTTGCTGTTGAAGATCACCCGGCTCGTGCCGCTCGCGATGGCGCGCGCCGTCTGCCGGCTGACTGTGCGCGCCGCTGCGTGCCTCACCACGTTCACGCAGTCGACATGCCGGTCCGCGTGGCCGACGAGCAGCGCACGGCTGTCGAGCTTCGCGCCGGGCTCGTTCAAACGCGCATCGAGCGAGGCTCGCACGAGCCCGCCGCCCACGGCGACGGTGAACTGACGGCACTCCGCGTCGCGCTCGAGCCGCACTTGCAAGGTGTCGAAGTGCACCGCCCGCTCGCCGGTGGTGAATACCCGGTAGTGCTCGAGGCGTGCATCGCGCTCGAGCGCGAGGAGCGTCGCGGAATTGCTCAAGGGCGATTCGGCGCCATGCTGGATGTGGTGCTCGAGCACCGTCGCCGCGACGCCGGGCGCGGCCTCGACGATGACGCGCGGATATGCCACGGCGCCCGGCCGCTCCGCGGTGCCGACGTGCAGGATGAGGAGCGGCGTTGCCTGCGCGCTGTTGATTCTGATGTGCACGCCGTCCACGCCGAGTGCGGTGTTGAGCAGCAGCCAGCGTAGCTCCTCGGCATCGGAGAGCGGCTGGAGATGGCGTACCAGGAGGTCGGGATTTTCGCGCCCAAGAGCGCTCAAAGTGTGTATTTCCAGCCCCGCCGTCCGCCCGGGGGCCAGCGGCAGCAGCGGATAGCCGTTCACCAGCACGAGCGTCGTGGCTTGTGCTTCCGCGGCAGGGCGATCCCCGAGGAGCCTCCGGGATTGCTCGAGCGCGAGGCTCTGCTCGAACCTCTCCGCCGCCGCGCGCGGCGCATCCGTGAAGCTCTGCGAGGCGAGCGGACGCAGGCTCGTATAGCGCCAGCTTTCGTCGTGCGCGCTCGGTAAGCCGAGCTGCAAAAAGCGCTGCAACGCCCGTTCGCGTAGGTCGGAGAGGGCGTCGGCGCGCGCCCCGGGCGCGCGTGCCAGCCACTGCTCCTCGAACGAGCGCAGGGCCGCCGAATGCTGCGCGGGACTCATGCGACGCGGTTCTCCCGCACCCAGTCGTAGCCGCGGCGCTCGAGCTCGAGCGCGAGCGAGCGATCGCCCGACTTCAGGATGCGTCCATCGGAGAGCACGTGCACATGGTCGGGCGTGATGTAGTCGAGCAGCCGCTGATAATGCGTCACGAGCACCACGGCGCGCTTCGGGTCGCGCAGGCTGTTCACGCCCATCGCGACCACTTTGAGGGCGTCGATGTCGAGGCCGGAGTCCGTCTCGTCGAGGATCGCGAGCTTCGGCTCGAGAATGAGCATCTGCAGCACCTCATTGCGCTTCTTCTCGCCGCCGGAGAAGCCCTCATTGACCCCGCGCGTGAGGAAGGTCTCGCTCATCTGCATGAGCTTCATCTTTTGCTTCACCAGGCTCAAGAAATCGTAAGCGTCGACCTCCGGCTCGCCGGCGGCCTTGCGCTTGGCATTGAGAGCCGCCTTGAGCAGGTATACGTTGTTCACGCCCGGGATCTCCACGGGATACTGAAATCCCAGAAACAGTCCCGCGCGTGCCCGCTCCTCGGCGGGCATCGCGAGCAGATCGGCGCCCTCGAACGTGACCGAGCCGCCCGTCACCTGGTAATCCTCGCGCCCCGCGAGGACCTGCGCGAGCGTGCTCTTGCCCGAGCCGTTCGGCCCCATGATGGCGTGCACCTCGCCCGCGTTCACCTTGAGGTTCACGCCTTTCAGGATCTCTTTGCCCGCGACGCGGGCGCTCAAATCGGAAATATTCAGCAGCATGCGTCTCGGCGGGTTTACCCCACCGCTCCTTCCAGGCTCACGCTCAACAAATTCTGGGCCTCCACGGCGAACTCCATCGGCAACTCCTTGAAGACCACCTTGCAGAAGCCGCTCACGATCATGTTGACCGCGTCCTCGGCCGAGATCCCACGCTGCAAGCAATAAAACAGCTGGTCCTCGCCGATCTTGGAGGTGCTCGCCTCGTGCTCCACGGTGGCCGTCGGGTTCTTGACCTCCATGTAGGGGAAGGTGTGCGCGCCGCAGAGGGGGCCCATCAGCAGGGAGTCGCATTGCGTGAAATTGCGCGCGCCTTCTGCGCTCGGCAGGATCTTCACCAGGCCCCGGTAGGTGTTCTCGGCGTGGCCGGCCGAGATGCCCTTGGAGACGATGGTGCTCTTGGTGTTGCGCCCGATGTGAATCATCTTCGTGCCGGTATCGGCCTGCTGATAGTTGTTGGCGACCGCGACCGAATAGAACTCTCCCGTCGAGCCCTCGCCCTTGAGCACGCAGCTCGGGTATTTCCAGGTGATGGCGGAGCCCGTCTCCACCTGCGTCCAGGAGATCTTGGAATTGCGTCCACGGCATTCGCCGCGCTTGGTGACGAAGTTGTATATGCCGCCGACGCCGTTCTCGTCGCCCGGGTACCAGTTCTGCACGGTGGAGTACTTGATCTGCGCATCGTCCAGCGCGACGAGCTCCACGACCGCCGCATGCAACTGGTTCTCGTCGCGCATCGGCGCGGTGCAGCCCTCGAGGTAGCTCACCGAAGCACCCTCGGCCGCGATGATGAGCGTGCGCTCGAACTGACCGGTCTTCGCCGCATTGATCCTGAAATAGGTCGACAGCTCCATCGGGCAGCGCACGCCTTTCGGCACGTACACGAAGGAGCCGTCGGAGAAGACCGCGGAGTTCAGCGCGGCGAAGAAGTTGTCTCCCGCGGGAACCACGGTCCCGAGATACTCCTCGATCAGCGCCGGGTGATCGCGCACGGCGTCCGAGAACGAGCAGAAGATGACGCCTGCCTTGGCGAGCTTGCCCTTGAAGGTCGTCGCCACCGAGACGCTGTCGAACACGGCGTCTACCGCGACGCCGGCGAGGCGCGCGCGCTCGTGCAGCGGAATACCGAGCTTCGCGTAGGTCGCGAGGAGCTTCGGATCCACCTCGTCGATGCTTTTCGGCGCGTTCTTCGGGGGGCGCGGCGCCGAGTAGTAGGAGATGTCCTGGTAGTCGATGGGTTTGTAATGCACGTGGGCCCAGACGGGCTCACGCATCTTGCGCCACTGCGCGAACGCCTTCAGGCGCCAGTCGAGCAGAAACTTCGGCTCCTTCTTCTTGAGCGATATCGCGCGCACGACGTCCTCGTCGAGCCCCGGGGGCAGGCTGTCGGATTCGATGTCGGTCACGAAGCCGTGCCGGTATTTCTGACCGAGGAGAGCTTCGACTTCTTGGGTTTTGCTTGACACGATGAATGTTCTCTCAAGGCTCATACTGGCGGCCTGCGGCCGCGTTTAAAGGGCTGTCTCAGGACGCCTGGCGGCGCATGTCGAGGTTGAAGCTCACGCTCGCGGCGCGGCCCGGCGCCGCGTCGAGTCCGGCGAGGTGCTGCAGTGTGACATCCTCGAGCGCGCGGCGAATGGCGGCATTGATGCGTTGCCAGGCTCCGCCCACGCGGCACAGCCGCTCGATGCCGCACTGGCTGGACGCGCTCGAGCATTCCGTGATCGCGATCGGGCCCTCGAATACGTCGAGGATCTGCGCCGCCGTGATCAGCTCGGGAGCGCGGGCGAGGCGATAGCCACCCTGCGCGCCGCGCGAGGAAATCACGAGGCCGGCGCGCTGCAAGCCTTTCAGGACCTTGCTCACCGTCGGACGGGTGAGACGCGTGCGCTCCGCCAGCTCGGCGGCGGCGCGATGCCGCGCCGGCTCTTGCGCCAAGCTTGCAAGCACCACGGTCGCGTAGTCGGTTAATTTGCCCATTCTGAGCATGGCCCTTAGCCTCCGGTCTCGGTTCCCCTATGTAGGACTATTTTAGTCCTCTTTGGTTCCGAGTTCCACCCCAGCAGCGTTTTGTTATCCTTCACCGATTCATCGCTACTTGTGAGACCCGTCCGTATGAATACCGCAGAGCTAGCCGCCACCGCGCATGCCATGGTCGCGAAACATCGAGGGCTTTTGGCCGCCGACGAGAGCACCAGCACCATTCTCAAGCGTTTCAACAGCATCAAGCTCGAGTCGACGGAGGAGCACCGGCGCGCCTACCGAGAAATGCTGTTCACGACCCCGGGCGCGAGCGAATTCATCAGCGGCGTAATTCTCTACGATGAGACCATCCGGCAAAAGACGAAGGACGGCGTGCCGTTCCCGGCCTATCTCAGCAAGCAGGGCATGATCCCGGGCATCAAGGTCGACACCGGCGCGAAGCCCCTGGCCGGTTTTCCGGGAGAGACGATCACCGAAGGCCTCGACGGCCTGCGCGAGCGGCTCGCCGAGTACTACAAGCTTGGGGCGAGATTTGCGAAGTGGCGGGCCGTGATCGACATCGGCCCCGCCGTTCCGACCTCGTACGCGATCAGCGCGAACGCGGAGGCGCTCGCCCGCTATGCGGCGCTCTGCCAGGAGGCGGGCATCGTCCCGATCGTCGAGCCGGAGGTGCTGATGGACGGAGATCATCCGATCGGGCGCTGCGAGGAGGTGACCGACCGCGTGCTGCAGACGGTGTTCGATCACCTGTTTGCCGCCCGCATCTTCCTCGAGGGCATGGTGCTCAAGCCGAACATGGTGATCGCCGGCAAGAAGAGCGTGCAGAAGTCCTCGCCCGAGCAAGTGGCGGAGGCCACCGTGCGCACGCTTAAGCGGCACGTCCCTGCCGCGGTCGCGGGCATCGCGTTTCTGTCGGGCGGTCAGAGTCCCACCGAGGCGACGTTGCACTTGAGCTTGATGAACGGCATGGGCCCGCTCCCCTGGCCGCTGACCTTCAGCTATGGACGGGCTCTGCAAGATACGGCGCTGCGCGCTTGGGGCGGGAGCGATGCCGGGTTCCAGAGCGGCCAGAAGCAGCTCTATCAGCGCGCGAAACTGAACGGATTGGCGGCGGGCGGCACTTACAAGTCGGGCATGGAAACCGCGGCCTGACGAGTTGAGCCAAGCTGCCCCAATCGTCGAGGCTCGCGACCTGAGTTACGCCGTCAACGGACGGCCGATATTCAGTGGGCTCGATCTCGATATCCTGCCGGGATGCATCACGGCGGTCATGGGGCCGAGCGGCACCGGCAAGACGACGTTACTGCGCCTCATCACGGGGCAGCTACGGCCGGACGGGGGCGCGCTGCAGGTGGCCGGGCAGGACATGCGCACGGTGCGGGGCGGTGCGCTCTATGCGTTGCGCAAGCGCATGGGCATGCTGTTTCAGAACGGCGCGCTCCTCACGGACTTGAGCGTCTTCGAGAACGTCGCCTTTCCGCTGCGCGAGCATACGGATCTGCCGGAACGACTCATCCGTCTGATCGTCCTCACGAAGCTCCAGGCGGTAGGATTGCGGGGAGCCGCGCAGCTCATGCCCGCGGAGCTCTCCGGCGGCATGGGTCGCCGCGTCGCGCTCGCACGCGCGATCGTCATGGATCCTGAAATTCTCATCTACGATGAGCCCTTCGTGGGACTCGACCCGATCTCGCTCGGGGTCATCCTGCGCTTGATCCGGCGCCTCAACGACACCCTCGGGCTCACAAGCATCGTCGTGTCGCACGATGTGCGCGAGATCACGACCGTCGCCGACCGGGTGTTCCTGCTGTCGGGCGGCCGGGTCGCGGCCCGCGGCACGCCGCGGGAGCTCGCAAGCAACCCGTCGGAAATCGTCAAGCAGTTCGTCGGCGGCCTGGCCGACGGACCCGTGCCTTTTCATTATCCTGCTCCCGACTACTTCGGCGAGCTGCTCGAACGCAGCGGGTAGTCCACATGATCGGGGAGCTACGAAAAAGCCTGGTGGATGCGCTCGATGGTCTGGGCGACATCAGCCTGTTCTTGTTGCGCCTCATCGTCGATACGCCGCGCGCGCTGTTGCGTTTCGAGCTGATCGCGCGCCAGATCTTCAACTCCGGCGCGCTGTCGCTCGTCATCATCATGCTGTCGGGCCTGTTCGTCGGCATGGTGCTGGGGCTGCAGGGATTTCAGCTCTTGCAGCGATTCGGCTCCGAGGCGGCGCTTGGCTCGGCCGCTGCGATCGGCCTGGTGCGCGAGCTCGGTCCGGTCATCACGGCGTTGCTGTTCGCCGGCCGCGCCGGTACGGCGCTAGCCTCGGAGATCGGATTGATGCGCGCCACCGACCAGCTGTCCGCGATGGAAATGATGGCGGTCGATCCGATCCGCTATGTTGTCGTGCCGCGGTTCCTGGGCGCTGTCATCGCCATGCCGCTGCTCGCGGCGATTTTCAGCGTCATCGGCTTGTACGGCGCGCAACTCGTCGGTGTGCAGATCATGGGGGTCGACTCGGGCAGCTTCTGGTCGCAAATGCAGGGCGCGGTGGAGCTTCGCGACATCAACGAGGGGGTGGTCAAGAGCGCCATCTTCGGCGTCGCCTGCAGTCTCATCGCGGTCTATCAGGGCTACTACGCCGCGCCGACCGCCGAGGGCGTGGGACTCGCGACCACGCGCACCGTGGTGACCTCGGCGGTCGTGGTGCTGTTCCTGGACTATCTCTTGACGTCCGCGTTCTTGTAAAGAGGTCATCGTTATGGGCAAGTCGAGTACTTTGAATGTGGGGGCGGGGGCATTCGTGCTGCTCGGCTTCGCGGCGCTGGCGTTTCTCACGACCCAGACCACGCACCACGGCATTCATCTGGTCAAGGGCGGGACCTTCTACGACGTCACGGCTAAGTTCGACAACATCGGCGACCTCAAGGTAGGAGCCCCTGTGTCCATGGCGGGCGTGGATGTGGGGCGTGTGGTTCGCATCGATCTCGACACGAAGCAATACAAGGCAGTCGTGCTGATGCAGCTCGACTCGAAGTTCAACCAGATCCCGAGCGACAGCGACGCGAGCATCTACACACAAGGGTTGCTCGGCGGAAAATTCGTCGGTCTCACCGCCGGCGGGTCGGACACCTATCTCAAGAACCACGATGAGATAGGTTTCACGCAGTCCGCGATCGTGCTCGAGAATCTCATCGGCCAGCTGGTCGCGAATTTTTCCAACAAGGGGTCGGACTCCTCGGGCTCTTCGGGTGCTGCCCCGTCGAGCGCCCCGTCGACATCCCCGTCATCGAAACCGGAGAAACCCAAATGAAGACATTCGAATTGCCTATCGCGGCGGCCTTGGCCATGAGCGTTGCGCTCGCGGCGGGCGTCGGCGGGGCGCGTGCGCAAGGGCAAGCACCGTCGCAAGCGGCAGGCGCGCCCACGGCCGCGCCGAACACCCTCGGGCCGCAGGCGCTCGTGGAGGACTCGGCGAAGCGCATGCTCGGGGAGCTCGATGCGAATCGAGCGATGTACGCAAAGGATCCGGAGAAGCTCGACGCGCTGGTCGCCAACGTATTGTTGCCGAATTTCGACGTCGACTATGCCGCACGGCTGGTGCTCGGCCAGCCGTGGCGCACCGCGACGCCCGATCAGCGCGACCGCTTCGTCAAGGCCTTCTATCATTCACTGCTGCAGAATTACGGCAATGCGCTGCTCAATTTCACGGCAGGCAACTTCGCCGTGCTGCCGTATCGCGGCGATCCGAACGATACGCAGGCCACGGTGCGCACCGAGATCAAGAAATCCGACGGCTCCAAGGTTCCGGTCAACTTTACGCTGCACAAGACCGACCAGGGGTGGAAGGCCTGGGACGTGGTGATTGACGGCATCTCCTACGTGAAGAGCTTCAAGACCGACTTTGCCTCGGAAGTGCAGCAGAAGGGGCTGGACGAGCTCATCGCGCGCCTGGAGAAGGGCGACATCAAGCCGCAGGGCGCAGCGGGAAGCAGCCATTGAAGGAGAGCACGCGCGACGCCGCTTCGTTCGAGTCCCTCGGTGGAGAGCGCTCGCGCGTGAGCGGGATGCTCGAGTTCACGACCGTGACGCCGCTTTTGCCCGTCGGTGCCGCCGCCATCGAGCAGGGTCAGGCCGCCGTCATCGATCTCTCCGCCGTGACGGGCAGCGATAGCTCGGGACTCGCCTTGCTCATCGAGTGGCTGAGCGTCGCGCGCGGCGCGGGACGCATGCTGCATTACGAGAACATCCCCCTGCAGCTGCATCAGCTTGCTCGGCTGAGCGATGTCGATGCGCTTCTGTCCGGGAACTCCGTGACGGTCCCGCGCGCCTGAATTCGGCGCCTTGCGGCAATCTTGAGATTGGCGCCTGCGACTGTGATTCTTCACAGCGCGACGTGGCTGGTACCACGGCCGCTGCTGGCGCTAGGCAGGCTGCTCTCGCGCCTGACCCCGGGTCCCGGCCGCCCCCGAGTGCCTACGGGGGCGGCGGTTCCGGGGGTGGCGCCGGGGGTGGCGCCGGGGGTGGGGCCGTCTCCGAGCCTTTAGATGGCTTGTGCGGTGGGGTGGCGATCCCAGAGCCGCCTGGCGCGGGACTCTGGTCGGCTTCCGGATCTATGAGCTCCTCGCTGGGCGACACTTTCCCGTCGGAGACTAGATACGCACGGCGCTCGAGATAGGCGTCACGAATGACCGCATACGGGTCGAACGCCTGATCGATGGTCGACTGCAGCGGCAGCAGCGCGGCACGGATATCGATGGCGTAGGGCAGATACAGGCCATATTCCACCCAAGCGTTGGGGATGTAGGTGGTCGGCTTCAAATAAGATTCCGGGACCTTGCTCAGGCCATCGCGCACATCGGAAGGTCCGAAAATGGGAAGCTCGAAGAAAGGCCCCGGATGCACGCCCCAGTGGCCGAGCGTCAAGCCGAGATCGTTGTAGTTGCGGTCGAGCCCCGCCGACGTCGCGGGATCGAAAAGTCCGCCCACGCCGATCACGCTGTTCATGAGGAATCGCCCGAGGTCGGCGCCCGCGGCTTTGAGCTTGCCTTGCAAGGCATCACTCACCATCACCACCGGCGTATTGACGTTCGAGAAGAAGTTGCTCACGCCCGTGCGAATGGGGGAGGGCACGTGGTGCACGTAGGCTTTGGTCACCGGCAGCGCGATGGCCCGATCGAGCTTGTCGTTCACCCGATAGACGCCCCGATTCCAGGATTCCCAGGGATCTTGCGGGGAACGCACATGGTTGGGTGGCAGGGTGACGCAGGCGCTCAACCAGAGCGCGGCCGCGATTGTGAGCGCCGCGCGCGGCGAAACAATCTTGCACATCCGATGACTCTCCCCTTTGAAAATAACGCCCGTCGACCGCCGCGGTCAGTCAACACCGGCTAGTGGCGCCCGCCATTGTCGTCAGCCACCGTATTCTTGCGATTTTTCGGCAGGGCTGCACGCACTTCCTCGAGCATGGCGCTGATGCGCGCCCGCTGGACGGGATTCAGGTCGGGCACCCCCAGGGCGAGCGACAGCTGATTCGACGCCGTCATGAGGTCGCCATTCATGAGGTAGTAGTCCGCCATGTAGTAATAGGAATCCGCGATATTGCCGGCATCGTTCGCGGCCTTCGCCACGAGCTTCGCCTGATTCGGCGTGGGCTCCACCTGGTTGAACAGGTCGTCGAGGATGAGCTGGGCGCGCTTGTTGTCCCCGGCTCGCATCAAGGTCTCCGCGAGGCGGATGGTGACCGGCACGTTGCGCGGGAAGAGCGCGAGGCCCTTTTCCAGTACCGCCTGCGACTCCTTCAGTTGGCCGTTGCCGAGATACGCCTGGCCGAGCGCACCGTAGAACTGCGTCACACGCGGGTACTCGAGCAGCAAGGCCTGCAGGTCGGGGATGGCGAGGGCGGGCTTGCGCGCGGCGATGTCGGCAACCGCCTTGCCATAGCGCTGTTCGAGGTTGAGGCCGCCGCTGTTCTTCGCGAGGTTGGCGTAATACTCACGCGCGACCTCCGGATTGCCGCCCAGGGAGCGCAGGCGCTCACGCATCAACAAGTAGCTGAGCGAATCCTCGTGACGGATCCGCCCGATCTGCTCCGCGCGGTTGCGCGCTTCCGCGATACGCTCCGCAGACAGCGGGTGATCGATCAGAAATTCGATCGCCTTGACGCGATCGGGGTTCGGCGAGTTGCGCTCGAGCTCGGTGAACATGGTCGCCATGCCGAGCGGGTCGTAGCCGGCGGAGGCCATGGTGCCGATGCCGATGCGGTCGGCCTCGAACTCCTGGGTGCGGGTGTAGTTGATTTGGTGCTGGATCGCCGCGCTCTGTGCGCCGAGGATCGCGCCCTCCATGACGCTCGGGTCGCTGCGGCCCGCGGTGGCACCGAGCACTATGGCCGCGAGCATGGCCGCGGTCGCGAGCAGGCCGGCGTGGGTCTGGTCGATCATGCCGCGCACGAGGTGACGCTGCGTGACGTGCGCCGTCTCGTGCGCGAGCACACCCGCGAGCTCGTTCTCGTTCGTGGTCACGAGGAACAAGCCGCTGTTGATCATGATGAAGCCGCCCGGCATAGCGAACGCGTTGATGACCGGATCGCGCACCACGGCGTAATTGAACTGATGCTGCCCCTCCTCGGCGTGGCTCGAGAGGCTGTGGCCGAGCTGCTGGATGTAGTCGGTGACCTCGGGGTCCTCCAGCACGAGCCCCTGCGCGCGCATCTGCCGCGCCCACGCTTGACCCACCTGGAACTCCTCCTCGAGAGACACGGCGGCCGTCGCGGGACTGCCGAGATCGGGCAAATCCTGCTCCTGCTGCGGGGCTGCCGGATCCGCCGCCCGGCTCACGCTTACGCCCACGGCCGCCGCGAAAGCGGCGATCGCGAGGAACGTGGCCAGCGAATTCAACAGCTTCATTCGGACTCCTGAAAACAGGTTTGGAGTGCCGGGAGCACGCCAAAGTTCTCCTGCTCGGGCCGCAGGGCCGTCCGGGCCTCCTCAGAGGACTTCGGAGGCATAGTCTGCCAGGCGCGACCTTTCGCCGCGTACCAGCGTAATGTGCCCAGAATAGGACCACCCGTGGAACCGATTCACGACATAAGTAAGCCCGGTCGTCGTTTCCGTGAGATAGGGCGTATCGATCTGGGCGATGTTGCCGAGGCATACCATCTTCGTGCCGGGGCCCGCCCGGGTCACCAGCGCCTTCATCTGCTTCGGTGTCAGGTTCTGCGCTTCGTCGATGATGATGAACCGGTTGAGGAACGTGCGCCCGCGCATGAAGTTCAGCGACCTGATCTTGATTCGATGGCGCAGCAAATCCGTGGTTGCGCCGCGGCCCCATGCACCGCCGGTCTGGCTCTGGGTGAGCACCTCGAGGTTGTCCATGAGCGCCCCCATCCAGGGTTCCATCTTTTCCTCTTCGGTGCCGGGAAGAAAACCGATGTCCTCGCCGAGCGGGATCGTCACGCGCGTCATGATGATCTCGCTGTAGCGATTGTGATCGAGCGTCTGCGCGAGACCGGCTGCCAGGCTGAGCAGCGTCTTGCCCGTGCCGGCGGGGCCCAAGATCGTGACGAAGTCGATCTCTGAGTCCATGAGGAGGTTGAGAGCGAAGTTCTGTTCCCGGTTGCGCGAGGTCACGCCCCACACGTTGTTGCGCTCGGTGCGGTAATCCACCGTCAGCTCGAGCACGGCGGATTCGCCGTCGATTTTGCGCACGATCGCCTCGACGCCGTTCTCGCCCGGATCGTAGACGAACTGATTCGCCTGCCATTCGCGCAGCAGCGGCCCGCGCACTCGATAGAATGTGCGGCTTTGCTGCTGCCAGGATTCCATGCCCTTGCCGTGCTTTTCCCAGAACGTGGGCGGCAGCTGCTGCACGCCGCTCGAGAGCAGATCGGCATCCTCGATGGTCTTGTCGCTCGAATAGTCCTCCGCGTGCACGCCGACAATCGCCGCCTTGATGCGCAAGTTGATGTCCTTGGACACCAGCGTCACTCGAGCGGCCGGAAACTTCTTCTGCAGAGCGAGCGTATCGGCGAGAAGAACGTTGTCGGCGCCGTGTCCGGGGATACCCTCGGGCAGCGCCGATTCGAATGACTGCGTCTGGAAGAAGAGCCTTCCCGCCGGCGGGCGCTTGCCGTGATTCACCGGGACCGTGGTCGGCAGGGCGAGACCGCGATCGATCTGTTTTTTGGTGGCGCTCTGCATCAGTTCGTCGAGAAAGCGGCTGACCTGACGCACGTTACGGGCGGATTCGGACACGCCCTTCTTGCCCGCGTCGAGCTCCTCCAGCACGGTCATCGGGATATAGATGTCGTGCTCCTCGAAGCGGAAGATCGCCGTCGGGTCGTGCATGAGCACGTTGGTGTCCAGCACGAAAATGCGCCGCTGCTGGTGCGACTGGCGCACCTTGGCAACGGCGGCCGGCACCGGCCGCGGAGCCCCCGTCACAGTGCCTTCACCGCCGCGAGCACTGCCTCGGCGTGACCGTTCACCTTGACCTTGCGCCACTCGGCGCGCAGCACGCCCTGCGCGTCGATGAGGAACGTGCTGCGCTCGACGCCCATGTATTTCTTGCCGTACATGCTCTTTTCCTGAATGACGTCGTAGCGCTTGCAGACAGTCCGGTCCACATCGCTCAGGAGCTCGAAGGGAAAGCCCATCTTGCTCTTGAACTTCTCGTGGGACGATACGCTGTCCGGGGAAATGCCGACGATCGATGTCTTGAGTTTCTTGAACTGCGGATATGCCGCGCTAAAGCTCTGGCCCTCTTGCGTGCATCCGGGCGTGTTGTCGCGCGGATAGAAATAAAGGACCACGTTCGAGCCCGCGGCCTCCTTGAGGGACCATTTCCCGGAAATCCCCTCGAGGGTGAATGTGGGTGCCTTCTTACCGATTGCAATCTTACTCATGTGTTCTCGTCAATTCTTGACCGGCTCGAATATGGCGTCCAGGTTCAAATGATCGCAGAAATCCATGAACTCCTCCCGCAACACGCCGATGTGCAGACGGCTCGGGACGTTCACGATCATTTGCACGGAAAACATCGGCGCGCCGGTGTGCGCCGCCGCATACGAGCGGGTCGACAGCTCCGCGATGTCGACGCCGCGCTGGGCGAAAAAGCCCGAAAGCCCGGCCACGATACCGGTTTGATCGAGGCAAACCACGTCGATCGAGTACGGCAGCATGTCGTTGCGCGCCGCGCGCTCCTCGGTGCGTCGCAATTGGATGTTCATCCCCGTGGCGTCGGCGAGCTTCTTGAACTCGCCCTCGAGCTTGGCAAGGGTGTGCCAGTTGCCGTCCACCAGGAGCAGCATGGCGAACTCGTTGCCGAGCGAAGTCATACGGCTCTCGCTGATGCTTCCGCCGCAATCGGCGACCGCCTTGGACAGCTCGTGGACCATGCCGACGCGGTCCCCGCCCACCGCGCTAATCACAATATGTTGTTTCATCGACGCAAATTCTACCGGATGCCGCTTGCCACGGTGCAGTCTCAAGAATTATGGTAGCGATATTTCCCCTGGAGAGCCTGAATGCGCGGAAGCCTGGTAGCCATCGTCACGCCGATGAGCGTCGACGGGAGCCTGGACCTGGCGTCATGGGATCGGCTGCTCGATTTTCACATGGCGGAGGGCACCGACGGCATCGTAATTGCCGGCACCACCGGCGAGTCGCCCGCGCTGACGCTCGAGGAGATCGAGGAGCTGACCCGCCGGGCGGTCGCCCGCTGCGCCGGCAAGATTCCTCTGATAGTCGGATCCGGCACCAATTCGACGGCAAGCACCGTGGCACGAACTCGAGCGTTGTCCGGCCTCGGGGTCGACGCCGTCATGCTGGTCACCCCATACTACAACAAGCCGCCGCAGGAGGGCCTGTTCCGCCACTTCATGGCGGCCGCTGATGCCTCTACCGTGCCCGTCGTGATGTACAACGTCCCCTCGAGGACCGCGGTCGACCTGCAACCCGCCACCGTCGCGCGTCTCGCCCGCCATCCGCGCATCAGGGCGCTCAAGGATGCGAGCGCGAGTCTCGCGCGGCTGCGCGATCTCTTGGCCGTAGTGCCTCAGGATTTCTCGGTGTTATCGGGCGACGATGCGACAGCCATCGACTGGATCGGCGCGGGCGCGCACGGCGTCATTTCGGTGACGGGCAACGTCGTGCCGCGGCGCATGCACGAGGCAGTGAGCGCTGCGCTCGCTGGCGATCTCGCCGCCGCCCGCGCCATCGATGCGCAATTGCAGCCCCTGCACCGCGATCTGTTCGTCGAGGCGAACCCCATTGCGGTTAAGTGGGCCGTGGCGCGGCTGGGTCTTATGGGGAACGCAATCCGCTCGCCGCTGGTCGAACTGTCGCCGGCTCACCACGAGACGGTGCTGCGCGCGATGCGTTCGGCGGGCGTGCGACTCGAGGACCGTGCAGCGTGAGAATTCATCGGATCATCTTGGTGGTCGCCGCGGCCACTTTGTCGTGCGGCTGTGCACGCTTGCTGCACGGCTTTGCGCCAGACTGTCATAAACCGCAGGACTATCAGCGAGCGGTGCAAAAGCCGCCGCTCCAGGTGCCCGCCGGGCTCGACACGCCGAATACCCAGGGTGCGCTGGTGATTCCGACAGTCGATGTGGTGCCGCCACCCCCCGGCCCGCGCGACACATGCCTCGACGTGCCGCCGCGCTACAAGGCCGCGCCGGCCAATAAGGCTGGGAGCAACCCAGCGGGTTAGGTGCGGCCGGCGAGGTGCGGCCGGCGAGGCCGATTTGATCGCCCCGGCGGCCTCGGGTACCCTTGCCGCCCGCGCTGGGTCCTGGAGTGCGGAGAGGTGGCCGAGTGGTCGAAGGCGCTCGCCTGGAAAGTGAGTAACACCCTAAAAGGTGTTCGAGGGTTCGAATCCCTCCCTCTCCGCCAACTTCCACGCGAAGGCGTCCTGCGGCGTGCACCGCCGGGCCCGCGCGGCGGTGCCCCACGGCTCAAGGGGGCCATCGGCTTAGGGAGCGTTGGGGTAGTTCTGTTTGATGGTCAACTCGTTGACGATCTTCCGGTCGCCCGCCGCTTTTGTCGCCACCTGGTTGGCTGCGAGCAATTCCTGGCGGCTGTAGAAATCGCGCCGAGCGCCAGCCGCAACGGCCGCAGTGACGATGCTCTTAGGTGCGCCGTAGATGCTCATTGTCCACTCCTGTTCAAGATTCGAACGCCCGGCCTGCAGTGCTGTTTGGGAATTCTTGAGGTCGGATGATGAGGCCTATCGTGGGAATTTCCCGACTCCTTCGCCTCCGAGAGCCCTGTGGTAAACTAGGTGACAAGCGGTACGACATCACCCGGCTCCGCCAACAAGCGCCCTGTTCGGTTATGGTGGCTCGCGTTGGCATCTTCGCGGCGACTGGTCACGAACCCCGTCAGGCCCGGAAGGGAGCAGCGGTAGCGGCTTTAAGTCGGGCGCCGAAGACCTGCTAGCGCGGGCCGCCTCCTATAAACTGCTGCTATGAGCTATATCGTATTGGCGCGCAAATGGCGCCCGAAGCGTTTTGCCGACATGGTGGGGCAGGAGCACGTGCTGCGTGCGCTCACCAATTCGCTCGACAGCGGCAAGATCCATCACGCGTTCCTGTTCACCGGCACGCGCGGCGTGGGTAAGACCACCATTGCGCGTATTCTTGCGAAATCCCTGAACTGCGAGCGCGGGGTGAGCTCCAACCCATGCGGCGTGTGTGCGGCGTGCCGCGAGATCGACGAGGGTCGTTTCGTCGACCTCATCGAGGTCGATGCCGCCTCGCGCACCAAAGTGGACGATACCCGCGAGTTGCTCGACAACGTGCAGTATGCACCGAGCCTGGGGCGCTACAAGGTGTACCTCATCGACGAGGTGCACATGCTGTCGAATCATTCCTTCAACGCGCTCTTGAAGACGCTCGAGGAACCCCCGCCGCACGTCAAATTCCTGCTCGCGACCACCGATCCGCAAAAGCTGCCCGTCACCGTGCTGTCGCGCTGCCTGCAATTCAGCTTGAAGCGTCTGTCCTCGAGCCTCATCGCCGAGCGCATGAAAGTGATCGCGACCGCCGAAAAGCTCGACTTCGAGCCCGCGGCTCTCGCGCATCTGGCGCGCGCCGCCGACGGCAGCATGCGGGATGGGTTGAGCCTTTTGGACCAGCTGATCGCGTTCGGCGGGGGAGTCTTGAGCGAGGCGAACACGCGCGCCATGCTGGGGACCATCGACCGCGGGCACGTGACCCGCATCGTCGAGGCGCTGTCGCGTGAGGACGGTCCGGGGTTGCTCGCGCAAGTGGCCGAGCTGGATCGCGACGCCCCGGACTACGATCGCGCCCTCGCCGATCTGTCGGCGTTTCTGCAGCGCATCGCCATCGTGCAGATCGTGCCCGGTGCCGCCCAGGAAGACGAGCAGTTCGACGCCGAGGCGCTCGCTCGTTTGAGCCGCTCGATGGCGGCCGAGGACGTGCAGCTCTACTACCAGATTGCGCTCGCCGGCCGCCGCGACCTGTCCCTCGCGCCGGATCCGCGGCTCGGCTTCGAGATGACGCTGCTGCGCATGCTGGCCTTTCGTCCCGATGCAGCCGGGACGGCTGTCGGGACGGCGCCCGCATCCGTCGCGGGACGCGCCATAGCTGCGACACCGGAGGCGGGCTCTTCCGCCCCGCGTCCGCCCGCCGTGCCTGCAAATGCCGACGTGGCCCCGCGTCCCGCCGCCGTATCCGCGAGTACCGACGCGGCGCCGCGTCCCGCCGCCATCGTCCCGGCGAACATCGATGCCGCCTCCTGGCCGCGCATCGTCGAAGGCGCGAACCTCAGCGGCATGGTGCGGCAGTTCGCGCTCAATTGCGTCCCGGCTTCGTTCGAGCGGGATGTGCTGACGTTGCGCCTCGACGAGGCGGTGGCTGCGAGGCGCTCGCGCGCCATCGAGGATAAGCTCCTGCAGGCGCTGACCAAATACCTGGGACGCGAGTTGCGCCTGCTCTTCGAGGTCTCGCAGAGCGAGCTCGTAACCCCGGCGCGACAGCGTGTGCTCGCGGACCAGGACAAGACCGCACGCGCGGCGGCGGCCTTCGAGGCGGATCCGGTCGTGAAGGGATTGCAGGAGCGATTCGGTGCCGAGGTGGATGTCGCTTCGGTGAAACCGGCCAACTAGCACAGGAGACTTGCGATGATGAAAGGCGGACTCGGCAATCTGATGCGCCAGGCGCAGCAGATGCAGGAGAACATGCAGAAGGCCCAGGCGGAACTCGTGAACCTCGAGGTGACCGGTGAGTCGGGCGCGGGCATGGTGAAGGTCGTGCTGAATGGGCGTCACGAGGCGAAGAAAGTGACCATCGAGCCCAAGCTCGTGTCGGAGGATCTCGAGATGCTCGAGGACCTCGTGGCCGCGGCCATCAACGATGCCTCGCGTAAGATCGAGGAGCGCAGCAAGGAGAAATACGCGGATCTCATGTCGGGAATGAACCTTCCCCCGGGCGTGAAGCTGCCGTTCTGAAGCGATGAAGTATACGCCCACGCTCGCGCGCTTGATCGATGCCTTGCGTTGCCTGCCCGGGGTGGGACCCAAGTCCGCCCAGCGCATGGCCTTTTATCTTCTGGAGCGGGACCGGGACGGCGGCCGAGCGCTCGCGCAGTCGCTGAGCGAGGCCCTGTCCTCCGTCGGGCATTGCAAGCGCTGCCGCATGCTCACGGAGAGCGAGCTCTGCGCCATTTGCGCAACCCCGCAACGTGACGCCGCGCAGCTGTGCGTGGTCGAGTCTCCCGCCGATGTCGTCGCGATCGAGCAGTCCGGCGGTTTTCGGGGACGCTACTTCGTGCTCATGGGTCACTTGTCGCCGCTCGACGGGATCGGACCGACCGAGCTCGGGCTCGATGAGTTCGAGCGGCTGCTTGCCGAGGGCGAGGTGCGCGAGGTGATACTTGCGACCAACCCGACCGTGGAAGGTGAGGCCACCGCGCATTATCTCGGCGAGCTCGCGCTGCGCCGGGGACTCAAGGCTTCGCGCATCGCCCATGGCGTGCCGGTGGGCGGCGAGCTCGAGTACGTCGACGGCGGCACACTCGCGCACGCGCTCGCCGGACGCACGCGCGTTTCCTGAGGTCGCCTAGTCGCTGCAGCTATGGTGCGAGCTTCTCGTACAGCCGATAGAGCCGGCGATAGCTCTCGTAGCGGCGCGCCGAGATCTCGAGGGTGCGCACTGCATCGCGCACCGCGCATTGCGGCTCCTCGAGATGTCGGCAATCGTTGAACCGGCAATCGGCGGCGCGCTCGTGAATCTCGACGAAGCCGCGCTCGGCGGCGCGCGCCAGGCTTGCCGGGGGCGCGAAGTCACGCACTCCCGGCGCATCGATCACCGCGGAGGGCGATTCGGGCAACCCCCCCGGCGCCAGACGATAGCGGCGCGCCGTGGTCGTCGTGTGACGGCCCTCCATCTCACGCGTGAGCTCGGCGGTTTGCGCCGACGCATCAGGCACGAGCACGTTGACGAGTGAGGATTTGCCTACGCCCGATTGACCCACGAGAAGCGTTGCGCCGCCCTCGAGCGCGCTGCGCAGCGCCGGAAGGCCGGCGCCGGTCCGAGCCGACACCTCGACGCAGGGAAGGCCGAGGTTGCGGTAGTTGGCGAGTTCCGCCGCGAGATCCTCGCAGGGCACATCCGATTTGTTGACGACCAGCAGCGCCTCGATGTCCTTGAGCCGCGCGCCCGCCCAGTAGCGATCCACCACGAACCAGTCGGGGAGCGGTTCGCAGGCAACGACCGCGGCCACCCGGTCCAAGTTGGATGCGACCGGCTCGGCGCGTCCCCGGGCATCGATGCGCTCGAGTAGATTGACGCGCGGCTCGAGCGCATCGATGCTCGGGCCGCCGTCTGATTCGCCGCTCACCCAGTGGACTCGATCGCCGCACACGATGCGCTGCTTGCGGCCCTTCAATGCGCAGCGCAAGGTCTCCTCACCGGATTGCACCAGAGCGCCGCGGCCGTAGCTCGCGAGCACGACGCCGAGGCCGCTCCTGCTGCTCATCCGTCGGTGCTACCATTCGGCAATGAAGTCTCCCGAGAATCTAATTTGGATCGACCTCGAGATGACGGGCCTTTCGCCCGAGACCGATCTCATTATCGAAATCGCCACGATCGTAACCGACAAGCACCTCACGGTGCTCGCCGAGGGCCCCGTGATCGCGGTGCACCAGAGCGCCGCGGTGATGGCCGCAATGGATGACTGGAATCGCAAGCAGCACGGCAGCTCCGGCCTCACCGAGCGCGTGCTCGCAAGCCGCATCGATACGACGACTGCGGAGCGCCGCACCCTGCAGTTTCTCGAGCAGTGGGTCGAGGCGCGCCGCTCGCCGATGTGTGGCAACAGCATCTGTCAGGATCGGCGCTTTCTCGCGCACTACATGCCCACGCTCGAGAGGTATTTCCATTACCGCAACCTCGACGTGAGCACGCTCAAGGAGCTCGCGCAGCGATGGGCGCCGCACATTAGTGCCGCGTTCCACAAGAACGCGACCCACCTGGCGCAGGACGATGTGCGCGAATCGATCCGCGAGCTCGAGTACTACCGCGAGCACCTGCTGCGGCCGCTCGGTGCGCCCGCCGCCTGACCGCGGGCTCGGTGCCCCCTAGCCGGGCGCCCCCGACCTCAGCGCCCCGCGGCCGCGTCGTTAGCGAGGAACATCCAGGTCTCGACCACCGTGTCCGGATTGAGGGACAGGCTCGTGATGCCTTGCTCGACTAGCCAGCGCGCGAGCTCAGGATGGTCGGAGGGTCCCTGGCCGCAGATGCCGACGTACTTGCCCTGGGCCTTGCATGCCTTGATGGCCATGGCCATGAGCGCCTTCACCGCGTCGTCGCGCTCATCAAAAAGCTTGGCGACGACGCCCGAATCGCGATCGAGACCGAGCGCGAGCTGGGTCATGTCGTTCGAGCCGATGGACATGCCGTCGAAATACTCGAGATAGCGCTCGGCGAGCACGGCGTTGGTCGGCAGCTCGCACATCATGATGTGCTGCAAGCCGTTCTCCCCGCGCTTCAAGCCGTTGTCGCTGAGGAGCTGCGTGACGGCCTTCGCCTCGGCGAGCGTGCGCACGAACGGCACCATGATCTGCACGTTCGTCAGCCCCATCTCGTCGCGCACCCGCTTGAGCGCGCGGCACTCGAGCTCGAAGCAAGGGCGGAACACCTTGTCGATGTAGCGCGAGGCGCCGCGGAATCCGAGCATCGGATTTTCCTCGTGCGGCTCGTAAGCCTTGCCGCCGATCAAGTTCGCATACTCGTTCGACTTGAAATCCGACAGCCGCACGATCACGGTCTCGGGCGCGAAGGCCGCCGCGATCTGCGCGACGCCCTCGGCCAGCTTGTCGACGTAGAAGCTCACCGGGTCCGCATAGCCGGCGATTTGCTGGGAGATCGCTTCTTTGAGCTCCGGGCTCTGCTTGTCGAACTCGAGCAGCGCGCGCGGGTGCACGCCTATCATGCGATTGATGATGAATTCGAGACGCGCGAGGCCGACGCCGTTGTGGGGCAGCCCGGCGAACTCGAACGCGCGATCGGGATTGCCGACGTTCATCGCGATCTTCACGGGAATGGGCGGCAGCGAGTCGAGCTCGATGCTGCGCTGATCGTAATCGAGCATGCCGTCGTAGACGTGGCCGGTGTCGCCCTCGGCGCAGGAGACGGTCACCGCCTGGTTCTCGCGGATCGCCTGGGTGGCGGTCACGCAGCCGACCACGGCCGGAATCCCGAGCTCGCGCGCGATGATGGCGGCGTGACAGGTGCGCCCGCCGCGATTGGTGACGATGGCTGCGGCGCGCTTCATCACCGGCTCCCAGTCGGGGTCGGTCATGTCCGCGACCAGCACGTCGCCTGCGCGCACCCGCGACATTTCCTTCACGTCGCGGATGATGCGCGCGTGCCCGGCGCCGATCTTCTGCCCGATGCTGCGGCCGCTCACGAGAAGCGTCGAGCGCGCTTTTAAGGTAAAGCGTTGGATGGTGCGCCCGGCGCGGCTCTGCACCGTCTCGGGCCGCGCCTGCAGGATGTAGATCTTGCCGGTCTCGCCGTCCTTGCCCCACTCGATGTCCATCGGGGTGCCGTAGTGCTCCTCGATGACGAGCGCCTGCT
Source organism: Steroidobacteraceae bacterium (assembly GCA_049513515.1). Lineage (GTDB taxonomy): Bacteria > Pseudomonadota > Gammaproteobacteria > Steroidobacterales > Steroidobacteraceae > Bog-1198. The sequence goes on from JBEKWA010000017.1 coordinate 27,351, forward strand.
TCGAGAGCTCGATCACGTCGGATTCGTCGATGGAGAATCTCTGGCGATCCTCCGCCGGCACGTCGATCGTGCGTACGCGCTCCTGCGTGCCGGGCTCGCCGTACACCATCTTGAGGGCCTTCTGGCCGAGGTTCTTGCGCAGTATCGACCGACGACCGGCGCGCAGCGACGGCTTGTAGACGTAGAACTCGTCGGGGTTCACCGCGCCTTGCACGACCGTCTCGCCGAGACCGTAGGAGGAAGTGAGGAACACGACGTCGCGGAAACCCGAGTCCGTATCGAGCGTGAACATCACGCCGGCCGCACCGAGATCGCTTCGCACCATGTGCTGCACGCCGACCGAAAGCGCCACCGCGTTGTGATCGAAATTGTTATGCACGCGGTAGGCGATGGCACGGTCGTTGAAGAGGGACGCGTAGACCTCGTGCATCGCAGCGAGCAGCTGCTCCTCGCCGCGTACGTTGAGGAAGGTTTCTTGCTGCCCTGCGAAAGAGGCCTCCGGCAAATCCTCCGCGGTTGCCGATGAGCGCACGGCGACGGCGAACTCGGGGCCGCTGCCCATCTTGCGAAATGCAGCGAGGACCTCGTCCCGCAAGCGTTTCGGGAACGGAGCGGAGAGCACCCAGCCCCGGATTTGCTTGCCGACCGTGGCAAGCCGCTCCACGTCGTCGACGTCGAGCGAGCCGAGCGCCTCGGCGATGCGGCCGCTCAGATTCTCCTGCGCGAGAAAATCGCGGTAGGCGTGTGAGGTCGTCGCGAATCCCCCCGGAACCGAGACCCCGAGGCTCGATAGCGTCGAGATCATCTCGCCGATCGAGGCGTTCTTGCCGCCCACGATCTCGATGTCCTTGCTCTTCAACTTCTCAAACGGAATGATGTACGGATTCATCGCTTCTTGTACTCGCTTCTTGTCCGGCCATGGAATAAGTGAAACACTTCCGGGATAAACGCCCGCCGACACATGGAACTACCGTGAGTAAACGAACAGTGTTTTTTGTATCAGACCAGACGGGCATTACCGCGGAGACGATGGGCCACAGCCTCATGACACAGTTCGACGGAATCGAATTCCGGCAGGTGACTGTGCCATTTATCTCCACCGTTGACAAGGCGATAGAGGCGGTGCGCAAGATCGATCTGGTGGGCAAGCACGAGGGGGTGCGGCCGATAGTTTTCAGCACCCTCGTGCAGGAAGACGTGCGCAATGTCGTGCGCGGAAGCACAGGCTTCTTTCTCGATTTCTTCGACGCGTTCCTAGCACCGCTCGAGAACGAACTCAAGACGCAATCCTCCCATGCGATGAGTAGGACGCATCGCAATGCCGACACGCATTCCTATGCGATGCGCATCGATGCGACCAATTTCGCGCTCGCGAACGACGACGGCTCCGTGCTGCGCGATTACGAGCGCGCCGACGTGATCCTCATCGGCGTATCGCGCTCCGGCAAGACGCCGACCTGTCTGTATTTGGCCATGCAATATGGAATTTTCGCGGCGAACTATCCTCTGACGGAGGACGATCTCGAATCGCGCAAGCTGCCGCGCGGACTCGAGTTGCACACGCGCAAGCTCTTCGGCCTCACGATCAAGCCGGATCGGCTGCAGCAAATCCGTAATGAGCGGCGGCCCGACAGCCGCTATTCCTCGCCCCGCCAAGTCGCATTCGAGGTGCGCGCGGCGGAGTCCCTGTTCGAGCGCCACGGCGTCCCCTTCATCGATGCGACCGAAGTCTCAATCGAGGAGATATCGAGCAGAATTCTCGACCGCACGGGTATCGAGCGGCGATTGCGCCCCTGACACGACATACCTGCATGGTATAGTCGGGTCATGATCGCCGATCAGTGGTGTCAAACGTCGTGGCGGGCCACGCCCGGGAGCTTCGTGAGTCTCATGACGCTGTACGAGAGCAATTTCGTGCGTTTGGGATGGCTGGTGCGTGACTTGCGTTCGATCGTTTCGCGTGCGGTGTCCCGCGTCGGCTCGGACTGTGATCTCTTTCTCACACCGCTCGAGTCGTGTCCGTACACGAGTGTGTTCCGCCTCACCTATGAGTTCGATTTCGAGGGGGAATGGGTCTGCGACCCCGATCTGGAAGTGTGCGTGTATCACGATGCGCGGCTGGCCGAGGTGCGCAGCTTCCGTGGCTTCAAACGCCATCCCGAGCTCGTCCGGCTCGAGTCCGGACTCAAGCGTGAACTGGATCAGCGCTGGAGCCGTAACATGCTGTTAAATAAATGGCTGGAATACTGCGCCGAGCGAGGCCATCACTTCTAGTGGGTAGATTCCCCCTGGTGTCCCGCGACTGATTCATCGGCTCGAGGCGGGACATTGATCGACAAGCTCAGCTTTCTCAAGGGAGGGTCGGAGGGCGGTAGCGTGAGCGCTGATGAAGAGCGCCTCATGCAGCTGTTCCAGAATCGTGCGGGCCTCAAAAAGGCGTACGCCGATCTCAAGGACGAATTTCACATCCTGCGCGATCGGCTGAAACAGCAGGAGGGCGCAACGCTGCGCGTTCAGGAGCAGCTCGATGCGCTCGGCGATCTGCTTGCGGACCCCGGCACGGGTTTCGGCGCGCTCGTCTTCTTTCAGCTGCGCGGATTGTGGAAGAACTGCCACCAGCAGCTCGCCAAGTTCGCGACGGACCTGACCCGCCAGCAAGAGGCGCGCGAGGCGGCGCGTCATACGACCGAATGCGAGGCCACCAAGAACATGCGTCTCGCCGACGTCGAGGAGCGGTTGCAGGGCGCGGCAGCCGAGGCAGACGCGCATCGCGAGCGTCTCGCGGCAGCTCAGTCCGAGCTCTCGCGGCTCACCGCCTTCTGGCACTACTTCCGCCGCCGCCGGCGGCAGCGCGCGCTCGAATCGCTTCGTCAAGGCGTGCTGGTTGCCGACTCGGCGGTGGGCGATCTGCACGCGGAGAAGAGCGCGATCCTGGCCGAGGCGCCCCCCGAGTTCCCCGGCATCTCCTTGGGCGCACGCCGCAACATCAACCTCGCCATCATCAGCTACGCCGAATCGCTCTGCGAGCACGTCGATGAGCTCGGGTTGGCGGCGCGGGCGAAGGAAGCGGTGGCCCGCAGGGTGCACGAGATGGCATTCGGCTCGCGCAGCGAATGCGAGGACTACATGCTGCGCGTGCAAAAGGCGCAAACGGCGATAGCCAACCAGCGCCTAATCACCGCGTCGGTGAAGGGAAAGCTCGAGCGGTTGCGCGCGCTCGGCGAGTATCGCAATCTCGCCGATACGGTGCCCACGGCGGATTCACTCGCGGCCGCGAGTGCCGCGGCACATAGTCAGTGGAACGTGCTAGCCGAGGACTACTGGGACCTTTTCAACCTGTTGCTGCGCTAATGTGCCGCCCGCCCTGACGGGCGGGCGGCACCCCTCAATGCAGCTCGTTGTGCAGGTCCGTGCGCCGCGCCTGGGTCGGGCCTACCTTGTGCACCGAGGTCACCGCGAAATCGGCGGCAATCTGCGTCGCCTCATCGAGGATGATGCCCGCCGCGGCGTCGTCCTTGATCTCGTCGAGCGCCTTGACGGGCGGTTCACCACGGGCTGCGCGCAGCCCGTTCTCGCGCTCGAGCCGGCCCGCGTCGAGCCGCTTGCGCTCGGCCTCGCGGGTCTTCAGGTTGAGCGAGACGGTCTTCTGATTGCGGATCGAGTCGAGCGCAGCGATGTCCTCGCGCAGGTAGCGGAAGTCCGCGCTATCGGCCGTGCGGTCGTCGTGCAGCTTCTGCAGCATCGAGGCCGTCGACTTTAAGTCGCCCTCCGCCTTGAAGGTTGCGGGCTCGATATGATCCCAGGGCAGCGCGCGGTCGCGCGTGCTCTCACCCACCTCGTTCGCATCGATGAGCGAAGGAATCGCGATGTCGGGCGTTACCCCCCGGTCCTGCGTGCTCTCGCCGGTGACCCGGTAGTACTTGCCGATGGTCACGTTGAGTTGTCCGAGCTCGGGCTTGCGCCCGAAGATGGTGTAGTTGAGCGGATGCGCGTTCTGCACCGTGCCCTTGCCGTAGGTTTGCTGGCCGATGATGAGCCCGCGTCCGTAATCCTGGATGGCGCCCGCGAAGATCTCGGAGGCGGACGCGCTGAACCGGTCGACCAAAACGATCAATGGGCCGCTGTAGAAGATCGCGGGATCCGGATCGTCGTCGACCTCGATACGTCCCGTGGTGTCACGCAGCTGCACCACTGGTCCGCGGTCGATGAACAGACCGGTCAACGACTCGGCCTCGGGTAGGTAGCCGCCGCCGTTCGCGCGCAGATCCATGATGAGCGTCTCGGCGCCGTCCTTGCGCAGCTCGCCGATCAGCCGCTGCACGTCGCGCGTGGTGCTGCGGAAGTCCTTCGCCCCGGCGCGGCTCGCGTCGTAGTCCTGATAGAAACTCGGCACCGTGATGATGCCGATCTTCACGTCGCGCCCATTGCGGGTCACCGTGCGCATCGCCTTGTGCGAGGCCTGAGCCTCGAGCGATACGCGGTTGCGGGTGAACTCGACCACCTTCTGCGCCGTTCCCGGGGCCGCGCCGGCCGGCAGCAACTGCAGACGCACGATCGTGCCGCCCGGGCCGCGGATCTTCTGGACCACATCGTCGAGGCGCCAGCCGATCACGTCGAGGAGGTCGCCCGTCTTGCCCTCGCCTACCGCGGTGATGCGATCGTTCGCGGAGAGCTTGCCGCTCACCGCGGCGGGGCCGCCCGCAATCACGTCGATGACCGTGACGTAGTCGTCGGTGAGCTGGAGCGATGCGCCGATGCCCTCGTAGGAGAGGCTCATTTGGATGTTGTACTCCTCGGAGTTGCGCGCCGAGAAGTAATTGGAGTGCGGGTCGAGCGACAGCACGAACGCGTTCATGAACGCCTCGAACACATCCTCGGGCTTGCTCTGATCCATGCGCTTCGCCACGTGCTCGTAGCGTTTGCGCAGAATGTCGGCGACCTCGGGCCACTGTTTGCCCGTGATGATGAGCGACAGAGCGTCGTTCTTGACGCGCTTGCGCCACAGCTCGTTCATCTCAGCGGTATTCGCGGGCCACGGCTCCTTTTCCCGGTCGAAGTTGAAGGACTCCTCCGCGTCGAAGTCGGGTTTTTTCTGGAGCAGCTCGATGGCGTAGTTCATGCGCTCGCGACTGCGCTGCTGAAAGCGGCGGAAGATCACGAAGGCCGGCTCCACATCGCCCGCCTTGATCGCGTCATCGAGCTCGTAACGGTATTTCTCGAACTCCGCGATGTCGCTCGCGTAGAAATAGCTGCGGCCGCTGTCGACGGCGTCGAGATAGCGATCGAGGATCAGGCTCGAGAGATGGTCATCGAGCGGTGCGCGACGGTAGTGCTCGCGGGCGATGATGTCGCTCACTCGTCGAGCGACGTAGTTTTCCTGTTCCGTGGGTTCGAGGACCGCGCCGGCCGCCGCAGGAGCCGGGGTCACCGGCGGCGTCATGGCGGCGCCGAGCAATGCGGCAAGTCCGACCGCGCTCGCGCAAACGACGATGGCGCTCAGCCAGCGAGGCCTGCGGACCTTGGTCTCCGGATGCTTTACGACCGTCATCAGCTGCCGTTCTCCTGTAAAATGATCGCCCGATGCAACCCAAGGCTAGACGAGCCCATGCCGCAAGCCAAGTGTATACGAGCCTGAAGATATGCGTCCGTTCACGGTTTTGATCGGTATCGTGCTTGGCTCGGCCGCATCGATCACATTTGGCCTGGGAGCCGTCCTGATCGTGTTCTGTGTGCTGGCCGGGAGACACCCGGATCTGTGGCGCGAACTGCCGCGGCTGACACTGAGCCTGCTGGCGTTCGGTGTTCTGACCGCGGCCAGCGCCGGTAGTTTCCTCGGCCAGGCCAAAGCCCGTCCCTGGCGGGGTTGGGCGCACGCCGCGACGCTCGCGGTACTTGTCGGCATCACCCTGTGGTATTGGCCGCACCGGGCCTGATCGGTGCCCGTTTGGCCCTATTCTTCGAGGAATAGCGACTCCATGCGACACCGGTTCGATCGCGCATTTTTTGCTGGTTGTCTTGCCGCAACGCTCGTGGGCTGCGGGCATCACCCCGCGCGCCAAGGAGGATTGCCGCTCGATCTCGAGGAGATGAGCTTTCGCTCGAACCTGCGCGTGCTCGCCGCGGATGACTTGGAGGGTCGTAGACCCGGTACGCCGGGCGGGCAGAAGACCGTCGAGTTCTTGACGGCGCAGTTTCGCAAGTTTGGTCTGAAGCCCGGCAATGCCGAGAGTTATGTCCAACAGGTGCCTCTGGTCGAGATTCGCGCGGACGCGGATCCGACGCTCTCCATCGGCGGGGGAAGAGGCGCATTACTGCCGTTGCGCCAAGGTACGGACATGGTCCTCTGGACGCCCCGCACGGCCCCGACGGCGGCGCTCGCACAGAGCGACCTCGTATTCGTCGGTTACGGTATCGTGGCGCGCGACTATCACTGGGACGATTACGCGGGCATCGATGTGCGCGGCAAGACGGTGCTCGTGCTGCTCGGCGATCCCGGCTACGGCAGCCGCGATCCCGGCGTGTTCAAGGGCCTCTCCCTCAGCGCCTACGGGCGCTGGTCCTACAAGATCGAAGAGGCCGAGCGTCACGGCGCGGCGGGGGTGCTGCTGATTCACGATCCGGGCACCCTCGGTTTCGGCTGGGATGCGCTCAGGAACACCTGGATGGGCGCGCACCTCGAGCTCGCCTCGACCGCGGCCCAACCCGACCTGCCGGCGATCGAGGGCTGGCTCACGGGCGGGGCGGGGCGCGCACTGTTCTCACAGGCTGCGCTCGACTACGCCGCGCTCGTGGCCGCAGCCGCTCGTCCCGGCTTCAAGGCGCTGAGCATGGGCCTCAAGGTAAGCGGCGAGCTGCACGCGGAGGTGCGCCGCTTCGACTCGTCGAACGTCGTCGCGGTGGTTCCCGGAACGGGTCACCGGCACGAGTATGTGCTCTACTGCGCTCACTGGGACGGTCTCGGCCGCGATTCGAGCGGCGCCATTCTCAACGGTGCAGTCGAGGATGCGAGCGGGGTCGCAGGACTTCTGGTACTCGCGCAGTCCTTCGCTCACATGCGTCCGGCGCCCGATCGCTCGATCGCATTCGTCGCCTTCACGGCGGGCGAGCCGCAGCTGCTCGGCTCCCGCTACTACGTCGAGAATCCGGTGATTCCGCTCGATCAGACTGCGGGTGCGATCGACCTCGACGCTCTGCGCATCGGCGGGCGCACGCGCGACGTCGTGATTTTGGGAGCCGGCAACTCCGAGCTCGAGGAGTCGGTGCGCGCCTCCGCGCTGTTGCAGGGGCGGGAGGTTCGACCCGAGCCGCATCCCGAGCAAGGTCTCTACTACTCCTCGGATGACATCAATTTTGCCCGCCACGGTGTGCCCGCGCTGTACGTCAAGGCGGGCATCGACGACGCGGCGCGGGGACCGCAATACGGACTGACGCAGTGGGACGAGTACATGGCGCGGCGTTACCGCCAAGCGGGCGACAAGTACTCCGAGGATTGGAACGTGGGCGGCGCGATCGAGGATCTGATGCTCTACCGGCAGCTGGGCGAGCGTCTCGCCTCGACGCGCCGGTTTCCGCGATGGTATCCGGACAGCGAGTTCAGCGCGGATCGCAGCCGCGCGGCGGGCGGCGATTAGCGGGCGTTGCGCCTAGCGGTGCGCTTCAACGCTTACCCACCCGCGCCCAGTTCTTTCTGCGGTCGAAACCACCCGATGAGTTGTAGGGGTCGAAGCCGCCGCCCGCATCGCGCGGGTTCGGCGCAGTCGTGTCGACGGCCGGGGCTGCGGATTGCTCGCGCTGCGCCTGGCGCAATTCCCGCGTCCCGAAGCTGAACTTCGATTCCTCACTCGGTTTTTTGTCGTTCGTCATGATCGATCCTCGTCACCCCTGCGCAGTCGCCTATCCGATTGGACGCTGCGGCGAGTAGATGTTCCCAAATGGCGACAGCGGGAGCGTGAGTGAGATCGCAGAATTGCGACTCTGCGCACGCCGTGCAGCGAAATAAGTCGTGGCTCATCGGGTTAAGTAAAAGCGCCCGCGATGACTCGATCGCGCTCGGGGCGCCTCAAGCGCGCGTGCGCGCGGTTCGAACGGCGAGCACGCTCGGCAGCTGCCGATCGAAGGGCACCGTTTGGTTGCGACCGCGAAGCTTCGCCGTGTAGAGCGCCTGATCGGCGGCTTTGACGAACTCCGTGACGTTCGGAAAATTGACCTGGCCGCCGTGCGTCGCGCAGCCGATCGAGATGGTGACACGGGCATGCTCGGCGCCCATCGGATGACCGGTGCTTTGAAACGCCGCGACGATGCGTTCGCAAATGCCCTGCGCGGTCTCGGCGTCCGTGGCCGGCAGCACCACGACGAATTCTTCCCCGCCGTAACGGGCGATCAAGTCGGTCTCACGCGTATTGCCGCGCAGAATCCGCGCCGTTGCCTGGAGGATCCGGTCGCCCGCCTGATGACCGAAGCGGTCGTTGATGCTCTTGAAGTTGTCGAGATCGGCGAACGCGAGGCTCAACGGCCATTTGTGGCGGGTGGAATGATCGAACTCGCGCGCGAGCACCTGATCGAGATAAGCGCGGTTGTAGACGCCGGTCATGGCGTCGCGGCGTGTTTCCTCCTCGAGTTCGAGCGTACGCGACGTCGAGCTCTCGGCCACCGCGCGCAGCGTGTTGATCTCGCGCAGGGCGATCAGATTGCGCAACATCAGAGCCTCGCGCGCCTGCTCGAGGATCAGCTCTGGGTGCTGCTGCGACAACAGGTCCGTTTCGAAGAGCGCCTCGGTGTCGGGCAGCACCGAGCCGATGGTCGCGAGCACTTGGCCGAAGGCGATCTTGTCGAGGCCGAGGCTGCGCTCCAAAGAGAGGCCCACTTCCGCGAAGGGCCGCTGCTGAGGCTCGCGCAGGAACAAGTCCGCGATGGGGCCCGACTGGGCGACGCAGCGCTGGAAGATGAGCGCGGGATCGCTCGTCACCGAGAGATCCACGCGATGGCTATGCTCGATGGCGCGATACAGACGCGGCGGCAAGTTCCAGCTCTTCATCAGCCACGCGCCGATCTCCGCGTGATCGGCGTTCAGTCGGCGTTTCTCGATCTCGGCGAGCCCCCGATGGTCGTGCTGGTCGGAGCCCGCGCCGCGATACAGGTCGGGCAGCGCCTGATCGAGCGCAAGGATGCCGACATCCTGCAGCAGGGCCGCGAGGAATATTTCCTCTGCCATGGGCTGGCGCAGCGCATCTGCAAGGGCGCGCGCCGCGGTCGCGGCCACCAGGGCGCGGCGCCAGTAGAGCGGGTAGTCGATGCCGTTCACCTTGCCGGTGCGCAAGCTCTTCACCAGCGAAAAGCTCAACGCGAGAGTCAAGGTTGCATTCAGGCCGAGCACCACGAGAGCCTGACGCAGATTCTCGCTCTTACGCCGCTGGGCGTAGAGCGGCGAATTGGCGATGCGCAGCACCTTGGACGAGAGCGCCGAATCGAGGCTCAGGACCTTGGCCACCTTGCCCATCTCGATCTCCGGATCGCGCGCGAGCTCGATGATGTGGGTCGCTACGCCGGGCGGCGAGGGAAAGCTCACCAGCGAGCGAAGATGGGCCTCAATCTCGGGATTCAAACGGGCGCTCCCACGGTGCAGAACGGCTAATCGCCTACACCGGGTTAGCGTCCGATCGCCAGGTAACTTAAGGGGGGCGAGTAAGGGAATACACTAAAACTGCACAATGCAGCGTCCAGAACCCCTGCGCCGGGCGAATGCTCAGCTGCCCGCCCGCCACCAGAGCCGCAAGGCCCGAAACGTAAGCCACAGGGCATAGGGCCCCAGCAGCACTATCCAGGAGGCGGGTGAGCCGGCCCGGAAGCCCTCGTAAACGCTCGCGAACAGGCGCCCGACGCTCGCCCCCTCGTAACGCCCCAGGAGGGCGGAACCGGCGAAAAAGATGAGAACGGGCATGAGCACAAAGCCGGCGATGAGCGCGATCGCCGTGAGCAATAGCTCACGCGGCCAGCCGCCGGCCCACCCTGAGCCTTTCAGAATATGTGCAAAACGCATACTGCGTCATTCTAACGAAATGCCTGCTCGCCCGCCCGGGCGTACACTAGCACCCATGCGTCCCTGGACTTCGGAAACGCTCTACGAGTCAAGGCCCTGGATCCTTATCTTGGTCGGGGCGCTGCTTGGGATTGGCGCAACGGGTTGGTCGCTGGCGGTCGGCTACTGGACCGTGTGGCGCGGCCTCTGCATGTTCGCGGGGGCCGCTCTCGCGATCGTCGGTGGCATCATTTTGCAACTGCGCCAGGACTATCGCGCACGTAGCAAACTGCGCCGGGTGTCCTCGCGATAATGCGCACCGCCGTCGTCGGCGTCGGGTATCTCGGCCGATTTCACGCTCAAAAATATCGCCACGCCGCGAACTCCGAGCTCGTCGGCATCGCCGATCCCTCCGCCGAGGCACGTCGCACCGTGGCCGCCGAGCTCGAGGTCCCCGCGCACGCCGACTACCGCGAGCTTCTGGGCCGAGTCGATGCCGTGAGCATCGTAACGCCGACGCCGCAACACTACGCCATTGCGCGGGATTTTCTCGAGGCGGGCGCGCACGTCCTGGTCGAGAAACCGATGACCGCAAACGTCGCGGAGGCCGAGAGTCTGATCGAGGCGGCACGGCGCGCGCATCGCGTGCTGCAGGTTGGGCACCTCGAGCGCTTCAATGCCGCCGTGCAAGCCCTCCAGCCCATTCTCACCGTGCCGCGCTTCCTCGAGTGCGCGCGGCTCGCCCCGTTCAAGCACCGCGGCACCGACGTGAACGTGGTGCTCGATCTCATGATCCACGATATCGATCTGATTTTGAGCATCGTGCGCTCGCCCGTCACGGCGATCGATGCCATCGGCACCAGCGTCTTCTCCAAGGAAGTCGACATCGCGAATGCCCGCCTCAAGTTTGCCAACGGCTGCGTCGCCAATGCGACCGCGAGCCGCGTCAGCTTGAAGACCGAGCGGCGGCTGCGGCTGTTCGAGGACGACGCCTACGTGTCGGTGGATCTGCAGCAAAAAGTGCTCACGGTGATTCGCAAGAGCGGCGAGATGGCCGCGGATGGCGTCCCCCCCGTCGACATCAAGGAGACCACCTACGAGCAGGGCGATGCGCTCAAAGAGGAAATCGACGCCTTCCTCGAAGCCGCCTCCGGGGCCCGTGCGCCGGCCGTGAGCGGCGAGGACGGGCTCAAGGCGCTCCACGTTGCATTGACCATCACCGAGCAGGTGACGCGGACGCAAAACCCGTCCTGAACGTCAACGGCCGGGCTGTGCGGCGCTCGCAGGCGGCGTTGCGGGCTGCGCCGGCGGCGGCGGCGCGGGCGAAGGTGCGGGTGCGGGTGCTGGCGGCTGCGCCGGAGCCGTCGTTGCCGGCACGGGTGCCGTCAGCGGCGGCAAGGGATCCGTCACCGTCACCCGGTCCACGAAGTAGCGCGTATCCGCAAAGCAGGTCGAAGGTATCCCGGGGTGCTCGGTGTAGTGCACCTGCACGCGCGCGCCGACGGCCTTCTCGATGTCTGCGGCCACTCGCGGATCGCGCACGCTGAACTGCCAGATCTGCGGCGAGAGACCGCCGGAGTAGAGCGCCAAATCGCCCTCCTGGGTCTTGCAGATCCAGCCCCTGCGCGAGAACTTCTGGAGCACGCCCGAGCGTGTGCCGTCGGAGTATGCCCATTGTAGCGTAAGCCAGGTCCAGAGCCCCGTGCCCCCGAAGAGCACGAGCAAGAAGACGAGAAGGTAGCGCGCGCCTCTCATGCGTTTTCAGCCTTCAGCCCGACGAGCTGCTGCGTTTTTTGGGCAACATAGAGCAAGAGACGAGGATTTTCCAGTGAACGCCGCGCTTGCGCACCTCGAGTCCATCCTGACCGGCCCCCGAAAAGGCGTAGCCGATCACAGTTTGTCCAAGCGCACGGGCACGGGCACAATATAAACCTCGAAGGGGCTGTTATGTCATATGCTGTAAGGACCCGGATGGACTACGTGCAAGAGTTCGGCGTTGACGTAACTGCAGATCTGCTTCTTGCCTATGACAACGGCCATCCGCGATCACTACATGGCTCGCGACGACGAGCGCATGCGGGCCGGGCTCGATGCAATGAGCCGGGCACTCGATGCGCATATAAGCAAACGGCGTTGCCGGCTAACCGCAAGCCAGCCCCGATCAGCGGTCGCTAACTGCCGATCACAATGATCTGGTTAAGGGTTTCGCAAGCGCGGAGGTACGAACTCTCGGGAACTTTCTTCAATGGATGGGCTTTCGCATTTCTGGCTCGCCAATCGAATGACTTAGGCTGATGGCTGAGGATATAACTGGCCACACCGTTTGGGCCGATGAACTTCACCGCAAAAGGATTGGTTTCGTTATACGACGCCGTGGTCATCGGCAGACCGATCACTATCCCGGTTCTATCATTGAACTCTCGCGGCGACAGAACGACCAAGGGATGTACGTCCTTCATCTCGCGGCCGGCTCGAGGATTACAATCAATCCAGATCATGTCGCGCCGGTCGGGGCACCATGATTTCCGGGCGGCCACTAGAGCACCTCATTTCCGATTGGGCGAGTGGCCATGACCTCGCCGCCATGCAGCGCCGGATCAAATGCAGCCAGCTTCTGCGCGAGAGTCAGCTTGGGCTCACCAATCGGCTTGACCAGAACGTTCGAGTCCTGGGCTGATACTTCGACCGGTTGTCCGACTCTAAAACGAGCCGACCGCGCCACTGCCGCGGGAATTCGCACGGCGAGGCTGTTTCCCCACTGCTGCACGGTTAGCGTTGCACTTTTGGACATGTTGATCTCCCATGTATAAACAAGTTTATACATGGGAGTTTAGATGTCAATGACGCATATCTGCCGACTCTCTGGAAATTGGGATGCGGTGCTGAAGACGGTCTGCCTGCTTTGAGAATCGGGATCACGTCGGCGCCGCTCTTGAGCTTGTCCAGGTAATCCGCCCAGGCCTGCATCAGGTGCCCCCAGTTGCCCCCGGAAGTCAACGGCAAGCCGCGTCGCTCATAGGACTCTAAAAGCATAAAAAAACCCGCGTTTTATGCGGGTTTTGTGGAGGTCCTCGGATCTCTTCGCTCTTATCGGACGACTCAAATGGTGGAGCCGGGGGGAATCGAACCCCCGTCCACAAGTCCTACGCCTCAAGATCTACGTACGTAGCCACAGTCTATTGTTCTCGCCGCTCGCTACCCGACGGGCAGGGAAAGCGCGCGGCCAACCCAGTAACGATTCGCGGGATACACCCCAGGTACGTGTATTCCGCTAGCTGATGAGCGCTACCCTCGAACGTTCGCACCAGCACGAGCCGGTCGAGGTTCAGCCGCGATTAGGCGGCTAGAGCGTAGTTGTCTTCGTTGGCAACTATAGTTTGCAAGCAGTTTTACGAGGAACTAGCACCTCGGTACGCACCTGAAGTTTCGCAACCCATGTCGAAACCGGTCGGCCCCAAGTGAAGGTGGATTATACCCCTTTTGCGAGTGGCCCGCTCAGCGCCGGCAAGACTGAGCGCCGGCAAGGCTCAGCGCCGGCTCGCCTTCATGATGCGGCTCTTGTCGCGCTGCCAGTCCCGATCCTTGTCGCTCGCACGCTTGTCGTGTTGCTTCTTGCCCTTGGCGAGTCCGAGCTCGAGCTTGGCGCGCCCCGCCTTCCAGTAGAGCTGTAGCGGCACCAGCGTATAGCCGCGGCGCTCCACGGCGCCGATCAGGTGATCGAGCTGGCGCCGGTTCAAGAGGAGCTTGCGCGTGCGGGTGGGGTCGGTGTCGACGTGGGTCGAGGCCGAATTCAAGGGCGCGATGTGCGCGCCGAAGAGGAAGGCCTCCCCGCTCTTCAGGTACACGTAGGCCTCGGCGATCTGCGCTTTTCCCGCGCGCATACTCTTCACTTCCCACCCCAGTAAGGAAAGGCCGGCCTCGAAGCGCTCTTCGATGAAGTAATCGAAGCGCGCCTTGCGGTTGACGGCGATCGGGGGCGGGGCGGTATCGGCGGTTTTTGCCATGGCGAGAGTCTACCGCGCGGTGTGCGAGAATTCCGCTTTGACCGCGCGAGGCCGCGGGCGGAGTAGCAACATTTGAAGGTCGTAGATCGCAGCGCCATCGTCACCGCAACGCCGGCGCAAATGTTTGCGCTGGTGGACGATGTGCCGCGCTATCCCGAATTCCTGCCCGGCTGCGTTGCCGCCCGTCTCGACAGCAGCTCGGCGAACGAGCGCATCGCGGCGCTCGAGATCGTGCGCGGCGGTTTGCACATGGAGTTCACCACACGCAATACCGTCTCGCCGCCCGCGCAAATTCTGATGGAGCTCGTCGAAGGGCCCTTCAAGCGGCTAATGGGCCGCTGGCACTTCGAGCCGCTGGGTGAGCGGGGCTCGCGTGTCGGGTTTCACGTCGAATTCGAATTCAAGAACCGCTTGATGGGGCTCGCCCTGAATCCCATGTTCGAATCGGTGTGCGACAAGATCGTCGATGCCTTCGTGGTGCGCGCGCGCGAGGTGTACGGCGCCTCACCGCGCGAGGGCGGCTAGGGTCGGGCGTGCGCATCGAAGTGGCCTACGCGCGGGTGCAGGATGCCATCGAGCGGAGCTACGAATTGCCCGCAACCGCGACGGTCGGCGATGCGCTGCGCGCTGCGGGTGCGGACCCCGCGTTCGCGGGCATCGATCTCAACGGCTCGCCGATCGGCGTGTTCGGCATGGCCGCGCGCCGCGAGCAACCCCTGCATCCGGGAGATCGCGTCGAGATCTATCGGCCGCTCGCCCTCGATCCGAAGGCAGCGCGGCGGGCGCGAGTGAAACAAGCCCGCGCCCTCAAGGGGCGGAAGTCGTAGCGAGGCGTTGCCGGCAAGCCTAGTAGGTGCGGCCGTTCTTGATTTTGGCGGCCGAGGCGTCTTGCTGCGCAGCGAGCGCGTCCGAGGGTTTGTCGAGGCGCGCCACTTTGTCACCGTCGAAATACACCGTGACGCGGCGCGAGTCGACGTGGCGCGTGCGGCCCTTCTTCAGATAGTAGATGTAATCCCAACGCTCCTTGTTGAAGCTGTCCGCCACCATGGGAGTGCCGAGAAGATAACGCACCTGGCTGCGCGTCATGCCCGCCTTGACCGTGTCGACCGCGGCCTGATCGAGGAAGTTGCCCTGCTGAATGTTGATGCGGTAGACGCAGCCGCCCGCGGCGAAGGCGAGCCCGACGGCGATCAATCCGGTACGAAGAATTTTCATCGAAGTGGTGCGCCGTCCGTAAATGGTCGATAATCGAGCGCATCATACCCGATTGCTACTGCATGCCGCACCGACTCAAACCGCATTCCACCGCCGAGAGCAACGACCTGCGCAATGCAGGCCTCAAGGTAACGCTGCCGCGCCTCAAAATCCTGGACATCCTGGCCGACAGCACGGCGCGCCACATGAGCGCGGAGGACATCTACAAGAAGCTGCTGGTTTCCGACGAGGACGTCGGCCTCGCCACGGTGTACCGCGTGCTGACGCAATTCGAAGCTGCCGGGCTCGTGACCCGCCATCACTTCGAGGGCGGTATGGCGGTGTTCGAGCTCAACCATGGGGCCCATCACGATCACATCGTGTGCGTGGATTGCGGCAAGGTGGAAGAGTTCATGGACGGCGGCATCGAGGAGCGGCAACAGGCGGTGGCGAAGCGCCTCGGGTTCGAGATCAGCGACCACTCGCTCATTCTCTACGGTCACTGCCGCAAGCCCAACTGTCCGAACCAGAAGCGCCTGAAGCCATAGCGGCGGCGCCTCGCCCGAGGTCCTGGGCGATCTCCCGCAGTCCTCGCTAGCGGCGCGCCGCGGGCGAGCGTTTCCTCTTCGAGGACTCCGCCGAGCTCGACGATCCCTGCGCGCCCGCACCGGCGAGCATCTCGCGGGCATGAGCGCGCGCCTGCTCGCTGATGTTGATGCCGCCCGACATGCGCGCGATCTCATCGACGCGCTCTTCGCGCGTCAGCGGCTTGACCGCGGTGCGCGTGACCTTGCCGTCGGTGAGCTTGGTGACCCGGAACTGGGCATGGGCCTGCGCAGCGACCTGGGCAAGATGCGTGACGCACAGCACCTGAGCGTGCGTGCCGAGCGAGCGCAGCTGCCGCCCGACGATCTCCGCCACGGCGCCGCCGATCCCCGTGTCTACCTCATCGAATACACGGCAGAGCGCATCCGTGTCGGCGGCCGCGGCGACCTGCACGGCGAGGCTGATGCGCGACAGTTCCCCGCCCGAGGCCACCTTGGCGAGGCTCTTGAGCAGTTGCCCCGGATTGGCGCTCACCAGAAACTCGACGCTGTCGCTGCCGTGCGGGCCGAACTCGTCCTCGGCCGCCTCGACGCTCACCGCAAAGCGTCCGCCCGCCATGCCGAGAGATTGCATGAGGCCGGTGATCTCCGCTCCGAGCGCCTCAGCGGCGCGGCTACGTGCCTGGGTCAAGCGGCGGGCCGCCTCTCGATACTCGCGCTCGAGCGCCGCGCGGGCGCGTTCGCATTCGGCGAGGCTCTGCTCGGCGCCCTCCAGCGAGCGCATTTCCTCGAGGGTCCGCTCGAGCTGTGCGGGAAGCTCCACGACGCTCAGGCGGTGCTTGCGCGCGAGCGCCTCGAGCGCCGCGGCCTTGCGCTCGATTTCCTCCTGCCGTGCCGGGTCCATGTCGAGCGCATCGAGATAGTGCCGCAGGGACTCCGCGGCCTCGCGCACGAGGATGCCGGCTTCGCCGAGGAGTTGCGCCGCCGCGCCGAGCTTGGGGTCCATCTCCACCGCTGCACGCAGCGCCGCGCAGGCTTTGGCGAGGAGATCGTGCGCGCTCGCGCTCTCCTCGTCGTATACCGCATTGAGCGCGCCGTTCGCCGCTTGCGCCAGGCGCCCGCGGCCGGCGATGCGCTTCTGCTCCGCGAACAGCGCCTCGATGTCGGCGGCGGTGGTGACTTCGCCCTTGAGCTCGGCGAGCTGGTAACGCAGCAGGTCGAGCCGCGACTCGCGGTTCTCCGCGGCCGCACGCAACGATTCGTATTCCGCGCGGCAGGCGCGGTAGCGCCCGTACAGCTCGGCCACCGCAGCAACGTCTGCCGGCGTGACGCGCGCGTCGAGGAGCTCGCGCTGCGCACTGCGCTTCACGAGGTGTTGGTGCTCCTGCTGTCCGTGGATCTCGATAAGAAATTCGGCGAGCTCGCGCAGCGACTGCAGCGGCACGAGCTGTCCGTTCACGTAGGCCCGCGAGCGGCCGTCCGCGCCGAGCACCCGGCGCAGGATGAGCTCGCCCTCGTGCTCGATCGATTGCTCCTCGAGCCAGCGCAGCGCGTCTGCGGAGAGCGAGGAGAAGGCGGCAGCCACCTCGGCGCGTTCCGCGCCCTGACGCACGATGTCGCCGGCACCGCGCCCGCCCGCGATGAGTAGCAGCGCATCGACGACGATGGACTTGCCGGCTCCGGTCTCGCCGGTAAGTGCGCTGAGCCCCGGGCCGAACTCGAGCTCCGCCTCGTCGACGATGACGAGATCGCGCAACCTCAGCTGAGTCAGCATGGCTCGTAAGTCATGGGTTACTCGCCATTGCCGCTGTGCTGACCGCCGCGGCCCCAGTGCAGCTTCGAGCGCAGCAGCCGATAGTAATCGTAGCCCGGCGGATGCAGGAGCGTGATGGTCGCATCGGCGCCCTCGATGAGCAGCTGATCCCCATGCTCGAGCTCGCCGAGAACCAAACCATCGCAGGTGACCTGCGCGCGCGCGCCGAGACGCTCGGACAGGCGGATTTGAACCTTGCTGCCGGCGTGCACCACGATCGGCCGGTCGCTCAGTGTGTGCGGCGAGATCGGTGCCAGCACCCACACATCGAGGTTGGGCTCTACGATGGGGCCGCCGCAGGAGAGCGCGTACGCGGTCGAGCCGGTCGCGGTCGCCACGACGATCCCGTCCCCGCCGTGAGAGTTGACGAAGCGCCCGTTGATCGAGGTCTCGAAGTCGAGGGTGCGGCCCGTGTCGAGCTTGGCGAGCACGACGTCGTTCAAGGCGAGCGCTCCCACGGGAGCGTTGCCGCGCCGCTCGAGCCGGGCCGAGAGGAGCGAGCGCCGGTCCTCGGTGTAGCTCCCCGCGAGCACGGATTCGACGTCCTCGAGCATCGAGGCGGGGCTCACATCGGTGAGGAATCCGAGACGCCCGCGGTTGATGCCGAGCAGAGGCACCGGGCCGCCCGCGACCAGGCGCGCCGCATAGAGGAGCGTGCCGTCTCCGCCGATGGCCACGATCAGGTCGGCGCGCGAGGCGAAAGCGGTTTCCGGACAGGATTCGACCGCGCCGCGCGGGAATTCGAGTCCGAGGTCCGGGTCGACGAGCGTGCGCTGGCCGCGCAGCTGGAAATGGCCGACCAAGCTCTGCATGCATTCGGCGACGCGGAGATCCCTGGCATTGCCGACGAGGGCGATCGACTTGAAGGCGGTCATGGTGAGTCTTTGTAGCATGTTCGACGCAACGCTTCACTTATCGAAAAGCGGCCTATTTGACGGATTCTCCGCGGACTTGACCGGCCGAGTCGCGCTAGGTAGTTTCAAACGTGCTATATGGAGCGTATGGCAGAAGGTACCGAGGAGGCACTGAGCGAGCGCGCGCAGCTCTTGCTCAAGGCGCTGATCGAGAGCTACATCCGCGACGGCCAACCGGTCGGCTCGCGCACCCTGTCCCGCGACTCGGGACTGAGCCTGTCCTCGGCCACCATCCGCAACGTCATGGCGGACCTCGAGGAGCTCGGTTTCGTCGTCTCGCCCCACACCTCCGCCGGCAGGATTCCCACGGACAAAGGCTATCGCCTGTTCGTCGACAGCTTGCTCAAGCTGAAGCCCTTGCAGAGCGAGGAGATCGACGACATCGAGCGGCGTCTGCGCAGCGATGCCTCGAACGGTCGTGCCCTGGTGCAGACGGTGTCGCAGATGCTGTCGAGCGTGACCCAGATGGCGGGGCTCGTGACCTTGCCGAATCCGCACTACGTGGCACTCTCGCAGATCGAGTTCATCGGTCTGTCCGAGAATCGAGCCCTCGCCATCATGGTCATGAACAATCGCGAGGTCGAGAATAGGGTGGTGCAGCTCGAGCGACCGTACTCCGCGGAGGAGCTGCGGCGCGCGGCCAACTACCTGAATGAGGCCTTCGCCGGGCGCTCGCTTCCCGAGGTCCGTGCCTCGCTCCTGAAGCAGCTGCAAGAAACCCGGCAGACCATGAATCAGCTGATGCAGGACGCCATCCAAATGGCGCAGAAGGTATTCGAGACGCCCGCCCAGGACCGGGTGGAATACGTCATCGCCGGCGAGACAAATCTCATGGGATTCGCCGAGCTGTCGAACGTCGACCGGCTGCGGCGGCTGTTCGAGGCCTTCAACGAGAAGCACGACATGCTGAGGCTCCTCGACAATTGTCTGCGGGCGCAAGGAATCCAGATCTTCATCGGGCATGAGTCGGGCTATCAGATCCTCGACGACATCAGCGTCGTCACCGCTCCCTACATGCTCGACAACCAGGTGGTCGGGGTTCTGGGGGTCATAGGCCCGACGCGCATGGCCTATGAGCGCGTGATCCCGATCGTCGACGTCACTGCAAAACTCCTCGGCTCGGCCTTGAACGCGCGCAAGTAGCCCCCAAGTTGGCGCTTTCGAGCGGGAGGTACCCGCCGTCTTCGAGGGGTTGCCAGTGAGCGAAATGAATCCAAGGGCTGAGCAGAGTGCCGATGCGTCGACGGGCGCGGGCGGCGGCCCTGCGGGCGACGCCCCCGAGGCGATTGCGGCGGCCCAATCCAAGGCCCAGGAGAACTGGAATAGCTACATGCGGGCGGTTGCTGAGCTCGAGAACTACCGCAAGCGCGCCGAGCGCGAGGTCGATCAGGCGCGAAAATACGCCATCGAGCGCTTTGCCCAGGAGCTACTCCCGGTGGGGGATGCCCTGGAAGCCGGCCTACGCAGCGGCGCGGCGAATCCGACGGTCCTCCTTGAGGGTGCCCAGGCCACCCTCAAGGAACTCAATCGCGCTTTCGACAAGGCCGGGATCAAGGTGATCGACCCTACGGGTCAGCCCTTCGATCCGAACTGGCACGAGGCGATGGTGGCCCAGGAAAGCCGTGACGTAGCTCCGAATACGGTGACTTCCGTGATCCAAAAGGGCTACTCCCTGAACGGTCGGCTGCTGCGGCCGGCCCGCGTGATCGTGAGTAAAGCGGCCGCAGATTCCAATTGAAATTGTTCGAGATCCCCCCACGTAGGGGTCATTCGTCGGAATTATTTTTAGAGGGTATGACAAATGGCTAAAATCATAGGCATCGATCTGGGAACGACCAATTCTTGCGTCGCGATCATGGAAGGCGGCAAGCCCAAGGTCATCGAGAACAGCGAGGGCGATCGCACCACGCCGTCCATCGTTGCCTTCACCAAGGACGGCGAGGTTCTGGTCGGCCAGTCCGCCAAGCGGCAAGCCGTGACCAACCCTCAAAACACCCTGGCGGCGGTGAAGCGTCTGATCGGACGCAAGTTCACCGACGAGGTCGTGCAAAGAGACATCAAGATGGTGCCCTACAAGATCGTCAAGGCGGACAACGGCGACGCCTGGGTCGAGGAGCAGGGCAAAAAGATGGCGCCCCCGGAGGTTTCCGCGCGCGTCCTCATGAAAATGAAGAAGACCGCCGAGGATTACCTGGGTGAGACCGTCACCGAGGCGGTGATCACCGTGCCTGCTTATTTCAACGACTCCCAGCGCCAGGCCACCAAGGATGCCGGCCGCATCGCGGGATTGACCGTGAAGCGCATCATCAACGAGCCGACCGCGGCAGCGCTCGCCTACGGTCTCGACAAGGAAGGCGGCGACCGCAAGATCGCGGTGTATGACTTGGGCGGTGGCACCTTCGACATCTCGGTGATCGAGATCGCGGAGGTGGACGGCGAGCGGCAGTTCGAGGTGCTCTCGACGAACGGCGACACGTTCCTCGGCGGCGAGGACTTCGACCTGCGCGTGATCAATTACCTGGCCGATGAGTTCAAGAAGGAGAGCGGCATCGACGTGCGCAAGGATCCGCTTGCGATGCAGCGCCTGAAGGAAGCCTCAGAGAAGGCCAAGATCGAGCTGTCCTCGAGTCAGCAGACCGAGATCAATCTGCCCTACATCACGGCGGATGCGGCGGGTCCCAAGCATCTGAACATGAAGCTCACCCGCGCGAAGCTCGAATCGCTGGTCGAAGATCTGGTGCAGAAGACCATCGATCCCTGCCGCATCGCTCTCAAGGACGCGGGCTTGACCATGAAGGACGTGGGCGAGGTCATCCTGGTCGGCGGGCAGACCCGTATGCCGCTGGTGCAAAAGGCGGTGAAGGATCTGTTCGGGCGCGAGCCGCGCAAGGACGTAAATCCCGATGAGGCAGTCGCGGTCGGAGCGGCCATCCAGGGCGGCGTGCTGTCCGGCGACGTCAAGGATGTGCTCCTGCTCGACGTGACGCCGCTGTCGCTGGGCATCGAGACCCTGGGCGGCGTGATGACCAAGGTGATCGAGAAGAACACCACCATCCCGACGAAGGCAGCGCAGACGTTCTCGACGGCGGACGACAACCAGACGGGCGTGACCATCCACGTGCTGCAGGGCGAGCGCGATCGGGCGAGCGACAATAAATCGCTGGGCCGCTTCGACTTGACCGACATCCCGGCCGCCCCGCGCGGCATGCCGCAGATCGAAGTCACCTTCGACATCGACGCGAACGGCATCCTGAACGTGTCGGCGAAGGACGTGAAGACCGGCAAGGAGCAGCGCATCGTCATCAAGGCCTCGAGCGGATTGTCCGAGGCGGAGATCAAGCGCATGGTCTCGGACGCCGAGGCGCATGCCGAAGAGGACAAGAAGTTCCGCGAGCTCGTGGGCGCGCGCAACAAGGCCGATGCGACGGTGCACACCGTCGAGAAGGCTCTTGCGGAAGCGGGCGACAAGGTCTCCGAGCAGGACAAGAAGGCGGCGAATGACGCGATCGCCGCAGTCAAGACGGCAATGGCGAGCGACGACAAGGACGACATCGAGCACAAGACGCAGGCTTTGGAGCAGGCTTCCACCGCGCTCATGCAGCGGATGCACGAGCAGCAGCAATCGGCAGCGGGCGGCGGTTCGTCGGGCCCGAGCGGCGGTTCTGCTAGCGGCGCCCAGGGCGGCAAGCAGGAGGACGTGCTCGATGCCGAGTTCGAAGAGGTCAAGGAAAGCGATCGCAAGAAGGCTTGAGAGCGGCGCGCTCGCGCGCGGCTCGGGGCGAGGACGGGGGCTTCGGGATCCCGCCCGAACCGTAGTCGAGGGAACCGTCGGTGCCATGCGGGCCGGCGGTTCTTTTTATGGGAGTCGAGCGGGGCGCGCGCGCGGTATGGCGCGGCGTCTAGGTGAGCAATGGCCAAGCAGGATTACTACAAGCTCCTCGATTTACCGAGGAACGCCAGCGAGGCGGAAATCAAGAAGGCGTATCGCCGCCTGGCGATGAAATTTCACCCCGACCGCAATCCCGACGATCCCGAGGCCGAGCACAGATTCAAGGAGTGCAAGGAGGCCTACGAGGTGCTCACCGATGCGCGCAAGCGCTCCGCCTACGATCAGTTCGGCCACGCCGGACTCGAGGGTGGCGGCCGCAGCGGCGGCTTTTCAGCGGGTGAGGCTTTCGGCGACATCTTCGGGGAAATGTTCGGCGACATTTTTTCGGGAGGCCAACGCAGCCGCTCCCAGGTTTTCCGCGGCGCGGATCTGCGCTACGACCTCGAGATCGATCTCGAGCAGGCGGTGTTCGGCACCGAGACCGAGATCCAGATTCCCACCTTGTCGGAGTGCAAAACCTGCAACGGCACGGGGGCCGCGAAGGGTTCGGCGCCAAAAACCTGCGAGACCTGCCACGGTCAGGGGCAGGTGCGCGTACAGCAGTCCATATTCACCATCCAGCAGCCCTGCCCGCGCTGCAAGGGTCGCGGCAAGATCGTCAGCAACCCCTGCGATGCCTGCTACGGCCAGGGCCGTGTGCGCCAGGAAAAAACGCTCCCCGTGAGCGTGCCGCCCGGGGTCGACACCGGCGACCGTATTCGCCTGAGCGGCGAGGGCGAGGCGGGGCGCAACGGCGGCCCGACGGGCGACCTGTACGTCGAGATCCGCGTGCGCGAGCATGCGATCTTCGAGCGGGAGGGGAGCCATCTCTCCTGCGAGGTGCCGATCAGCTTCACCACCGCCGCGCTCGGCGGCTCGGTCGAAGTGCCGACGCTGTCGGGGGACGTGGTGCTCAAGATCCCGAGCGAGACACAGTCCGGACGGGTGTTTCGCATGCGCGAGAAGGGTGTGAAGCCGGTTCGCGGCGGCCCGCCGGGCGACCTGTTCTGCCGCGTGGTGGTCGAGACCCCGGTGAAATTGAGCGCAGAGCAAAAGGAGTTGCTGAAGAAATTCGAATCCTCGCTGCAGACGGGAAGCCACAAGCCCCGCGAGCAGTCCTTCCTCGAGGGCGTGAAGAAGTTCTTCACCGGCGCGAGCTGAGGACTTCGACTCATGCCGAAAATCGCGGTGTTCGGGATCACGGGTCGCATGGGACAGTGTCTGGTCCGCGCCCTGCGTGCCCCGCCGCCCGCGATCGAGAGCCCGGAGCGCCTCCAGCTGAGCGGCGCGCTCGCGTCGGCCGCAAGCGCGCACCTCGGGCAGGATGCCGCGCTCGAGGGACCTGCCACCGGCGTGCGCATCACGGCCGATGCGCGGGCCGCGCTCGGCGGAGCGGGCGTCGCCCTCGACTTCAGCTTGCCGCAGGGCATCGCGGAGCACGCGCAGGCCTGTCTCGAGCGGCGCGTCGCGTTGCTCGTGGGGACCACGGGATTCGATGCCGCGACGCGTCGTGAGCTCGAGAGCGCGGCCCGCGCGATTGCCGTTCTGATCGCGCCGAACACCAGCTTGGGTGTCGCCGTCATGACTCATCTGCTCGAAGTCGCGGCGCGCGCGCTCGGCGGCTACGACGCGGAGATCATCGACGTGCACCATCGGATGAAGCACGATGCGCCCTCCGGCACGGCCCTTGCGTGGGGCGAGGCCATTGCCCGCGCGCGCGGCGCGGAGCTTGCGCAGCTCGCGGTGTTCGATCGGCACGGCAGCCCCGGCGCGCGACGGCCCGGAAGCATCGGCTTCGTCTCGCTCCGCGCCGGCGAGGTCGTCGGGGAGCACACCGCGATGCTGGCCGCGGACGGCGAGCGCGTGGAGCTCACGCATCGAGTGGAGGACCGGATGGTGTTCGCGCGCGGCGCGCTTTCCGCCGCGGCGTGGCTGGCGGGCCGTCCGCCCGGCCTTTATGGCATGAAAGACGTGCTCGGTTTCTGACATGCGGCGCTTTCGGCTACGCGCCCCGGCGACAAGGGCATGGACAGGGGGCGCGGGCATCGTTAATATGCGCGCCCGGAAAAGCCGCGATCGAATCTTTAAAGCGGGAGGACGTTCTGAAGGAGCGCCTCCCGCTTTGCACATGTGCGGAACGTGCTCTTAGAGAGCGAGGATAGGAAACCGGAAGTGTCGACACCTGCAGTGCTGGCTCTTGAAGATGGCACCGTGTTCCGTGGCGTTTCAGTAGGCGCAAGAGGCAACACGACAGGTGAAGTAGTTTTCAATACGGCGATGACGGGCTACCAGGAGATCCTCACCGATCCCTCCTACTGCCGGCAGATCGTCACCCTCACCTATCCCCACATCGGTAACACCGGCACCACACCCGAGGATCTCGAGTCGGGCGCCGTGTACGCGGCGGGACTCGTCATCCGCGACCTGCCGCAAACGCATTCGAACTGGCGCTCCACCGAGTCCCTGCAGAGCTTCCTGACCCGTTGCAAGGTGGTTGCGATCGCCGATATCGACACTCGCAAGCTCACGCGGTTGCTGCGAGAGAAGGGCGCCCAAGCCGGCTGCATCATGACCGGCGATGCGATCGACGAGAATGCCGCGGTGCGCGCGGCGAAGAAATTCCCTGGATTGAAAGGCATGGACCTCGCGAAGGCCGTCTCGACCAAGCGCATCTACCAGTGGAACGAGGGCATCATCTGGAAGTCCACCGCCCGCCCGCCGCGGCCGCAGAGTCGTCTGCACGTCGTCGCCTACGACTTCGGAATCAAGCGCAACATTCTGCGCATCCTCGCCGAGCATGGCTGTCGCATGACGGTAGTGCCTGCACAAACTTCCGCAGATCAAGCACTTGCGATGAATCCTGATGGTATCTTCTTAAGTAATGGCCCCGGCGATCCTGAGCCTTGCGATTACGCCATCAACGCGATCACCCGATTCCTGACCACCGACATCCCCGTGTTCGGCATCTGTCTCGGCCACCAGCTGCTCGGGCTCGCGAGCGGCGCGAAGACCGTGAAAATGAAGTTCGGCCATCACGGCGCGAATCATCCGGTGGCGGAGCTCGACTCCGGACGCGTCCTCATCTCCAGCCAGAATCATGGATTCGCGGTCGACGAGTCCACCTTGCCCGCGACGCTGCGCGCGACTCATCGTTCGCTGTTCGACGGCTCGTTGCAGGGCCTCGAGCGCACCGACCGCCCGGCCTTCAGTTTCCAGGGACACCCGGAGGCGAGCCCCGGGCCTCACGATCTGCGCCTCCTGTTCGAGCATTTCATGTACCTCATGGTCAAGCGCACCCAGGCCAACTCGCGCGGTCGCAGCGCCTTGAAGCAGAAATCCGCGGAAGGCTGATGGCGAAGCGTACCGACCTCGAAAGCATCCTCATCATCGGCGCGGGGCCCATCATCATCGGTCAGGCGTGCGAGTTCGATTATTCTGGAGCTCAAGCGTGTAAGGCCCTGAAAGAAGAGGGATATCGCGTCATCCTGGTGAACTCCAATCCGGCCACCATCATGACCGATCCGGAAAGCGCCGACTCGATCTACATCGAGCCCATCAACTGGCGCACCATCGAGCGCATCATCGAGAAGGAGCGGCCGAGCGCGCTGCTGCCTACCATGGGCGGACAGACTGCGCTCAACACCGCGCTCGATCTGGTGCGCGAGGGCGTGCTCGAGAAGTACAACGTCGAGATGATCGGCGCCTCGCAGCGCGCCATCGACATGGCGGAGGATCGGGAATTGTTCCGCCGCGCCATGGCCGACATCGGCCTCGAATGCGCCCGATCGCGTATCGCCCACAGCATGGAAGAAGCGCTCGCGGTGCAATCCGAGATCGGGTTTCCGACCGTGATCCGGCCCTCCTTCACGCTCGGCGGCAGCGGCGGAGGCATCGCCTACAACCGCGAGGAGTTCGAAGCCATCGTGGCGCGCGGTCTCGATGCCTCGCCTACCAACGAGGTGCTGCTCGAGGAATCGGTGCTCGGCTGGAAAGAGTACGAGATGGAGGTGGTGCGCGACCGCAACGACAACTGCATCATCGTTTGCTCGATCGAGAACCTCGACCCGATGGGCGTGCACACGGGGGACTCGATCACGGTCGCCCCCGCGCAGACGCTCACCGACCGCGAGTACCAGCGGCTGCGCGATGCCTCGATCGCCGTGCTGCGCAAGATCGGCGTCGACACGGGCGGCTCGAACGTGCAGTTCGCCGTCAATCCCGAGGACGGCCGGGTGCTCGTCATCGAGATGAATCCGCGCGTGTCGCGCTCCTCCGCGCTCGCCTCGAAGGCGACCGGATTTCCCATTGCGAAAATTGCCGCGAAGCTCGCCGTGGGCTACACCCTCGATGAGCTCAAGAACGAGATCACCGGCGGCGGTACCCCCGCCTCGTTCGAGCCCACCATCGATTACGTGGTGACCAAGATCCCGCGCTTCACCTTCGAGAAGTTTCCCGGTGCCAACACGCGCCTCACCACGCAGATGAAATCGGTGGGCGAGGCCATGGCAATCGGTCGCTCGTTCCAGGAGTCGATGCAGAAGGCCCTGCGGAGCCTGGAGCTCGGCTACGACGGCTTCGACGAGCAGCTGGCGCTGCCCTTGACGGACGAGTCCGCCGAGAAGCTCGCCTATGAGCTGCGTTGGCCGGGCCCGGCGCGCATCCTGTATGTCGCGGATGCATTTCGCGCCGGCTGGTCGCTCGAGCAGGTGTTCGAGGCCACCAAGATCGATCCGTGGTTCCTCGCGCAGATCGAGGGATTGCTGATCGAAGAGGGGAAGCTCCGCGAGCAAGGATTCGACAGCCTCGATCTGGCGCGCCTTAGGACCTTAAAGCGCAAGGGCTTCTCCGACGCGCGCATCGCGCGGTTGGTTGCGCGCGAGGAGCACGAGGTGCGAGCGCGGCGGCGCAAGCTGGGGCTCCATCCGGTGTACAAGCGCGTCGACACCTGCGCCGCGGAGTTCGCGACCTCAACCGCATATCTGTACTCGAGCTACGAGGAGGAGTGCGAGGCCAATCCCAGCACCCGCCGCAAGATCATGATCCTGGGCGGCGGACCGAACCGCATCGGACAGGGCATCGAGTTCGACTACTGCTGCGTGCACGCGGCGATGGCGCTCTCCGAGGACGGCTTCGAGACCATCATGGTGAACTGCAATCCCGAGACGGTCTCCACCGACTACGACACCTCGGATCGGCTGTACTTCGAGCCGCTCACCTTCGAGGATGTGATGGAGGTGATCGAGAAGGAAAAGCCCGAGGGGGTGATCGTGCAGTATGGCGGCCAGACCCCGCTCAAGCTGTCGCGTGCGCTCGCGGCGGCCGGTGCCTGCATCATCGGCACCACGCCGGACAGCATCGACGTGGCGGAGGATCGGGAGCGGTTCCAGAAGCTGGTCGCCGCACTGAAGTTGAAGCAGCCCGCGAACGCGACGGCGCGCACCGAGGAGCAGGCTGTGCTCATGGCCCGCGAAGTGGGCTTCCCGCTGATCGTGCGGCCGAGCTACGTGCTCGGCGGCCGCGCCATGGAAGTGGTATTCAACGAGGAAGACCTGCGCCAATACATGACCGACGCGGTCAAGGTCTCGAACGACAGCCCGGTGCTGCTCGACCGCTTTCTCGATCTCGCCACCGAGGTCGACGTCGACGCGGTGAGCGACGGGGAAAACGTGCTCATCGGCGGCATCATGGAGCACATCGAGCAGGCCGGCGTGCACTCGGGCGACTCAGGGTGCTCGCTGCCGCCGAACGGTCTGAGCAAGGAGGTCCAGGACGAGCTGCGTGCTCAGACGCGCAAGCTCGCCAAGGCGCTCAACGTCGTCGGTCTCATGAACATCCAGTTCGCGATCCAGAGCGGGGTGATTTACATCCTCGAGGTGAACCCGCGCGCCTCGCGCAGCGTGCCGTTCGTGTCGAAGGCAACGGGCATTCCGCTCGCCAAGGTGGCGGCGCGCGTGATGGTCGGCAAGACGCTCGCGCAGCAAGGTTGCACGGAAGAGCGCATTCCGAATTACTTCTCGGTGAAGGAGGCGGTGTTCCCGTTCATCAAGTTCCCTGAGGCCGACCCCATTCTCGGCCCCGAGATGAAGTCGACGGGCGAGGTCATGGGCACCGGGCATACATTTGGGGAGGCCTACGCCAAGGCGCAAGCCGCCTCCGGTGTGGTCCTGCCGACGCGCGGCCTGTGCTTCGTCAGCGTGCGCGATCGCGACAAGCCCGGTGCAGTGCAGCTGGCGCAGATGCTCATCGCGCGCGGCTTCGAGATCGCGGCGACGGGCGGCACGGCGAAGGTGCTCGAGGAGGCTGGTATCGTCTGCCGACGCGTGAATAAGGTTCGGGAGGGTCGCCCGCACGTCGTCGATATGATAAAAAATGACGAGGTCGCGCTGATCGTGAACACCACCGAGGGCAAGCAGGCGGTGCGCGAGTCGCGCTCCATACGCCGCGAGGCCGTGGCGCGCCGCGTCACCTACTACACGACAGTGGCCGGGGCGCGCGCGACGTGCGACGCGCTCGATCATCTGGGCGACATCGAAGTCAATCGATTGCAGGATTTGCACAAGGAACTGGCGTGAAACGAACACCCATGACGTTGCGCGGCGCCGAGCGCTTGCGGCAGGAGCTGAAGCAGCTGAAGAGCGAGGCGCGGCCGAACGTCATCAAGGCGATCGCCGAGGCGCGCTCGCATGGCGATCTGTCGGAAAATGCCGAATACCACGCCGCGCGCGAACAGCAGAGCTTCATCGAGGGACGTATCAACGAGATCGAGAACCGTCTTTCCAATGCAGAAGTCATCGACGTAACCAAGCTGACTGCGAACGGCCGGGTGGTTTTCGGCTCGACGGTGGAGCTCGAGGATCAGGACGGCGGCGCCAAAGTCATGTATCAGCTCGTGGGCGACGACGAGGCGGACATCAAGCACGGCATGCTGTCGGTCTCATCGCCCATCGCCCGCGCCCTCATCGGCAAATCCGAGGGTGACGTCGTCGACGTGACCGCTCCCGGGGGCACTCGTACCTACGAGGTCATGTCCGTGCGCTACCTTTGAGACGGTGATTCGTAACGCCTACCGCGTCCTGCTGGTGCTCTGGGTCGGGAGCCTCTGGTCGCTGGCCCTGTGGGTGGCGCCGACCCTGTTCTTCGCACAGCCCGACCGGCACCTCGCGGGCCTGCTCGCGGCGCGCCTGTTCGCCGTCGAGACCTACCTTGGCATGGCCGTGGCGGCGCTCGGTGTTGCGCTTCCGGGCAGGGGCCGGCAGTGGGCCGTCTACGGTGCCGTCGCCCTGCTCGCAATCAACGAGTGGATCCTCAAGAGCCTCATGGAAGAGGCGCATGCACAGGGCGCCGCCCTCGGCCTTTCCTTCGGCGCTTGGCACGGGGTCTCCGCGGTCGGCTACCTGATCGGCTGCCTCCTCGTTCTTTGGGGGATCTGGAGGCAGCCACTCTAGAGAGGCGGGTGCGCGCCCGTCGCGGCGGATCCGACAGGTGCGCGCAGCACCCGGAAATTCGCCCCCACTCGCTGCAGGCGCACCCCATCGAGGGAGCTCAAGAAGTCGGCAAATGAATCGGCGTCCCGCGCGTCAAAGGAGCCGCTGATCGCCATGGCGCGCAGCTCCGGATCGTCGATCGAGAACTGCGCCGAATTGTAGCGGTTGAACTCTGCGGCCACCTCGTCCAAGGGACGTCGCTCGAATGCGATCTTTCCCGAAAGCCATGCAATCGCTTCGCGTGCATTTGCGGGCGACGGGGAGAGCGGCAGGAGTCCATCGACGACGCTGACTTTCTGTCCTGCTCCCACCCGCACCGTGCGATCTGTCGCCTCCGGCACCGAGACGGCAACCAGGCCGGCGAGGACTGTCACCGTCGTCGAGTCGGCAATCCGATAGACGTCGAACTCCGTGCCGACGGCAACCGCATCCGCGGCGCCCGCGCGCACGTGAAAAGGCCTGTGCGGGTCGTGTTGCACGGTGACGGCAATTTGTCCACGGTCGAGCACCAGGAGACGCTCGGTCGCGGAGAGGCGCACGGTGACGGCTGTGTCGGTATCGAGATGGATCGTGGAGCCATCGGACAACCGCCAGGTCTGCTGCTTGCCGTGCGCCGTTACGTAGGTCTTGGATACGGGTGAGCGGTCCGCGATGGTCTGCCATAACGCATACAGCCCGCCGAGGCTCATGACCACGACGGCTGCGGCCCCCAACCACAGGCGCCAGCCGTTTCGCAGGGGTGCGGAGCTCACGGAAGAAGCCGGCGACCGGGCGGGACCGGCAGGCGAGACCGGCACGAGGTCCACGACCGTCGCATCGTTATCGCTCCGCGCGAGCTCCACCAGCGCAGCGACGGACATGGGGGGATCCCGCGCTGCATCCTGCAAGGTGCGCTCGAGAGCCGCCACGCCCAGGTATTCCTCGATGTGAATCGGGGAGGCCTTCAGCCAGCCGAGAAACTCCTCGCGCTCGCCCAGCGATAGAGGGCCGCCGCGGTGAGCTGCAAACCAGTCCGCGGCGAGTTGCGAAATGGCGGACTGAATGGGTCGTTCGGATGCAGTCATGGGATCACTTCAACCGGGCCATGCGCCGGCGACAGTGAGCCAGGGCCGTTCCTAGATATTTCTGCACCATGTGCGTCGACACTCCCAAATGCTGGGCGATCTCTTCGTAAGTCAGGCCATGCTGATACTTCATGTACACGGTGGCGCGGCACTTGGGCGGGAGTTGTGCCAGCACCTCACGCAGACGCGCGCATCGCAGCTGCGCATCCAGGGACTCCTCCATGCCCCTGGCTCCGTCGAGATCGGCCCGCAGAAGCGCTTCATCCGCCTGCACGGGCGTCGGGCGACGGCTATCGAGCAACGACTGCTCGTGCACGAGGTTCGCGGCCACCGTGAAGAGGTAGCCTTCGGGGTTGCGGAGCGCGTCCGTGTCCTTGACTCTCAACATGCGCAGGTACACCTCCTGCACCAAATCGACGGCGTCCTGCCGAGTGCGTACGCGACGGACGAAAAATGCCTGAAGCGCCGCTCGATGCGCCTCGAAGAGGCGCTCCATCAACCGGTGCTTCGGCTCAGGCATTCGAGAACGCTTGCATCCGAGACTGCTCGTGCTGAGTTAGAGCCCGCCGAGAGGAAATCCGCTACCTTTATTTTCTGATAGCGGCTTGGGCGCCGGCTCTCGCCCCGGCGCGTGGCTGCTGCCCGCCACGCGGATCATTCTCCAGACCCTTCGCAGGTTTGGGTAGCGGAATTTCCGCGGCCCGGCTCTTAAGTAGTCTGTGGCGGCCGCGCGCAGCGGCCTCTGGAATAAAGCCACTCCAGGAGGGGAAATGCTGGGAGCCCACTTACTCGCCCAACGAGAGCAGCGCGCACGCGTGCCGCGTCGAACGGAGGACCTACGATTCTTGGCGGTGGCGGCGGCCGCGACCGCCGCGCTCGACCACCTCAATCACGGGATCGCGCTCATCGACAAGGGATGTGAGGTGAGCTTCGCCAACAAGCTTGCGCACTCCATTTGCGAGGAGACCGACGGGCTCGCTCTTCGCGGCAATCAGCTCATGGGCACCACCCCGTCCGGATCGTCGCAGCTGAAGGCGGCTCTCAAGTCCGCCATCGTCGAGGGAGAAGCGAGCGCGATTCGCGTTGAGCGACCCTCCGGCCGACGTCCGCTGTCGATGCAGATCGCGCCATTGCGAGCGGGCCGGGGTCAGGCCCCGGTCGAAGCCGCTCTCGTCTTGATCCACGATTCCGATCGCTATGCCGTTCCGCCGAAGCGGCGGTTGCGCGAGGCGTACGGACTCACCGCGGCCGAGGCCGGTGTCGCACAGCTGCTCCTACGAGGAGCGGGTATGCCCGAGATCGCTACCGACTTGCGCATCAGTGTCGAAACCGCACGTACTCACCTGCGTCGAGTGCTCGGCAAAACCGGCGTGCATCGCCAGTCCGATCTCATCTTGCTGTTGCTGCGTGAGGTCGGCGGTGTCCTGTACGAGGAGCGGCTGCAGCCATCCGGGTGACTCGCGCCTCGGGAGCGTTTGTTGGTTTCTAAAAGATCTGCTCACTAACCTGTCGGAAGAGGAGTGCCGCGTGAAACCAAAAAACATGCTGACCTGGATGCTCTGGTCGGCCGCCGCAGCACTCTCGCCCCCGAGCCACGGCCAGGTGCTGAACGACGCGACGGGCATAACCTCCTCGAACTTCCGTAGCGGCGATGCGCATTACGCGATCCCCGTAAGGGCCACGGGCTCGACCCCCACCCCCAAGGCACCGGAGATCGATCCCGCGGGGGCGGCGAGCGGATTGACCCTGTTCCTCGGCGGTCTCGCCCTGGCGCGCGCAACTTGGGCGGCTCGCCAGCGCCGCGGTTAGCGCACAGGACTGTCGGGCGTCACTCCGGCAGCAACACTTTCGCGAGCCCCTCGCCGCGACGATAGAGCACGCCGACGTGTCCCACGCGCTGCACCACCGAAGCGGAGGTGCGGCGCGCGAGCTCTTTCAAGGCGTGGTCCCGCGCCTCCCGATCCCCGACCCGGACACTCACCTTGACGAGCTCGTGACGGGCGAGTGCGCGGTCGAGCTCCGCCACCACCCCGTCCGTGAGGCCTGCGTTGCCGAGGCTCACCAGCGCGTGCAGCGAATGGGCGAGACGCCGCAGGTGCTTTTTCTGCTTTTCCGAAAGCTTCATAGGGGCATTATAGTGACAAGCCCCATGCCCAAACGCTCCAAGAGCAGCGCCCGCTGGCTCGCCGAACATGCCAACGATGAGTTCGTCAAGCGTGCCCAGCGGGAGGGCTGGCGTTCGCGGGCGGTGTTCAAGCTGCAGGAGATTCAGGAGAAGGAGCGCCTGCTTCGACCCGGCATCCGGTGTGTCGACCTCGGGGCCGCGCCGGGGGGCTGGAGTCAGTACGCGGCACGCCTCTTGGGCGGGGCCGGCCACCTCGTGGCCACGGACATCTTGCCCATGGAGGGCATTCCAGGCGTCAGCTTCGTGCAGGGTGATTTTCGCGACGAAGGGGTGCTCGCCGAAGTCCTCGCCGCGGTGGGTAGCGACAAGGTCGACCTTGTATTGTCCGATATGGCCCCAAACATGGCCGGGATAGACGCGGTCGACCAGCCCCGGTCCATGTATCTGGCCGAACTGGCCCTGGAGTTTGCCGGCCGCGTGCTGGTCCCCGGTGGGGACGCGCTGATCAAGCTGTTTCAGGGTGCGGGCTTCGACGAGATCATTCGCGAAGCACGGGGCCGCTTCGGGCGGGTCGTGACCAAAAAGCCGAAGGCGTCACGAACGCGAAGTCCTGAGATCTACCTGTTGGCGCGGCAGTTTGGGATGGTGTAACTTCGGGACACTTCCTGCCACCACGGAACGCGGGACGGGTGATATTGTCGTAAAATGATTGCGGCCGTAGGTGAAACTTGAACGATTTGACCAAACAGATTCTTTTGTGGGTCGCGTTGGCCGTCATCCTCCTCGCGATTTTCAGCCAATTCGGCATGCGCACCGGGCAGCCGTCGACCATCGATTACTCGCAGTTCCTCACTGACGTGAAGAGCAACAACGTCGAGTCGGTAACGCTCAAAGGCGAGATCATCGAGGGTAAGCGGCGCGACGGTAACCAGTTCGTCACCTACAACCCCGAGACCAACAACAGCGCCCTCATCGGCCTGCTCCAGTCGCAGGGAGTCAAATTCCGCGGCGAGCCGCCGAAACAGCAGTCGGTGCTGCTGCAGCTCCTGATCTCGGCCTTCCCGATTTTGATACTCATCGGCTTCTGGGCTTATTTCATGCGCCAGATGCAAGGAGCCTCCGGTGGCCGGGGAGCCATGTCCTTCGGCAAGAGCCGCGCACGGCTCCTGGGCGAGGATCAGGTCAATATTACCTTCGCCGATGTGGCGGGCGTCGAAGAAGCGAAGCAGGAAGTCGTCGAGATCGTCGACTTCCTGAAAGATCCCGGCAAGTTTCAGAAACTTGGCGGCAAAATCCCGAAAGGTGTGCTCATGGTCGGCTCGCCCGGCACGGGCAAGACGCTGCTTGCCCGCGCCATCGCCGGCGAGGCCAAGGTGCCGTTTTTCACCATCTCGGGCTCGGATTTCGTGGAGATGTTCGTCGGCGTCGGCGCCTCGCGCGTGCGCGATATGTTCGAGCAGGCGAAGAAGCATGCCCCTTGCATCATCTTCATCGACGAGATCGACGCGGTGGGCCGACACCGGGGCGCCGGGCTCGGCGGCGGCCACGACGAGCGCGAGCAGACGCTGAATCAACTGCTGGTCGAAATGGATGGCTTCGAGGGTAACGAGGGGATCATCGTCATCGCGGCCACCAACCGGCCCGACGTGCTCGACCCCGCGTTGCTACGACCGGGTCGATTTGACCGCCAGGTGGTCGTGCCGCTGCCCGACGTGCGCGGCCGTGAACAAATCCTCAAGGTTCACATGCGCAAGGTTCCGCTCGGGGACAACGTCAAGCCCTCGGTGATCGCGCGAGGAACCCCGGGCTTCTCGGGCGCGGATCTTGCGAACCTGGTCAACGAGGCCGCGCTGTTCGCGGCGCGCGGCAACAAGCGCTCGGTGACCATGGAGGAATTCGAGCGCGCCAAGGACAAGATCATGATGGGTGCTGAGCGGCGCTCCATGGTCATGACCGAGGAAGAGAAGCGCAACACCGCTTATCACGAGTCGGGCCATGCCATCGTCGGCCTCTCCGTCCCGGAGCACGATCCCGTGTACAAGGTGACCATCATTCCCCGCGGCCGCGCGCTGGGCGTCACCATGTTTCTACCTGAACAGGACCGCTACAGCACGAGCAAGCGCCAGCTGGAAAGCCGCATCGCGACATTGTTCGGCGGCCGCGTGGCCGAAGAGCTGGTATTCGGGCCGGACGCGGTGACCACGGGTGCCTCGAACGACATCGAGCGAGCCACCGAGCTCGCCCGCAACATGGTGACTCGCTGGGGCCTCTCCGACCGCTTGGGCCCGCAGACCTATAGTGAGGAATCGGGTGAGGTGTTCCTCGGACGCAGTGTCACGCAGCACAAGCAAGTGTCGGACGTGACCGCGCACGTCATCGACGAGGAAGTGCGGCGCGTGATCGACAGCAACTACCAGCGCGCGTACCAGATCATCAAAGACAACATGGACAAGCTCCAGACGATGTCCGAAGCGTTGATCAAGTACGAGACGATCGACGAGGAAATGATCAAGGACATCATGGAAGGACGCGAGCCGCGTCCGCCGCGCGACTGGGATGACACGCCGACTCCGACGCCGCGTGGCCCGACCACGACGGAGAAGCCCACGACGCCGCTCGTGAGTCCCGCGGGTCAACACTAAGCCGGCAGCCGGCCGGCGGTTCGCCGCCGAGCGAGGGGGCGCGCCCAGCGGCGCAGGTGGCCGATGCAATGGCAATGCCGACATAGAACCATCGATCTCGCGCGACCGGTCGTCATGGGCATTTTGAACGTCACCCCCGATTCATTTTCCGACGGCGGCCGCTACCCGGGCGTCGAGGCTGCAGTCGCGCGTGCGGCGCAGATGGCCGCCGAAGGTGCCGCCATCATCGACGTGGGCGGTGAATCGACTCGCCCGGGATCGCTCGGCGTCGATGCCGCCACCGAGCGCGAGCGCGTCGTGCCGGTAATCGAGCGCATCGCGGCCGCCCTCGATGTGGCGATCTCCGTCGATACCAGCAAGGTCGAGGTCATGGCGGCAGCTGCACAGGCCGGCGCGTGCATCGTCAACGACGTGGCGGCGTTGCGCGCACCGGGCGCGCGCGCATGGGCGGCGGAAGCGCGCGTGGGCGTGTGTCTCATGCACATGCAAGGCGAGCCGCGCACCATGCAGGCCGATCCCCGCTACCATGACGTGGTGAGCGAGGTGAACGCTTTCTTGCTCAACGCGCGCGCGCAATGCATCGCCGCGGGTATCGCCGCCGAGGCAATCGTACTCGATCCCGGGCTCGGGTTCGGCAAGCGGTACGAGCATTCGCTCGCCTTGCTCAAGCACCTCGATCATCTGACCGCCTCGGGGGCGCCGCTCCTGGTGGGTGTCTCGCGCAAGAGCCTCATCGGCGAGGTGCTCGGGCGAGGCGTCGAGGATCGGCTCTACGGCGGCGTCGGGCTCGCCGCCTGGGCGGTGAGTCGCGGGGCGCGCGTGCTGCGCACGCACGATGTCGCGCCGACCCGCGATGCGATACGTATGGTGAGCGCCGTGCTCGAAGGGAGAGTCAATTGATCGGATATTTTGGTACCGACGGGATCCGCGGCCGGGTCGGCGAGACGCCGATGACGGTCGATTTTGCCTTGCGTCTCGCGAGCGCCGCGGCGCGGGTGCTCGCGCCGGACGGTGGCCGCGTGCTCATCGGCAAGGACACGCGCGTTTCCGGATACATGTTCGAATCCGCGCTCGAGGCTGGTTTCGTGGCGGCAGGTGTCGACGTGCTCCTCATCGGTCCCTTGCCGACGCCCGGCATCGCGTACATGACGCAGCGCCTCGGTTGCAGCTTCGGGGTGGTGATCAGTGCCTCCCACAACCGCTATGAGGACAACGGCATCAAGTTCTTCGACCGCAGCGGCAGCAAGCTCTCCGACGAGCTCGAGGGTCGCATCGAGGCGCTCCTCGACAGCCCGGTGCTCACGCGCGAATCGCAGCGTCTCGGCAAGGCGTTGCGCACGGACAAGAGCCGCTCGCAGTACCAGGAGTTCTGCGCTTCGACCCTGCCGCCGGGGATGACTCTCGAGGGTTTCAAGATCGTGGTCGATTGTGCGAACGGCGCCGGCTACAAGGTGGGACCGCGCCTCTTTGCCGATTTGGGCGCCGATATCGTGCCCATCGGCTGCTCGCCGAACGGCCGCAACATCAACGACGGCTGCGGCTCGACGGCGCCCGAGTTGCTGCAATTGACGGTACCGGGCGTGCGCGCGCAAGTGGGCATTGCGCTCGACGGCGACGGCGACCGCATCGTGATGGTGGACGAGCTCGGGCGCTGCGTGGACGGAGACCAACTTTTGTACCTGCTCGCGCGGGCGCGGCGCGAGGCGGGCGTGCTCGAGGGGCCGGTGGTCGGTACGGTGATGAGCAACCTCGGGCTCGAGCACGCGCTCCAGGAGGCCGGTATCGATTTCCGACGCGCGCAGGTGGGCGATCGGCACGTGCTTGCCCTGCTGCAGGAGGTCGGCGGGATCCTCGGCGGCGAGACCTCCGGCCACATCCTGTGTCTCGACAAGACCACCACCGGGGACGGCCTGATCAGCGCGCTGCAGGTGCTTGCCGTGATGAAGAGCACCGGCGCGAGCCTCGCCGAGCTGTGTGCGCCGATGCCCAAATATCCGCAGGTGATCCTGAACGTGCGCGTGGCGCAGCGCTTCGATCCCATGAGCCACCCCCGCATCGTCGAGGTCGTCGAATCGGTGGAGCGGCGTTTCGACGGCCGCGGCCGCACCGTATTGCGACCCTCCGGGACCGAGCCGGTGATCCGGGTCATGGTCGAGGGGCAGGATGCGAAGCTGGTGAAGTCTGCCGCGCGCGATATCGCCGCCGCGGTCGAGGCGGCCGCTACCTCCCCGCCGGCGGCCGCGTCGGCCGGTGCGGCACTGGGACTTGCAGTTGGCGGTCCACGCGGCTAATCTTCGCCGCCTTTCGTGAGGGGCCTTTTGGTCCCGGGGTGTGGGCATGCGTCGTCCCGTGGTCGCCGGTAACTGGAAAATGCACGGATCGCGCGCGGCCAACGAGACCCTGCTCGCCGAGCTCGGCGAACGCGTGAGGCCCGAATGGCAAGTAGGGGTCGCGGTGTTTCCGCCCTACGTGTATCTCGGCGATGCGGTGCGCGCACTGGAGGAGTCCGAAATCGACGTGGGCGCCCAGGATGTGTGCGCCGAACCGGTGGGGGCCTTCACCGGTCAAGTCGCCGCCTCCATGCTGAAGGACATCGGCTGCCGCTACGTGATCGTCGGTCATTCCGAACGGCGCCGTCTCTACCATGAGGACGATAAGCTCGTGGCACGCAAGTACGCCGCTGTGCTCAACGTGGGCTTGACGCCCGTGCTGTGCCTGGGTGAGACGCTGGAAGAGCGCGAGGGGGAGCACACCGAGTCGGTGGTGGCGCGCCAGCTCGATGCAGTAACAGCCATGAACGGCGTGCCGAGCCTAGCGAAGGCGCTGATCGCGTACGAGCCGGTCTGGGCGATAGGCACGGGCCGCACGGCCTCTCCGGAGCAGGCACAGGCGGTGCACGCGTACGTGCGCCATCGAATCCACCGGCAAGATGCTAAAATATCCACGGAAGTTCGCATTCTGTACGGCGGCAGCGTGAAGGCATCGAATGCCGCGGAGCTGTTCTCGATGCCGGATGTGGATGGCGGACTGGTGGGGGGCGCCTCGTTGAGCGCCGATGAGTTTCTACAGATCTGCGCGGCCGCGGCCGTGAGAAATTGAGAGATCGTTAATGCTGCGTGCTTTCATTTTGACGGTGCACATCTTGCTTGCGCTGATGATCGTGTTCCTCGTGCTGATGCAGCGAGGCAAGGGCGCGGAAGCAGGCGCGGGATTCGGCGCCGGCGCCTCAGGCACCGTATTCGGTGCGCGCGGCACGGCGACATTGTTTTCGAAGTTGACCGCGGTGTTCGCGGCGCTGTTCTTCACGACCAGCTTGCTGCTCGCCTACATGGGCACCCGCACGCCCGCGGAGCCGACCTCCGTGATCGAGCGAGCGGCGCAGGCCGCGGCGCGTGCGCGCAGCGCGCCGCCGCCGGCCCAGACACCGACCGCGCCGCAGACGCCTGCGCCCGCGCAAGCGCCGCCGCCGGTCAACAAGTAGTATTGGTTTTTTTCGAGTCAAGCATTGCCGACGTGGCGGAATTGGTAGACGCGCTAGTTTGAGGGGCTAGTGGGGCAACCTGTGCCGGTTCGAGTCCGGCCGTCGGCACCATAATTGTTCTCACGGCTGATATACTTGGCGGATCAACCGCTCATTGTTCATTTCACGGTCGGCGTGATGTTGTCACAATATTTGCCAATCTTGATTTTCCTCGGCTTGGCCACGGTCCTCGGCCTCGCCCTGTTCACGCTCGGTTGGGTCGCGGGTCCCCGACGGCCGGATCCCGAGAAGCTCTCGCCGTATGAATGCGGCTTCGAGGCGTTCGAGGACTCGCGCATGCGCTTCGACGTGCGCTACTACCTGGTCGCGATCATCTTCATCGTGTTCGACCTCGAGATCGCCTTCTTCTTTCCTTGGGCGGTGTCACTGCGCATCACCGGCGCCTTCGGCCTGCTGGCCATGCTCATCTTCGCTTTCGTTCTCGTCCTCGCATTGATCTACGACTATCGCAAAGGGGCGCTCGAATGGGACTAGAGGCGGTGTCCGCCGAGTCCGGAACCGTGCGCGGCTTCGAAGTCACCACGGTCGACAAGCTCATCAACTGGGCGCGCACCGGCTCGCTTTGGCCGATGACCTTCGGTCTCGCCTGCTGCGCGGTCGAGATGATGCACGCGGGCGCCGCGCGTTACGATCTCGATCGCTTCGGTGTCGTGTTTCGCCCGAGTCCGCGGCAATCGGACGTGATGATCGTCGCGGGCACGCTCGTGAACAAGATGGCGCCGGCGCTGCGCAAGGTGTACGACCAGATGGCCGAGCCTCGCTGGGTGATCTCGATGGGCTCCTGCGCGAACGGTGGCGGCTACTATCATTATTCGTACGCTGTCGTGCGCGGGTGCGATCGCATCGTGCCGGTCGATGTGTACGTTCCCGGGTGTCCCCCGACCGCGGAAGCATTGCTCTACGGCATCATCCAGCTGCAGAACAAGATCAGGCGCAACAAGGCCATTATTCGATGAGTTCCGTCCCTCCCTCCTCAGGCGCCGCCGCAGCGCCTGCCGCGCCGAGCGCCGCCGCCCTGAACAGGGCCGACCGACTCGCGGCACGCATCGAGGCGGCGCTGCCCGCGGGACTGACCCGCGCTCCGAACGCGACGGGCGAGCTCACCTACGAGGTGCGTCCCGCTCAGCTGCTCGCTGTGGCGGCGACTCTGCGCGACGGCGCGGGCCTCAAGTTCGAAATGTGCATGGATGTATCCGTGGTCGACTATCTGCAGCACGGGCGAGCGGAGTGGAAGACCGAGCACGCCACCCTGTCGGGATTCAGCCGCGGCGTGGCTCGCGGCATGACGAGCGGCGGCGACGAGCGGCCCGGGCGGCGCTTCGGCGTGGTGTATCACCTGCTATCGATCGCGAACAATCAGCGCCTGCGCCTCAAGGTCTACTGCGAGGACGATGAGCAGCCGGCCGTCGACTCGGTTACCGGCGTCTGGGCGTCGGCCGATTGGTTCGAGCGCGAGGCGTTCGACCTCTTTGGTGTCATGTTCCGCGGGCACCCGGACCTGCGCCGCATCCTCACCGATTACGGCTTCATCGGGCACCCCTTCCGTAAGGATTTCCCGCTCATCGGCAACGTCGAGGTGCGCTACGACCCGGAAAAGCGGCGCGTGGTGTATCAGCCGGTCACCATCGAGCCGCGGGTCCTCGTACCGAAGGTGATTCGGCACGACAACCGTTACAACGCGGAGCTGACCGAGGCCCCGGCTGCGTCGATCGCACCGCCCGCGCCCATGGTCGCTCCGCCGCCGCCCCCGCCCGCTGCGCCGGCCAAAGCCAATGGCTGAGATACGCAACTACACGATGAACTTCGGGCCGCAGCATCCCGCCGCGCACGGCGTGCTGCGCCTCGTACTCGAGATGGACGGGGAGGTCATTCAGAAGGCCGATCCGCACATCGGCCTTCTGCATCGGGGCACCGAGAAGCTCGCCGAGAGCAAGCCGTTCAATCAGTCGATCGGCTACATGGACCGGCTGGATTATGTGTCCATGATGTGCAACGAGCACGCCTACGTGCTCGCGATCGAGAAGCTGCTCGAGATCGAGCCGCCGATTCGGGCTCGGTACATCCGCGTCTTGTTCGACGAGATCACTCGGATCCTGAATCACCTCATGTGGCTCGGCTCGCACGCGCTCGACATCGGCGCCATGACGGTATTTCTGTATGCGTTCCGCGAGCGCGAGGATCTGATGGACTGCTACGAGGCGGTGTCGGGTACGCGCATGCACGCCACTTACTATCGTCCCGGCGGGGTGTATCGCGACCTCCCCGAAGTCATGCCGAAGTATCAGTACACGGAGTGGCGCAGCAACAAGGCGGTCGATCGCCTGAACGAGCGGCGCTCCGGGGGCCTCATCGATTTCATCGCCGACTTCGCTGCCCGGTTTCCGGCCTGCGTCGATGAATACGAGGCACTGCTGACCGACAACCGTATCTGGAAGCAGCGCACCGTGAACATTGGAGTGGTGAGCCCGGAGCGCGCCATGCAGCTCGGCTTCTCAGGGCCGATGCTGCGCGGCTCCGGCATCGAGTGGGACATTCGCAAGAAGCAGCCCTACGAGGTGTACGAGCACATCGACTTCGACATCCCCGTGGGGGTCAACGGCGATTGCTACGACCGCTATCTGGTGCGCATCGAGGAGCTGCGGCAGTCGACCCGCATCATCGAGCAGTGCGTTGCGTGGCTCAAGGCGAACCCCGGGCCGGTCATGATCGACGATCGCAAGATACGCCCACCCCGGCGCGAGCAAATGAAAGGCGACATGGAATCCCTGATCCATCACTTCAAGCTGTTCACGGAAGGTTACTGCGTACCGGAAGGCGAGGTGTATGCCGCCATCGAGGCGCCGAAGGGCGAGCTCGGCGTCTATCTCGTATCCGACGGGGCGAACAAGCCGTACCGGCTGAAGGTGCGCGCGCCGGGCTTCGCCCATCTGGCCGCGCTCGACGAGATGGTGCGCGGGCACATGCTCGCGGACGTGGTGGCGGTGATCGGTACCCAGGACATCGTGTTCGGCGAGATCGACCGATGAGCGCGCAACTCTCCGATCACGTTCGCGAAGAAATCGATCTCTGGGTGGCGAAATTCCCGCCCGATCGCAAGCGCTCGGCGGTGATCTCGGCTCTGCATGCCGTACAGCACGAGAACAACGGTTATCTCACCACGGCGCTGATGGATGCCGTGGCCGAATATCTGGCGTTGCCGCCGATTCAGGTGTACGAGGTGGCGACCTTCTACTCCATGTTCGAGACCAAGCCCGTGGGCCGGCATCACGTGTCGGTCTGCACCAACATTTCCTGCATGCTGCGCGGCGCCGACGAGATCGTCGCGCGCTGCGAGAAAAAGCTCGGCATCAAGACGGGGGAGAGCACGCCCGACGGGCGCGTCTATCTCAAGCGCGAGGAGGAGTGCCTCGCCGCGTGCAACAACGCGCCCATGATGATGGTGGATCACGTCTATCACGAGAACCTCACGCCCGACAGCGTCGACAAGATCCTGGACGAGCTCAAATGAACTACGAAACGAATACGGTGCTCTTCGAGGCGCTGAAGCACGAGCGTCCCTGGACGATAGAGGGCTACCGATCGTTCGGCGGCTACGCGGCGTGGGAGCGGATCCTGCGCGAGCAGACGCCGCGCGAGAAGATCATCGACGAGGTCAAGGCCTCGGGGCTGCGCGGGCGCGGCGGAGCCGCATTTCCGACGGGCGTGAAATGGAGTTTCATGCCGCGCTCCTCGCCGGTGCAGAAGTACGCGGTGTGCAACTCGGACGAGTCCGAGCCCGGCACTTGCCACGATAGAGACATCCTGCGCTACAACCCGCACTCGGTGATCGAGGGCATGGCCATCGGCGGCTACGCCATGACCGCGACGGTCGGCTACAACTACATCCGCGGCGAGTTCATGGCCGAGCCCATTCCGCGCTTCCAGGCGGCGCTCGACGAAGCCTACGCGGCGGGCTTGCTCGGCAAGAACATCTTGGGGTCCGGTGTGGACTTCGACTTGCACATGTTCGTGGGCGCGGGTGCCTACA
The DNA here is from genome assembly GCA_049513515.1 of Steroidobacteraceae bacterium. Classification (GTDB taxonomy): domain Bacteria; phylum Pseudomonadota; class Gammaproteobacteria; order Steroidobacterales; family Steroidobacteraceae; genus Bog-1198. The sequence continues at coordinate 70,587 of JBEKWA010000017.1, forward strand.
TCTGCGGCGAGGAGACGGCGCTGCTCGAGTCGCTCGAGGGCAAGCCCGGCAAGCCGCGCTTCAAGCCGCCGTTTCCGGCGAACTTCGGCCTCTACGGCAAGCCGACGACCATCAACAATACGCAGAGCTACGCCTCGGTGCCGACCATCCTGCGCAGGGGCGCGGCTTGGTTTGCGGGCCTCGGGCCGCCGAATTCCGGCGGCACCATCATTTTTTCGGTCTCGGGCCACGTCGAGAAGCCCATGAACATCGAGCTGCCGCTCGGCATCCCGTTCAAGGACCTGCTCGCGATATGCGGCGGGGTGTGGAAGGGGCGCAAGCTCAAGGCCGTGATTCCGGGCGGCTCCTCGGTGCCGGTGGTGCCGGGGGATATCATGATGGCGACCAACATGGACTACGACTCGGTGAAGAAGGCCGGCTCGTCGGTCGGCACCGGCGCGGTCATCGTCATGGACGAGACCACCTGCATGGTGCGGGCGCTCGAGCGCCTGGCGCGCTTCTATTACTCGGAATCTTGCGGCCAGTGCACGCCGTGCCGCGAAGGCACCGGCTGGCTCGACCGCATGCTCAAGCGCATCATTGCCGGCCAGGGGCGCAGCGAGGATCTCGGGCTTCTTCTCGACGTCGCGAACCGCATCGAGGGTCACACGATCTGCGCGCTGGGCGATGCGGCGGCGTGGCCCGTGCAGAGCTTTCTGAAGCACTACAGGCACGAATTTCAGTACATGATCGAGCACAAGGGGCGCTCGATCGTCGAAGGCCAGCCGGCCGCGGCGGCGTGAAGGCACCATGAGCGACGATCTGGTCAATATCGAGGTCAACGGGCAGCCGATGAAGGCGCGCAAGGGCGCCATGATCATGCAGGTCACGGACGCGGCCGACGTTTACATCCCACGCTTTTGCTATCACGCCAAGCTCACCGTCGCGGCTAACTGCCGCATGTGCCTGGTCGAGGTGGAAAAGGCGCCGAAGCCGATGCCGGCTTGCGCGACGCCCGTGATGGAAGGCATGAAAGTGTTCACGCGCTCGCCGAAGGCGATCGCCGCGCAACGCGCGACCATGGAATTTCTGCTCATCAACCATCCCCTCGACTGTCCGATCTGCGACCAGGGCGGGGAGTGCGAGCTGCAGGACCTCGCCGTCGGCTACGGCCGCGACGTCTCGCGCTTCACCGAGCGCAAGCGCGTGGTGAAGGACAAGAGCATAGGTCCGCTCGTGTCGACGGACATGACCCGCTGCATCCAGTGCACGCGCTGCGTGCGCTTCGGGCTCGAGATCCAGGGCTTTCCGCAGCTCGGCACCACCGGCCGCGGCGAGCACATGCAGATCGACACCTACGTCGAGCAGGCGCTCGACCACGAGCTCTCCGCCAACATCATCGACCTCTGTCCCGTGGGAGCGCTCAACAACAAGCCGTTCCGCTATCACGCCCGCGCCTGGGAGATGACGCAACGTCCGCTCGTGTCGCCGCACGACGGCTTCGGCACGAACATCTACGCGCACGTGCTGCGTGGCAGGATCATGCGCGTCGTGCCGCGCGAGAACGAGGAAATCAACGAGACCTGGATCGCGGACCGCGACCGCTTCGGATTCGAGGGCATGTACTCGCCGGAGCGGGTGACCGAGCCCATGGTGCGGGTGGACGGGGTCTTGAAGACGGTCGACTGGGAAGTGGCCTTGACGGCGGCGGCGGAGGGCCTGCAAAACGTCGCCAAGGCGTCCGGCGCCGCGAGCCTGGGCTTTCTCACCTCGCCCATGGCCACGCTCGAGGAGATGTATTTGCTCGCGCAAATCGCGCGCGGGCTCGGCTCGAGCAACATCGACCATCGACTGCGCCAGCTCGATGCGCGCGACGCCGGCGCTGAGGGTGCGTACCCGCACCTCGGCATGAAAATCGCCGATGTGGATTCGCTCCACGGCATCCTGGTCGTCGGCTCGAACCTGCGCCACGAGATGCCGCTGCTCGCGCACCGCATCCGCAAGGCCGCCTTGCGCGGCGCGCATGTCGCCTTCCTGAATCCGCGCCGATTCGAGTACCTGTTCACCCTCGCGGGCTACGCCGTCGCCGAGGACCTCGTGGGCGCTCTCGCCTCCGTCGTAGGCGCCGTCGCAGCCGCGGCGCAGCGTGAGGTGCCGGCCGGCGTGCGCGGGGCGCCCGTCGATGATGACCATCGCGCCCTCGCGCAGGCGCTCGTCCGCGGCGAGCGCCGGGCGATTTTCCTCGGAACCCTCGCGCAGCGGCATCCTCGATATGCCGAGATCAAGGCGCTCGCCCGCACCCTCGGGGAGCTTTGCGGGGCGACCGTGGGCATCGTCACCGAGGGAGCGAACGCGGCGGGGGCCTATCTAGCCGGCTGCGTGCCGCATCGCGAGCCAGGCGGGGCGCCCGTAACCGCCGGCGGTCTGCCGGCTCACGCCATGCTCGAGAGCCGGCTCAAGGGGTACTTCTTGCTCGGCGGGATCGACCCGGCGAGCGATCTTGCGGCGGCGCCCGAGGCGCTCGCCGGTGCGTTCGTGGTCGCCGCGACCAGCCACCTGTCCGAGAGCCTGCGCAACGCGGCTCACGTGGTGCTGCCCATCGGCACCTTCGCCGAGAGCTCGGGCACGTTCGTGAACGTCGAGGGACGCTGGCAGAGCTGGGCGGGCGCCGCCAACCTGGTGGGTGATGGCCGCCCGGGCTGGAAAGTGCTGCGCGTGCTCGCCAACATGCTCAATATTCCCGCCATCGACTACATGAGCTCGGAAGAAGTGCGTGATGCGCTCAAGAAGCTCTGCGGCGATCGCGCGTTGCCGGTTGCGGCCGCGCCGCCGGCCACCGCGGGGAGCGCGACGACGGCCAACGGCGCGCTCAAGGTCGACGGCAAGGCCCCGGCGGGCGCCTGGGTCGATATCCCGCCCTATCAGCTCGACATGCTGGTACGCGGGTCCGAATCCCTGGCGAAGACCAAGGACGGGCGCGAAGCCCGCGCCGTGCTCTGATATGTGGCAGTGGGATCCTTTGCGCGACTGGATCGCGACCTACATCACACCGTACTGGACAACGCCGCTGTTGCTCGCCGTTCAGACGCTGATCATCATGATCTGCCTGATCCTCGTCATGGCCTTCTACACCCTGGCCGAGCGCAAGGTGATCGGATGGATCCAGGCTCGTAAAGGCCCGAACCGCGTCAGCTTCCCGTTCTTCCCCGGCGGCGCGCAGCCCTTTGCGGACGTCATAAAGCTGCTGTTCAAGGAAATCGTGATCCCGGCGAACGCGAGCGGATTTCTGTTCCGGCTCGCGCCTTTCCTGACGCTTGTACCCTCGCTCGCCATCTGGGCGGTGGTGCCGTTCGCCCCGGAACGCGCATTTTCCAACATCGACGCGGGGCTCCTCTACATTCTCGCGCTCACCTCGATGGGCGTGTACGGCGTGATTCTCGCGGGCTGGGCGGCGAATTCGAAATACGCCTTCCTCGGGGCGATGCGCTCGGCGGCTCAGATCGTCGCGTACGAGATCGCAATGGGCTTCGCCATGGTGGGCGTGCTCATGGCCTCTGGCAGTCTCAATATCGGCGACATCATCCGCGCTCAATCGGGGGGCCTCTTTACCTGGAACTGGACTTGGCTGTTTCCGTTGATGGTGGTGTATTTCATATCGGGGGTCGCCGAAACCAATCGCGCGCCCTTCGACGTCGCCGAAGGCGAGTCGGAGATCGTTGCCGGATTTCACGTCGATTACTCGGGGATGGCGTTCGCGCTGTTCTTCATTGCCGAGTATGTGAACATGATCCTGATCTCGGCGCTCACGGTGATCTTCTTCTTCGGCGGCTGGCTTTCGCCGTTCGACGGCTGGACGTGGGTCGTGCCCGCGGATTCGCTGCTCGCGCAGCCGGGCTTCTTCTGGTTCGGCCTGAAGACGCTGTTCCCGATGTTCACCTTTCTGTGGCTGCGCGCCACCTTCCCGCGCTATCGCTACGATCAGATCATGCGCCTCGGCTGGAAGGCTTTGATTCCGGTGACCCTGGTGTGGCTCACGGTGGAGGGCGTCCTCGCGTATTTCCACATCGGACCCTGGAGAGGGCAAGGCTGATGGCGTCACCGCGCAGTTTCTTCAAGACTTTCCTCCTCTGGGAATTGCTCAAGGGCCTGTCCGTCACGTTCCGGGAGATGTGGCGGACGAAGGTGACGGTGAACTATCCGGAGGAGAAGACCCCGCAGAGCGTACGCTTCCGCGGCCTGCATGCCCTGCGCCGCTACCCCAATGGCGAGGAGCGCTGCATCGCCTGTAAGCTGTGCGAGGCGGTGTGCCCGGCCGTTTGCATCACCATCGACTCGGATGCGAACGACGACGGGACACGGCGCACGACCCGCTACGACATCGACCTGTTCAAGTGCATCTACTGCGGTTTCTGCGAGGAAGCCTGTCCGGTCGATGCCATCGTCTTGACGCGCATCCACGAGTACCACATGGAGAACCGCGGCGAGAACATCATGAACAAGGACAAGCTGCTCGGCATCGGCGAGCGCTACGAAGCCATGATCGCGGCGGATCGCGCCGCGGATGCAAAGTACCGCTGATGTTTCCTGCGATCCTCTTTTTCGTCTTCGGCTCCGTGCTCGTGTGCGCGGCCTTGGGCGTGATCCTCGCCCGCAACCCAGTCCACTGCGCGCTGCTTCTGGTGCTCTGCTTCTTCAACAGCGCCGTCATCTGGCTGCTTCTGGATGCGGAATTTCTCGGCATCGTGCTGGTGCTCGTGTACGTCGGCGCCGTCATGGTGCTATTCCTGTTCGTGGTCATGATGCTCGACATCGATACCCAGCGGCTGCGCTCGGAGCTCGCGAGCTACTGGCCGCTCGCCGCGGCGGTGGCGTGTTTCGTGGTCTTCGCCATTCTCAACGTGATCGTGGTGCGGCACTTGGGCGGGGCGGACCTGCGTGCGGCACCGCCGCTGCCCGCCGGTTACTCGAATACCCGGGTGCTGGGCACGGCGCTCTTTACCCGTTACGCCTATCCGGCGCAGCTCGCGGCCATCATCCTCCTGGTCGCGAGCGTCGCGGCCATCATCCTGACGCTGCGTGCCCGCCGCGGCGTGAAGCCGCAAGACATCGCCGCGCAGGTCGCGGTGCGCGCCAAGGACCGGGTGCGGATCGTCAAAATGGCCTCCGAGAAAGCCCCATGATCAGCCTCACTTACGTGGTCGCCCTATCCGGCATTCTTTTCGCCATCGCCGTAGCCGGCGTGTTTCTGAACCGCAGGAACGTGATCGTGCTGCTCATGTGCATCGAGCTCATGCTGCTCGCGGTCAATTTCAACTTCGTCGCGTTCTCGCGCTTCATGGGCGACATCGCGGGTCAAATTTTCGTGTTTTTCATTCTCACCGTGGCCGCCGCCGAGGCGGCAATCGGGCTCGCGATTCTGGTCGTCGTGTTTCGCGAGCGGCGCAGCATCGACGTCGAAGATCTCGACTCGCTACAGGGCTGACGAACAACTCAAGGTCAAGGGATCAAGGCACCATGGAGTCGATTTACCTCACGATCGCGCTCGCGCCGCTGGCCGCGGCTCTCGCGGCCGGAATATTCGGACGCCAGATCGGGAGGGTGGGCGCGCACAGTGTCGCCATCGCGGGCGTCGCGCTGTCTTGCGGCCTATCGGTGTACGTGCTGTATAGGCTGGTGTTCGATGGGATGGCACCGTTCGACGGTCCCGTGTACACCTGGCTACTGAGCGATGGATTGAACATCCAGGTCGGCTTCTTGATCGACCGCCTGTCCGCCCTGATGATGGCGGTGGTCACGTTCGTGTCGCTCATGGTGCATATCTACACCATCGGCTACATGGCCGACGACGACGGCTATCAGCGCTTCTTCAGTTACATCTCGCTGTTCACGTTCTCCATGCTCATGCTGGTGATGTCGAACAACTTCATGCAGTTGTTCTTCGGCTGGGAGGGCGTGGGCGTCGTGTCCTACCTGCTCATCGGGTTCTGGTACACCCGACCCACGGCGACTTTCGCGGCGCTGAAGGCCTTTCTCTTGAACCGGGTCGGGGACTTCGGGTTCATCCTGGGGATTGCGGCGATCTTGCGATACACGGGATCCCTCAATTACGGCGTGGTGTTCGCGCACGCCGACCAGTTGGTCCACGCGCAGGTTCAGGTGACGCACGCCGTCGCCTGGCCGGCGATCACGTTCGCGTGTATCTGTCTGTTCGTGGGCGCGATGGGCAAGTCCGCCCAGGTGCCGCTGCATGTGTGGTTGCCGGATTCGATGGAGGGCCCGACGCCGATCTCCGCGTTGATTCACGCGGCCACCATGGTCACGGCCGGCATTTTCATGGTGGCGCGCATGTCGCCCTTGTTCGAGCTGTCCGAGACGGCGCTCTCGTTCGTGCTCTTCATCGGCGCGACCACGGCGTTCTTCATGGGACTCATCGGCATCGTCGCCAACGACATCAAGCGCGTGATCGCCTATTCGACGATTTCGCAGCTCGGCTACATGACCGTGGCGCTCGGCGTTTCGGCCTACAGCGCCGGCATTTTCCACTTGATGACGCACGCCTTCTTCAAGGCGCTGCTGTTCCTCGCGGCGGGCTCGGTGATCATCGCCATGCACCACGAGCAGGACATGCGCCGCATGGGCGGCCTGCGCAAGTACTTGCCCATCACCTACTGGACGTTTCTCGCGGGAGCGCTCGCCCTCATCGGCTTTCCGGGGACTTCGGGATTTTACTCTAAGGATTTGTTGATCGACGCGGTGCGCGACTCGCACCGCCAGTTCGCGGGTTATGCGTACTTTTGCGTGCTCGCGGGCGTGTTCGTCACCGCACTCTATACGTTCCGGGCTTTCTTCATGACGTTCCATGGCCCGGAGCGCATGGACGAGGAGACGAAGCATCACCTGCACGAGAGCCCGTGGGTGGTGACGGTGCCGCTGATCTTGCTCGCCATCCCCTCGCTCGTGGTCGGCTGGGTCACCGTGCAGCCGGTGCTGTTCGGCGGCTATTTCCAAGGCGCGATCCATGTACTGCCGGCGAACGATGTGCTCGGGCGCATCGGCGAGGAGTTCCACGGCGCGGACACATTTCTCGTAACGGCGTTGGCGTCGCCGACCCTGTATGTTGCCGGCGCCGGCGTGCTCGCGGCCTGGCTCTTCTTCCTCAAGTACCCCGCGTGGGCGGATGCGGCCGAGCGTCGCTTCAAGTGGCTATACACCATCCTGGTCGACAAGTACGGATTCGACTGGTTCATCGAGCACATCCTCATGCCGCTCGCGCGCGGTATCGGAGCGACGTTCTGGCACGCCGGCGATGAGGCGATAATCGACGGCGCATTCGTCAACGGCAGCGCGCGCCTGGTCGGCTGGTTCGGCTCCGTGATGCGTTATGCACAGTCCGGATATCTCTATCACTACGCGTTCGCCATGATCCTGGGACTGGCCTCGCTCCTGCTCTGGTTGATCTGGCGGCCATGAACGATCATCTGCTCGCGATTCTGATCTGGGTGCCCATCGTCGGCGGAATCGTCGTGCTCGGGCTGGGTAAGCACGCGAGCGCCGCCAAGTGGCTGTCGCTGTGCGTGTCAATTCTCACCTTTCTCAGCAGCATCCCGCTGTGGATCGGCTTCGATACCGGGACGGCGGAAATGCAGTTCGGTGAGCACACGGCCTGGATCCCGTCCATTCACGCGGACTTCAACATCGGCGTCGACGGCATTTCGATGCCGCTCATCCTGCTGACGACGTTCACCACGGTGCTCATCGTCGTCGCGAGCTGGACGAACGTCGCGAAACGCATTGCCCAGTACATGGGTGCCTTCCTCATCTTGGAAGGCCTGATGATCGGCGTATTCGCCTCGCGCGATGCCGCACTGTTCTACGTGTTCTGGGAGGCCATGCTCATACCGATGTTCCTCATCATCGGCGTATGGGGCGGCCCGCGGCGCGTATACGCGAGCATCAAGTTCTTCCTGTATACGTTCATCGGCTCGCTGCTCATGCTGGTCGCGCTGATTTATATGTATCTGAAAGGCGGAACCTACGACATCACGCAGCTGCAGCTCATGCCGCTCACGCTGCGGGAGCAGACCTTCATATTCCTGGCGTTCTTCACCGCGTTCGCGGTCAAGGTGCCGATGTGGCCGGTGCACACCTGGTTGCCGGATGCGCACGTCGAGGCACCGACGGGGGGCTCCGTGGTGCTGGCAGCCATCATGCTGAAGATGGGCGGGTACGGCTTCCTGCGCTTCTCGCTGCCGATCGCGCCCGACGCGAGCCGCTCGCTCGACTGGCTCATCATCGCGATCTCGTTGATAGCCGTGGTGTACATCGGACTCGTCGCCCTGGTGCAGCGGGACATGAAGAAGCTGATCGCTTACTCCTCGATCGCGCACATGGGGTTCGTGACTCTCGGCGCATTCATCGGCTATCAAATCGTGCAGCACACCGGCCGTACCGCGGGCATCGAGCTCGGGCTCGACGGGTCCCTCGTGCAAATGCTGTCCCACGGCCTGGTGTCGGCTGCGATGTTTCTCTGCGTCGGGGTGATGTACGATCGCGTGCACAGCCGCGAGATCAGCGCCTACGGCGGCGTCGTGAATACCATGCCGATGTTCGCCGCGTTCATGGTGCTGTTCGCGCTCGCCAACTCCGGCGTACCCGGCACCTCGGGATTCGTGGGCGAATTCTTGGTCATCCTGGCCTCCTTCAAGGCAAACGTCTGGTATGCGTTCCTTGCGGGCACGACCCTCATCCTCGGCGCCGCCTACACCCTGTGGCTGGTCAAGAGGGTGATCTTCGGCGCCGTCGCGAACGATCACGTGCGCGAGCTCAAGGATTTGAATGGCCGTGAGTTCCTGGTGCTCTCGCTGCTCGCAGTGGCCGTGCTGATCGTGGGCGTGTGGCCGGCACCCTTGCTCGACGTCATGCGCGCGACAACGCAGCATCTGTCCGAGCAGCTGTTGATGTCGAAGATCGTTCCCTGAGGTCTCCATGTACGTTTTCAACGCTGCGGAATTCAATGCCGGCCTGCACTACGCGACGCCGGAGATCTTCCTGAGCGCAGCGGCCTGCGCGCTCTTGATGCTGGATCTCTTCCTCAGCGCCGCGGGCCGGCGCTGGACCGGCGCGCTTGCCGTGCTGGCCCTGCTCGGGACCGCCGTGCTCTCCGCGATTCAGCCGGTAGCGGAGCGCGTGGTGGCGCTCGGCGGCCTGTTCGAGCTCGACCGCATGGCGCAGCTCTTGAAAATCGTGACGCTTCTGGCCGTCGCGGCGGTGTTCGTGTACTCGACGGATTACCTGCGGCGGCGCGCAATCCTGAAGGGCGAGTACTACGTCCTCGGGCTCTTCGCGACCGTGGGGGCGATGGTGCTGATCTCCGCGGGGAGCCTGATCACGCTCTACCTGGGCCTCGAGCTCATGTCGCTGTGTCTGTACGCGATGGTGGCGTTCGACCGCGATTCCGGCATTGCCGCGGAATCCGCCATCAAATATTTCGTGCTGGGCTCGATGTCCTCGGGCACGCTGCTCTACGGCATGTCCATCGTGTACGGCGTCACCGGACATCTCGAGCTGGCGTCGATCGCGCAGATCGTCCACTCGAGCTTCGTGGGCAACATCGGTCTCGTATTCGGAATTGCATTCATGATCGTCGGCATGGGTTTCAAGCTCGGGGCCGTGCCATTCCACATGTGGATCCCGGACGTGTATGAGGGTTCGCCCACTTGCGTCACAGTGTTCATCGGCACGGCGTCGAAGCTCGCGGCCTTCGCCCTCATCATGCGCCTGTTGCCGGAGGCGCTCGCCGGCTCCCAGGTCGATTGGAGCCAGATGCTCGTGGTGATCTCGGTGCTCTCAATGGCGCTCGGCAACATCGTCGCGATCGCGCAGACCAACATCAAGCGCATGCTCGCCTATTCCACGATCTCACACATGGGCTACGTGCTGCTCGGGGTGCTCGCGGGCACGGCGCAGGGCTACCAGGCGGCGCTGTTCTACATCATCAGCTACGTGCTCGTCGCGGCCGGCGCCTTCGGCATGGTGCTGCTGCTCGCGCGACAGGGTTTCGAGGCCGACAAGATCACGGACTTCAAAGGACTCAACGCGCGCAGTCCCTGGTTCGCCGGGATGATGGCGATGCTCATGTTCAGCCTCGCCGGAGTGCCGCCCTTCATCGGGTTCTGGGCGAAGCTTGGCGTGGTGCAGGCGGTCCTCGGCGTGAGCTACACCTGGCTCGCGGTGGTGGCCGTCCTGTTCTCGGTGGTCGGCGCGTTTTTCTATCTGCGCATCGTGAAGCTCATGTATTTCGATGAACCCACCGACACGAGCGCGATCGGCGGCTCGCCGCTGATGCGCACTGTGCTGTCGGCCAACGCGCTGCTCGCGATCGCTCTGGGCGTTGCCCCGGGCGCGCTGATCGCGTTGTGTCAGCACGTGCTGCCGTAAGTAAGAGGCGGGGCGGCGGGAAGGCCCTTGTCGATGTCACCGCGTGGAGGCAGGGCGGCGAACGAGCCGATCTTGCGTGCTTGCATTGCGCCGACTACCCGGTAAAATGGCGGGCTCCCTGGTGCGGGGTGGAGCAGTCTGGCAGCTCGTCGGGCTCATAACCCGAAGGTCGCAGGTTCAAATCCTGCCCCCGCTACCAATTAAAACAAAAACTTACGATAACAATCTCCAAACTGGGTTGGCTAGCCTGTGACCAAATTGTGCCCTAGAAAGGCATAGTACTTACTGGAATCACGCAACGCCGGCTCATCGCGACCCACCAGATCAATGGTGAATTCGCGAGGCGAATTTACTGGCGCTCATAATCCCCCCGTGCAGCATTGGTCGCGAATTCAGCATCTTGTGATACTTATGATGCCCTTCTGCCGCGACGTAGCGGCGTGCGTGCGAGCGCCTTGTCCATCGCACGTGGCGAGGCAATCATCCTTGACGACCATCGGGTTCCTGCCCCGTAGGTCGATGCGGGGAGCCTCGATATGTCGTCGGCGAGTTGACGTGTCGGCCTCGTAAATTGTTGTTGATAACTTTTCTCTGAGCATTTCATGTCGTCCCTATGAGCATTCGCGGTTTTGGCACCGAAATCGGAAGGCCGGCACGGTCTAAAGACGGCTACAAGTCCTTCCTCACCAAATGATCGATTTGCATCAGCTCCACCGGCGCTCCGTTCACTTCGATCATGGCAACCAGCACACCAGTACTCGGACTGTTAGGCGCAACGATCACCTTCTGATCGCGGATCGCCTCCGCCAGGTCGTCGACCTCGAAGGCAACGTGCGGAATGGTCTTTACCAGGTCCGGATACGGCGCTTCGTCCCAGTATCTTTGCCACTGAATGCCGAATGGGTTGTTCTGGTGATCGCTTACCGTCACCTTCAAATGCGGCACTGGAATCTCGCCATCGAAATTTGCGGTCGTCGGTATCCCGACGTGGTTGTACTTCATTATCAAGGCTTGCTCCTGCGTTGAGCCGTGCGGACGACGATGTCGCCCGTTGAGCACTAGCTGCTGAATCGGTTTGTTTGGGCAGACTTGCTGCTTGGACTGGCAATCCCGCCAGAGCTATCCAGAAGCGTCTGCGAGCTAGCGACTAACCTTCATAGCGAATTTCCTCGGAGCAGAGGCGAATCTTTGCGGGCTTGTCCTGCCCGGCGCAGCTGAAAAGCTACTCTCCGCGCAGGCCAGATGTCAATTGCAGCACCGACAGCCGCCGGTCACGGTCGGCAACAACGGGTCGACACGGACCGACCGGCCACAATAGGAGGCAGCCGCCGGGCCAATTGCCGTCACTCGACGCTCCAAAGCTCCTTCCGGTAAGCTGACGACCGCGTCCCGGCTCAACGGTGGAATAGATCGCGACATTACACGAAGAACCTGCGGGCGGTTCAGCTCCTCCTGAGCCACACGAAGCTGGAAAGCACTGGCCCACTATTGAGACTTGCATAAATGCCTTGCAACTTTCCCTCTCGCCGTTGGTCCAAGATAATGGGTAGTCTTGGCGAGGCGAGCGATGAGCAAAGCGGAACAAGAGGGCAAGCTTTTACAGCG
>JBEKWA010000018.1:0-80319 GCA_049513515.1 Steroidobacteraceae bacterium
CTGCTCCGGTTGCGAGATGAGGCGGATTGCCTCACCGTGCAACATACGAAACAGAACCTCAGACCTCAGCCACCCTCAGCCCGTCAACGGAGCTACCCCTACCGCGTGAGCGGTTTAGTCCATCGACCCGTTGCCGCCGGTCGTGAATGTCCGCTTTGATCCACGCCAATAAACCAGCATGCAGGGAGCACATAATTGGTGGCAAGCCGTGCTGCTTATCGACGGCGGACCATCTCGTATTCACTCTCATCTGGGCCCTCCGGGAATTGTTCCCGAACAATCACTTTTGCTTCATGGTGATTAAGCGACGAGGAGAATTTGAAAGTGATCCAGGATGGCATCCCTAGGCAATTCGTCTTCTTCCGATCGCCATCGAACTTGATTTGTGCTGATGTTATACGTAAGTCGGTTTTGGAACGCGGCGGCTCGAAGCCTACGGTTAGTGCGTACTGGTCGATTGGCAGAGCTTCGCAATAAGGCTGCGACAATACGCGGAATTTGAAATGATGAGGCCTTCCGCCGGTGATTTCAAAACTAATAGCCGGCCCATCAGGCTGGGTCTTCCAAACGCCCTTTATTATCCTGTCGAGCACGTCGTCAGAATCTATTTTGACGGACGGTGGAGGACCCATGAGATGTGCCAGCCGAGTTCGATCATTCACAATGACTATAGGAATCATGCTCGGCTGAGCAGGTTGACCGTGCCAAGTAGACCTTTTTCCGACGTAAAGTATTGACCACTCGCACTTCTTGTCGCTCTGGCAGCCGTAGGAATATTGGGTCGCCTCAAAAGACGTAGAGGATAGCCCATGATTTGAAGCTTCTGCCTGGGCAAGCTGCAGCGCAGAACGGAGCGTAAGGTGGGCGCCTTTAGGTTGTAATGTTGGGTCAGCCGTAGCTACGGCGCCTGACAAGGAGTCGAAATCGGCACCTTGAGCAGAACCTACTATCGCCGAGAAAAAAACTACTTTTGCAAGAAAGGTAATCATGAAGCCGTCTGACTTGATCCTTGAAGTGACCTGTTGCGAATTACTCGGCAATCTAGCTGAAAACGGGACACGACCAGTTTACGCCGCGCCCGGAGCGGCAGCTAAGCGGCAAACGAACCAAGACTCCGAACGTCGGGTAGTGGCCGGCAACCGCCGGATGCGGTCGACGTCAATCTATAACGTCAGCGGTGGGCGAAAGCGGGCCCGGTCCCCTTCGACAACCGCAAGTCGGCCAGGAAGAGAAGCCACAAATCCTGGTGCCGACAGAAAGCGCTTCAGCGCCTTCGCGATCTCTTCGGCCACAGCGGTATCCGGCAAACGCAGCACGACAATACCTGAGTACCGATCAGGCGGATATCGACGTATATCGGCGAAATCCAGGTCCCGAGTAATAAGCGCGGCACGATATCGCAATGCATGTTGGGCGATTTGTTCGTCCGTCGCCGACGCCAGCCCAATATCGCGCGCGAACTCCATCTGATGCCCCAGGCTTTGCACCACGGCAATGACCGCACGCGGTAGGTTGGCGTCGATCAGAAAGCGCATGCCGAGCTAGGCGCTCGGTAGTGGATGAAACGACTCCTGCTCGGCCAGTTCCCCTACGAACCGGAGAGCAGCTCGAATATCCTCCGCGGTGACGTCGTACTCGCGCTGGACTTCCTCGAAGGTCATGCCCCCAGCCAGGCTACCCACCACGACTGTGATGGGTACGCGCGTGCCCCGAATGACGGGCTTACCGTGGGAGACGGCCGGATCGAGGACAATGCGGTTCGGGACGGTCATGGTTTGTCAGATGATAGTGATTTGACGGTACTTGTCGAGTGCGACCGCCGGATACTGTCTTATCGCCCGGCAGGGCCGCAATACCCGCATCATTCAGAGGTCGATTCATGCGTTTTGCCGGATAGGCAAATTGCCGCTCGTGTCAGACGATGCTCGACATGGCCGCAAGTCCCTGCATCCAATGTCGCATCGATCCGCAACTCAAGTCGCGGCTGCGGGCGATTGCGGTAGAGCGGGGATTGACCGAGTCCGCATTGCTCAAGCGCTTGGTTGTCGGCTCGATCGGCGTGGTTCCCACGACCGAGGCGAAGTTGTTTGCCATCGAGCCGATCGGGCCGCGCGCTCGCGTCTATGTCCGGCTGCGGCCAGGTGATCACGCGCTCCTTCGCGAACGCGCCGAGCGCCGCGGATTGGCCTCGGCGACCTACGTCTCGATGCTGGTTCGGAATCACCTGCGCTTAGCGCCACCGCTCCCCGATCGCGAGCTCGCCGAGCTCAGGCGCGCCGCGGGGGCGCTGGGCGCGGTCGGTCGGAACTTGAATCAGATCGCCCGCGTCGCACACCAGACCGGCCGGGTGGAAGGGCTGACGACCGCAGACCTTCGAGCGATTCTCGCGGCCTTCGAAGCATTGCGGGCCCATTTCAAACGCTTGATTGGAGCGAACATAGCCAGCTGGGAGGCCGACGATGCCAAAGCGAGTCGTTGATCTGCGCACCGAGCGTCCCTTGCTCGATATCGCGAGCCTCGGCCGGCGCGGGCCGGAGGCGAGACTGACCCCGAGCGAGGTGGCCTCCATCGCAAGGACTGCCCGGCGAGTCCCAGAGGTCATGATCAAAGTGTCCGGCGGCGCTCGGACGCTGCACGGCGTCGGCGTCCATTTTGACTATATCGGGCGACAGGGTCTGAACGAAATCGAAACCGATATGGGCGAGAGGCTGATGGAAAGAGGATTCGAGAAGGGTCTGATGCTCGAGTGGGATCTCGACCTGGATGTGCTGTGTCGCCATGCCGATCGATCCGTCGCCTTCGGCCGAAAGCCTCCCAAGCTTGTTCACAATCTCATTTTCTCGATGCCGAAAGGTACGCCGTCCGACAAGCTTGCGGCGGCGGTACGGGCGTTCGCCCTGGACCGATTCGCGCTTCAGCATCGCTACGCGATGGCGTTGCATACCCACCAGGGCCATCCACACGTCCACCTCGTCGTCAGAGCGGTGAGCGAACAGGGCGTGCGACTCGACATCCGCAAAGCGACGCTTCGCGACTGGAGGCAACAGTTCGCGGCTCATCTACGCGAACAAGGCATCTCGGCAAACGCCACGGAGCGCGCCGTGCGTGGCGCAACGCGAGTAGCAAGGACAGACGGCGCCTATCGCTCCGATCAGCGCGACTCGTTCACCTGCGTTCAGGCTAAATTTGCGTCGTACGCTCGTCGAGCCGCCAATCAATTCGAACCGGGTAAAGCGGCCCTCGTTGCAACCCGTCGCGAAGTAGAGCGAGGTTGGCACATCGTTCACGACATCCTCGAACGCGAAGGACACTCCGAGGTCGCTCGGGACATCCGCCGATTCCTGGCGCAGATGCATCCACCCCGGACCGAACGTGAGCAAATCATCCTGGACGGCATGGCCCAGCGAGAAGGGAAACACAACGAGCCGCGGACCCGATAGCCATGTTTTGGAGGCTGTGTTCCTCGCGGGGATTGCGGCCCGAGCAAAAACACAACGGACCGCGCGCCGCGCATGGACATCAGTATCCGCAAATCCATCATTTGACAGGCATTCGTCGCGGGTCTCGCACGAAACGTCCTATGGTCATGGCGAACGGCCTGCCGTAGCGTGTCAGGACTACCGATCGCGACTAATTCAGCCGGATTTTCAGCACCAGCCACGCGGCCGACATGTTTCTCACGCCACAAGAACTGCAGCGGCTTACCGGCTATGCCCGGTCTAGCGCGCAGATCCGTTGGTTGCGCAAGAACGGTTGGCGGTTTACTGTAAATGCCCTCAGGGAACCTATCGTCGCGATCGCTGAGTCAGAGCGCAGGCTCGTCAGCGGCAAGGGAATGACCAGGCATCACGAGCCGAATTTCGGGGCGTTGAATGGGTAGACGGCGCAAGCAGGACACGCATTTGCCGAAACGCATGTACATGCGGCGCGGCGCGTACTATTTCTGTCACCCGGCAACGAACGAATGGCAACCTCTCGGTAAGGATATCGCTGCCGCGTTCGCAGCCTACGGGAAGCTCGTAGGCGGCCAATGGAGCGGCCATAACCTGGGCGAGGTCATTGATCGGTATCGAACCGAGGTCTTGCCGCTCAAGCGCTCCGCGAAGACGCGGGCCGATCAGGCGAAGCAGCTCGAAAAGCTCAAGGTAGTCTTTGGCGACATGCCGCCCGACAAGATCACCGCGCAGCATTGCTACAAGTACTTGGACGGCCGCGCCCAGCATCCGGTAGCTGCCCGGCACGAGATATCGTTGCTCGGCCACGTGCTCGCCAAGGCAATACGCTGGGGCGCGGCTACCGTGAATCCGGTGCGCACGCTCGAGCGCCAGCCCAAGGGCAAGCGAACTCGATACGTCACTGACGCTGAGTACGACGCCGTCTACGCGCTGGCCAATGAGCGGATGCGGATCGCCATGGACTTGGCGCTGCTGACCGGGCAGCGCCGCGGCGACCTGCTATCACTGAAGCGCGCGCAGTTGACCGACGAAGGAATAGTCTTCAGGCAAAGTAAGACCGGCGCCGGCGTGCTGGTCGAGTGGACCGACGAGCTGCGTCGGATTACCGACCGGGCCAAGGCGCTCAAGCCGCAGGTGCCCGGCGATTATCTGCTCAGGAAACGCAACGGCCGACCGTATACGGCCTGGGGATTCTCTGCGATCTGGCAGAGGCTCATAGACAAGGCGACGGCTGCCGGCAAATGCGGCGAGGCGCCCGCGCTCGCCGAGCGGTTCACGTTCCACGATTTGCGAGCCAAGTGCGCCAGCGACAAGGACGGGTTGGAGAGCGCCGCGGCGCTCTTGGGTCATGCGAGCTCGCAGACAACCAAGTCCGTTTATCGCCGCAAAATGCCGCGAGCGACACCGCTTCGCTGAAAAATATTAGACGCGGCCCGGAATATTGGACAGCGGAGCTTGAGAGGCGAGGCTTAAGTTCTTGATTCAGTGGCGCGCCCGGAGAGATTCGAACTCCCGACCTCCTGGTTCGTAGCCAGGCGCTCTATCCAACTGAGCTACGGGCGCACTTGCAAATCAAACATCGGCAATCCTGACCAAGCGGGATTGCGCATGGCCTCGAAAGCCTTCACTCCCTCTACCTCGACTCGCACGGACCCGTTCGACCCGGAGCGACTCCAGCCGTTCTCGAGCCATTGGCGGAGAGGGAGGGATTCGAACCCTCGATGGGCTTTTGACCCATACGCCCTTAGCAGGGGCGCGCCTTCGACCACTCGGCCACCTCTCCGGACGGGGCCAGAGGCCCAAATCAAGGAGCGCGGGATGATACCCGTGCAGAGCAGTCTAGGTAAAGCCGGAGATTAAGAAGTCTTTATTCGACGTCGTCGACGAGGTGCGGCACCGCGCCCGGCGATCTGCCCTCGCCATCTTCTTCGCGCTTGATGCGCTCGTAGATTTCCTCGCGATGGACCGCGACGTCCTTCGGAGCATTGACCCCGATGCGCACCTGGTTTCCCTTGACCCCCAACACCGTGACGGTGACCTCGTTACCGATCATCACCGTCTCACCAACTCGTCTCGTCAAAATCAACATGGTTTGTGCTCCTCAGCTTCCTTGGCACTTTGCAGTGCGACGAACGGAACTCGAAGACCGGCGCCGCCGTCAAGCATCCCATCGTTCCTCGGCCGGAGAGATCTCGGCCGATTAAGCAGAATACAAGAATCCTGGCCCTTATGGACCCAATTTGTCATTAGTAATAAATACATCGTTCAATTAGCGAAATTCAGTTTGCGAGCCGATTCCGGACCAATCCTTCCACGCTCGCGAGCGCCGCTCCGAGCTTCTCGGGCTGAGTGCCGCCCGCTTGTGCAAAATCTGCACGGCCACCGCCCCGGCCGCCCACCTGAGCCGCGACGGCTCCGGCAATGTCGCCGGCTTTGAGTTGAGCGACCAGATCTGCGGAAACCCCTGCAACCAGCACGACTTTCCCATCTTGAACGCTCGCCAGGACGACGACCGAAGATCCGAGCTTCTGTTTGAGCTGATCAACGGAATCTCGCAGCGCCTTGGCATCAGCACCCTCGATCTGCACCGCCAAAACCTTAACGCCGCCGACGGCCTTCGCCTGAGCCGACACATCGCCGCCCTGCCCCGAGGCCAGTTTCGACTTGAGCTGCTGGACTTCCTTCTCCAGGCGCTTAGAACGATCAACCAGCTCGCGAACCTTCTCGTCCACGTCTTCGCGGCTGCCTCGCAACACGCCTGCGATATCGCGCACGACCTGGTCCAATCGGACAACCCACTCGTACGCGGCCTGGCCGGTGACCGCCTCGATCCGGCGCACGCCCGCTGCCACCCCGGTCTCGCTGATGATCTTGAACAACCCGATGTCGCCGGTTCTTTCGACGTGAGTACCGCCGCAGAGTTCCATGGAGAAATCGCCGAAGGAGAGCACACGCACGTCGCTCTCGTACTTCTCTCCGAAAAGGGACATCGCGCCCGACGCAACGGCATCGTCGAGCGCCATCACCCGCGTCTGCGCCGGGTCGTTGTGGCGTATCGCCCGGTTCACCATCTCCTCGATTTTGCGCAGCTCGTCGGGGGATACGGCCTGTGTATGCGAGAAGTCGAAGCGCAAGCGATCCGGTGCGACCAGAGATCCTTTCTGCTGCACGTGCTTTCCGAGCACCGCACGCAGGGCGGCATGCAACAGGTGCGTCGCGGAGTGATTGAGGGCGATAGCGGTCCGCCGCTCACCGTCGACGCGCGCATCCAGCTCATCCCCCACGCGTAGCGTCCCGGATTCGAGCACGCCGATGTGCGCGAAGGAGGTGCCGATTTTCTGTGTGTCACGAACCGCAAAGCGTGCGCTCGGGCCGCTGAGCGTCCCCGAATCGCCCATCTGGCCGCCGCCCTCCGCGTAAAAAGGGGTCTGATCCAGAACCACTTGCCCTTCCTGGCCGACACTCAAGGTATCGACCACGGCGCCGTCGAAAATCAAGGCGGTGATGCGGCTCAGGCCGGTCAATCGGTCGTATCCCGAAAAATCCGTTTTGCCGCTGAGTTTGACGGAGTCCTTCAAGGCAACTCCGAACTTGCTCGCGGAGCGGCCGCGGTCCCGCTGCGCGGCCATCGCCGCGTCGAAACCCTGCTGATCGATGCTGAGGCCGCGCTCACGCGCGACGTCAGCGGTCAGGTCGACGGGAAATCCATAGGTATCGTAGAGGCGGAAAACGGTCTCGCCAGGAATCACCGGCGAGGAAAGCTTAGCCGTCTCGGCATCGAGCAGCGCCATGCCCGTCGCCAGCGTCTCGGCAAACCGCGACTCCTCCTGCGCGAGGACCTCGGCGGCACGCCCCCCCCCTTCGATGAGTTCCGAGTAATAGCCGCCCATTTCGCGCACGAGCGTAGGCACGAGCTTGTGGAAGAACGGCTGGGTTTGCCCGAGCTTATATCCATGCCGGATGGCGCGTCTGATGATGCGACGCAGCACATAGCCCCGCCCCTCGTTCGAGGGCACCACCCCATCGACGATGAGAAAGGTGCATGCCCGAATGTGATCGGCGATCACGCGAAGGCTTGGAGAATCGAGATCACGAGTGCCCGTGATCTCAGCGCCCGCCCGAATCAATGCCTTGAAAAGGTCGATATCGTAGTTGCTATGCACACCCTGCATGACCGCGGCGACACGCTCCAGCCCCATCCCGGTGTCGACCGAAGGCTTGGGCAGGGGCACGAGCACACCGTCCACCGATCGATCGTATTGCATGAAGACGAGATTCCAGATCTCCACATAGCGGTCACCTTCCTCGTCCGGGGATCCCGGGGGGCCACCGGGTACCTCGGGGCCGTGGTCGTAGAAAATCTCGCTGCAGGGGCCGCATGGACCGGTCTCCCCCATCGACCAGAAGTTGGATTTCTCGCCCATGCGCGTGCAGCGCGTGGGATCGATGCGGATCTCCTCGGTCCAGATGCGCGCCGCCTCGTCGTCCTCCTTGTAGACAGTAGTCCATAGACGCTCCTTCGGGATCCCCAGCGCGCCGGTGATGTAGTTCCACGCGAAATGAATGGCCTCGCGCTTGAAGTAGTCGCCGAAACTGAAATTGCCGAGCATCTCGAAAAAGGTGTGGTGGCGGGCGGTGTAGCCGACATTCTCGAGATCGTTGTGCTTGCCACCGGCCCGCACGCAACGCTGCGCGCTCGCCGCGCGCGTGTAATTACGGGTGTCTTTGCCGAGGAACACGTCCTTGAACTGCACCATGCCGGCGTTCGTGAACAGCAGCGTCGGATCATTGCCCGGAACGAGCGAGCTCGAGGGCACCACCGTGTGGCCATTCTTGCGGAAAAACTCCAGGAAGCTCGCCCGGATCTCCGAGCTCGTCATCATCCTCAATTTAGGGTCACGTTTCATATATCGTCTTTCGTATCGGCGTCCAAGTCGGTATCAAAGCCCAGTGCATTTCGAATCTGTGCGCCGCGGAATCCCCGATATGCCAGGAATCGAGCTTGGCGCTGCCGATCAGCGTAATTGGTCGGCAGCGAAGTTCCAAACTTCTTTTCGCGCGCCCGCTTAAGTTGAGTGGCCCAGTCCGCATAGGCGGCAAGGGACGCCTCGACCTGCGCGCCTGGAAGCCCGAGGTGGCGCAAGTCCATGCGTATGCGATTGGGGCCTTGGCCGCGCGCGGCGTGGTAGGCGACGAAATTCTCGAGATAGCGGTCGTCGTCCAGCAGCTTCTCGGCCCGCAACCGCTCGATCAGCTCATCGACGACGGCATGATCGTATCCCTTGCCACGTAGTTTATCGCGCAACTCCTCGGAGGAGTGATCGCGCCGCGACAAGCTGTCCAGCGCTGCGGCACGAGCCGCCGGAGCGTCGAGGGGATCGACCTCCCGGCCCGCGCCTCGCGCGCTACGCCTCCTTGGCGTCGGCACCGCGATTCATGGTCGCCTTCTCCGGGATCAGCTTGGCGCGGATCTGCGACTCGATGTCTGCTGCGATCTCCGGATGTTGCTGCAGGAAAGTCCGGGCATTGTCCTTGCCCTGTCCGATACGTTCGCCCTTGTAGCTGTACCAGGAGCCGGATTTCTCCACCAGATTGTGCAGCACGCCGAGCTCGATGAGCTCGCCTTCCTTGGAGATACCGGTGCCGTACATGATCTCGAACTCGGTTTCGCGAAAAGGCGGCGCAACCTTGTTCTTCACGACCTTGACCCGGGTCATCGAGCCCACTACTTCCTCGCCGTTCTTGATCGCGCCGATGCGGCGGATGTCCATGCGCACCGAGGAGTAGAACTTGAGCGCGTTGCCGCCCGTCGTCGTCTCCGGATTGCCGAACATCACACCGATCTTCATGCGGATCTGGTTGATGAAGATCACGATGGTGTTCGAGCGCTTGATGTTGCCCGTGAGCTTGCGCAGCGCCTGCGACATGAGCCGCGCCTGCAGACCCATGTGCTGATCGCCCATCTCGCCTTCGATTTCCGCCTTCGGCGTGAGCGCAGCGACCGAATCGACTACGACCACATCGACGGCGCCGGAGCGAACCAACATGTCGGTGATTTCGAGCGCTTGTTCGCCGGTATCCGGCTGCGAGACCAGCAGATCGTTGACCTTGACGCCTAATCTCTCCGCATAGACCGGATCCAAGGCATGTTCTGCGTCCACGAACGCCGCCGTGCCGCCGTGCTTCTGCGCTGAGGCGATGATGGCCAGCGTGAGCGTCGTCTTGCCTGAGGATTCGGGGCCGAAAATCTCGATCACGCGGCCGCGCGGGATTCCGCCGACCCCCAGCGCAATATCGAGACCCAGGGACCCCGTCGGGATCGATTCCACTTCGTAGGTCGCACCCGCATCGCCCAAGCGCATCACGGAGCCTTTGCCGAATTGCTTTTCGATCTGACTCAAGGCGGCAGCCAGAGCCTTCTTCCGATTCTCTTCGATCATTGGGAGTCCTTCACAACGTGTGGCGCTATTATTTCATATCCAGCGCCCGCCGCAGAGCTCATATTCGCTCAAACTTCAGAGATTCATGGGGCGCGCCCCGCGCCATCCAGTAGTGGCCAACTGTCGACTACTGTATAGATGGATCCCTCAGCCGACCTCGCGGAGCGAACCAGTTGGAAGTTCTGCACTGTCCAGGAAAATTTGGACATTGATTTAAGCACAGACACTTGCGTGACTTTTCTCGCGAGCGTTACATGCGCTCGAAAGGCTACCGGGTCGGCGGGGAGCCCCAGGCGATCGATTTCAGCGTGCAGTGCGCGGTGAAGCTCTAGCAGAGCCGCGGGAGGCTCGCTCGCCACAGTCGCCACGATTTCCAGCTTCTGCCAACGCTCACAGGCATCGAAACAGACTTCGAACGGCGGGCAACGCACTGCAGCGCCGATCGCGCGCAATGCGACGGCCAGCTCTCTTGACACCTCGCCGACGAAGGCGACGGTCATGTGGTAATTCTCCGGGGGCACGAGCCGTGCCTCCTTGGGCAGGCCAAGCGCGACGGTGGCCGATGCGATCTGTCTGCGCATCTCCTGACTGGGGAATGCCGCGAAGAACAGTCTCACGAGGATCCGAGTGAATCAGCCGCGCAGCAGATGTGCGAGCGCCCAGCGCACCGTGTTGCGCCGCACGGCCTCGCGGTTGCCGCGAAAGCGCTTGCGTTCAACCTCGAGAACCACGCGCCTGCCGCGAATCTTCGCCCAACAAAACCACACGGTACCCACGGGCTTTCCGGGCACACCCCCGTCGGGGCCGGCAATACCCGTGACGGCGATCGCGTGTGAGGCTCCCGCCTGTTTGAGCGCCCCACGAGCCATGGCGCGCGCCACGGCCTCGCTCACGGCACCATGAGCGGACAGGACCGAGCGCCGCACGCCGAGCCGTCGCACTTTTGCGTCGTTGCTGTAGGTCACGAAGCCCTCGCTGAACCATCGAGAGCTGCCGGGCACGTCAGTGAGCGCTTTTGCAATCCACCCACCGGTGCAGGATTCTGCGGTGGTCACGGTCTGCGCATGTTTCAGCAAGCGACTTCCGAGGCGGCTCGCAATTTTGAAAATCTCTGCATCGGAGTCTTTAATGGGAGGCATCGCGCAATGACATTAGCAGCGGCCTTATGCGATGTGACTCGGTGGTAGGTCCGCCTGGTACCGCTCATAAATCTTTGCGTAAGCGGATTCGAGATCCTGGGTGAAACGCCGGGTATCGAATAAAGGCGCGCTAACGCGATTGACCGCAAGCTTGTCGCGGATTCCCTTCAATTCGCCTGGATTCAGCGCGAGACGCACGGCCGTGTCTTCATATTCTTCCTTGCTCGCAGTGACGAGTTCGGGTAGGCGTATCGCCTCGAGCAAGCTTGCCGCATAGCGGCTTGCGAAGCACCTGCCCGGACAAGTCAACACCGGCAGGCCCGCCCACAAAGCATCGCTGGCGGTTGTGCCTGCATTATAGGGCGTGGTGTCCAGGAAAAGATCCAACGCACGAAATCGGGCCAAATATTGGTCGACGGGCAGACGTTCGGCGAATACCAGGCGCCCTGGCGCGATGCCCGAGCGCTGGGCTTCTGCGAGAAGATTGCGTTCCGCCACCGGATTATCCGCATAGAGGAACAGCACGGCGTCCGGCACCCGCGTCAAGATCCGCATCCACATTGCAAAGTCGGCCGGCAACAGCTTGTGGATCGCGTTGAGGCATGAAAACACAAAGCCGTCCGGCGGCAGCCCCAGTTCCTCTCTCGAAAATATTCGATCAGCAATCGCGCGTTGTGGGTCGTTGACTTGATAGCTCGGCAAGTAAATGATTTTTTCGGAGTAATGTTGTATTTCTGAGGATGGGATCATGATTCGATCGGCCACCAGGTAGTCCATATAGGGTGCGGCCATCGTGCCCAGATAGCCAATATAGCTAAGCTGTAGTGGAGCGGCGCGAAGCGCGAATATGCCCGTACGCTGCTGGTCAGTGTGGCCGCCTAGATCCACGGCAATATCGATGCCAAGTTTCCGCGAGAGCTTCGCGACTTCCAAATCGGGAAGATCCTGAACGTCGATGAATCGGTCAAAGGCTCTCTCCAGCCGCGCGCGCATCGAATCGGCGCTTCGCACGCCAAAGGCGAAGGCGGAAATCTCAAATCTCGATCGATCGTGGGCTTCGAACAACCCGGCGCTGAGTCGCGCCACGGGGTGATTGCGAAAATCCGCCGAAAAGTATCCAACCCGGATCTTCCCGGCGTGCGGCCTTTTTGTCAGCGCTCCAAGCGTATCGTCGGAAGGATGTTCTTCGCTGACCCAGATGCTCGCCGCCGCGCGCTGTAGCTCCGGCGAATCCATCAGTGCCACCATCGTAAGCGGATGACAGACGGGCCCGCCGACTTTCACCGCTTCGGTTACTACCTGAAGATCGGAATCGAAATCGCGCCAATCGCAAGTTTGCATTTTCGCAGCCAGACGGCTGCCCAGGAGATACTTGCGGTCGGGATTGAGCTTCATTGCGCCATCGAAGCATGCAATGGCTCGCTCGAACTGCTTCAGACCAACCAACGATGTACCAAGGTAGTAGTACGCTTCCGCGTTTACGGCATCGAGCTCAATGACCTTGTCGTAGTCTGCAACCGCCGCTGCTAATTTTTTTTCCTCGAGCATAAGGTTGCCGCGATTGAGATAAGCGCCGGCGTAATGAGGCTTGAGCTCAATGGCCTTATCATAGTCGGCAACGGCATCCGCGAAACGCCTGAGCATGTGCAGCGAGACGCCGCGACCCAGGAATGCCTCCGCGTAGCTCGAGCTGAGCTCAATCGCCCTGTCGAAGCTCCGCACCGCCTCTTGGTGTCGCCCCAACTCCTCCAACACATTGCCCCGGTTGATATGAGCCTCGACATAATCGCCCTTCAGCGAGATGGCGTTGTCATAGCTCGCAAGCGCCTCATCGAAGCGCCGCATCTCCATTAGCACCGCACCCCGGTTATAAAGAGCCAGTGGGTCTCCCGGCTCAAGCGCAATCGCGCGATCGTAGCTCGCGAGCGACTCATCACGCCGCCCGAGGCGCTCCAACACAGACCCTCGATTGCAATACGCGTGCGCGTACGATGGATTGAGAGCGATCGCCCTATCGTAGTCCGCAAGAGCCGCCCGGAGTCGCCCGAGGCCGTTCAATGCGTTGGCCCGTTTGTAATAGGCTTCCGCCCGATCCGGTGATCGCTCGATGACCATGCCGTAAAGACCGATCGCCCTTTCGAGCTGTCCGTCCTCTTGGAATTTGCGAGCCTGTTCAAAGAACTCGTCGCTCGACGCATCCCTCACAATCCCCTCTGAGCGTTCGATCGCGCGCGGCTTGGTCTTCGACCTGAACAGATCGCGGATTTTAGGAAGCATGCGCTATCATAACAGTGTGAAACATGCGGTGATTTGAATGGGAGCACACATCGGTGCTCCGCCGGTGGCGCGGCCGGAAAACGCGCGAGCTTTGCGAAAATCAGGGCAGGTAATTCTTCGCGATCTCGGTTCCCTCTTCGTTCGACATGGGCTGCTTGAACGACACGATCCAAAGATCGTAGCAGCTCGGCCGGGCGGCGCCGACATTGAACTTGAACCCCGCTTTGAAAAAAGCATCGTTCAACGTGGAATAGGTAAACCCAGTCTTGTGTGCCATATGGATCTTGCCCTTCGCAACGGAATCTCGA
Organism: Steroidobacteraceae bacterium; assembly: GCA_049513515.1. Lineage (GTDB taxonomy): Bacteria > Pseudomonadota > Gammaproteobacteria > Steroidobacterales > Steroidobacteraceae > Bog-1198. Next base: position 13,620 of record JBEKWA010000018.1, read on the forward strand.
TGCCCGTAGACAACATCTATCGGTGCAATCGGTCCCGCTGGCGACTCGTACAGGGTCTCCATCAGCCTGTCTTTGACTACGGCCTGGCAGACGCTTATCAGGTCCGGACAGGTCAAAACCACAATACCGTCATGCTTCAGCACCCGATGAAATTCAAGCAGAACCGTGTGAACCTCATGCGGGAATACATGTTCAATGTTGTGGGATGAGTAGATGGCATCGACGCTCCCGGTGGTCACCGCCTGCATGTCGGTGAGGGTCCCCTCGATGTCCGGGTGGACCGACGGATCGATGTCGAAGCGGATCTCACGCCATTCATCGGAGCTAAAGCCCTTCAATCGCGATTTATTTTGTGGACCACACCCCACGTGCAGGAAGGTCTTCATCACTCGCCTCCGAAAAGACATCTGCCCAACATCGCCCTCGGCCCAAGGTAACACAGGTCCAACGGGCCTCGCTCCTTCAGCGCCGACAAGTGGATCGCGGCGCGGCGCGCTGGCCGGAAAGTCTTGCCGTAATCGACGCCAGCAGATCATCTGGAAACAACCTACACGGCCATCTATGATCGGTACCAGCTTTGCCACCGGGATCCGATAAGATTTTGATCACTCAGGCCGCCGATTCGCCGGACCACACGCCCATGATGCAGCAGTACCTGCGCATCAAGGCTCAGCATCCGGATGTCCTGCTTTTCTACCGGATGGGCGACTTCTACGAGATGTTCTACGACGACGCGCGCCGCGCGTCACAGCTTCTGGACATCGCGCTTACCCAGCGCGGCGCCTCCGCGGGAGCGCCGATTCCGATGGCGGGTGTCCCCGCGGTCACCGTCGACACCTATTTGGCCCGGCTGGTGCGCAAAGGCGAATCGGTTGCGATATGCGAGCAGCGCGGGGAGCCCGGCAAGACCAAGGGACCGATGGAGCGCGAGGTGGTGCGCGTCGTGACGCCTGGAACCGTCACCGACGAGGCGCTGCTCGATGAGCGCCGCGATACTGTGCTCGCGAGCGTCTTTGGGCGCAACGGACGCTTCGGCCTCGCGTGGCTCGATCTGTCGGCGGGCCGCTTCACGGTCATGGAAGTCGCGGACGCGCAGGCCCTGGAGACCGAGCTCGAGCGGCTTCGACCAGCGGAGCTATTGGCGCCGGATGGCGCGGCGCCGCCGGGCAGTCCACGTTCAGGACAGCGGGCATGGCGGCTGCGACCGCCGTGGCACTTCGAGCTCGACTCGGCTACTCGCATGCTCACGGAGCAATTTCAGACACGCGATCTGGCGGGGTTCGGCTGCGCGGACAAACCACTGGCGATCGCCGCGGCAGGGGCGCTGCTCGCCTACGCGCGCGAGACCCAAAAGGCGGCCCTCCCGCATCTGCGCTCGCTCACGACCGAGGAGCGCGAGGGGGCCTTGATCATGGATCCCGCCACGCGCCGCAATCTCGAGTTGGACGAGAGCCTCGCCGGCAAGCCCGAGCTTACCCTTGCGGGAGTGTTCGATCGCACGGCCACTGCAATGGGCGGGCGGATGCTGCGCCGCTGGCTGCACCGCCCGTTGCGCGATCGCGCGCTGCTGCGCGCTCGCTATCAAGCTGTCGCCACCTTGATCGAAGGCTCACGTCATTCCCGCCTCGCAGAATCGTTAAAGGCGATCGGTGATCTTGAGCGCGTCTTGGCGCGCATTGCGTTGCGCTCCGCGCGGCCGCGCGATCTGGTGCACCTTCGAGCCGCGCTCGGCGCGATGCCGGCGCTGCTCGACGCGGCGCGGCGCGTGACCGGGGAAACGCCTTCGCCGTTGCTCGAGCGTCTCTGCTCGGCATTCGGCGATCATCGCGCCGACCATGAGCTGTTGCGCAATGCGGTGGTCGATTCGCCGCCGCATTTCCTGCGCGACGGAGGCGTGATCGCGGCCGGCTATGACCCAGAGCTCGACGAATTGCGGCTGCTCGGCAGCAATACCGACCAGTTCCTGCTCGAGCTCGAGCGGCGCGAACGTGATCGAACCGGCCTTTCGAGCCTGCGCCTCGGCTTCAATCGCGTGCAGGGTTTTTACATCGAGATCAACCGCTCCCAAGCGGAACAGGTCCCCACGGACTATCAGCGCCGCCAGACCGTCAAATCCGCCGAGCGCTTCATCACGCCGGAACTCAAGGCCTTTGAAGAAAAGGTTCTCGGGGCTCGAGACAAGGCGCAGGCCCGCGAAAAAGAGCTTTTCGAGGGACTGCTCGATCACCTGATCACGCGGTTGTCAGTCCTTCAAGAAACGGCGGCGGCGATCGCCGAGCTCGACGTCATCACGTGTTTCGCGGAGCGCGCGGCCACGCTTGACTGCGTCGAGCCCGAACTGACCGAAGCACCGCTCTTGGCCATCGAGGGCGGCCGCCATCCGGTCGTAGAGCAAGCCAGCCGCGACCCTTTCATTCCGAACGATGTGCACCTCGACGATTCGCGCCGCATGCTGATCATTACCGGACCCAACATGGGTGGTAAGAGCACGTATATGCGTCAAACCGCACTCATTGTCATTCTCGCCCATATTGGGTGCTTCGTGCCCGCGAAGCGCGTGTTGCTGGGACCCTTGGACCGCATATTCACCCGCATCGGGGCCTCGGATGACCTGGCAGGCGGTCGATCGACGTTCATGCTCGAGATGACTGAAACGGCGAATATCCTCCATAATGCCACGAAGCACAGTCTTGTCTTGATGGATGAGGTCGGGCGCGGCACCAGCACCTTCGACGGGCTGTCGCTCGCCTGGGCCTGCGCCGCCTTCATCGCCGAGAAGATCCGGGCATTTACCTTGTTCGCCACTCATTACTTCGAGCTCACCAGTTTGCCCGCGGAAATCTCCAGTGCCGCAAACGTGCATGTCGAGGCGGTAGAGCACGCCGACCAGCTCGTTTTCTTGCACAGCGTCAAGGAGGGACCCGCGAACCAGAGTTACGGGCTGCAGGTCGCGGCGCTCGCCGGTATCCCCAAGGTGGTGACTTCGGAGGCGCGGCGTTATCTGACTGAGCTCGAGCGCGAGCGCGATGCGCTGCGAAGTTCGGCTTCGCCGCAATCCCAGCTGCCGCTATTCTCCTCGCCCAAGCGCGCGCCGACACCGCTTGCAGAATTGCCCGTTCTCGCCGCGCTGCGCGCGGTCGATCCCAACAGCTTGAGCCCGCGTGAAGCGTTGAATCTACTCTTCCGGCTGCAGCAATTGGACGCCGACATGCCCGCAAAGGAGCAGCCGACTTGAAAAGCGCCGATCCATGTGCGGGTCTCACACGCTGAGAACCGGAACGACTATGACGCAACCCGCGGAGACACGAATCGCCGAGCGGTTGGCGCGGGCGCAGGCCCTTCACCAGCAAGGACAATCGGCATCCGCACGGCTGATCTACGAGGAGATACTCGACGCGCAGCCCGAACGGTTTGAGGCGCTGAATGCTCTGGGTGTATTGGCCGGTCAAGCGGGGGACTTGTCGCAGGCCGTTCAATATTTCGACCGTGCGATCACGGTCCAACCCGGCAACTCCGGAGCGCATTGCAATCGCGGCCTGGCGCTCAAGCAACTCAAGGAACTGGACGCAGCGCTCGCGTGTTTCGATCGAGCGATAGCGCTTGATCCCAAGAGCGCGATCGCGCATTACAGCCGCGCGGAGGCCTATAAGGATCTTGGAAGAATCGATGAGGCCCTCGCCGACTACGAGGCGGCCACCGGCATCAATCCGGGGTTCGTGCACCCCTATTATGGGCGCGGCGTCGTTTTGCAGCGAAGCGCTCGAGCGGAGGCGGCGATCGCGAGCTACGACCAAGTCCTGCGGATCAAACCCGACCATTTCGATGCCCACCTCAACAGGGGTGTGTGTCTGTTTTCGCTTGGTAAATATACCGAGGCTCTCGCGAGTCTTGAGCAGGCCATCGCGCTGCGGCCGAAGCAGGCCCCTGCCTACCTCTTGCGGGGCAATGTGCTGAAGGAGCTTCACAGACTGGAGGCGGCATTGGCCAGTTACGATCAAGCCATTGCCATCGCACCGGGCGATGCAGAGACCCACTGCGCCCGCGGCACCGTGCTGCTGCTGCTCGGCTCGGTCGAGGCAGCCTTGGTCAGCTTCGATAGAGCGATCGCTATCAAGCCCGACTATGCGGATGCCTATTACCATCGCGCCTTTTCGCTGCGCATGATCAATCGTTTCGCGGAGGCTGGGGCGGACTACAAAGTCGTCGCCAGACTGGCGCCCGATTTCGAGTTTCTTCCCGGGACCCGAATGGAGGCGAGCCAACACGCCTGCGACTGGACTGAATTCGACACGCTCGTCCCAGAAATTGTGGCAGGTGTTGAAAGCGGCCGCCGCGTCTCGCACCCCCTCATCTTTATAGCCCTTGTGGATTCCGCCCGCCTGCAACACAAAGCGGCGCGCATTTGGGCTGACTATGCCTGCCCCGCGCGTGATTCACTGGGGACGATTGCACCGCGTGCACGGCCTGGGAAGCTCAGGCTCGGCTATTTTTCCGCCGACTTTCGTGAGCACCCGATTGCCCGTCTGCTGTCCGAATTGATCGAGCTTCACGATCGGTCGCGATTCGAGATCATTGCATTTGCATTTGGTCCAAGAACCGAAGACGAGCTGCACCAGCGCCTAACGCGCGCCTTCGATAGATTCATCGACGTACGGGAAAAATCGCCCGGCGAGATCGCGTCCCTGGCTCGAAGCCTCGATGTCGATATTGCGGTAGATCTCGGCGGCTACTCGTATGACAGCAGGCCGAGCATTTTTGCGTACCGCGCGGCCCCCGTGCAGGTGAGCTATCTCGGCTATCTGGGAACCATGGGCGCAAGCTACATCGATTATATCGTCGCCGACCACACCATCATCACAGCGCACACCGAATGTCACTTCACCGAGAAAATCATTTATCTGCCGGACACCTTCCAAGTGAATGATCGGAAACGTCACATTGCGGAAGATTGTACCCGACAGGACCTGGGCCTGCCGCCGAGCGGCTTCGTGTTCTGCTGCTTCAACACGAGCTACAAGATCGTGCCCAGCACATTCGGGCGCTGGATGCGGATCTTGAACAAAGTGCCGGGCAGCGTACTGCTCCTGTACGCAGCCCATGAGACCGTCGAGGTCCACCTGCGCGCATACGCCTCGCGCCAAGGAGTCGACCCGCAGAGGCTCATCTTCGGCAAGTTCTTGCCTCCGTCAAAGTATCTGGCGCGATACCGCGCAGCAGATTTGTTTCTCGACACTTTGCCTTACAACGGTGGGACCACTGCGAGTGATGCGCTGTGGGCCGGGCTGCCCGTCCTGACCCTAGCCGGCGAGTCGCTGGCCAGCCGCGTCGCCGCAAGCCTGCTCACGGCCATCGGCTTACCGGAGCTCATCGCCTCGACGCAGCAACGCTATGAGGAACTCGCCATCGAACTCGCCTTGGATCCGCAGCGGCTGGCACAGATCAGGGGCAAGCTGCGGGACAACCGGCTCAGCAGCCCCCTGTTCGATACCCCGAGATTTGCGCGTAATCTAGAAGCTGCCTACACGGCCATCCATGCCCGGTATGAGGCGGGATTGCCGCCGGATCACATAAATCTCTGACGGAGCTCCAACATCAGCCAGCGAGATGCTCGTTGATGTGCATGGGCGCCTCGCCTGATCGGTATCGTTCGTAAATCACCTCGTAGGCCGCCTCGAGATTTCTCGTATATCTCTCGGTATCGAACAGCGCTGTAGCCCTCTGCGCAAGCGTGTGCCTCAGGTCGCCCAGCCGGACTGGGTGCTCGGCTAGCTCGCGAGCCTTCTCTTCATATTCTGCCGCCGAGACCGCGATCAGCTCGGTTAGACCGGCCGTGCGCAGCAAGCTGCTGGCCACGCGACTCGCGAAGCTCTCTCCTGGGTACGTCAGTAACGGCACGCCCGCCCATAACGCATCGAGCGCGGTAGCGTGAGCGTTGTATGGACGCGTGTCGAGAAATAGATCGGCACCCCGCAGCCGGGCGAGGTGCTCAGGTAGGGACGCGATTCGGCCGGCGAAAATCAGGCGTCGACCGTCGACGCCGCGGCGCGATGCCTCTTTGCGCAGGTTCTCGCACATCTCAGTGTTGGACTGCGACAGCCAGAGGACGCTGTCTTCGACACGACTGAGAATCCTCATCCATCGATCGAAGACATCGGGTAGGATTTTGTAGCTGTGATTGAAACAGCAGAACACGAACCCGTCGCAGGGCAGTCCCAGCTCCTCACGCGAGAATGTTCTGTCGGCGATCGCATAGCTCGAATCGAAGGGCATGAAACTCCCGGGCAGATAAACGATCTTCTCGATGTAGTGCCCTTGATGATTGCGCGGAATGACCGTCCCATCGGCGATCAAATAGTCCATGAAGCCCGCGCCCATCGTGCCTGGATAGCCCAGAAAATTGATCTGGACCGGTGCGGCCCGCAGCGCAAATATTCTGGTGCGGGAAGAGTCGCTGAAGCCGTTTAGATCGACGGCGATGTCGATCTCGAGCTCGCGAGCCATGACGGCCACGTCCAGATCGGATTTCTGCCGAACATCGATGTAGCGATCGAATGCTTTTTCCATGCGCGTCTGCATGGGGTCGACTCTCTCCGGACCGAACGCGAAGGCGATGATCTCGAATCTCGACCGGTCGTGATGCTCGAACAAGCCTGCGGTGAGAAATCCCACGGGGTGCGTTCGCAAATCGGACGAGAAATATCCGATCCGAATCTTGGCCGACCGCGGCCGATTGAGCCGTGCGGGCGATATGTCCCCGATTCGCTCGAGATCCGCGTCTTTTGCGCGCGGCCCGAGGATCTGATCCTGAGCCCAAATTTCCGCCGATGAGCGCAGCAGCCCCGGCGAGTCCATCAGCGATGCGAGCGCCATCGGAGTGCAGACGGGCTTTCCTGCTTTCACGCCTCGGGCGATCAGATCGAGGTCTTCTCCAAGGCCCTCCCACCGACAGATCTGCATCTTAGCCGAACGGCACGTGCCGATGAAGTACTGGCCGGCGGGATCGAGTGCGATCGCCTTCTCGAAGTTAGCAACGGCCAGGTCGAGTTTCTTGAGGCGAACGTAGGCGGAGCCCAGGCTGTGGTAGCCCTTCACGTCGTCCGGGGCGAGCTCCGTCGCCTTGAGATAGTCGAGGACGGCAGCGTCTTGGCGCTGCAGCTCGCAGAGCAAGTGGCCTCGTTTAAGATAAAGGGCCGCCGAGCCCGGCTGGAGCTCGATCGCCCGACTATAGTCGACGAGCGCCTCCCCGAAGCTCTTCAACGCAAAGAGCGACGCGCCGCGCCCTTGGAAGGCCTGGGCGATCGTCGGATTGAGCTCAATAGCTCGCCCGAAGCTTTCGGCGGCTGCCTCGTGCAGCAGCAGCTCCCGTAGGACGTTACCCCGGTTGACGTATGCCTCAACAAACTCCGGTTTGAGCGCGATGGCCGCCTCATAGCTCTCGAGGGCGTCGCCGAAGCGGCTGAGATCCTTGAGCACGGAGCCGCGGTTGTAATGCGTCAGAGCGTCCGTGGGATCGATGGCGATCGCACGGTCGAAGCTCGCAAGTGCCTCGTCCCGTCGCTCGAGCCGCTCCAGGACGGATCCTCGATTGCACAAGGCATAGGTGTACGAAGGATTGAGGGCTATCGCCCGATCGTAATCGGCAAGGGCAGCCTCCAGCCGCCCCAATCCGTTCAACGCATTCGCGCGCTTGTAGTAGGCCTCCGCTCGATCCGGTCCCCGCCCGATGACGCTACCGTAGAGTTCGATGGCTTTTTCCAGCTGCCCCTGCTGCTGCAGACTCTGGGCCTGCTCGAACAGCTCATCGCGCGATGTACTGCTCGGGGACGCTGCGGGACTGTCGATCGGCGCCCCGCCCACGGCAGCGCTCGACTTCGCCGTGGGGTTGAACAGATCTCGGAGTCTCGAAAGCATGCAGATATGATATCAGCACGGAAACGTGCGCTGATTTGAACCAGAGCACAAGGTGCCGGACAGTGCACGGCTCAACCTGTGACCTTCTTCATGTCGCCGATACTCCGCCAAAACAGGTCCTCACCAGATGTAATCGGCGATCCATCTCCGGACTGGCAAACCCTAAGTTTTTGATGAGCTCGAGGCGCTGCCGCGTCGCGTTCCCCGTATAAAACGAGGAGTACGCGCCGAGCCGCTCCAGTTGTTCGAGGACCGCGGCCAGTAGCCACTTGCCGAAAGTGTCGCCCGGGGAGATTGAATCGAAACGTTCGCCCGGGGCGAGGAATGGCTCGTCCAGACTTAGCGAAGTTTTCTGCAAGACTGCTGCTGCGAGTTGCTGGAGTGCATTTACGGACACCGCTCTCGCGCCGTAATCGGCCGCGACTCGCGCGAGGCTTGCCAGGCGCAAGTGGTCGGGCAGCCGCTGGCAGATCGATGTAAGTATTCTGAAACTGGCGCTCAATGCGTTGAGTCGTTCTGCGGCCGCAAGGCGATCATCCCGGCTGACCGCATAACAGGCTAGCGCGTCCTCGATCGCCCGACTTTCTTCGGTCTCTGTCGCATCTTCCCAATCGTTGGCGAGCTGAGCACCGTATGGGAGACGGGCGAGGGCTTGCCGCCAACCGTAGTCGTTGCTGGTCTTTGTCGCCGCGGATGATGAGCTCCGCTCCGAGTCGACTAAGAAGCCTCTGGCCGCCAACTGCGCGGCTCGACTCGGCTTACAGCAAAACAGATTCAGCAGGTAGCTATCGGGGGTCGAATCGGCATCGAACGGAGCCAACACGCCGAGCCCAGGAACCAGCCGGTAAGAGCGGTAGCCGAGCATGGCGAAATCCTGCACCAGCTCCAGGTGAAAGCCTTGAGCCATCTTTACCTCGTACTGAATCAGCGGCGAAAGCTCAGCAAGGAACCTTCGGCCTCCCTTGAGAATATTGGCCTCCTCTCCCTCTGCGTCGATTTTCAAAAAATCGATATCCCTCCAGCCGTATCGCGCAAGGCACTCGTCGAGAGTCACGACCGATACGCTCTCGCTTGCCTGCGCGGCATCATGCGGTCGAATCAGCGCATTCAATTCCGAATGATCGTTCAGCGCCAGTCGCCCCGTGCCGCACTCGCGCGATACGGCGCTTCGTTCAACGACGACATGCCCAAAGCCGTTGGCCGCGATTCCCTTGCCGAGAAACGTGGCGCAGCTCGATGACGGCTCGAAGGCCCAAACGCGTCCTTGTGCCCCAACGGCTTTTGCCATGCACAGGGTGTAGATACCATAGTTGGCACCTATGTCGATCACCTTGCATCCGGGACCGATCAGGCGCCTCAAAAAGCGTAGTTCGTCCTCAAACCAATCCTGCTGTTCCGTGAGCACGTAAGGCGTGATCAGATTCAGCGAATCCGGTACAACGAGTCGTACTCCGTCGACTAAAGTGAGCGTTAGGGAGTCTGGCATGGCCGGTCCGAGTATATCGTACCCATCAAGCCGCGGTGGATCCCGGCTTGTCGCTGGCTGACAAAGGAAAGGGTATCACCATGCATCGACAACGTGCAGCCCCCGATCGCCATCGATGAGCGTTGCGATCAAACGTCTTACGTCCGTATCGAACGCGCAGATTCGAGCGCTCGCCGATCTTTTGATCGATTGCGTGGAGGGCGGTGCATCCGTGAGCTTCATGAGCCCTTTGAGCGTCGAGAAGGCCACGGGCTTCTGGCGTCGAGTGGCGCGAGCAACGGCGCGCGGCGAGCGCGCGCTACTCGTCGCAGAGGATGAGAGCGGCATCGTAGGCACAGCGCAATTGATTCTCGACCTGCCCGAAAATCAGCCGCATCGCGCCGACCTGTCGAAAATGCTGGTGCATCGCCGGGCGCGGCGTCGAGGTGTGGGAGCTGCAGTACTGCGCGGGGTGGAGGAGCTCGCGCGCGAGCTCGGCAAGTCGGTGCTCGTGCTGGACACCGCCAGCCCGGACGCCGAGCGGCTCTATGCCCGGCTTGGGTGGGTACGCGTGGGAGTCGTTCCCGACTATGCGCTCCTGCCCCGCGGCGGCTTCTGCGCAACGACGTTCTTTTACCGACGCCTCGAACCCGACTCCTAAAGCGCCGCTTCTGCCGCGAAACGCCCGTCGCGCAAAAAGGAGATGAATCTGCCGAAACCCACGGGGCCTTATTAAGTTAAAGTAATTGTGAACTCAATCCCCTTTCGCGCCACGCGGTGCTTCTAGACTCAAACTCGAGCCCGTCAACGCATTCGATGCCGCGCGGTAGCTAGCATCCAACTGCCTGGCGGAGTTCTAGTCCTGGACATACTGAGCGAAGCGTCTGCGGCGGTCGATGCGTCAATCACTGCCAACGCGGGCTTCCGCGCTGTTCACTCCGGAGTCGTGCTTCTCTTCGCGATTTCCGGCACCGCTGCGCTGATTTATCAGATTTGCTGGCAGCGCTTGTTATTTGAAGGATTCGGTGTTGACATAGACTCCGTCACCATCGTCGTGTCCACTTTCATGCTCGGTCTCGGCTTAGGGGCCCTCGCGGGTGGAGAGCTCGCAGACCGACATCCCGATCGAGTGATACCCATGTTCGCGATAATTGAGATCGCGACCGCCGCGTTCGGGGTTTGTAGTCCATATCTCATCCGCGCAGTCAGCGCTGTGGCCGTCAACGACTCGCTTGCTACGATCGCCGCCGTGAATTTTGGTCTCTTGCTGATTCCGACCACTTTGATGGGCGCCACGCTGCCGATCCTCGTGACTCATGTCGTGCGCCGCTATCAAAACCTCGGCGTATCCATCGGCGTTTTGTATTTCGCCAACACATTGGGGGCTGCGTTGGGAGCGGGCGTCACCGGATTCGTCGCGCTTTATTATTTCAAGCTAACCTCGACGATACACATCGCCGCGGCGCTCAATTTGATGATCAGTGCCGCGGCGTGGTTTGTGCTGCGGCCGCGCGATGTTTAGCTTTCCCTGGTGGTTATCGCTTCTCATAGGCTTTCTGAGTCTGAGCGAGGAGATACTGTGGGTGCGCGTCGCCGGTTTCGCCTACCGCACATTGCCTCCGGCATTCTCATTCGTGCTGATGTTCTATCTGCTAGGCATTGCATTGGGCGCCGGCATCGGAAAATACCTCTGCGGCCGGATACAGAATCTTTATGCTGCAGCGGCCGTTCTGTTGGCGGTTTGTGCGCTATTTGATGTACTCACGCCTTTGGTCATCGCCGATTACCTCTCGCCGAGCGATCGGGCCCTCGCCGTTCCGGCCATCGCGATCGCACTTCTAGCGGCCTCGAAAAGCTCGCTTTTCCCCATCGTGCATCATCTCGGATCTGTTGCGAGCGGCCCGCGAATGGGGCGGTCGGTGTCCAGAATCTACTTCGGGAATATCTTGGGATCCACGCTGGGCCCGCTCGTGACGGGTTTTGTGGCTCTCGATTTCCTGACGGTCGATCAATGCTTTGGGGTCGCGGCCATGATGTGTCTCCTCGCGTCCATAGCGGCTGTACTTAGATCTTCCAAGCCCAAGCTCATTTTGCTGACTTTGAGCGTAGCCGCGGTGTCGAGCGCGATCTCGTCGAGCACTATTCGTCCCGGCCCAGGCTCGCTGGGGACACTCGCCGCGAGTGGTTCGAATCCCGTCACGCATTTTGTCGCCAACCGGCATGGCATAATTCATACCTTACGCACCACCGGCGGCGATATGGTTTATGGGGGCAATGTTTACGACGGCATGACATCGATCAACGTCGATACCAATCCGAACCACCTCGAGCGGCTGTACATGGCGGCGCTCTTGATGCCAAGTCCGAAGCGAGTGATGTTCGTTGGACTATCCACCGGTGCCTGGGTGCGCGCCATTCAAGGATTCCCTGATGTCGAGCGCATTGACGTGATTGAGATCAATCCGGGATATGTCGATTTGATCCGATCATACGGGCAACTCGCCGTGTTATTGCAGGATCCACGGATTCACATACACATCGATGACGGTCGCCGTTGGCTCAGACGCCATCCGCAGACACGCTTCGACCTCATCGTCCAAAACACCACCTTCTACTGGCGCGCAAACGCCGGCAACTTGCTGTCTCGGGAGTATTTTTCCGAAGTGAAGAGTCACCTGGACCCAGGCGGCATCGTGATCTGCAACACCACCGGTTCGTTCGATGTTCTCGCTAGCGCCCAAGCCGCGTTTGGATATGCGTATCGATACAGCAATTTTGTATACGCCTCGGATAAGCCGTTGGCGACGACCGTGTCCCGCTTGTGGAACGTTCGACGCCCGGACGGCGCGGCGTTTACCAGCAATAGTGACGGTGATTCGCCAGACAGCGTTGTCGCACTTCTCGCAAGGGCGCGGTTGGAGCCGACTGGGGAATTCATCGCGCGGCGGCACGCCGATGCGCAGGTCATTACTGATGACAATTTGCTCAGCGAATATAGGCATGGCGAGCGATTCGGTCCAACCTGGCTGCGAGCGCTGCAGCCTTCCACCCCCTCCAGCTTCAGTCCCCTTGATCCGTGAATAGGCGAGCCAATAGCTCCCTAATCGAAGCCGGCAATCCACGTCCCTCAGGGATCGAAGGCACCGTTGCGCAGGAAAGTCGCGGTCTGGCGTGCGACCGCTCGGGAATAAACCATACCGCTATGCGTCGTGCGCAAGCTGAGATGCTGCTTCGCGCCGGCGAGACGCGTTTCCTCGACCAGCACGGTGCCGTCGCTCGGTGCCTCGAAAGGTCCCATGAAGCGTCCGAATCCCAGCGGTATGGTACCGGCGATGATGCCGAGGTCACGTGCTCCAGACCATTGCCGGTCGCGCTCCGGCAGCAGCACTTCGTGCGCCGTAAGGCCCAGCATGCGGCGACCAAAGGGAAGCCGCGCAAGGTTGCGCGCTGCGCGGCTGCCTCGAACTGGCGTCCCGAGCAGCACGATCCGGCCGTGCGGCAACACGGCCTCCTCCGGGGCACCCAGCCCCGCAGCGCGCTCGAACAATTCGAGAATCACCAGACCGCCCATGCTGTGACCGACCAAGTGCAGGGTGTCGGCATGCAGGTCGGCGACGAACGCTGCAAGCGCGCGAGCGTTCTGCGCCAGGCCCGCTCCGATCGATGCGTATTGGAACGACAGCGCGGTGCAGCTCAATTGTCGCGACAATCGTTGCCGCAGCAGGAGCGATTCCCACCCGTTGAGCCACAATCCGTGCACATAGACGACGAACGTGCGCACGGCCGGCGGCTAGTGGCGCAGCTGCCGAATCACGGCGCGGTTGGTGCTCGAGGAAGCCAGGTCGATGGCCTCGGCGGCCGGCAGCCAGCGATACTGCACGTGCTCGGACTCGCTGAGCGTCACCGGTACGCGCTGCAAGAGCTTCAAGGCGAATGCGTGCTCGAGGTTGCGCGTGATGCCGAGCGCATATTTCTTGCCGAACGAGGGCAGGATCTCGTAGACCTGCGTCCACTGCAGGTTGCGCAGAAACCCTTGAGTAATGCCGGTTTCCTCGATGAGCTCGCGGCGCGCGGCCGCATCCGCCGTCTCGCCCCACTCGAGACTGCCGGTCACCGATTGCCAGAAACCCGGCGGCTTGCGCCGCTCGAGCAACAGAAACTCGCCGCCCGCGGTGTAGATCACGATCAGGACCGATTCCGGACGCCGAAATGATTGCAACGGCTACTCGACCTTGGGCGGGATGCGCACGCGAATGTGCAGCTCCTTGAGCTGCGCCTCGCTCACTTCGGTCGGAGCATCCATCAAGGGATCGGCCGCGGTCTGCGTCTTCGGGAACGCGATGACGTCGCGGATGCTGTCGGCGCCCGCCATGAGCATCGCGAGCCGATCGAGGCCGAATGCGATGCCTCCGTGGGGCGGAGCGCCGAACTTGAGTGCGTCGAGCAAGAAGCCGAATTTGATTCGCGCCTCCTCGGGGGAAATGCCGAGCAGATCGAACACGACCGACTGGAGTTCCTGCGAGTGGATGCGCACCGAGCCGCCGCCGATTTCGGAGCCATTGAGCACCAAGTCGTAAGCCTTGGCGAGCGCATCGCCGGGGCGCGCCTTGAGGGCAGCCGGATCGAGATTCACCGGGCTGGTGAAAGGATGGTGCATGGCCGCCCAGCGCTTCGCGTCGCCGTCCCACTCGAACATGGGAAAATCGACCACCCACAGGGGACGCCATCCAGACTCGACCAACCCAAGATCCTGGCCGAGCTTGAGCCGCAAGGCGCCGAGCGCGTCGCTCACGACCTTTGCCGTGTCCGCACCAAAGAAAATGAGGTCGCCGTCTGCCGCCATGGTGCGTTCGAGAATCCCCTTGACGGCTACGTCGCTCAAGAATTTCAAAATCGGCGATTGCAAGCCGTCGCGACCCTTCGCGATCTCGTTCACCTTGACGTAAGCGAGTCCCTTGGCCCCGAAGCGCGCCACGTAGGCGGTGTAATCGTCGATTTCCTTGCGTGAGAGCCTGCCGCCCTGCGGCGCCCGCAAGGCCGTGACCCGGCCTGCCGGATCGGCAGCCGGTCCTGCGAATACCTTGAAATCGCAGCCCCGCACGAGATCCGCCACGTCGACGAGCTCGAGCGGCACGCGCAGATCGGGCTTGTCCGAGCCATAGCGGCGCATCGCCTCGGCGTAGGTCAGACGAGGCAGCGGATTCGGCAGCTCGACGCCGAGCACTTCGCCGAACAAGAAGCGCACCAATCCTTCCATGATTTCCTGGATCTGCGCCTGGTCGAGGAATGAGGTCTCGATGTCGAGCTGCGTGAACTCGGGCTGGCGATCGGCACGCAGATCCTCGTCGCGGAAACAGCGCACGATCTGATAATAGCGGTCGAAGCCCGAGATCATGAGGAGCTGCTTGTAGATCTGCGGGGACTGAGGCAGCGCGAAGAACTTACCGGGGTGCGTACGGCTCGGCACCAGATAATCGCGCGCCCCCTCGGGCGTCGCCTTCGACAGCATCGGCGTCTCGATGTCGACGAAGCCCGCGTCGTCGAGATAGCGGCGCATGGCGCGGGTGATGCGGTGGCGCAGGAGCAGCCGCTCGCGCATCTCCTCACGCCGCAGATCGATGTAACGAAAGCGCAGGCGCACTTCCTCGCTCACGTGCTCATCGAGCTGAAAGGGCAACGGCTCCGAACGATTCAGGATTTCGAGCGATTGACAGAGGAGCTCGACCTTGCCCGACTTCAGATTGGGATTCACCGTACCCGGGGGACGCAGGCGCACGGTGCCGGTGACCTTCAGCACGAATTCGTTTCGCACTCGCTCCGCCTGAGCGAAGACCTCCGGCGTGTCCGGATTGAATACGATCTGCAGAAGTCCCTCGCGGTCACGCAGGTCAACGAAGATGACACCACCGTGATCGCGCCGTCGATGGGCCCACCCGGCCACAGTGACGACCTTGCCGACCAACGACTCGCCGACCTGACCGCAATAGTGAGTGCGCATAAGCTCTAGAAACAGCAGGGAAAGGGCGCGATCCTAAGGCCTGGGGCCGGCATCGGCAAGCCCGGGCCGCAGCGGCGAACCCCATTGGTGCGCGAGCTACCGACCGCGGGCGGGCTTTGCGCGGCTGCGCTTGATCGCGGGCCGCGAGGGTCGCTTGGCGGGCTTGCGTAAATTCGCCTTGTGGCCACTCCCCGTCCGCTCGGAGCGCGCCGCCGCCTTCTTGGAAGACTCCGCCGGCGCCGCCTTTTCCGCAGGCTTCTCGGCGGGCTTGTCCGCCTTCGCCTCCACAGCGGGCGCTTCCTTGGTCGCGCCCTCTTTCTTATCCTCTTTGGGCGCATCCTCGGGGCGATCGGCCAAATTGCGTTTGCTGTCCTGATCCGATTTGAAATCGGTCTCATACCAGCCCCCGCCCTTCAAGCGGAACACCGGCGCGGACATGAGCTTCTGCAATTGCGGCTTGCCGCAATGCGGACATTTCTTGAGGGGCGGATCGCTGACCTTTTGCATGGCTTCGAGCGCATGTCCGCAGTTATTGCACTGATACTCGTAAAAAGGCATTTGCTTCCTTCATCCCCGCATAGATCTCCCGCCCGCCAGTATAGCCAAGGGCCGGATCGACATCGCTGGGCCGAATTTGGGGCGACCGCTGTCGGAGCGAGCGCTCCCTAGTGCAGACGCTCCTTCTCGAACACCAGGGCATCGCGCTTCACCTTCACCACCACCCGATCCCCCGCCGTGAAGTCGCCGTGCAGAATTCGCTGCGCAAGCGGATTCTCGATCTGAGTCTGGATCGCGCGTTTCAAGGGCCGGGCGCCGTACACGGGGTCGAAACCCGCCTCGCCGAGGCGATCGCGTGCAGCCTCGTCGAGCGTCAGCTGAATGTCGCGATCCGTCAAACGCCGGCGCAGTCGGGCGAGCTGGATATCGACGATCGCACGAATCTGTTCGCGGCCGAGCGGGTGGAATACCACGATGTCATCGACTCGATTGATGAATTCCGGCCGGAAATGCTGCGAGACCACCTGCAGCACCGCGCCCTTCATGGCCGCGTAGTTCGCCTCGCCACCGAGTTCCTGAATGGTCTGGCTGCCGAGGTTCGAGGTCATGATGATGACCGTGTTGCGAAAATCGACCGTGCGACCCTGCCCGTCGGTGAGCCGCCCGTCATCGAGCACTTGCAGCAGCACGTTGAATACGTCCGGATGCGCCTTCTCGATCTCATCGAGCAGGATGACGCTGTAGGGCCGCCGCCGCACGGCCTCCGTCAAATGGCCGCCTTCCTCGTAGCCCACGTAGCCGGGCGGGGCGCCGATGAGCCGCGCCACGGAATGCCTCTCCATGAACTCCGACATGTCGATGCGCACCATGGCCTCTTCGGTGTCGAACATGAACTCGGCGAGTGCCTTGCAGAGCTCGGTCTTGCCGACGCCGGTGGGCCCCAAGAACATGAACGAGCCGATGGGCCGATTCGGATCCGACAGCCCGGCACGCGAGCGGCGAATCGAGTCCGCCACCGCCTTCACGGCCTCATTCTGGCCCACGACCCGACGCTCCAGCACCTCCTCCATGCGCAACAGCTTCTCGCGCTCGCCTTCGAGCATGCGCGCGACGGGAATCCCGGTCCATTTCGACACGATCTCGGCGATCTCGACTTCCGTGACTGAGGTGCGCAGCAACTGGTTCGGTTTGTGCTCGGCCTCGAGCGCCTTCGCGAGCCGTTGCTCGAGATCCGGAATGCGACCGTACTGGAGCTCGGACATGCGCGACAGGTCCTGGGCGCGGCGCGCCGTCTCGAGATCCTGCCGGGCGCGCTCGAGCTCCTCCTTGATGTGTGCGGCGCCCTGTACCGAGGCTTTCTCGGCCTTCCACACCTCCTCGAGATCCGAGTATTCCTTCTCGAGCGCCTTGAGCTGCTCCTCCAACGTGGCGAGCCGTTTGCGCGAAGCCTCGTCGGTCTCCTTTTTCAACGCCTCGCGCTCGATCTTCAGCTGGATGATGCGCCGGTCGAGCTTGTCGAGCGCCTCGGGCTTCGAATCGATCTCCATGCGGATCAGCGATCCGGCCTCGTCGATCAGATCGATCGCCTTGTCCGGTAATTGTCGATTGGTAATGTAGCGATGCGACAGCGTCGCGGCAGCGACGATGGCAGGGTCGGTGATCTCGACGCCGTGGTGCACCTCATAGCGCTCCTTGAGCCCGCGCAGGATGGCGATAGTGTCCTCCACCGACGGCTCGTCGACGAGCACCTGCTGGAAGCGCCGCTCGAGCGCCGCGTCCTTCTCGATGTACTTGCGGTATTCATCCAGCGTCGTCGCGCCCACGCAGTGCAGCTCGCCGCGCGCGAGCGCGGGCTTTAGCATGTTGCCGGCATCCATGGAGCCCTCCGCTTTGCCGGCGCCGACCATGGTGTGCAGCTCGTCGATGAACAGGATGATCCGCCCTTCCTGCTTGGCGAGGTCCGTGAGCACTGCCTTCAGGCGCTCCTCGAATTCGCCGCGGAATTTCGCGCCGGCAATGAGAGCGCCCATGTCCAGGGCGAGTATGCGCTTGTCGCGCAAGCCTTCGGGTACCTCGCCATTGACGATGCGCTGCGCGAGACCCTCGACGATGGCCGTCTTGCCGACGCCGGGTTCGCCGATGAGCACGGGATTGTTCTTGGTGCGCCGCTGCAGGACTTGGATGGTGCGACGAATCTCATCGTCGCGGCCGATGACCGGATCGAGCTTGCCCTGCGTTGCCCGCTCGGTGAGGTCGATGCTGTACTTCTCGAGCGCCTGGCGATTCTCCTCGGCGCCCGCATCTTCGACTTTTGCTCCGCCGCGCACTTCCTCGATCGCCGTTTCCAAGGTGGCGCGCTCCGCGCCCGTAGCCTTCAGGAGGCGTCCGAGCTCGCCGCGATCGTCCACGGCGGCCAGCACGAAGAGCTCGCTCGAGATGAACTGATCGCCGCGCTTCTGCGCAAGCTTATCGGTCAGGTTGAGCAGCTTGTTGAGATCGTTGCTGATCACCACATCGCCGCCCGCACCTTGCACCGTGGGCAGCCGGTCGAGCGCCGATGCCAGCTCCGAACGCAGCTTCGGCACATTGGCACCCGCTTTCTCGAGCAACGGCCGCGCGGTGCCGCCTTCTTGGTCGAGTAGCGCCGACATGAGGTGCACCGGCTCGATGTACTGGTTGTCACGACCGAGCGCCAGCGACTGGGCATCCGCCAGGGCGGCTTGGAATTTGGTTGTCAGCTTGTCCATGCGCATAGGAGAACCTTCGAGATCGTCGGAATGCCCAGTAGGTGGGGGTCGCGCCCCGCAATTCAACGCCCCGGAGCCACCGTCGGGCCTATTTTTCGAGCCAGATGAGAGTGGCCTGCCGCCCGGTCCGGCCGTCGCGGCGATGAGAGAAATACCGCTCCGGGGACGCGTAGGTGCAGGCGGTGCCGCCATAGACTCGTTCGATCCCGAGGCGCTCGAGCCGACGCCGCGCCAGCAAGGCGAGGTCGGCGAGGTACCGGCCGCTCGAGCTTGGCTCGAACGCACCCCCGGCCTCCGGGTCACCGCTCAATAGCGCCTCGCGGACTTCGGGCCCGATCTCGAAGTGAGCGCGGCCGATGCCGGGTCCGATCCAGGCGAGCAGCGATCGCGGAGGTACCGCGAGGGCCAGCACCGTTGCCTCGATCACTCCGGCGGCCAGGCCCCGCCAGCCGGCGTGTGCGGCCGCCACAGCACCTCCCGAGTTCAACGCTAGCACTACGGGGGCGCAATCCGCCGTCAGGATGGCGCAAACCTCCCCGGCGCGACGGGTAAATGATGCGTCCGCGATGCGGCCTGCCTCGCTGCAGACGTCGAGATCGAGGACCCCCGTACCGTGCTGCTGCGAGAGCCACACCGGCTCGCCCGGCAGCCGAGCGGCGGCACACAAGCGCCGGCGGTTCTCCGCCACCGCCTCGGGCCGATCGCCGACATGCCCCCCTAGATTGAGCGATTCGAAGGGCGCGACGCTCACGCCGCCGCCGCGCCAGGTCGAGAGCGCCCGAACCCCGGGCGGTGCCGGCCATTCCGGAGTGAGCCACTCGAGGCACATCTCAGGTCTGCATCGAACGCCGCGATGCGGCGTGTGTGGGCGCATCCTTGCGCAACGCCTGCAGGAGGGCGGTAAAGTCAGCCGGCGGAGGCACCTCGAACGCGAGCCGCTCGCCGCTCTGCGGGTGATCGAAGGCGAGCGCCGCCGCGTGCAGCGCTTGCCGCTTGAAACCGCGCAGTGCCTCGAGGAGCGCAT
Organism: Steroidobacteraceae bacterium; assembly: GCA_049513515.1. Taxonomy (GTDB): domain Bacteria; phylum Pseudomonadota; class Gammaproteobacteria; order Steroidobacterales; family Steroidobacteraceae; genus Bog-1198. The sequence goes on from JBEKWA010000018.1 coordinate 33,263, forward strand.
CACCGGCACCGCGCGGGCGTGCCAGACGGGTGCCGTAGACCGGGTCCCCCACCAGCGAGTGCTTGAGATGCGCAAGATGCACGCGGATCTGGTGAGTTCTGCCGGTATCGAGCTTGACTCGGAGGTAGGTGTGTCCGCGAAAGCGCTCGAGCACGCGATAGTGGGTTCGCGCCGGACGCCCGTCGCTTCGTATGGCCATGCGCAGCCGATCGCTGCGATGGCGACCGATCGGCTCATTCACCGTGCCCCCGCCCGTCATCACGCCGACGCAAATCGCGAGATACTCGCGGGCTATCGAGCGTGCGAGTAGCTGTCGGCCGAGCGCAGTGTGAGCTTGCGGTGTGCGCGCGACCACCAGAAGACCGCTGGTATCCTTGTCGAGGCGATGGACGATACCGGCTCGAGGCAATGCCGCAAGGGTGGGGTCTTTGCCGAGCAATGCATTTTGCAGCGTATGGCTCGAATTGCCGGCGCCGGGATGTACCACGAGCCCCGCCGGCTTATCGATCACGAGGAGCTCGGCATCTTCGTAGACCACCGCAAGGGGGATCGCCTCCGCCAGCACTTCGCGCGCAGGCGCCTGCGGACGTATGGTCAAGCGGACTCGAGCACCGCGGGACACCTTGTCGCGAGGCTTCCCCGAAAGTCCGCCGAGCTGCACCTCTCCGGCCTCGATCCAGGCCTTGATGCGGGTGCGAGAATGCTCCGGAAGCAGCTGCGCGAGCGCACTGTCCAGCCGCGATCCCTCCAGTTCCTGCGGGATTTCGAGCTCGAGAACCTGGAACTCGTCATGCATGGAGCGACTCGAAGCTAGCGGCAGGCCATCGGGTATACTGCCGCGCGTTTGGAATCAGGCCATTGTAAGGAATCGGATGTGAGACTGCGTGATCTAGTTCGTCCGGGTGCCGTCGCGGCGCTTGCCATCGGCACGGCACTCCTCGGCGCCGGCTGCCGCAGCCATCGAGCCGACGATGCCCGATCGGGTCCCGAAACGATCTACGCCCGGGCGCAGAAGGCCATGAAGAACTCGAGTTACGGCGAGGCGATCAAGCAGCTCGAGGCGCTGCAGTCGCGTTTTCCTTTCAGCGAGCCGGCGCATCAGGCACAGATCGATTTGATCTATGCCTACTACAAGAATCACGAGGTGGACCCGGCCATCGATGCCGCAGATACCTTCATCCGGGAAAACCCGACCAATCCGCGGGTCGACTATGCCTATTACATGAAGGGCCTGGTGTACTTCGAGCGTCAGGCGAACTTCCTGGAGCGCTGGTTCAACGTCGATCTGTCGCGCCGCCCGCCGATCAATTCGAAGAAGTCGTTCGACGCCTTCGACGAGCTGCTCAAGCGTTATCCGCACAGTCAGTACGCCGGTGACGCCCGCCAGCGCATGATCTTTTTGCGTAACCGGCTGGCCGACTTCGAGCTCTATGTCGCCAGGTACTACATGCGCCGCGGCGCGTACGTGGGCGCGCTCAACCGCGCGAAGTTCTGCATCGAGAACTATGACGGCGCGCCGGCGGTGCAAGGCTCGCTGAAGGTCGTCGTGCAAGCGTATCGCAACCTCGGCATGACGGACTTGGCTGCGGATGCCGAGCGCGTCTACGACGCCAACTATCCCGGCAGCTCCAAGGAGGTCGAGGCGAAGAAGTCCTGGTGGCGGATTCTGTAGCGCTCAGCCGTAGGCGGCGGCGAATCAGCGCGCCCGGTAGCCGCTGGTGATGGGATAACGCCAGTCGCGACCGAACGCCCTGCCGCTCACCCGCACTCCCGGTGGCGCCTGCCGGCGTTTATACTCACTGCGTTTTACTAGATCGAGGATACGACCGACGGTCGCGCGGTCGAATCCGCGTGCCGCGATTTGATCCACCGACAAATCCTCCTCGATGAAGGACTCGAGGATCGGATCCAGAATCTCATACGGCGGCAGGCTGTCGGTGTCCTTCTGATCGGGCCGAAGCTCGGCCGAGGGCGGCCGCTCGATGACCCGCGCCGGAATCGCGCGCGAGCGCGCGTTGCGCCAGGCCGCCAGCCGGTAGACCAGCAGCTTGCTGCAATCCTTGATGGGCGCGAAGCCACCGGCCATGTCGCCGTACAGGGTCGCATAGCCGACGGCCATCTCGCTCTTATTGCCGGTCGTCAGCAGCATCCGTCCGGTCTTGTTCGAGATGGCCATCAGGAGCACCCCTCGGCACCGCGATTGGATGTTTTCCTCCGCCGTGTCGGGCGCCCTGCCGGCGAATTCGTCCTTGAGCGCGGCCAGTGTGGCCTCGAACATGCCCTCGATGGAAATCTCGCTGTGCTTCACTTTGAGCCAGGATGCCTGAAGAGCCGCGTCCTCCTTGCTCATCTTAGAGGTGTATCGCGACGGCATCGCCACCGAATGCACACGATCAGACCCCAGCGCATCGACGGCGATACAAAGGGTCAAGGCCGAATCGACGCCGCCCGACAAGCCCAGCACCACACCCGGAAACCGATGCTTGTCGACGTAGTCGCGTGTACCCAAAACCAAAGCGCCGTAGACGCTCTCCTCCTCGCCCTGGAGCGGCGTAAGGTCGCCCGGACGAGGCTCAACCCTGCGACCCTCCCCGGGCTCGAGATCCACCGAGTACAGTCCCTCGACGAACGCGGGCGCCCGCCTCGTGACTTCGCCCCGCGCGTTCATGACGAACGAATTGCCGTCGAATACCAGCTCATCCTGGCCACCGATCAAGTTGACGAACAACAGTGGAACGCCCGTTTCCGCTACGCGCCGGCGCACGACGTCACGCTCGCGCTGGCTTTGCTTGTTGACTTCATAGGGAGAGGCATTGATCACCAGCAGCACCTCGGCCCCGGCACTGCGGGCTTGAGCGGCGGGCTCCGGCTCCCATATGTCCTCGCACACCAAAATGCCCGCTTTGATGCCGTTCAGTTCGACTACGGTGGGCAGCGTCCCGGGGGTGAAGTAGCGCTTCTCGTCGAACACGCGATAGTTCGGCAGGCAGGCCTTGCGGTGATTTGCGAGCACGGCGCCATCGCGGATTACCACCGCGGAATTGAAAATCCGATCGCCGTCGTATTCCGGATAGCCGGCGACGAGTGTGATCCCCCGCACGTCGGCTTTCAGCCGCTCGATCGACCGGGCCACCTGTGCCCGCAAACCGAGATGAAACAGGAGGTCCTCGGGGGGATAACCCGAGACGGCGAGCTCCGGCAGCATGACCACGTCGGCGCGGAATTCGTCACGCGCACGGACGGCCGCCGCGATGATGCGCGAGGTGTTTCCCTCGACGTCGCCGACCACCAGGTCGAGCTGCGCCATGACACAGCGCATCCGCCGCTCGCCACTCAACGCGGCCTCCTATCCAAGTGCTGAGAATGCATGGTTTATCCGCCAGTGCCGAGCCGGTCGCATCGAGGAATGCTATTCTGAATTAAGCTGGGATCCAGAGCAAAATGAACCCCCAGACTCAGGTGAACGTTCCGAACCGACAATTCGCGGCAGCCCGAGGTCCCAAGATCGGGCTCAACTGGCGCGTCCTCGGGATTTTGAATCTTTACCGATTCCTCGTGCCGCTCGTGCTCCTCGGTCTTTATTGGCTGGGCGGATCGCGCGGTCTGCCGGTCGAGTCGCCGCGGCTTTTCTCGGGCACCGCCCTTGCGTACCTCTGCTATGGATTCGCGAGCATCATCCTGGTGCGCACGCAACTCGCGGGCGCGTACATCCAAACCATTCTCCAGGCCACGATCGACATCGCCTGCTTGATGTTGCTTTTTCACGCCTGCGGCGGGATCTCGAGCGGCCTCGGACTGCTGCTCCTGCTGCCCGTCGGTGGCCTCGCTTTCTTGCTGCCCCCGCGCCAGGCGCTCTTCCTGGCTTCCGTAACGGCGATCGCGGTCCTCGTGGACACGATCTGGCAGCAGATCAGCGGCCACAGCGACATCGCTGTCTATGCGACCGCCGGGCTCCTGGGAACTGTGCTTTTCACCATCGCGGCATCGGCGAGCGTGCTCGCGACGCGGGTGAGAGAAAGCGAAGATCTGATCCGCCAGAAGGATCTGGATCTTGCGAACCTCGCTGATCTATCGCAGTACATCGTGCAGCACTTGCGTGAAAGCCTGCTGGTCGTCGACGGCGCCGATAAGATCCGGCTCATCAACGAATCGGCAGCCGAGATTCTGGGCGATGTGCAGGCCGTTCCGGGAGCCCTGGTCGGCGAGGTTTCCCCGCGCCTGCTCTATTCGTTGAGCACTTGGCGACGGACCGGGCCGCCCGACGAAGCGCCGTCGACCTTCGTCGCCGCCGACGGGGCTCGCCTGATTCAACCCCATTTCGCTCCCCTCGACGCGACCGCCCCGGGGCCCACTCTCATATTCCTCGAGGACACGAGTCTCCTGGCGGAGCGTGTGCAGCAGAGCAAGCTTGCCGCCCTCGGCCGTCTGTCCGCGAGCATCGCGCACGAGATACGCAATCCTGTCGGCGCCATGAGCCATGCAGGGCAACTCCTGGCCGAGAGCCCGAACATCAGCGCGGAGGATCGTAGGCTCACCGACATTATCCGCAACAACTCCGAGCGCGTGAGCACGATCATCAACAACGTCCTGCAGCTTTCGCGGCGCGAATCGAGCCGGCCAACTCGCCTTTCGCTCGGCGATTGGCTCAAGGAGTTCTTGGCAGAATTCTGCGAGACCATGCAGGTACCGCTCACGCAAATCAAAGTGCATCAAGAGTCGGATGACCTCGAGGTGCGATTCGATCCGAGCCACCTGCATCAAGTGGTATGGAACCTATGCGACAACGCGATCAAGTACGGCGAGCCGAGCGGCGGCATCAAGGCAGAGATCCGCCTCAACCGGCTGAGCCCGAGCTATCGACCCTATCTTGAGGTCGCCGACCGGGGCGTGGGCATCCAGCCGCAGGCCGTGGATCGGATCTTCGAGCCTTTTTTCACGGATCGAAAGGGTGGCACCGGGCTCGGACTATTCATCGCGCGGGAGTTGTGCCAACTGAATCGCGCCGTCCTGCTGTACGAGGCGCGCATCGGCGGCGGCAGCACCTTCAGGGTCGTCTTCAGCGACCCGCAGCGCTGGGAAGAATAGTAGAGCTAGCCCTCGCGCAGGCTCCGCAAGGGACCAATGAACTTCTCGTAGTTGCGCCACCGGGCAATGGACGTATTGTAGATTTTCTGTCGGACTTGCCAGAAGCTGGCAGTGGCCACCACGCGCTCGGTCTGCTCGAAACTCATACACTTCTCGTTCCACTCGAGACCGATGAAATCCAGGACCCTGCGAGTCCACCCGGCCTGATCAGCGACCAACTCCGCGTACGGAACATCAAGGATTGCTCCCGCCGGAAGTACGGTCCGCCAATGATCGATCAGACGTCTATGCTCACGGTAGTAGTGCGCCAAATCCGATAGATCGAAGGTAAAGTTGGCAGTGAGGGGAAACCCATGAAAATAACAAGACAGGCAGGTATCGACCGGATCACGCTGCATATAGATGATGCGTGCGTTCGGAAATACCCTATGGATGATGCCCAAGTAATCCGAATTGAGGGGTGCCTTGTCGACGATCCGCAATGCGTCCTCGGAATGCGCTCTGAGTGTGTGGAGATAGGATTCGGCGAGGGTCTTCACCAACGATTCGTCAGTCAATCCCTTGCGAATCTCGGCCTCGTGATCTTTCGTCGCATCGAACCAAAATGGAAGCTCTCCGGCGGCTTTTGCCGACGGATGCGAGCAGATGATTTGCTCCATGAGCGTGGTACCGGAACGCGGCATGCCCACCACGAACACGGGGACGGTTGAAGTAGAGGCATTTTTCGGCGGCTGCGCAAGCGTCTCGCGCGTGTACACCTCCTTGAGATCCTGAACGAGCCGCGTGCGCTTCTTGCGATCGTATGGCTCCGCAGAAGCTTTGAGTATCTCGTTGGCGCTCTTGTAGCTTTCGAAAGCACCAGCGAATTGCCCGATATCGTCCAAATACTTGCCCATCGCGAAGCGCAACACCCCCTCTTCGTACGGATCGATTCCGCTCGCAGTCAGTTCCTCGGCGGCCTGTAGCCAAGGTGCATCGGAGAGTGTCTGCTTGCGCAAGCCGACCCTCGCCGCCATGGCCATGGCGCTCCCTGATTCGATCTCCATCACGCGATCGAGCAGCTTGCCGGCCTCCTCCCAGCGACCCTCGTTCGCAACGATATGCTCCATCCCCAGCAATGCCCCGGCGTGGCGGGGTTTGGCTTTGAGAACCTTTTTGAAGCGCGCTTTCGCGCCACGGAAATCTCCAGTGAGAGTCAACGCGTATCCCAAATCGCAGTGTGCACCCCAGTAGTTCGGTTTCACCTGTACTGCGCGTCGGAGAAAGACCGTGGCTTCGGAAAAATAACCCCTGCGTCGGAGCACGTTTCCAAGGTTCGAGAGCGCCTCCGGGTATGCGGGCTTTATGGCTATCGCCCCGCGGTAATGCTGTTCGGCCTCTATGTAGCGGCCTAGCTTGAAGAGCACCGAGCCCACATTGTTGAGTGCCTCGGCATGCCGAGGATTGGCGTTGAGCAGCTCTGCATAGCAGGCAAGCGCCGAGTTGTAATCACCTTGCTCGAAGAGTTTATTGCCCTTGGCGAGTAGTTGACCCGGCGTTGGAGATTTGCCCGGACTAGCATCCGCCTCGTTGGGGGCGCTGGTCTTCGAGCGCCGGCTCGACATGTCCACCACTAATGACTGTGTTACCTCGTCCGCCACAGTCTTCTCGATGCCGTTTTCTATCAGTCTCCATTTAAAAGCATTTGCCAGCTTTGCCCGTTGATAGAAATTCAGCCTAAGACCGCGCACCTCCGCTTGCGCTCGTCTGACGATCTCGCTCAACGCGCCGTCGGTCGGACCAACATCGGACCTATCGATTCTGGCGGCAGAAGGGGTAAGCTTGTCTGCCAGTGCCGCGCCCGCTTCTGAGGCTTGTCGCGCGTTGAACCATTGGAGAATCATCAGAATGGGCTCCGTTCGTAATTTGTCGTCCCTGTGTCCACTACGAGCTGTTCGCGAGCAAGGGCGAGACGCCGCATCGGTGGCGTCAGGATCGGTTTGTACCCTAAGCTTGCCGCTTACGTAAAGTGGCCAGTGGAAATGATCCAGCAGAGTCGACACCGGTGTTCGAGGAACAGTGATGGCCCTCACAGTTCTCGTCCCTAACATACTGCTGGGCCCGCGTCTCGAGGGCTCAGCGAAGGATGCACTGACACTACGATGCCTGCCATGTCGAAACCCAGCGTACTGATCGTCGATGACGAGCCGGACATTTGCGAGCTTCTGTCTATCACCTTGGAACGGATGAGCCTGGCTCCACGCATCGCCGACACCGTCGCCGCAGCGCAAAGGATGCTCAAAAACGAGCGGTTCGACCTATGCCTTACGGACATGCGCTTGCCGGACGGAGACGGGTTGGATCTCGTGAAATGGATGCAGCAATACTCCGCCAGCGTCCCGGTCGCCGTGATCACGGCGCACGGGAACATGGAGACCGCGGTGCGCGCGCTCAAGCTCGGCGCGTTCGACTTTGTCTCCAAGCCTCTCGATCTTCCCAATTTGCGCAAACTGGTGTCGACGGCAATCAAGTTGTCCGATTCCAGCGACGGCGGCGACACCAGCGTCTTCGGCCCGCGCTTGCTCGGCAGCTCTACCGCCATGCAGCACCTGCGCGAGATGATTGCGCGCGTGGCACGTAGCCAGGCGCCCATACACATTTACGGCGAGTCGGGAACGGGCAAGGAGCTGGTCGCAAAGCTGATCCACGAGTCGGGCCCGCGCCGCGACGGTCCTTTCGTGCCGGTGAACTGCGGAGCCATCCCCACCGAACTCATGGAGAGCGAGCTCTTCGGGCATAAGCGAGGCAGCTTTACGGGAGCGGTGAGCGACAAGAAGGGATTGCTCCAGTCCGCTGAAGGGGGCACCTTGTTCCTCGATGAGATCGCCGATCTGCCGCTGCATATGCAGGTGAAACTGCTGCGCGTCATCCAGGAGAAGGCAGTCCGTCCGATCGGCGAGTCGGCCGAGGTCAGCATCGATGTAAGGCTGCTGTCGGCGACCCACAAGAACTTGGCGCAGTTGGTTGCCGAAGGTAAGTTCCGGGAAGATCTATTTTACCGAGTCAACGTCATCGAGATGCGCGTACCCGCACTTCGCGAGAGACCCGAGGATGTGCCGGAGCTGGCGGAGGCCGTGTTGCGGCGCCTGGGACGCCGGATGAAGATCACCCCCCCCGTGCTGGCTCGCGATGCTCTGGCGGCGCTCGAATCGTATGCCTTTCCGGGTAATGTCAGGGAGCTCGAGAATATTCTGGAGCGTGCCATCACCATGAGCACGGGCGGCGAGATGCGTGCTGCGGACATTCAGCTGCGGCCCTCGCCTGTCGGATTGAGCCCCGGCGCCAGCGCGGCCGGTGCTCCGCTGGGAGATCATCTGGAGGACGTCGAGCGCGACGCCATCGTCAAAGCGCTCGAACAAACCCGGTACAACAAGACCGCCGCCGCGAAGATGCTCGGAATGAGCTTTCGCGCGCTCCGGTACCGAATCAAGAAGCTCGGCATCGAATGACGCGCAGTCATCAGCCCAATGCCGTGATGCCGTCAGCGGCTCGCCTCGGTTACTCTCGCCATTGATGACAGAGACCCTCGATTATCCGCGGGGCCGTAGCGGCTCCAACGTCCTGAAGCTCATTAAAGTCCGCGGCGCCGTTGCCGGCTCGGTGCTGGTGCTCCTGCCCATGGCACTATGGTGCCTGACGCACCAATATCATGGCTTGGTCGGAGACTCGGAGCTCTATGCGGTACAGGCTCTCGCACGCAATGATTCGAGCCTCGCGCGCGATGTTTTCCTGAGCGGTGCATCGCAAGACCGGTTCACGCTATTTTCCCCCATCTATTCGTTTTTTATCAGGATTCTGGGGCTGCGGACGGCGGCCATATCGCTCCTGGTTCTTTTCAAGATCTGTTTCTACGGCGCGATCTGGGCGTTCAGCCGGCGGCTCTACGGCTCACACACGGCGCTTCTTACGACGGCTCTCGCCGTTGTCATCCCCGCAGAATACGGGGCCTATCACGTCTTTCACATCGCCGAGGACATGCTGACTGCCCGCACGCTTGCCGAGGCACTCGCCATGACCGCTCTCAGCCTGCACGTGTACGGCCGCAAGACAGCCGCGCTCGGGCTCGCCGCGTTTGCTCTTTGCTTACATGCACTCATGGCGCTGCCGATGGTCTTGCTCCTCTTCGGCCTCAGTGTTGGTATCAGGGCAACCATCGTGGGGGCGCTGGTGATGGTCACGTCCGTGCTCATCGCAGCTTCGGCGGCTGTGCTGGCGCCGCACTGGACGCCGAGCTCTCTTGCGGTGATGGATCCGGGCTGGCTTGAGATGGTACGGGAGCGCTCCCAGTTCGTTTTTCTGCAGCTCTGGCGATTGCAGGACTGGGAGCTGAACTGCCAGCCGGTGTTTTCCCTGGTACTGAGCATGATCGTGCTATGCGAGCCGCGAATCCGTGCGTTGTGCGCGTCCGCGCTGATGGTCGGCGTCGCGGGACTTGCAGTGGCACTCGTCGCCGGCGGCGTCGGCCCGGTGGCCACCTTATTGCAGGGCCAGGCCTGGCGCTGGCTGTGGGTGGCGGATCTGATGAGTCTGCTGCTGGTTGTGCCGACGGTGCTTCATCTGTGGCGCTCCGGCCGATGCGGCCCGCCATGCGCCGTGTTTCTACTCGTAGGTTGGCTGTTCCCGGCGACCGGCGGTGTCTATTGGATCGCAGCCTCGCTGTCTCTCTGGGCCGGCCGCAGACACTTGTCTGATAGCGCCGGCCCGTACCTGCGGTACGCCGCACTCGCATTGGGCGCATTGGTCATCGCGTGGATCCTCGCTCATGGCTGGTCGGCGCCCATAGCCCCCCCAAGCGATGCGGAAAACAAGGCTCTCGATCTTGCGCGCAGGATTATGGGTCTGAATGGCGTCCCCGTGCTCTTCGCCTTCCTCGTCGGTTACGCCATCGCGCGCAGCCGATCGATCGCCGCGCGGAACGTGATCGCACTCGCGCTGGGGACCGTCACCGCGTTTGCGGCCCCCGGCGCACTCGAGGACCGCCGCGCCGAGGGCACCGCCGCGCAGATCGCGGAATTTGCCGACTGGCGTGATGTCATTCCACCCGGCGCCAACGTATTCGTGGTGAGCCATTATTATTCAGCGGGCTTTTCCTGGTTCACACTGCAGCGCCCGAGCTACCTCACCGTCGATCAATCTTCCGGCGTGATCTTCTCGAGAGCTGCCGCCGCCGAAATCCGCCGCCGATCGGAGGTATTACGCCCGATCGAAGAGCCGGACTGGCGCCTCCTGACCCGACGGGCAACTCACGGCGCGAAGTTCGATGCGCGGGCTCTGCCACTTACGAAGGACCGTCTGGTGCAGATCTGCGCTGACCCGGCGCTTGGTTTTGTGGTGGCGAGGGAGGACGTTGGATTCGGTTCGCGGATGCGCCACAACTGGCCGGGGGCTTGGAACGGCTGGAATCTCTATGACTGCAGGCGGGTCGACGGTTTGAAGGTCTCGGGATGAAACCCGACGCGAAGATCGCGGTCATCGCCGGGGCGGGCCCGGCGGGCCTTACAGCCGCTCTCGAATTGTTGAGACGCTCCGAACTCATGCCCGTCGTTTTCGAGGCGGACAGCCAGGTCGGCGGGATCTCCAAGACCATCAACTACCGCGGCAACCGCATGGACTTGGGGGGCCACCGATTCTTCTCCAAATCGGATTGGGTCATGGGGTGGTGGCAGGACATCTTGCCGCTGGCCGAGGATCAGTCGGAGGCAGGCACGATGCTACGCATCGGCTACCAGGGTCGGCAGCGCGAACTGCTCCCGAGCACATTCGGTGCGAGCGGATCCGACGCCGTACTGCTGGTGCGCCGCCGATTGTCACGTATCTTTTATCGGCGCCGTTTCTTCGACTATCCGCTGAAGCTCAACCCCAACACCATCAAAAACATGGGCGTCCTCGAGGCCTTGCGGGCGAGCGTAAGCTACGCGCACGCACAGCTCACGCACCGCTCGCCTGAGGCGTCCCTCGAGGACTTCCTCATCAATCGATTTGGGGATCGGCTCTACCGGACCTTCTTCAAGAGCTACACTGAAAAAGTATGGGGGGTCTCTTGCGACCAAATCTCCGCTGAGTGGGGCATCCAACGCATCAAGGGCCTCTCGGTCGGTAAGGCCGTGACGCACGCGTTGAAGGCGCCGTTCCGCTCGCCCGCGGACACCGCACAACGAGGCATGGAAACCAGCCTCATCGAGCGCTTCTTGTATCCGAAGCTCGGCCCGGGTCAGATGTGGGAAGAGGTGGCACGCCGCATCGCCGAGCGCGGCGGCGATGTATTTCTCAATCACCGGATCGTGGGAATCGAGCGCACCGACCGGCATGTCACGGCGGTGCAGGTGCGTGATGAGAAAGCGGGAGACGTGCGCAAGGTACCGTGCGACTACCTCATCTCGACCGTACCGGTGCGCGATCTGATCACGATGCTGGCGCCCGCGGATGCGCAACTGATGCGCATCGCGGCGGGACTCCCCTATCGAGATTTCATGACCGTCGGGTTGCTGTTGCGAAGAATGACCCTGCCGCGCAATCGCCAGACCCTCGCCTCCGAAAACGGCCTACCCCCCGATAACTGGGTGTACATCCAGGAGCCCGACGTCAGGATCGGACGCCTTCAGGTGTTCAACAACTGGAGCCCATCGATGGTGGCCGACCCGGCCACTATCTGGCTCGGCCTTGAGTACTTTTGCCGCGACGGGGACGATCTCTGGTCGATGGCCGACAGCCGATTCATCGACTTCGCCGCGGACGAGCTCCACAAGATTGGAATGATCGATCGGGGCGACGTGCTCGACGGCACGGTGGTGCGCGTCCCCAAGGCCTACCCCGCTTATTTCGGTGAATATCGCGAGTTCCATAAGTTGCGGGACTATCTCGACCGCTTCGCCAATCTCTACCCCATCGGGCGCAATGGCATGCACCGCTATAACAATCAGGATCACTCCATGCTGGCCGCCGACGCCGCGGTCAGCTCCATCATGAACGCGGGAGCCAGCAAGGCCGGCATCTGGCTCATCAACACGGAGGAGGATTATCACGAAGATACGGCGGAGGGTGTCGGGCGCCAACGCACCACCTCGCGAGTCGTACCACATTGACATTTTTTGTCAGCTTGTGACGCATCTGGGCCTCATTGCCGTCCGGCGGCGACACTTCTATGTCAAACACGCGCCCGGGGAACGCCGGAAAACACCTGTTATTCAGTGACTTGCGACATGAGGACGGCGGCTGGCATGACGCTTGCTCTCTCCTCGTCACCGGCGCAAGCCGTTGCTTCAAACGTTCCACTAGGAGTAATCATGTTTAAGACAGTGCAAAAGGGTTTCACCCTCATCGAATTGATGATCGTGATTGCGATCATCGGCATCTTGGCCGCGATCGCGATCCCCGCTTATCAGAACTACACCATCCGCTCGCAGGTTTCGGAAGGTTTGAGCTTGGCGGACGGCTGGAAGACTTCAATCTCTGAGTATTACGCCCAGCACGGCAGCTTCCCGAGCGGATCTAGCTCGGCCAACCCGACCCCGACTGGCGATATCGCCGTCACGGGCGCGACCGTCGGTAAGTACGTCGGTCAGATCAAGGTGATAGCCGGCGGCGAGATTGACGTCACGTACACTGGTACGCAAGCGAACGCGAAGCTGTCCAAGGCCGGTCAGAACCTGCTGTCCTTCGTGCCGGGTCTCGATGCCAACCAGGATGTGGTGTGGATTTGCGGCACCGCGACGACCCCGACTGGCGTCACGCTGGGCGACGGCACCAATGCCGGCACGCCTGCCGACACCACGGTCATCCCGGCTTACCTGCCGACCTCTTGCCATAGCTAATAGCTGACAAGCGACTGTTCAAGCAGTCGAAGGCCCCTCCTCGGAGGGGCCTTTTTTTTGCTGTGAGGCCACCGATTCGAATTGGGAACAAAGTCACGCAGGCCGTCCATGTCATATGCGACCATTGCCCCTCATTTGACAGTTGCTCACCGCTGTCGGGAGTAGGCTAGTGCTTTCCAGTCGTTGGGGATACTCGTAAGTCCATGAATGACAACGCCACAGCGCTAAGCGGCACCAATCGCACGACGCTCGGCGGCCTGGCCCATCGGCTCGTTCAGGACGGGCTCCTGGACGAGGCGGCGATGCTGGACGCCGTGGGCAAGGCGAAGGAGAAACGCGCCAATCTGGTAACCCACCTGGTGACATCAAACCTCGCGACGGCCCGCGACATTGCCATCTCCGCCTCGAACGAGTTCGGCGTGCCGCTGCTTGATCTCGACTCAGTCGCCGTCGACATGGACGCGGTGCGGGCGGTCAGCGACAAGCTCCTGCAGAAGCATCGAGTGCTGCCCTTGATGAAGCGCGGCAAGCGCCTCTTCCTGGCAGTCGCCGACCCCACCAATCTGCACGCGCTCGATGAGATCCGCTTCCAGACTTCGATGAGCATCGAGTTCGTCGTGGTCGAGGACGACAAGCTGCAGACGGCGGTCACGAAAGCCATCGACCAGGCCGATGCCGCCATGCCGTCCTTCACGGACGACGATCTCGATCTCGAGAACCTCGAGGTCTCCGGCGGCGACGACGACCCGAACGCCGAGGCGCTAGGGCGCGATGACGTCGAGGACGCGCCCATCGTGCGGTTCGTCAACAAGATCCTCCTCGACGCCATCAAGAAAGGGGCCTCGGACATCCATTTCGAGCCCTACGAGAAGATGTTCCGCATCCGCACGCGCATCGACGGCGTGCTCAAGGAAGTCGCGTTGCCACCCGTGCAGCTCGCCGTCAAGATCGTCGCGCGCTTGAAGGTCATGGCCCGGCTGGACATCGCCGAGCGCCGGGTGCCGCAGGACGGCCGCATCAAGATGCGGCTTTCCAAGAATCGCGCCATCGACTTTCGCGTCAGCACCTGCCCGACGCTGTTCGGCGAAAAAGTCGTCTCTCGTATCCTGGATCCCTCGAGCGCCATGCTCGGCATCGACGCCCTGGGATACGAGCAGCTGCAGCGCGACACCTATTTGAGATACCTCGCGAAGCCGCAAGGCATGATTCTGGTGACCGGCCCCACGGGTAGCGGTAAAACGGTGTCGCTCTATACGGGACTCAACATCCTCAACACCGAGGACACCAACATCTCTACGGCCGAGGACCCGGCGGAAATCAATCTGCCCGGGATCAACCAGGTCAACGTGAACAACAAGGTGGGGCTCACGTTTGCCGCGGCACTCCGCGCGTTCCTGCGCCAAGACCCGGATGTCATCATGGTCGGCGAAATCCGCGACCTCGAGACGGCGGAGATCGCCATCAAGGCCGCGCAGACGGGGCATCTGGTGCTCTCGACCTTGCATACGAACGATGCGCCCCAGACTCTCACCCGCATGGTCGACATGGGCGTCAAGCCCTATGCGATTGCGACCTCGGTCAGCCTCATCATCGCCCAACGCCTGGCGCGCAAGCTCTGTAGCAACTGTAAGCAGTCGGTGGACATTCCCGCCGAGGCGCTGCGCAAGGAAGGCTTCGAGGAAGCCGACATCGCCAACGGCATTCGCGTGTACAAGGCCGTGGGTTGCGCGCAGTGCACCGACGGCTATAAAGGCCGTGTCGGCATCTATCAAGTCATGCCGGTCACCGACACCATCGGGCGCATCATCATGGAGGGCGGCGGCGCCATCCAGATCGGCGATCAGGCGGCCAAGGACGGAATCTGGAATCTGCGCCGCGCGGGCCTCGAGAAGGTCAAGAACGGCATTACCAGCTTGGAAGAAGTCAACAACGTCACCGTCGAATAGAGAGCTAACGCAAGGATTGATTTATGGCGATATCTGCGACAGCGACCAAGAAAGACACCCAGTTTCTATGGGAAGGTAAAGACAAGCGCGGCAACAAGGTTCGCGGCAAGTCGCTCGCGGCAAGCGAGGCGGCTTTGCGCGCCGACCTGCGCCGTCAAGGCGTGGCCGCAACGCGCGTCAAGACGCAGAGCAATTCATTCTCCAGAGGGGGCAAGGTCACCGCCGAAGACATCGCGGTATTCAGTCGCCAGCTCGCGACGATGATGTCGGCCGGCATTCCCATGGTGCAGGCGTTCGAGATCATCGGCAACGGCCACGAGAAGCCGGCGATGCAGAAACTCGTGCTCGACATCAAGGCGAACATCGAGGGCGGCAGCACCCTGCACGAGTCGCTCGCGAAGTATCCGCTGTATTTCGATACGCTGTTCGTGAACCTCGTCGAGGCCGGCGAGCAAGCGGGCGCGCTCGAGTCGCTCCTCGACAAGATTGCGACCTACAAGGAAAAGACCGAGGCGCTCAAGAAGAAAATCAAGAAGGCGATGTTCTATCCCATGGCGGTTCTGGCCGTGGCCTTCGTCGTCTCGCTCGTTTTGCTGATTTTCGTGATTCCGCAGTTCGAAGAGCTGTTCAAGGGCTTCGGCGCCGATTTGCCCGCCTTCACCCAGATGGTCGTGAATCTGTCGCGATTCGTTCAGCATCAGGGCTGGTGGATGATCTGCGTGATCGGCGGCAGCATCTATACCTTCTTCTACTTCCTCAAGCGCTCGAGGCCGATGCAGCTGATGTTCGACCGCCTGCTGCTCAAGTTCCCGATCATCGGACCGATTCTCGTCAAAGCCGCGATCGCCCGCTTCGCCCGCACTCTGTCGACGATGTTCGCCGCGGGCGTGCCGCTGGTGGAGGCGATGGGCTCGGTTGCGGGCGCGACCGGCAATATCGTGTACGAGGAAGCCGTGTATCGGATGAAAGACGAAGTGGCGACCGGCCAGCGGTTGCAGCGCGCCATGGAAAACACGGGCCTCTTTCCTAACATGGTCGTCCAGATGATCGCGGTGGGCGAAGAATCGGGCGCGCTCGACACCATGTCGAGCAAGGTCGCGGACTTCTACGAGGCGGAGGTGGACAACGCGGTCGACAGCATGTCGAGTTTGCTCGAGCCTCTCATCATGGCGATCCTCGGCGTACTGGTCGGCGGCATGGTGATCGCCATGTACCTCCCGATCTTCAAGCTCGGCCAAGTCGTCGGTTAGTTTCTTCCAGCGGCGGGCATCGATCTAGCGCATGCTCACCGAGATCGTCGCACTGTACGCGGCTTATCCCGTCCTGTTCGCGACGGCCGCGTTCGTGATCGGTCTCGTGGTGGGGAGCTTCCTGAACGTCGTCATTTATCGCCTGCCCATCATGATGGAGCGGGATTGGCACGCCCAGGCGGCGGACGTCATCGCCTCAGCGGCATCTGCAGCCGCCGTTTCCAACCCCACGCCCGCGGGGGCCGAAGCTGCGGTCCCTCCGGCCGAGCGTTTCACTCTAGCCGTCCCTCGATCCGCCTGTCCCGCTTGCAAAGCCCCCATCAAGGCGATCCACAACGTCCCGGTGATCAGCTGGCTGATGCTCCGCGGACGCTGCGCCGCGTGCAAGGCGCCCATTTCTCCGCGCTATCCCGCGGTGGAGCTTGCGACAGGCATCTTGTCCGCCTGGGTCGCCTGGCATTTCGGCTTCGGCGCGGCCGCGGCGTGTGCCATTGCGGTGACCTGGGCGCTGATCGCGCTCACCGGCATCGACATCGACCATCAACTCTTGCCGGACAGCATCACCTTGCCGCTCGTCTGGGCCGGTCTCCTTGCCGCGGTCGCTTTCGGGCCCCAGCCGGGAGCAGCGCTCCCGGTCTCGCCGAAAGATGCGATCATTGGCGCCGCCGCCGGCTATTTGAGCTTGTGGATGGTATTTCATGCATTCCGACTGGCGACAGGCAAGGAAGGAATGGGTTACGGAGACTTCAAGCTTTTCGCGGCGCTCGGCGCCTGGATGGGCTGGAAAGTGCTGCCCGTGGTGATCCTCCTGGCGGCGGCGACCGGGGCCGTCCTCGGCATCTCGATGATCCTGCTGCGCGGTCGCGATCGGGCCGCACCCATGCCCTTCGGACCCTATCTTGCCGCGGCAGGGTGGCTCGCGATGCTGTACGGCCACGACCTCGTCGACGGCTACTTGCGCGTGTCGGGCTTGCGACACTGAGCATGCCGCGGCGCTTGCGTATCGGCCTCACGGGCGGAATCGCGAGCGGCAAGAGCACGGTCGAGCAGCGTTTCCGCGAGCTCGGGATTCCGGTCATCAATGCCGACGACTCCGCGCGCGCCGTCGTAGCACCCGGAGAGCCCGGGCTCGCGGCGGTGATCGCACATTTCGGCCGCCGTCTGTTGACTCCGGAGGGTGAGCTCGATCGTCGTGCTCTGCGCTCGCTGATCTTCGCCGATCCCAACAGCCGCAAGGAACTGGAGACCCTCCTCCACCCGCTGATTCGCGCCGACATGGATCGACGCGTTCTCGAGTCGGAGGGTCCCTACATCGTCCTCTCGATCCCGTTGCTGATCGAGGGCGGCGCGCGCGATCGAGTGGATCGCGTGCTACTCGTCGACGCCGACGAGTCGCTGCAGCTCGAACGGCTGATGAGCCGCGATGCGGTGAGCTCCGAGGAAGCGCGCGCAACGCTCGCGGCACAGGCCTCGCGCGCCGCTCGGCTTCAGGGGGCGGACGACGTCATCGAGAACGCGGGAACCGTCAGCGAATTGCGACAAGCCGTCGATCGCATCCACCACCGTTATCTGGAGCTTGCCGCACTCCCGCCTTAAAACCTAGGTTTACCATCGCCCTTCTATTGGATCAGAATAGGGCCATGAGCTCTTACCCTGAACCGCATCCCGACGCCGATCCGCAATTGGCACCCGTGGTGTACGAACAGCCGCTCAATGAGCGCATGCGGACGTTTCTACGCCTCGAGTTCCTTTATACCCAGGCGAGCTACCATGCGGAGCTCGAGAATGCCTGGAGCTCGCGGGCCGCGGTGTCGAGCCTCCTCGAGATCCTGGCCATCACGGCACGCGGCGATTCGCGCAGCGACGTACTCAAGGAGCTCGAGCGCCACGTCAACGTGCTGAGGGAATATCAGTCGAAGACCGGCGTCGATCCGAGCCGGCTGAAATCGCTCGTCTCGAACCTCTTGAAGCTGCGCGAGGATCTGGCGACCGCGGGCGCGAATTTCATGGGCCCGCTGCGCGACTCGGAGTTCCTGAGCGCCATCAAGCACCGCAGCGCCATTCCCGGCGGCACGTGCGACTTCGATTTACCCGACTATTCCTTCTGGCTCAACCGCCCGGCGCCGGTGCGCACGGCCGAGTTTGGCACCTGGCTCGCCCTCATCCGCCCGCTGTGCGACAGCATCGCCGAGCTTCTTTGGCTCACGCGGCAGAACGCGAAGCGGAAATCCGAAACGGCGGTCGGCGGAATCTTCCAACTGCAATTCGACCGCGAGAATCCCTGCCAGCTGGTACGGGTGACGCTGTCCTCCGAAAGCCATCTGTTTCCGGAGATCAGCGGCAACCAGCATCGATGCACCATTCGGTTCTTGCACTGGATGGATACGACCAATCGGCCGGTGCACGTCGAGACCGACGTGCCTTTTCTATTGACCTGCTGTTCTTGAATCTGCGCTGACGATGACAGCCGTGGTGAAATGCCCGACCTGTGGGCGTCCGGTGGAGTGGTCGGAGCAGTCGGCACACCGACCGTTCTGCAGCGAGCGCTGCCGGTTGATCGACCTGGGGGCCTGGCTCACCGAGCAGCACAAGATTCCGGACGAGCCGGGAGAGGCGTCGGAGGAAACTCAAGGCGACGCTCACTCGGGGCCCGTATGAGTATTGCCTGACGAGCGCCGCATGGAGCCGCAATTTTGGCATGAACGCTGGCGCACCGGCCGAATCGGTTTTCACCAGCCCAGCACCGATCGCAGCCTGCAGGCGCAGTGGCCCGGCCTGCAAATGGGCCAGGGAAGCCACGTCTTCGTTCCGCTCTGCGGCAAGAGCGTGGACCTCTTGTGGCTGCGCGATCGAGGGCACTCGGTCACCGGCAACGAGCTGTCCGCGACGGCCGTCGAGGCTTTTTTTCTGGAGAACGGCGTTCCGGCGCGACGCCGTGTGGAAGACGGCTTCGATGTTTACGAGACAGAGCGGATTCGATTGATCCGCGGCGACTTCTTTACTCTGACGCCGGCGTTGCTTGGGCGTGCCGAAGCTGTCTACGATCGCGCCGCGCTCATTTCCTGGATGCCCGCGCTTCGTGCCCCTTACGTCGGGCACCTGGCGAGCCTGCTCGCACCTGCTGCTCGCATGTTGCTCATCAGCCTGGAATATCCGCAAAGCCAGATGGCAGGTCCCCCCTTCTCGGTGACCCGCGACGAGATCATGCGGCTCTACTCGCCGCAGTTCAGTATCCAGGAAATCGCCCGCCAGGACATCCTGGCGAGCGACGCTCGGCTGCGATCGGCCGGGATCACGGAGCTGTTCGAAGTGTGCTATCTGCTCGTGCGGCGCTGATCGATCGATTCTAAAAGGCGGAACATGGCCGACCCCCGAAGCACTGCCAGCTATCTCGCGCCCGCTCTGGTGGCCTGCGCCGCGGCCACATCACCGCATGCCGCGGAACTAACCATCGATCGGCTATTCGACGCGCCGGCGCTCGCGGGTCCCGCCGTCACGGGACTCAAGATATCGCCCGATGCCTCGCGGGTGACCTACCTGCAAGGCAGACCCGACGACAAGGACCGCCTGGATCTCTGGGAGTACGACCTCAAGGACCGGCAGGCGCGCCTGCTCGTGGATTCGAGACTCCTCGCGCCGGTGGACACGGCGCTCTCCGCGGAGGAGATCGGGCGGCGCGAGCGCCAGCGCACTGCGGCACTCTCCGGGATCCTGGAATATTCGTTCGCGCCGTCGGGCCGCGCGCTGCTATTCCCGCTCGACGGCAAGCTCTACTACTACGACCTCGAGAAGCCCGCGTCGCAGGCCGCAGCCCGCATCACACCCGCGGATGCCTTTGCCACGGATGCCTCGATTTCACCGCGCGGTGACTATGTCGCCTACATCCGCGACCAAAATCTACACGTGATCGACCTCGCCTCGAAGTCTGACCGGGCATTGACTCAGGACGGCGGCGGCCCGATCAAGAATGGCGTCGCCGAATTCATCGCCCAGGAGGAGATGGGCCGGCACGGCGGCTACTGGTGGGCGCCCGACGATCAGCACATCGCCTTCGTGCGCGTCGATGAGAGTCCGGTGAAGCTGACCCAGCGTTTCGAGATCACGGCCGACAACGTCGAAACGTTTCCTCAGCGATACCCGGCCGCAGGCGACCCCAATGTCCTGGTGAGGCTGGGTGTGGCCGACGTGCGCACCGGTGCCGTCACGTGGATCGACCTGGGAGCGGATCCCGACTTCTATCTCGCGCGCGTCGACTGGCTGCCCGACGGCAAGACCCTCGCGATTCAGCGCGAGAGTCGCGACCAGCGCCGCCTCGATTTGGTGTTCGCAGACATCGGCTCGGGCGCGAGCCGCCTGGTGCTCAGCGAAACCAGCGACACGTGGATCGAGCTCAACGACGAGCTCACTTTTCTCAGGAAGTCGAGGGAGTTCGTGTGGGCGTCCGCGCGTGACGGCTTCACGCATCTGTATCTTTATGACTACGCCGGCAATCTCATCCGCCGGCTGACAGCCGGACCCTGGTGCGTCGACGACTTCCGTAATCGCGCCATCAAGGGCGTCGACGAGAAGCGGCGGCTGATCTACTTCACCGCCACCGAAAAAAGTCCCGTCGAGCGCCAGCTGTACCGCGCCTCGCTCGACGGCGGCGACGCCGCTCGGCCAAGCCGCGTCTCGCAGGAGGATGGCGTGCATGAGGTGATCATGTCGCGGGGCGCGCAATTCTACGTTGACCATTTCACCAGCCGCACGCAACCGCCGCGGCTCAGCCTGCGCAATCCCGACGGCAGCCCGATCGCGTGGCTCATCGATAACCGCCTGGACGCGCAGCACCCGGATGCGCCCTATATTGCGGAGAACGCCATCCCCGAGTTCGGCACGCTCGCGGCCGCGGATGGACAGGCGCTCCATTACCGTATGTTCAAGCCCGCGCATTTCGACCCGGCCAAGCGCTACCCGGCCATCGTCGAGGTGTATGGCGGCCCCGGCGTTCAGCGCGTCCTCGATGCCTGGACCGGTGCATCATTCACACAGATTCTCACACGCGCCGGCTACGTCGTGTTCCAGCTCGACAATCGCGGCAGCGCCTCGCGGGGAACAGCCTTTCAGGCCCCGATCCATGGGCGGCTCGGCGAGATCGAAGTCGCCGACCAGGTGCTCGGCGCGCGCTGGCTGGGCTCGCAACCCTATGTCGACGCATCACGCCTCGGTGTGTGGGGGTGGAGCTATGGAGGCTACATGACCCTCATGCTGATGTTCAGGACGCCTGGGGTGTTCGCGGCCGGCGTCTCGGGGGCGCCCGTCACGGATTGGACGCTCTACGACACGCACTATGCCGAGCGCTATCTCGAGCGCCCCGCCGAGAATGGCACCGGATACGAGGCAAGCTCCGTCCTGCCGTACGCCAAGGACCTGCGCGGCAAGCTGTTGGTCATTCACGGGATGGCGGACGACAACGTGCTGTTTCTCAACAGCACGAAGCTGTTTCGACGGCTGCAGGATCTCGGCAAGCCATTCGATGTTATGGTCTATCCCGGTGCAAAGCACGGATTGCTGCGCCAGCATGATGGCCGGCATGCTTATGCGGCTGTTCTCGCCTTCTTCAATGCGAATCTTGGTCGCGATTGACCAAAGTACCGCCGGCGCCGGCGAGTAGCGGCGTCGCAACGTCCGGAACGAAGGCAGCCGAGGCGAACGATTCTTCGGGTCTCTGCCCCGGCCACTGGATGCCCATCAGATCCGCCAGCGAGTAGAAGACGTTGTGGCTCCGAATTTCCTTGCCGGCGTTTTGTTCGACTGCGCGCACCTTGTCCGCGTGAGCCTGCCGGTAGGCAGCGTTCACCCACACGAACGCAGGAATGTCGAACTGATGTCTCGAATAAACCGCAGCACCATGGCCGGACATGCCGTCCAACGCATACAGATCTTCGCCATGGTCGGAAAAGAACGTCACGGTTGCCGGGACCGACAGCTTGCGAACCGCATCGATGATTTGGCCGAGAAACCAATCCGTGTAGGCCACGCTGTTGTCGTAGGCGTCCACGATCTGCGGATCGGGTTTGCCGGATATCGCATCCGCGTCGGTCAGGGCTGTGCCCGAGCCGAACAGCGCAAATGCCGGCGGGTACCGGGAATCGTACGCCCAGTGTGAGCCTATGACATGCAATCCGATGAATTGCGGTTTCCCGCGCGACCCGATTTCGCGATTGAACTCCGGAAGCAGGATTTGATCGAGCGGCAGCCGGCTTGCGGTGAGCGTCTGCAACGAGGGCGGGTAGACCATACGCCCTGCGTGAACCCCGGTCAGCAACGATATGTGCGGGTCCTGGTTCATGAGCCACGCGGTGGAATAGCCGGCCTCGCCGGCAAGATCTACGAGGTTCCCTCGCACGGCCTTCATATCGAACCGCGCCGGCGACATTCCGGTCAGCAGAATCGGCACGGCACAGACGGTCACGTTGGCATCCGCGACGGCATTGGTGAATAAAATCAGCTCGCTCTGGAGGCGCTCGATGTTCGGCGTGGTCTTGCGTGAGTAGCCATAGGCCGACCAGGAGTCACGCCGGGCGCTTTCCCCGATGATGAGGATATGAACTTCTTCCCCCGGCACTCGTGCCGCGCTGTACGGCACCTTTGGGACGGCCGTGCCCTGCACCGCTGCGCTCGCGGCGTGCAGGGGACCGTTGACGAACATCGCAGTGCCGATGACCGGGTTCACCGCGAGCCCTCCCATGAACGCCAGCGGGTTCTGTGCGGCAAAGGCAGTGACGAGCGTGAGCGCACCGAGAATGCCCCAGCGAACATACGACCTACCGGCGGGGAAGACCGGTGTGAGCGGCACGAATGCGGCGACCGCGATATACGCGGCCGAAAGAGCGGCAGCGCCGATCAGAAGCCGCTGCCCCTGCCAAATTCCAAAGAATCCGACCACCTCGTCCCACGACGAGGTGGCAAGCACATAGGCCAAAAGCTCCCCGGGCGGTGATCCGTACGTAAGCGTGTAGGCGGCGTAGACGGTTGCCAAGATCCACAGCGGGGCGTGCAGCAAAAAGAAGCGCCGCGAGGTGCCGGCAAAAAACGCCAGCAACCATAGGAGAAGACCGACCGAGCCGACGTACGCCATGAGACTCGAGAGGCCCTTGGCGCGAGCGAGACATCCCGCCAGGACGGCGTACGGCAGCAGCAGCACGCCCCACGCAACGAGCAATCGGGCGGTTGCGGCGAGTGGACGAAGGGGCGGTTGTTGCATCAACGGGACGAGTTTGCCAGGCGATCGTGCCCGGCACCTGACGATGCAGTCACATTGTGCAGCTTGCGCGTGCCCACGCAACTATGTTCCCAACGCTCGCCCGCAGGATGAGACCGCCGACTGCCTCCGAGCGCCGCAGCCACCCCTGGAGCGGCCGCTTGAGACGCGGCGGAATGGGCAGAAGACGCGCCCAGTAATGCATCGGGTACTCATTCGTAAACGGCTTGATATCCGCGGTCTGAAAGCCCGCGCGCCGCAGCGCCGCTGCAAGGCTCGAGGGTGAGAAAATTTGCAGATGCTCGATGTCGATGATGGGCGAGCGAGCGCCCAAGAAGCGCATCAGCCAGTGCCGATAGTTGTGGGACACCAGCATCAGGAGACCGCCGGGCTTCAAGAGCCTGCGAGCGGCGCTGAGCAGCTCGAGGGGCGCGGGTACGTGCTCGATCGTCTGATTGACGATGACCAGCGTGAAATAGGCGGCCGGCAGGGACCCGGGATCGAAGCATTCGATGCGAATCGAGGAGCGTAGCGCTGCGGGCGCCGAGCGGGCGGCCTCGCGCGAGGGCTCGATCCCCACCAGTTCGGCGAATCCCAGAGTGCGCAGCCGCTCGAGAAGCGCACCGTTTCCGGCGCCGATCTCGAGTGCGGAAGCCCGATCCGGTAAGGAATCGAGCCGGCCACGCAGCGCGCCGGCATAGCTGTCCGCTGCATGGCGCGCCTCGGCGTCCGTGTCGTAACCCGCCTCGGCGTAAGCGCGCGCCAGAGATTCGGGCCGCGGCACACGTGGCGCGTAGAGCAGATCGCATGTGGGGCACACGACCATCCGCAGGCGCATGTATTCGGGCTCCTTGCGCGAGGCGTAGGAGAGCGCACCAAGACGCGTGGGATCGATGCGCTCGGCGAACATCTCGCGCGTCGTGTCGCTGTCGCCGCAGACCGGACAGGCGCGAACGACAGCCCTCATGGTCCGCGCGCGAGCACCGTGTAGCCGAGCGTATCTTCGGCGGTTCCGGGAAGTGTGAGTCCCAAATGTCCGGCAAGCACCGCGATGATGCCCATCGGCAGGAACGCAGCGCCGAGCAAACGTGCCGGCACGCCGGCCACGCCCCGCCGGCTGTTGCCGGCCAAGAGAAGCAGTACGAGCCCCCAGACCTTGTATCCTGCGACCGCGAGTGCGCCCCCGCGGGCGTACACCCGAATCTCGCGAAACCCTGCCCGCGCGAGCACTAGCTCGAGCCCGGCGGGAGTGAAGCGCCAGTAGTCGTGGGGAACGAAGTGCCAGCGCGCTGCAAAGGGCACTGTGAGGATGAGCCGCCCCCCCGGCGACAGCACGCGCCTCAATTCACCCAGAAAGTCCGCGGGCTCCTCCACGTGCTCCAGGGTCTCGGTGCACAAGACAGTCCCCGCCTCGCCGTCCGTGAGCGGCAGCCGCGCCCCGCGGAAGTAGCGCGTTTCGGGCGCGCGGTAGCCAAAGTGCTGCTCTGCCTCCTCGATGTCCACGGCGATGTAGCGCACCTCGCGCGGCAGCAGGTCGCGGAACGGTTGCGCGCCCGCCCCCACATCGACGAGCGTCCCGCGCACTTGCGGCAGCAACGCGGCGAGGTCCCTCCAGATGGAGCCGAACTGCAGGTCCGCGAATCTGCGCAGGCGCACTCTGAATCGCGCCGCCGTATCGAGCGCGCGCTCGTGCGCCGGCGGCGGGAATGCTTCGGCGCCTCCGGCCGTCGCGCCTCCGGCGGCCGCGACTCCACCCCCGCGCGTGCGCAGGCCGAGATCCTCTCGTCCCAGCGTCCAATCAGACACGGTCGCCCGCCTTGCGAATCTCACCGGCGCGGATCAGGTGGCGGCGGATGAACGGCGGACGCGCCTTCACCTCCTCGAAGATCTTGGCGATGTACTCGCCGATCAAGCTGATCGCGAGGATGGTGAAGGATCCAAAGAACATGATGAGCAGCACCACGGTGGTGATGCCGCGCGGCGCAAGCTGCGGGTAGAACAGCCGGGCGAGGAACTGCGCGAGCCCGAGCAGCACCGAAAGGAGCACCAGGATCACACCCGTGAAGGTAAGCACATCGAGGGGCGTGCGGCTGAAGGACAGAATGCCCTTCTTCGCCCAGCTGAAATTCTTGAGCATGCTGTTGGTCGAGCGCCCGAACAGCCGCTCCGGCCGGGTGTAAGGCACGCCGGTCTGACGGAAGCCTACGTAGGCGCGCAGCCCGCGCAGGAACAGGTCGCGCTCGCCGCACGTCAACAGCCAGCGCACCACCCGGCGATCGATGAGCGAGAAATCGCCGGCATCGTGAGGAATCGGCACCGAGGAGAAGTAATCGAAGATCCGGTAGAACGCCTTGTAGGCGATCTGCATGTACCACACCGCCTCGCGCTTGACCCGCTCGCCGTAGACCACGTCGAAACCCTCGCGCCATTTCGCGACGAACTCGGGAATGAGCTCCGGCGGATCCTGCAGATCGCCGTCCATCAGAACCACGGCGTTCTTCGCCGCGATCTCCATGCCGCTGCGAAATGCTGCCTGCGAGCCGAAATTGCGCGAGTGCGTGATGCCGAGAATCCGCGGATTCGATGCGCTCAAACGCCGGATCGCCTCCTCAGAATCGTCGGGACTGCCATCGTTCACGAAGACGATCTCGTAATCGATGTTGAGCCTCGTGAACATCTGCACCAGCCGCTCGGCCATGATGGGGATGGCCTCCACGTCCTTGTAGCAAGCGATGATGGCGCTCACGCTGTAGACGCTGTCGAGCGCGCGCTTCTTGGAGGCGCGTTCGTAGATCGACACATCCTCGAGTCCCGCATACCACTGCGCCGTGCGTCGCAAGCCCGCGTCGAGCGCGACTTCGGCCCGCCACCCGATGACTTCGGCGGCGCGCTCCGGATTGGCGTACCACTCGGCGAGGTCCCAGGAGCGCGCCGGCATGGTCGAGAACTCGGGCTCGCCCTCGACGGCGAACTCCCGCCTCGCCAGGTGGGCGAGCTCACGGATCGTTGTTTTGCGACCGCTGCCGACATTGAATGATGCTCCGTAATACTCAGGGCGGAGCAGCACCGCCGCGCATAGAAACGCGCGCACGGCATCGTCGACGTACACGAAATCCCGCGAGGTCTCCGGATCGACGAAGGGTGGCAGGCGGCGCTCGGCGGCGTGCGCGACCAATGTCGGGATGAGCCGCGATCGATCCTCGAGCGGTCCGTAGACCGAGTACAGCCGCAGATTGGCGCAGCGCAGCCCTCGATGGTGTCCGCAAAAATACACGAGGCCCGCGGCCGCGTTCTTGGTGACGGCGTAGTGGCTGTTCGGCGCCGCGGCGGTGCTTTCATCCGGGCCGGCGGAGCGCGCACCGTACTCGGACGAGCTGCCGGCGTGAACGTAACAGTGCGCGCCGCGACTGAGGAGCTCCTCGAGCAGCTCCTGCTTGAACACCACGTTCGTCTGATACATGCGCTCGATATCCTGCTCGAACGAATAGGCGCCGTAGGCGACGCAGTCGAACACCGTCGCGGGCTGCACCCGGTCCAAGAGCGTCTTGAGGTTGCCGCGGGCCAGCAGATCGACCGTGATGACCGCATCCGCGCCGTAGGCAGCCAGGCGCCAGGCCGGCTCACGCGACGCGGTGCCGATCACATCGGAGCGCACCCCGCGCAGCAGCTGCATGAGGTTTGCACCGATGAAGCCGCTGGCGCCGAGCACCAGGATGGGTCCGCGCAACTCACGCGCAAGCGACTCGGCCGTGCTCATCGCTTTTCCGGCACGGAGACTCCGGTGCTTGCGCCGGGGAGGAAGTGCCGCTCCTGAGGTAGGGATTTGCTGTTCCTGAAAATGGACGTTTCCGTCAGTTTTAGGGTCTTGTCGGATGTCTGTGCAGGCACTAGCTTTCGCCGATGTTGCTGGTGTATCGATACCGCATCAAGTCCCTCACCGGACTGCTCAGCCGGCAGGCGCGGGCGTGCAATTTCGTCTGGAACTTCTGCAACGATACTCAACAGCAGGCCCTGAAGTGGAACAAGCGCCGGCCGAGCGGTTTTGATCTGAATCGCTTGACTGCGGGGAGCAGCAAGGATCTCGCCTTGCATGCGGGCACCATCAACGCCGTCTGCGAGCAATACGCCAAGTCCCGCCGACAGAGGAACCGGCCGTTCTTGCGCTGGCGGGGCCGGCGCTCCTTGGGCTGGGTGCCCTTGAAGGGCCGCGATCTCAAGCGCGAGGGCAAAGCCTTCCGCTTTGCCGGAAACACCTTCCGAGTGCTTCACTCCCGCCCGCTCCACGAAGGCAAGATCAAGGACGGCACGAACTTCTCCTGCGATGCACGCGGGCATTGGTTCCTGAACATCGTCGTCGAGGTGGCTGCGCCTGCAGCTCGGCCCGTGCGCCGCGGGATCGGCATCGACTTGGGCCCCCGTATCACCCGCGCACGCCGTGACTTTCACCACAAACTCTCGATGCGCCTCGTCCGAGAGTTCGACTACATCGCGGTCGGCAATGTGAACGCCGCTGGACTCGCCAAGACCCGCCTGGCGAAGTCCGTGCTCGATGCAGGCTGGTCTTCCTTCCGAGCCATGCTCCGCTACAAAGCGACTGCGCACGGGGCTTGGTACGAGGAAGTCAACGAATCGTTCTCTTCCCGGGTCTGTTCGTCTTGCCATGCCAAGACGGGGCCGAAAGGTATCGCAGAGCTCGGAATAAGAAGCTGGGTATGTGCTGAGTGTGGTGTTTCGCATGATCGGGACATCAACTTGGCTCAAAATATCCTCTTCCGTTCGGGACATCGAACGCCTGCTGAGGGAATCCCCGCCGTTTTGTAGGGCGGGGAGGATGTCAAAGGCTGGCGAGAATTGCCGGCACGTCGAGCCCGCACTCGTGTCGATGCCAGCTCTGAGACCCATAGCGCCCGGACGGATAACCCCGCGCGTGAGCGTGCACGAGATTGGGAGTGCGCCGGCCGCCGAGGGCCAGAAAGTGTAGGAACCGCTGGCCGAAGCTGCCCTGTGCAACGTGCTCCTCCACCAACACGAGCTTGGCCGCCCGCGACACGGCCTCGAGCAGCTCCAGGGGAGGCGCAAAGGAGGTCTCGTCCAGCTCGCTCACCACCCACAGCGCCGGCCGGTCGCTCACGGGCCGCTCGTGCAGCGCGCGCCACAATCCCCCCGCCGGCGGGCCCACCGCGATGAGTACGCCCGCCTCCCCATCCTGGAGTCGGCGCCACGGCGCATACGAAGGCACGGCAAGCTCATCCTCGAGCTCGGTGCGGCCGAGGCGCAGGTAACTCGGCAATGTCCGCCCGCTGACGGCCCGCACGGTCGCCCGGACATCGGCATCGAATGCAGGGATGTAGGCGCGCATGCCGGGCAGCGCGAGCAGCACTCCGTAATCCTCGAGCGCATGGTGCGTGGCGCCCATCGAGCCGTATGCGTAGCCGCCGCCGTTGCCCACGAGCCTCACGGCCAACCGGTTGAGGCACAGGTCGTTGCGAATTTGCTCGAACGGACGCGCATAGCAAAACGGCGCAATGCTGTACACCCAGGCCTTGGACCCGACCCGCGCCATACCGGCAGCGACGGACACCATGTTTTGTTCGGCCACACCGGCGTTGACGAACCGATCACCGAGCACTTCGCGCAAAGGCTCGAGCGCCATGAACCCGAGATCGCCCGTCAGAAAAAAGTAGCGCTCCTCGGCCGCCAGTTCCACCATCGCGCTGCAAAACGCCGTCCTCATAGGGACTCGAGCTCGCGCAGGGCCACGGCGTATTGCTCCGCGCTGAGAGGCAGGTAATGCCACTCCATGCGATTCTCCATGAAAGAGACGCCTTTCCCCTTGACCGTATGCAACATGACCACCGCACCCGGATGCTCGCGCACCGCCTCGGTGATGGCGCGATGATCGTGGCCGTCGACGTGCACGACTTCGGCACCGAATCCCTCGATGCGCCGCCCGAGATCCTCCATCGAAGCAACCTCGCGCGTGCTGCCGAAGCCCTGCAGCCCGTTCAGATCGACGAGCACCGTGACGTTGCGCAGCTGCCGGTGTCTCCAGAAGATCAGAGCCTCCCACATCGAGCCTTCCTGCCATTCCCCATCCGAGGTGAGGCAGTAGACATGACCCTCTTCACCGTTCAGCTTGCGTGCGAGCGCCATGCCGAGCGCAACCGGAAGACCGTGCCCGAGACTGCCCGTTGCCACCGGGATGCTCGCGCTCCAACCCGGAACGGGGTGACCGGCGAGCCGGGTGCCATCGGCGTGAAAGGTGCCCAACTCCTCCTCGGAAATGAGTCCCCGGCTCCACAGCGCCACATACAGGGCACCGGCCGCGTGGCCCTTGGATAAAATGAAGTGGTCCTCGGGAGACATCACTGCATGATGCAGGCATATCAAGACGTCGAGCGCCGAGAGATTGCCCCCCAGATGGCCGATCCGGCTCTCGTAATGCATTTTGATCAGGCGCCGGCGCGCACGCCGCGCAAGGCGCGGCAGCTCCTCGCACTCCTCCGACGACCGCATCTCCCCCGTGGCTCTCACCGGATGTCTCGCTCGCGCTCGATCTCGATGGCCGGATTCTCGCATGCCGACGTATCCGGCGGATCCGAGAAAAGGGGGTGTGGAGGACGCAGGAGGCGGACGATAGGCTGCCCGTCGAGACGCGCCGCGTAATGCGGCGGATAGCGGCCGCAAGCCGCATCGACGAGGGTCGCACGAGCGTTGATCGGCCACCGCGGAAGTACCGTGGCGCGCGCAAATTCCTGGAACGGCGTCACTGCACCGATCGCGAGCAGGGCGCCGAGCAGTATTTTCTTCGCATTCAACGCGGCTGTTGCGGCCGGCGCGGCGAGCGCGCGAGCTGCCTCCATCGCCAGCGCGGCCAAGCTGGGAATCGATGCGCGCATGACGAAGTCGTTGGCCTCGCCGAAACTCACGAGCGGCAGGAGCGCGAGTACCACGAGCGCGAGCACGACGGTGCGTGAGCGGCGCAAAGTCAGGATCACACCTCCCACGAGGCCTGCCTCGAGCACGAAGAACTCCGACTGACGCGCAAGATCGGAAAGAGCGCTGCTCCCGCTCCCCACGGTCCAGCTTCTCGGGATCCGGCTCGAGTCGAGCGTGAGATACGCCGCCACCACCAGCCCCACGATCGAGGCCGGGACCCACACGCGCGGATGTGCGAGGGCGAGCGAGCGGCGCATCGCCTCGCCGACCCGAAGCAGCGCGAACGGCACGACGCCGAGCGCCGTGAGAGGGGAGCACAACGCCACGGCCACGATCAGGATGGGCAGCATCGGCTCGAGCGCCCCGCGCGCGGAGCGCATCATCAGTCCCATGACCACCCAGCCACACAGGGCGTGATTCGGCACCCAGAAGAGCTGCGTCGTCATGGAGGAGTATTGATAGCGCTCGGCCCACCATTCCAGGTGCCACGTGAAATCCCAATGCGCAGTGGCCCCGGCGGGCGCGTGCAGGAGAATCCCGACGACGTCCAATCCGCTGAATAGCACGATCACGGCGGCAGCCACGAGGGCGCCGCCGAGCCGCGAGGGGATGCTCGACAGCACCTGCAGCAGGAATAGAGTCGCTCCGGCGGCGGTCCAGGCCGCCATCGCGGCGTGCGCAGCCATCAATCCGGCCCATTTGCCGACGAGCGCCGCCGGGAGGTAGAACCCGATCGGCGCTCGCAGCAGCCGCGTCGCGCCGTCCGGCGTCAGGTATGCCACCGGCCATGGCCCCGTCACGAGGTCGTGCAGCACCGCGTCGCGCACGTGCCAATCGGCGTTCGCGAAGACCAAATGCCCGGTGCCACCACAGGCGGTCCAGGCGCAGGCGATGAGGACCGCGACCACAAGGTGCATGCGCGCCGGCGCCGGCTGCGCGTCCACGGCGCGATCGAGCTGCACCGGGCCGATGAGGCCCTTCATCGAATAGACGAGGCAGATGAGGAGAGGAAGCGCTGCCCAGATCTCGAACCAACTCGCGAGAAAGATCGCCAGCGGCAACAGCAAATAGGCCACGGCCATGCGATCCAGCCGATCGAGTGGTGACGCTAGGTGCCGCTCAGTGGGATCTCGGCCGCTCATATCCCCCGCTAGCCCGCTATCGCGTTGATCCCGGTCGCGCCTTGCGCCCACGCGTGCTCGAGCGTCGTGCCGCGAGCGAACACCGGTACCGGCACACGCCCGCACAACGCCATCAGCTCGGCGGCGCTGAGCGGGACACGCATCGCGAGGAAATCGGCGCCGGCCGCCACCGCGGCGTCGGCGTCACACGCATCCTCGCAGAACACACCATCGAGACGCCGCGCCATGCGCGCCGGGGCAGCAGCAGCATCGCGCAGCGCGTAGAACGGCGTGTGGCTCTGCTGCAGGCGCTCGGGTAACCGCAGCGCCGCGATGATGGGCCGATCGGCCGGCAGCAGTTCGGCGTTCGCCAGCTCCGTCCGGTTGCACCACCTGAGCGCCTGGCCGTCGAGACCTTGGGGCTCGCCGCGATAGCGACGTATCACCCACACGTCAAGGAGCACGTCGCCATAGGGGTAGGCGTGGCGCAAGCGCAGGAGGGGTCGAGGATGCTCGATTTCGACGCCCAGCTCCTCCTTGAGCTCGCGCGCAAGCGCCTCGGTGCGAGTTTCTCCCGGCTCCATCTTGCCACCAGGGAATTCCCAGCAGCCGGCGAGGTGCTTGCCGGGAGGTCGTTCTGCGATCAGGACCCGGCCGTGCCGGTCGAATAGCACGGCCGCCGCGACGTGGATCGTCGGCATGCCATGCGTGGCGCTCGAGGATGAGTCCGTCAACCGCTCGCTTGCTGCAAGGCGCCGTGGCAGTGCTTGTACTTCTTGCCCGAACCGCAAGGACACATTTCATTGCGTCCCACTTTCGGCACCGGCCGCACGAACGGCGCGGCCGCAGGCGCGGCCGCGGGCGTGGCGGGCGGCGCGGCCCCGCGCGTTGGTCCCGCCTCGAGGGGATTGCCGTCGGCGGCGGCGGGCTCTTCCTCCGCCGCGATCCGGATCGGCGACACGGCTTCCGCGTGTTGCAGCTGCAGCGCGCGGGCGAGCCTCTGCTGGCGCTCGAGCTCCTCGCGCTCGATCTCGGCCTGGCTGCGCACTTGCACCTTGGACACGGTCGTGACGGTGTCGAACTTGATGCGATCGAGCATGGCGGCGAACAGCTCGAAGGCCTCGCGCTTGTACTCCTGCTTCGGATTTTTTTGCGCATAGCTGCGCAGAAAAATTCCCTGACGCATGTAATCCATCGCCGCGAGGTGCTCGCGCCAATGCTGGTCGAGCGTGCGCAGCATCACTTCTTTCTCGATGTAACGCATGATCTCGGCGCCGACCGTGGCGCGCTTGGTCTCGTACGCCGCCCCGAGCGCCTCGACGATCTTGTTGCGCAGCACCGCGATGTCGCCCGTCTCGTCGGCTTTCACCCACTCATCGACGGGCAGCCGCACACCGAAGTCGCGCTCCAGTGATTGCGTGAGCTCCGCCAGATCCCAGTTCTCCTGGGGAACGCCCTGCGGCAGATATTGCTCGACGAGCTGCGCCACGACATCCTCACGCGCTCCGACGATCGCCTCCGACACATCCTCCGTGCCCATGAGATCGGTGCGCTGCTGATAGATGACGCGGCGCTGATCGTTGGCGACATCGTCGTATTCGAGCAGCTGTTTGCGTGCATCGAAGTTGTATTGCTCCACGCGGCGCTGCGCTCGCTCGATTTGCCGCGTGAGCATGCCGCTCTCGATGGCCTCGCCGGCCTTCATGCCGACGCGGGTCATGAGTGACTTCATGCGTGTGGGATCGCCGAAGATGCGCATCAAGTTATCTTCGAGCGACAAATAGAAACGGCTCGAGCCCGGGTCGCCCTGGCGGCCGGAGCGGCCGCGCAGCTGATTGTCGATACGCCTGGATTCGTGACGCTCGGTGCCGATGATGTGCAGGCCGCCCGCCTCGAGCACTTGCTCGTGGCGCTTCTGCCAGTCCTCGCGAATCTCCTTCACGGCAGCCTCGTCGCCGCTGCCGCTCGCATCGATCTGTGCCTGCGGATTGCCGCCGAGCACGATGTCGGTGCCGCGGCCCGCCATGTTGGTCGCGATGGTCACCGCCCCGGGGCGACCGGCCTCGGCCACGATGTGCGCCTCGCGCTCGTGCTGCTTCGCATTCAAGACCTCGTGGGGTATGTGCGCGCCCTGCAGGAGCTTGGCGAGGCGCTCGGAGGTCTCGATCGATGTCGTTCCGACCAGCACCGGCTGACCGCGCTTCACGCAGTCCTGGATGTCTTCGAGAACGGCCTGGTACTTGTCTTGCTCGGAGAGAAACACGAGATCCGAGTTGTCCTTGCGGATCATCGGCTTGTGCGTCGGGATGACGACCACCTCGAGTCCGTAGATCTGCTGGAACTCGAACGCCTCAGTATCGGCCGTGCCGGTCATGCCGGAAAGCTTGGAATACAGCCTGAAATAATTCTGGAAAGTGATGGAGGCGACCGTCTGGTTCTCCTCGCGCACCTTCACGCCTTCTTTCGCCTCGACCGCCTGATGCAGGCCGTCCGACCAGCGACGTCCGGGCATGGTGCGCCCGGTGAACTCATCGACGATGATCACTTCGCCCTGGCGAACGATGTACTCGACGTCGCGGCGATACAGAGCGTGCGCGCGCAGGGCCGCATTCAAATGATGCATCAAGCGGATGTTGGTCGCATCGTAGAGGCTCTCGGCGTCGCGCAATAGGCCGATTTCGGCCATGAGCCCCTCGACCTTCTCGTGGCCTTCTTCGGTGAGCGTGGCCTGCTTCGTCTTCTCGTCGACCGCGTAGTCCCCCGGCCCATTCTCCTCTTTCTGTCGCGTGAGCCGCGGAATCAAGGTGTTTATCTTGATGTAGAGCTCGGTGCTTTCCTCGGCGGGGCCGGAGATGATCAGCGGAGTGCGCGCCTCGTCGATGAGGATGGAGTCGACCTCGTCGACGATGGCGAAGGAGAGCTTGCGCTGCACCCGGTCCTCGAGACGGAAGGCGAGATTGTCGCGCAGGTAGTCGAAGCCGAACTCGTTGTTGGTGCCGTACGTGATGTCACGCGCGTAGGCGGCGCGCTTCTCTTCCTGCGACTGGGCGTTCTTGATGACGCCCACGTTCATACCGAGGAAGCGGTACACGGGTCCCATCCAGTCCGAGTCGCGCTGCGCCAGATACTCGTTCACGGTCACCACGTGCACGCCCTCTCCCGAGAGAGCGTTGAGGTATGCGGGCAAGGTAGCCATGAGGGTTTTGCCCTCGCCGGTGCGCATCTCGGCGATCTTCCCCAGATGCAGGGCCAGACCGCCGATCAACTGCACGTCGAAATGACGCAGGCCCAGCACACGGCGGGACGCCTCGCGGACGAGCGCAAATGCCTCGGGCACCAGCGCATCGAGGGGGATACCGGCGGCGAATCGCGCCTTGAGCTCCTGCGTCTTGTCCGGAAATTGCTCGTCCTTGAGCACTCGAATCTCATTCTCGAGTGCATTCGTGGCCACGACCGTGCGGCTCAACTCCTTGATGAGACGCTGATTACGGCTGCCGAATACTTGGGTGAGAAGCTTCCACACGCTTAGGGGATCCTCAGAAAACTGGGTATTGTACGGATAGACAGAATGGGCGGTAAATTGTTTCTAGCCCGCGCTCGACCCGGATGCAGGGACGCGCACGCCAGTCGTAGGGGTGCGCACGGCGCCGCGAGGGACGCCGGCAAATCAGCGCTCGGGAGACTCGGCTAGCGATCCTCGCCGATGAAGTGCAGCGGGTCCACCTGGCTGCCGTTCTTCAGCACTTCGAAGTGCAAGTGAGGGCCCGTGGAATGTCCGGTCGAGCCCATCAGGGCGACTTCCTGGCCCTTGCTCACCATGTCGCCCTGCTTCACGAGCAGCTTCTCGTTGTGGCAATACCGCGTTGCAAGGCCGTTACCGTGGTTGATCTCCACCATCTCGCCGTAACCCGACCGCTCACCGGCGAAGGTCACGAGCCCGGCTGCCACCGCCGATACCTTAGACCCCTGAGGACCGGCGAAATCCACTCCCTTGTGCACCGCCAAATAGCCGGTGAAAGGATCCGCACGGCGCCCAAAGTAGGAGGAGATCCAGCCGTCCTGGACGGGCCGGCCTTCGGGGTAGACCTGCTTGTTGAGCTCGCGGGTGAGAATGAGGTTCTCGAGGAC
Organism: Steroidobacteraceae bacterium; assembly: GCA_049513515.1. Classification (GTDB taxonomy): domain Bacteria; phylum Pseudomonadota; class Gammaproteobacteria; order Steroidobacterales; family Steroidobacteraceae; genus Bog-1198. The sequence goes on from JBEKWA010000018.1 coordinate 68,825, forward strand.
GCCCAACTCCTGCTCGCGGCTCGAGAGCTGGGTTTGCAGATCATCGACCATCGCGGTGAGGCTCGGAATCTGGGCGGGCTGGCCATCGGCGCCCTCGGCACCGCCGAGCGCCGGCGGATTGCCGAAGTCGAACTCTCCGTCATCCAGATTTGCCATACGCGTCAAGCGCTTACCCAGCGCGTCCAGGCGAATCACATTGGCATTCATTTGTCCGACGCGCATGGCCAGCGCATTGACCTTCTCTTGCAGCATGTGCCGCACATCATCGATCTGCGCCTGTTCGCCGACCAGCGCCTTGGACCATCCACCGAGATCTTCGACGGTGCTAGCGCCGCGATGGCGCGCCCCGAGGCCGACCCCGATCGAAAATGCACCGCCGACGACCAGGAAAACGAGCGCAGCCGCAGCCGCCAGCACCAGCGGATGGCGCAGGTTGAGCTGTTTGACGCGACCGCTCTTGCGACCGACGAAAATGACATTCATGTGAAAGAGGCGATCATGGTGGAGGTGGAGCCTCAGTCCTGGCGAGCTACGGCGTAGACTATGCAGAATAAGGTGAGGCAAAACAAGGATGTTAAGCACGCTTTTCCCGTCAATTCCGGTTGGCTTTCCGGCGTCCAAAATGAAAAAATGCAAAAATATCAATGAGTTACTGGGAGCATCGGGTGGACGTCTCAAGAGCCTGCAGTGCCGCAGGCGCGAGCGTTCCGAGGTTCTATCTCACGTGCGCGCCGCTCTTCCGGCGGAGCTCCAGGGGACCGTGGTAACCGCCGGAGTCGAAGACGGCCGGCTGACGGTCGGCGTTTCGGGGGGAGTCTGGGCAACGCGTTTGCGGTACCGGACGAAGGCGCTGCGTGAGCGTGTCGCGGGCGAGCTCGGCCAAGAAATCCACACAGTCCGCATCAAAGTAGTGCAATCGCCACCCGATACTGCACCGCAATATTAGATCCGGCCGCACTGCCGCAAAGACCACCAAAAGACGCCACATCGCCGCGGCGATCAACAGAATCGCGTCATCGCCCGGTGTCGCGCCTTGCGGGTAGCAGTTTCTCTTTCAGCTGTATCTCGCGCCCTCGCCCGGGACCCCGTCAAGGGCGGAAACCGCCGGAATCGTGCAGTTATCGTAATCCGGCGAGGGTCGGCGAGACGCAGCGGTCGGGTGCGTTGGCGAGGCGCGATGGCGAGGCGGGGTCGCCTAGACGCGGGCAGCGGCCGCGGCCACGTAGGAGATCGGTGCCTCGGCCAAGCTTTCGAACGTGACCTCTTCCCAGGCACTTTCCCGAGCAATGAGGGTGCGCAGCAAACGGTTGTTGAGCGCATGTCCGGACTTGTAGCCGCTGAACTCGCCGATGAGGCTGTGCCCGAGCAGATACAAATCGCCGATGGCATCGAGAATCTTGTGCTTCACGAACTCGTCTTCGTAACGCAGCCCGTCCTCATTCAGAACGCGGTAATCGTCGAGCACGATGGCGTTGTCCATGTTGCCGCCGAGCGCCAGGTTGCGCGCGCGCAGGCTTTCCAAGTCACGCATGAAGCCGAAGGTGCGTGCGCGGCTCACCTCCCGCAGGAACGAGGTGGTCGAGAAATCCATCGAGGCCACCTGCGAATGCTTCTTGAAGGTGGGGTGATCGAACTCGATCTCGAAGTTCACCTTGAATCCGTCGTAGGGATCGAAGCGCGCCCACTTGTCGCCGTCCTCGACCTTCAAACTCTCGCGGATCCGGATGAACCGCTTCGGCGCCCGTTGCTCCTCGATGCCGGCGGACTGCAGCAAGAAGACAAAGGGTCCGGCGCTGCCGTCCATGATCGGCACCTCGCCGGCGCTCACCTCGACCAAGGCATTGTCGATGCCGAGCCCGGCGAGTGCGGACAGCAGGTGCTCGACCGTCGAGATCTTGGCCTCGCCGCTCTGCAGCGTGGTCCCCATCATGGTGTCCCCGACGTTCTGCGCATGCGCCTTGATGTCGACGGAGGACGGCATGTCGGTACGCCTGAAAACGATGCCGGTGTCCGGCGCCGCGGGGCGCAGGGTCATCAGCACCTTCTTCCCCGTATGCAGGCCAACCCCTGTGGCGCGAATCGAGTTCTTCAGCGTTCTTTGATTCAACATCGATCGGAACCGGCTATTAGCCTCTTAAGTTAATTGCCAAGGTATCATACGCAACAAACGGGCTAAAGGCGCCCTCACACTTACTCACACTTGTGGCGTTTTCAGGACAAAACGCCTCTTCAGCAAAAGCGCCCTTGAGACTCCCGATACCGCGGGGCCGCTCCCTCGGCCCTCTCCTTCCCGCGGGCGCCATTGCTCAGGTCTCGACGCGCACTAGTCCGCTTGCCGACGCAAGAACGCCGGTATGTCGAGGAGATCCTCCGCTTCGCTTTCCGACCGCAGGCCGTCGCCCACGGCACGCTGACGCTGCACGGTCGGCTTGTCCAGCATGGCGTAATCGGTGGGAGCCAGCGGTGACTTCTGTCTCACTACGCGCATGGTTGGAGCCGGCACGGCTGCCGCCAGCGGCGGCTGCGCGACCGCGCGCGCGACGGGCTTGCCGAGACCGGTGGCCACCACCGTTACTCTGATCTGGTTGGACATCTCGGGATCGATCACCGTTCCAACCACGACCGTGGCGTCGTCCGACGCGAACTGCTTGATCACGTTACCCACTTCCTGGAACTCGCCAATCGAGAGATCCATTCCGGCGGTGACGTTCACCAAGATCCCCTGTGCGCCGGCAAGGTTGATGTCCTCGAGCAGCGGACTCGAGATCGCCGCCTCCGCCGCCTCGCGAGCGCGATCTTCGCCCGCGGCCGCACCCGATCCCATCATCGCCATGCCGGTCTCCGACATGACCGTGCGCACGTCGGCGAAATCGACGTTGATCAGGCCCGGCCGGGTGATCAGCTCGGCGATACCTTGCACCGCACCCTGCAGCACGGTGTTCGCCGCCTTGAACGCATCGAGCAAGGTCGTGGTGCTGCCGAGCACCTGCAAGAGCTTCTGATTCGGGATGGTGATCAGCGAATCGACGTATTTCGAAAGCTCGAGCATGCCCTGATCGGCGACGCGCGAGCGCTTGTTGCCTTCCATCTCGAATGGACGGGTTACCACCGCCACGGTGAGAATGCCGAGCTCCTTCGCGACCTGTGCAACCACGGGCGCAGCCCCCGTGCCGGTGCCGCCGCCCATGCCGGCGGTGATGAACAGCATGTCGCAGCCCTCGATCAGCTCGATGATCCGATCGCGATCCTCCATCGCCGCCTGACGGCCCACTTCGGGGTCGGCGCCAGCGCCCAAGCCCTTGGTGATGTTGCAGCCGATCTGCAGTGCGGTGCGCACCTTGGAGTGCTTGAGCGCTTGCGCGTCGGTGTTGATGCAGATGAAATCGACGCCCTCGAGACCGGCTTGCACCATGTGCGAGACCGCGTTGCCGCCGCCGCCGCCCACGCCCAACACCTTGATGATGGCGCTCTGACTATAAGAGTCCATTAGTTCAAACATTCAAGTTCTCCTATCGGTTGTAATCACCCAAGGGCCTGATTCAAAAATTCCCCTGAAACCAGGCCTTCATTCGCTCGAAAATCGTCTTCATGCCGCCGGCAAGGAGCGGCGCCTCCGTGCGCTGCACTTCCAGGTTGGCTTTCGCGTACAAGAGCAGCCCCACCCCGGTGGCGTGAATCGGGTTGCTCACCACGTCGACCAGGCCGCTGACGTACTGCGGTATGCCGAGACGCACCGGCATGTGAAACACTTCCTCGGCCAGCTCGACCGCGCCTTCCATCTTGGAGCTGCCGCCGGTGAGCACGATGCCTGTGGCGACCGCCTCCTCGAGGCCCGCGCGGCGCAGCTCGTCGCGAACCAGCGCGAACAGCTCCTCGTAGCGCGGCTCGACGATCTCGGCGAGGGTCTGCCGCGCGAGTCGGCGCGGCGGCCGGTCTCCGACGCTCGGCACCTCGATGGTCTCGTCGGGATTCGCGAGCTGCGAGAGCGCGCACGCGTACTTGATCTTGATGTCCTCGGCGTACTGCGTGGGCGTGCGCATGGACACGGCGATGTCGTTCGTGACCTGATCGCCGGCGATCGGGATCACCGCGGTGTGGCGGATGGCGCCGCCGCCGAACACCGCCATGTCGGTGGTTCCGCCACCGATGTCGACCACGCACACGCCGAGATCCTTCTCGTCCTCGGTGAGCACGGCATAGCTCGAGGCGAGCTGCTCCAGCACGATGTCGTCCACGGCAAGACCGCAGCGCTGCACGCACTTGACGATGTTTTGCGCGGCGCTGTCCGCGCCGGTGACGATGTGCACTTTGGCTTCGAGCCGCACGCCCGACATGCCGATGGGGTCACGAATGCCCTCTTGCGCATCGATGATGTATTCCTGCGGGAGCACGTGCAGGATCTTCTGATCGGCCGGAATGGCCACCGCCTTGGCCGCGTCGATGACACGCTCGACATCGCCCGGGCCGACCTCCTTGTCCTTGATCGCCACGATGCCGTGGGAGTTGAGGCTGCGCACGTGACTGCCGGCGATACCCGCGTATACGGAGTGGATCTCGCATCCGGCCATGAGCTCCGCTTCCTCCACTGCGCGCTGGATGGACTGGACCGTGGATTCGATGTTCACCACGACGCCCTTCTTCAGGCCGCGCGACGGATGGCTGCCGATGCCGATGATCTCGAGCTCGCCGTTGGCCTTTATCTCGCCCACGATGGCGACCACCTTGCTCGTGCCGATATCGAGCCCTACGGTCAAATTGCGGTCGGAACGTTTCGCCATGTCGAGCTCGGGTTTCCTTCAGGCTTCGGAGTCGTCGGAATTCTTGGGGGACGCCGTCGCCGGCGTCTGGGTGCTGCGCCAACCGATGGCGAAGCCGTTCGAGTAACGCATGTCCACATAGGTGATCTCGCTCATGCGATGCGCGATCACTTGCGAGACGGTGCGGATGAAGCGGTCGATGCGCTCGTCGACGTCACGCCGCCCGAGGCGCACCGTCACGCCGCTATCGAGGTCCATCTCCCACGCGCCGCGCTCGTCGAGGCGCAGCGCCGCGATGCGCATGCCCGCCTCGAGCACCCGTCCCTGCGCCGATAGATAGCGCTGTGCGACCTGCGACTCGGTGCCCTCCGGGCCCGAGAGGCGCGGCAGCTCCGCAGGCACGTGCATAGCGGATCTCACGAACAGCTGGCCGCGGGTGTTGAGCAGGCCCGAGTCGCCCCAGCGCGCCGCGGCGGTTTGCTCCACGACCGTGACGTGCAGGCTGTTCGGCCAGCGCCTCTGCACTCGCGCGCGATCGACCCATGGCAGGCTCTCCACCGCGTTCTCGATGGCGTCGAGATCTGCGGAGAGAAAGCCCGCATGCGCATAGGGCGCCACCGCCTTCTCGATCTGCCCCGGTGAGACGCGCTGGAAGCTGCCGTCCATCGAGATCGTGCGCACCGGCCGGTCGAGGGCCAGCAGGAAGCCGGCGAGCACCGCGAGGGTGAGCGCGACGAGGGTCGCGCGCTTGCCGTACTTGCGCCAATCGACGATGAACTTCGGCCACTGCCACGGCGCCTTCTCCGCCTTCGGACGGTTCTTGAACCGATTGCGGCGCATGAGCCAGTTGAGGTTCATTTGCGCTGCCTCGCGAAACTGGATTCGAGGACGCGCCACACCAGCTCGTCGAAATCGATGCCGGCCTGGCGCGCGGCCATCGGCACCAGGCTGTGGTCGGTCATTCCAGGCGTGGTATTGATCTCGATGAAATAGAACTTGCCCGTGGACGCCTCACGCATGAAGTCGACGCGTCCCCAGCCCGAGCAATCGGTCACGCGAAACGTCGCGAGCGCCGCGGCCGAAATTTCCGCCTCCTCGCGCGCATCGAGCCCACTCGGACAGTGATACTGCGTGTCGTTGCGGAAATACTTCGCCTGATAATCGTAGAACTCCGTCGCGGGCTGGATGCGGATCGAAGGCAGTGCGCTACGCCCAAGCACGCCCACGGTGAGCTCCTGACCCTCCACGAAGCGTTCTGCGAACACGAGTGGATCGACGGCGCGAGCTTCCGCATAGGCCTGCGGCAATTCCGCCGCGGTCTTCACCTTGCTGATACCGACGCTCGAGCCCTGAGAGGCGGGCTTGACCATGAGCGGCAGGCCGACCTCGAGGAGCGCGCGCTCGAGATCGTCGCTGCTCGAGAGCACCGTGTAGGGCGGCGCGGTCAATCCGGCGCCCACCACGACACGCTTGGTCTTGAGCTTGTCCATGGTCAGCGCCGAGGCAAGCACGCCTGAACCGGTGTAGGGGATGCCGAGCCACTCCAGGGCGCCTTGGATGAGCCCGTCCTCGCCGCCGGGCCCGTGCAGGGCGATCCAGGCGCGCTCGAATCCCTCACTCGCCAGCTCCTGCACCGGCCGCACACCGGGATCGAAGGCCGCGGCGCTCACGCCGCGCCGCAAAAGTGCCTGGAGCACAGCGTTGCCGCTCATCAGGGAAATCTCGCGCTCGCTGGAGTCGCCGCCCAGGAGCACGGCCACCTTGCCGAACTCGGTGCTCGATTGCGCGCGGCGCCCCGCGCCGAGCCATGTGAGCCGGCTCATGCCGCTTCCCCCACGATGCGTACCTCAGTCGTGAGCTCGACGGCGTGCACCTGTGCCACGGTGCGCCGCACGTGCTCGATCAACGCCTCGATGTCGGCTGCGCGCGCCGCGCCGTGATTAATGATGAAATTGGCGTGCTTCTGCGAGACCGACGCGTCGCCGATGCGAAACCCCTTCAGGCCCGCACTCTCGATGAGGCGCGCCGCGTGATCGCCCGGCGGATTGGTGAACACCGACCCGCAGCTCCACTCGCCGATGGGCTGGGTGTCGCGGCGCTTCTCGAGAAGCTCGCGCATAGCGGTCTCGTTCACGCCCGGCTTGCGCTCGAACTCGAGTTGCGCCGTCAGGAACCATTCATCGCGGGGGCCGACGACGCGGCGGTAGCCGACTTCGTAATCGGCCGGCGGTCGCGTGCGCCGAATACCGTGCCGATCGAGCACCTCGACCTCCCGCACGTGACGCCAGGTCTCTCCACCCCAGGCGCCGGCGTTCATCGCAAGTGCGCCACCCAGCGTGCCGGGAATGCCGGCGAAGAACTCCGCAGGGCCGAGCCCCCACTTCACGCATTGCCGGGCGATGCGCGCACACGGCACCCCGGCTGCGACCCGAATTCGCGTGGCGCTCGAGCGCTCGAGGCTCGACAGGGCCCCGTGCGTGGCAATGACTGCGCCGCGAATACCTCCGTCGCGCACCAGCAGATTGCTCCCCAGTCCGATCCACAGAAGCGGAATCTCCTCGGGCAGCTGGCGGACGAAGCCCCCGAGGTCCGAGGCGTCGCGCGGACTGAAGAAGAAGTCCGCGGGCCCCCCCACGTGCCAGGAGGTGTGACGCGACATGGGCACGTCCCGCAGGATCCGGGCGGCATATTCGGGAGCGAAGGGCTCGGAGCGCAGCACGCCGTTCATGCCGCCTCCCCCGACGCGAGCCTGGCCCTCAAATCCTGCGCGGCGGCACCGATGTTGCCTGCGCCCATGGTGAGCACCACGTCGCCGTCGCGCAGCACCCCGCGCAGCGCCTCGGCCAGATCATCGACGCGCTCGACGAACACCGGTTCGACGAGTCCGCGCGTGCGCACCGCGCGGCAGATCGCGCGACCGTCGGCGCCCGCGATCGGCGTCTCACCCGCAGCGTAGACCTCGGTGACCAGCAGCACGTCGCACTCGCTCAAGGCGCGGCCGAAGTCATCGAGCAAGTCGCGGGTGCGGGTGAAGCGGTGCGGCTGGAAGGCGAGCACCAGGCGACGGTCAGGCCAGGCCTGACGCACGGATTCGAGTGTCGCCGCCACCTCGGTAGGATGATGGCCATAGTCGTCGACAATGAGCGCGCTGCCGCCCGACCAGCGAATCTCGCCGAGCTGTTGTAGCCGCCGTTCGATGCCCTGGAAATTCGCGAGCGCACGCTGGATGGCCGCATCCGCGACGCCGAGCTCGGTCGCCACCGCCACCGCGGCGAGCGAGTTGAGCACATTGTGCCGGCCCGGCAAGTTGATGGTGAGCTCGAGCGGCGGCAGCCCAACGCGCAGCGCCGAGAAGTGGGTCTTGAGGCCCGCGGGGCGCACGTCGACCGCGCGCACGTCGGCGCCGGCGCCGAAGCCGTAGGTCACGATGGGACGGGCCACCGCTGCGAGAATGCCGCTCACTTCCTCGTCGTCCGAGCACAGTACGGCGAGGCCGTAGAACGGCAGGTTGTGAAGGAAATCGACGAAGCTCGCCTTGAGGCGGACAAAGTCCCCCTGGTGTGTCCCGAGATGGTCGTTGTCGATGTTGGTGACCACGGCGATCATCGGCTGCAGATGCATGAACGAGGCGTCGCTCTCGTCGGCCTCCGCGACCAGATAGCGACCCGCGCCCAGGCGCGCATTGCTGTCCGCGCTCTTGAGGCGTCCGCCGATGACGAATGTCGGATCGAGGCCGCCCTCGGCGAGAATGCTCGCCACCAAACTCGTCGTAGTAGTCTTGCCGTGCGTGCCCGCGACCGCGATCGAATAGCGAAAACGCATGAGCTCGCCCAGCATCTCGGCGCGCGGCACCACGGGAATGCGGCCCGCGAGTGCTGCCGCAAGCTCGGGATTCGCTCGATCGACCGCACTCGAGACCACGACCACGTCGGCGTTGCCCAGATTCTCCGCTGCATGGCCCAGGAAAATCTTCGCGCCGAGACGCGCGAGGCGTTCGGTGACGGGGTTGGACTTCAGGTCCGAGCCCTGGACCTCGTAGCCCAGGTTGAGCAGCACCTCGGCGACACCCCCCATACCGCTGCCGCCGATGCCGACGAAGTGAATGATGTGGATGCGGCGCATGCGATCGTTCATGCCGCGGCGCCTCCCGCCTCGACGCACAGATCGGCGAGGCGTGCCGCCGCGTCGACGTTGCGCACCGCCCGCGCCGCCCGTGCCATCTCGAGCAGACGCGCACGATCCACCGTGAGCTCGGCGAGGTCCGTACTCAAGCGCTCGGGCGTCAGATCCGCCTCGGGCAATACCCGGCCCGCGCCGACGCGCACCATGACCTCGGCGTTCTTGGTTTGATGATCGTCGGTGGCGGCCGCAAAAGGCACCAGCAAGGCGCCGAGCCCGGCCGCTTGCAGCTCGGCGATGGTCATCGCGCCCGCGCGACATAGCGCGAGGTCGGCCCACGCGTAGGCGGCCGCCATGTCATCGATGAACGGCAGCACTTCAGCCTCGACCGCGAGACTCTGGTATGCGGCGCGCGCCGCCTCAATGCCGCGCACGCCTGCCTGATGTCTGACTTCCGGGCGGCGCGCCGGATCGAGGCGCGACAGGGCCTGGGGAACGGTAGCGTTCAAGCGCTGCGCCCCCTGACTGCCGCCGAACACCAAGAGCCGCGCGCGCCCCGTACGTTGGGCGAAGCGCTGAGCGGGTTCGGCGATGCCGGCAATGTCGGCGCGAACGGGATTGCCGACGGTGCACGCCTTCACGCCGGCACCGAAGCTGCCTGGAAAGGCCTCGAGCACCTGGGTCGCGAAGCGGGCCAGCCACCGGTTCGTCAAGCCGGCCACGGCGTTCTGCTCGTGAATCAGCAGCGGGATGCGCAGGAGCCACGCCGCGATCCCGCCCGGGCCGCTCACGTAGCCCCCAGCTCCGAGCACGGCGCGTGGCTTGACCCGCCGCAGAATGCGCGCCGCCTCGAGAACCGCCGCGGCGACGCGGAACGGCGCCGCGAGCCATGCCGCGGCGCCCTTGCCGCGGATCCCCCGCACGCGCACCCACTCGATGGGGAAGCCGTTCGCCGGCACCAACCGCGATTCCATGCTGTCCGGCACGCCGAGCCACACGACGGGCACGCCGCGCTCGCGCAACACTTTCGCCACCGCGAGCGCAGGAAACACGTGACCGCCCGTGCCGCCCGCCATGATGAGGACGGGTCCTTGCGCACTGGAGACTGATCCGCGGGCGCCCATTATCGAGGTCCCCCGGGCGTGCGCATCACGGCGGCGCGCGACGTGCATTTGACCTCGTGGTAAATGCGCAGGAGCACGCCGAGCCAACCCATGCTCACCAGGAGACTACTGCGCCCATAGCTCAGGAGCGGCAGCGTCAGACCCTTGGTCGGCAACACGCCCATGTTCACGCCGATGTTCACCAGCGCCTGCACACCGAGCCACACGCCGAAGGCGAGTGCGACATAGGACTGGAACTGCATTCCGGCCTGTGCCGCCATGCGTGAGATCCGGAAAGCGCGCCACACCAGTGCGACGAACAAGGCGAGCACGCCGATCACACCCACCAGCCCAAGCTCCTCGGCGAGCACGGCGAACACGAAGTCGGTGTGCGCCTCGGGTAGATAGAAGAGTTTCTGCACGCTCGAGCCGAGGCCGACGCCGAACCACGAGCCGCGTCCGATCGCGATCAAGGACTGCGTCAGCTGAAAGCCGCCGTTGAAGGGATCGTCCCAGGGATGCAGGAAGCCCGTGAGGCGCTTCAAGCGATAGGCCGAGGTGAGCGCGAGCACGGAGAAGGCGAGCGCCGCGGCGGACACCAGCAAAAGCACGTAGCGCATGCGCGCCCCCGCCACGAACAGCACGGCGAAGCCGGTGGCGAACAGCACCGTCGCCGCGCCGAAGTCGGGCTCGAGCAGCAGCAGCAGCGCGCTCACCGTGAGCAGACCGACCGGCCGCAACAGTCCGCTGAACGTGCGCATCAGCTCGTCGCGCTTGCGCACACAGTAGCTGCACACCCAGGTAAGAACCAGCACCCTGGCGAGCTCTGAGACTTGAAAATTCATCGGTCCGATGCGCATCCAGCGGCGCGCGCCGTTGACGGTCGCGCCGAGGCCGGGAATCAGCACGAGCAGCAGCAGCAAAAGGCCGAGGAGCAATAGCGCCAGGCTGTACTTGTCCCACAGCGCCGCGGGCACGCGGGTGAGCGTCCAGGCGAAGAGCACACCCACGCCGCCGAAAACCAGCTGGCGTTGGAGAAAATAGAAGGGATCGCCCAGCTCCTTGGCGGCGATCGACATCGAGGCGGAGCTCACCATCACGAGACCCACCAGGAGGAGCGCCGCCGTCAGCCCGAGAGTGATCGGGTCCCACGCGAAGGGCATGCGCTCGCGGGCTCGCAGTCCGTAGGACATCGTGGTCGCGTTCATGCGGGCACCGCGAGCGCGCGCACCGCGTCCGTAAAGACTTCGCCGCGATGGTTGTAGTCGCGAAACATATCGAGGCTCGCGCAGGCCGGCGACAGCAGCACGGTGTCGCCCGGCTGCGCCGCAGCGGCCGCGGCCGCCACCGCGGCCGGCAACGTGTCGGCGCGCTCAACCGTACACACGCCCGCGAGTGCCTCGGCGATGATCGGCGCGTCGCGGCCGATGAGCACGGCGCGCTTGACCTTGCCGCGGAAGGCCGCGGCCAGCGGCGCGAAGTCCTGACCCTTGCCGTCGCCGCCGGCGATGACCAC
>JBEKWA010000019.1:0-76624 GCA_049513515.1 Steroidobacteraceae bacterium
TGCCACTCGTGTCCGGCTCGCAGATCAATCAGCTGTCCCTCGCCGGAGCAAGCGGTTCGGCCGGCAGCTACACCGTTGCGGTGGGCGGCGCGAGTGCCACCAATGGTATCGATGATTCGTTCTCGGGCGGCGTGTTCAAGGCACCCGTGCAGTTTGGCATCACCGACGTCGAGCCGGGCGCGCTCACCGGCAACAACTATCCGTCGGCCTACAAGTCCTCGGTGTATGGCCATGCAACGGCGGTGCAACTCGCCGGTCTTACACAGGCCCTGATCTTCGATCAGGTTTTTGGCGTGTTCGTGAACACCAACAGTAGTGCCTTCAGTACGGCTGAGAAGTCCGGCCAGGGCACCGCCACCGCGTCGCTCGACCTGTCGCGTCAGACGATTGGGTCGATCCTGCAGGGCAACCAGGTCAACTGGAACGATGTGCCCGACACCAGCGGCAATGCCGTTGCGTCGAGCAGTCTGGCGATCACCATCGTGAACCGCGAGCAGGGCTCGGGCAGCCGCACGGCGACGGACCTCTACTTCACGGGCGATCGTTGCACCACCCCCGTGCAAACCGCGATTGCGGAATCCACGGGCGGCACGGCTGACTACTTCTCGACGGGCAACGTCCTCGCGGCGGCCAACACCATTCCGGGTGCGATTACCTACGCATCGATCGACAACGCGGGCAGCAGCACCTATCCCAATCTCACGCTGGTTGCGGTGGACAACGTGCAGCCCTCCAACCTGAATGCGGCGGCCGGTACATATAGCGACTGGTACGAGGCGACGGCGACCACGGGTCCGAACTACAGCTCCTTGAGCGCGGATCAGCAGGGATTGATCCAGGGCCTGATCTCGGCGTTCCAGACGGAAGCGACGCTCCCGGGCGCCGCGGATATTCTGGCGAATCCCAACTTCAATACGCCGAGCTATCCGATCTCGGGTACGGGAGTGACGATCTCGGGGCATACGGTCTACATCAATCCGTTCTCCCGCATAGGCAACAGCTGCAACGATCCGACTCCCTTCCTTTAATAGGAGGCGGAAGTCGACAGACCGTCGCAAACGGACTTTGCGCTGCGCACTGGCCTCCCTAATGGGAGGCCAGTTTTTTTTCTGCGCTATGCAGTCGCTGAATGAAAACCGACACATTGGCGCGATAAGGTGGGCGGATGCGCATTGGATTCGTATCTGCCGGACGCGCCGCCACAGCACTTGTCATAGTTCTGCTCGCCCATCTGCCGAGCATGGCTGCGTACGCCGACGAGGCAGACCAAGCCAAGTCCGAACAACATTTCGACGTGATGGAATACCGGGTGATCGGCAACACGGTGCTGACCAACCGGGATATAGAGAGGGTGCTCTATCCCCTGCTGGGCCCGAACAAGGCCCTTCCCGACGTCGAGGCGGCTAGGACGGCCCTGGAAACCTACTATCACGACCATGGCTACGGGACCGTTTTCGTCGACATTCCGCCGCAGAAGGTGGAGGGGGGCGTCTTGCGCCTGCGCGTGACGGAAGGGCGGGTCGAGAAGGAACAGATCAGCGGCGCGCATTACTTTCCCGAGCGCGACGTCATCGCTGCGCTGCCGGCCGCGACGCCGGGACAGGTGCTGCAGCTGTCGAAGCTTCAGGACGAACTTCAAGCCATGAATGCCGCGACCCCGGACCGCTCGGTCGTGCCCGTGCTCAAAGCGGGCTCTGCTCCGGGGACCGTGGATCTCTCCCTACAGGTCCACGATACGCTGCCGCTGCACGGTAGCCTCGAGATCAACAACCAGGCCTCGCTCGATACGCGCTCGCTGCGCGCTATCGCGAGCGTGAGTTACGGCGACATGTTCGGCCGCATGGATAGCCTGTCGCTGCAGTACCAGACGACTCCCCAGCAGTTCGACCAGGTGCGCGTGTTCGCCGCGAACTATGTGTTTCATCCGCTGGACTCCGGTCTGCAGCCATCGTTTCAATACATCAATTCGAACAGCAACGTGGCCGCGATAGGCACGCTGGGTGTGCTCGGCATCGGTGAGATCACCGGGCTGCGGCTTGCCTATCCCTTCGTCACCGCTGCGGCAGCGAATCAGTCGGTGACCTTCGGCCTCGACTACAAGCACTTTCGCAACACCATCACTCAGAGTGCAACCACCAGCGACGATACGCCGATCAGCTACGTGAATCTGTCCTTTGCCTATGCCGGCCTGTGGCGCTCCGATTGGCGTACGACCGCCTTCAGTCTCACCGCGAATGCCGGCCCGCGCCACCTGGTGAACAGCGACGCCCCCTTCGCGAACGACCGGGCGGAGGGGCGGGCAAACTATTTCTACCTGCGCGGCGATCTGGACTTCGAATTCAGGCTGCCCGCCGACTTTCGCCTGAAACTCCGCGCGGCTGGACAGGCCGCAGTCGAACCGCTCATCACCAACGAGAACTTCTCCATTGCCGGCATCGACGGCGTGCGCGGCTACTTAGAGTCCGAGGTGCTCGGTGACAAGGGCATCAAGGAGACCTTCCAAGTGACCTCGCCCGGCTGGCATGCGCACGAGCGCGTGATCGGCGATGCCTACGTGTTCGCCGATGCGGGGCGCACCTGGAACCTCGCCGTCTTGGGCTGTCAGCCCACCGGCACCGGGCTCAACCTACACAGTTACGGTGGCGGATTCGACGTATTGCCGGGACAGAGGATCACCGGCGCGCTGACGTGGGCCAAGGTGCTCGACTCGGCGACCGACTTGGCGTCCGCCGCCGCTTCCGGATGTCCAGCTTCCGGACCGGCCACTCTCGCGGGTCAATCGCGCGTCCTGTTCTTCGTGCGAGGAACGTTCTGACGCAGCGACGCGAATTCTCCGGACCGTCATGCGTCGCGGTTTTCGCCACCGGCTTGTAACGAAACCCCAGTAGAGTTCGGCCGATGCATAGTCGACTCGTCCGATCCGGCCCGGGAGGATTCCTGGTCGGTCTCCTGGTATCCGGGGCCATCCCTTGGAGCGGCCGTTCCTGGGCCGCAACTCAGTTGCCTGTACCCTGTTTTGCAGGCAGCTGCGGGACGAATGCTTCGAGCTTCGTCACGACGGGGGCCGCCACTGCGGTTCAATCGGGAAAGACCCTGTCGGTCAATCAGACCAGCAACACCGCGACGTTGAACTGGTCATCGTTCAACATCAGCGCCGACGGCAAAGTGGTGTTCAAGCAGCCGTCGGCTACGTCGATCGCGCTCAATAAGATCTTCGATACGAATCCCAGCAGCATCTTTGGCACGCTCACGTCCAACGGGCAGATCTATCTCATCAATGCCAATGGTTTCCTGTTCGGTCCCGGAGCCACCGTCAACGTCGGCGGTCTTCTCGCCTCCTCACTCAATCTCACCGATGCGAATTTCGCGGCCGGCATTCTCGCGCCCGGAATCAAGGGCCAGTCGGCACTGCAGCCATTCGTGGATTCGGCCGGAAATGTGATCTCGCAGTCGATCACGGTCGACGCCGGCGCAACCCTCACGGCTGCAGATCAAGGCCGCCTGTTGCTCGCGGCGCCCAACGTCTCGAATGCAGGAAGCCTCAATGCACCCGATGGTCAGATCATCCTGGCCGCGGGCCAAAGCCTGTACTTGCAGGCCAGCAACGACTCAAATTTGCGCGGATTGATCGTCGAGGTCGACGGGGGCGGCACCGCTGCAAACCAACTATCGGGCGCCATGTCGGCGCCACGCGGCAATGTCACGCTCACCGGGCTCATGGTCAACCAGGACGGGCGAGTGTCCGCGACGACCAGCGTCGCGGCCAACGGATCGGTGATCCTGCAGGCGGCCGACACCTTTCCCACCAATTATTCACTCGGTTCGGCTTTCTCCGCGACTCGCGGCGGGACGGTCGTGCTCGGACCCGGTAGCGTCACGGAGGTGCTGCCGGAGCTCAGCGATACCGCGACGGCGGTCGCGGCTCAAACCCAGTTGCAGTCCTCGATCACCATCACCGGCCAGCAAGTCTTCATGAACGACGCCGTGATCGATGCGCCCAGCGGGCAGCTCAATGTCACGGCCGCGGCAAATCCCTCACAGGGCGTGCAATCCACCGACAATCCCAACGCGCAGATCCGGATCGATGCGAGCACGAGCATCAATCTCGCCGGAAGTCAGGCGCAATTGCCCATGGATGCCAACCTGCTGACCGTGCAGTTGAGATCGAATGAACTGGCGGACGACCCGACGCAGAAGGGCGGTGCGCTGCAATCGACTCCGACGAACACGGTGACGGTCACGGTGGATATGCGCGCCGATAATGGCGCCGGTTCTCCCATCGCCGATCTGCAGTCCGCCATCGCCGCCGTGGGACAGAACATCGCCCAGCGCACCGAGATGGGTGGTACCGCCGCGTTCGAGTCCGAGGGCGACGTGATTTTGAATCCCGGCGCGAGCATCAACGTGTCGGGCGGCGCCACCACCTACCAAGGCGGCACCATACAGACGAGCTACTTGATAGGCGCCAATGGACAGCTCTACAACATAGGCAGCGCCAATCCCTTGTTGACCTACAAGAGTGTCGTCAACCCGACGTTCACGCAGTCGTACGACAAGTGGGGAATTCAGGAAGTCATCCCGACTCCCGGCCTCAGCCAGTACCAATCCAGCTATGTGCAAGGGGCGGCGGCCGGCAGCATTCAATTCGCAGCGCCCAGCCTCCTGCTCGCCGGTAGTCTTCAAGGGTCGGCCGTCAGCGGCCCCTATCAGCGCAGCGCTCCACCCCAGGGCGGCACGCTCATTATCGGTGCGCCCGCGCTGGGTCTCGTTTCGACCAACAACCAGCAGATCGACTATCTGGCGCCGAGCGTGGTATTCGCCAATTCGCTGACGCCGATCGTGGTCGCGAACGGTACGCCCTTGCCGGTGCAGACGTTGCAGCTGCCCACCTCGTACGTCACTTCCGATGGCTTCGCCGACACGCAGATCTTCAGTAATACCAGCGTCGCACTGCCCGCAGGCCTGCCGCTTCAGCTCACGCCAGGCGCGTCGCTCTCGCTGGTCGCGCCGCGCATCGACGTGGACTCCAGTATCGCGAGCCTCGACGGGACCCTCTTGTTCGAGAATGTGCTGAGCTCGGCGAGCCCAGCCCCCTCGTACACACCGGGCTTGGGCCTCATTCGTCCCGGAGTCGAAATCGGTTCAGGCGTCACACTGAACGTCAGCGGTGAATGGACCAACGATGCCATTTGGGCGAGCGGCGTCGGCACCTCGCCCACGTACTTGAATGGCGGCAAGATCGCGCTGGCGCTCACGACGCCGGGTAGCGAGCTCGTGCTCGGAGACAATGTTTCGCTGATCGCCAACGGCGGTGCGTGGCTTCAATCCGGGGGTACCGTTTCCTACGGCGCAGGTGGCGCCGTCACGCTGGATGCGAGTCCTTCGACGGCCGCCATTCATTTCGGCGAGGACACGCGGGTCGAGGGCTTCGGCGCGGGCACCGCCAAGGGCGGGACCTTCACGCTGTATGCGACTCGAATCGATGTGTCCGAGGGGAACGGCACCTCCTGGACCCAAGCGCAGACGGTCGATGACCTCGACAGCACCACGGGCCCGGTCCTCGATTTGTACGCACCGCTGTTTGCGAACTATGGCTTTTCCTCGATCAATCTGACCGCCACCGGGGCGGCGGCCGGAGTGAGCGGCGATGTCTTGACCGTGGCATCGGGCACATCGATCAGCGCGCAAACCAGCACCTTGCAGCTCGATAATAACTACACGACCATCCCGACAGGCGGGACTTTGTCCGCGATCTCCGCCCCCACGTTGTTGCCGCCTTACGAGCGGCCCGCCGCCAGCGTCGCGCTCAACGTCATCCGCGAGACGGACGATGCCGTGGCTCTGGGCAATGCGAACTACGGCCAGCTCGACGTGCAGACCGGGTCTTCGATCGTCGTCGATCCGGGCGGGAGCATTGCGCTCACCGGCGAGGGTGGTGTGAACATCGGCGGAACTCTACGGGCTCCCGGCGGAGCCATCGCGGTTTTCATTCCCTCTCCCGGGGACGTGAACTCGAACACGGCGCCTGTCACCGATCCCGGCTACGTGCCCACGCTGGGCATCGACATTGCCTCCACGGCCGTGCTGGATGTCGGCGGCATCACGGTCATGCAGCCGAACTCTCAAGGGCTGCTCACCGGCACCATGCTGCCGGGCGGCTCGGTGAGCTTGATCGCCGATCGGGGCACGATAACTACCGAGGCCGGATCGACCATCGACTTTGCCGGGACCAGCGCCTTGCTCGACGTGACGAACGGGGCCAGCGTCGGTGCGACGACTCGGGAGGTGCTCGCGAGCGCGGGCGGATCGTTGACGGTGAGCGCCGGCGAATCGGTCTCCTTGCTCGGCAACTTCAATGGTGCCGCCGGTGCGAGCAGCAGCGGCACTGCGGCCTCCGGTTCGCTGATCGTCGACATGACCCGCACTCTTAACAGCGGCGTTCAGGGCCCCGGCCAGCCCTTGCCCAGCGCACCGCTCGAGATCGAGTTGGTGGGTAGTACAACGGGCGCCTCGCCGAGTCCCGCGTATGCCGATGTGGCTATCCTGGGCGCTCAGCAGATCGGCAATTCCGGAATCGATGCGCTGTCGCTGCAGGCGGACGGCAATGTCTACATCGATGCGAGTCTGTCGCTGGCTCGTCAATTGAGCATCAATTCACCGGCCATCGGTACGCCGATCACCGCGACTTTGTCGGCTCCCTTCGTCGAGCTCGGCAACTCGGCGACCGCCGGTGCCCCGGCTGTGGTTCCGACGCCCTTCGGCGGCAACGGCAATCTCATCGTGTCCGCGCAGCAAATGGTCCTGCAAGGCAATTTCGCCGTGCAAGGCACTTCCCAGGTCACCTTGTCGAGCACCGGCGACGTGCAGCTCCAGGGCACATCGCCCAGTGGCGCGACGGGGCCCACCACCGGCTCATTGGTCACCAACGGGAGCCTCGCCATCGATGCGTTGCGGGTGTACCCGGACACCTACACCGCCTTCACCATCACGTCTTTGCCGGGCAATGGTGCCACCGTATCGATCGGCGGCAGCGGAGCATCTCCGGGATCACCGCTCTCCGCCGACGGAGCGGTTTCGGTCAGCGCCGACAATGTCACAGTGACCGGAACGCTGCTCGCCCCCTTCGGCAGCATCAACCTCATCGCCAATGATGCCCTGACGCTCGCCAAGGGCAGCCTCGTTTCGGTGAGCGGAGCGGGTCTCACGGTGCCCTTCGGTCAGACGCAGTTGAACCAGGGCGAGTGGGTCTATGACGCGCCCAACGGCACGCTAACCACCATCACCGGTGTACCCACCAAGCTGATTTCCCTGGCGGCGCCCAATGTCGTGGTGCAATCGGGAGCGACGGCCAATATCCAGGGTGGCGGCGAGCTATACGCTTATGAGTGGGTGCCGGGCACCGGCGGCAGCTACGACAATCTCAATGCCGTGTGCTGTGCTTCGGCGGGCAACGTGGCGCTCTCCAGCTACCCGAACCTGTACGCCATCCTGCCCAGCGAGCGAGGTCAGGCAGGCCCGTATGATCCCCAGGAATCTGGGAGTGCCGTTCCCGGACAGACCATCTACTTGAGCGGCGGTGCGGGCATTGCCGCGGGCTACTACGCGCTCCTACCGCCGCGGTACGCACTCGAGCCCGGCGCCGTATTGATTCAGCTCGATCCCGGAATCACGAGCGCTAGCGGCGGGCAACTCGGTACGCTCGCCAATGGCACGCCGGTGATTGGCGGCTTCCTGTCGGTCGGCACCACGGGCCTGAACACCGCGGCATTGGCCCGATACGAGGGCGTAGCCGTGTATCCGACCGGCTACGCCCAAGAGCTTGCGAACTACACGATCAGCAATGCGTCCTCCTACTTCGCCGCGCAGGCCGCCGCGGCAGGCACGGGTCTCGTCGCCGAGCCCGCCGATGCAGGGACATTCACGCTTTCCGTCACACCGTCGACGAGCAACTTTCTATCCCTCGAGGGCAGCGTGCTCACCGCCGCGGCCACCGGTGGCCGCGGCGCTCAAATCAACTTGAGTGCGCCCGATCTCGAGATCACAGGCCCCAACGGCGCGATCATTGCGGGCGCCATCACGGTGTCCGGTGGTGTCCTGCAGAGCTGGAATGCGAGCTCCATGACCTTGGGCGGCGTGTCGACGACCCTGCCCGCGAGTAGCTCCACGAGCTCGACGAGCACCGGCGCCACGAACGCTTCGGCCGTGCCCTCGGTGGACATCGCGGTGGCGGCCAACAATGTGACGGTGGACTCGGGGGTACAACTGGTTGCCGATCAGATCGAGCTCGTGGCCCTGCAGTCGATCGATGTCGAAACCGGTGCGTCGCTGATGTCGACCTCCGGCAAGAGCGGCACGGTGCTCAAGACGTTGCCGGCGCAACAGACGGTTTATCTGACCAGCGAGCCCTATTCCACGGTCACTGATGCGGCTGCCAATGAGCTCTCGCCGCCTGCCTTGCTCTCGATTTCCGACCTGGCGTTGTCCGTTGCGAGCCGCTCGGCATTGAATGGCGCCGTGGGCGCCACCATCGACGTCGCCCGGGGCGCGACCCTGGCCTCGGCAGGGGCTCTGGCCATCGATGCGCCCGGCGACGTCACGCTGGCCGGGACGCTGAGCGGCAAGGGGGCCAGCTGGTCGCTGAGTTCGGGCAGCGTGGCCTTCGTGGCTTCGGCGCCATCGAACGACAGCTTGAACATCAATACCGCTCTCCTGTCCTCGCTTCAGCAGGCCGGCGCGCTTCGCATCTCGAGCGAGGGGAACATCGACATCGACGCGCCGGTATCGCTCGGCGTCGGCGCTTCGGCTCCCACTTTGAGTTCGCTCACGCTGATCGGCAATGCGATCAATAACAACGCCGCCGGCAACTCGGAGTTCGGCGCGGCGAGCCTCAACATCAGCGGCAATATCACACCGACGAGCGCATCGGCTGCCCCCGCCGCGGCAACGGCCGGTGCCGGCAGTCTTCTGTTCGATGCCAACACCCTGGTGGTGGGACCGGGAGTTCTGTCCGTCAACGGGTTTGCGCAGACCACCGCGCAGGTGGCGGGCGCCTTCGAAGGCACGAGCGCAAGCTACCTGAACGTCGGCGGCAACCTTACGATCAACGCGGCCGAGCTCACGGCGGCCCCGGTTGCGACCGATTTGACGAGCATTCAGGGGGTCACCAGCGCGCCCGGCACGACTCTCGCGGCGACCGGCACGCTGGCCATCGGTGCGCCCACCTCGCTCGCTACCGGTACCACACTGCCGACGCTGGTGGGAGGGAGCCTCACTCTCAGCGCCGCCGACATCGAGGATGCCGGTGCCATCCTCGCCCCCTCCGGTGTCGTCGAGCTGAACTCGTCCGGGAATCTGCACTTGGCCTCGACGGCGTCGATCAGCACCGCGGGGACGGCGCTTCAAGCCGTCAATCAAACCGCGTACTCACCGGGCGGGCTGGTGCAGCTCACCGCCACGGGCAACATGAGCCTGGATGCGGGTTCCTCGGTCAGTGTGGCGGGCAGCGCGAAGGCGCCCGCCGGAACGCTGAGCCTCGATGATCAGGGTGGTACTCTCACAGTGGCGGGCACCATCGACGGCGCTGCCCCGTCGGGCAACACGGGCGGGAGTCTCATCGTCGATGCGGTCACCCTTTCGAGCGGTCTCGCGAGCCTGGTGGCAAACCCGGGGCTCAGCGGATTCAACCAGGCGGTAAACGTCCGCGTCCAGAACGGTGATCTCGATCTCGCGAGTGGCGGAGCGATCACCGCCAACAACATCACGCTCACTGCGGATTCCGGTGCCATCGGCATCGCCGGGGTGCTAAGTGCGCCATCCGCGGCACAGCGCGGGCTCATCGATCTGTCGGGAGGAGCGGGCGTCACGCTGGGCTCGACGGGACAGCTGCATGCCGATGGCAGCGGCAGCGCGGGCCGCGGCGGCGAAATCGATTTGAACTCGGTGGTGTCCAGCTGCAATGGCACGACCTGCACCAGCACGGGGTCGATCACGCTGATGAACGGCAGCATCATCACCGCCGACGGTGCCGCGCAGATGGGTGAACTCGTACTGCGCGCTCCCGCGTTGACTGCCACCAACGACGTGGCCATCAATGCAGGCCAATCTGGAATCGGCGCCGACGTGAGTACGGCGGGTCAGGTGATCATCGAGCCCGTGATGGTCACTCCGACATCGTCAGCCACCATCAGCTCCGATCTTGGAAACGCAGCCAGCGCGGCCGCAGGCTTTTTGACCACGGCGGCGCCCACGATTGCCGCGCGATTGTCGATTCCGAGCGCCACGCCCATTGCAGTTCAGGCGGGCATCGAGTTGCAGGACGCGAACCCCAACGATGCACTCGCGCTGCCTGCGCTCGACTTGAGCCAGTACAGCACTTCGGGCCAGGTCATCAATGTCGCGGTGCGGGCCGCCGGGTCCATCACCATCGACGGCACGATCTCGGATGGCTTCACGACCGGATCCGCGGGCGGCGGCCCCTCGACCGTGCTCACCAACCTGCCTTCGGGCTCATTGACATTCGTTGCCGGCGCTGATCTATCGAGCGCCAATCCCGTATCCGTCCTCGCGAATTCAGCGGCCGCACTGACCTTGGGACCCTCGGCCATCGTGCGCACGGGAACCGGCGACATTGACCTGTCGGCTGCCGGCGATGTGATGTTTCAGAGTGGATTGAGCGGCGGCGCCACTGTGTACACGGGTGGGCTGGCCGGCGCCGCCGCCGTGACCATGGGCAGCGGCCGGCGGCTCGGGAATTTCGCCACCGATGGCGGCAACGTGACTGTGACGGCGGGCGATGCGGTGGTGGGTGCGCCCTTCGTCGACCTCAATCTGAATGGCGGCAACTTCAGCGTCACGGGCTGGCAACCCCGCGGGCTCGTGACCCCTGCCACCAGCGGACAGGCGGCGGGCCCTGCGCAGTATGGCGTCAACTTTGACGAGTTCGATTGGAACGTGGGAGCACTCGGCGGTGGCGACGTCACGGTGCTCGCCGGCGGCAGCGTGAACAACCTGTCCGCAGCGACTGCGGACAGCAGTCCCGATGGCAATGCGACCATCTATGGTGCCGGCGGTGGACTGCGCGTCACGGCCGTGGGCGATATCGGAAGCACGCAGGTCTACGTGGCCGACGGAACGGGTACCATCACGACGAATGCCGGGCTGCCCGCGATCGTACCCGGCTCGACCCCGGGCAGCTACTTGGGCTCGACCTTCACATTGGGCAATTCAAATATTTCCGTGTGGGCTCGCCAGACACTTCAGGTCGATGCCGTGTACGACCCGACTTACATTGCGCAATCCGCCCAGTCATCGGGTCAGCCGGTCAACTTCTTCACATACGGCAGCAATTCAAGCCTCAATCTGTCGAGCACGGATGGCAGCGCAACGCTCGAACTCATTCCGGACAAATTCGACATGGGCGTGCTGCTGGGGCCGGCTCTACTCAATAGCACGGCAGGTTTACTCAATTTGCCGGCCAACCTGTCGATGCAGGCCTTGCAGCAGGACGTTGATCTGAAAATCGCGGGGACGGGTGCCATCCTGTTCCCCTCGGACACCGGCCAGCTATCGCTGTTCGCGGGGCAGGACATCGTCGGCAACGGCTCAACGCTTGCCATGGCCGATAGCTTTCCCTCCGCCGTGTGGACGGCGTCGTCGCCTCAAACCACCGCTCCCGCGAGCGCGGCTTATTCCATCGGCGGCTTGGTCGAGTTTCAGGGTGCCATCCACGTCGGGGATCCCAATCCCGCGCTGATCACGGCCGCGGAGGATATCGACGATCTGGGCCTCAACATCCCGAAGGCGGCGGACGTCGCTGCGGGTCGCGACATCGTGAATCTCGTGTATGTGGGTCAGAATGTGGTTCCCTCAGATACCACGCTCATCACGGCGGGTCGCGACATTGTCTACACGGCTAACAGCAATGGGATCGCCGTGGGTGGCCCAGGGAGTCTCGACATCTTCGCCGGCAGGAACCTCAATCTGGGTGTTTCTGGAGGCATCACGACTACCGGCAACTTGGAGAATGCGAATCTGCCCGGCGCCGAGGGCGCGGACGTTACTCTGGCGGTGGGCTACGGCAGCCAAGGAGCCGATTATTTCTCGTTCCTCAAGAACATCATTGCGCCGTCGACCACCTATCAGGATGAGTTGATCGAGTACGTGGAAACTCAAACCGGGAATTCCGCATTGTCGTTCGCCCAGGCACAAACCGTATTTACGAGTTTCAGCCAGAGCCGGCAAGCACCGCTGATCGACAAAATTTTCTTCAATGAACTGCTGCTATCGGGCCGTGCGGCGAATTCGCGGTCCGGCGTCGGCTTCACGGAAGGTTATGCCGCCATCGCTGCTTTATATCCAGGCAGCAGCAGTGCGGCGTCCGCCGCCGCCAACCCGTATGCGGGGGACCTCAATCTCACCACCAGCCAGATCTACACTTTGAGCGGCGGGAACATCTCGATTCTGGTGCCCGGCGGGGACATCGACGTGGGTCTTGCGTATACGCCCGCCGGATTGATTCAAAAACCCGCGTCCGAACTCGGCATCGTGGCCGAGGGCGCGGGCAACGTGGACATCTATGCGCAGGGGAACGTGAACGTGAACGCCTCGCGCATCTTTACCCTGGGCGGCGGCAACATTCTCATCTGGTCCGACGAGGGCAGCATCGATGCGGGCAACGGCTCCAAGTCGTCGCTGTCGGTGCCGCCGCCGGTGATTCTCATCAGCAACACCGGGTCCATTTCGCTCGATTACGGGGCCTCGCTGGCCGCCGGCAGCGGCATCCGCACCATTCAGACCAACCCCAGCGTGCCTCCGGGCGACGTCGATCTGGATGCGCCCGTGGGCACAGTCAATGCGGGTGACGCCGGCATCGGTGCCTCGGGCAATATCAATATCGCGGCGGCCCATGTCATTGGTGCCCTGAACATCAATTTCGGCGGCACCGCCAGCGGCGTGCCTTCGGACCTGAGCGGCCTGGCCGCGAGCTTGTCCGGCGTGTCTTCCGTGGCCACCAGCGCAACCACCAGCGGCGCCGCATCTGCGGAATCCGCCGCAGCGGCGGCCAAGGAAGTGGCGCCCCTGGCGCAAACCGCCTTGAGCTGGCTCGAGGTGTTCGTCACCGGGCTGGGTGAGGAGAATTGCAAGCAGGACGACGTCGAATGCTTGAAGCGACAGAAGTCGGCCGCGCCGTGACGCCCTGACTTTGACGTCTCGAGAGGGCGAGAAGTCGCCTCGTTGTAACAAAACCATCACGGGCCTTATCGACAATGAGCCCTCCCCAAAAAACCCCCTCATCGAGGAATCCTGGCCCGTGAAGGCTTTCGCCAAATTAATCGTGATCGTTGTGGCGTTGGTGCCCGTGGCAGCGCTTGCCGTGTCGCCGTCGTGGTGGAACAACGACTGGAAATTCCGCAAGGAGATCGGCTTCGATTTGTCTCCCACGGGTGCGGACATCGCGGCCAGCCCTCAGGATGTTCCCGTGCTGGTGCGTCTGTCGCTCGCGAATTTCGCTTATTTCAACGACACCAAGGCCGACGGCTCGGATTTTCGCCTGGTCGCGGGCGACGACAAAACGCCGCTCAAATTCCACTTCGAGAAATACGATCCGCAGAGCCAGATCGCCCTCCTCTGGGTACGGGTGCCGCAAATCACCGGCGGCTCGAAGAGCGACAAGATCTACGCGTACTATGGCAATCCCGATGCGCCGAGCGCGGCCGATGCTGCCGGGACGTACGATGCGCAACAGGTGCTGGTGCTGTCCTTCGGCGAGAGCGCCGGACTGCCGCTGGACGCCACCGCTTATAAGAACAATCCCAGCGCGTCCACCGCCTTACTGACGCCGGCCTCGCTCATCGCCGGCGGAGCCAAGTTCGCGGGCAAGGAGAGCATCACGGTGCCCGCGACGGCATCGCTGCGCCTCCTGCCGAACCAAGGTCTCACCGCTTCGGCATGGTTGCGCATCGAGCAGCCGCAACAAGCGGCCGTGCTCGCGCTCACCGACGGGGCGAAATTCATCGAGCTCGACTTGGACGGCTCCAAACTGGTGGTGCGCGCGGCGATGGGCAGTCCCACGGTGAGCGTTGCCGGCGCGTCCGATCTGTCGCTCAGTCAGTGGCATCACGTGGCTTTCACTGCGGCGAGCGGCAAGCTCACGCTCTACGTCGACGGGCTGCCGGCCGGCAGCGCGCCGGTGACTCTGCAGGAGGTGGGCGGTAGCCTCACGGTCGGCGCCGCCGGCGGCACGAAGTTCTTGACGGGCGATATCGACGAAGTGCAAGTCTCCAAGGCCGCCCGCAGCGCCGATTGGATCAAGGCTTCGGCGCTCAGTCAGGGCATGGATACCAACCTCGTGGTTTACGGTGCTGATGGGCAGCGCGAGGCCAGCGGTCAAACCACGTATTTCGTCACGATCGCCAAGAATCTCACGGTCGACGGCTGGGTAGTGATCGGCATCTGCATGGCGATGCTGGTCATCGCGCTGCTCATCATGGTCATCAAGGCCTTCTTCCTATCTCGAGTCGAGCGCGCCAACGCGAAATTCTTGAAGGCATTCCGCCGCCTCTCCGCCGATGACGCGACCGCTCTCGACGAGCCCGGCACGGACGACGATGAGAATCTCGACGACAGCCCGTCGATGTCATCGCTCGCCGGCGATCACAACAAGTTCGGCGCCTCAACCCTCTATCGTCTGTATCACCATGGCGTGCGCGAGGTGAACAAGCGCGTGGCCGCCCAGTCGGTGAGTGCCGCGCGCGCGGACATCCTCTCGCCGCAATCCATCGATGCCATCCGCGCGGCGATGGACGGCACCATGACCCGGCTGCAACAAAGCCTTTCCAGCCAGATGGTGCTCCTGACCATCGCGATTTCGGGCGGACCTTTTTTGGGACTGCTGGGCACGGTGATCGGCGTGATGATCACCTTTGCCGCGATCGCGCTCTCCGGGGACGTAAACGTCAACGCCATCGCGCCCGGCGTCGCGGCCGCCCTCGCGGCCACGGTCGCGGGCCTCGCGGTCGCCATCCCGGCGCTGTTCGGCTACAACTGGCTGAATACCCGCATCAAGTCGATCAGCGCCGACAACCGAGTGTTCGTGGACGAGTTCGTCACGCTGCTCGCCGAACGGTACAGTTGAGGCGCGGCGCATGTCAGGGCCAGTCGACAGCGGCGACAAAGATGTCTACGACGACATCAACATCACCCCGATGCTGGATCTCGCCTATGTGTTGATGGTGATCTTCATCATCATGACCACCGCATCGGTCCAGGGCATCAAGGTCAACTTGCCTAAAGCGAGCGATACACCGTCGCTGGCAAAGCCGCAGACCAAGGCGATCACGATTACGGCGGACGGGACGATGTATCTCGATACGTACCCCGTGAGCTTGCCGGAACTCGAGACGTTGTTGCGGCAATACAAAGCTGCCAATCCGAATTTGCCCGTGGTGGTCAAGGCGGATTCGACGATTGCCTACCAGAAGGTGGTGGACGTGCTCGACATCGTCGGGCGTCTCGAGATCACCCAACTTGGGCTAGTGACCCAGCGCATCGTCAAGTAGCGGTGAGGCGTGTCGGACAAACGTACGGTGCGTCGCAATGTTACACGGCTCGTGGGGGCTGCTTTCGCGGTCGTCGCGGTCATGGGTTTCATCTGGTTCGTGCAAAAAATGATGGGGACCAAGACCGGCAAGACGACGCGGATGGTGGAGACGGTTCAGATCATTCGGCCACCACCGCCGCCGCCGGATGAGCCACCGCCGCCGCCGCCCGAGAAATCGCCCGAGCCATTGCCGAAGGATGAGCCCGAGCCGACGCCCGAGCAGCAGCCGGATCAAGCACCCGAGCAGCCGCTCGGCGTGGACGCGGAGGGATCTGCGGGCGGTGACGCGTTCGGGCTGGCGGCGCGCAAGGGCGGCAGTGATCTGATCGGTGGAACGGGGACGGCGCCGTTCGCCTGGTACACAAACCGCATGCGCGATGCGATCAAGGATCGACTGGCGGAGGCCCCCTGCACGAAATCGGCGAAAGGGTCCTTGTCGACGCGGGTGCTGGTGGGAGCCGATGGGCACGTCAAGCAAATCAAATTGATGGCCGGCACCGGCAACGCTCAGGTCGACGAATGCGTGGACAAGGTGCTCGCCTCGATCACGAGCCTGGGTGATGCGCCGCCGCCGGGTATGCCGGAACAAGTGAATCTGCGGGTCGTTTTCTAATAGAGAATTCTAGGGAGATCGATGAACATGTTTAGCCCGAGAGCATTGCGGGTCGCAACGGCGCTGTTGACGCTTGCACTCGGTCCGCCGATGGTTTGTCATGCCGACGACCAGCGCCAGTCGCTCGAGGAGCTGCGCAATACCGTGGTCAATCTACTGCAAGCCCTGGTCGATCAGGGGGTGATCAGCAAGGAGAAAGCGCAGCAGATGGTCAAGGCCGCGCAGGATAAGGCCGCGGCGGACGCTGCGCGCTCCGCAGCCAACGCGAATGCCG
Source organism: Steroidobacteraceae bacterium (assembly GCA_049513515.1). Classification (GTDB taxonomy): domain Bacteria; phylum Pseudomonadota; class Gammaproteobacteria; order Steroidobacterales; family Steroidobacteraceae; genus Bog-1198. Next base: position 16,486 of record JBEKWA010000019.1, read on the forward strand.
CGGCGAAGGAGGAAGAGGGGGCAGTGCGCGTGCCGTACGTGCCGCAGATCGTCCAGGATCAAATCGCCAAGCAAGTGGAGGAGCAGATGAAACCCGCCGTCGTGGCCGACGTGGTCAAGGAAGCCAAGACGGAGAAATGGGGCATCCCCGGCGCGCTCCCCGATTGGCTCTCCCGCATCCGGCTATCGGGCGACGTGACGCTGCGTCAAGAGGATATCTTGTACTCCGGCGACAATGCACCCGAGTACAACTACTTCGCGATCAATCAGGCAGGCGGTATCGCGCAGGCGGGGGAAAACGCGTTCCTCGACACCGATGAGAACCGCGTTCGATTCCGCGGGCGCGCCCGCCTGGCCGTGGAATCGGATTTGACCGATTCGATCACGACGGGCCTGCGCCTGGTCACGGGCAACACGTCGGATCTCGTATCCCAGACCCAGACCCTGGATGGCACCGCGCCTTACGCCTTCGGTCTCGACGAGCTGTACATCCGCCTGGATGAGCGCAACTCGCAGCGCTTCCCCTGGCTGTCGGTGGTCGGGGGGCGGTTCCTGAATCCCTATGACACTCCCACCGATCTGATTTTTCACAAGGACCTGACATTCACGGGGCTCGCGGCGACCGGCCGATTCGGCCTCGGTGACGGCAGCCCCGAGGAAACGCACCTATTTCTCACCGCGGGCGGCCACCAGTTGCAGGAAATCGAGTTCTCTCCCCAGGACAAATGGCTGGCGGCAGCACAGCTCGGCGCCAATATAAGATTCGATGACAGCCAGCGGCTGCGCGTCGCCGGCGGGTTCTATGATTTCTTCAACGTGACCGGGCGATTGAATCCCGCAGACGAGCCAGGACTGTACAACTACACCGCGCCCACCTTCCTGCGTTTCGGCAACACGCTGTTCAATATCGCGAATAGCCCGAACAACACGACGCAGCTGTACGCCCTGGCGTCCAAATTCAGGCTCGTCAACCTCAACGCCACCTATACCTATGGCGTCGGGAGATACACGGCCGTGGTGACGGCGGATGCGGTGCGCAACTTGGGCTTCAATGCGACGGCGGTCGAAGAAAACACGGGCTACCACGTCACGCCCCGCACCAAGGGTTATCAGGCGGAATTCAGTTTCGGGTATCCCACCGTGCTGGCGTTCGGCGAATGGCGCGGGCGCGTTGGCTATCGGTATTTGCAGCGCGATGCCGTCATCGATGGCTACACGGACTCCGATTTTCATTTCGGCGGCACCAATGCCCGCGGGTATTATCTGACCGCAGACTACGGCCTCTCGCACAATCTGTGGATGCGTCTCAGGTACCTGAGCGCGAACGAAATCGACGGGCCGATCTATGAGGTCGACACCCTGCAGATCGACATGAATGCCCGATTCTAGGAGCGCGACATGAAGCATCTTCCTGTCATCGCGGTATTGCTGGCGGGCCTGCTTGCCGGACCGCTGCGCGCGCAGACACCGCGCGGCGGCGGTGGTGGCGGCGGCGAATCGCAGCGAATCATGCAGCAGTATCAGCAGGTAGCGGCGGAGAAAGCCGCACTTCAGGGGCAGCTCGCGCAGATGAAAAAGGATCTGGACGGTACGAAATCCGAGCTGGCCGAAGTGACAAAGGAGCGTGATGCCTTGAAGGGACGGGAGGCCGGCTCATCGGCCGCGGCGGCGCGGCAAGTCGCTGAGGCGAACGCCTCGAAGGAAGCCGCGGAAAAAAGTCTGGAAGTGAACAAGCAGCGCACGGCCGAGCTCGTGGACCGGTTCAAAGAGACCATCGGCACCCTCTCGGGCGTCGAATCCGACCGCGATCGTCTGCGCAAGGACTTCGACGAACTCCATATCAAGTATGACAAGTGCGCGGAAAACAATGAACAGCTCTACCAGATCGACAACTCGGTTCTGGATCGCTACGAACACTTGGGATTCTTCACCAAGGCCGGGGCAGTCGAGCCGTTCACGCGGATCACGCACACGCGAATCGACAATCTCATCGTCGAGACCCACGAGCGCGCCGAGGAACTGCGGCTGAAGAAGGCCGTTCCCACAAAAACACCGCCGTCCTCGCCGTCGTCCCCGCTGCCGACATCGTCGGTGGCCACCGTGTCTCCGGCGCGGCCCGGGATCTGATTCCGCGGCGGCAGCCATCTCGAGGCGCCGTTACGCTCGCCGTGGACACCGTGGAAAGCAGGCTCGCTGCGCTGCGCGACCGAGCGAAGTCGCTGCATCAACAGCGTCGCTTCGCCGAATCGTTGGGCGTGCACGAGGAGGCGCTGCGGCTGGCGCCGGATTCCATGGTGATTCGCCTGAGCGCCGCCCGGTTGGCGCATTCCCTGGAACGACAGGAAGTCAGCCTGCGTCACTACGAGGAAGCGGCACGTGTCGATCCACGGTGTTACGAGGCCGTTGAAGCCGCCCGCCGGATTTGCGTGGGCGCGGGCTTTGTGGAGCGCGCTCGGAGGTACGCAAGCATGGCTCAGGAGCTCAACCCGTCCCGGGCGGCCCTGCTGTCGATGCAGCTCCTCGTTCCCTCGATCATGCCGTCGCTCGACGCAATCCGCGAGGTTCGGGAGCGCTACGAGCGCGGTCTTGATGCGCTGCTGACCGAGCCCCCGCGCCTCGAATCGCCAGGGGGAGCGCTTGGAGTCTGCGCGTTTTTTTTGGCGTATCACGGTCTCAATGATCGCGAATTGCAGGTCAAGACGGCGAGGATGTTTCTCGCGGCCATCCCGGACTTGACCTTTACCGCTCCGCACTGCGTTGCCACGCGCCGCGGCGGCGCGAAGATCCGGATCGGCTTCCTATCGAGATTCTTTGCCTCTCACTCGATCTTCTCGACCTCGATTGGACTCATCGAAAAGTTGCCCAGGGAACGCTTCGAAGTGGCGGCTCTGCGTGTTACGCCGTCGCGCGACGATGAGGCAACGGTCCGGATCCGTGCCGCCGCGGATCGCACCGTGCACCTAGATCCGGATCTCTACCGTGCGCGGTCGCAAATCGCGGCGCTCGAACTCGACATACTCTTTTATCAAGACATCGGCATGGAGCCGATTTCGTATTTTCTGGCATTCGCTCGTCTGGCGCCGGTGCAATGCGTCTCCTTCGGGCATCCCAACACGACGGGAATTCCGAGCGTCGATTACTTCATATCGAATGACTTGTTCGAGCCGCCCAATGCCCAGGCGCATTACAGCGAACGGCTGGTCCTTCTACGGGACCTGCCGACGCTCGCCTACTACTACAAGCCCAAGCTGCCGCCGTTTCCGCCGGCACGCGCGACGTTCAGCTTGCCAGAGCAGGCCCACCTCTACCTTTGTCCGCAAACTCTCTTCAAGCTTCACCCCGATTTCGATGCGATTCTCGGCGGCATCCTGGAGCGCGACCCCAAGGGCCTCGTGGTATTGATCGCCGGACAATTCCAGGAATTCACCGATCGGTTGCGCGCTCGGTTTGCGCATACGCTTCCCGCGCACGCGCACCGGGTCGTATTTCTGCCCTTCATGAGTTTCGAGCGGTTCATGCAGCTTCTCTGCGTGGCCGACGTGATATTGGATACGGTGCACTTCAACGGCATGAATTCCTCGCTCCAGGCTTTCGCGGCCGGCACGCCGGTCGTCACGCTTCCCGGAGAATTCCAGCGCGGCCGGCACACCCAGGCGATGTACCGAAAAATGGGGATCCTCGAATGCATCGCCACGAACCTGCAGCAGTACGTCGACATTGCTGTGCGGATCGCTACCGACCCCACGCATGCGCAGATGCTGCGCGAGCGCATCGTGGCGCGTAATCACGTGCTGTTCGAGGATCATGCCGTCATCGACGAATTCGCGAGATTCTTCGTTGAGGCACTCGCTGATGCGCGATGATGGGCGTGCGGCTCTCGTCACAGCACTGTTTACCCATAGCTTCGCCCTGTACCGGGAGGGCGCGCTCGCCGAATCTGAGCGTGCGCTGGGTAAGTTGCTGGAGCTCGACCCCACGCATTTCGATGCCCTGCATCTGTGCGGCGTGCTTGCTGCGCAATCCGGGCGGCCGGAGCGTGCCGTCGAACTGATTCGAAGAGCCCTTGCAACCAATGCCAACGTGGCCGCCGCGCATCGGCATCTGGGGAATTCCCTGCGCGACCTTGGCCGCTTCGAGGAGGCCCAGGCGAGCTATACCCGTGCCATCGAGCTTCGAGCGGACTTCAAGGAGGCGCACGTCAACCGCGCGATGCTCCAACTGACTCTGTGCAACGCGACTGCCGCGCTCGCGGATTTCGACCGCGCGCTCGCACTCGGCGCCAATGATGCGCAGGTTCATACCTTGCGTGCTTCGGCCCTGATCAGTCTTGCCAAGCCGGTCGAGGCGATCGCGAGCTGCGATTTGGCGCTCGCGTGCGACCCGGATTTCGCGTTCGCCTACATCAATCGCGCCGCGGCCGGTCACGTGCTCGGACACCATCAGCAAGCCCTGGAAAGCGCGGACAAGGCCATAAGCTTGCGGCCGGACGATGGCGACGCTCATCGGCATCGGGGCGCTGCGCTGTATGCGCTGCGCCGGCTCGATGAAGCGCTCGATAGTCTCGACCGCGCCATCATACTGAAGCCCGACAGCGCCTTTGCGCACAGTTTGCGCGCGCTGTGCCTCCTGGATCTGCAGCGGCCGATGATCGCCCTGCAAAGCGCCGAGCGCGCCGGCATGCTGCGGCCGGAGTTGGCCGATGCCCACAACACGCGGGGCCTGGCCCTAGCCGAGCTCGGGCAATTCGATGCCGCCATGGCGAGCTTCGACCGGGCGATCGCGCTACAGCCGCAGTTGTCCGAACCTCTTTTCAACAAGGGTCTTAGGTATTTGCAGTCGGGGGACTTCGAGCGCGGCTTGGAACTTTACGAGCGGCGGCCGATGGCGGACCGGGCGGCCGAGAGCCGCGACGCGCCTCGATGGGACGGGATGGGTGACATTGCGGGCAAGCGATTTCTCACGTATGCGGAACAGGGTCTCGGCGATACCATCCAATTCAGCCGCTACGCGCTGCTGCTCGCGGCGCGTGGTGCGCGCGTGGTCCTGTCGGTGCAAGAGGGACTTTGCGCCTTGATGCGAACTCTAAGCTCCGACATCGAGGTGATCGGAGCGGCCGAGCGCCCCGCGCACATCGAGTTTCAGTGCCCCTTGCTCAGCCTGCCACGCCTCTTGCGCACGCGCATCGAGACCATCCCGGCACCCTGTCCTTATCTGCGGCCACAACCTGAGCGCGTGGCGATGTGGCGGGAGAGGCTTGGGGCCGGTGGCCGCCTGATCGGCATCCGCTGGCAGGGAAGCACGGGACGAGCCGATACCGGCCGCTCCTTCTCGCTCCGGTATTTCGCTGCGATCGCGCGGATTCCGGGCATTCGCTTGATCAGCTTGCAGAGGGACGCGGGTACCGAGCAACTGCTGGAACTGCAATGCGATTGGTCGGTGGAGGACTTCGGTGCGCAATGGGTCGCTGTGGGGGTGGAGGCGTTTCTTGATACCGCGGCCTTCATGTCGGCCCTCGATCTCGTGATTACATCCGACACCTCCATCGCCCACCTCTCGGGCGCGCTGGGTCTTCCAACCTGGGTGGCGCTCAAGCACATGCCTGACTGGCGCTGGATGCTGGAGCGCGAGGACTGTCCCTGGTACCCCACCATGAGACTCTTTCGCCAGCCCGAGCCGGGGGCATGGCAACCCGTGTTTGATCGCATGCGCCGCGAGCTCGAGGGCTCGTGAGTGACCCAGCCGCCTCAAGGCTCGAGCACGTCCGGGCCACTGCCGCCGTGGTTGCAGGGGCGGCTGGTACAGGTATTTGGTCAGCACCAGCGGGGCGATCTGCGCGCGGCCGAACGAGGGTATCGCGAGATCTTGGGACTGGCCCCGCGCTGCTTCGATGCCGCGCATCTTCTTGGCGCCGTGTTGATCCAGCGCGGCGCCTACGAGGAGGGCATCGCGAAGCTCCTGGAAGCCATCGCGATCGACGGTTCGCAATGGAACGTGCGCGTGAGTCTGGCACGCGCGCTGCTGAACACACACGCCTCACGCGCCGCGCTCGAATGCTGCGACGTCCTCGTCGGCATGCAGCCAAACAACGCCGAGTCCTGGTTCCTTCGCGGCAATGCGCTGCAGCAGCTTGACACGCATCCGGAGGCGATCGAGAACTACGGCCGGGCACTGGCATTGCAGCCCGATTTCCTCGCGGCTCTCAACAACCAGGGGCACTCGCTGCGCAGTCTCAGGCAGACGGCGCAATCGCTGCAGATATTCGAACGCGCGCTCGCTTTGCAGCCCGCGTACCCGCTCGCCCTCAACAACCGCGGCCTCGCGCTGCTCGACCTGAAGCGCACGGCGGAGGCTCTGCGCAGCTTCGACGACGCGTTGGCTTGCCATCCAAAGTTTCCCGAAGCGCTCGCGAACCGGGGTACCGCGCTGCTCGCGATGAAGCGCTTCGCGGAGGCCGCTCAGACCTTCGAGCGCCTCGTGCATCTCGCACCCGATTTTGGCGGCGCGGCGGGAAATCTTCTGTATGCCCGGCGCAATTGCTGCGACTGGCGCGAGTACGAGGAGCTAGGGCGCCGAGTCGTCGCCGGCGTGCAGCGTGGCGAGCTCTCAGACCTGCCATTGGCCTTCCTGTGCGTGACGGACTCGCCGCGGGAGCAATTCGCGTGCGCGACAATCTTTGCCGCGCTGAAGTTTCCAGCCCGGTCGACGGCCGCCGTTGCGCACTCGCGCCACGGCCACGAGCGCATTCGCGTCGCGTATCTCTCTGGAGACTTTGGCGCCCACGCCGTTTCCTACGCACTGGCCGGCGTGATCGAGCACCACGATGTCCGGCGCTTCGAGACCGTCGGTGTGGGCTGGGGCCGGCAGAATGAAGGACCGACCCGCGCGCGTCTGGAGGCGGCGTTCGGTCGCTTCATCGATGCGACCGAGCTGTCGGATTCTGAGACGGTGCGCCGCTTGCGCGAGCTCGAGGTCGACATCGCCATCGATCTGATGGGACACACCAGCGGTCAGCGGACGGGCATCTTCGCCGAGCGCTGCGCGCCGGTACAGGTCAATTACCTGGGTTACCCCGGAAGCAGCGGGACTTCTTACCTCGATTACATCATTGCCGATGCCTGCGTGATCCGGGAGGGGGAGGAGGCCGCGTACAGCGAAAGTGTGGTGCGTCTGCCATGTTGCTATTTGCCGAACGATGATCGACGCCGTATCGCCTCCCACTCCTCGACGCGCACGCGGGCGGGTCTGCCGGAAGCAGGGTTGGTGTTTTGCGCGTTCAACAACCTGCTCAAGATCACCCCTGCGATCTTCGATGTCTGGATGCGATTGCTGCGTGACGTGAACGGCTCCGTTTTGTGGCTGCGAGAAGGAGCCCCCGAGGCGCGGCGGAATCTCGAGGAGGCCGCGCGCCGGCGCGGCGTCGATCCATCGAGGCTCGTGTTCGCGGGTCCTGTCGAGTCCATGGAAGCTCATCTGGCGCGTCACCGGTTGGCGGACCTGTTTCTCGACACGCTTCCGTACAACGGACATTCGACGGCCTGCGATGCGCTCTGGGCGGGGCTCCCGGTGCTCACCTGCCGCGGCCGAAGCTTTGCCAGCCGCGTCGGCGCGAGCCTGCTCCAAGCCGCCGATCTTCCGGAATTGATCGCCGACACTCTCGATGGGTATGAACGGTTGGCACTGGCGCTGGCCCGGGCGCCGGCGCGGCTCGCCGGCATGCGGGAGAAGCTCACCAGCCGGCGAGCTGCCGGTACGCTGTTCAATACCGTAGAGTATTGCCGTCATCTCGAGGCGGCGTTCGCGGCGATGGTGGATCGCCACCAGCGCGGCTTGCCGACCGCGCCGCTCTAACGAAACTAAGGTTGCGTTACTTCGAGTACGCGCAGATTCCCACTCTGATCCACCTGGACCGGTCCGCGCGTCAGATTTCCCGCGACGGCAATGGACTTGCCGTGCGGGCCGCACGCAAACGTGACCGTTCGCGAGGCGGCTGCGCCATTGGACTTCGTCAGCATGACCGTGGCCGCCGGACGGCCGTCGATGCCGGTTGCAATCGAGTACTCAGCGACGTGCACGAGTTTTGGGCTCGATCCTTCACGAAGCATCGCATTCGCCTGCTTCGCTGAGATGCAGTAGGCGGCTTCGCGCTCGCTGCTGAGCAACTGATCCGACGGCAACTCCACGAAAGCCGGCCGCACCCGGTAGCGCAGCTCGATGCGTTGATGCGCGGATGCCTTGAGCGGAATGCGCAGTACGCGCCGCGCAGTCCAGTTCGCGAGATACTCCTCTCCGGAGCGCTGCACGGCGCGCATTCGTTCGAGCGCCTTCAGGGCCCGGGAGTCGGAGCGCACCGGGGTGATGGGTGGATTGCGCTCGATGGCCCAGGGGTCCATCCCGGATTCGCGGATGGCGCCGGTGATGTCCGATCTTCCCATGAACACCTCGAAGCGATCCTCGGGCGTCAGCGGTGCGCCGTCGATGCGAACTTCCAACTCGGGAAAATGCCGGTCCGGGTAGGCTTCGAGCTCGCCCTGGGGGCCGAATAGGGGACCCTCGATGAGCAGCGCAGGTTGGTCAGAGACCGCATGAACCGACAGTTCCACGCTGACGTTCTCTCCCGACAAGGTCACCCAGCAAGATTCCGCAGCCACGTTGCTACCCTCGTCCGACGTCAGCCCGGGCAAGGGAGCGCCCGTGCTCGACCCCGCGGCGCGGCTGGTGCCGGCGATGGCCGCGAGAAGCGCCCATGCCGCGCAGTGAGACCTCCAATGCCGGGTGCGCATCGTGGGAGAACCGTCAACTGGACCGTGCAATCGGCGCAACCCGCAAACTCGCGGGCGGCAGCCCGCCTCGTCGGCGCTCCACCATGGCGATGAAGGCCGCTTCGAGATGACGGCGGAACCGATCGGTATCGAACAACGGGCTCACGGTCTTCCGCTGCGCGAGCGCCGCGCGTGTGCTTTCGAGCCGGCCGCGATCCTGCGCCAGCTGCAACGCCAGCCGTTCGTATTCCTCGAGCGAAGACGCGACGAGGCTCGATAACCCCAGAGCGCTGAGCAGGCTTCCCGACATGCGCGACGCATAGCTCGAGCCCGCACAGGTCACGACCGGCACGCCGGCCCACAATGCATCGCTCGAGGTGGCTCCGCCGTTGAAGGGATAGGTGTCCAGACACAGATTCGCGAGTGGCAACCGCGCGAGGTGGCGCGGATAGGGCTCGCCCTGCGCAAATATCAGGCGTTCCGGGTCGACGCCGCGTCGGCGTGCTTCACGCCGCAGATTGTCCTCGGTTTCCGGTTTGCCTCCGAGCAGCCAGAGCGCACTGCCGGGAACCGCGAGCAGCAGCCGTGCCCATATGTCGAACAAGGACGGATTGAGTTTGTAGGTGCTGTGGAAGGAACACCAGATGAAACCAGTCGCGGGCAGATGGGCTTGCTCGCGGGTCGGCGCGTCGGGGCCGGCGATTCTGCGATCGTCGTTCGCCTGAAAGCATTCCGGCAGGTAGGCGATGCATTCGCTGTAGTCGCGTCGCCGTTCTTCGGGAATGAGGTACTCATCCGCGATGATGTAGTCGATATGCCGCGATCCCGTCGTGGCCGGAAACCCCAGGTAGCTCACCTGAAGAGGCGCGGGACGATGCGCAAATAGCCCGGCCCGATGCTCGCCGGTGTATCCCATGAGGTCCACCGCGATGTCCACCTGCAGATCGGCGATTAGCCGCGCGAGGGTCTCCTCCGATTGAGAACTCGCCGGAATCCAGCGATCAAAGGCGGCACGCACGCGCTCGGCAGTCGGCGACTGCGCGTCTTCGCGCAGGGCGATGCCGATGGTCTCGAAGCGGCGGCGATCATGCCGCTCGAACACGCCCGCCATGAGGTAGGACGTCGGATGCTCGAGGAAGTCCGCTGAGACGTAGGCAATCCGGATGCGGTCATGGCGGGAACCGCCGCCGGCAAACAAAGGCGTCGCCGCAGGCTGCAATGCGGCGAGCTGCCGGGCGCACTTGAGCTGCAGAGGCGGGGAGTCGCAGACCGCGAGGAACGAGAAAGGGAAGTCCGCCCAATCATCGCGCTCGATGCCCTCCGACACGGCGCGCGAACTCGCAGCGTGGTCGCTCCATTCGGCGATTTGCAATTGGGCATGCAGCCGAGCTCCCCGCGCGTAAGGATACTTGGGATCGATATCCAGTGTCCTGCGCAGCGATTCGGCCGCCTCCGCGTGGCGCGCCTGTATGGCCAAGGCGAGACCGCGGCTGAACCACGCGACTGCGAGAGCAGCATTGCAATCGATCGCCCGCTCGTACGCCTCCATGGCGGCTGCGGTGTTCCCCAACTCCGACAGCACATGTCCCCGCTCCACGAACGCTTCGGCATAGTCTGGCTTGCATTCCAGGGCTCGATCGATGCTGCGCAAGGCTTGGGCGTGCTCCCCGGACCCGAGCAGCGCGCCGGCTCGACCCAAGTGCGCCTGGGCGAGCGTCGGCGAGAGCTCCAGAGAGGCGTCGTAGGCTGCGAGTGCTTCCGCGTAACGCTTGAGTTTGACCAGCACCCCGCCGCGGGCATTCAGCGCCGCCGCGAACCTTGGCACGAGATGAAGAGCCCGATCGAAGCTCGCCAAGGCCTCATCCAGCCGACCGAGCGCGGCCAGCGCATTGCCGCGGCCGAAAACTGCCAGCGGATAATCGGGCGCCAAGCGCAATGCTCGATCGTAGCTCGCCAAGGCTTCCGCCGGTCTGTTGAGCGCGAGATACGCGTTTCCTTGGTTGGAGATCGCGACGGGCTGGTGGGGATTCACGGCCAGGGACTTCGCAATCAAGGCGAGCCCCGACTCGGGCCGGCCCAGCTGGGTCTGGGTCACTCCCATGAGGTGCAGAGCATCCGGGTGGTCCGGATCGGCCTGCAGAATGTCGGCATACAGCGCGGCCGCCTCCTTCGGATCGCCCCGGGTGTGCAGCTCGACCGCGCGCTTCAATTTCATCTCCATCCCGCAGTCCAGTATTTCCGAGAATCTCGAGGATCCGACACCCTAATCAAGCCCAATGACGACATGATGACTGCTTCCGGCGCTCCGCTCCCCGTTGCGGGCAGGTTGCGGAGGGCTGCATGATGGCCTGATGTTCTCCCTGACCCGCCCTTCGTCCGCAGCGATTGCCGCCAAATTGCAAGAGGCAGTCGCGTTGCATAACCAAGGGGAGCTGCTTCCCGCGCAGCGCATCTATGAGGAGATACTGAGCGTGGAACCCCGGCACTTCGATGCGCTGCATTTATTGGGCGTGGTCGCGGCCGCTTGCGGGGATGCGGCGAGAGCGGTCGATCTGATCGGCAGGGCGATCGACCTCAGTCCCGGCAGTTCCATGGCGCACAACAACCGGGGCGCGGCGCTGCTCGAGTTAGGGTTGTGGGAGGCGGCGCTGGCCAGCTTCGACCGGGCCATTAGGCTCAAGGAAGATTACGCGGAAGCGCATTACAACCGTGGCAATGCACTGAAAGAACTCAAGCGCTGGGAGGAGGCGCTCGCCGGCTACGAGCGCGTCTTGTCGCTGAAGGCCGCCCATCATCAAGCTCATTCGAACCGCGGCATCGTTTTGGCCGCGCTCGGCCGGTATGAGGCGAGTATTGCCAGTTTCGATGCGGCGATCGCCCTCAGGCCCGAGTTCGCCCAGGCCCATTACAACCGCGCCAACGTGCTGTGTGCCCAGAGGCAATGGGAGGCGGCGCTGGCGGGATACGACCGCGCGCTCGCCCTCGAGCCGGACTACGCCGAAGCCCATTCGAACCGCGGCTTCGTGCTGCACGAACTGCGGCGCCTCGATGAATCGTTGGCGACCTGCGAACGCGCCATCGCACTCAAGCCCGACTATGTTGAGTGCTACTGCAATCGCGGCGGCGCGCTGCTGGCCCAGAGGCGGGTCGCCGAGGCGCTCTCAAGCTACGATCGCGCGCTCGAGATCAATCCCGACTACGCTCCGGGACGTGTGAATCGGGCGCTTGCCCTGTTGCTGGCCGGAGATTATGAGAGAGGCTGGGCGGAAAACGAGTGGCGCTGGAAGGACCTAAGCAGCTGGGTGATTCGCGAGAAGAGAGACTTCCACCAACCGCAGTGGCTGGGGGGGGTCTCACCCGCAGGCAAGACGATTCTTCTGCAGAGCGAGCAGGGTTACGGCGATACGATTCAGTTTTGCCGGTATGCGGCGCTCGTGGCGAACTTGGGCGCCCGGGTCATTCTCGAGGTTCCACGCGCGCTCGCGCCGCTGCTCGAGAGCTTGAAGGGACCCGTGCGGGTGGTGGTGCAGGGCGAGCCGCTCCCGAACTTCGACATGTTCTGTCCGCTGCTCAGTCTGCCCTTCGCTTTGCGAACAACGTTGTCCAGCATTCCAGCCCAGGTTCCGTACCTTTCCGTGGGCGAGGAGCGACGAGGCGTCTGGCGGGACAAACTGGGAGAGCGGAGACGGCCCCGCATCGGGCTGGTGTGGTCCGGAGGCTTCCGGGCCGCCCGGCCGGAATTGTGGTCGGTCAACGAACGGCGAAACATCCCGCTCACCAAGTTCGCCGCACTCGGGGGTATCGAGGCCGATTTCTACAGCTTGCAGAAGGGCGAGCCCGCGGAGACGGAGTTCGCGGAGCTCACTTCGCGCGGCTGGGAGGGTCCCAAGATCGAGAGTTTGACCTCCGAGTTGCGCGATTTTGCGGACTCGGCCGCGCTCATCGGGCAACTCGACCTCGTGATCTCGGTCGACACCGCTACCGCTCATCTAGCCGGTGCGCTTGCCAAGCCCGTGTGGATCCTGAACCGCTTCGATGCTTGCTGGCGGTGGCTGCTCGAGCGCGACGACAGCCCCTGGTATCCCACTGCGCGGCTGTACCGGCAGGAACGACCCGGCGACTGGGATTCTGTCATGTGCAAAGTGGCGCGCGACCTCGCCGGATGGCTCGCCCAGAATTCGTGGCACTAAATTGTCATGAGGGCTTGCTACAGTCTGATTGCCCGGGTTCGCTCCCGGCCGGCTGATCATTGCTCGTGAGGAGCCCCCGTTTGTCCTTCGATGTGTGCGCATCACCAGAGGCGCCTTCCTCGCCGAGAATGCGGCCGTGAACGGCCGCGCGTTCGAGACGCAACCCTCCATTGCGCAGATCCAGCGAGCACTCTCGCTGATTCACGGCGGGCACCTGGCGCAGGCGTCCGCGCTGCTCACCGAGGTATTGCGGAGGGAGCCGGTCAATTTCAATGCACTGCAGCTGCAGGGTCAGATCGCATTGCAAGCGGCCGATTACACGGCGGCGCAGCGCTGGCTTTCGGCGGCTCGTGCCGTCAACTCGTCCAACGCTTCTGTGCACTCGAACCTCAGCGTGGCGCTCCTCGCGTTGCATCGGCCGGGTGAAGCGCTGGAGTGCTGCGACCGGGCGCTCAAGTTGAAGCCGCAGTATCCGGAGGCGCTCTGCAACAGGGGCCATGCGTGTTGCGCGCTGAACCGGCTGGACGAAGCGCTGGTCAGCTACGATCGGGCAATCACGCTGGCGCCTGCGTTCTACGATGCACATGCGGGGCGCGCCCAGGCGCTCTCGGCCCTGAGGCGCCACGCGGAGGCGCTCGCGAGCTCGGACCGGGCGCTCGAGCTCAATGCGCGCAACGTCGGTGCCTGGTGCGAGCGCGGCGGCATATTGCTGCGGCTGAAACGCCCCGGGGAGGCGCTCGAGGCCTTCGATTGCGCGCTGTCGCTGTCTCCCGAGTCCGCCGAAGTGCACAATAATCGGGGCACCGCCCTGCGCGCGCTCATGCGCCCGCATGAAGCCTTGGCTGCCTATGGGAAGGCGCTGCACCTGCGGCCGCAGTTCGCCGAGGCTTACTGCAATGTCGCGAACATCGCTCTGGATGCCGGGAGATACGACGACGCGCTAAAGGCTTGCGAGCGAGCGCTGTCCATTCGGCCGGATTTTCTGGATGCACTCAATATTCAGGGCACCACGCTGCGCGGGTTGAAGCGGTACGAAGCGGCCGCCCCGGTCTATGAAAGGATATTGGCCAAGGATCCACGATTTGGCCAGGCATTGAGCCACCTTCTGGTTTCGCGGGGGCACGTTTGTAACTGGTTGGATCGAGAGGAGCAGGCCTCGCAGATCATCGAGCAGGTCGCCTCCGGCGAATGCGCGAGCGCGCCGCATGCGTTTCTATGGATATGCGATTCGGCGCCGCTGCAGCTCGAGTGCGCCGGCCTGTACACGCAGGAGGAGTTTCCGGCGGCGCAGCCACTGGGGCAGGGCGAGCGCCGCCGGCACGAGCGTCTGCGCGTCGCCTATTTATCCGCGGATTTCTCTGATCATCCGGTCGCCCATCTGATCGCCGGGGTGCTCGAACATCATGACCGAAGCCGCTTCGAGACCTTCGGCGTCGCGCTACACCGTGATCCGGCCGGCTCGGCGATGGGGTCGCGCATGCAGCGGGCATTCGAGCATTTTCACGACGTGAGCGAAGCAAGTGATCGCGAAGTGGCCGCGCTGCTGCGCGAACGCGAAATCGACATTGCGGTCGATCTGACGGGACATACGCGCGGCGGAAGGCTCGGCATCCTCGCGTTCCGGCCGGCGCCGCTGCAGCTCAATTATCTCGGGTTTACCGGGACTTCGGGTGCGAGCTATGTGGATTACCTGATCGGAGACAGTGTCGCGATTCCCGGTAATCTGGCGCGTTCTTTCAGCGAGCGGATCATCCGCATGCCCTATTCGTTTCTGCCGAACGATGATCGTCAGCCCATCGCCGGCGAATCGCCGCAACGTCGCGACCTCGGCTTGCCCGAGTCAGGATTCGTGTTTTGCGCGTTCAACAATACCTACAAGCTCAACCCGGCGATGTTCGATGTTTGGATGCGGATTATGCGGGCAACGCCGGGAAGCGTGCTGTGGCTGCGCGACGGCGAGCCCGCTATGCGCGCGAATGTCACGCGCGAGGCCGTGGCGCGCGGGGTCGAGCCCGAGCGATTGGTGTTCGCGCCCAGGTTATCTTCCATGGACGAACATTTGGCGCGCTATCGGCGCGCCGATTTGTTTCTCGACACATTGCCGTACGGCGCGCACGCCACGGCGCGCGATGCCTTGTGGGCTGGGCTCCCGGTGCTGACTTGTCTGGGCAACGCGTTTGCAAGCCGAGTCGCCGGCAGCTTGCTGACGGCGTTGGGCCTTCGGGAACTCGTGACCTCCAATCTTGAGGAATACGCAGCGCGCGCCGTCGAGTACGCGACCTCTCCGACCCTGCTCGCCCGGGCTCGCGCCCAACTTGCCGATCAAAAGCTGGCTGGCCCCGTGTTCGACACG
The DNA here is from genome assembly GCA_049513515.1 of Steroidobacteraceae bacterium. GTDB lineage: Bacteria > Pseudomonadota > Gammaproteobacteria > Steroidobacterales > Steroidobacteraceae > Bog-1198. The sequence goes on from JBEKWA010000019.1 coordinate 31,787, forward strand.
GATCTGTACCGGCGGCATCTTGAGACAGCCTACCGCATGATCTGGGAACACCAGCAGAGCGGCGCGGCGCCGGTCGACTTTACCGTCCCGGCGCTTCGCTGATTTTTCCCATGAGCCGTTACACCCACTCACACGCGCAGACCTATCCCGCTGCCAGCTACGACGATTACCTGTGCCTCAAGCCGCCATTGCTGTTGTGGATCGTGATTCTTTATCTCTCCAAGGTAATCACGCTGCCCATTGCGATGGCCGTCGCTTCCTTCTCGGGTGTCAACCCCGACGCGATCAAGCTGATACGTAGCCTGTGGAGCGCGGAGTCGCTGCTGCCTTCCCTGATTGCGATCCTGGTGCTGTTCGCACTGCTGCGGCGGATGCCGAGCGCCTCGAAGCCGGTACGCTGGATTTGGGCGCACGGCCGGACTCTGCTCGCACTCTCTGCGGGAATCGATCTCGTGCTCGCGCTGGTCCAGTTCATCCGCGTCGGAGAGCTCAATGACCAGACGGTCTTGTCGCTGATGACCGCAGGCATCGACCTTTACTTTTTGGTCTATGTGCTCGCGGCTCGGCGCGTCCGCGACGCCTTCGGCGAATTTCCACCGCCCCTCGACCCCGCGGCGTAGCCCGCAACTTCGGCCGGGCATTTTCCTTCCGCCTTGCGCGCGCCACCTTGCGCGCGCTCGACCCGTAGAGACCTTGTCCCTTTTTGACTGACATCGGGTCGCGGCGTAGCCAGTCTCTTCGCGCGATTCGCCGGCTGGCACCATCCCCGCGTTCGCCTCGAGAAAATGTGTATTCGTATCGTCTCTCACCGCCAATGGAGATCGACAAGAGTGACGTTACAGGGTGAATCCGTCACAGAAGTGCCATTCTCACGACACACTTTTCCTCTACGATCCCTGCTCGTCGGTCGGACAAGTGAAATAACTAGGGAGCGGAAGTGGTCGATCAACGAAAGCAGGCAGTCTCGATTCGATTGGGCGAAGGCGATATCCGCAATATCAAGCGAATTGCCAAACGCCTCGGGGTTCGCGACTCGGACATCATCCGGTTCGGGATCAAGTCGACGCTGAATCGGATCGCGCCGCTGTGCGACCCGGGGATACGCGGACGGAATCTGGTACCCGTGCTGGTGGAGTCGGGGGACGAGCTCATTCGCTACTTCGAGCTCGACGCGTTCCGCCTCGACGCCATCATCAACGACAACGCCGAGGCGGGGCGGCAAGTCGATTACGACGACATCGCGCTCTTGGCCATGAGTGGCCTCCGGGAAGAGTACTTGGTCATGAGGCTGTCGGACGGCAGCGAAGCCGCCGAGTCCTCATCCCGCAGCCGATCTTTGCGCGGCTATCTCTACGACAAATACGTCTATCGCGGCGGAGCCGAAAACTCGACCGCGACGAATGGACATGCGACGGCGAAGGCGGGGCGGGACGAAGTCGTCTTCCCCGCCGACGGTGGCGTCAGGGTGCAAATGCAGCCTGTGGGCTGAGTCACGGCATAACGAGGTAACGTCATGAAATTTCGCCAAATTATGAGCGCAGTCGGCTTGCTGTTCGCCGCCTGGATGGTTCCAGGGAAGGCCGCCTACGCGGACATGGTGGTGTTCGATAGCATGAGCCTCTTTCAAGGACAGCAGGCCTTCACGAAAACGTTCAGCGTAGCAACGCCCGGCACGCTGAACGTCACGGTATCCGACATACCCTGGCTCGACTCCGTGGCCAACCTGTCTTTTTTCCTGTCGAGCCCGACGGGTACGGTCGGCCCCACCCAGAACGGCGGCGGGAGTGAGTTGATTAGTCTCGCGCCCGGTACGTACACCGCCAGCTGGTTCGGGAACGCGCAGGGTCCCTACGACCTCGGGGTTGTGGGCGTCAATATCGACTTTCACCCGAACGGGACTCCCGTCGGAATTCCGGCCTCGGTCCTCTTGATGCTCTCCGGCCTGGGGCTCTTGTTCGCCTGGCCGCGCATCGCGCCCGCGCTGCCCTCGAGCTCGACCCGGGTCGGCTGAGCGCCGCGCCCCGCGGACCATCGCGCGCACGGCACACATTTGAATGACATAAGTCATCCAGATTGTTGCCCTTTGCAATGAAACTCTCATATGCGGTCCTTAAACTTCACGTCCCTTCAAGGCCTAAGACGTGAACGATAACTATGGCGTTGGCGAGGATGATCTTTGTCGGAGTTTTGTCGACCGCGTGGTGCTGCTCGGCCCTTGCCGACGAGCCGGTCACGCCGGCAGCCTCGGCACCTGTGGCAGGTGCTGCCGGCGCGGGTAGTCCTGCGATGGCCCCGCCATCTTCGGACGCGGTACCCAAGCCCGCGCCGGGATTCACGCCTGTCGCTACGCCAACCAGCAACAGTAACGCCGTATCGAAGGACTACCTCCTCCAGCCAGGGGATGAGCTCCAGATTGCGGTCTGGAAGGAGACCGATCTCACCGCCGACGTTTTCATCCGACCCGACGGCGGCATCTCCTTTCCCTTGGCCGGCGACCTGCCGGCTGCGGGACATACGGTCGCGGACTTGACGGCAATGCTTGAGAAGCGCGTCCGCAGGTACGAACCCGACGCCGTGGTAACCGTCATGGTCAAGGCCGCCATCGGTAACCGCGTCTATGTCATTGGCAAGGTCAACAGACCGGGAGATTTTGCGCTCAACCGCCCGATCGACGTGATGCAGGCCTTGAGTCTGGCAGGTGGCGCCACGCCCTTTGCCAATACCAACCACATTCGCGTCTTGCGGCGGGACGGAGACCACATCAAAGCGATCGCCTTTCGCTACGGCGATGTGCAGCGCGGCCGCAGGCTCGATCAAAACATCTTACTCAAGAGTGGTGACACGGTTGTCGTTCCATGACTCCGCGCCGGTCGGCGCTCCACTGCTGCTTGCTCTTCGCCGCCATGTTTCGAACTGAGTCGGCCGGCGCGGGGGTGTGGATTACGGAGCCGGTGATCGGTGTGGCAGGGGAGTATTCCACGAATCCAGGTTTGCTTTATGTCCCGCACTCGAGCGAGACGGACGGGGCTATCCTGATCGACGCGCCGACGACCTATCACGAAGATAGCGAAAGTCTCTCGATACAACCGAGCGTTCGCATCGCCAATAGCTCGGGGTACTCGTCGCTAACGTCCGATTATGCGCACCTTACGGCTGTAGGCGAGCTCGATACCGAGCTCGGTACGCTGGCAGCGACCGCGGAACTCGCCCGCGACTCGAGTCTCTCTTATACCTACAGCCTTAACGGGTCAGTAGGTGTGAGACGCGACACGACCGTGGCCGACATAACCTGGACCCACGCCTTCACAGAGCGCCTGAGCTTCAACTGGGACATCAACTCGAGCCGCGTGATCTACGGGCAATCCAGCGCCTTCACGACGCTCACGGATTACCACTACTCGAGCGCCACACCGGCGCTTTCCTGGAACGCCGACGAGCGAACGGTAGTGAAGCTGCTTGCAAGCGTCGGATTGTATGACTCGACCGATGGCACGACCAAGAGCTCCAACTCGAACGCACAGCTCGGCGTCGTGCGCCAGCTCACGGAATTGTGGACGCTCAACGCAACGGCGGGCTATTCACGAGAGAGCAACTCCGCCTCAGAGTACGAGGAATTTCCGTTTTACATCGGACCTTTCCTGTTCTGCTGCGAGCGCGAGTTCGTGCATCTGAAGTCGACCGAGAATGGCACGGTGTTCAGCGCAAATGTGACGCGCAAGGGTGAGCTGCTGTCGTTGGCTGCAACGGCTTCCCGTAGTGTGGTGCCGACGGGATTCGCCTTTCTGGCGACTCAAACCACCTATGCGCTCAGCTTCGATTATCCTCGGACTGAGCGTTGGACATTCGATGGAGGTGTTCAAGAGACCACATCCAGGGAACCCCAGGCGCTGGGTCCCATCATAGACGATTCGTATCTGAGCTTGAGTTTGTCCGCGGCCTGGCTGGTCACGGAAAAGTGGACCCTGAAGCTGCAAGCAACCAAAGTCAGCGCGCGCTATTCGCCGCCCTCCGTGGACGTAGCCTCCACCGGTGTGTCCATCCAGCTATCGCGGCATTTGGATCCGATCACATGGCAATGAGCGCGGACATGAATACGGTCGACGGCACGGCCAAAGCCGACCTGCGCGAGCGCTGGCTCGCCTACTGGCGCAGGCGCCGCACTTTTTTCATCGTGAGCGGACTCGCGGCCGTCGCCACCTTATCATTGGCGTTCCTTCTCCCGGCTACCTACCGCTCCACGGCAACCATACTCATCGAGCAGCAGGAGATCCCGCAGGAGCTGGTCCGTTCGGTCATTACCTCGTTCGCCGATCAGCGCGTGCAGGTCATCAGCCAGCGCGTGATGACCACGCAGAATCTGCTGTCGCTCATCGAGCGTTACCAGCTGTACCCCGATTTGCGGCAACGGGTCGCGCGCGAAGAGCTGCTCGAGAAGATGCGCGCGGACATCGGCATGCACATGATCAGTGCCGACGTGATTGATCCCCGCAGCGGCCGGCCGACCCAGGCCACCATCGCCTTCAGCGTCTCGTATCAGAGTCGATCGCCCGATCTGGCGCTCAAGGTTGCGAACGATCTGACCTCGCTCTATCTCAACGAGAATCTCACATCGAGAACCCAGCTGGGCCAACAGACCGAGGATTTCTTCGGGGAGGAGGCCAAGCGCCAGGCGGCCCATATCCAAGAGCTCGACAAGGCACTGTCCGCGTTCAAGGAGAAGCACCACAACGACCTCCCCGATCTCGTTCAGCTCAATCTGGAGACCATGCAGCGGACCGAGCTCGAGTTGCACGATGCCGAGAACAAGGTGGATGCCTTGGATGCGCAGCGCGTCCTGCTGCAGGCCCAGCTCGCCCAGATCAATCCGACCCTGCAGGTATTTTCGGATACAGGTCAGCGCGTGATGGGCCCGGAAGACCGGCTGAAAGCACTCAAAGCTCAGCTCGCGAGCTACAAGGCTCGGTTCGCGCCCGATCATCCGGATGTGGTGACCACGCAGCGCGAGATCGAGGGTCTGGAGAAAGACGTCAAGGCCGACGACGACACGGCCGACCGCATGCGCCAGCTGGATGAAGCCGAGGCGCAGCTCGCGCGGGCGCGCGAGAAGGACGCGCCCGACCATCCGGACGTCGTGCAATTGCAGCACGTCGTCGATAGCCTCACCAAGCAGGTGGACGCCGCGGCCGCAGTCGGCAAGAGACGGGAGGCGACCACGCACTCCGACAACCCGGTCTATATCCAGGTGAAGGGACAGCTCGATTCCCTCGCCGTGGACCGCGACAGCGCCATCAAGCGGCGTGACGAGCTGCGCGCCAAGTTCGATGATTACGAGCGTCGGCTGGCCCTTTCCCCGGAGGTTGAGCGCCAATATCACGAGATGTCGCGCGAGCTCGAAACCGCACAGCTCGAATACAAGCAGATTCTTGCCAAGCAGACCGAATCCGAGGTGTCGGAAAATCTCGAAGCGGAACGCAAGGGCGAACGATTTACCATGATCGAGCCGCCGCAGATGCCGGAAAAGCCGGTGAGTCCCAACCGCCCGCTGATCGCGGTTCTGGGTCTCCTGTTTAGCGTGGCACTGGGCGTCGGCGCGGCAGCGGCCCGCGAATCGCTGGACGCCTCGGTGCGGGGACCGAGCGACATCAGACATCTCCTGCGAGTACCGGCGCTTGCGTCCATCCCCCACATTGTGACGGCGGATGACCAGTTGCGGCGGAGAAGGATCACCCGTTACTCCTGGGCCGGTGGGATCGTCGCATTGATCCTGATCGCAGTCGCGATCCATCTGTTCGTCCGTCCGCTGGATGTCCTGTGGCTCACAATCGTGCGGCGATTTGGGGTCTGAGGCATGGATCGAATTCGCAAAGCCCTGGATCTGGCTCGCATGGAGCGCCCGCACACCGAAGCTGCACCGCGATTGGAACCCGTCGCCACCGTCGAACAGCCCTCGATACCGCCACACGTCGTTCAGGCCGGCACCATCACGTATTCCTTGACGAAGCGCTTCAAGCCGCCGGCCGAGCATCTCGAGCGCAATCGAATCATGAGCACCACCGCGACGGGGGCGGCACCGGCCGCCTATAGGATGCTGCGTACTCAGGTGCTGCAGAGGATGGATGCCCGGGTCTGGCGCTCGCTCGCCGTCTTCAGTCCCGGGCCCCGGGACGGCAAGACGACTACGGCTATCAACCTGGCCGTGAGCTTGGCGAGCGGTCGACGGCACACAGTCTTGCTCGTCGACCTCGATTTCAAGCGGCCGAGCCTCGCCCCGAGCTTCGCGCTGCAGCCCGAATTCGGCGTCGACGACGTGTTGAGCGGGCACGCCAAGCTGCAGGATTGCTTGTATCACCCGGAGGGCTTCGAGAGGCTCGTGTTGTTGCCGGCACGATCGACCCTCGGCAATTCATCGGAGATTCTTGCAGGACCTCACAGCCGGGATCTGGTCGCCGAGCTGCGGGGACGGTACAAGGATCGGATCATCATCTTCGACTTGCCGCCTGTGCTCAACGCGGACGATGCGTTGGCATTTGCGCCGCTGGTCGAAGCCGGCCTGGTCGTAGCTGCCGAGGGACGCACACGGCGCAACGATCTCGTGCGCACCATCGAGCTGTTGAGCGCCACGCCCCTCGTCGGCACGGTGTTGAACCGCGCCGCGGACACCCCGTCGGGATATTGACAGCACCATGTACGAACGCCATTTCGGTTTTACGAGCAAGCCGTTCGCGCTGACACCGGACCCCGCGTTCTTGTATCTGTCCCGTCAGCACGCGATGGCCATGACTATGCTCGAGTATGGTCTCGCGTCCCGGGCCGCCTTCTCGCTGCTGACGGGTGAGATTGGTTCGGGAAAGACTACCTTGATACGCCGCCTCCTGCGGGGCCTGGGGAATCAGGTGGCTGTCGGTCTGATCAGCAACACGCACGGTCGGTTCAATTCCATCCATGGCTGGGCGCTGTCGGCGCTCGGCATTGCGCCGGCCGATGATTCCGATATCGCCCAGTACGAGGCCTTGGTCGATTCGTTCGTGCGAGAGTATGGGAACGGGCGACGCACGTTGTTGATTCTCGACGAGGCGCAGAATCTGTCGGTCGAGGTGCTGGAGGAGCTGCGGCTTCTCTCGAATGTAAACTCAGAAAAGGATTTGGTCCTGCAAATAATGCTGGTGGGTCAGCCGGAATTACGCGAGAAATTGGCGCGCCCCGAGCTGCGCCAGTTCGCGCAGCGCGTATCGGTCGATTTTCATTTGAGACCCCTCGATCTCCCCGAGACGCGTGCCTACATCCAGCACCGATTGGTGGTCGCCGGTGGAGATGGGGATCTGTTTTTGCCGGACGCCATCGAAGTCGTCTATGCGCAGACCAATGGGATCCCCCGCTTGGTGAATCGTCTGTGCGATTTCGCGCTGGTGTACGCTTTTGCCGAGCACCGCAAGGACGTCGACGCCGAGCTCGTCTCGCAGGTTGTCCTCGAGAGCAATACCGCGACGCTCATGTCGCCGATCGCGAGCGCCGGCACAGGGGTTGCTACGGCCGGGCGCGCGAGCAGAGACCTGATCTAGTACGCGTCCGTGTGGCGATTCACCATTGCTCTCAGTCTCGCGCTGATGGCCGGCTGCCTTCACGCGGAGGGTTTGACCGCGGAGCGCCTCGGGGTTGTCTATGACACCGACGATCCCGCGAGCGTACGGGTGGCCGAGTTGTATGCGGCGCGGCGCCGCGTCCCCGCAGTCAACGTGATCGGCCTGGTGGTGCCCGACCGCGCGGTCATCGGCCGGGCCGACCTCGCGCGACTGCGTGGCGTGCTGCTCGCGCGGCTGCCCTCCGAGGTGCAATCGTTGCTCCTGGTCTGGGCGAGGCCCTATGCGGTGGAATGCATGTCGATCACCAGCGCGTTCGCGGCGGGCTATCAACCGGGCTTCTGTGAGCCGGGCTGCGCACGCACGACCTTGAGCCCCTTGTTCGATGCGCAGGGGTGGATACCGGCCGATACGGTGGGCTGGCTGCCGGCAATGCTGCTTCCCACACGGGATGAGGCGCTTGCGAGAGCGGTGGTGGAGCGGGGCGTGCGCTCGGACGGGTCCCGACCGCCCGGCACCGTCTATCTGGTGCGTACACAGGACGCGGCGCGCAACGTGCGTGCCGCAGGTTATGCCGACGCCGAGGCAGTTACCCGGGTGCGAGTGCTGGAACAGAGCACGCCTCTGCATGGACCGTTGCCGGATGCGATCGCTTACTTCACGGGTGCCGAGCGCGTGGCCGAGTTGCACCAGATCGGCTTTCTCCCGGGGGCCGTCGCCGATCATCTGACCTCCACCGGAGGCGTGCTGCAGGGCGGCAGTCAAATGTCGGCCCTCGAATGGCTCGAGCATGGCGCCACCGGATCGTACGGATCGGTATCGGAGCCCTGTAACCATCCCGGCAAATTCCCAAGTCCGGCGGTCTTCCTCGACCATTACCTGCACGGCGAGACATTGCTGGAGGCGTACTGGAAAAGCGTCGCCATGCCGGGGCAAGGATTGTTCATCGGCGAGCCGCTGGCGCGGCCGTATTCGGATCAATGAATCACCGAGTAGTCTTCGTCAACCGGTACTTTCGACCGGATCTTTCGGCAACGAGTCAGATGCTCACGGATCTCGCCGAGGGGCTGGCGGCGCGCGGCGTCGACGTGCACGTCGTTTGCTCATGCCAGCTCTATGACGATGCGCAGGCCCGGCTACCCGAGGAGGAAGCGCTGTCCGCCGTTCGAGTCCACCGGGTGGCGACCACACGATTCGGTCGGGGACGCCTGATAGGGCGGGCCATGGATTACGCGTCGTTCTATGTCTTGTGCGCGCTCAAGCTGCTCCGCCTGTTGCGGCGGGGCGATGTTCTGGTCGCCAAGACGGACCCTCCGTTACTGTCGATTGTTGCCGCGCCCGTGGCGAAGGCCAAAGGCGCGCGGCTCATCAACTGGCACCAAGACGTGTTTCCCGAGGTGGCATCCCTCCTCGACGCGAGTCCGCTGCCGCCGGTGCTCGATGGCGTGCTGAAGCGGCTACGTGACGCGTCTCTGCGGGCGGCTGCGATGAACGTCGTCATCGGCGCCCAGATGCGAGATTATCTGGCTGGGCGTGGGATTCCTGAATCCAAGCTCTGCGTTATCGAGAACTGGGCGGACGGCGCGGCGATCCGCCCGAAGCCACGCACCGCCAGCCGCCTGCGTGAGAGCCTGGCAGTCGGGGACCGCTTCATCGTTTGCTACTCGGGGAATCTCGGCCGAGCCCACGAATTCAATACGGTGCTGGGGGCGGCGGTCGCCCTAGCCGCTCGAGCGTCCTCGCTCATGTTCCTCTTCATCGGCAGCGGCGCCAAGATGAATGCGTTGAAACAGGCGGTCGCCGGGCACGCACTCGACAATTTTCGCTTTCTGCCCTATCAGCCGCGCGCCGCCTTGGAGGACAGCCTGGCGGCGGCGGACGTCCACCTCGTGAGCCTGCTGCCGACGCTCGAGGGATTGATCGTGCCGAGCAAGCTGTACGGCATCCTGGCAGCGGGCAGGGCCGTCGTTTTCGTTGGCGACGCCGGGGGGGAGATCGCGCGCGTGATCCAACGCGCAGACTGCGGCCGGGTCATCCCGGTCGGCGATTCGGCGTGCCTCGCGGATGCCTTGATGCAAATGAGCGCGGATCTGGAGGGCTGCGCCGCCATGGGCGTTCGTGCGCACAGAATTTTTGGCGAGGAATTCAGTCTCGAGCGCGCCATCGAGCGCTGGACGGCCCTCATCGAGCGGTGCGCGTCATGAAATCGCAACGAATCGGCGATTAGCTACGCACTCTATGCTCAGCGTGATCAGCTTCATCGCCACGCATCCGCTGACCCGCACTGACAAGGTCGGCGCAGCGCTGCGCTTCGTCCAGTGGCAGATACGCAGCCGCCTCGCGTCCCGGCCGCTCGTGCACCCTTGGATCGGCGGCTCGAAATTCCTGGCTCGCTCGGGCGAGACCGGGCTGACCGGAAACATCTACGCTGGGCTCCATGAATTTGCGGACATGGGCTACTTGCTGCACGTTCTGCGCGCCGAGGATCTTTTCGTGGATATCGGCGCCAATGTCGGCTCCTATACCATTCTCGCGTGCCGTGCGATCGGGGCGCGAGGCTATGCCATAGAGCCGGTGCCGGAGACGTTTCGGCGGCTGCTCGCGAACGTGCGGTTGAACGGTATCGACGAGCGCGTCGTCTGTCTCAACGTCGGGGCAAGCTCGGAGAATGGCTTTCTTCACTTTACTACGGGCCTGGATACGACGAATCATGCCATGGCCGACGGCGATGAGCGCGCCACCACGACCCGAGTCGCTGTGTCGACGCTCGATGAGGTCTTGAAAGGGGAGTCGCCCGCCTTGATCAAGATAGACGTCGAGGGATACGAGACGCCGGTACTTCACGGCGCCTCGGAGACGTTGAGGAATCCGGCGCTTCATTCCGTGATCCTGGAGCTCAACGGCAGCGGAAGCCGTTACGGATTCTCCGAAGAGAAGATTCTCGCCATGCTCTTCGATCGAGGATTCAAGTCCTATACATACGACCCGTTCAATCGGCGCCTGATAGACTTGCAGGGCGCGAGCTTGCGGGAGGGGAACACCCTGTTCATCCGCAACGAGTCGCTGGTTCGCGAGAGATTGGCGAGCGCGGAGAAGTTCATTGTTCACGGGCGAGCCTTTTAGCCGCCGAGCATTCACTCGTGCCCAGCAAGTTTTACGGAATCCTCGCGGCGGGACGCGCCGCCTGCAGCGCGACGACGCAGCGCGCAAGGAAATGGGATGTGCAGCCAGGCGGCTTCTCGCGGAGCGCTATTCGGCGGGGCTGATCACGCGGCTCAGCGGACATCACGGTCGCGAGTAGATGTCCAGGTCATGTAATCAAGTTGTAACCTCCCGGAGGTTACCTACGATGCCGCGATGGGGGTGCGCTTGAGAGCGAATCGGTTTGCCTTATATGCCGGACTCAACGTGGTGTTCTGGTTGGTGGTCATGATCGCGCAAGCGATCGGAGCCTCGCCGGACCCGCGAATCCTCTATTTGATGCTCCTGTTTGCGATCTGCAGCGCGCCCCTCATCAAGCTCGACGGCCTCAATGGCCGGTATGCGCTGATCGCGATATTCGCTCTCGCGTATTTCGTCATGTTCGGCGTCGGCGATCTCTCCGCGCTGGCGCAGGGCGCAATCACTGATCGATCTCCGTCGGTTCTGAGCGAGACAGAAGCGGTAATTCTGGGGGGCGGCACGATTCTGTTTCTGTGCTACGAGTCGGTAGTTCTGATAAGCGACCTAACCGGTGCTGGGATCGCGTCGGCTTCTAGAGGCCGCGACTGGTCGAAGTACATGGTCCTGCGGGTCGGATTGATTATGTGGGCAATTGGTACGTACGCCACGTACAAATGGTACGTCTATATCGTGACCGATGAGACGAATGAAGCAGTGCGCAAGGGCCTGCAGAGCCTGACCCAATATCAAACGAGCGCCTATATCCTGGCCCAGATGATGCAGCCGCTGGGCATCCTGCTGATCGCCTATTTTTGGCGTATTTACCGCTCCCCGCTGGTGTGGGCGCTCATTCTCTTCATTTGCGCCCTGCAGGTGGTCATCGGATTCGTCGCCGATATCAAAGGACTGGCCATGCTCGGCGGGATTCTCGCGATCGTCACGATCGTGTTGATCGACGGCCGGATTCCGAAGCTTTGGCTCATCGGCGCATTGCTCTACGTATTGATCGTGTTCCCGGTGTTTCAGACGTATCGAGCCGAGATCGCCCACAACCGCGGCCTCGCGAGAACGACCGTCGTGGCGAACCTCGGCAGGGTGCTGGAGCTTACGCTTTCAGCGGACCGGCGTGTCAACAGCGGCCGCGATCGGGCGCAGACCTTTCTCGAGCGCTCCTCGTTGCTCGGCAGCGTGCAGACGATCGTCGAGAAGACGGGCAACGGCGTCGCATACCAGAGAGGCCATACCCTTTCGCCGATTCTCGCGACCTTCGTGCCGAAGATCGTATGGTCGGACAAGCCGGACATCCCGACGGGACAGATCATGAATAAAGAGTTTCACCTGACCGACAGCGACGATGTGTTCATCTCGCCGTCCCACCTGGGAGAGCTCTACTGGAACTTCGGCTGGCCGGGTGTGATCGCCGGCATGGCGCTGATCGGTAGCATCATGGGAGTCATAGGTAGCCGCTTCAATCTGGCGCAAGGTAAAACGGTGACCCGTTTACTGGTCACGGTCGTCACGATTAAGCAGGTGGTGGTCGGCTTCGAGAGCTCGATAGCGGTGATTTACGTCGTCTGGCTGCGATCCCTGGCCGGAATCGGTCTGTTGCACTTGATCTTCGCGCGCACGTCGGTCGTCGCGATATGGGGGAGGTGGGAGGGCGCCAAGGTCCCGTCCAGCCTTCCGGCGCAACCCGGATCGGCAAGACCCTTTCCCAATTTGCTGAGCTGAGATGAGCTGGGAACTCTCAAGCTTCCGGTGAGATCGCCGATGAGCTCATCGAGCATATCCGGTGCGGGCGGCAGCGCGGACTCGCACGTCATCGGGTACCGGCCCGACGTGGACGGACTGCGGGCCATCGCGGTTCTGGCTGTGGTCTTCTATCACTTATCGAGGCAGGGGCTCGCCGGGGGCTATCTCGGCGTGGACATGTTTTTCGTGCTGTCCGGCTATCTGATCACCGCGATCATCTGGCGCGAAACGCAGGAGGGGCGATTCTCGATCGTGCGGTTCTACGATCGGCGCATCCGCCGGATAGTACCTGCGCTGTTACTGGTGCTGGTGACAACGACGGCGGTCTCGGCGGTTCTGCTGCTGCCGTCCGATTTGGTGGGCTACGCCAAGAGTCTGCTGGCCACGCTGATCTTCTGCGCGAACGTCTATTTCTGGCGCGACACGAACTATTTCTCGGCAGCTGCGGAGCAGAAGCCGCTGCTTCACCTCTGGTCTCTCGGGGTCGAAGAGCAATTCTACATCTTGTTTCCGCTCATCTTGATTCTACTGGCGCGCTGGTGTCCCCGTCGCGCACTGTTCGTGGTCGCCGGGCTCAGTATCGTATCGCTGGTCGCCGACATGATGGCGCTGCGCACGGGCAACGGCTTGCCGGCCTTCTTCTTGCTGCCCACGCGGGCATGGGAGCTCGGAGTCGGCGCTTGCATTGCGCTGCTGCCATCGGCGCCGGCTCCGCGCGAGCGGACAGCGGATCTGCTCGCAACCTTCGGCGCACTGCTCGTCGTCGGCGCGTTGGTCCATCCACTGGACTCGTACTGGTTCTTTCCGGTGGGGCTCCCCGCCGTCGTCGGAACCGCTTTGCTCATCGTTGCCGGAAATCAAGAGATCCCCCTGGCAAATCGGCTGCTTCGGCTGCGCGCAGTCGTGTTCGTCGGGTTGATCTCCTACTCGCTGTATCTGTGGCACTGGCCGGTCATCGTATTGAGTCAATACTATCTGGTGCGCCCGTTCACGCCACTCGAGATGGCGGGAGCACTCGGACTGATGGGCGCGTGCGCCGCCCTTTCATGGCGGTTCGTAGAGCGTCCGTTCCGCAGCAAGACCCTACCGACGAGGAAGGTTCGGCTGGTCGCGGTCACGGGCGCCCTTGCGCTCGCGGCCGCCGCGGTCGCGTTCCTCGCTGAAAAAGGGCTGCCGGGGCGGCTGAGCGCAGAGGCAGCAGTGCTGAACCAAGCCGTGGACACCAATTACCGGTGCGCATTGGGCGACTACCTCGCATTCGGCGCGTCGCGTGCGTGCACGTTGAACCTCCCCTCGCTCCGGCCTGCCGACGCGGAGGTCGTCCTCCTGGGAAACTCGCACGCGCAGATGTACGCGCCGGTCTGGGCCTCGATACTCGCAGAGCGCGGTCAGGCAGGCCTTCTGGTGCCTCTCAATGGATGCCTGCCAACGGTTGAGGCGAACATCAGCACGCCCTGCGTGGATAGCGCAAAGTCCAATTTGGACGAGCTATCCAAGCTCACCCGCGCCCGGACGGTCATCATCGGATTGAACTGGGACCATGGAGCGAACGATTTGCTCGACCCGAACGGTCGCACTCTCGACAACCGAGACGATCGGTCATTCGAGCATGCGCTCGATGATCTGATCGACCGCCTCCAGGGCATGGGCAAGCGGGTCGTTCTCATCGGACCGATCGCGAAGCCCGGCTGGTCCGTCGCGTCGGTGCTCAGCCGGCAAATTGCCTTCGGCCATGAGGCCGATCACCGCACGTTCTTGCCCGCGTCGGATTTCGAGCACCGATTCGGGGCCTTGATACGACATTTCGCCGCGAGGAACGACATCAGCTTTGTGCGTCCCGACGAGGTGCAGTGTCCCGCCGATCGCTGCTACTACGTGCTCGATGGACGCTCACTCTTCGCGGATGACGATCATATCGCAACGGCGGAGCTGCCCAGATTCCGGGCAATTTTCGAGGCCGCGCTTCCACCGGTCAAGGAGTGATAGTCGACAAGGTCGTGAGCTCCAAGTCATTCATCGTGTCTGACACTCACACGAATCCGGGGCGGAGGACGGGCAGACCTTCACCGAGTCGACACCGCCTGCGCCGAGCGGCGTGGATACACTCTTGCATGAGTTGGCGTAAAGCACCGTCCGCCATGCGATTTCGTAGTCCGGAAACGCAATGGCGATTCGCGGATAGCCTTTGCCGCAAATCGGCAACGCTCTCCCACCCTCGATGTCGGATATCGAGTTGTGCTGGATGATGAGATTGTCGCTCAGGGGCCACCGATGGGGCGGAGGCCCCGCATACCAAGAGTCGAGCTGGGAGATCGCGCCGCTGTGCAGCGCATCGGCATGCCGGATGACGTTGTGAGATATCGAGACGCCGAACCCGAGCGTGGGAGGGGCCGCCTCACTCCACGGCGCCGCGCCGGCGCCGACTGTAATTCCCGAAGCGCTGCAATCGGTGGTCCAGTCATACTCGCCGTCGACGAGATTCGCGCGTATATCGAGAAACGATTGAAACAAGCTCTGCATGGTGCAGTCGGGGCAGGGGTGTTCCGGCAGCAGATAGGCCTGCTGAGCAAAGATGCCGTCCGAATCGTATTGCCGATTGCCGGCGATCACCGAATCCGCGCTCTGCGCCCACATGACGATCACGCCGGCGTCGTGACGGCTGCGATTGCTCTTTAGGCACAGCGGTTTGCGGTTATCGATCGTATTGTCGAGCACGTAGAGCTGCCAGAACTCGCGCCCGACGGCGATGAGCGTCTGCTCTGGAGCCGGTACGACGTCCCAGTCGGGAGCCACTCGGATGGTCGTCACATGACTCGTCGGATCCGTGGTATAGCCCGTGATCTTGCGCGTTTGACCGATTCCCGGTCCGGCAACGACCTGCATCCAGTGACCGATGTAGTAACTCGCGATCGGCACGTCGCGGTCGTTCTGTCTTGCGGCGAGCGGCGCCGCCACATCGACGCTCGAAGTCGTGGCGCGTACCACGGCCTCAGCGTGTTTGAATGCGAACGTGTTGGCGTTCGTGTCGAAGGCGAAGGCTTCGCCATCGCCGATCTTGTCGCCCGTACAGGTCGCCGTATTTTGCGATACCAGCACTTTCTCGATGTCGTTATCCATATTCCAGAAGAAGGCCGCCCGCCAACCTCGCGCATCGTCCGGCGAATAAAGATAGTCGGTCGCGGCGCCATCGGCCGTGTTGCCGCTGAAATCGACCCGGTCCCCGGCGCCCAGCTCACTCGCGAGCGCTCCCGTCTTCTCGATGGGATCCAACTTGCTGCCGGGCTTGAACAGGTTGTAAGAGATGACGGAATCGTCGATTCGATACTTGTTGATCATGTTGAATCGGTTTCCGGCGAGCTCGAGCGCGGAGCTGAATGCGCCGAACGTATTGTGGGTCACGAACAGGTGACTGATCGGCAGTCCGCCATTGCCGATGGCGACCATGGTCTTGTCGAAGACGTTGCCGGTGATGACCACGCCGTCGACGGCCGGAGTTGCGGAAGACGCGTCGGAATGGGACGCGGCTCGCTCGAACTGCTCACCGATCTTGAGAAAAGGCCCTGCGCGATCTCGCGCCTGATACTCTTTCAGGTCGCTGAAGGTGATGCCGGTGACCTCGTTGTGGCCGAGCAGCGTCAATGCCGCCGCGGCGGGTGCACGGGCACTCCACTCGGGATGTCTCGCCAATCGAGTGGTCGCGGTGCCGGCGCCCTTGAGGTTCACCCCGGTCGGCACCACGATGCCCTCGTCGCCGATCAGTCCCGCCTGGCCGCTGTCGATGAGGTCCCAGGTTCCAGGCTCAAAGTAGACCGATCCCCCTCCCTCGCTCTTGGCGGCTGCGATCGCGCGCAGGATGCAGGCGGTATCGTCGGCGCCGTCATCCGGACGGCAGCCCCCGTACCGGGAATCGCTCACGGAAAAGTCCTTCGATTGCGGGGGATCCGACAGCACCTCGAGCCATTGCCCAGGCACTTCCAGCCAAGGCGCCCCGTCGCGGGTGAACTCGACCCGATAGCGGCCGGGTCGAAGCAAGTCGGGCATGCGCAAACGAGCGACGTGCTGCTCGAGGATCTCGGACGAGCGGTCGTCCAGGACGGCGTCGCCCGTGAAGCGTTGCGGGCCGCTCAGCCTGAGCCGGACCGTGCGTCCGGGAAGCGGCGCCAGGTTGCGTCCGACGATCTTGAGCTCTCGCGGCAACGAGGCGAGCCTCGCGGAGGCGTAAAGATAGGCGGGAGTGAACCAAAGCGGACGGGCGTCGTTGATCGTGAGCGGCCGGCTCCACTCGCCGTGGGCCGTGCGTACCCAGAGCGCATAAGGCTGCGCGGCGCGCAAATTCATCGGCAGCTTGATCGTCAAGGAGTACGGTACGCCGGCGCTGCTCACCGTAACTGCGTAGCCCGCATCCGCGGTCGGCCGACTCGGAACCTCGGCCGGCACGGCGGGCACTGGAGTGCCTTCCTCGACGGCGCGATAGATCACTACGTCGTCCGGCGCGAGCCCATAGCCCGCCAAGAGCAGCAAGTCGTCCGGATCCGCGCGCTGCGGACTCTCGTAAGCGGGGTTGCGGTACAGCGCCGGCGGTGCCGCCATGGCGCCCCCACCGGCCATCAGGAGAAGGAGCGCGGTCCAACGAATCGCTTCTTTTCGCTTGTCTTTTGTCATTCGACGGAAAAGAAGCACGCCTAAGATGAGGGGTTCGATGGTCGATACCGAGGTTCCGAGGCGCCATGCGGCTGCCCAAGTTGGCAATCATCACTACGCACCCGATACAGTACTACGCACCGGTGTTCCGCACTATTGCCGCATCCGGTGCGCTCGATCTGCGAGTGTTCTACACCTGGTCGCAAGCGGCGGGGAACGGCGTCTTCGACCAAGGGTTCGGCGCGGAGGTGAAATGGGATATTCCGCTGCTCGACGGGTACGCCTCGCAGTTCGTGCCCAACGTCGCCCGGCGCCCCGGGACCGATCACTTTCGCGGCCTAATCACGCCGACGCTCGTGCAAGAGATAGAGGCGTGGCGGCCGGACGCCGTGCTCGTCTACACATGGAACTCCGTATCCCATTTGCATGCCCTACGGCACTTCAAAGGCAAGGTGCCGGTGCTGTTTCGCGGCGATTCGACACTCATCGACGGACGCACCCGGTGGCGTGCGGCCCTTCGGCGGCTGGTCCTGACGTGGGTCTACAGCCACGTGGACGTGGCACTCGCGGTGGGCAGCAACAATCGCGATTACTTCAGATGGTGTGGCCTGCCCTCGCATCGTATCGCGCTGGCCCCGCACTCCGTCGACACGAGCCGCTTCGCGGCCGACTCGCCGGCGCAGGAGGACCGTGCGGCGGCGTGGCGCCAGGAGCTCGGCATCGGCCCCGACGCCATCGCCTTTCTATTTGCAGGGAAATTGCAGAGTAAGAAAAATCCGCACCTGCTCCTTGATGCTTTCAAGAGCTTGAATGACGGATCGCACTTGATATTCGTCGGCAATGGCGAGCTTGAAAACGAGCTCAAGAGCCGAGCGGCATCCCTGACCAACATTCATTTCTTGCCGTTCCAAAATCAGACGGCGATGCCTGCCGTTTACCGCCTCGGGGACATTTTCGTGCTTCCCTCGCAGGGCCCTGAGGAGACCTGGGGATTGGCACTGAATGAGGCCATGGCGAGCGGCCGGGGTGTGATCGCGAGCTCCAAAGTCGGCGGGGCGCGCGATCTCGTTCACCCGGGCGAAAACGGATGGGTGTTCGAATCGGGAGATCAAAAAGGGCTGGAGGATATCCTGCGCCGCGCCGTCGCCGGCGGCCGGGCCCTCCTTCGTGCGCTCGGTCGCACGGCACAGGAGCAAAGCGTTCATTGGTCGACGGAGGTTAGCGCGCGCCGGATCACGTCCGCCGTGCTTGCATGTTCCGCTCGCGAATCGGGCTGATCCGGCAACTCGACGAATGTCACCAACACATTCATTTCAATTTGATGACCGCTCGCGCGAAAGCGCGCCGGGTCGACGAATTTTCGTCGCCGTTGCGCGAATGTCATCTGACGTCGATATACCGTCCGCTACGATGAGCAGGTAGGGAGAGCGATTCGAATGTACGTAGTCACGGGCGGCGCCGGCTTCATCGGCTCCAACATCGTCGCGTCCATAGCCGCCCGCGGCCAAGAAGTGGTGGTTTGCGATTGGTTACGGAGCGATGGGCGCTGGCGCAACTTGGCGAAACACGAGATCGCGGAGATCGTCGCGCCGGAGAGACTGCTGGATTGGCTGCGCAGCAACCGCGCGGGCGTCGAAGCGGTCATCCACATGGGCGCGATCAGCGCGACGACCGAGACGGATGTCGATCTGATCGTCGACCGCAACGTGCGGGCCACTCTGGATCTGTTGCGCTGGTGCACGGAAGCACAGATCCGGCTGATCTACGCGTCGTCCGCCGCAACGTATGGCGATGGTCGTGCCGGCTTCGACGACGAGTTCGGCTGCGAGGCGCTTGCCCGGCTGCGCCCTCTCAATGCCTATGGGTGGAGCAAGCACGTCGTCGACCGACGCATTGCACGGCTCGCCCGGGAGACGCAGCCCCTGCCGCCGCAGTGGGTGGGGCTGAAGTTTTTCAACGTCTACGGACCCAACGAATATCATAAAGGCTCGATGCAAAGCGTCATCGCAAAGAATTACGCGCTGGTCCGTGATGCGCGACCGCTGCATCTGTTTCGCAGCTACCGCTCGGATTATGTCAACGGCGGCCAGTTGCGCGATTTCATCTATGTGCAGGACTGCGCCGACGTCGTGCTCTGGCTGTTGGATCATCGGGAGGTTTCCGGTCTTTTCAATCTAGGCACGGGCAAGGCGCGTACTTGGCTGGATCTGGCCCACGCCATGTTCGATGCGGCGGAGCAACCGAGGCGCGTCGAGTTCATCGACATGCCTCCTGGATTGAGCGAGCAGTACCAGTACTTCACGGAGGCACGCATGGAACGGCTGCGCTCGGCGGGGTACGACCGGCCGTTCACCGCTCTGGAAGAGGGCATCAGGCAATTCGTCCGGAATCATCTTGCCACGAAAGACCCGTACCGTTGAGTCCGATGACACGCAGGACACACGCAATATGCTGAAAGAACACCGGGACCGGGCGCAGCAGCTTTCCGAGACCGAGCAGTTGCTGCGAGGCGAGCTCGCCGAGCATCGCAGCGCCTTCGAGTCGACGGCGCAAATGTTGAGCGGACCGTTCGCCGAGGCGCTCGGGATCCTCGAGCGCAGCGTGCGCTACGGCGGCAAGCTATTGCTCTTCGGCAACGGCGGCAGCGCCGCCGACGCGCAGCACATAGCAGCCGAGCTCATCATCCGCTACAAAGCGGATCGGGCGTCCATCTCCGCCATCGCGCTCACGACAGACTCGTCCACGCTGACGGCCTGCGCAAACGACCTGGGTTTCGAGGCCCTGTTCGAGCGCCAGATCGAAGGTCTCGGGCGCAAGGGCGATGTCGCCATCGGCATCTCGACGTCCGGCAACAGCCCGAATGTATTGAGAGGTCTTGACCGCGCCCGATGCATGGGATTGCTGACGGTCGGTCTGACGGGCGGCACGGGTGGTAAAATGGTGGGGCTGTGCGACGCGCTGATCGTGGTTCCCTCGTCCGTGACGGCACGGATCCAGGAGATGCATATCATGATTGGACACGTCTTGTGCAAGGCCTTGGAGCGGAGCCTCGGTCTCGTCGAATCATGAAATTCGACACTGCATTTCAGGTTCTGAACCGGTTCCACGCGGCGCGCGTGCTCGTGCTCGGCGACGTCATGCTCGATCGATTCGTGTATGGATCGGTGGAGCGGATATCGCCCGAAGCACCGATACCTGTGGTCAACGTCGAACGGCAGTCGGACATGCCGGGTGGCGCCGCCAACGTCGCGCGCAACATCGCTGCGATGGGTGCACGCGCACTGCTACTTGGGGTGGTGGGCGAGGATCCGTCGGCGGAGGACCTGCAAGCTCAGCTCGCCCTCATGCCCAGCATCGAGATGCACCTGGTCACGGATCCTTCGCGCGTGACCTCGGTCAAGACTCGCTACGTCGCGGATGGCCAACAGGTCATGCGCGCCGACCGCGAAAGCCGTCTCCCTCTCGCGGCGCCCATCGAGAAGGTCCTTCTCGAGGAATACCGCGAAATGATGGCCGAGACCGAGGTCATCGTGCTATCGGATTACGCAAAAGGCGTCCTGTCCGATTCGGTCACTCGGGCAGCGATCGCCATGGCCCGTAGCGCGGGCAAGACCGTGATCGTGGATCCCAAGGCAAGGGAGTTCAGACGATACCGGGGTGCCACCATACTCACGCCCAATCGACTGGAGCTGCAAACCGCCTGTGGATCCGAATGCGCGACCGACGAACAGGTAGCCGCCGCAGCGCGCGGTATCCTCGAGCAGAATATCTGCGATGTCATGGTCGTCACTCGAGGCAAGGACGGAATGTCCGTCATCGAATCCGACGGCGCGACCGCACATCTGCCGACGGCCGCGCGGCAGGTCTTCGACGTATCGGGGGCCGGCGACACGGTGGTGGCGACGATCTCGCTCGGTCTTGCGGCCGGTGCCGGAGTCGCGGACGCCGCGGCGCTCGCGAATACGGCGGCCGGTATCGTCGTCGGCAAGCGCGGCACGGCAACCGTTACCACGGGAGAGATGATAGCTGCGCTGACGCCGTTCGATGGGCGCGGGGATCCGCAAAAAATATTCGGTCTGGATACGGTGCTGCAGTTGGCCAGGGCCTGGCGCGAGCAGGGCCTGAAAATCGCCTTCACGAACGGCTGCTTCGACCTGCTGCATCCGGGGCACATCTCGCTCCTTGAGCAAGCTCGACTCAGCGCGAATCGCCTGATCGTCGGCCTGAATGCGGATCTCTCGATCCGGCGCTTGAAGGGACCGGATAGGCCGATACAGAGTGAAGTGGCCCGCGCGATCGTGCTCGCCGCGGTGAAATCCGTGGATGCGGTGGTCATCTTTCAGGAAGACACTCCCATCCGCCTGATCGAGGCTCTCGAGCCGGACGTGCTGGTAAAGGGCGCCGACTATGCCGTCGATCAGGTCGTCGGCGCGGAGTTCGTGATCAGCCATGGCGGCAAAGTGGTGCTTGCAGAGCTCTTGTCGGGTCACAGCACGACCAACACCGTCAAGCGTGTCGCTCGGTCGACCGGCACGTGAGCGCGTCCGACAGGGTGGTCATTCTCGATCGCGATGGAACGGTCGTGATCGACCGGGGATATCTCAGCGACCCGGCCGGCCTGGAGTTCGAGCCGGGAGCGGTCGAGGGACTGAGATTGCTGAGTGCCGGCGGTTACCGGCTAATCGTCGTGACCAACCAATCCGGGGTGGGAAGAGGGTTCTTTACGCTGGATCAGCTGCACGCCATGAATGCACGCTTGACCGTCATGGTGGAGTCGGCCGGCGCGCACCTCGAGCGCATCTACTTTTGCCCGCACGCGCCCGACGCCAATTGCGATTGCCGAAAGCCATCGCTCGGCCTGCTGAGGCTCGCAGCGGCGGAGCTGGGCTTTGATCCGGCCGCAGCGGTCGTGATAGGCGACAAGGAAACGGACGTCGAGTTCGGACATCGCGCCGGAGCGACCACGGTACTCATCGCCGCTGCTCCGCCTGAGCCGAATTCAAGCGCCCGACCCGACATGGTGGCCCGCAGCTTACTGGAGGCCGCAAAAGCGCTGACCTCGTCGCGCGCCGGCGCGCGTTGAACGAGCGTCGTCTACGACCCTGCCTTTTCGACCGCATGAGCCCTGATCGTTCCGAGCGCCGACCGAATTTCATCCGCCACCCGCTGCACGCGGATCTCTCGAATTCCTCTGGGTTCCTGGATGACGCGGTGACCGTCGCCGAAGGGATACCATTGACGGGGACGATTGAGATTGCCAAACAGGGCAACGCACGCGGTTTGCTGCGAAGCCGCCAGGTGCATCGGTCCGCTGTCGTGGCAGATTAGGAGCCGACAGCGGCGCAGCACGCCGGCCGTTTCCCGCGGCGTCAGGGTTCCGCATAGGTTCAGCACGCGTCCGCGCCAGGGTCGTGACACTTCCGTGCCGATCGCATGCTCGTCGGGCGCCCCCACGACGACCAGCGTCATATCCGGGTAATCTCCTGCCAACGACTCCACCAATGCCGCCCAGTTCTCGGCGCCCCAATTCTTGGCGGCGATTTTCGCCCCGGGCGCGATCGCCAGAAGGGACGGAGAGCCGGATGGCGACTGCGCCGCTTCGTCGGCTTTCGACAATTCCGCGGGCGAAAGCCGTAGATCCCAGTTGGGCGGCGATAGGCTGACGGGTGCCACTTGGCGCAACGTCCGCGCAAGCCGCGCCGCCTCAGGCTCGAGCTCGAGCGTCCCGGGGTCGACGGAGCAGTTCCGCAAATCCCTCGTCCATGGGACGCCCACTATTCTCGGAATGCCGGCGGCCTTGAAGAAGAGGAGATCACGGTAAACAGCACGCGCGCTCAACCGCTCAGCCAGATAGATCATCATCGCGGGCCGAAGCTTGCGCAGCTCCCGATTCAGAGCGAGCGCGCCTTTCAGATGGAGATCCCCTACCGGGTAGTAGATGGCTTCATCGATCAACCCGGTGCCGGCAAGTACGCTCTCCGCGGATGATGCTCGAATCGAGGTGAGGGCATTCGTGAGAAGCACGCGACGATACGTCGAAAAGGTATTCGCAATAGCATGAAAACATGGCAGGGCGACGACAGTGTCACCGATGCTGCCGAGCCGAAATATCAACAGGCAATCCCGACGGTCGTCGTCCACGATCAATGGGCCTTGGGGGAATGTGATAGCGTGCGCGCGTGTTTAGTTTGAATATCCACCGCCCGGCGCGTCAAGGAAATGCCGGTAGCACCTTATGATCGACGTCGTTCTGGACTGCATCATTTTCGACCTACAGGCGAGCGGTGGTGTTTCGAGGTACTGGGTCAACTTGATCTTCGGACTGGCGCAGTTGCCCGAGCCGCCCCGTCTGCATCTTCTCATAGCCGAGGACGCTAATTCCGAATCGGCACGGCAGGTGATCGAGTTGGCACGCCGCAATTCTGCTCTGGAACTATACCCTTACGAAAGCCGGCTTCTGGAGCGAATCAGGCAACCCGAGATCCCGAAGGATTTGGCGGCCCGTGCGGTTTTCCACAGCAGCTACCACCGATCTGCCGCGCGTATGCCGAACGTTCTCACCGTCCATGATTTTACCTACGAGGAAAGGGCGGGCGGGTGGCGCGCGTTCGCGCAGCACTGGCAGAAATCCCAGGCAATCGGGCGCAGTTCAACCGTCGTATGCGTGTCCGAGAGTACGCGGCAAGACTTCAGGCGCCGATTTCCGGCGTACCGTCAGAGTCCGGTGGAAGTCATACATCACGGCGTAGAACCGCATTTTGCACCGGACCCAAACCCGGCGAGCGGCCTGCGCGATCAGCCGGAATACGTCCTGTTCGTGGGAAGGCGCGACCCGTACAAAAACTTTTGGCTGGTGGTGGAGGCCGTCAAGCAGCTGGGCACATTGATGCTGACCATCGTCGGTCCGCCCTTGTCCATCGACGAACAAACCCGGCTGGATTTGGAAATCCGGGGCCGATATAGCATTCGATCCCACGTGGACGACGTGCAACTCGTCAATCTCTATCGTAATGCGTTCGCTCTCGCCTTTCCTTCCCGGTACGAGGGATTCGGATTCCCGGTGATCGAGGCGATGGCCTGCGGCTGCCCGGTGGTCGCCCTCAACATCTCGAGCATACCGGAAGTCGCCGGGGACGCGGCGATACTGCTGGACGCCGATGCCCCGGAGTTACTCGTCGCGGCGCTCGAGGATATCCGAAGCGTCGGGGCGCGCGAAGCCTTGGTCCGGAGAGGAATGGCGCAAGCAGCGCGATTTTCCTGGGCCGATGCCGCCGCGAAGTATTTTGCCTTATATGCCAAGTTGAGTTCGAGCGGCGCATCCGCCTGAGGTTCCGCGGAAATCAAACGGTCAGAATCCGCTGATAAGTTGAGCAATCAACTTCAAGGAGCGCTGCCATAGACGTGCCAGAAATTTACGCCGGCGTCGAGCGAGTGACAGCGCACGCTCCAGCAACACACCGGTCCGTGCTACGGACCCACGCCTTCACGATCTTCTGCATCGCCACGGCGGCTGCTTCGTTCGTGATCGACGCTTTCCTGCTACCGCCGAGCTTCGGTGCAACGGACATCTATTATTTCAAGGATGCGGGCATCAATTTCGCCGAGGGCCTTGGGCTGGTTTCGCGTTTCACGTTCGGCAACCCTACGTTCGAGTACCACTCTTACTCGCAGTATCCACCGGTCTACCCCCTGCTGTTCGGCCTCTTCGTGAAAGTGTTTGGAGCCTCCGTTCTTTCAAATCAGGTATTCAACTCGACAATTGCCTTGTGCACGGCCGTCGCCGCTTATTTCGTATTCAGACCTCTTCTGGCCTTGAGCTCTTCCAAGGCCGCCGCATGGTTGCCTTTTGCGGTATTCGCGCTCCTGGTGTTCATCGGCTATTTTCACGCGGAATACGATCGGCCCGATAGCCTGGGCGTGGCGCTCGGTCTCCTGGCCTTGATTCTGGTCGGCAAGAGCAAGTCAATGCGTGCGGATGTCGCCGCAGGCTGCGCTTGCGCGTTGGCCCTCATCATCTCGCCGTTTGCGGGAATATGGTCATCGGTCGCCGTTGCAATCGTCGTCGTGGCCGACGCTGTGTTGGCCCAAGAGCCTACCCGCGTCCCGGCGCGCATAGGGTTCATCGCCGCGGGTGCGGTGCTGACGCTGGCGGCAGCGGCTAGTTTGATCGCGATATTTTTGCCGGGCTGGTTCGACGCCTTTGCCGGCGTTGCGACGGGTTCGAAGACGCAGAACGAGACGGGCGGCGGCTATTTCGTCGCTCTGTTGCACGGCGATTACAAGGCCTGGGCAAGCGGCATCCCGTGGAAGCACCCCGAATTCCTCATGACGGTAGGCAAGCTTCTCATGGTGCAAATACCCTTGCTCGTCGCGGCGATCAGGGAAGCACGAATCGGCGAAGGTCGATTCCAGGGCCTCGGCATCGTGGTCCTCTTGGCGGCGAGCCCCCTCTCGATCGTGCTGTCACCGTATCAGCTCAACTACGTTGGAATGACGGCCGCGCTGCTACTTGCCGGTGCCGCCTGCCTGGCGATCAGGATGGCGCCACGCGTGCGCACCGGCTACGCGACCGCAATCTTCGCCGGATTGTTCCTGATGGGCTGTACGTGTCTGCCGCTGCACCTTCAGCAAATGGTAGTCCGCGGCGGCGCGCACGATTCGCTCATCCGCGCGCGCACGTATATTGCACTTAATAGACATACCTACCAGTCGAGCGGCAAGTTTATTGCGGTCGCCTCGCAGACCTACATGCTTTGGCGCGAATCCGGGGTTCGGCCGCTGACCTTGGGCTATTCGGGATTTGATGCTTCGGACAACCGGCGAGTGCTGAGCTGGATCGCGGCTGCCTACCCGGGGTCGGGCAAACCGTCCGAGCCGCAGAAACCCAAATGGCTGAGCCAAGAGGAGTATGCGCTCGACTTTCAGCCGCAGCTGCCTCAGCCGGCTAAGTTTCTCGATCTGTGGACATCTCACAGTAGCGAAACTTGGGAGAGTGCTATTTATCGTCGCGTCGATGACGCGCATCGGTAACACTGCCGACACGAATCGACCCTTACAATCTCGCGATGGAAGAAGTCGATGCCCCCGCACTCAAGCCTCAAGGACGATTCGCCGACTATCTGGCAATTGCACGCTTCGATCACAGCACGAAGCACGTGTTCATTCTGCCCGGAATGCTGCTCGCGTATCTGCTGCGGGGCGTGCATACCGCCTTTTTGTTCGAGCATATCGTTCTCGGTCTGGCCGCAGCGATCTGTATCGCGTCGGCGAACTACGTCATCAACGAGTGGCTCGATCGAGAATTCGACAAATTTCATCCGACCAAGTCCGATCGCTCGGCAGTGCGGCGAGAGCTGACCAGATCCTTCGTGATGCTCGAATGGATCGGCTTCGTCGCACTCGGCTTGACGTTCGCATATCTCGCTAACAGGATCACCTTCGCCCTCGCTTGCCTGTTCGCGCTGCAGGGCATCGTATATAACGTTGCTCCGCTTCGCTTGAAGGACAAGCCGTTCCTGGATGTCATATCGGAGTCGGTAAACAATCCGCTGCGCCTCATGATCGGCTGGGCGATGATTGACCCCGCGACGCTCCCGCCCGGCTCGATCATCCTCTGTTACTGGGCCGGTGGAGCATTCCTGATGGCCGCCAAGCGGCTTTCGGAATATCGCCAGATCGTCGCATCCCACGGTAAGGCGTTGCTGGCGCGTTACAGGGCGAGCTTCGCGGGTTATACCGATGTGTCCTTGACGGTCTCCTGCCTGCTCTACGCAATGCTGTCGAACTTTTTCCTGGCAATCTTTCTGCTCAAGTATCGAATCGAGTACTTACTCATGATGCCTGTGGTCATGACTCTATTCGGTCACTACCTGTCGATCTCGATGCACCCGGACTCCTCGGCGCAAAGGCCGGAGAAGCTGTTTCGCGAGCGGGGGTTGATGGCGATCGTCGCCGCGCTCATTTGCATTTTCGCGCTCGCGACCTTCGTAGATATGCCTTTTCTCGCGGCGCTGACTCAGCAGCAGTTCATCTCATTGCCGTGAACGAGCGGCGCGAAGACGGCCCAATCGATTGGGATCGCGTCGCAATGTCGGGATCCCGTCGGTCATTAGCGCATACCGGCGTATTCGCGGGCGGCCGCCCGCTATCCCGGCGTGCCCGAATTGTTCGCCGCGATCAAGCGGACGGGGGCGACCATCGGTATATTCCGACTACGCGGGGCACGCAAAGTTGGCCGCTCTCGGGCTCGAGGCGGATCTGGTCAAGAGTGCATCAGACGACGGGATAGTCGTATTGAATCCCAGAGGATTTGCAGTGCATCATGCGGGAGACCGGCGCTATCCCGGCCGACGCCGATCACGATTGGAGATCGGCCGGAGCGCGATGGTCTGGCCGCGAGGCGGGCTGGCGCTCGATGCCTGATCCGTTCCTTGCGCACATACGCGGGCTGGCGAACATTCGCGAGTTACCGCTCCCCGCTCTTTGCGCCGTTGTTCCACGACTAGCGTGATGCTACTCAAGTTTTCCGGCTATCTTGTCAGCGGGGGCATCGCTGCGGTATTTGACGCCGGGGGATTTGCGCTGCTACACCAAGCCGGCATTCCCACCGCGATCGCGGCGGTGACCAGCTTTCTCGTGGCGGCGGTGGTTAATTTCCAATTGAGCAGCAACTTCGTCTTCATGCAGGCACCGTCCAAGCGCAGTTTCGCGCTTTTCCTTTCCATGGCTACGCTGGGCCTCGGCATAAACGCCGGGCTGACGGTCGCCATATCGAATGCAGTCGGTCTGGCGCCCGAGTTCGCAAAGATCATCGCCATCGGGGTGACGTTTATCGTCAACTTTCTGTTGAACTATTTCGTGGTGTTTCGCGCTCGCGCACGGCGTTAGCGCGATTCGGCGGCGACAGTCGATTCGGCGCCGGTCTCTACCCGAATCCCGCCGCGGATGCCATCCGGCGTTTGGCAGCGATGCTGCGGATCATCAACAACGGCAGCAGCAGTTCCGCGAAAGCGAGCGCCAGAGCCGCGCCATTGGCGGAGAATTCCCAGACCAATCCGGGCAGGACGACGAGATTCAACAATCCCACCGTGAGATAAATGCGAGCGAGCGGTTTGGTGAGGGCGTTGTTGACCATCACGTATTCGGCGAGCAAGGTCGCGGCGGTCAAGCATGCCGGCATGATGCAGAGGATTCGCGTTACGGGCACCGCGTCGGCATACCCCTTGCCGCCTATGACAGAGACGATGTAGGGCGCGAAGATCGCGAGCAGTGCCGACGCAGCCGCGATGGCCGGCATCAATAGCCGCGCGACGCGGGTGACCAGAGCCCAGGCCTGTGCGGGGTCCTTGCTGAAGAGCATGCTGACGCGGGGGTATACCGCCTGAATCACCGGGAAAACGAGGCTCTGCAATGCATATACGAGCTTAAAACCGACGCTATAAACGGCCACTGCCTGTGCGCCGGACATCAATCCGAGAACGAAGGTGTTGGTGTGTGCATACAGGGCCGCCGATGCGCCGACGATGAACATGTGCCACCCTGACGCCAATGCCGCCCGGATATCGCGGAGAGTCGGGCGTACGAAGATCGATGGGCCTATGGGGCGTCCGAGACATTTTGCGGCTATGACGCCGGCGAGTTGCGGGGCCGACATGATGAATGCCGCAACCAGCGTGTCCGACGCGGAATGGACCAAGGTGATCAGGGCCAGCGCAGTGACGATCTTCGCCATGGCTTGGATGACGGCGGTCTCTCTCAGCCGTTCCAAGCCTTGAAAGTACCATTGAGGGAAGACCACGCCGCCGAGAGGTAGTGCCGCGCAACAGGCGACTACCGCCCACGACGACCGGAGCGCGGGGGTCATCAGGATGACGACGGCAGCGGCGAGGATACTCGCGAGAAATAGAATCAACTTAGCCGCCATGGTCGACCAGTAGATCCGAGCGACTGCAACGGCATCGTCGCGGGCTATCGAGATATCTCGAGCGGCCGTCAGGTTGAATCCATAGTCCGTGACCAGGACTGCGTATCCCATCAATGCCTGTGCAAACATGATGGCGCCGTAGCTTTGAGGGCCCAACGTGCGCAGCAGGTAGGGAATCAGAAGCAAGGGCACGAGATAGTTCAAGCCCTGCACTGCATACAGTGACAGAGCGTTGCCCACGAGCGGCCGCCGCCATAGCCGGGTCAAGCTGAGGTTCATGAACGAAGCGCGGTGGATCGCATCGGCCTTGTCATTGGACACATCAGTATGCTGCGCGCAGATGACAGGACGAATACTGGGCCCCCGAGGGGTCCCGCCGGCACATGGGATAGGGGCTTGAATGTGCCTCTGGTCCGATGCGCCGGCATTCGTGAGCCGCCTACGTCACCTCCCTGAAACATATTGACGGTATCAAGTGTGCCCCATCCCCGGTGCACATCGACCGCGTGTTTTTAGGAGATTTTGATGTCGGCGCAGCCGTCCGCCCCCACCGGTGTGTTCCTCCCCGTATGGCGAATTCCATGGACTATCGTGCTGCTCGCTCTCGGCGTGGGCGCGCTCAGCCTGTGGCTGTTCTGGGACGGCCTCAGCCTGATGTGGATGATCTGGATCGGTGCGCCTGAGTACAGCCACGGCATTCTCATCCCCCCGATCGCCGCCTTCCTGATCTGGCAGCAAAAAGACCGTCTCCAGCGCATTCCTTTCGAGGGAAGCTGGTGGGGCGTGGCGCTCGTGTTGCTCGGCGGGGGTCTCCTCGTGCTGGGGCAGCTCGCGACCATCTATACGCTGGTCCAGTACGCCTATCTCGTGACGCTTTACGGTCTCGTGCTGGCATTCACCGGGACCCGGGCTTTTCGCCTCATCGCAGTCCCGCTTCTGATCCTCGCGTTCATGATTCCCCTGCCGCAGTTCTTTCTCTACAACCTCTCGACCAAGCTGCAGCTGCTGTCCTCCGAGCTCGGCGTGTGGTTCATGCGGCTGTTCGGCGTGAGTGTGTTCGTCGAAGGCAACGTCATCGATCTCGGGGGATACAAGCTGCAGGTCGCCGAGGCCTGCGACGGCCTGCGCTATCTGTTTCCCCTGATGACGCTCGGCTTCCTGATGGCGTATTTCTACAAAGGTGCGCTGTGGAAGCGCCTCGTGCTGTTTCTCTCGAGTATCCCGATCACCATCTTCATGAACAGTGGCCGTATCGGCACGATCGGTCTCATGGTGGAGCACTGGGGAATCGGCATGGCCGAGGGGTTCCTGCACCAGTTCCAGGGCTGGATGGTGTTCATGCTGAGCGCCGCGTTGTTGCTCGGTGAAATTGCACTGTTGAATCGCATCGGGTATGAAAATGGGACCTGGCGCGAGCTGTTCGGCGTGGAGTTTCCCGCCGCGACTCCCAAAGGTGCGGTCTTGCGGTCGCGGCCCTTGCCACGAACCTTCCTCGTGGCCGGCGCCGTTCTGGTGGCCTTCGTGCTCGTCGCTCTGGTGCTGCCGCGCCCCGCGGAGATCATCCCGAGCCGCGCGAGCTTCACCGAGTTTCCGATGCGATTGCCCAGCTGGGCGGGACAACCGGAAAGCCTCGAGGGCATCTATATCGATCAGCTCAAGCTCGACGATTATTTGCTGGCGGATTATGTCAACGATTCCGGCCGCCACCTGAACTTGTACATGGCCTACTACAACTCGCAGCGCAAGGGCGAGGCCGTGCATTCGCCGCGCTCCTGCCTTCCCGGCGGCGGCTGGCAAATGCGCGACTTCGATCAGCGCGAGTTGCCGGGGGTGCGGATCGGCGGCCTGGCGCTGCGCGTCAACCGCACGGTGATCGAGCTCGCCGGCCAGCGTGAGCTCGTGTACTACTGGTTCCAGCAGCGCGGCCGGGTCATCACCAATGAGTTCGCCGTGAAGTGGTACCTGTTCTGGGACGCAATTACTCGGCATCGCACGGACGGTGCTCTGGTGAGAATCATCGCCGCGGTACCGCCCGGCGCAGATGTTGCGGAGGCGGATCGCGCCATGTCGTCGTTCGCCGCCCTGGTAGCGCCGAAACTTCCCGGCTTCATACCGAATTGAGCGGTATGGCCAATCTGATGCCCTTTGTGCTTGCCATGGTCACCGCCATGGCCGGTCTGCCGTTACTCGCCAAGTTCGCGACCAAATGGGGCATCGTCGATCAGCCGGGCCTGCGTAAGGTCCACGAGACGCCGGTCCCGCGCATCGGGGGTATCGCGATGGCCATCGCGGCCTTCCTCGCCGCGTTCACCGTGATCGACCTGCAAGCGTCGGATCGATGGTTTCTGCTTGCCGCGGGAGTGCTGGTCGCGTTCGGCGCGTTCGATGACCGATGCGATCTGGACTACCGAGTCAAATTCATCGGCCAATTTTTGGCAGTCGGTATCGTCGTATTCGCAGGGGACGTGCAGGTGCGGGCGATCACGCTCGACGACCGGATCATGCTGCCGACCTGGGTGTCGATGCCGTTGACCTTCTTCTTCCTGATCGGTATCACCAATGCCGTCAACCTGGCGGATGGGCTGGATGGTCTTGCGGGCGGCACGACGTTCCTGTGCCTGTGCGCGGTGGCCTTGCTGTCGGGCCTCGGAGATCACAACGCGGGAACCGCCCTGTGCCTCGCCTTCGCCGGCGCAATCCTGGGGTTTCTGCGGTTCAACACGTATCCGGCGACCGTGTTCATGGGCGACGCGGGGAGCCAGTTGCTCGGCTTCACGATCGGTGTCCTCAGCATTCGGTCGACTCAGAGCTTTTCGAGCCAGGTGAGCGCCGCCATTCCCATTCTGCTGCTCGCCATACCGATTCTCGATACCTTGAGCGTCATGGTGCAGCGGATCGGCGAGGGCCGCTCGCCGTTCAGCCCCGACAAGAATCACCTTCACCACAAGCTGCTGGCCTTCGGCTTCAGCCATCACGAAGCGGTCATGGTGATCTACGTCGTCCAGGCGGCGCTGTTCGTGGTTGCGTACTTTCTGCGATACGAGTCGGACCTCACGATCCTCGCCTTCGTGATTGCGTTCTTCGCGCTGGCGATCACCATTTTGCAGGCGGCCTCGCGCTCGGGCTGGCGGTTGCGAAATGCCGGCGGCGGCGAGCGCACCTCGGGTTTGTTGCGGTTCATGAAGGTGATGCGTGAGCCGAAGCTGCTGCCCCAGCTGTCGTACGCCGCGATCGTCGGCGGGATCAATGCTTACGCTCTGCTCGTCGTGCTGCGCACGACGGCACTCAGTCACGACGTCTGGATACTGGTTCTCACGCTGCTGGCGACGACGGGTTGTTTGCTCCTCATCCTCCGAGGCAGTCCATTGAGTGTCGTCGAGAAAGCGGCGCTTTACGTGACGGCGACCATCCTCGTGTATCTCGACGCCACGATAGGGCCGGAGGACCGCTTGATCTCGGTCCTGTCGTGGGTCGTCCTGTCGGTCGCCACGATCGGCACTGCCGTGCGGCTTCGCCTGCAGAACGACCGGCGCTTTCAAGTGACGCCGCTGGATCTCATCGTGCTCTTCATGGCTCTGGTCGTACCGAGCCTCCCCGGGGTCTTCAGGTTACCTGAGGGCAATGCCCTTGCGATCGTCAAGCTCATCATCCTGTTCTACTCCATCGAAGTGCTGGTGAGCCGCGCCGAGGGCCGCGCGGTATGGCTGCGCGTCGCGGTGGTATATGTCCTCGGCGGTCTCGTACTGAGGGCCTTTATTCCCGTCGTGTAACGCCAGCGTCATTTACCGTTCTTACCCTAGCGTTCCCCCCTCGGTATACGGCGGTGAGTGATTATGTTCTTTCGGTCGGTGCAGAGCCGTTGGCTACCGTGTTCTCTGGTGTTTGCCGCCGTCATTCTCGCCGGCTGCGGCGGCGCGCAGGCGCGCAAGGCGCGGCATCTGGAGAAGGGCCACGCGTTCTTCACGGCGCATAACTATGAAAAAGCGCGCGTCGAGTTTCGCAACGCCCTGCAAATTGCGCCGAACGACAGCGAGGCCCGCTACCAGAACGGCCTGGTCGACGAGAAATTAGGGAATCCGCGCGAGGCGGCCCAATTCTTCCAGGGCGCCATCGATTCGAACGCGGACAACATTCAAGCGCGGGCGGCGCTCGGGCGCTTGTTCGTGCTCGCCGGTGTTCCCGATCGGGCGATCGAGATCCTGAAGCCCGCTCTTATCCAGCATCCGGACGACGCGCGTCTATTGACCGTGCGGGCTGCGGCGCGCGTGCAGCTCAAGGATCTCGATGGCGCGCTGCAAGACGGCGAACGGGCGGTGCACTTGGACCCCGCGAGTGAGGACGCAGTCGCGGTTCTGGCCGGCATCTACAAGAGCCGAGGCGAGGATCACCAGGCGCGGGAACTGCTGGAAAGCGCGATCCAGCGAATACCGAATTCGGTGGATCTGCGGCTCGTCCTCGCGCAGCTCTATCTGAGCCTCGATCAGGGCGCCAAGGCCGAGGCGCTCCTGATCGACCTCGTGCGGTTGAACCCCTCCGACAAGGCGCATCGGCTGCGCCTCGCGCAATTCTATGCGCGGCTCAACCGGCCGGACGAGGCGGAACACGTGCTGCGCGAGGGGATCAAGGCATTCCCTGAGGATCGCGATCTGAAGGTGTCGCTCATCGATTTCCTCGCGGCACGCCGCAGCCGCGACGCTGCCGAGAAAGAGCTGAGCCGCATGATCGCCTCGAGCAAGGATGACGACTACGATTTGCGCCTGTTGCAGGCGCAGTTCTATGAGCAGGGCAAGGACTACGCCAAGGCGGACGGCGTCTATCACCAGATCATCGCCGCCGCCAAGTTGACCCCTCCGGGCATCACGGCGCGCGACCGGCTCGCGTTCCTGGACGTGCAGGCGAACAAGATCGCGGACGCGGAAAAGCTGCTCGCGGAAGTGCTCGACAAGAATCCGCGCGATAACGATGCGCTGATTCTGCGCGGCAACCTCGCACTCGCGCAGAAGGATCCCAAAACGGCCATCAACGACCTGCGCTCGGTGCTGCGCGATCAGCCGAACGCGGTCGGCGTGATGCGCTCGCTCGCGCGGGCACACCTCGCGAATGGGGAGCCGGCGCTTGCCGAGGAGACCATGCGGCGGGCCGTTGATGCCGAGCCGAAGGATCCGGCGGTTCGCTTGGACCTCGTCAATCTGCTCCTGCAGCTAGGTAAGGCCGAACAGGCCAAGCCCGTCGTCGATGAGCTGGTCAAGCAGCACCCCGCCGATTCGGCGGCGCTCGCCGCGCAATTCAACGTTGATGCTGCCACTCGCAATGTCACAGATGCGAAGGTCGCCGCCGATGCGCTGGTCGCCGCCCAGCCGAAGCTGGCGCTCGGCTATTACGAGCAGGGCAAGATTGCCGATGCACAGGGGCGGCCGGATGACGCTCTGCGGCTTTATTCCACGGCGTTCGATACGCAGCCCGACTCGAGCGAGGCGCTCGAATCCTTGGTCACGGCCCTGGTCCGCGCGAAGCGGACTCCCGAGGCCTTGCAGCGCCTCGATGCCACCGCAGACAAATATCCGACGCTGCCGTACGCACTGAATATCAAAGGAATCGTTTTGCTCGGCGACCACGATGGCGCGGGGGCCCAGGCGGCCTTCCAGGGTGCGATCGACCGCCAGCCGACGTGGTGGCTGCCCTATCGCGGGCTTGCAGCGGCAGTGGGAGATCTGGAGCACGACAACGGCGCTGCCATTGCCGCGTTGCGAGAGGGCATCGCCAAGGCATCCGATCCCCAGCCGTTGCAGACGATCCTCGCGAGCGAGCTCGTGTCGCTCGGCAAGGTCGACGACGCCGCGTCGGTTTATGAGGAGGCGCTGCGCGCGAATCCGCAGTCGGACGTCGCGGCCAATAACCTGGCGATGCTCCTGATCACCTACAAGAAGGATCCGCGGAGCCTCGATCGCGCCAAGACGTTGACGACCCGGTTTGCCAACTCCGCGAATCCGGCCTTTCTCGACACCTATGGTTGGGTGCTCTACAAGCGCGGCGAGTCGGAAGCGGCGGTGGCGGCGCTCCAGACCGTGCTTACCAAGGCGCCGGACTCGCCCACGTCGCTCTACCACTTGGGCATGGCGCAAGCCTCGGCGGGACAAGCGCTCGCCGCGCGCGACAGCCTGACGCGCTCCCTGAAGTCGGGCAAGAACTTCGCCGGTATGGACGAGGCGAAGGCGACGTTGGACAAGCTTTCCACGGTCGGGGCGGCCATTCCCGCCCAACCCAAGACCTAATACCAAACTGAAAAATTGGGAGATGCGCGTGCGACGACGAATCCTTGAAGCCCGTTTTCTCGCGCCCTTGCTGAATGCGGCTTTCGTCGTCGTTCTGATGACGGCCTCGATGGCGCGCGCCGACGTTCTCTTCGATCAGACGAATCTCGTCGGCACCTCAAGCGTCGCCGCGCCGGTTCAGTACTCGTTCGCGGAATCGCCCGCCGCGGCGCTCGTGCTGACTTTGACCGACGAGCAAGCGCCGGCCGCGTTCACCGCGTTGCAAGTCGCAGTCACCTTGGGCGATGCGCTGGTGGGGTCGGGCACGGTCGATGCGACGACGCACACCGTGGCGGTCGACATACCGGCCGGCGCCGGAACGTATACCGTCCACGTCATCGGCACGCCGAACGCCGCGCAGGGCATCGGCCTCTTCGGCGTCTGCGTGGCCGCGGCGTCGGCCCCTTCGACTTGCATCGCCAGCTATTCGTATTCCGGGAACCTCTACACCCCGTCCGCGGGCTCGAGCGCTCCGTCGTCGGCTCTCAATACGACCTTCACGACGTCCGCCTCCGCCGGCACCTATACCGTGACCATCACGGACGACGCCTTCCCCGCGGCGCTGCAATCGATCTCGGGCGGTATTGCGCAGGGCTCGACGGCGATAGCCACTCTGTCCGCCGGGGCGAACACCGTGACGCTCGCGGCCGGCACGACGTATCAGCTCATCATCGGCGCGCTCGCCAATGCCTCGCTCGATGCGGGTCTTTATGGTGTTCAAATCACGGACCCGAACGGAGCGATCTTGTTCGATCGCACCGTGCCGGTGGCCGCGTTGCCCTCGGCAACCGTCGTCGATAATGTGACCGCGCAACCGCTCAACCTGACTCTCACCGATCAGATGTATCCCGCGCCGCTAGCGGCGCTAGGGGTCGCCGTGACCGAAGGTTCGACGCTTCTCGCTCAGCTCACCGCCTCGGGAACGGTATCGAACTTCACGGCGCCCGCGGGCCCCGTCCAGGTCTGGCAATACGCGGTCGCGGGTACGCAGCCGGGCGTCTACAGCCTGGATCTGGCGCCGGCCGCCGCCGGCGCCACGCCGCTGCTCTCGACCACGCAGGTCGTCAATCCCAGCGGTAACTCCTCCACGAGCTATGCCTTCGTCGTGACGCTGCGATCGGCCGGCACGTACAATCTGGCCGTCTATGACTTGCAGTTTCCGGGCTCGTTTCAGGCCATCAGTGCGACGGTGGCGCAGAACGGCGCCGTGCTGACGGAGAACGCGAGTGGCGACTTCACCGCCGCCCAAGGTCCGGTGGTCGTGGTGGTCGACGTGACGCCGCCCGCCAGCGGTACCGGTGTATTTGGCGTCACGGTGCAGACGAGCGGAGCTTCGCCACAGATCGAAGGCCAATTCACCGAGGCGGTCGGTGGCGTGTTCAACTCCCAGACCATTAATCTGGGAACGTCCAGTAATTTCGCCGTGACCCTGGTGGATCTCGGGTTCCCGACCAAGTTTGCGGACCTGGGTGCGATCGTATCGAGCGGCCGCCAAGTGCTCGGCAAGATCTACGGCGGCGGCAGCTTCAATTTCGCTGCCACGCCCGGGACCTATCTGATCACGTTCATCGCCACGCCGGGTGCCGATAACTATGGGCTTTACTCCCTGAACGTGGCCTCGGCGGCGCCGACCGTGACGCTTACCTCGAGCGCGTCGTCGGTGACGGCCGGCGGCACCGTGACGCTCACCTGGAGCAGCGCGAACGCGACCACGTGCACGGCGAGCGGCGGCTCGGGCTGGACGGGAAGCGAGGCCACCAGCGGCACGCTCGCCGTGTCCGTCGCGGCCACTGAAACGTTGACCTTGGCGTGCACCGGGCCGGGCGGCTCGGCGACACAGTCGGTGAGCGTGACGGCGACTGCCGCGCCCCCGTCCGGCGGCGGGGGAAGCACGCAGCTTCCCTGGATCCTGACGCTCGCCGGTCTATCGGTCGTGACCGCGCGCTCGCGCATACGGCGCGCACCCGCCGCATCGCGGTAGTCAAAACGCGCGGGTCGCGGACCGGTTGCTATCATGAGCCGGCATGAAGTGTAGTTATCACGAGGGTTACGGGATCGCCTTGCCGGCGCCGCACCCGTTTCCCATGTCCAAGTATCTCTTGTTGAGGAATCGGCTGATGGCCGAGGGTGTGCTCGCCGCGAGCGACGTTCTCGAGCCCGAGCCGATCGATATCGAGACCGCTGCGCTCGTGCATACGCGCGCCTATCTCGAGAAGCTCCAATCGTCCGCTCTTTCGGCTCCGGAACAGCGGCGCCTCGGTTTGCCGTGGTCGCAAGAGCTTTGGCGCCGCTCGCTTCTGGCTGCCGGCGGAACGCTGCAAGCGGCGCGTGTCGCGCTAAAGAGCGGGCTCGCCGGCAATCTCGCCGGAGGCACGCACCACGCGTTCGCCGATCATGGGGAAGGGTTTTGCGTGATCAACGATGTCGCGATCGCCATCGCGCGCTTGCGCGCCGAAGGCCTCATCGAGCGCGCAGCGGTCGTCGATCTCGACGTGCATCAGGGCAACGGAACGGCGGCTATTTTCCAGGGGCTCGATGCAGTCTTCACCTTTTCCATGCATGGCGAACGCAACTATCCGCTCGCGAAGATGCACTCGAGCCTGGACGTGTCGCTCCCCGACGGGACTTGCGATCGTGACTATCTCGAGGTGCTCGCGCAGCATCTACCGACGGTGCTCGAGGACTCGCATGCGGAAATCGTCTTTTATCTCGCGGGAGTCGACGTTGCCGCCGGGGATCGCTACGGCAAACTGTCTCTCACCGAAGAAGGCATCCGGTTGCGCGATCGACTGGTCATCGAGAGCGTGCGCGACCGAGGCATGCCGCTCGTGATCGTGCTGGCCGGAGGGTACGCTCCCAGCCGCGCTCGCACTGCCGAGCTGCACACCCATGTCTTTCGCGAAGCGGTGGCCTACGAGGCTCGGGGCAGCGTCCCGCGCCGGATTTCCGGACAGCAGCGATCCGCGTGACGGCTACCGGCGAGTCGGTACAGCCCGGCGAGTAGCCAGATCGGGGTTCCTCGTACCACCCGTTCATCGCAATTTTAATCGATGAAATGGCATTTTAGAAATGGGAATTCCCATTCCATAATGCCAAAAGTGAATACTACAGTTACGCTCGACAAGGCCGGACGGGTGGTCATTCCCAAACCACTGCGCGATGCTCTGCGGCTTGCACCGGGCGATGAGCTTGCCTTGGAATCCGAAGGTGATCGCGTGACGCTTCGCCCGGTGCGCTCCGCATCCGCATTGCGTAAAGAGCACGGCATTTGGGTATTTCGCAGCGGTAGGAAACTCACGGCCGCAGAAACGGACTCGGCGCTCGAGAGCTTGCGGCAAAAGCGCGACCTCGAGGCAAGCGGTTCGACGGAATGAATGAGTTTCTAGACACGTCGGTGCTGGTTGCTACTTTCTACGGCGAGCACGAGCATCACGAGCCGAGCTTCTCTCTATTCTTGCAGCAAAAAAAATCCACGGCCTGCACGGCGGCGCACTGCATGGCCGAGGTTTACTCAGTGGTGACCGGCATGCCGGGGAAAGATCGCTCAAGTCCCGATGAGGCGCTGCTTTTTCTGCGCGACGTCCGAGAGCGCCTCTCCATGGTCACGCTTGATGAACTTGAATATTTCAAGGTATTGGAGGACGCCGCTTCGACCGGCATCTCCGGCGGCAGCGCCGATGATGCACTCATCGCGCGCTGTGCGTTGAAGGCGAAAGCGGAGTCGATCTATACCTGGAACGTCAAGCACTTCAATCGCCTCGGCGAGAGTATTGCCTCGCGCGTCAGACAACCGTAGCGTTCACGGCTCGATCCGGGTGGGCTGTCAGTATCGGATACCGGCGCGGCGGTAGAGCCCGGCGAGCAGCCAGATCGGGCCGATGAGCAGAAACTGCACGTCCTTGAAAAAGGACGGCCGCTTTCCCTCGATCGCGTGACCGATGAATTGGCCGAGCCACGCCAGCAGGAAAACCGCGGCCGATAGGCCCGATACCGGGACTTGCCCGAGCTGGCTCAGCGCATCGACGGAGAACAGCATCACGGCGAGCACCGGTAGAGCGCCGAGGGCTAGGGGCACGGAGAGCA
This sequence comes from Steroidobacteraceae bacterium, assembly GCA_049513515.1. Classification (GTDB taxonomy): domain Bacteria; phylum Pseudomonadota; class Gammaproteobacteria; order Steroidobacterales; family Steroidobacteraceae; genus Bog-1198. The sequence continues at coordinate 71,236 of JBEKWA010000019.1, forward strand.
AGGCGTAGTAAAGGACCGCGGGCGACGGCATAGCTCGCCCAGTTCGCATACTCGAGCTGCGCGCGGCCGGGTGCCGGCAGCGACCACAAGAGTCCGATCAGCGACCAGACGATGAGCGGTACGCACACCCAGTGCAGCGCCTTGTTGATCGAGTTTCGATGGCTCGCAGCGTATTCGTCGAACCAGTATGCGGTCCCTCGCACGGTGTGAATCCTTTAGCGGCCGTAGAGCGCCGTGAAGCTCGCCGCGGCGAGCGAGTGGAGCTTGGCCGCCGCCTCGACGTCCCGGACGGGGGCGCCCCTCGGCAGACCGAGATGCTCGGTGTTGAGCGCATAGAGGGTGAGAACGTAGCGGTGAGGCTTGTCGTGCAGTGGTGGACATGGGCCGCCATAAGCAGCAAAGCCGAAGTCTGTGCGCCCTTGGGCGGCGCCGTGAGGCAGCTCGCCGCCGGGGTTGCCCGCGCCCGGCGGTAGCGCCGTCACCGCCGCCGGAATGTCATAAATCGCCCAGTGCCACCAGCCCGACCCGCCGGGCGCATCTGGGTCATACATGGTGACGGCGAAGCTCCTCACGCCGCTCGGCGCTCCGCTCCAGCGCAGAGGAGGGGAGACATTTCTGCCCTGACAACCGAAGCTGTTGTAGACCTGCTCGGCGGCAAACGAGCCGTTCGCCACGACCGCCGTGCTCTCCAGCCTGAAGCTCGCATCGGCAAATGCGCCGGCGCCCAGGAAGGGCAGGGCGCCGGCGATGAGAGGGATCAGAGCGGGCCGAAGATGCAGAGCACCCACCGCCCGCTCGCAAGGATCAGGCGGGCACCGCCATCAGGCCTTTCAGCTTGCTGATGGCATTGGTCTCGACTTGACGCACGCGCTCCGCAGAAATGCCGTATTCGTCGGCGAGCTCGTGCAAGGTCGCCTTATCATCCGTCATCCAGCGACGCTTCAAGATGTTCCGGCTGCGCTCATCGAGCTTCTCGAGCGCGACGCTCAAGCGATCGCTCGAGTCCTCTTCCCACTCCTCGCGCTCAACCTCGATCGCCGGATCGGAATTGCTCGCCGGCAAATACATGGCCGGAGAGTAGCTCTCCTCCTCGTCGGTATCGGGCGCGGGGTCGAAGGACATGTCGCGCGCGGACAGACGCTGCTCCATCTCGCGCACGTCTTTTTCCTCGACACCCAGGTCCTTGGCGACCGCCCGGGTTTCCTCTTCCGAAAGCCACGCCAGATTCTTTTTCATGCGGCGCAGGTTGAAGAACAGCTTACGCTGGGACTTCGTGGTCGCGACCTTGACGAGCCGCCAATTGCGCAGCACGTACTCGTGAATCTCGGCGCGGATCCAGTGAACGGCGAACGACACCAGCCGCACGCCCACACCCGGATCAAAGCGCTTCACGGCTTTCATCAGGCCGACATTGCCTTCCTGCACGAGATCGCCCATCGGCAACCCGTAACCGAGATAGCCGCGAGCGATGTGCACGACGAACCGCAGGTGCGAAAGCACCAGCTGTCGCGCAGCCTCGAGGTCTCCTTCCGAGCGAAACCGCGTCGCCAACGCCACCTCGTCCTCCTTGGACAGCACGGCGATTTGCGAGACACGATCGATGTACGCATCCAGGCTCCCGATGGGACCCGCGAACACCAATCCGGTTTGCTTAGCGATCAGGGCAGAACTCATGCGGCCTCCAATCATTTCTCCACTCAATGGTACCACTCCTCTGTAGCACTCCCAAATGGAGAGTGCTAACCCTTAGAGTGCGGTATTACTGTAAAGTTCTGGGGAAAAACCCTAGGATTGACAAGGGTTTAAGGCTCGATGGCGCGTATGTGTCGCGTCGCAGCAATCCAGGAGCCCACCCAACCCAACGCAACCGACAAGGCTAAGATGAGAGCGGCCGTGCCGAATCTCAAGCCCTTGAGCTGAAATTGGCTGCCATAGAGCCCGATGAGCCGCTGAATCGGCTGCGCGAGGAGGGCGGTGGCCACTGCCACCACGATCAATGCACCCACACCCCCGCCGAGGCCGTACCAAACGCCGCTATAGAGAAAAGGACGGCGCGCAAAGCTATCGGTCGCGCCGACCAGCTTCATGACCTCGATCTCGGCGCGGCGGTTGAGAATATCGAGCCGAATGGTATTGCCCACCACGAGCACCACCGATAGCGCGAGCAGGGCGCCGGTCAGCCAGATCACCCGCCGCACGACGTCGAGGAGTGCGTTCAAACGCTGCACCCACTCGGTGTCGAGCTCGACCGTGTCGACGTCGGCGAGCGAAGCGATGTGCACCTTGAGCGCCTGAGTGCCCTCGGCCGTGCTCGCGGCGAGCGCCGGGGTCACGACGAGCGCATTCGGCAGCGGGTTTGTGTCGAGCAGATCGAGCGCCTTGCCGAAGCCCGACGACTCGCGAAACTCCGCGAGCGCCTGGTCCGCGGTGATCACGCGAACGCGCGCGACGTCGGGTCGAGCGCGAAGCTGCCGGGCGAGCGCCTCGGCGCGCTCCGTTCCAGCCTTCTTCGTGAGATACACGGAGAGCTCGAACGCCTGATTCCAGTCGGCCGTCGCGGCACGCGTGTTTTGCAGAAGCACGTTGAAGAAGAGCGGCAGCGCGAGCGCGAGCGCGATGACTGCCATGGTCATGGTGGTCGCGACCGGGTGCTGCACGATACGCCCGAGCGAGCCCATCAAGGTCTGCGCGTGGCGGGCGAGCCAGATGTTGAGAGCCTTCGCCATCAGCCTGCGGCCACCCGCCCATCCTCGAGCACGATGCGTCGTGCCCCGAGGCGATCGATGAGATGTACGTCATGACTCGCGATGACCACCGTCACGCCGACGTCGTTGAAGCGCTTGAAAAGCTGCATGATCTCGAGCGCGAGGTCGGGATCGAGATTACCCGTCGGCTCGTCGGCGATGAGGAGCGGAGGCTTGCCGATGATGGCGCGGGCGATGCCGACGCGCTGCTGCTCCCCGGTGGAGAGCTCGAGCGGGCGGCTGCGTTCCTTGCCGAGGAGACCCACCTGGTCGAGCGCCGCGCGCATGCGCTTCTCGATCTCGCGCCTCGGCACCCCCGCCACGATGAGCGGCAAGGCGACGTTGTCGGCGACCGGCCGATCGAGGAGCAGCTTGTGATCCTGGAACACGACGCCGAGGCTTCTGCGGAACTGCGGGATGCTGCGCGCCTTGATGGCCGCGGTGTTCTGGTGATTGATGAACACCTGGCCGCGTGTGGGGCGCTCGATGAGGGCGATCAGCTTCAGGATGCTGCTCTTGCCCGCGCCGGAATGGCCGGTTAGAAACACGAGCTCGCCGGCCTCGATGCGAAACGACACGCCCGCAAGCGCCTCGCGGCCGTTGGGGTAGCGCTTCTGCACCTGGTCGAAGTGAATCATCAGGCGCCGTCGTCCGCGGTCTTGAGGAGCGCGGACACGAACTCGGACGCGTTGAAAACGCCGAAATCCTCAGTGTCCTCGCCCACGCCGACGAAGCGGATGGGAATGCCTAGCCGCTCTGCGATGGCGAGTACCACGCCGCCCTTGGCGGTGCCGTCGAGCTTGGTGATCACGAGCCCCGTGACTCCGAGCCCCTTATGGAACTCCGCCGCCTGTGCCACTGCGTTCTGGCCGATGGTGCCGTCCAGGATCAGCAGCACCTCGTGCGGTGCGCCGGGATCTAAGCGTGCGAGCACGCGCTTGACCTTCTTGAGCTCGTCCATCAAGTGGGTCTGAGTATGCAGCCGCCCGGCGGTATCGGCGATGAGCACGTCGGTGTGCCGCGCTCGCGCGGCCTGCAAGGCATCGAATATGACCGCCGCGGGCTCCGCGCCCGATTGCTGAGCGATGATGGGCACGCGGTTGCGCTCCGCCCAGATCGTCAGTTGCTCTCGCGCCGCCGCTCGGAACGTGTCGCCCGCCGCGAGCATGACGCTGCGCCCCTCGGCGAGCAGCCGATGGGCGAGCTTGCCGATGGTCGTGGTCTTGCCCGCGCCGTTGATCCCCACGACGAGAATGACGTAGGGCTTGATGGTGGGATCGATGATGAGAGGTCGCTCGACCGGGGTCAGGATATCCACCATGGCCTTGCGCAGCGCCGCGAGGAGGGCATCCACATCGTCGAGCTCCTTGCGCGCGACCCGCCGGCGCAGCTCATCGAGGATGCGCCCCGTCGCCTCGGTACCGACGTCGGCCGTGATGAGCCGCGTCTCGAGGTCGTCGAGGATTTCGGCGTCAATCTTGCGGCCGGGGAGAAGCTCTGCGATGTCGGTGGTGAGCCACGCAGGTCCCACGTTCAGCTTGGCGCGCAGACGCTTGAAGAAGCCGCGCGCGCCGGGTTTGTCGGCTTCGTTCGTCATCGCTTCTCCGGCACGGTGACCCTGGCGCTTGCGCCGCGGAGTACGTCCTGAGGTGGGGATTCGCTGTTCCTGAAAATGTACGTTTTGGTCAGTTTTAGGGTCTTGCCTGATGTCTGTGAAGGCATTAGCTTTCCCCCATGTTGCTGGTGTATCGATACCGCATCAAGTCCCTCACCGGACTGCTCAACAGCCAAGCTCGCGCCTGTAATTTCGTCTGGAATTTCTGCAACGACACTCAATTTCAGGCACTGAAGTGGAACAAGCCCTGGCCGAGCGGTTTTGATCTGAACCGGTTGACCGCGGGGAGCAGCAAAGATCTCGCCTTGCATGCGGGCACCATCAACGCCGTGTGCGAGCAATATGCCAAGTCCCGCCGACAGAGGAACCGGCCGTTCTTGCGCTGGCGCGGCCGGCGCTCCTTGGGCTGGGTCCCCCTGAAGGGCCGCGATCTGAAGCGCGAGGGGAAAGCCTTCCGCTTTGCCGGAAACACCTTCCGAGTGCTTCACTCCCGCCCGCTCCACGAAGGCAAGATCAAGGACGGCACGAACTTCTCCTGCGATGCACGCGGGCATTGGTTCCTCAACATCGTCGTGGATGTGGCTGCACCTGAACCGCGGCCGGTGCGCAGCGGCATCGGCATCGACTTGGGCCTCAAAGACTTCGCGGCCCTCTCGACGGGGAAGAAGATCGAGAACCCGCGGCATCTGTGGCGGCTGGCCGACAAACTCGCCACCGCGCAGCGCGCCCGAAAAAGACGTCAGGCGACGAACATCTACGCCCGTATCGCCAATGCCCGCCGTGACTTTCACCATAAACGCTCGACTGACATCGTCCGAGAGTTCGACTGGATCGCGGTCGGCAATGTGAACGCCGCTGGACTCGCCAAGACCGGCCTGGCGAAGTCCGTGCTCGATGCAGGCTGGTCTTCCTTCCGAGCCATGCTCCGCTACAAAGCGACTGCGCACGGGGCTTGGTACGAGGAAGTCAACGAATCGTTCTCTACCCGGGACTGTTCGTCTTGCCATGCCAAGACGGGGCCGAAAGGTAT
>JBEKWA010000020.1:0-72174 GCA_049513515.1 Steroidobacteraceae bacterium
ATGCTGTTTGCCGACCGATCACTGGTAAGCCGTGTGCGGGAAATCCGCATGCACGGTTTGGTAGGGGGCCCTGACTCCACCTGTTGCCTTCGGGTCGCATAGGAGTCAGGGTCTACCAATGGCAATCTGCATCGCACCGTCAATCCTGTCTGCCGATTTTTCCCGCCTCGGCGAAGAAGTGAAGGCGGTGCTCGCCGCGGGTGCGGACTGGATTCACTTCGACGTGATGGACAATCATTACGTGCCCAATCTCACCGTCGGTCCGATGGTATGCGAGGCGCTGCGCAAGGCGGGCATCACAGCCACCATCGACGTGCACTTGATGGTCACGCCGGTCGATGCGCTGGCGGCGGATTTCGCCAACGCGGGCGCCTCGCGTATCAGTTTCCATCCCGAGGCGACCCAGCACGTCGATCGAACCATTCAGCACATCCGCGAAGCAGGCTGCGCACCCGGCCTCGTGTTCAATCCGGCCACATCGCTCAATTGGCTGGACTATGTGATCGACAAGATCGACACCATCCTGGTGATGTCGGTGAATCCGGGGTTCGGCGGACAGAAGTTCATTCCCGAAAGTCTCGGCAAGCTCGCCGAGGCGCGCGCACGCATCGAGGCGAGCGGACGCGACATCCGGTTGGAGATCGACGGCGGAGTGAAGACCGACAATGCGGCGGATATCGCGCGCGCGGGCGCGGACACTTTGGTCGCGGGATCCGCCATCTTCGGCAGCCCCGACTATGCCGCCACGATTCGCTCGCTACGAGCGCGCGCGGAGCTGGGGTTCTCGACGAGACCTGCCGGCCGCGCCTAGCCGGCCGCGCTATTCGTCGTCGTCGTCCTCATCGTCGTCTTCATCGGGCTGCTCGGTGCGCGTCGGCTTGCCGGCCGGGGCCGCCCCGGCCTTCACCGGCACGATGAGGGGGCGCGTCTTCACTTTCGGGCGCGCATTGAATACCACGATGGTCTTGCCGGTGGCGCGCAGGAGCCCTTGCTCTTCCAGCACTTTGAGAACACGTCCCGCCATCTCGCGGGAGCAGCCGACCAAGCGTGACAATTCCTGTCGGCTCACCTTGATCTGCATGCCCTCCGGATGAGTCATCGCGTCCGGCTCCCCGCACAGGTCCATGATCGCGTGCGCGACGCGGCCCGTGACGTCGACGAATGCCAAGTCACCGAGCTTGCGGTTGGTGCGATCGAGACGGGTTGCGAGCTGTGTGGCCAGCTCGAAAATCAGTCCGGGGCTCTCGGCGGCGATCTGGCGGAAGCGCGGATAGGTCATTTCCGCGAGCTCCGACTGCTGGCGAGTCCGTACCCAGGCACTGCGGGTGGGCTGTTCGTAGAACAGGCCCATCTCGCCGAAGAATTGTCCTTTATTGAGGTAGGCGAGGACCATCTCGTTACCGTCCTCATCCTCGATCATGACCTCCACCGAGCCCGAGATGATGTAGTAGAGAATGTCCGGCAGATCACCCGCATGGATGATCACGGTTTTGGAGGGGACCGTCCGGATACGGCAGTAGCTCAAGAAACGATTGATCGCAGGGATATCGCTTAAGGCTTTTGCCACTTCTTCCATGGTCTCTCCCAAGTCTGATGGTCGTGAAAACGTCCGTTCTGGCGCCCCCTTTTATTACATAAGTCTCGGAATCGCAAGCAGTAAGTCATAGCCAGTACGATCCGCGAGTCATGAGTCGCGACGTCAGGCGCATCGCTTCCTGCACCCACCTGGGCAGCTTCGCCGCTCCCAACGCGTCCGCCTTCGCGCCGTGCGCGACCTCGTCATGCTTCATCTGCTCGATGATGGCGCGGCTGCGTTTGTCGGCGGGCGGCAACCGATCCAAATGATCTCGCAGGTGCGATTCGACCTGCCGTTCCGTCTCGCTCAAGAACCCGAGACTCGTGCGGTCGCCAAGGGCGCCCGCGAGCGCGCCGATGAGAAAGGATCCCGAATACCACAGCGGATTCAAAAGGCTCACGCGCCCGTCGAGCTCGGCGATGCGCTGCTCGCACCAGGCGAGGTGATCGAGCTCTTCGGCGGCGGCCTGGCTCATCGCCGTGGCGGCTTCCGCATTGCGGGCGGCGAGCGCCTGCCCGCGGTACAAGGCCTGGGCTGCCACTTCGCCGGCATGGTTCACCCGCATGAGCCGGGCCGATTCTCGACGCTCCGCTTCCTCGAGCACGAGCTCGCCCGCGGGGCCGGCCGGCAACGCGCGGGCTGCTCGGGCTGGGGCGCCTAAGACATTGATTGTCCGGCCAATTTCACCCAAAAGTCGGTCGGTAAGACTAAAGCTGCGGACGCTCACGGATACATTATATTATAGGGATATTGGAAAACGGGCCCGCTTGGTGCCTGCTCGCCCGCTCTGCCGAGGGGTATGGCCGGCCTCGGCCTCCGTCGCAGGGCGGCCCGAATTCGCCAGTCCAGGTCGGACTGGTCATGTGGCCTCGGGTTCTGTACACTTTCGCGCCTTTCGTTGGGACCTACCGCCCGGAAATATTCATGCAAACCGTATTCTCAAAGCCCGAAGAGACCCGAGGCGACTGGTATGTCGTCGATGCGGCGGGCAAGACCCTGGGCCGGCTGGCCTCCCAGATCGCTCATCGCTTGAAGGGCAAGCACAAGCCCACCTACGCACCCCATCAGGATCTCGGCGACCACATCGTCGTCATCAACGCGGGTACCGTGCGCGTCACGGGCGCCAAGCTCACCGACAAGTGGTATCACCAGCACACTGGCTACGTCGGCAACTTGAAGAGCACCACGCTCGAGAAGCTGCTCAAGGAGCATCCGGAGCGCGCGATCCAGATCGCGGTGAAGGGCATGTTGCCGAAGGGCCCTCTCGGGCGGCGCATGTACCGTAAGCTTCACGTATTCGGCGGCAACGCCCATCCTCATCAAGCTCAGCAGCCGAAAGCGCTGGAGCTGTAAACGCTAGGAACCATCTCATGGCATTGAGCTCCGCCAATAATTCCTTTTACGGCACCGGCCGGCGCAAGACCTCGAGTGCACGGGTGTATCTCACCAAGGGCACGGGCAAGGTCTCCATCAACGGCCGCTCGCTGGAAGAGTTTTTCGGGCGTGAAACGGGCCGCATGATCGTGCAGCAGCCGTTCGGCGCCGTGCAGCTGGAAGGCAAGTTCGACGTCGATGCACACGTCGAGGGTGGCGGGATCACCGGGCAGGCCGGCGCGATTCGCCACGGCATCACGCGCGCGCTGATGGCCTACGACGAGACGCTGCGATCGCCGTTGCGCAAGGCGGGTTTCGTAACCCGCGATGCGCGCGAAGTCGAGCGCAAGAAGGTGGGCCGCCGCAAGGCCCGCCGCGGAACCCAGTTCTCCAAGCGCTGATCAGATGGCTTCTTGGGGGATCGTCTAGCGGTAGGACAACGGTCTCTGACACCGTTTACCTAGGTTCGAATCCTAGTCCCCCAGCCAAATGAGGGCCCACCCCGGTGGGCCCTTTTCCTTAGAGCCGGCTCGCCCATAAGGTATCCATGTCGAGCGATCGGAATTCGGGAGGACGACTGGCGCCGCTCGCGCTGGCCGCGCTCGGTGTCGTGTTCGGCGACATCGGCACGAGTCCCCTCTTCTGGACGCTGGTCCTCGTCATTCTGCTCAAGTACGTTGCGGTCGTGTTGAACGCCGATAACAAGGGGGAAGGCGGCTCGTGCTCACCGCCCTGGTGGTCAACACCGAGCGGCAGAGTCCGCGCAAGAAGATCTACGGGATGCTCGGCATCCTCGGCGCGGCGCTGTTCTTCTCCGACGGTGCCATCACGCCCGCGATCTCGGTACTGAGCGCGGTAGAGGGCCTGCACGTTGCTGCGCCCGATGCGCAGATTCCGATCCTGCCCATCACCATCGCCGTGGTGGTCGGATTGTTCTTGATCCAGCGTCACGGTACGGGCTCGGTGGGACGCGTGTTCGGCCCGGTGATGCTCGGCTGGTTCATCATCCTGGCCGTGATGGGTGTCGTTTGGATCGCGCGCGAGCCCGGAGTGCTGCTCGCTCTCGATCCGACTTTCGCCCTGCGGCTGATGCTGAGCCACAAGATCAGCGCGCTCGCGGTGCTCGCCGGCGTGTTTCTCACCGTCACCGGCGGCGAGGCGCTTTATGCGGACATGGGACATTTCGGTAAGGCCCCGATTCGTCTGAGCTGGGTGTGCGTCGTCATGCCCGCGCTCGTGATCAACTACTTCGGCCAGGGCGCGCTGCTCATCGAGACCCCGGCTGCGATCTCCAATCCCTTCTACTTGATGGCCCCGGCGTGGTCGCTCCTGCCGCTGGTGGTCATCGCCACTGCCGCCACGGTCATCGCCTCGCAAGCCGTGTGATCTCGGGAGTCTTCTCGGTAACCACCCAAGCGGTGGGTCTCGGGCTGTTTCCGCGGGTCCGGGTCAAGCACTCCTCGGCGGAGTACGCGGGTCAGATTTACGTGCCCGTCATGAACTGGATCATGATGCTCGCCACGATCGGACTGGTGTTGAGCTTCGGCAGCTCTGCGGCCCTGGCGGGCGCCTATGGGCTCGCCGTATCGGGCGCGATGACCATCGTGACGCCGCTCACATTGAGCCTCATCAAGTCGCGCACTGGGGCGAAGAGCCGATGGCTGCGGGCAGGCCTATGCAGACCTGGGCGAGGGGCAGAGCCTCGGTCATGGCACGCTTGCTGCGCGAGCAAAAGCCGGTGCGTGACTTTCTGGTGGACCTGAAGCGCGACCCGCCAGTCCGTGTGCCCGGCACGGCCATATTCATGGACGCCAAGGCATCGAGCATACCGCGTGCGTTGCTCAACAACCTCAAATTCAATCGGGTGATTCACGAGCAGGTGGTGCTCCTGACGGTGGTCACGCGCGAGCAGCCGCGCATTCCCGATGCAAAGCGGCTCACGGTGACTCCGGTTTGCGAACGCATCGTGCGCATCGTCGCCGCGTTCGGTTTCATGGAGAAACCCAACATCATGGAGATCCTGCGCGCAGCGGAGGCCCATGGGGTGCATTACGAGCCCGAGCGCACCACCTTCTTCCTGAGCCGCGAGGAGCTACTGCCCGGTCAGCGCTCGGATCTCCCGCCGCTGCGCCGCAGGGCCTTCATGCAGATGGCGCGCAGCGCGCAGGTCATTGCCGATTACTACGGTCTGCCCTCCGGCCGGGTGATCGAGATCGGTACCCGTCTCGAGATCTAGCTCCAAGGCGGGAGTGTGATGGTCTTCACACCGCCGTCGCCAGCGACGAGCAGCACATCCGCTCCGCGATGGGCGAAGAGACCGACGCTCACCACTCCGGCGATGCCATTGATGGCGTCCTCCATGGCGGCGGGGTCTGCAAGGCGCAGCCCGTGAACGTCCAGGATCACGTTGCCGTTGTCGGTCACCGTTCCTTCGCGCCACACGGGAGTACCCCCGAGCTTCACGAGACGGCGCGCCACGTAGGAGCGCGCCATCGGTATCACCTCGACGGGTAGTGGAAAGGCCCCGAGCTCCGCGACCAGCTTGGCGTCGTCGATGATGCAGACGAACTTGCGCGAGGCGGCGGCGATGATCTTCTCGCGCGTCAGTGCCGCACCGCCGCCCTTGATGAGCACACCGCGCGCAGTCGCCTCGTCGGCGCCGTCGATGTAGAGATCGAGGTCACCCTCGGCATTCAAATCGGTCTCGGGTATGCCGCAGGTCTTGAGCGCCGCGGATGTCTGGCGCGAGCTCGCGACCGCGGCTTCGAGCTGGATTTTACGGTCTTTCAGCACTTGAATGAGCTGGGCCACCGTCGTACCTGTGCCGATGCCGAGCACCATGCCCGGAACGATGTAAGGTATCGCGGCCTCCGCCGCGCGCCGCTTCTTCTCGTTTGCTGACATGTTTTTCGTGCCCCCCAGAAACAACTGTGCCCGCTTTCGCGGGCACAGTTGCTTTCTTTCGAAGACTTTATTTCTTCTTAGCGGCCTTTTTCTTGGACGCCTTCTTCTTCGCCTTCTTTGCTTTCGCTGCCATGTTAAAACTCCGTAGTCGGGTTAGTCCGGGGACCGAGTATATACACGATAAATTAATTTACAAGCAATACATGGCCCTACGGCATTGGAATGTGCTAGCGATGTGAGCGAGCTCACTCGAGTGAGAGAACGAATTCCCATTCCGCTTTCGATACCGGAGTGACCGATAGCCGATTACCTCGGCGCAACACCACGAAGTCAGAAAGCTCCTTACGCACATGCTTGCGCAGCTCATCGAGCGTGATGAGGCGCTTGAGCTTGCGCACCAGCTGGACGTCCACCACGTACCAGCGAGGATTGCTTTCGTCGCTCTCGGGATCGTAGTGCGCGTCCTTCGGATCGAAGGCGGTCTTGTCCGGGTAACCTTCCCGCACGATGCGCACGATGCCGGCGATACCCGGGACCTCGCAGCTCGAATGATAAAAAAAGGCGGTATCGCCCTTCTTCATCGAGTCCCGCAGCGTGTTGCGGGCCTGATAGTTGCGCACGCCGTCCCAGGCGGTGGTGCGCCGGGGCTTCGCCGCGAGGTCGTCGATGCTGAAGGTGCCGGGCTCGGACTTGAGGAGCCAGTGGTTCATGGAGGAGCCTCGTCTGATGGAGGAGGAGCATTGTCTGATTGAGGATGCTGGTCTGCTGGAGGATTTTGGCGGAAGTGCCGCACACCGCGCTCGGTGGCGACCGCGTCCAGCCGGATATCGTGCGCCTGCGGGTACACCGCTTCGACGCATTGGCACTCGAAGGCGAGACCGACCAGGTGAGGTCCGCGCCAGTGATGCCGGTTGCGCCGGAAGGAGAGTGCGCGATCGTAGAACCCGCCGCCCATTCCGAGGCGCAGCCCCCGCCCGTCGATACCCACGAGGGGCACCACGATGAGATCGAGCCAACGCGGGGCGACGGTTCGGCGGCGCGCGGCGCCGTGTGGGATCGAGATGCCGAACACGCCGCGGCGCGTCTTGCCGGACAGAGGGTAGAAACGTAGCCGGGCGTAGCGCCGACTCTCGATGACGGGCACGTAGATGCGCACTCGCCGCCGCCGCGCCGCGATCAAGAGCGCGGCGGTGTTCGTCTCTCGATCGAACGGCAGATAGACCGCCACACGCGCTCCCGGCTTGAAGGCGGGCAGGCGGGTGATGGAGGAGGCGGCGAGGTTCGAGCGCAGGGCGTGGTCGGCGGCGGAGAGCCCGCGGCGCCGCGCGCGCAGCGCTTTCCGCAACTGACCTTTCATGGATTTGTCGATGAGCATGATTGGGGGATGGCGCCACCCGCATGTGCCGTTTTGGACCGTTGCTCCCGACCTGAGCAACAGGTGGGGCTAACTGCCGACACTTAAGGCTTTCCGCTCGTGGCGGACTTGCACAATGCTGCCAGCAAGCAATGGCCCCTGGGGTTTACAAATTAGGGTCAGGAGGTAACCCGATCCGCATCGAACACCGCAGGCAGCGCCAAACTTGAACTCGGTCGACTCAGAGCTCGAGCTGTCGACCCTTCTCCAGAGCCGACTCTACCCGCTCGCGCAGGATACGCAAGCGGCTGCCCACGTCGGAGTCGAGACTGCTGTCACGATTGCGGAACCTGATCAGCTCATTCGCCATGTTCAAGGCCGCGATCACGGCAATGCGATCGAGACCGACCACCTTGCCGCTGTCGCGGATCTCGCGCATCTTGGAGTTCAGAAACTCGGCGGAATCGAGCAGATCGGAGCGTTCCTCCATCGGACAGGTGATGTGGTACTCCTTCTCGAGGATACGCACACTGACTCTCGCCTGGTTCTCGCTCATGCCTGCTCCATCGATTTCAGCCGCCCGATCATGGCTTCAACGCGTGCGCGAACCTGCTCGTTCTTCTGCAGCAAGGTGGCGCGCTCGGCGGTCAGCGTCTCCTGCCGCTGCCGCAACGCCCGGTTCTCCTCCTTGATCTGGCTCACCGTTACGATGAGATCCTCCAGGCGCTTTTCCAGTCGCTTCAGCTCGAGCTCTACGGCGGATTTGGGATTGGCTTCGTTCATGGCGCCAATATAGAGCGCTCGTTTGCGCAATGCAAAGGGGCGAGGACGTCGCCCAGATTGGGTCCGACGCGCTATCATTCGAGCCACCATGATGGACATCCGCTTCAAGGATTTTGAGGATGTGCTGGCGGCGGCAGGCAGTCTGGCGGACGCGGCCGAGGCGCACGGATCGTTGTGCGGCGCGCTTTGCTCGCTGGCGCCGTACAAGATGCAGGATTGGGTCAATGAGATACTGCCGGACGGCGCCTCGCTGTCCGACGAATCCGCCGCCATGATCGAGCGGGTATTCACGGCCACCACGGCGTCCTTCGGTGAGCAAGGCATGGAGTTCCAGCCGTTGCTCCCCGACGACGAGCAACCGCTGAACGGACGTGCCAATGCGCTTGCATTATGGTGCACCGGGTTCCTCTATGGGCTGGGCACGGGCCAGATCTCGGATCTGGAGGCGCTGAACGGCGACGTGGGAGAAATCGTACGCGACTTCACCGAAATCTCACGCGCCTCCGGCGATGCCGCCGAGGCGGACGAGTCGAACGAGCAGGCGTATGCGGAGCTGGTGGAATTCATCCGCGTAGCCGCGCAAGTGGTGTTCGAGGAGCTCCTGCCGCTGCGCCAGCAAGCTTACCCGACGGTTCCGCAACGGTTGCACTGACTCCCGTGCGGCTAGAAGGATCGCGCGGCCGCATGGACTGCCAGGAATTCGCGCGCCGCCGGCGGCAGTTCATGCGCATGATCGGCAAGGACGCCATTGCCGTGCTGCCCGCCGCCCCCGTGCGCCATCGCAACGGGGATGTCGAATACGCCTATCGCCAGGACAGCCAGTTCTATTACCTGAGCGGCTTCCCCGAGCCCGATGCCGTGGCAGTGCTGGTGCCGGGACGGCCGCATGCCGAGTATCTGCTGTTCGTGCGCGAGCACGATGCGTTGCGCGAGTCGTGGGACGGCGAATGGGCCGGTCCCGAGGGCGCGGTCGAGCGCTACGGTGCGGACGACGCCTTCCCGATCGCCGACATCGACGAGATTCTTCCGGGCTTGATGGAGCAGCGTTCGCGCATCTTCTACTCCATGGGGACGCACCTCGAGTTCGATACCCGCATGCTCGGCTGGGTGAACGGCATGCGCGTTCACGCGCGTCAGGGCGCCGGTGTCCCCCAGGAGTTCGTCGCGCTCGGCCACGTGCTCGACGACATGCGCCTATACAAGAGCCGCGGAGAGCAAGGCAAGCTGCGCCGCGCCGCGCAGATCGCCATCGGCGCACACCGCCGGGCCATGCGCTTCGTGCGGCCCGGCCGCATGGAGTACGAGATCATGGCGGAGATCCTGCATGAGTTCCGCTCGCATAACGCCGACATCTCCTACCACCCGATCGTGGGCGGCGGCGCCAATGCCTGCGTCATGCACTACCGCGCGAACGATCAGAAGCTGCGCGACGGCGATCTGCTCCTGCTCGACGCGGGATGTGAGCACGACTACTACGCCTCCGACATTACGCGTACCTTCCCCGTGAACGGCCGATTCACGCCCGCACAGCGCGCCGTCTACGAGGTGGTCCTCGATGCGCAGCTCGCGGCCATCGATAAGGTGCGAGCCGGCAACCACTGGAACGAGCCGCACGAGGCCGCGGTGCGGTCCATAACCCACGGCCTGGTCGCGCTCGGTCTCCTCAAGGGAAAGCCGTCCCGGCTCATCAAGGAGCAGGCTTATCTGCCGTTCTTCAATCACCGTACCGGACACTGGCTCGGTCTCGACGTGCACGACGTGGGCGACTACAAGGTCGGCGGCGAGTGGCGCGTTCTCGAGCCCGGCATGGCGCTCACCGTCGAGCCCGGCGTCTACATCCGCCCGGCGCCGCGCGTACCGAAGGAGTTCTGGAATATCGGAGCGCGCATCGAGGACGACGTCCTGGTCACCGACGGCGCTCCCGAGGTGTTGACGGCGGCGTTGGAGAAGACTGCGGAGGCCATCGAGCGCCTGGTGTCGTCGTGAGCGCGCAGCCCGAGGCCTCGAGCGCACCCTATGACATCGCCATCGTCGGCGGCGGTATGGTGGGCGCGAGTCTGGCCGTCGCCCTGGAGGGGGTCGGCGTGCGAACGGCCCTCATCGAGGCGGTCCCCCACGATGCGGCCGCACAACCGAGCTTCGATGAGCGCACCACGGCGTTGTCGAACGGCAGCCGACGCATCCTCGAGACGCTTGGGGTCTGGCAGGATGTCGCGGATGCGGCGACTCGGATCGCCAAGATTCACGTCTCGGACCAAGGACACTTCGGATTCGCCCGGATCGACGCGGCGCAACTCGGACGCAACGCCCTCGGTTACGTCCTGCCGAACCGCGCGCTCGGCGCGGCGCTTTGGGCGCGCTTGGCGCGCCGCCCCGATCTCGACGTCTTCTGCCCGGCCCGCGTGGCGACGCTCTCGATCGGAGAAGACACGGTCGAGCTCGCGATCGCATCGGACCCGCGCGCGCGCGGGATCCTGCGTGCACGTTTGGTGGTGGCCGCCGACGGCATCGACTCCGCCGTGCGTGCCGCGTTCGGTGTCGGCGTCGAGACGCGTGACTACGCGCAGACGGCGATCATCACCACGGTGCTGCCGGGCAAGTTTCACGAGCACGTGGCCTACGAGCGCTTCACTTCTACCGGGCCGCTCGCCCTCTTGCCGATCGCCGACGGCCGCTGCGCGCTGGTTTTGACGTTGAATCCGGCGGCGGCTGAAGCGGCGATGGGCTGGTCCGACGAGCAATTCCTGTCTGAAGTGCAGGCGCGCTTCGGGTGGCGGCTCGGCCGGCTGTTGAAGGTGGGACGCCGGCGCGCGTACCCCTTGTCTCTGAGCCGGGCGGAGCGCTCGAGCGCGGGCCGTTGCATCGTAGTCGGCAATGCCGCGCAAGCGCTGCATCCGGTCGCAGGGATGGGGTTTAACCTCGGACTGCGCGATGTCGCGAGCCTCGCCGAGCTCATCGCCGAGCGGCGCGGCGAGCTCGACACCGTCGCGGCGCTCTACGATTCCTGGCGCGCCGCGGACCGGCGCGAGGTGATTGCCTTCACGGATGGGCTGGTGCGCGTCTTTGCGAGCCCCTGGGGACCGGTGCGGCGACTGCGCAACCTCGGACTTCTGGCTTTCGATCTGTTGCCGCCCGCGAAGGCAGCCCTGTCGGCGTTGTCCACCGGCGCCGCCGGGCGCATACCCAAGCTCGCGCGCGGCGTGCCGATCCGAGCCGCTTGATGAGCCGAGACTTCGATGTCGTGGTGGTCGGCGCGGGCGTCATCGGCGCGACGATCGCCGCTCTGCTCGGCGCGCGGGGGCTCGTGGGATCGGGTCGTGTGGCGCTCATCGCCGATCGCCCGTCGACGGTCGCCGCCGTGGCTGATGACTGGGACCTGCGTGTGTTTGCGCTCAGCCGCGCCTCGCAGCGGCTGTTGCGGATGTGTGGCACCTGGGAACGATTGCCGCAGTCGCGCTGCTTTCCATACGAGCGCATGTGTGTGTGGGACGCGAGCGGCACGCCCGCCGGCTCGGGCTCGCTCGTGTTCGACTGTGCGGAGATCGGTGAGCCGAACCTCGGATACATCGTCGAGGGCCGGGCGCTCACGAGCTCGAGCCTCAAGTCGGCCGGCGCTTCGGGGGCCGTCTTCATCGAGGGATCCGTACAATCGCTGCGCGTCGACGCGAGGCAGGCGCATATCCGTCTCGGGGATGGACGCGACCTCGCCGCGAAGCTGCTGATCGTCGCCGACGGCATGGCCTCGCAGAGCCGGGAGCTGCTCGGCATCGAGACGGCCGGCCACGCCTACCATCAAGATGCCCTGGTCGCTCACGTGCGCACCGCGCTGCCCCACCGCAGCTCGGCATGGCAGCGATTCTTGCCGACGGGTCCGCTCGCGTTCCTGCCGCTTCCGGACGGCCGTTGCTCCATCGTGTGGAGCGTCGCGCGCGAGGAGGCGCGGCGGCTGCGCTCGCTCGACGCCGGCGCATTTGCCGCCGCGCTCGAGATGGCGAGCGAGGGGGCGCTGGGCGGAATTCTACTCACGACGGAGGTGGCGAGCTTCCCTTTACAGCTCAAACTGGCGCTCGACTACGTGCGTCCGCGGGCGGTGCTCCTGGGGGATGCCGGGCATGCCGTGCATCCCCTCGCCGGACAAGGATTGAATCTCGGTCTGCTGGACTGCGCCTCGCTCGCCGAGGCGCTCGCGCCCGCGAGAGGCGACGCCGAGCTGCTCGGCGAGCCGCGGCTCTTGCGCCGCTACGAGCGGCGGCGCAAGAGCGAGAACTTGCTCGCTGCCACGGCCTTCGATGCGCTGGAGCGGCTGTTCTCCAGCGCGAATCCGCTGATCGAGCGCCTGCGGGGCGCGGGTCTCGGCGCGGTGGGCCGGCTGCCCCTCATCAAACGCGAGCTCGCGCGGCGCGCGCTGGGACTTGCGGGCGACGTGCCGGCGTTCTTGAGAGGCGCCGATTGAAGCGCAGGCCGATCAGAGTCGGTCGATCTTCGCGGCGCAGATGAAGTCGTTCTGCGACAGGCCGCCGATGGAGTGGGTCGAATAGCTGATGCGGCAGTAGTTGTAGCCGACCTCGAGATCGGGGTGATGATCCTCGACGTTGGCGACGTGCGCGACCGCATTCACGAAGCTCATGGTGCGATAGAAGTCCTTGAACTTCAGCGCGCGCTTGAGAGTCTTGGCATCGGCCGCGAGCGTCCAATCGGGGTGCAACTGTGCGCGCAGCGCGCCCGCCTCCTGCGCCGTGAGAGGCGCCATGCCGCCCTCGCAGGGCGCACACTTGCATGCGGCGAGCTCGGTCATGCTGAGATCCGGCTGTAGGTGCGTTCGATGTAGCGCTCCACCAGCTCTTGGAACTCCTCGGCGATGCGCTCACCCTTGAGCGTGACCGTCTTCTCTCCATCCTCGTACACCGGTGCAACCGGGTGCTCGCCGGTGCCCGGCAAGCTGATGCCGATATTGGCGTGCTTGCTTTCGCCCGGGCCGTTGACGACGCATCCCATGACGGCGACTGTCATGTCCTCGACGCCCACCCTCTGCTTGCGCCACTCGGGCATGCGGTGACGGATGTGTCCCTGGATTTTCTGCGCGAGCTCCTGGAAATAGGTGCTCGTGGTGCGGCCGCAGCCGGGACAGGCGATGACCATGGGAGTGAAGGAGCGCAGTCCCATGGTCTGCAGAATCTCCTGCGCGACGATGACTTCCTGCGTGCGATCGCCGCCGGGCTCGGGCGTCAGGGACACCCGGATCGTGTCGCCGATTCCTTCCTGCAGCAGCACGCCGATGCCCGCCGTGGATGCGACGATGCCCTTGCTGCCCATGCCTGCCTCGGTGAGGCCCAGGTGCAGGGGATGCTCGCAGCGGCGGGCAAGGTTCTTGTACACCGAGATCAAGTCTTGCACGCCGCTCACCTTGGCACTGATCACGATCCGATCCGCGCCGAGTCCCAGGCTCTGCGCGCGCTTCGCGCTGTCCACGGCGGAGACGACGATGGCTTCGCGCATCACGTCGAGCGCGGGCTTGGGCTCCGCTTGCTTGGAGTTCTCGTCCATCAGGCGTGTGAGCAGGTCCTGGTCGAGGCTTCCCCAGTTCACCCCGATGCGCACGGGCTTTGCGTAGCGGCAGGCGATCTCGATCATTTCCGCGAACTGCGGATCGCGCTTGGAGCCGCGGCCCACGTTGCCGGGGTTGATACGCAGCTTTGCCAGCGCCTCGGCGCAGCCGGGGTGCGTCTTCAGGAGCTTGTGACCGTTGAAGTGAAAATCGCCCACCAGTGGCGTTGCGATGCCCTGCGCAGCCAGGCGGTCGCGGATGTGCGGCACGGCGGCGGCCGCCTCGTCATTGTTGACGGTGATGCGCACCAGCTCCGACCCGGCGCGCGCCAGCGCCTTGACTTGCATGACGGTCGCCTCGATGTCCGCGGTGTCCGTGTTGGTCATCGACTGCACCACGATGGGGGCGTTGCCGCCGACGGTTACGTTGCCGATCTTCACGGCCAGGGATTTTCTGCGGGATGTCATCGTCCTATTCTACCGCGCCGTCCACGGGCATCCCACCGCGGTATCGGAAAGCCTCAAAAACGGCCCGAAATCGGCATAATGCGCCCATGTCGACGCGTATCGTGTATTCCACCGGCGTAGGCACCTTGTGCCCGAATTGCCGGCGTGCCGTGCGCGAATGCGTATGCCCCAAAGGCGCACCCGGCGCGGCCAAGGGCCCCAATGTGCGCGTGGGCCGCGAGACCAAGGGTCGCGCGGGCAAGGGGGTCACCACGGTGACCGGACTGCCGCTGCCGGCCGCGGAGATCGAGGCGCTCGCCGCGCAGCTCAAGAAGCGCTGCGGCTCGGGGGGCACGGTGCGCGAAGGGGTCATCGAGGTGCAGGGAGATCACCGCGACACCCTCGTCGCGGCGCTCGTGAAGCTCGGCTGGCCGGCAAAAAAATCCGGCGGCTGAACGCGATCCAGTCGAGGGCCGGCCTCACGCAGGGGCCGCGACCTGCCGCGAAGTTATGAATGATGTATCATAAGTACATCGCGATAAGAGCTGTTTGGAGAGAGTCCTCCCCCGCGAGGACCGCCGAAGGCGCAACCGGTCCGGAAACGCTCAGGCCCATGTACGACAGTCTCTCGCGGTCTCTGGAGAGCGATCCCGCCCGCGGGGCGAGGATCCACCGAAGGGGAACAGCGCGCGGCTGGCGCGCTCGATCTCTCAGGTCTTAAGGACAGAGGGGCTGGCAGGCACTCCAAACAAGTGCGTGCGGCTTCTGCGTCACGATTCGCAGCGAGGGTGCGATGGGACTTAAGACTCCGCTCTACGAAACTCATGTGGCGGCGCACGCCAAGATCGTCGACTTCGGCGGCTGGGACATGCCGCTCTCCTACGGCTCGCAGATCGAAGAGCACCACGCGGTGCGGCGCGATGCGGGCCTGTTCGATGTGTCGCACATGTGCGTCATCGACTTGACCGGCGCGCGCACCCGCGAATTCCTGCGCCATCTCCTCGCCAACGACGTGGCCAGGCTCACCGTTCCGGGCCGCGCGCTCTATTCCTGCATGCTCCTGCCGACCGGCGGGGTGCTCGACGACCTCATCGCCTATTTCCTCACGGAGTCGTGGTTTCGCTTGGTGGTGAACGCGGGCACGCGCCAGAAAGACCTCGCGTGGATCCGCGAGCATGCAGCGGCGTTCGGCGTCGCGGTGCGTGAGCGAGCGGATCTCGCGATCCTGGCGGTGCAGGGTCCTAACGCCCGCGACAAGACCGCCGCGCTCCTGTCCGTCGTGGATCGCGGCACGGCGCTCGGCATCCAGCGATTCGCGGCCGCCGCCCTCGACTCGTGGTTTCTCGCCCGCACCGGCTACACGGGCGAGGACGGCTTCGAGATCATGTTGCCCGCGACGGCAGCGGCCGAGACGTGGCGCGCGCTGGTGGCGCAGGGCGCGAGGCCCGCCGGACTCGGCGCGCGCGACACGTTGCGCCTCGAAGCGGGCATGAATCTGTACGGCAACGACATGGACGAGACCCGCCATCCTCTCGAGTCCGGCCTCGCTTGGACGGTGGCGTTCGAGCCGGAGGGGCGGGACTTCATCGGACGCGCGGCGCTCCTCAAGGCGCGCGCGCAGGGCGGCTCTAAGCTGGTCGGGCTCGTGCTCGAGGAGCGCGGAGTGCTGCGCAGTCACCAGGCCGTAAGCGCGGCGGCTGCGGACGGGTCCGCCGGCGAGCCGCTCGGGGAGGTCACCAGCGGTACCTTCTCGCCGACATTGAATCGCGCCATCGCCCTCGCGCGTCTCAAGCCGCAGCCGGGCGGCCGCGTGCTGGTCGACATCCGCGGCAAGCCGCACACCGCGCGCGTCGTCAAGCCGCCCTTCGTCCGCAACGGTAAACCCCTGATCGAGATCCAGTGAGAGGAGATGTCAGTGAGCGAACAGATTCCCGCAGACTTGCAGTACACCAAGAGCCACGAGTGGGTGCGCTCGTTGCCGAACGGCCAGTTCGAGGTCGGCATCACGGATCATGCGCAATCTGCACTCGGCGATCTGGTATTCGTGGAAGTACCGCAGGTCGATCGTAAGCTCGCCGTGGGAGAGGCCTGCGCCGTGGTCGAATCGGTCAAAGCAGCCTCCGACGTCTACAGCCCGGTTGCGGGGCGCGTGGTCGTGCGCAACGAGGAGCTTGGGCAAAAACCCGAGCTGCTGAATTCGGATCCCTATGGCGCGGGCTGGATGATGCGCATCGAGCTCGACAGCAAGACCGCGGCCCCCACCTTGCTGCGCCCCAGCGAGTACGAGCAGTTCCTCAAGGAATCCGAGTAGGACGCCGCCATGCCGTTCATTCCGCACACCCCCGACGACATCGCGCACATGCTTGGGGTCATCGGAGCCCCCTCGATCGACGCGCTCTTCGATGAGATCCCAGCGGCGCTGAAGGCGAAGCCTCTCGACGGCGTGCCGCCGGCGCTCTGTGAAATGGATGTCGCGCGGCTCATCACCGAGCGGGCCGCCGGCGATGGCCGCTTGCTCAACTTCATCGGCGCGGGCGCTTACGAGCACCACATCCCGGCGCCCGTCTGGGCGATCGCCACGCGCGGTGAGTTCTATTCCGCGTATACGCCTTATCAGGCGGAAGCGAGTCAGGGCACCTTGCAGCTCATCTACGAGTTTCAATCGATGATCTGCGCCCTCACCGGGATGGAAGCTGCGAACGCCTCGCTGTACGACGGCGCGTCCGCGCTCGCGGAGGCGTGCCTCATGGCGGTGCGCTCGAATCGCGGCTCGACGTCGCGCCGCATTCTCATGCCGCGCACCGTCAATCCGACGTACCGCAAGGTCGTCGAGTCAATCACCCGCCAGCAAGGCCTGCACCTCGAGAGCGTGGACTTCGAACGCTCCTCGGGCCGGATATCGCTCGATGCACTACGGGGCTTGGGCGGCGAGGATTGTGCGGCGCTGGTGGTGCAGCAGCCGAATTTCTTCGGCTGCCTCGAGGAGGTCGACGCGCTCACCGACTGGGCGCACGCGAACAAGGTGTTGTTGATCGCGGTGGTCAATCCCATCTCGCTTGCGATACTGAAGCCACCGAGCGAGTGGGGTTCGGGCCAGGACGGTCGTTGGGGCGCCGACATCGTATGCGGCGAAGGCCAGCCGCTCGGCGTGCCGCTCGCCTCGGGAGGTCCTTACTTCGGCTTCATGGCGACACGCATGCAATTCGTGCGACAAATGCCGGGACGCATCGTGGGGCGCACGCTCGATGTCGAAGGACGCCCCGGATTCACGCTGACTTTGCAGGCACGCGAGCAACACATCCGCCGCAGCAAAGCGACTTCCAACATTTGCACCAATCAGGGCCTCACCGTGACCGCGGCGACCATTTACATGTCGCTTCTGGGGGCCGCAGGGCTTGCGAGCGTCGCCACCGCGAGTCTGCAGCGCACCGCCGAGCTGCTGCATGCGCTGGTGCGGGTCGGCGGCGTGACCGGCGCATTCGATGCACCTCGGTTCCACGAGGCCGTGGTGCTGCTCGACCGGCCCGTCGCTCCGGTGCTCAAGATACTCGCCGAAAGCGGCATTGCGGCTGGCCTCGATCTGGCGCCGAGCTATCCCGAGCTCGGACACGCGCTGTTGGTCTGCGCCACCGAAACCAAGTCCCACGCGGACATCGAAACCTACGAGCGCGCACTGCGCGCGGCGCTCGCCATGCCGCACGATGTGCGCGGCGCCGCCTAAAGAGATTCATCATGGCAGAACCGAAGCTACGCGAGCCCTTGATATTCGAGCTGAGCAAGCCGGGCCGGCGCGCCTCGAGCCAGATCCCGCCGGCGCCGGACCCGACGGCGCGCCGCTCGGCGGAGATCCCGGTGCACCTGCGCCGCGCCCGTGCACCCGCGCTCCCCGAAGTCTCGGAGCTGCAGACGGTGCGGCACTTCACGCGCCTCTCGCAGTTCAACTTCTCCATCGACTCGCATTTCTATCCCTTGGGCTCGTGCACCATGAAGTACAACCCCAAGGCATGCAACACCTACGCCATGCTGCCTGAGTTCCTGGCACGCCACCCGCTCGCTCCGGAGCCCCAGGGTTTCCTCGCATGCATGTACGAGCTGCAAGAGATGCTGAAGGAGATCACCGGCATGCAGGGCGTGAGTCTCACCCCGATGGCCGGCGCCCAAGGCGAATTCGCCGGCGTCGCGATGATCCGCGCCTATCACAACGCCCGCGGCGATGGGGCGCGCACGGATATCATCGTGCCGCAGGCGGCGCACGGCACGAACCCCGCCACCGCGGCGATGTGCGGATGCAACGTGCGGGAGATTCCTTGCGACAAGAACGGCGACATCGATCTCGAGGCGCTCGAGGCGGCGGTCGGTCCGAGCACGGCCGGCATCATGCTCACCAATCCATCGACGCTCGGTGTGTTCGAGCACAGAATCGCGGAAGTGGCGCGCATCGTGCACGAGGCCGGCGGCTTGCTCTATTACGACGGCGCGAACCTCAACGCCATTCTCGGCAAGGTTCGCCCGGGGGAGATGGGCTTCGACGTCATTCACATGAATCTGCACAAGACCTTTTCGACGCCGCACGGCGGCGGAGGTCCGGGATCCGGCGCGGTGGGCGTCGGGCCGCGCTTGCTGCCGTTTCTGCCGATCCCGCTCGTGGGCAAGAAGGACGGGGCTTACCGCTGGCTTGCCGAATCCGATTTGCCGAGCTCCATCGGTCGGTTATCGGGATTCATGGGCAATGCGGGCGTGAATCTGCGAGCCTACATCTACATGCGGATGCTCGGCCGCGAAGGTATGGTGCGCGTCGCCGAGTTCGCGGCGCTGAATGCAAATTATCTGCTGAGGCGTCTGACTCAGGCCGGCTACGAGGCGGCTTACCCGAAGCGCCGTGCCAGCCACGAATTCATCCTCACACTGAAGCAGGAGAACCGGACTTTCGGGGTCACGGCCATGGACGTCGCCAAGCGGCTGCTCGACTACGGCGTGCATGCGCCGACGACCTATTTCCCCCTGCTCGTGCCCGAATGCCTGCTGATAGAGCCAACCGAGACCGAAACGAAGGAAGAGCTGGACCATTTTTGCGATGCAATGACGGCGATCCGGCGAGAAATGGAACAGGAACCCGAAAAACTGCGATCTGCGCCTCATACAATGCCGGTCCGTCGGCTGGACGATGTCAGGGCGGTGAAGCAGCTCGATTTGGCCTGGAAGCCTTCCGAATGAATGATTAAGCGAGATAAACCCACCGGATTCACGCGGATCGTGCGTGCCTTCCGGTACTCGCTGCAGGGCTTTCGCTATGCTTGGCGGGAAGAGGCGGCCTTTCGGCAGGAGTTCTACCTCGCCGTGGCCGTCGTTCCGGCCGGCTTCTATCTCGGGCGTTCGGGCATCGAGCGGGCGCTCTTGGTGTGGCCGATGTTGCAGATTCTCGTGGTCGAGTTGCTGAACAGCGCGGTGGAGGCGGTGGTCGACCGCAGCGGTATGGACCGTCACCCGCTTGCGGGAATGGCCAAGGACATGGGATCGGCCGCCGTCCTCTTGAGTTTTGTCTTGTTAGGAACCGTGTGGCTCCTGATCTTGTCGGACCACTAGCGCTCGCGGTGGCGTTTCATTTATAGGATATGCATGCTTCGCAGCACCCTGCTTCTGTCGGTGATCCTGTTATCGGCGCGAATCTGGGCGGCGCCGGCCGAGAACGCGCCGCCCGCCGAGCCCCCGCCCGAGGCGACCACCCCGGCCGCTCCCGCGCCGCCGGCGGGTCTGCCGGTGCCGACGACTTCCGGTACCGCCGAGAACTGGGCGCAGACGCTCGAGCGCATTGCCTCCGGGGTGGTCACCATCCAGATCGACAGCACGCGGGCCTTCGATACGGAGTGGAACACGACCGCTCAGGCCACCGGGTTCGTGATCGATGCGAAGCGCGGCCTCATCCTGACCAATCGACACGTCGTGACGCCGGGACCGGTCACTGCGCAGGCTATCTTTCAGAACCGCGAGGAGGTGCAGCTCTTCCCGGTCTACCGCGATCCCGTGCACGACTTCGGCATTTATCATTACGACCCGTCGAAGCTGCGCTTCATCCGACCGGCTGAGCTTCCCCTCTATCCGGCGGGTGCGGTGATCGGACGCGAAATCCGCGTGGTCGGCAACGATGCCGGCGAACAGCTGTCGATCCTCGCGGGAACGCTCGCACGCCTCGATCGCGAGGCACCGGAGTACGGCTACGGCAAGTACAACGACTTCAACACGTTCTATTACCAGGCCGCGTCGGGCACCTCGGGCGGCTCCTCCGGCTCTCCCGTCATCGACATCCAGGGCCGGGTGGTTGCTCTCAACGCCGGCGGTGCGACCGGAGCGGCATCGAGCTTCTATCTGCCGCTGCCGGCCATCACCCGTGCTCTCAAGTTTATCGATGCCGGCAAGCCGGTGCCGCGCGGCACGCTCGAGACGGTATTCAAGTACACGCCGTACGACGAATTGCGCCGCTTGGGGCTAAGCGCTCAGACCGAGGCGCGTATGCGCGCGGCGTATCCCAAGCTCACGGGCATGCTCGTCGTCGATGAGGTGCAGCCGGGATCGGCTGCCGACGGCGTGCTGTCGCCCGGAGACATTCTCGTGGCGATCGATGGCAAGCCGGTTCCGGAGTTCTTCGCGCTGGAGGACGTGCTCGACAACCACGTCGGCGACCAGATCAAGGCGGAGGTCCAGCGCGGCAACGACACGCTGCGTCATGCGCTCGACGTCGAGTCGCTGAACGCCATCACCGCCGACGAGTACATCGAGTTCGGCGAGGCCGTGGTGCACACGCTGTCCTATCAGCAGGCGCGTCATTACAGCCTTCCAATCAAGGGCGTGTATGTTGCGAATCCCGGTTACGTGTTCAGCGCCGCCGGCATTCCGCACGGAGCGCTCATCAGCTCCTTCAACGGCAAGAAGACCGACACTCTCGCCGACTTCGAGGCGGCGCTCGCGGAACTCGCCGACGGCGCGCGCGCGCCGGTGCGCTACGTGACGCTCGAGGATCCGCGCACGCCGCAGCTCAAGGTGATCCGCATGGACCGGCGCTGGTTCCCGGCGCGCAAGTGCAAGCGCGACGACGCTCTCGGGGTGTGGCCGTGCGTAAGCCTCGCTGCCGGTCCCGCGGCACCGCCCCTCGAGCCCGCTTCCACCGAATTCACCAAGACCGGCGATCCCCGCATCGACCGCCTGGCGCCCTCGTTGGTGATGATCACTTTCGACATGCCCTACTCGGTGTCCGGAGTGACCGAGAAGAACTATCACGGCACCGGGGTGATCGTGGACGCCAAGCGCGGGCTCGTGGTGATCGACCGCAATACCGTGCCGCTCGCGATGGGCGATGTACGCATCACGTTCAACGGCACGGTCGAAGTACCGGGCAAGGTGGAGTTCATTCACCCGCTCCACAATCTCGCCCTCGTCTCCTACGATCCGCGCTCCATCGGCGCGACGCCCGTGCGCGCCGCGACGCTCGTGACCCAGGAGCTCGCGCCCGGCGAGGATGTCTGGGTGGTGGGCGAGCGCAGCGATTCCAAGGTGATGTCGCAGCGCACCGAGGTCGCGAGCGTGGACCCGGTCGCTTTCCCGCTGTCGCGCACCTTGCGCTTCCGCGACAGCAATCTCGAGGCGATCAATCTGGTCAATGCGCCGAACGACGTGGACGGGGTGATCGCGAACGAAAAGGGCGAGGTGCTCGCGCTCTGGTCGAGCTTCGCCTTCGAGACCCAGCGCGAGCTGGAACAGGTCAATCGCGGCATTCCGGCGGATCTCGTCACCGAGATGATCAACGACGTCAGCGCCGAGCGATCGCTGTACTCCTTCGAGGCGGAATTCAACGTCCAATCGCTGGCGAGTGCTCGAAGACTCGGACTGACCGATGAGTGGGTAAAGCGCTTCGAGCAGCACGACGGACAGCGCCGCCAGGTGCTCGGCATCGACCGCTTGGTAGCGGGCTCCCCCGCAGCCACTCTGCTCGAGCCCGGCGATTTGCTGCTGGCGATCGACGGCAAGGTCGTCAACCGCTTCCGCGAAGTGGAACGCGCCGTGCAGAAACCCGACGTCGAGGTCACCGTGTGGCGCGACGGCGCGGCGAAGATCCTCAACATGAAGACGGTCGCGCTCAATGGACGCGACATCGACCGGGTCGTGATCTGGGCCGGTGCCACGCTGCAGGCGCCTCACCGCGCCATGGCGGCGCAGCGAGGCATCGCCCCCTACGGAGTATTCGTCTCGTTCTTCTTCTACGGATCGCCCGCGACGCATTACGGGCTGTATGCGGGGCGGCGTATCACGGAGGTGGACGGCCAGCCGACGCCCGATCTGGACGCCTTCATCAAGGCGGTGCGCGGCAAGCCGGACCGGGCCTCGCTCAGACTGAAGACCATCAGCTGGAACGGCATGACCGACGTCATCACCTTGAAGCTCGACAAGCACTACTGGCCGGCGTACGAGCTCGATCGCCAGAGCGACGGGAGCTGGCGGCGCGTCGATCTCGACGCCGATGTCGCCGTGGCACGCGCCCCCGTAATCGGGGCGCCCCCGTGAGCTTCACGATCTCGGCGGCGGCGCGTGCCCAACTGTCTGAGATCCGCGACATCTACAACGAGGTCATCCGCAACTCGACCGCCGTGTTCTCCGACGTCGAGGTCACGCTCGCGGACCGCGAAGCCTGGTTCGACGCGAAGTGCGCGGCGGGCTTTCCGGTGCTGGTGGCGACGGATCCTTCGGGCGTCGTCGGATTCGGCACTCTTGGCGAGTTCCGCACCTGGCCCGGTTACCGCTACAGCGTCGAGCACACCGTGCACGTGCGCGCGGATCGCCGCGGCCGCGGTATAGGACGCGCGCTCGTGCAGGCCTTGCTGCAGGAGGCGGCGCGCATGCAAAAGCACGTCATGATCGCGGGAATCGATGCGCAAAATGTGACGTCCATCGCGCTTCACGAAAAGCTCGGATTCCGCGTGGCCGGCGAGCTCAAAGAAGTCGCCTTCAAGTTCGGCCGCTGGCTCGACCTGAAGTTCATGCAGCGGCTCATTTGATATCATGGGCGTGTGGTAAGAGCTACTCAGACCGAAATCGAAAAGGCCGTCGAGACACTGCGAGCGGGCGATCTGGTGGTATTTCCGACGGAAACGGTCTACGGACTCGGCGCCAACGCCTCGAATCCGGCTGCAGTGCGCAAGATATTCGAAGTGAAGGGGCGCCCCGCGGACCACCCGGTGATCGTGCACATCGACCATCAGCGCTACCTGCATCGCTGGGTGTCGCAGATGCCGCCGCAGGCGGAACGGCTGGCGGCGATGTTCTGGCCGGGTCCGCTCACGCTCATCCTGCCGAAGGGCGAGACCGTCAACGACATCGTCACCGGCGGGCAGAACAGCATCGGCATACGGATCCCCTCCCATCCCATGGCGCAGCAGCTCTTGACGGCGTTCGGCGGCGGCATCGCCGCGCCTTCCGCGAACCGTTACGGACGCTTGAGCCCGACCAAGCCCGAGCACGTCCGCGACGAGCTGGGCGACGCCGTGCACGTGATGCTCGACGGCGGCGACTCGCCCATTGGTCTCGAGTCCACCATCGTCTCGTGTCTCGACGGCGAGGTGCGCCTGCTGCGGCCGGGCTTCATCACGCGCTCGCAGGTTCAGCAAGTCGTGGGCGAGCTCACCGAGGGCGGGGCGGCACCGCGCGTACCCGGCGATCGTGTACAGCACTACGCGCCGTCCACGCCGCTCGAGATCGTTCCCTGGGACATTCTCGAGGCCAGAGCCGGCGAGATCCTGGCGCGCGACGAGAAGGTCGCGGTGCTTGCGATGCGCCCGCCGCTGCACACGCGGCGCTACATGACCTGGATCAATGCCGGGAAAAAGCCCGATGCGTACGCGCACAATCTCTACAATAATCTTCGCACCTTGGACCGCGCGCAGTGCGTGCGAATCCTGGTGCAGGAGCTGCCGCAGGACGAGCGTTGGGCGGCGATCCTCGACCGGCTGCAGCGTGCGAGCGGCGGCGGCGCCGAGGACCCCCTCGAGCTGTCCGCAGGCTGACTATTTTCCCCTTGGGCTTTAACGGTAAGGCGTAACGAGTGGCCAAGACCTCCCGAATCCGGCGTTTGTCGAATGATCCGCAGTACGATCTCGCGCCGGGGCAAGACCCGTTCGCGCGCGAATCGATCCAACACCTGGCGAGCCGCTACGGCTCGCCCTTGTTCCTGATCGATGCCGAGCGCGTGCGCTTTCAATACCGCTCGCTGGCCGCCGCCTTGCCGGGCGTCGCGCTGTACTACGCGATCAAATCCCTGCCGCATTCCGCGATCGTGGCCGTGCTCAGGGAGGAGGGCGCCTGTTTCGATCTCGCCACGAACGGGGAGGTGCAGCTCGTGCGCCGTCTGGGCGTGGCCCCCGAGCGTTGCATCCACACGCATCCCATCAAACGCGACTGCGACATCCGCACCGCACTCGACTACGGGGTCACGCATTTCGTGATCGACAACGAGGATGAGCTGCGCAAGTTCGTGAAATACCGCGGCCGCGCCTCTGTCCTGATCCGCCTCGCGTTCCGCAGCGATGCGCTGGTCGATCTGTCGCGCAAGTTCGGCTGCGAGCCGGAGACGTTGCCGGATCTTCTGGCGCTCGCGGCGGCGCTACGCGTCAACGTTGTGGGTCTTTCCTTCCATGCCGGATCGCAGGCGGCGAATCCGCAAATGCACGTACGGGCGATCGAGGTCTGCGCCGAGCTGATGCGCCGCGCGCGCGAACGCGGACAAATTCTGTCGCTGCTCGACATCGGCGGGGGGTTCCCGGCCGATTACCTGCAAGGCTCGCCGAGCATGCCCATCGAGGAGTTCTGCGCGCCCATCCGCGGCGCCTTGCGCGCACTCGAGGACGGCGTGCGCATCATCGCCGAGCCGGGACGTTACCTCTCGGCGCCCTGCGCGGTGGCGGTGGCCTCGGTGATGGGACGGGCGCAGCGCGACGGGCGGTGGTGGTACTACCTGGACGACGGCCTGTACGGTAGCTACAGCGGCCAGATGTACGATCACGCGAAATACCCGCTCGAGGCGCTGGTGGACGACGGTCCCACGTATCCGTCGGTGCTCGCCGGTCCCACCTGCGACAGCATCGACGTAATCCGCGAGCACATCGATCTGCCGAAGCTCGAGCAGGGCGACCTCGTGGTAGGGCGCGTCATGGGCGCCTATACCTGGGCGTCCGCCTCGGAATTCAATTTCTTCCCGCGCCCGACGGTACTGGCTCTCGACCGCGGCCGCCTCATCCGCGAAGGAGATTAGCCTTGACCTCGAGCAAGCCCGTGACGATCAGCCGACGCCGACTGCTTCAAGTCGGCGGCGCGCTCGCCGGCGCCACCGCGGCCTTCGGCTTGACGCCGCGGGCCCTCGCAGGCCCGGATTCCGAATGCGTCAGACGCCTCACGCTCAAGAATCTGCACGCGCCCGAAGTCCTCGACGTCGTCTACCGGCGCGGCGAGCAGTACCTACCCGAAGCCCTTCTGCAGGTCGAGGTGCTGCTGCGCGATTACCGCACGGGCGACCGGCACCCGATCGACCCGCAACTCCTCGACACTCTCTACGAGGTTGCACGAGGCGCCGGAGTCGATCCCGTGTTCAGCGTGATCTCGGGCTTTCGCTCGCCAGAGACCAACGCCATGCTGCACGAGCGCTCGAGCGGAGTGGCGAGTCACAGTCTGCACATGGAGGGACGGGCGATCGACGTGCGCCTGAGCCGCGTCGATTGCGCGGATCTCGCGGCCAAGGCGCTGGAAATGAAGTGCGGCGGGGTCGGATATTACCGTCAGTCGGACTTCGTGCATCTCGATACCGGCCGGTGTCGCACCTGGCGAGGTTGATCCCTCAAAGCCCGCGCAGCTCGACGCCGCGGGGCTCCATGAAGATGCGCATGCGCTCGAGCTCCGCCTCAAGGGCCTTGCGATATGCGGCCTCGCGCGGCGCGCGGCCGGTGAGGTAACCGAAGGAGCTCTCGAGCGAGCCCGCCGCGAAGGTCAGATTGCCCCAGCCGATCACCCGCTCGCCCCAGAGGAGCGGCAACGCGTAATAGCCGAGCTTGCGCTTCGCTGCGGGCGTGTACGCCTCGAAGCGATACTGCCAGCCCCAGAAGACCTCGAAGCGCTGCCGGTCCCACACCACCGGATCGAAGGGTGTGAGCAGCCTCACTTCGCGCTCGACCCGCCAGCGGCGTGAGGAGGGGACCTCCGCGTCCGGCCAGTACCAATCGATGCCGTCCATGCGTGCAGAGGCCAGGCGCTTTTTC
The DNA here is from genome assembly GCA_049513515.1 of Steroidobacteraceae bacterium. Taxonomy (GTDB): domain Bacteria; phylum Pseudomonadota; class Gammaproteobacteria; order Steroidobacterales; family Steroidobacteraceae; genus Bog-1198. The sequence goes on from JBEKWA010000020.1 coordinate 26,273, forward strand.
GCGCGCTCGAGGGAGGCGGAGCGATGTTTCGACCATTGCGGGACACCGCCGCTCAGAAAGCGCAGGAGCTGCGTGAGGCTGCGGCCGGGAAGGGGGGCGTACTTGCGTACGATGAGGTCGACCAGGGTATCGATGCGTGCGCTCACGGCGCCCTCGTCGAATGTCTCAGGTTCCGGATCGGGCGAGCGCGGTGCATAGACGCGCGTCCCGGAGTCGCGGCGCGCCACCCGCAAAAGGCCGCGATAATGCATCTCATCGAGCAACCGCGTGGTCGCATTGGTCGACCCGCCGAACCAGTTGAGGATTTTGCCGTGCGCGAAGCGGCGGTCGACGGCGCGTGGATGGGCGGTTCCCTGCTCGCGGATGAACGTGAGGAGCTCTTGCGCCCGAGCAGCGCGCTCGCGGCTCCACACCTTCGGCGGCGTGCGGGGATGCATCAGCCGATGATGCTCGCGCAGCAGATATCCGTAGTTGACGAAATAATCCTCCTCCAGGGCCAAGCGCGGGTAGCGCCGCTCGAGATCGCCCGCGCGATAGCCGACGACGCGATGGCGTAGCGTGAGATCCTGGGCGCGGGCCGGCGCGCGGATCGGATCGGCTTGCACGAAGCCCAATTTCTCGATGGCACGCCGAAGCGTGGTCGGTTTGAACAGCGAGCGGGCGATGGCGTAGCGGCGCAGATGCTGAAGGGTCGGCGGCATGCGATCGACGTTTACCATAGTCGTCGAACTGCCGTAAGCTCCGCTCTCGCCGAATGCGTTTTTGCTTGCCAGAACTACAAGAATCACTCGAAGCAACACGAGGAAGCGAGCATGTCCTATCGAAAGCAGCACAGGTCCCGGAGTGCGCGCGGCGTTTCGCGCCGCGAAGTCCTGCAAATGGGAGCCGGATGGGCGGTGGGAGGTACCCTGCTGCCGTATGCTCTCGCAACGCCGACCCGCGCCGCGGAGCATCCCGAGCTCGGCACTTATCCCGCCGGCAGCGTCGGCCCGAGCGTGTTCGTCGGGATCTCTTGCCCGCGCACCGGCCCGTATGCCGCCGTGGGCGAGGATGAAATCAAAGGCTACCAGCTCGCCATCGAGCACCTCAACACCGGCGATCCACTCCTCAGGAAAATATCGCCGCGCACCACCCGCGGGGTGCTCGGCAAGGAGGTGAAATACGGCATCGCCGACAGCGAGGCCAATCCGAACACGGCGGTACAGGCCCAGTCACGGTTCATCAGCGAAAAGAAGGCGGTGATGATGACCGGCTGCGCATCGAGCGCAGTGGCCGTCGCGCTCAACAAGCTCGCGCAGCGAGAGAAAGTGATCTATCTGACCTGTCTCGCCGCCTCCAACGACGTCACCGGCAAGGACTGCACCCGGTACGGGTTTCGCGAGGGCATCTATGCCTATCCGACGGCGCAAGCCCTGGCGCCGGTGTTGGTGAGCAACATCGGAAGAGGCAAGAAGATTGCATTCCTCACGCCCGATTACACGTACGGCCACACGGTGCGCCAATCGATGGAGGAGGCGCTGAAGGCCCAGGGCGGCTGGTCGGTCGCGACCAACCAGGTCTCGCCGCTCGGCACCACCGAGTTCTCGTCGTACCTGCTGAACGTGGCCAACAGCGGCGCGGACGTCGTGATCAACATCAATTTCGGTCGCGATGCCGTCCTGTCCATCAAGCAGTCGGCGCAGTTCGGCATAGGCGACCGGATGGCACTCGCAATCCCGATCGCCACGCCCTTCCTCGCCCAAGAAGTGGGTGCCGACCTGATGAAGGGCGCCTATGGAGGCATGGGGTACTGGTGGACGCTGGAAGAGACCTACCCTCTCGCACGGATGCTCAACGAGGCATTCCGGAAAAAGTACAACTACAATCCGGAATACGGCGCACACAGTGCTTACTTGCAGGTGGCGATGTGGGCCGACGCGGTGGAGCGTGCCGGAAGCTTTTATCCGCCGGACGTGATCAAGGCTTATGAAGCGGGCGCGAAGCTTCAATCGCCGGTCGGAGAGGTGTACTTCCGCGGGGCCGATCACCAGCTGGTGCGTCCCGTGATCATCATCAAGGGCAAGAAGCCGAGCGCCATGCGCTCGAGTGATGACTATTACGAAGTGGTCAAGGTCGTCGACGCGGCGCCCTTGATGCAGAAGCCCGACGCATTCGGTTGCCAGCTCGGCAGCTACGACTGATCGCGCCGTGCGGATCGCCGTCCCGCGGAGGTCTTAGTGCTTACCTGGGCCACCTTTTGGTCGCAGGTATTCAACGGGCTGGCGCGCGGTGCATTGCTTGCTCTGATCAGCTCCGGTCTTACCGTCATCTACGGAACGCTGGGTGTCCTCAATCTCGCGCACGGCGCCATGTTCATGATCGGCGGTTACGCCGGCTACGTGGCATTCACTCGCACGGGCTCGTTCATCGTCGCACTCATCGCGGGCTCAGGTGTCGTGCTCGCAGTGGGCCTCGTCATGGAACGACTGGTCATACGGCGTTTCTACGGCCGGCCTCACGAGGATCAGATCCTCGTCACGTTCGGTCTCGGTATCTGCTTCGTCGAGATCATCCGTTTCTTCTTCGGCAGCCTGTCGCGATCGATGCCGCCGCCGCCGCGGCTTGCGGGGATCACCTCGCTCGGCTTCATGGTGTATCCCACTTACCGGATTGCGGTCGTCGGCATCGTGGCGATCTCGCTCCTGGCGATCTATCTCGTACTGTATCGCACGCGGCTCGGCATGATCGTCCGCGCCGGCATCGAGGACTCCGGCATGGTGGCATGCCTCGGTATCGACGTACACCGAGTCTTCATGATCGTGTTCGGCATCGGCTCCATGGCCGCGGGCTTCGCCGGCATCGTCAACTTGCCCGTGGCGCCCATCACCCCGGACATGGGAGATTCCATCCTGGTTCAGGCTTTCGTCGTCATCGTGATCGGCGGTGTGGGATCGTATACGGGCGCAGTGCTCGGAGGCCTGATCGCGGGAGAGATTCTCAGCATCAGCTCAATGATCGACCCCGCTTATTCCTACGTCGCCCTGTTCGCCGTCATGACGGTCGTGCTCATGCTGCGCCCGCGCGGCTTGCTCGGCGCGGAATGGCGGACGTGACCGTGGCGCCGATCGCCCCAGCGCATCGACACCTGCTGGCGGAGCTCGCCACCGCAGTCGCACTCATCGCCGCGCCGCCGCTCCTGTCGCGGCTCGGCTTCGCTCCCGACACGATGAGCCGCATCCTCGTGCTGGGACTGTTCGGGATCGGCTTCGATTTGCTGTTCGGCTACACGGGGCTGTTGTCTTTCGGCCAGGCGGCGTTCTTCGGCACTGGCGGATTCACCGCGGCCTACTTACTGACGCGCACGGGCATGTCCAGCGTGATGCTCAGCCTGGCTCTCGGCGTGCTGGCGGCGGCGTTGTGCGGGATCGGCGTCGGACTGATAGCGCTGCGGCGTACCGGGATCTACTTCGCGATGATCACCGTGGCGATCGCTCAGGTATTTTTCTTTCTCGAGAATTCGCCTCTCGCGGATTTCACGGGCGGCGAGAACGGCCTGGCGGGCGTGCCGGCGCCCACTTTTTCTCTGGGCTTCGCGACGTTCCCGATTCACAGCGGCTGGTCCATGTATGGCTTCATCGCCGCCTGCTATTTCGTGGGATTGCTCGTCGCGCGCCGGATCGTGCAGTCGCCGATCGGTTGCATTCTGGCCGCCATCCGCGACAATCCGCTGCGCGCCGCGGCAGTGGGCCATGACGTGCACGGCTACAAGCTGCTCATCTTCGTCATTGCCGCCGCCTACAGTGGGCTTGCGGGCGGTTTGCTCGGCGTCTTGCAAGGCTACATGCCTCCCGACGCCTTCAGCTTCGATACTTCGGGTCAGCTGGTGATGCAGACGGTGATCGGCGGCGCCGGTACCCTGTACGGGCCGCTCGTCGGCGCGGCGGTCTGGCTGTACTTGCGGGACTTCTTGCAAGAGAGCGCAGGACTCGGGGCGCAGTGGAAGCTGGTGCTCGGCGTGATCTTCGTCCTACTGGTCTGCTTTTTGCGCCGTGGCATCATCGGCGGCCTCAAAGACCTGATCATCCTCATCGGGCGCAAGCCCACGGGTGCCGCCGAACGCAGCGATGCCGGCGGTGCGCGTTCGGGCGAGGGGGGCGGCGTGGCGGCGGCCGTCCGCCGGCCCGATCCGCCCTCCATGCCGCCGTCGCGGGTGCCCTGCGGCGCGCCGGGGCCGATACTCGCGGCCAGCGCTCTCACCAAGCGCTACGGCGGCCTCGTCGCGAACAACAACATCCACTTCGCGGTGGAGCCGGGGGAGCTGCGCGGTGTCATCGGTCCGAACGGCGCGGGCAAATCCACCTTTTTCAAAATGCTGACCTGCGAAGTGGCGCCGACCTCGGGCAGCATCTCCTTTCAGGGAAAGGAAATAACCGGCATGCAGGTCACGGATGTGTGTCAGCTCGGCCTCACCAAGAGTTACCAGGTGAGCCAGCTGTTCACTCGCCTGACCGTGCGTGAGAATCTGACCATCGCCGCGCTGGCGAGCCTGCGCGGCAAGCTGCGCATCGATCTGCTGAAGTCGCCCGCGCGCGTGCGCAGCTTGCATTCGCGGGTCGACGCTACTCTCGAGCTGATCGATCTTACCGGGCGCTGCGATGTGCCCGCAGCCGCGCTCGCCTACGGCGAGAAACGCCGACTGGAGATCGGACTCGCACTCGCCACGGCGCCGACCCTGTTGTTGCTCGATGAGCCGCTCTCCGGGATGAGTCCGATGGAGCGGATCGAGACGGTCAAGCTGCTGAGGTCGATCAGCCGGGGCCGTACCTTGATCATCATCGATCATGACATGGACTCGCTGTTCGAGCTGACGGAGCGCATCACCGTGCTGGAACGCGGGTGCGTGCTGGCCGAGGGCACCCCTCAGGAAATCAAGAACAACCCCGCGGTACAGGCAGCGTATCTCGGCCCGGAATCCGTTGCATGAGCTTGCTCGAGGCGCGAGGGCTGCACACCTACTACAAGGACTCCCACGTCCTCTTCGACGTGTCGTTGCGCATCGAGCAACGGGAAGTCGTGGCGCTCACCGGCCGCAACGGGGCGGGCAAGAGCACCACGCTGAAGAGCCTGATGGGGGTGCTGGCGCCGCGCGCCGGCTCGATCGTGTTCGACGGCGAGGAGATCGCCGGGCAGACGAGCCACCTCATCGCCAGCGCGGGAATGCAGCTCGTACACGAAGAGCGCCGTATCTTCGGCAGTCTCACCGTCGAGGAGAATATCGTGCTGGCCGGATTGACCGCCCGGGAGCGGTGGCCGCTGGGCCGAATCTATGAATTGTTTCCACGGCTCAAAGAGCGCCGGGACAGCCGCGGAACCGATCTCTCGGGCGGAGAGCAGCAGATGCTGGCGATCGGAAGAGCCTTGGTGCGACGTCCGAAGCTTTTGCTGCTGGACGAGCCGTTCGAGGGGCTGGCGCCCCTGATCGTACGCGACCTCGTAACTGTCTGCCGCGAGCTCGCCGGGGAGGGGCAGCCGATCCTGCTGGTCGAGCAGAATCTACCCGCGTTGTTGGCGCTCGCCCAGCGGGTTTACATCATGAATAACGGCCACATCGTCCATGAGGGGGCGACGCAGGAGCTGAAGGCGCAGCCGGCGCTTCTGCGGCGCTATCTCGGCGTCTAGCGGGACTCGGCGAGGAAACGCAGCACCGCGGCATTGAATGCGCTCGGATCCTGCAGCATCGCGAAGTGACTCACGCGGGGCAGGATGACGAGGTGAGCACCGGGGATCGCCTGCGCCATGTACTCATCGTGGGTCTGCTTGATTGCCTCGTCGAATTCGCCATCCGCGATGGTGGTGGGCACCTTGATGGAGGCGAGCTCGCCTCGCGTGAAGGCGGGCAGTGTCTCCCACATCTTGTTCACGGCCGCGCCGAAGGCGTCCCACTGCTGCGGCGTGGGCGAAAGCGCGCGGTACTCCTCGGCGGTGCGCGCGAGATAGGCGGCGAAGACCGGAGTTTTTTCTGCATCGCCCTTCAGCCCCGACACGTCCGCGTTGGCGCCAAAGGCGAACACTCCCGCCAAGCGTTGCGGATGAGTCATGGCGAGGTCGAGCCCGATGATTCCCCCGTCGCTCCAGCCGACCAGGTAGACCTTCGAAACTTTCAGCCGGTCGAGCAAGCCGAGAACATCCTGTGCCATGAGATCGTAGGTGAGCCGCGCGTCGCTGCGCGTGCTGCGGCCGTGGCCGCGGCTATCCATCGCGATCACCCGATAGCCATGCGCCACCAGTGCGGGGATCAAGCGGCCGAAATAGTTGGAGTTGCCGAAGCCGCCGTGCAGGAGCAAGACCGGTACGCCCGCCGACTTGGAGCCCCATTCGGCGAACCAGATCCGGCTGCCTCCAATCTCGGCGTGCCGGCCAACCGTTCCCGTGGGCAATCCGGGCAGCGGCGGGAGCGTTTGCCACGGCTCGGGGGCTGGCGCCGCGAAGCACACGGCGCTCAGCATGAGGGCCGCGAGGAATGCGCAACGATACATGCTGGGCTTCCTAAGGTCTGTGGGTCATCACGCTGCCGCCCAGCATCGCACCCTTCTTGGCATCGTACTTCGCGGGGCCGCCGAGCGTCGTCGGCGCATTCTTGCCGGGACGGGGACGCGCGGCAAGGGGAGACGGCGCCGAGGCCTTGCGAGACAAGCTCGGCTGGGCCTGCGCGCCGGCGGGCGCTGCGACGGCGCTAGTCGCGAGGCTCGCGGCGCGCGGCTCGGCGGGGTGCGCAAGGTGCGCGGCCGGGGTCCGCGGGGCCGGGGTGCGCGGGGCCGGGGTGCGCGGGGCCGGGGTGCGCGCGGCGTGAGTGGGCGCGGCGTGAGTGCGCGCGGCGTGAGTGGGCGCGGCGCTCGTGAGAGCCGCGATGAGGAGCATCCTGAACGCCAAGAGCGCGCGCATCACACGTCCGTCGAGTCAGCCGCGGGTTCTTCCAATGGGCCGTGCGTCCGGCGCAGGAAAACGAGCTGCAGCGCCGGGACGACCACCAGAAGCATGATGGGTCCCAGCAGCATGCCGCCAACCACTACGGTCGCGAGCGGCCGCTGCACCTGGCTGCCGATGCCGTGCGAGAGCGCGGCGGGAACGAGACCGATGCACGCGGACAGTGCAGTCATCAGCATGGGGCGCATGCGTTTTTCGGCCGCCCTCTCCATCGCATCGAAAGGCGTCATACCTTGCACTTTGAGCTCATTGAAATAGGTGAGCACCAGAATGCCGTTCATCACGGACACGCCGAGGAGCGAGATGAACCCGATGGCCGCGGAGATACTGAACGGCAACCCGGTGACGAGCAGCGCGAGAATGCCGCCGGCCACGGCGAACGGTATGCCGGCGAGGGCGAGCAAGGTGTCCGTGGCGGAGTTGAATAGACTGTAGAGTAAGACCAGGATCAAGCCGAGACTGATGGGCACGAACACCATCAGCCGTTGCTTGGCGTTCTGCAGGTCCTGGAACTCGCCCGCCCACGCGATGCGGTACCCGTTGGGCAGCTGGATATCCTTCGCGATGAGCGCTTGGGCTTCCGCGACCGTGCTGCCGAGATCGCGACCGCGCACGCTGAACTTGATGGGAATGTAGCGCTGCGTCCCTTCGTGATAGATGAACGATGCGCCTGAGTCCAGGCTGATATCTGCGAGCTCGCGCAAAGGGACATAGGCCGTCGTGCCCGCCGGGGTCTGATACGCGACCGGCACCGCGCTGATGGCCTCGATGTTGTCGCGATACTTCGGCGCGAGGCGCACGGTCAAGTTGAATTGACGATCGCTCTCGAGCACTGTGCTCGCGACCGCCCCCGCCATGGCGGCCTGAACCACGTTGTTCACGTCGCCGGAGTTGAGGCCGTAGCGCGCTGCCTTCACGCGATCGACCCGGATATTGAGATTGGGCTGACCGACGATGTGGAAGATGCCGACATCCTCCATGCCCTTGACGCGCTCCATGTCCTTCAAGATGCGTCCGGCGTATTGCTCGAGGACTCGCAGGTTCGGCCCGATGATCTTGACGGAGTTGGCCCCCTTCACCCCCGACAGCGCCTCCTCGACGTTGTCCTGGATGTATTGCGAGAAGTTGAACACGACTCCCGGAAGAGCCGCGTCGAATTCCTGCTGTAGTTGCTGTGTCAGCTTGTCCTTGGTCATGCCGGTGGGCCACTGGTCATATGGCTTGAGCGGTGCGAACAGCTCGACGTTCGAGAAAGGAGAGGCGTCGCTGCCGTTGTCGGGGCGTCCATGCTGCGATACGACGGTGATGATCTCGGGATGCCGTAACAGGATTTCGCGCATCTTGCGGGTCGCTTCCGTGCCCGCATCGAGGGACATGGACTGAGGCATTGCGGCCCGAATCCAGTAGTTGCCCTCCTCGAGCGCCGGCAGGAACTCCGAGCCCAGGAACGGCGTGAGCAGCCCCACGACGATGAGCAGCGCACAGCCGATCCCGACCACCAGAGCGCGGCGGGCGAGGGCAAACTCGAGGACCGGCCGGTAAACGCGGTGCAGGAAGCGCACGATGATCGTCTCGGCTTCCTTGAATTGCTGGGGCAGCAAGAACGAGCACATCACCGGGGTCACGGTGAAGGTCGCAATGAGCGCGCCCGCGAGGGCGTAGCCGTAGGTACGCGCCATGGGGCCGAAGATCTGTCCTTCCACGCCTTGCATGGCAAACAGCGGACCGAAGGCGGCGATGGTGATGGCCGTCGAGAACAGAATGGCTCTGTCGACCTGCAGGGCCGAGACGTAAATCATCTGCAGCCGCGTCGTCCACGCCGGCCCCGAGCGCGAGGCCGTGGGATCCCGGCCGTAAGTGCCTTGTCGCAGCGCCTCGACCATCTGCTGCTGCGCGCTCGGCATGGACTGCAAATTGCGGAAGATATTCTCGACGAGGATCACGGCCGAATCGATGATGATGCCGAAATCGACGGCGCCGATGGACAGGAGATTGGCGTCCTGGCTCTGCAGCACCATCAGGATGATGGCGAAAAACAGGGCGAAGGGAATGTTCACGCCGACTATGACCGCACTGCGCAAGTCGCCGAGGAAGATCCACTGGATCAGGAACACCAGCAGGCAGCCGAAGATGAGGTTGTGCAGAACGGTGTGCGTGGTGACGTTCACCAGCGTAGTGCGGTCGTAATAAGGCACGAGCTTGACGCCCGGCGGGAGCGTTCCGTCGCTGTTCAGGGCGGCGATGGCCGCCTTGATCCGCGGCACGACGTCGTTGGTGTGCTGGGTGCGTCCCATGACCACGATCGAGGCCACCACGTCGTCATCGTGATCGCGGCCGGCGATGCCGAGGCGCGGCACGTAACCGACGAAGACTCGCGCGACGTCCTTCACCAGCACCGGCACGCCGTTGTACTGGCCGAGGACGATGTTCTGGATATCGTCGACGTGATAGCCCTGCGTGAGATCGTCGTCGCCGCCGTCGTTGATGAGTCCCACCCCGCGGATGTTCACGGATTGCTGTCCCACCGTGATCTCGCGGCCGCCGACGTTGATGTTCGAGTTGCCGAGCGTGCTCAAGAGCTGCGGTACGGTGATGTTGTAGGCCTGGAGCTTCGCGAGGTCGGCCTCCACTTCGAATTCTTTGGTGGTGCCTCCCCAGCTGTTCACCGCGACCACGCCGGGCACCGTGGACAATCGGCGCAAGGCGATCCAGTCCTGAACGGTGCGCAGATTCGTGAGGCCGAAGTGCGGCGGCCCAACGACCTGGTAGCGGTAGACCTCGCCGACGAGGCTCGACTGCTGAATCTGCGGGACCTGACTGCCCGGGAGATTCACGTTTTGCTGCAAGCTGAGCGCCGCCTGCGTGTAGGCGAAGTAATAATCGATACCGTACTTGAACGTCACCCGCACGAACGACAGGCCGTAGAAGGAGGTCGAGCGGATGTTGTCGATGCCGGGCGTCGGGTAGAGTCCGATCTCCATGGGCGTCGTGTAGTATTTCTCCATCTCCTCGGCCGAGAGGCCGGCGGCCTGTGCCGTGATCTCGAGAATGACCGGCGCGGGATTGGGATACGCCTCGATGTTGAGCTTGATGTAGGCGGCAACGCCGGCCGCGATGAATACGAGCAGGCCGAGCAGGATGATCGCCCGGCGGCTGAGCGCGAATCCGATGACGGCTCTTAACACCCTAATCTCTCCGCTGCGGCCGTAAGGTCAGGTCGCGCCGCCGTACAGGATGTTGCTCAGGAAAATCGCGCCCTCCACCGCGACGGTGTCGCCCGGAGCCACTCCTTCGAGTATCTGATCGTAGCCGTCCTGCTGCAGCCCGATCTTGACCGAGCGGTGAGTGAACACGTGCGGGTCGGCGCCGACGACCCATACCGACATCGTGCCGTCGCCCTCGCGGACCACACCGGCGAGCGGCACACCGGGCGACTGGACGGAATCGCCGGTCCGTATGAAGAACGTGGCAAACATGCCCGAGCGCAGCACGTGCCCGGGATTCTTGACCTCGGAGCGCACCGTGAGGCGGCGCGAATTCGGATCGATGCTCGCGCCGACGGCCGTCACCTTCCCCGCGAACACCCGCCCGGGTAGCGCGAGGACCGAGGCCGTCACGGGCTCACCGACCTTGATGTCGACGGTGTCGGTCTCGGGTACGTCCGCGAGCATCCACATGGTGGACTCGTCGGCGACGGAGTAAGGCGCGGGCGTGTTTCCCGGCTGCACCAGTAGGCCGGGAGCGGCGTTGCGTGCCGTGATGCGCCCCGCAATGGGACTCTTCACAATGAGCGCGCGATCGACTTCGCGTGTGGCGACGATGTGATCGATCTCTCCAGGAGTGCGTCCGAAGATTGCCACCGCATCGCGCGCCGCCTTGAGCGCGCCCTCCGCGCTCTGCTGATTGGCCACGGCCGTCTCGTAGTCGTTCTGGTCGATGGCCTTGTCCGCATAGAGTTTCTTCGCGCGCGCGAGGGCGCTGTCGGTCTGCACGAGCGTGGCGGCCGCCGAGATCAGGCTCGACTCGGCCGAGAGTAAATCGGGGCTCTCGATCGTGAACAGGACCTGATTCTTCTTCACCTCGTCGCCGAGATCGGCGAATGCGCGGATAATGCGACCCTGGTAAGGCGAGAACACCTGGACGCTCGCGTTCTCGTTGAAGTCGATGTTGCCGACCGCCTGCCTCTGCACCAGGAACTGCCGCTCGGCGATGCGCGCGACGGCGATGGAGTGAAGCTGCGAGTCCGTGAGTTTCACGGTGTCCGGCTCGCGCTTCGCGGGCGCGACCTGGTTTTGACCGGCGGCGCCGGCCCGCGTCCAGGGCAGTGTCACGACGGTCGCAACGGCTACCATAGAAGTCAGAGCGAGCAGGGCGGAAGTGCCGCAAAGTCCCGGGTAGCAGCGCAAGTTGAAAAACCTCGTCGAGAATCTATGCATGATGTCCATGTCGTCGCGGAAACGCTACTGGGATGAATCGCTGTGAACATTCACAGTTACGGGCCTGCACCGGAGGCGCACAATGCTGGGATATCGACCTTGACAGCCAGGGTGACTGAGGTGGTGAGCTGGTTACGCTCGAGAGCTCCTTGCTGCATTGTGCTCGCCGCCCTCGCGGGATGCGCCGTAGGTCCGAATTTTCATCGGCCGCAGGCGCCGAAGGGCGCGGGATACACGGTCGCATCGCTCCCCGACAAAACGACCTCGACACCCGGACCCTCGGGTGATGCGCAGCGATTCGCGATGGGGCAGGATGTTGATTACCGGTGGTGGGAGGCGTTCGGGTCGCCCGGCATCAACTCCCTCGTCGAGCGGGCGTTCCGCGTCAATCCGACGGTGCGGGCGGCGCAGGCGGCACTGCGCCAGGCGCAAGAGATGGTCTACGCACAGCAGGGTTACTTCTGGCCCAGCGTGGGCGCGGACTACAACTTCGAGCGGCAGAAGCTACCGGGCAACACGGCCACCTCCACAGCGCCCGGCGTTCAGGGCAACGGCCAAGTCCTCGTTCCGAGTGCACCGGCTCAGCCCCTCACTTTCAACTTCCAAACTGCGGAGCTGACGGTGGGCTTCGTGCCGGATGTATTCGGCGAGAACCGGCGCAAGGTCGAGTCGCTGGATGCCCAGGCGCAGAACCAACGCTTCGAGCTCGAGGCGACCTACATCAGTCTCGCCTCGAACGTGGTGGCCGCCGCGATCCAGGAGGCCTCGACGCGCGCGCAGCTGAAGGCCACCCAGGAGATCATCGCGCACAACGAGAAATCGGTCGCCATCCTGCGCGACAAGCTCGAGCACGGCTATGCGAGCGCGGTGGACCTCGCCACCCAAGAGCTGCAGCTCGCCCAGGCGAAGTCGCAGCTGCCGCCGCTGCAAAAGCAGTTCGAGCAGAACCGCGACTTGATCCGCGAGCTCGTCGGCAACTTGCCGGATCAGGACGTGTCCGAGACGTTCGAGCTGACGTCCCTAAAGCTGCCCACGGAACTGCCGCTGTCCCTGCCGTCGAAAATCATCGAGCAGCGTCCCGATATCCGCGCCGCGGAAGAGACCATGCGCTCGGCGAACGCGAACGTGGGCGCGGCGATCGCGGCCATGCTGCCGCAATTCACCATCACGGGAACGGCCGGCGGAACGGCGGCGCAGTTCAGCGACCTGTTCGCCAAGGGCGGCCCCTTCTGGACTCTGATCGGCGATGCCTCGCAGCCGATCTTCGAGGGCGGTACCCTCTGGCACACCAAGAAGGCGGCCGATCAGGCGCTCGAGCAAGCGGCCGCGCAGTATCAGAACACGGTGCTTCAGGCCTACCAGAACGTCGCCGATACCTTGCACGCGATCGTCACGGATGCCGATGCGCTCGCGGCGGCGGCTGATGCGGAACGGGCTGCCAAGACGGTGATGGATCTGGCTCAAAAGCGTCTGGACAACGGCTACGGCGACTACCTCGCCGAACTGGCCGCCGCCATGGTATATCAGCAAGCGGTGCTCACGGAGGTACAGGCGCGTGCGACCCGGCTCGGCGATAGCGCGGCTCTGTATCAGGCGCTAGGCGGTGGCTGGTGGAATCGCAAGACTGACGGGGCGTTAGTGTCATGCCGGCAAAACGAATCCTGTGCATCGAGGACGATGCCGAAACCGCAGAGCTGATCGCGGAGGATCTGCAGGAGCGGGGCTACATCGTCTCGATCGCGAACGATGGCCATAGCGGGCTGTCGGCCATCCTCAAGACAGATCCCGACCTCGTGCTCTGCGACATCAACATGCCGGGCATGGGCGGCTTCGATGTGATGGAGCAATTGGTCGCGCTTGCTCCGTCGCACGAGGCCGTGCCTTTCGTCTTTCTTACCGCCCGTACCGATCGCGACAGCGAGCTCAAGGGCCGCCGGCTCGGCGCCGACGATTACGTGACCAAGCCCGTCGATTTCGAGATTCTCGCCTCCATCATCGACGCGCGCCTCGGCAAGTCGGCCCGCAACGAGGTGTTCTCACGTCACGTCGCGCTGAACGAGCGCGAGATCGAATGTCTCACCTGGTCGGCGCGCGGCAAGACTTCGCCGGAAATCGCTCAAATCGTGAACATCAGCAAGCGCACGGTCAATTTTCATATCGAGAACGCGTGCCGCAAGCTCAACGTCGCTACGCGCACCGAGGCCGTCGTGAAGGCGACGTCGGGGCGGCTGATCAACCCTTGAGCCCGATGCAAGCCGCCGCCGCCGAGCAAAAGCAGTCGAGGCACACGCCCCTCCAGGTGGTCGCGGAGCGCTGGCGTCGCTCGCGGCGCTGGCTCAGCGCTCACTCGATCCGCGTCCGGCTCTACTCCGTCATCGTCGTGCTGTTCGCCCTCATCGTGGGCCTGGGCGCTTTCGGCTCGGCGCACTTGAGCGACGTCAATCACGCCTCCGAGGTCATACGCAACCGCTGGCTGCGCGATACCGGAATTCTCGGCGACATCTCGAACTATATGTCCGACTACCGCGCTGCCGAAGCGAACCGTTTGCTGTCCTCGACCGAGGCGGAGAACACGGCGAGCGATACGGAGATCGCCACACTGCGCGACACCGTGGCAGCGCGGCAGCGCGCCTACGAGCAGATTCCACAGGACCCTCCCGAGGCGCAGCTCTACGCGCAATTCGCGCAGCAATGGGCCGCATACCAGCTCATCGCGGATCGCGTTCTCTCGCGCGCGCGCGCCGGCGACAGCGCGCAGGCCACCCTTTTGTACAAGACGCAATCGCGGCGCGCTTTCGATCTGTCGAGCGACACATTGAGCCGGCTCACCGATCAAACCCTCATCAAGGCGCGCCGCGACAGCGAGCGCGCCGCCTCGACCTATGCGCACGCGCGGACCATGCTGGTCACGGCCATTTTGCTCGCGGCGTTCTTGCTACTGGCCGTCATCACATACGTGGTGCGCGGCATCCTGGCGCCGCTCATGAAGCTCGCCTTGGGGATGCGCCGGCTCGCCGATCACGATACCGGGATTGCGATCCCGAGTGTCGCGCGCGGCGATGAGATCGGCGAAATGGCCCGCGCCGTCGCCGTGTTCCGGGAGAATGCGGTCGCCCTCGCGACGAGTCAGCGCCGCTTGCTGGAGCAGGCAGCCGCGCTCGAGGCGGGCCTCGAGAACGAGCGGCGACTGATGGAACAGCAACGCGACTTCGTCACCATGACGTCGCACGAATTCCGCACCCCCCTCACCATCATCGACGGTCATGCGCAGCGGCTCATTAAGATGCAGGACCGCCTCGATCCCGCGGACGCCGCCGAGCGGGGCGACCGCATCCGCAGCGCCGTGCAGCGCATCACCAACATCATGGACAGTCTCCTCGGCGCCTCGCGGGTCCTCGACGGCCGAGCCGCGTTCGACCCCTGCGACCTCGATCCGACCGTGTTGTTGCGCGATGCTTGCCAGGCTCACCGCGATGCGAACCGCGGCGCCATCATCATCGAGGATTTCGAGTCGTTGCCTGCGACCATCCATGGCGACCCCAAGCTCCTGTTCCACGCGTTCAGCAATCTCATCTCCAACGCCATCAAGTACTCACCGGCCTCGAGCCCAACCGAGGTCAAGGCGCGCGAGGAATCGGGGTGGCTGGTGGTGCAGGTGCGCGATCATGGCATCGGCATTCCGGCGCGAGACCGGGTGAGGCTCTTCGAGCGCTACTTCCGCGGCAGCAATGCCACCCGCGTTGCAGGCACCGGCGTCGGACTGCATCTGGTCTCCATGGTGGTGGCGATGCATGCGGGCGAGGTCTTCGTGGAAAGCCTGGAAGGCGTGGGTTCGCGCTTCGTGGTGCGCTTGCCGATTGCGGCGCCCGCGGCGAAGAACCCTGCGGCGACGTCGCGCAATGCGGCCTGAGCGAGGGACTCCCACGGCCATTCACGGCATGGTGGAGCGCTGCCGCGCCGATGATTATCCCGCGCGCGTCGCAAGACTCCCCTCCGGCTGGGTGGTCATGGGAGAGCGCCAGGTCTTAGCAGGCTACTGCCTGCTGCTTCCCGATCCCGTGGTCGCTCACCTGAACGTGCTGGAGGATTTGGAACGCACGCAATTTCTCGCCGACATGGCGCGGGTCGGCGATGCGGTACTCGCAGCGACCGGCGCCGTGCGAATCAATTACGCGCTGTTCGGCAACGTCGAGCCCGCGCTGCACGCGCACGTCTTTCCGCGGCGGGCCGATGAGGCGCCCGGCATTAGCACGGCGCAGCCCTGGGGGCTCGATTGGCAGGCCGCGCCGCCATTCTCGTCGGCCCTGCATGGCGAGCTGCAGAGGCGGATCGCGAGCTACCTCAAGTAGACTGCGCGCGTCGTAACAAGCCAACCGGGAGCGCGGCACGTGGCAAAAATCATCGTCTCCAATCTCATGACGCTCGACGGGCTCATCGCCGATCCCAAGGCCGACCTCGGCTGGTCCCACGTCGATGACGAGTTTCGCGAATACTCGCGGGATCTGTGCGGGTCCATCGGCGCGTTTCTTTTCGGCCGCCGCACCTATGAAGTGATGGCATCCTTCTGGCCGACCGAGGCAGGCTGGGAGGACGAGCATGCCGGAACCCGAATGGCGCAATACGCAAGTCGTCCGCGATCGAGTCTCGGAGTCCATCGGCGAGCTCAAGGAGAAGGCGGGCGGCGACATCGCCCTGCTTGGGAGCGGACAGCTCGTGTCCAGCCTGTTGCCTCTGGGGTTGATCGACGAGCTGCGGATATTCGTTCATCCCACTATTCTCGGCGGCGGTCAGCCCGAGTTTGCCCGAAATGCAAATCGCATCGATCTCGAGCTCTTGCACGCGCGCCCGTTCCGGTCCGGTGTCGTGATGCTTGCGTACCAAGCGGCGGGGCCTTCGCGTGGTTGATCTCAGCGGACGTCGAGCGGTACTCGCCGGCACGGGCGCCACCTTGTTGCTGGGAATGCTGGAGGGGTGCCGCGCACCTGCGCCGCGGCCCAACGGCACTGCGCCGGGTCGCCTGGAACTGCCGCCAATCCATGCAGACGCCGGGCGGATCACCTCCATCACCGTCTGCACGCGTCCCTTCCGTCCGCAAGGTCCGCGTCTCGACGTCGAACGCATCGGCAACAAGACGGTAGTCCATAACTATGGGCACGGCGGCAGCGGCTGGTCGCTGTCGTGGGCTCCGGCGCCATCGCCACCGAGAACGCGCTCGCCACGGGCGTGCGCGAGGTCGGAGTCATCGGCTGCGGGGCGCTCGCTCTCACCTCGGCGCTGCTTCTGCAGCCGGCAAGCACGGTGTATGCGCCCGGCAGCCACCCCTTCGGGGCGCGCACGGTCCACGGGCGACCCTGGATGATGTTCAATCTGAACGCGTACATGCGACTGCTGATGTCGGACTTTCTCGAAAGCGGCGGCAAGATCCAGGTCACGGAATTTCATAGCCCGGCGGATTTCGGCTCGCTACAGGAGAAGACCCTCGTGAATGCCACAGGCTACGGCGCTCGTGCGCTCTTTGGCGATGAGACGCTGGTGCCGGTGCGCGGGCAGCTGGCGCGCACGATCCCGCAGCCCGAGATTCATTACGGATTGGCGTACAAGGACTCGAATTTCGTTCCGCGCCGTGATGGAAATATATTTCAGGTCTTCGGTGAGGATGATTATTACGGGGTGGGTGACGACTCGACCGCCCCCGATCCGGCGGACGCGCACCATCCAGCACCTAGCGATGCACCTCGATCCAATCAGGCTGCGTCGGATCGACCGGCGTCGTGGTGCCCGGTCCCTCGCCCATGATTTGCACGATCACCGGCTCGTCCCCGGCAGAGCCATCCCAGTGAGGCGCCTTCGCCGGATGAAGCATGAAGCTACCCGGCTTCAGGGGCACGGCGCGGGAGAGGTCGAACGTGTCGCCTGTGCCGGCGTACCAGGTTCCTTCCAGGACGGTGACGTAGCGAGCGTGCGGATGCCAGTGCGGTGAGTCCATGAGGTGCCGTGGGAACTTGACGCGGATGACGTAAATTCCGGCCTTATTGGGATCCCCCTGCAGCGTCGCCATCTGCGCGCCGTGACCGCCGGGAATGTCTCGCCAGTGCACTTCTGCGGGCGTGATCCGGACGAACTGCGGGTTATCCACGGCGAGGCTGGTCGAGCCCCCAACGATGATGCCGGAGGTGATGAGGCAGCTTGCCCAGGCGCGCTTAGCTTTCACAGGGCACGCTCCAGATCCTCCAAGCGCGTGTACGGCGCCGAGCAGCTCGTGCCGGTGCAGAGATAGGCGACTGCCCGCCCTTGGGCCGGCTTTGCCGCAATGGCCGCGGGCAACCCGGGCGTGTCGGCGGGGATCGCAAACACCATGCGCGAGGCTGCACACCTGCCCGCGAGCGCATGTGCCCAGCGCGGCGCTTCGGGACCCCGCAGTATGAGAATCTGCAGGGGCTTCAAGTAATCCTCGAGCGCGGCGATGAGGCTCATGTGCCCCTCGGGATACTGCCTCATCCAGTCCGAGCCCGCACGCAGCGTGCGCTCGGCTGCGGCGAGATAGCGCGGCTCGCCGAGCAGAAGCCCGAGCCGGCAGAACATATCCGCGGCGACGCCGTTGCCGGCCGGAATGGATTCGTCGCTGAAGGTCTTGGTGCGATGGATGAGACGCTCGTGATCGGACGCAGTGAAATAAAATCCGCCGCGCTCCGAGTCGGCGAAGCGATTCAGGATCACCTCGGCGAGCGCCTGTGCGAATTCGAGGTCGCTGTTGCGCCATCGAGCCTGCAGGAGCTCGAGCAGCGCATCGGCGAGAAACGCATAATCGTCGAGATAGGCATCCAAGTGCGCGCGGCCGTCCTTGTACGTCGCAAGGAGTCGCCCCTCCTGCCACAGTGTGCGGTGGATGAAGTCGACGGCGCGAGTCGCGGCGTCGGCGAGATCCGGACGATGCAGAACCCGGGCGGCGATCGCGAGTCCGCGGATCGTGAGCGCGTTCCATGACGTCAAGATCTTCTCATCTCGCCCCGGCCAAACCCGCAGCGTCCGTGCGGCGAGCAGCTTCGAGCGGGCGGCGTCGATCACCGCCGCCTCATCCGGTCCCTCGAGCGGCCCGCGAACGCACAGATGCCAGCAGCCCTCGAAATTGGGAGCCTGATCGAGGCCGAACCGGCGGGCGAATACCGCGTATTCGGCCGCGCTCAAGCGCTCACGCACCTCGTTCGCGGTCCATACGTAGAACCGGCCCTCGTGTCCCTCGGAGTCCGCATCGAGACTCGAATAAAAGCCGCCTTGCGGCGCGTGCATGTCGCGCAGCATCCAGTCCGCGGTCTCTGCCGCGATGCGTGCGAACTGCCTGTCGCGTGTCGCGGCGGCCGCTGCCGCATAGGTGCCGAGGAGCTGCGCGTTGTCGTAGAGCATTTTCTCGAAATGCGGGATGGTCCAGGACTCGTCGACCGAATAACGCGCGAAGCCGCCGCCCAGCTGATCGTAGATCCCGCCTTCGGCCATGCGCCGCAGGGTAAGCGAGGCCATGGACAAAGATGCCGCGCTCGCATCGCGCAGGCAGCGCTCGATGCTCTGGGGATGCGGGAATTTCGGGGCCGCGCCGAAGCCGCCGAAGCGACCGTCGAAAGACCTCTCGAGCGCCGTGCGCGCAAGCTGCAGCGGGGACCCATCGAGCGGCGCCTCGCCGTCCGCGACTGTGCCGTCCGCAGCGTCCTGCAGGCGCTCGAGGGCGGCGGCGAGATCGAGGCTTTGCCGGCGAATCGCCGCACCCTCGCCGTGGTAGTACTCCGCCACCCGCTCGAGCACATCCGTGAAAGCCGGCATGCCGTAACGCGCTTCGCGCGGGAAGTACGTGCCGCCAAAAAAAGGCTGCTGATCGTCAGGCGTGAGGAACATGGTCAAGGGCCAGCCGCCCGCGCGCTGCGTCAGGAGCTGCTGCGCGGCCTGATAGATCTTGTCAAGATCCGGCCGCTCCTCGCGATCCACCTTTATGTTGACGAACAGACGGTTCATGACCTGCGCGGTCGCGGTATCCTCGAAGGACTCATGGGCCATGACGTGGCACCAGTGGCACGCCGAATAGCCGATCGACAGCAAGATGGGTTTGTCCTCGCGCTGCGCACGCGAGAGCGCCTCCTCGCCCCACGGATACCAGTCCACCGGATTGTCCGCGTGCTGCCGAAGATAAGGGCTCGTTTCTGCGGCGAGTCGATTGCGCTGCCCGGTGCTCACGCCGCCGCTTTCATCGTGCTAATCCCTGCCTCGCATCGACTATATGTCAGGCTCGGCTCCGCGACTGAAGGCGATGACTCGTTCCCGCTAACGGGCGGGGGCAACCTCCCCGCGGACAGGATGTTTCGGGCCGCATTGACGTCCCGATCGTGAGTGACACCACACTTACTACACACCCAAGTCCTTACCCCTCAGTTTTCACCTTCAGGCGCAAGGTATGAATCGAGTGCTGAATCTTGATCGCCATGACTCAATCACCGAATTTACTTGAGTGTATGCTGGCCGAGCAATGCTTAATTCTAATCCAACCGTGAAGAAATGCGGGAACGAGCGCGGCGTGAGTCAGTATTTCTTGCAGCTGGCGGCTCTGCCTCCACTTCGTTGCGCAACCGCCCCCGCCGGGTTACGTCGTCCATGACGCTGCATCGTCGGTGCCCGCGTCGGTTAGAATGCGCGCCATCATAACCCTAGTCCCTGACATGTCCGAACCCGACGTGACGCACTTGCCGCCGTTGCGCCTGAAGCGCAACGAGGACCGGCGTCTGCAGGCGGGGCACCTGTGGGTGTTCAGCAACGAGGTGGACACGCAGCAGACGCCGCTCAACAAGCTCAAACCGGGCGAACTCGTCCGTGTGCTGGCGCACAACGACCGCGCTTTGGGACTCGCCTACGCCAATCCTTCCTCGCTGATCACGGCTCGCCTCCTGGAAACGTGGGCTATTCCTGATGCCCGCTGGTTCGAGGTCCGACTGCGCGCCGCGCTCGCACTGCGCGACAGGCTGTACGCCGCACCCTACTACCGCGCGGTGTACGGCGAGGCCGACGGACTGCCGGGCCTCGTGATCGACCGTTACGGCGAGCGGTGCGTTGCGCAGATCGGCACTGCCGGGATGGAACTCATGAAGCCGCAGATCCGGGCTGCGGTCGAGCGGGTGTTCGAGTGCGAGACATTGATTTTCAAGAACGACGGCTCGGCGAGGGAGCTCGAGGGCCTTCCGGCCTATGTGGAGGCGGCCAAAGGCCGGCTCGAGGACACTGCCGCGGTCGTCGAAGGCGGCTTGAAATTTCAGGTTCCGCTCGCTGCAGGCCAAAAGACCGGCTGGTTCTTCGATCAGTCCGCCAATCGGCACGCGTTCACGAAGTACGTGCGCGCAGGTGCTCGGGTGCTCGATGTGTTCAGCTACGTAGGCGCGTGGGGGGCGCGGGCCGCGAAGGACGGCGCCGGCGAGGTCATCTGTGTCGACAGCTCCGCGCTCGCGCTCGAGTTCGCGGTGGAAAACGCGCGCCGCAACTCGCTGTCGGTCGCAACCCGCAAGGGCGATGCGTTCGACGTGCTCGAGGCGCTCGTCGAGGAGCGCGCCCGGTTCGACATCGTGGTCATCGACCCCCCCGCCTTCGCCAAGCGCAAGAAGGACCTGCCGAAGGCGCTCGCGGCCTACAAGCGGTTGAATCAACTCGCGCTTCGGCTCCTCGCCGACGATGGAATCCTGGTGTCCTGCTCCTGCTCGTATCACGTGAGCGCCGAAGACCTGCAGGATGCGATCGCGAAGGCGGCGCGCGGCGCGGGCAAGCACTTGCAAGTGCTGGAGCAGGGCGGGCAGGCGCCGGATCACCCCATTCATCCGGCCATTCCGGAAACGCGCTATCTCAAGGCCTATTTCTGCCGGGTCAACGAAAGTTTAAAGTAGAGCCATGCTCACCTATCCCCATATCAATCCCGTCGCCTTCTCCCTGGGCCCGTTGCACGTTCACTGGTACGGCATCATGTACCTGATCGGATTCGTTGCAGGCTGGCTCCTCGCTCGATATCGCGCCCGCCGCCCGGGATCGACGTGGACGGCGCTCGATATCGACGACCTCATTTTCTATTGCGCGGTGGGCGTGATTCTTGGCGGACGGATCGGCTGGTGCATCTTCTACGGCCATGACGTGATCGCCGAGAGCTGGCTCAACGTCTTTCGCATCTGGGACGGCGGTATGTCGTTCCATGGCGGCCTGCTCGGCGTGATCATTGCCACTCTCATTTTCGCTCGCGTGAAGCACAAGAATTTCGCGGACGTTATGGATTTCGTGGCGCCGCTTCCGGGCATCGGATTGATGGCGGGGCGAATCGGCAACTTCATCAACGGTGAGCTGTGGGGCAAGCCCACTGATGTCCCGTGGGGCTTCGCGGTCGCCGGCCCGGACGGGACCGTGACGGTGCGTCACGCCTCGCAGCTCTACGAAGCCGGTCTCGAGGGGCTCGTGCTGTTCGTGATTCTGTGGTGGTACACCAGCAAGCCCCGGCCGCGTCTCGCGCCGACCGGCCTGTTTCTCATCGTGTACGGGTGCGCGCGCTTCACGGTCGAATGGGTACGCCTGCCCGATGCCAATATCGGCTATCTGGTGGGCGACTGGTTGACCATGGGCATGGTCCTGACCATTCCCATGATCGTCGCGGGCGTGATCGTCATGCTGTACGCCTATCGGCGCGCGCAGCCGAGCGGCAATCTCCTCGCTGCCAAGGCTTGACGTGCGGCAGTATCTGGATTTTCTGCGTCACATCCACACGCGCGGCGCATTCAAGCAGGACCGGACCGGTACGGGCACGCTGAGCGTGTTCGGCTATCAGATGCGCTTCGATCTCGACGACGGGTTCCCGCTGGTCACGACCAAGCAACTGCACTTCAAGTCCATCGTGCACGAGCTGCTGTGGTTCCTCAAGGGAGAGACCAACGTCAAATACCTGCGCGAGCACGGCGTGAGCATCTGGGACGAGTGGGCCGACGAGCGCGGCGAGCTCGGGCCGGTTTACGGCAGGCAGTGGCGCGCCTGGACCGCGGCGGATGGGCGCACCATCGATCAGCTCGCCCACGTCGTGGAGCAGATCAAGACGAACCCCGACTCGCGCCGTCTCGTGGTGAGCGCCTGGAACGTGGGCGAGCTCGAGCACATGGCGTTGCTCCCCTGCCATGCGCTGTTTCAGTTCTACGTGGCCGGGGGTCGGCTCTCCTGTCAGCTCTATCAGCGCAGCGCCGATGCACTGCTCGGCGTGCCCTTCAACATCGCCTCCTATGCCTTGCTCACGCACATGGTCGCGCAGCAGTGCGACCTCAAGCCGGGGGAGTTCGTGTGGACGGGCGGGGATTGCCATCTGTACTCGAACCACCTCGAGCAGGCGGATTTGCAGCTGTCGCGCACCCCCTATCCGCTGCCCGAGCTCGTGCTCAAGCGGCGCCCCGCAAGCCTGTTCGACTACGCTTACGAGGATTTCGAATTCCGCAATTACCGGCATCACGCGGCGATCAAAGCGCCGATTGCCGTCTGACAGGTGATCTCCGACTCATGAGCACGCTCGACCGCCGCAGGCCGATGATTGAAGTTCGTCACTCCCCCGTCCACGGCTACGGGGTGTTCGCCCTGCGCCGCATCCGCAAGGGGACGACCGTGATCGAGTACCTCGGCGATCGGATCACCCACGAGGAGGCGGATGAGCGCTACGGGGACAAGGACGCCAAGGACAATCACACCTTTCTGTTCACGGTGGATTCCAAGACCGTGATCGACGCCGGTCGCAACGGCAACGATGCACGATTCATCAACCATGGCTGCGATCCGAACTGCGAAAGCGGCATCATGAAGAGACGCGTATTCATCGAGGCCATCCGCACCATCCAGCCGGGCGAGGAGCTGGTTTACGATTATCAGATCACGCGCGATCCCGATGACCCGGACGACGTCGACGAGATCTTCGCCTGCCGATGCGGTGCGTCGCGTTGTCGCGGCAGCATGCTCGAGCCGAAAAAGGAGCCGCGCAAGCGTACTCGCCCCGGCACGGCGACGCGCGCGACCCACGAGCGGCGCCGAGCGAGTACCAAGCGCGCCCGGCCGGTGCCGCAATCGCGCCGTGCCCGAAATTGATCGCGGGGTCTGCTCGCCGCGCGCGCTCGACCGCATCCTTGCGGAATTGCGCGTGCACGGCATCTCGGTCAGCGACGGCTTTCTGGAGTCGCGCGAGGTCCGTGAGCTAGCCGAGTGTGCGGCTTTGCGCCGCGCACGCGGCGACTTCGTCGAGGCACGCATCGGCGCGGACAGTAACTTGCAACGCCGCGAGGACATTCGCGGCGATCGCATCTCCTGGTTGGGCGAGGCGGCGTTTCCCGCCGAGACCCTGGTGCTGGGCTTGCTCGAGCAGCTGCGGCGGTGCTTGAATGAACGTGCGTATCTGGGGCTGTTCGATCTGGAGATCCACTATGCCTGGTATCCGTGCGGCGCGGCTTATGCCCGGCACGTCGATCAGCCGCAGGGGCGCGTGCGCCGCCGGGTGTCCTTGGTGCTCTACTTGAACGAGCAGTGGTCGGCGGCCGATGGGGGAACCCTCCGGATTCGCGCCGACGACGGCCAATTTCGCGACATCGAGCCGCTGGGTGGACGGCTGGTGCTGTTTCTTTGCGAATCGCGTGAGCACGAGGTACTGCTGACTCGATCCCCGCGACTCAGCCTGACAGGGTGGTTCCGAGGTCGCGAGTAGTCTCGTCGCGCTACCCTGCGCCGAGGAAGCCCGGCCTGCGCCGGGTTTGTGCGTGTTCGCACGGTGATGCCCCCGTAGGTAGCACACACTGGGGCGCAGGGCGGTCCGCGCCCTCGGATGTTCCTCTGGCACGAATATTGCTGAAATCAGATATTGCTAACATTGGCGACGCATGCGCTTACCTTCGCTCAAATTCCTCAAGACCTTCCAGGTGGCTGCCCGGCTGAAAAGCTTCAAGGCGGCCGCGGAAGAGCTCCATTTGACCCCTTCCGCCGTGAGCCATCAGATCAAGGGCCTCGAGGAGCAGCTCGGCGTGGCGCTGTTCGAGCGGGGCGTGCGCACGCTCGCGCTCACCGATGCGGGCGCGCACTACCTCGAGCACATCAGCGACATCTTCGCGAAGCTCGAATCGGTGACGGAGCAGCTCAAGCTGCGCTACGGTCGCAGCATCCTGCGGCTGAACGTGCCCCCGTTCTTCGCCCGCGCGCTGCTCTTGCCGCGCCTCGCATCCTTCACGCAGGCGCGCGAGGAGACCGACATCCGAATCGAAACCTCCTCATCCGCGCCCAAGAGCCATCCGCCGGAAGCGGATCTCTCCATCGTGGTGGGCAACGGACCGTGGGAAGGCTTCACCGTGCACGAACTCTTCGCGCAGAGCTTCATCGCGGCGTGCTCGCCGGGATTCTTGCTCGAGAACCCGATCGAGACCTACGAAGACTTGAACGGCAAGAATCTGCTGCTGCACGAGGAGCGTCGCGACGCTTGGGAGCGCTGGGCGGCGGGACTCAAGATTCCTCCCATCAAGCCCAACCGGCTGGTGCGCCTCAACACCATGTCCGCGGTGGTGCTCGCCGCGGAGCAGGGGGTCGGCGTCGCGCTCGTGCCCTCGCGCCTCAGCGCCGATCGATTCGCGGCCGGTGGCCTGGTCAAGCTCTTCACGGACGAGCTCACTACCAATGAAAGCTACGTGCTCTTGCATCGTCCCGAGGACGGCGCGCGTGAGGACCTGCAGGAGCTGACGCGTTGGATCCTGAAAGAGTGCCGCGTCGCCTGACTGTGATCGCCCTCACACACATGAGGCGAATCACACGGACCTAAAAGATTTCTCGTTTGCGGCCGCCGCGGCGGCTCCCTATCGTGATCTACGGGGCGTTGGTATTTCGACTCTCGAGGAGTACCAGCATGATGACTCGCCGTTTGGGACTTTCACTCGCAGCACTCGCTGCCGTTTGCCCCGCAATCTCCCATGCGTGGCCCGCCAAAGCCTCGCTGGATGCCTGTGTGAATGCGTTCGAGAAGACTCTCGCGCAGTCGGAGGACGCAGGTCATGCCTTCAAAGTGGTGTACGGCAAGGACCAGTTCGCGAGCTCGATCGCGGACTACTTTCCGACCTCTTACACATTCGATTTGCAGGCCAATAATGTGAAGACGGGTGAGGTTGTGGCACGAGTACGTTGTGAGGCCGACAGGCGCGGCATCATCGCTCTGTCGCCGCTGCCGCTGCTCGATGTCACGCAGACACCGGCGCGCGTAGCGCAGCGCTAAGCGTCCCCGGCTAAGCGACCCCAGCTGGAGGTTTGCGAGCCGGCAACGTATAAGTGCGCATGGCATTCATGCGCGCGCAATTCGTAGTTGCGGTGTCCGAGAACGACGTCATCGGACGCCACAATCAATTGCCGTGGCGGCTTTCGGCCGACCTGCGCCGCTTCAAGGCCCTCACGCTCGGCAAGCCCATCCTCATGGGCCGCAAGAGCTATGAATCCATCGGCCACGCGCTGCCGGGCCGCTTGAACCTGGTGCTGAGCCGCTCGAGCGCATTCGCACCCGGGGACTGCACCGTCGTGCCGACGCTCGATGCCGCCCGGACGGCGGCGTGCGCGGCCGCGGGCGCCGACACTCCCCTGATGATCATCGGCGGCGCCGAGGTGTTCCGCCAATGCATGTCATGGGCGGACTGCATCCATCTGACCCTCGTGCACGCACACATCGAGGACGGGGATGCCTTTTTCGACGGGTGGCGCGGGCCCGAGTGGCGCGAGTCCGCGCGCGAGCGCCACGAAGCCGACGACAAGAACTCCGCGCCTTACAGCTTCATCACGCTCGAAAGATCGGACAGCGCGGGAAGCGCTGATTCGACCCGGCGTTCCGCGCGCGCATAGTCGACGTCCGCTAGGCTGCGCGCCCCTGAGGTGAGCTCCGCGAGCAGCTCCGCCTGGATGCGGCCGCGCTCCTGCGCCGTTCGATAGGGAATCTCGTGATGGAACATCACCATCGAGTAGCGCGGAATGAAGCGCCGCGGATAGCGTCGCTCGAGCTCGAGCGCGAGCGATTGCTGCAACTGGAAGTGCGGATCCGCGACGCGCTCGCGCATTTCCAGATAGTTCTCGAGCGCCATTTCGGCGATGGCGTCGG
Organism: Steroidobacteraceae bacterium; assembly: GCA_049513515.1. Classification (GTDB taxonomy): domain Bacteria; phylum Pseudomonadota; class Gammaproteobacteria; order Steroidobacterales; family Steroidobacteraceae; genus Bog-1198. Next base: position 52,814 of record JBEKWA010000020.1, read on the forward strand.
CGTTGGGTTTACGGCGCGCGTAAAATTCAGCGAACACGCGTGCCCAGGGCACGGATTCCCAGGACGAGGCTCCCCCGAGGCAGGCGTCGAATTCCAGGCAATCCTCGAAGCAGCAATTCATGCCTTGGCCGTGAAAAGGGACAATCGCGTGCGCGGCGTCGCCGATCAGCGCCGCGGTGCCTGCGGCCTGCCACGTGCGAGCGTGCACTGTTCCCAAGAATCCCGTGGGATGGCGCTGAAACTCCTCCACGCAGTTCGGCATCAGGGCGCGGGCGTCGGGAAAATTCGCGGAGAGGAACGCATCGATCACGGGCGGCGAGCTCAAGGAGGCGAAGCTCGAGGCTCCCTCGAGCGGCAGGAACAGCGTCGCCGTGAAGCTCCCGTCCTGATTGGGCAGCGCGATCAGCATGTAGCCGCCGCGCGGCCAGATGTGCAGCGCCTCGCGTTCGAGCCGTGCGCCACCCAAGGGACCTTCGGGAATCGAAAACTCCTTGTAGCCGTGCTCGAGGGGGGTTTCATCGGCTTCGATGCGGCCCTGCTCGGTGAGCCGGCGACGCACGAGCGAACCGGCCCCATCCGCGGCGAGCAGGGGGCTCACGGCCATCTCGCTCGCGAGGCCGACGCGCAGATCGCGGATGCGGGCCCTTCCGGCGGTGAAATCGACATCCTCCAGCCGGTGCTCGAAGCGCAGGTCGATTCCCATGCCGGTCGCAGCATCGAGCAGCACGTTGTTCAGCTCGCGCCGCGAGATCGAATAGATGACTTCGTTCGGCAGCCGGCCGTAAGGCTGTAGCCCGCTGGAGCCGTCCGTTTGATGTACGAATCGGCCGCGCATCGGTACCACGAGGCGCCGGATGCAATCGAGGAGCCCCGCCTGGGCGAGGGCATGCATGCCACGGTCGGCGAGCGCCAGATTGATCGAGCGGCCGGCGTCGCCCGGGTTGTCGCGGGGATCGGAGCGGCTCTCGAAGATCGTCACCGCCATGCCGCGCCGCTTGAGAAGGATGCCGAGTAGCGCGCCGGTGGGGCCCGCACCGACGATGGCGACGGAACTGCTTGAGAGACTCATGCCGCGACCGCCGTCGTGAGCGCATCGACCGCCTCGACGACGTCGCGGAACGAGTTGTAGAGCGCAATCGGCGCGAAGCGCAGCGTGTCTGGCTCGCGCCAATCGCCGATCACACCCGCCGCGATGAGACGCTCATGGCAGCGCTTGACGGCGGCGGAGGAGAGCGCGAGGCGCAGGCTCAGCTGGCTGCCGCGCTCTGTCGCATCGAGCGGCGTAATGATCTCCACGGCACTCCCCAGCCGGCTCCGGATCGAGCGCTGCATGAAGCCCGTGAGCCGCACGGATTTCTCGCGCAAGCGCGTCATACCCGCACGTTTGAACAGCTCGAGCGACGCGAGAAGCGGTGCGGCGGACAGCACCGGCGGATTACTGACTTGCCAGCCCTCGGCCCCGGAGATGGGATGGAAGTCCGGCGCGATCTCGAAACGGCGTGCCTTGTCGTGTCCCCACCAGCCCGCAAAACGCGGCAGGTCCGGCTTGTGCGCATGACGCTCGTGCACGAAGCATCCGCCGATGGCGCCCGGCCCCGCGTTCAAGTATTTGTAGCTGCACCAGACCGCGAAGTCCGCATTCCAGTCGTGCAGCCGCAACGGCACGTTGCCGATCGCGTGCGCGAGATCGAGACCCACCACGGCGCCCGCGGCGTGGGCGGCTGCCGTGATAGCGTCGAGATCAAAGAGCTGGCCGGTGAGATATTGCACGCCCGGCCATAGCACGAGCGCGAGCCGCGGGCCTTCTCGCGCCAGGACCTCGAGGATATCCTCGGTGCGCAAGGTATGCTCGCCCGCGCGCGGCGCCATCTCGATGAGATGCGCAGCGCCGAGTCCGTGATACTCGAGCTGCGACAGCACGGCGTAGCGATCGGAGGGAAAAGCCGATTGCTCGATGAGCACACAGTTGCGGCGGCCTTCCGGTCTGAAAAAGCTCACCATCATGAGGTGCAGGTTGATGGTGAGTGAGTTCATCGCCACCACTTCGAGCTCGGAGGCGCCGGCGAGCGCCGCAAGCCCGGCCGCCGCGTGCTCGTGATAGCCGATCCAGGGTCGCGTTCCCTGATGATGTCCCAGCACGCCGAGGCGCTGCCATTCGGCAAGCTCCCGGCTCACGTAGGACGCCGCGGCCTTTGGCTGCAATCCTAGGGAGTGGCCGCACAGATACACGGCCCTGCGGCCGGCAGTACCCTGCGGATGGTGAAATTCCGCTGCGAACGACGCGAGCGGGTCGCGTGCGTCGAGCTCGGATGCGCTCGCGGCGTCGAGTTCCGGCAAGGCAGTCAGGTTGCGCCCGATCGGCCCGGACTCTCGCCAGGCGCCGCCATCACCGTGCCGCACGCAGCGCAGGTCCGGTGCTCGATGCTCGAGAAGAATCGCTGAAAGACGGGAGGCAGCTGCCTCACGATGTCATCGATGTGGAGCCGTTCGATGTACAGGCGATGACCGCAGCGCTCGCAGTACCAGGAAAATCCGTCGAGCTCTTCGGGGGCGCGACGGCGCTCCACCACGATGCCCACCGTACCCGCGCCGCGCTGCGGTGAATGCGGAACGTCGGCGGGCAGGAGAAACACCTCCCCCTCGCGGATCGGTATGTCGACCTTGCGTTCTTCCTGGATGGTCTGCAGCACGATGTCGCCCTCGAGCTGATAAAAGAGCTCCGGCCCGGGGTCGTGGTGAAAATCCTTGCGCGCATTCGGACCGCCCACGGCCATGACGATGAGCTCGCCGTCCTCGAATAGCAGTTTGTTGCCGACGGGCGGCTTCAGCAGCGCGCGGTGCTTGTCGACCCAGGCACGCAGGTTGAACGGCGGCGAAACACGCATGGCGGGATTATACCGCCCGGCATGCCACCTGTACGGGCGCGGCGCCCGTCGCGTCGAGGCGCAGCGCGGTGAGGCTTCCGCCCCAGACGCATCCCGTGTCCAGGCTGATCACATCGGCGTTTTGAAAGAATCCCAGCGTCGACCAGTGACCGAAGACGATCCGCGTGCCGCGCCAGTGCGCGCCGGGGGCTTCGAACCACGGAATGAGCGAGGCCCGCTGGCCTTTGCGCGGCGCGCCCTTCACGTGCAGCTTCAACCGGCCGTGCTCATCCACATAGCGCAGCCGCGTGAAGCAATTGACGATGTACCGCAGTCGCTCCGTGCCCGCGAGACGCTCATCCCAGCGGTCCGGCTTGTCGCCGTACATCTGCTTGAAGAGCTTCTCCGGCTGGCTGCGGAGGGCCTCCTCGAGCTCGCGCGCGCAGACGCGCGCGGTGGGCATGTCCCACTGCGGCGATAGGCCGGCATGCACGAGACACAGATCGAGCGCCGGATCCTCGGCGAGCAGCGCACGCCCGAGAAGCCATTCGAGGAGTGCGTCGCGGTCCGGGGCTTCCAGGATCGGCGTCAGAGTGTCATCGGACCGCAGACGCGAGCAGCCGAATGCCACCGCCAGCAAGTGCAAATCGTGGTTGCCGAGCGTGACGGTCGCCGCCTCACCGAGATCACGGATACGGCGTAGCACTTCGAGCGAGGCTGGACCCCGATTGACCAGATCGCCCACGAACCACAGTCGGTCGCGGTCGGGCGAAAAGCGCAGCGACCGGAGCAAAGCGTCGAGTTCCGCGTCGCAGCCCTGAATGTCGCCGATTGCGTAGAGCGCCACCGGCTTAGTGCAGGACTCCCGGAATGGCCAGCCGGAAGGGCGCGATCGGGGCGTCGAACTTGAGCCCGTTATCGGCCATCATCTGGTAGCTTCCCTGCATGGTGCCTACCGGGGTCTCGATAACGGCGCCGCTCGAGTAGCGAAATCCCTGTCCGGGCTTGAGATAGGGCTGTTCGCCCACGACCCCGTCGCCGCGAGTTTCCTTCACGTTGCCGTTTGCATCCGTGATGATCCAATGACGCGTGAGCAACCGCGCGGGGATCTGGCCTTCGTTGCGTATGGTGATCGTATACGAGAAGACAAATCGTTTGTCGCGCGGATCCGATTGCTCCTCGATGTAGGACGTCTCGACGTCGACGCGGATTTTCGGTCTCTGCGTTTCGGTCGTCATGGCCGACTAGAGCTCAACCGCACTGCGAGCACGTCGCAATGAGCGGCGTGCAGCACGGTATCTTCGGTGAAGTTCACCAGGATCGCGAGGCCGTGACGCTCGCGGCTGCCGAGCACGATCAGGTCCGCTTGCTCCTCCTCGGCCACCCGCAGGATCTCCGCCTTGGTGTTGCCGATCTCCACTCGGGCGCTGGTGCCCGGCACGCCGTGGCGGCTCACCAGGTCCGAAAGTAGCCCGCGTGCGCGGTCGGTCAGGCTCGTCTCGATCTCCGTGATCGGCATGAGCGACTCGCCCATCGGCTCGGCGGGCACGTACTCCACTACGTGCAGCGCCACGATCGTGGCGTTTGAATGCGCCGCGATGTCGCGGCCCGCGGCGAACACCCGTTCGCTGCCTTCCGAGAGGTCCAACAACACCAAGATCTTGCGATATGCGGCCATCCAACTCCCAGTATAGCGGAGTGCGGCGCGTTCAACCCTCCCGTGCGCCGCGCACGGCCACGGTACCTGGTGCGGGCGCGTTCGCGACGCGATTATGCTCGTACCTCACGGCGAGGCGGCCGAATTGCTCGGGTGCGAGCGCTTCCGGACGCAGTTGCGCGTCGATCCCGCAGGCATCGATATCCTCGACGCTCAGAAGGCCTTTCAGGCCGTTGCGCAGGATCTTGCGGCGGTGGGAGAAGGCGGCAGTCGCAATCGTCCGCAGCGCGGCGTCGCTGCCGATGGCGAACCGCGGCTCGGTGCTCGGCCGCAAGCGGACGATCGCGGAGCGCACCCTCGGCGGCGGATGGAAGGCGCCCGGCCCGACTTCGAACAGAGCCTCGACCTCGGCGTAGGCGGCGAGCATGACGGTGAGGCGCCCGTACTCCTTGCCTCCGGGCGAGGCCGCCATGCGATCGACCACTTCCTTCTGCAGCATGAAATGCATCTCCTCGATCGCGGCGCGCTGGCTCAGAAGATGAAACAGCACGGGCGTCGAGACGTTGTAGGGGAGGTTGCCGACGATCCGCAGCTTCGGTCCCGGGCCACGAAGAAGCGCGAAATCGGTATCGAGCATGTTCTCGACGTGCACGTGCAGCCGGCCTTGCGCGCGCGGATCCGCCTCGAGCAGCCGCGCCAGATCGCGGTCGATCTCGATGGCGTCCAGGCGATGCGCGCGCTCGAGCAGGCCGAAAGTGAGCGCGCCGCGGCCGGGACCGAGCTCCACCACGCGCTCGCCGCTCTTGGGCGCCACTGCATCGATGATGCGGCGGATGACCGCGGGATCGTGCAAGAAGTGCTGTCCGAAGCGCTTACGGACCACCATGGCTCGCAAGCTCGATTGCAAGCCTCACCGCAGCCTCGAGGCTGCCGGTATCGGCGCGTCCGCTGCGCGCCAAGGACAGGGCGGTGCCATGGTCCACGCTGGTACGAATGATGGGCAGTCCGAGGGTGACGTTCACCGTGTGTCCGAACCCCTCGCGCTTGATGACCGGAAGACCTTGATCGTGATACATGGCGACGAGCACATCCACGCCGCCCGCGAGAAACTGCGGCGTGAATGCCGTGTCGGCGGGAACGGGCCCGCGCACGTCGAGTCCCTGTCCGCGCAACTGCCGCAGCACCGGCTCGATCACGTCGATCTCCTCGCGACCCAGGTGCCCGGATTCGCCCGCATGCGGATTGAGGCCGAGCACGACGATGCGCGGCGCAGCGATGCCGAAGCGGCGGCTCAGATCGTCGTGCACGATCTTCAAGGTCGCCAGCAGCCGCGCCGCGGTGATCGCGCGCGGGACCTCGGCCAGAGGCAAGTGCGTGGTGACGAGCGCGACACGCAGCGCGGTGTTCTGCAGCATCATCACGGGCAGAGCGGCGCGGGTTCTTGCCGCGAGATACTCGGTGTGTCCCATGAAATCGAAGCCCGCCTCGATGAGCGTGCTCTTTTGTACCGGTGCCGTGACCATGGCGGCGAATTCGCCACGCAGGCAGCCATCGCAAGCCCGATCGAGCATGGCGATGACGGAAGCGGCGTTGCGCGTATCGAGTCGGCCGGCCACCACCGCATGGGGTGCCGGTACATCGAGGAGCTTGAGCGCTCCGGCTCGGGAGACGGTGGGAGCGACCGCAGGGTCATAAGTCGACAGAAGGGGTGCGCCGCCCAAGTCCGCGGCCGTCTGCGCGAGGAGCTTCGCGTCGCCCGCGATCACCAGATCGGCCGGCCAGTCCTGCCGGGCGAGCGCGACGCAAGCGTCCGGCCCGATACCCGCCGGCTCACCCGAAGTGACGACGATGCGCGGGACGCGCACTACATCTTGATCTCGACGAACGCCTCATCGCGCAGCCGCCGCAGCCAAAGCTCGGTCTCCTCGTCGGCCTTGCTCTCGCGGATCGCGGCAAACGCCCGCTGACGGCGCACATCGTCGGTACTGTCGTAGGTGCGCGTGCCGAGCACCTGCGCGATATGCCAGCCGTAGCGGGTCTTGAACGGCTCGCTGATCTCATTGGGCTTCAATTCCGCGATGGCCTTGTCGAACTCGGGAACGAACGTTCCCGGTCCCGACCAGCCGAGATCGCCGCCATCCGGCGCCGAACCGGGGTCCTCCGAGGTAGCCGAGGCGATACCGGCGAAGTCCTCGCCGTTCAAGATGCGCTGCCGCAGTTTCGCCAGCTTCTCGCGCACGGTCGCATCGTCGTCCAGCTCGTTGGTCTTCAGAAGAATGTGCCGGACGTGAATCTGGTTGACGATCACCGCAGCCTCACCGCCGCGCACCTCATTGAGCTTCACGATGTGAAAGCCGCTCGGTGTGCGCACCGGCGTGCTCACGTCGCCGGGCTTCATCTTGGTGACGAGATCCAGAATGAACTGCGGCAGCTGCGATCCCTTGCGCCAGCCGAGCTGGCCGCCGTCGAGCGCGGTCTGGCTGTTCGAATTGGCTATCGCGAGCTGGCCGAAGTCCTCGCCCTTGGAGGCGCGCGCCGCGATGTCGTTGGCCTTCTTGGTGATGTCCTCGAGCTGCTGGGGCGTGGCGGCCTGCGGCAGCGACAGAAGGATGTGCGAGACGTTGAACTCATCGTTCGCCGCGGCCGATTGCTGGCGCGCGAGATACTGATCGAGCTCGTGCGGAGATACATTGATGTGAGCGATCACATCGCGCTGCCTCAGGGTGCTCAAGGTGAGCTCCTTGCGCATGCTCTCGCGGTACTGCTTGTAATCGACGCCCTGGGCGGCGAGCGCGGTCGGCAACTCGTCGAACGGGATCTTGTTGCGCTGGGCGATCTCTTGAAGCGCGCCGTTGAGCTGCTCGTCCGAGATAGTCAAGCCGACGTGTTTGGCTCGCTGGGTCTCGATCTCCTGCAGGATCAGCCGCTCGAGTACCTGCTGGCGCAGCACGCTCTCCGGGGGGAGCTCCACCTTCTGTTCCTGCAGCCGCTTGGTCACCGCCTCCATCTGCTCGTCGAGCTCGCTCTTGAGCACCAGCCCATCGTTCACGACGGCCGCGATGCGGTCGAGCAGCTCCCCGTGGGCGCCGATATCGCGGGTTTGCGCGGGCGCGCGCGCGCCGACCAGAAGTGCCGCCATGAGGAGTCCACAAAGGACTACTGGATTTCGCATAGATCTTCCTGTTGGGAGGCCGTTTACTGCTCGTCGGGCTCGCGGCTCGAGTATCCGCTGATCTCTTTGGAGAGGAACGTGTCCGACCGCTTTCCGACCGAGGAGAGGCCCGTCAGTTCCAATTGTAAAGCAACCGAGGTATCCAGTCCTCCGGTTCGGTTGGTCAAGTAGCGCCGCTGCAACACCTGGATGCGCCAGCAGCAGCTTTTGTACTCGAATCCGGCCAGCTGCTCGATCACTTCGTGGTCCTGGATGGAATAAACCCAGCGTCCGACCGTATTCCAGCGCCTGGCGATCGGCCAGGCGAAGGAAACGTCGTACTGCTTCAGAATGTCCTCCTGGAACCGGTAACCGACATTGATCACCTTGTTCTGATCGGGGTGGTACTGGACCAGGATTTCGGATTTGTCCGTTTGCGAGGTATAGGGGTTCCACTGGTAGTCGAGGTTCACGCTCCAGTTCTTGTAGGCCGAGACCGAAATCTCGCCCACGACGTCCGAACCGTGATAGGCCTGGGCGACCTCCTGCGGGGCGGTGGAGAGGGTCTGGCCGGGGAGCGTCGGCAGATTGTATCCGGGCAGGATGAGCTGGCTCTGGTTGGTCTGGCCCGGGAGCGTCGGCAGCGTCTGGCCGGGGAGCGTCTGCGTGATCTCGTTGGGCAGGAGCACGCGTGGCAGCGTGAAATAGCGAATCTCGCCGACGGTGGCCGACAGATACTGAGTGCCGGTCGACTCGTTGAACAAGCGCGAGGTGAGACCGAATGCGAGCTGATTGGCGTCGCCGATGCGGTCGTCTCCGACGTAGCGGTTCGAGCGGAACAGCTCCACCATGTTGAAATCCGGAAGGCCGGTGTCGAACAGGGGCAGTTCGTCTTGGTTGCGGTACGGGATGTAGGTGTACATGAGGCGTGGCTCGAGGGTCACGATGCGCTGACCCTGCGCGCCGACGTCGCGGTCGAAGACGAGGCCCGTGTCGAGGCTCGCGTAGGGCAGGGTGCGCGTGGGCGTGCTCGGATCGCCGGACGCGGCATTCTGCAAGTCGTACTGAGTGAAGTGATAGCCCACGATCGGCTCGAAGAAATAGCCGGGCGTGCGCAGGTCCCAGCGCAGCTCGGGCGACACGCCCGCCCGTACCCCGGTCGGCCCCACCTCGCGAATGAAGTTCGTGGCCTCGCTCGAGACGGCGAACTCGAGGCCGCCGATCAAGGGAACGAGCCCGTAGGCCTCGACCCGCGGTACACGCGAGTAAGGCCGATCGCCGGCCTCGATCGAGGTGTCGATGGTCTGGAAATTCTGTCCCTGCGCCCGGATGCGCCAGATATCGTCGTAGTACAGGAACTCGGCGCGGCGCTCGAGGAAGGTAACGCTGGTCTGGTCCGCGCCCACGGCGAAGTCGGAGAAATAGTTGCTGTCGCTCACCCCGGCGACGTCGGTGTCGAAGCGCAGACCCGGAGCGATGTTGGTGATGTCGGTAAAGTGCACGAAATACCGGTCGCCGTGCTGGATTGCATCGTTCGGTAAAAAATTCTCCTCGAGCTGACCGCGCGATCCCTCCGTGAGGAAGCGGAACTCGCCGCCGAGCTGCACGCCGCGCTTGGAGAGGTATCCGGGCGTCAAGGTCGCGTCGTAATTGGGCGCAAGGTTGAAGTAGTAGGGCACTTCGAGCTGATAACCGTTGCTCCCCGAATGTCCCAGGCTCGGAAACAAGAGGCCGCTCTGCCGGTCGTCGCCGAGAGGAAACGCGAGATAGGGCGAGTAGAAGACCGGCACGTCCTTGAATCGCATGACCACACCATGCGCGATGCCCTGCTCGGCGTCGGTGTCGAGCTTGAGGTTGTTCGCCTGGATCATCCAGTCCTCGTTGCCCACGGGACAGCTCGTATAGCGCACCGTGTCCAAGTGCACGATGCCCTCGGGGGTCACGGACATTTTCTTGGCGTAACCGCGGCCGCTGCGATCGAAGATGCGGAAATTGGCCTGGTCGAAAAATGCGCCGCCGAGGGCATCGTAGGCGCCGTCGTTGCTCTTGATGCCGAGGCGCGGATCCTCGAAGTCCACCGAGCCGGCGACCGTCACCTTGCCGGTTTTCTCATCATAGGTGACCCGATCAGCCGCGATGGTGCGCTGATCCTGATGCAGCTGCACGTGCCCGGTAAGCACGGCAAACCCGTTCGCATCGAGCGATGCGCCGTCGCTTTCGATGCGGATGCGATGATCGTCGTTCGGGATGATCACGGCGGGGGCCGAGCGCTTGTGCTTGGGCGGTGCGGAACAGACGTCGGCGGCGCGAACCGCGGCGGCCGCCAGCAAGCACAAAACGGCGGCGGACGCGGTTCGTTGATATCCCTTGCGCAAAGTCGATCGCCTTAATCGGTATACTTGGTACCGCCGCATTTGCGGTGTCCGAATGGTCAAGCATGCATGTGATGGATGCAAGCGATTCCCGCCTGGCGCTGCTGCGCCAGTGGGTCACGGAGGACCTGGGATTCGCTGAGGCACGCATCGAGCCCGCGTCGGCGGATGCGAGCTTTCGCCGCTATTTTCGCTTGATCCGCGGCGCGCACTCCTACATCGTGATGGATGCGCCGCCGGAGAAGGAGGCGCTCGCGCCGTTCATCGGCGTTGCGCAGTCGCTGATCGCCATCGGCTTGAACGTTCCCGTGATCCTGGCGCGCGATCTCGACCGCGGCCTCTTGCTGCTCTCGGACCTCGGCCAGCGACAATACCTGAGCGATCTGCTCGCGGGACGCGACGTGGAGCGCCTCTACGGCGATGCGATCGATGCGCTCGTGCGTTTGCAGACCCGCGGCGGCGAGGCGGCGCGTGCCTTGCCGCCCTATGACCGTGCGGCGCTCATCCGCGAGATGGAGCTCATGCCCGAGTGGTTCCTCGGCCGCCATCTTGGGCTAAAGCCGACAACCGCCGAGCGTGCAATGCTTGACCGCCTGTTCGAGGCTCTCGCGCAGAGCGCGCTCGCGCAACCAGCCGTGTTCGTGCATCGCGATTATCATTCACGCAACTTGCTGATCACCGACGAGGCCAATCCGGGCATTCTCGATTTCCAGGATGCCGTGCGGGGAGCCGTGACCTACGATGTGGTCTCCTTGCTGAAGGATTGCTACGTCGCCTGGCCCCGCGAGCGGGTCATCGGCTGGCTGCTCGACTATCGCGCGCGACTCGAGCGCGCCGGCTTCGATCCCGGCGCGGATGACAAAGAGCTCATTCGCCGCTTCGAACTCATGGGACTGCAGCGTCACATCAAGGTCCTCGGAATCTTCGCACGCCTCTTCTATCGCGACGCCAAGCCCGGCTATCTCGACGATCTGCCGCGCGTGCTCGCCTACACTCGCGAGGCAGCCGCGCTCTATCCCGAGACCGCCGAGCTCGCGCGCTACATCGCCGAGCGCATCGATCCATGCTTCGAGGCGGCGCAGGCGCGCGCTCGGTCGCCGGCGCCGAGCCCATGATGGCTGCGGCCGTTGATTCCCCGCGCAGCGCCATGATCCTGGCGGCCGGGCGCGGCGAGCGCATGCGGCCTCTCACCGACCGCGCACCGAAACCGCTTCTCGAGGTGCGGGGCAAAGCGCTCATCGAATATCACCTGGAGCGCCTGGCGCGTGCAGGCATCTCGCAGGTCGTGGTAAATCTTGCCTGGCTCGGCTCGATGATCCGCGCCCGGCTGGGTGACGGCTCACGCTACGGCGTGCGCATCGCCTACAGCGAGGAGTCGCCCCGCGCGCTCGAGACCGGCGGCGGCATCTTTCGCGCCTTGCCGCTGCTCGGGCCGCAGCCCTTCGTGGTGCTGAACGGCGATGTCTTCACCGACTTTCACGTGACCGGCGTCGCGCTTAGGAAGGACCGCGATGCGCACCTCGTGCTCGTACCGAACCCGCCGCAGCACCGCGGCGGGGATTTCGGCTTGGACCAAGGGCTTGCCGTGCCGAGCGCCCCCGTGCAGTACACGTTCTCGGGCATCGCCATCTACCGGCCGCAATTCTTTGCGGGATGCGTCGACGGCGCGTTCCCGCTGAAGCCGCTGTTGCTGCGCTCGATGGCGGCTGGCCGCTGCTCCGCCGAGCTATACCGGGGATTGTGGGAGGATGTGGGCACCCCGGAGCGGCTCGCAGCGCTGAATGCCTCGGGTGGGGTAAAATGAAGGGATGGCGCAGTTCAAAGGCATTCCCATACTGAGCGCGGACGATGCGTCGCGCGGCGGCGAGGTGTCGCCCGGCGAGCCTCCGCGCAGCGGCGAGAAGTACCGCACTCAACAGGGGTTCACCGCCATCAGGGACGGTATCAAGGCGACCGCGACACGGCCCGCGGCGCCCGCGCGCAAACCCACCTGGCTGCGCGCCCCGCTCGCGAGCGGCGCCGGCTTTCAGGCGGTCAAACACATCGTCCGCGAGCATCGCTTGAGCACCGTGTGCGAGGAAGCCAAGTGCCCCAATATCGGTGAATGCTGGAACGCGGGCACGGCGACCATCATGCTGATGGGGGCGGTGTGCACGCGCGCCTGCCGCTTCTGCGCGGTGGATACGGGCAATCCGCGAGGCTGGCTCGATCCCGAGGAGCCGGAGAATGTCGCTCGCTCGGTCGAACTGATGGCTCTCAACTACGTCGTGCTCACCTCGGTCGACCGCGACGACTTACCGGACGGCGGCGCTGCGCATTACGCGGCAGCCATCCGCGCCATCAAATCGCGCACGCCGCGCACGGCCGTCGAGGCGCTCACGCCGGACTTTGCGGGGGTCCTCGCGGATGTGTACACCGTGATGGATTCGAGCCTCGACGTGTTTGCCCAGAACGTCGAGACGGTCGAGCGCCTCACGCACCCGGTGCGTGATCCGCGTGCGGGTTACCGCCGCACCCTCGATGTGCTCGCCGCCGCGAAGACGTATCGGCCGTCCGCGCTCACCAAGACGAGCCTGATGCTGGGCCTCGGCGAAACGGACGACGAGATTCGTGACACCATGAAGGATCTGCGCGCGGTTGCGGTCGACATCCTCACCCTCGGCCAGTATTTGAGGCCGACGCCCAACCACCTGGACGTCGAGCGCTTCGTTACGCCCGAGCAATTCGCCGAGTATCGTGCATGGGCCTTGGATCTCGGGTTCCTGGAGTGTGTGTCGGGCCCCCTCGTGCGCTCGAGCTACCGGGCCGAGCAGGCGCTCGCACGCAACAACGCGGGGCTCGAGCAGGGGCTCGCGCGGCGCGGTGTGCGCATGGACTCCACATGAGAGTTGCGCCGCTCATTCGTCATCTCGGGCTCGTGCCCTACGAGCCCACCTGGCGCTCGATGCAGCGCTTCACCGATGAACGCGATGCCGCCACCCCGGACGAGATCTGGCTGCTCGAGCATCCGCCCGTCTTTACCCTGGGGCTCAACGCGAAACGCGAGCACGTCCTCGCGCCGGGCGACATCCCGGTGATCCAGATCGATCGCGGCGGGCAGGTCACGTATCACGGTCCGGGTCAGCTCGTGGTTTATCCGCTCATCGATCTGAAGCGATGCGGCCTGGGCGTGCGGCAGCTCGTGACGGCGCTCGAGAATGCGGTCGTGTCCTACGCCGCCGAACTCGGCGTGAGCGCCAGCGCCTCGCGCGAGGCCCCCGGCGTGTACGTGGACGGCGCGAAGCTCGCGAGCGTCGGTCTGCGCGTGCGCCGCGGCTCGAGCTATCACGGGCTCGCGCTCAACGTGACGTTGGATCTCGAGCCCTTCCGGCGCATCAACGTCTGCGGCTATCCCGGACTCGGCGTGACGCGACTCGCGGATGTCGTTCCCGGGTGTGAGATGGATTCGGCCGCTCGCGGGATCGTGCCCCACTTGCTGCAGCAACTCGGCTTTACGGCCTCGCCGGCCGCGCCGCCTGCTGAGACCGGTGCGGCTCGTTACAGCGCCATCAGCACCGCCTTGCAGGCGGTGAGCTCACGATAGATCGAATCGAGCTGCTCGCGGCTCTGCGCGGTCACCACGTAGGTGAGGGCAAGGAAGTTGCCGTCGCCGCTCGTGCGTACGCGCACCTTGTCGTCCCCCAGAGGTCCGCTGTGTCGCTCGATGATCTCGCGCGTGAGGGCCGCGAGGTCGCTGTCGCGTCGACCCATGACCTTGATGGGGAATTCGGTGGGAAACTCGAGAGGCTGAGTCACAGCGCCGGTGTCCCGGCGAGCTCGCGCACGTAGTTCACGAAGGCGGCGTGCATGCGCTCGAACAAAGGTCCGGCCTTGCCCGTGCCCACCGGCTTGCCGTCGAGCCGGGTTACCGGCAACACGCCGCGGGTGGAGAAGGCGAGCCAGATCTCGTCTGCGTCTCGAAGCTCCTCTTCGGTGACGCGGCGGCTGGCGCTCGGAATGCCGCAGCGCGCCGCGAGCTCCGTCACGACGTCGCGCGTGGTGCCGGGCAGGATGTGATGGCTGTTGGGCGGTGTGTGAATCTCACCTCCCTCGATCACGTGGACCGTCGTGGAGGAGCCCTCCGTGAGCTCGCCGCGCTCGAGCAGGATGGTCTCGAACGCGCCGGCGTCGACCGCGAGTTTCTTCAGGAGCGCATTCGCCAGGAGCGCGGTCGACTTGATGTCGCGGCGGGCCCAGCGGATGTCCTGCGCCGTGATGGCCGCCACGCCTTGTTCGAGGAGCGCCGGCGAGGCGGGCTCGAGGACGTTGGTGAAGGCGAATACCGTCGGCTTGAGTCCCGCCGGCCAGGCGTGATTCCTGCCGAGCTCTGCGCCCCGCGTCACCTGGAAATAGACGTATTGATCGCCGCCGCCGTTGCGCTCGACCAGGATCTTCAGTATCCCGCCCCACTCCGCATGCGTGAGCGGCGGATCCATGCGAATTCCCGCAAGACTGCGCACAAGGCGGTCGAGATGCTCGCGCAGCCGAAACGGGCGACCTGCGTACACGGGTACGACCTCGTACACGGCATCGCCGAACAAGAACGCCCGATCGAGCGGCGAGACACGCGCCTCCGCGAGCGGCAGATACTCGCCGTTCAGGTAGCAGACCGGCAGGGGCACTAGCGCGACTCCACGCGCTAGTTAAACCAGAGCCGTATGGTGTCGACGAGCCGGCGCCACCAGCTGCCCGCATCCACCGCCGTCAAAGGATGCACCGGCAGGGTTGCGAGGGACTGCCCTTGCGCGCTCACGTGCAGTTGTCCGACGTCCGCGCTGCGCGCGAGCGGTGCGATGAGCCGCGGCTGCAAGTCTACGCTCGTCTTGATGTCGCCCGATTGGCTGCGCGGCAAGGTGATGTAGAGATCCCTGTCGACACCCACATCGACCGGCGTGGTGGCCGCCTTCCAGACCTGAGCTGAGGCGAGCTTCGTGCCGCCGCGCGCCACGAGCTTGGTGTCATAGAAGGTAAAGCCGTAGTTCAAGAGCGCGGCGCTCGCGTTCTCGCGTGCCTTCATGCTCGAGGAGCCGAGCACCACGGAGACGAGCCGCATGCCGTCGCGGAGCGAGGAGGTGACCAGGCAGAAGCCTGCCGAGTCGGTGTGGCCGGTCTTTAGACCATCCACGGTCGAATCCTTGTCGAGCAGACCGTTGCGATTCTGCTGCTTGATGCCGTTGTACTCGAATTCGCGCACTGAGAAGTATTTATAGAACTGCGGAAAGTCGCGGATCAAGGCGATCGCGAGGAGTGCCATATCGTGCGCGGTGGTGTAGTGGTTGGGGGAGGGAAGCCCCGAGCTGTTCTCGAAATGCGTGCCGGTCATGCCGAGCCGCTGGGCGTTCGAATTCATGAGCTGCGCGAAAGTCTCCTCGGTGCCTGCGATGCGTTCGGCGAGCGCGATGGTGGCATCGTTTCCCGACTGCACGACCATGCCGAGGACCAGGAATTCGACCGTCACCGGCTTGCCGAGCTCGATGAACGTGCGCGAGCCCTCCGAGCGCCAGGCGTGCTCGCTCACCACGACGGGGTCGTTCAGCTTGAGCGCGCCCGCCGCGAGCTTCTGAAAGACGATGTAGGCCGTCATCAGCTTGGTGAGGCTCGCCGGCTCCATCCGGGCGTCGGGGTTCAGGGCGGCGAGGGTCTTGTCGGTGCGGTAGTCGACGACGAGGTAGGAGCGCGCATCGACTGCCGGCGGCGTCGGAATGGGAACGTCGGCGCCGAGGGAGCGGGCAATGAGCGCGAACAGCAACAGAAAGGCAAGCAGGGGACGAGACATGTTGAACGGGGACCTCGGATAAAAAATGACAGAGTGTAGTCGGCCGGGCACTGACAGGATACGCATCTAGCCACAATTCCATTGTGGCTAGTCGAGCGCGAGATGCGCGTCACGCACGCCCGCCTGCTCCAGCGCCGCGACGATACGATCGAATTGCGGGACGTCCGGAATCGGACCGATGCGCACGCGGTAGAGCCTGCGGCCGGCGACGAGGTCGTCGCGCACGAACACCTGAGTGTAGCCCGCCCCGCGCAACTGGTCGGCGAGCCGCTGCGCGTTGGCCGGCGCGGCAAACGCGCCCGCTTGCACGAACAGCGTCCGCACGGGGGCGGAGGTCACGGGAGCCGGCGCAATGACGGGAGGCGCGGCGGTGGGCGGGGCCACGGCCACCGGCTCGCTTGTCAGCGGTGCGACGGTTGGTGCGGCGCTCGGCGCGGCGGCGGGAGGGGTCGCGAGCGGCGTCGAGCCGACCGAGGCCACGGTCAGGTGGGTGTCGCTCGCGGCATCGAGGGGCTGCAGGGCGCGCACTTCCACCATCGCCGTCCCGTCGCGCAGCATATCGAGCTTCGCGGCCGCCGTGTAGGACAGATCGATGACGCGGTTGCCGACGAAAGGTCCACGGTCGTTCACCCGCACCACGCAGCTGCGCCCGTTCTGCAAGTTCGTGACTCGCACGTAGGCGGGCAGTGGCAGGCTTTTGTGCGCCGCCGTCATGCCATACATGTCATAGGGCTCGCCCACGGAGGTGCGCTCCTTGTGAAATCCCGGCCCGTACCAGGAGGCCACGCCGCGCTCCACGTAGCCGACGCTCGAGGCCATCACGTAATAGCGCTTGCCGAAGACGTCATAGAAAGGGGGATTTCCGTAGATCGACCGCGGCTCGAAGCGCGGGACCGCATCGGGCACATCCTGCAGATGGGTCGGCGGCGAGGCTCTGGGAGGGACTTGTGCAGCCGAGGACGGAGGAGCCACGCGCGGTGCGCTGAAACAGCCACTCAAGGCCGCCGCGAGCGACGCCAAGAGACCGATCGAGGCGAGGCGGGAGGCGTTCACGGCGGCTTGCCGGGCGGCGCCGTCCCGGCGGCCAGGGCTGAGGGCGCCGCCGCCGCTGGGGGCGTGGTGCCGGCTGGTGCGGGCGCGGCGCCCTGCTGTGCATCGCTCGCCAGCACTTGTTGCTTCACGGCAGCGGCGAGCTCGTACACCGCCATGGCGTAGAGCGCGCTGTGGTTGTAACGGGTGATGGCGTAGAAATTGTTGTAGCCGACGCGCCAGTGCACGACGCCATCGGGCTCGTCCGCCGCAATCAGGAGGGCGGGCGCATCGGCCGGCAGGGAGGAGTCGAAATCGACGCCCTTGGCCTTGAGCGATCCGACCGTTTCGTCGAGGGCAAGCTTGCGTCCGTCGAGTTCCGCGGGCTTGGCAGGATCCACCGTGGCCTCGCTGAGCACGGGTTCACCCTCGTTCCAGCCGTGCTCCTTGAGGTAGTTGCCGACGCTCGCGCACACGTCCGACCAGTTGCTCCACAGGTCGATGCGACCGTCCGCGTCCGCGTCGACCGCGTAGCGGCGGTAATTCGAAGGCATGAACTGCGGCGCTCCCATCGCGCCCGCGTAGGAGCCCTTCACGCCCAGCGGATCGAGGTGCAGCTCACGCGTCAGCAACAGATACTGTGCGAGCTCGTCCTTGAAGAACTTGGACCGCGGCGGATAGTCAAAGGCCAGCGTCGCGAGTGCATCGAGAACCCGGTATGAGCCCGTCAAGCGCCCGTAGTAGGTCTCCACGCCCAGGATCGCGGCGAGAATCTCAGGAGGCACACCCGAGCGGACGCTCGCCCGATCGAGTTCCTGGCGATGCGCCAGCCAGAATTCCGTGCCCTCGCGGATGCGCCGTTCGGTGATGAAGATCGGCCGGTACTCGTACCATGGCTTGGCTTTCTCGGCCGGCCGTTCCATGGCTTCCAGAATGGCGGGCTGACTCTGCGCGGCGTTGAGCCATTTGCGCACGACTCTCTTCTTGAAGCCGTACTGATCCGCCATCTCCGCGACGAACGCCTTCACATCGGCTCTATGGGTGTTCAGCGCGGCGGCCGGCTGCGAGCCCGCCAGGCAGAGCACGGCGGCGAGGAGCGCGGCCGACCGACGGGCGAGCGTGCGCATGGTCACGAACCGATCAACTTGCGGTGAGAGTGCAGCGACATCAGGATGCCGAAGCCGGCGAGCAACGTGACCATGGAAGTCCCGCCGTAGCTGATCAAGGGCAACGGCACGCCGACCACGGGCAAGATGCCGCTCACCATGCCGGAATTGACGAACACGTAGACGAAGAAGCTCAAAGCGATGGCTCCGCCCGTCAGGCGCGCGAATGTGTCCTGGCCCTGCATCGACAGATACAAAGCCCGCCCGATCACGACCGCATAGAGCGTCAAGATCAATAGCTGCCCCAGCAGGCCGAATTCCTCGCCGATCACGGCGAATATGAAGTCGGTCGAGCGCTCGGGCAAGAACTCGAGCTGCGCCTGGCTGCCGTTCATGTAGCCCTTGCCGAATACTCCGCCCGAGCCGATCGCGATCTGCGACTGGATGATGTGGTAGCCCGCGCCCAAGGGATCCGTCTGCGGATCGAGGAACGTCAGGATGCGTTGCCGCTGGTAGTCGTGGATGAAATGCCAGGCTCCCATCGCCGCTCCACCGAGCAGCGGAATGGAGACCAGGATGATGCGAAAGTCCATGCCGGCGAGGAGCATCACGATGAGGCCTGAGGCGGCGATCAGCAGCGCCGTGCCGAGGTCGGGCTGCACGACGATCATGGCGGTCGGAATCATGATCAACACGCCCATCACGATGAGATCCCAGAATGTCGGCGGCAGCGGGCGCTCGTGCATGTACCAGGCGCACATCATCGGCACGGCGAGTTTCATGATTTCGGAAGGCTGAAAGCGCAGAGGACCGATGTCCAGCCAGCGCTGCGCACCTTTGCCGATGTGCCCGGTCACCGCGACGACGGCCAGCAGCAAAATGCCCCCGATGTAAATGGCGGGTGTAAAGAGGCGCAGGTACTGTGGGCTCGAAAACTTCGCGAGGACCAAAAGTGCCGTGACGGCGATGGCGATATTGCCGAGATGATGCTCGAGCATCTTCACGTTCTGGCCGGACGCGCTATACACCACGAGGATGCCGATGCACACGATGAGCGCGAGCACGCCGGTGAGCGGCCCGTCGAGGCCGAGCGCTCGCAGGGTGCGGGTGCCCGCGGTGAGCGTGCGGCGCGTGCGCGACTGAGACATTTCATCGAAGATCATTTAGGGCTTCCCGCTAGCGCTCTCTGGCTCGGCTCAAGGTTGCCGATAGAATCGGCCAGATGGCCGCGCCGATCACGGGGGCGAGCCAGCGGCCATAGTTCACCACGGGATTGCCCGTGGCGCCGTCTATCCAGAACAACATGAATTGATACAGCGTGAGCAGCATGAAGATAGTCAAGGATTGGGACAACACCGAGAAAACTC
>JBEKWA010000021.1:0-58048 GCA_049513515.1 Steroidobacteraceae bacterium
AGACACAGCGCACAGCGAGTCATCAGAGCTCCGTGGTACCCGTCAATTGCTCTCAGGAGCCCGCCGACGCCAGCGGGATCCGTAATGCTGGCGAGGTGAGTACCTTTGACCGGTGGCAGTGCCCCGCGAAGGTCGGCGGCTGGATTTCGCTTTGCACGGCCGGTCGCGATGGCGTAGCGGAAAATCTGGCCGCAATACCCAAGGCATCAGTGTGCGGTCTCAAGAGCACCCCGAGCTTCGGTGCGACGTATGGTCTCAAGCAATTCGTCCGCTTCGATCGACGCAATCGGTCGGGAACCTACCCATGGAAAGACGTCGTTTTCAAGCCGCAGTAGTACCTTGCTACTATGACTTTTTGCCCAAACAGACGAGAATTTTAAGAACCATTCGCGTGCAACTGCCTCAAAGGTATTCGCGCTAGCGATGACCGCGGCTCTCTTGGTTTGCTTCTTGTATTCCGCTGGATCGACTCCCGAATTGAGTAGGCGTCGTGCTTCCTGTTGATGTTCGCGCGCCTGCGCCAACGTCACTTCAGGATAGACGCCAAATGCGAGACGTTTCTCCTTCTCGTTGAATCGATATTTGAGCCGCCACAGCTTCGAGCCGCTCGGCTCGACCTGTAGGTACAGCCCATGCCCGTCACTGAGTTTGTAGGGCTTCTCGCGAGGTTTTGCGTTTCTCGCCGCCGCGTCGGTCAAGCGCATTTTGGGGGCATGGCCTTTCAGTTTCCACCAGATGCCCCCAAATATGCCCCCTCGGTCGAGTTGCTGTCAACGAGAGAAACTGGACGTCACTGGATAATCAATTCGCCGATAAGAAGCTGTTTTTGCTCGACTTTTGTAAACGCTGCGGATGCTAATGGACGTCGCTGGAAGTCGTTGGAAATGGAGGGTTGGTGGGACGGCTGGGACTCGAACCCAGGACCAAAGCCTTAAAAGGGCCTTGCTCTACCAACTGAGCTACCGTCCCACGGAGCCGCGAAGTATAGCTGAACTCGCGCGACCCGACAGGCCTGCGCTGAGTATCGAATGTGCTCGCGAAAATCCCTTCAGGCGTAGCGCGTGGGGTCCGGGACCGCCGCTTCCACGAAGCCGAGCGCACGCAATCGGCACGCATCGCAGCGGCCGCACGCGAGGCCTTCCGGACTCGCCTGATAGCACGACACCGTCATCGCATAATCGACGCCTAGCTCGAGTCCCATGAGGATGATCTCCGCCTTGGACATGTGGATGAGAGGCGCGTGGATCTTGAAGCGCGTGCCTTCGCTGCCGGCCTTGGTAGCGAGCTGGGCGAGCTGCTCGAAGGCCGCGATGAACTGCGGGCGACAATCGGGATACCCCGAGTAATCGATGGCGTTCACACCGAGGAAGATATCCACGGCTCCGAGCACCTCCGCCCAGCCGAGGGCAAGCGCGAGCATCAGAGTATTGCGCGCGGGGACATAAGTGACCGGAATACCCGACGTGGGCGATTCCGGCACGGGCACCTTCGGATCGGTCAACGCCGAGCCCCCGATACCCGCGAGATCGACGCTCATGACGCGGTGCTCGCGCGCACCCAGCACTACCGCAACCTGCCCCGCGGCCGCCAGTTCCGCGGTGTGGCGCTGTCCGTAATTGACGCTGAGCGCGTAGTTTTCGAAACCGCGGGCGCGCGCAATAGCGAGCGTGGTCGCGGAATCGAGGCCACCCGACAATAGCACCACGGCACCCCTCATCACTTGCCCGGCACGTCGCCCCACAACACTTTGTGAAGCTGCAATTGAAATCGCACGGGCAGCCTATCGGCCAGAATCCAATCCGCGAGCGTCGCCGCCGGCACCTCGGTAAAGCTCGGCGAGAAAAGGACCTGACAGCGCTCGCTCAATGCATGCTCCTGCAGATACGCCTTGCTCCAGTCATAGTCCTCGCGTGAACAGACGACGAATTTCACTTGATCCTGCGGCGTGAGCAGCGGGAAATTCTCCACTTTGTTGCGTGCGGCCTCGCCCGAGCCGGGAGTTTTTACATCGAGAACGCGCACGACCCGAGGGTCGACCCGGGAGATGGACATGGCGCCGCTCGTCTCGAGAGAGACCTTGAAGCCCGCGTCGCACAGCCGCTCGAGCAGCACCAGGCAGTTCGGCTGGGCGAGCGGCTCGCCGCCCGTCACGCAAACATGCTTCGCGTCGAACTTGCGCACCGCCCCGAGAATCGAGTCGACGTCCTGCCAATCGCCGGCATGAAACGCATATTCGGTGTCGCAGTACCGGCATCGCAGCGGACAGCCGGTCAAGCGCACGAACACCGTGCGAAATCCTACCGAGTCGGCCTCTCCCTGCAGCGAGTGGAAAATCTCATTGATGCGCAGGCGCTCGCGTTTGGCTGCATCGACACTCAATGCTTCTCCGACGCCATCTTATCGAGGCGTGCCTGCGCCAAACGAGCCGCGGGCATGTCCGGATATTTGGCCACGACCTGTGCGAGCGTGTCGTGCGCCGCTTGAAAATCCTTGAGCTCGTAGTCGCAGTAGCCGACTTTCACGAGTGCGTCGGGAACCTTCCGGGATTGAGGATACTTGCTCACCACGCCCTGAAACGCCGCGAGCGCCTCCGGGAACGATTTCTTGACGTAGTACGCCTCGCCGAGCCAGTACTGAGCGTTGTCCGCGAGCGAGCTGTCGGGATAGGTCGTGAGAAACTGCTGGAAAGCTGCGACCGCCTGGTCGAACTGGCTGTCCTTCAGAAGACCGAACGCCGCCTGATAAGCCGCCGTGTCGGAGCCGGCGCCCGCGTGGCCGTTGGCAGCCCCCCCGCCCACCAACGTGCCCGCCCCTACTCCCGGCCCTGCAGCTCCCGACGCTCCCGCACCGGCCACAACACCCGCGCCAACACTCGCACCGGCCGCGCCGCCCGCGAGCGCCCCCCCTCCCGCGACGACGCCGCTCCGTGCCTCGAGCACCTTCATGCGCAGATCGAGGTCGGCGTACAGATCGCGCTGCTGCTTGCGGCTCGTGTCGAGCGCGTGGTTCAGCTGGTCGACGTCGTTATGCACGCCCCGCAGATCGGCACGCAGCTCGCCCATTTGATTCGAAAGCTCGAGCAGGCTGTTGTTCGCGACGACACGCTCGATGCGAGTGACGCGCGTATCGATATCCGTGAGCTTGATCTGCACGGGGTCCTCTTCGGGGGGCGTTGCACAGCCCGCCAGCGTCAGGAGCGCGAGGCAAGCGGCAGCAGGAGCGAGACTCCTCACGGCCCGTAGACCAGCTCCACCCGGCGGTTCTTCGCCCAGGCGGCCTCATCATCGCCCTCAACCGCCGGGCGCTCCGACCCGAAGCTGACCGTGGTGAGCTGACTCTCCGCTGCTCCTTGCAGCATCAATGCGCGCCGCACGGCCTGTGCACGGCGCTCGCCCAATCCGATGTTGTATTCGCGCGTGCCGCGCTCGTCGGTGTTGCCCTCGAGCTTGAGCTTCGCATTGGGATGCGCCGTGAGGTACTGAGCGTTCCCCGTGATGACCGGGGCAAACTCCGGCTTGATGTCGGATTTGTCGAAGTCGAAGTAGATGATCCTACCGACCGATGCGTTCGGCCCCGCGCCCTGCGCGCCGCCTTGGACGCCCGTATCGCCCCCCAACGGGCTGGTCGAGGTCGATGCGCCTTCCGTGCCGCTTGTGCCCCCGGCACCCGGCACCTGGCTGCCGACGACTGGCGGTTCGACCGTCGTAGCCTTCTTGGGACAGCCGGCGAGAAGCGCCGCGGCCGCGAACAAACAAGCGATCGATACGATTTTTTTCATTGAAAATTCCCATCCGAGTGCTGACTGAAGCCCAAGTGCGAAACATCGAGCATTATGAACCGTGTTGGGCGATACATCGACCTCAGAAGGGCGACCAGGCGGGTTCTTGCACCTCGCCCTCGCTGGAGACCAGCCGCTCCTGCACGCGTGCGTCGGGGGTGACGAGCGCCAGCACGCCGCGTCCGCGGTCGCGGCTCGCATAGATGATCATGGCACCGTTAGGCGCATAGCTCGGCGATACGTCGAACTGCCCCTTGGTGAGCACTTGCACGTCTCCGCGGCCTTTGAGGTCCATGACGGCGATGCGGTACGCGCCCTCTTCCTGCGTCACGAAAGCGAGCTGCGACTCGTCGGGGGAAACGCGCGGCCTCGCGTTGTAGTTCCCCTGGAACGTCAGGCGCCGCGGTCGATCGCCGGGCTGCAGACCCACTTTGTAAACCTGCGGGCCGCCCGCGCGGTCCGAGGTGAAATACAAGCTCTGCCCGTCTCGCGACCACTGCGGCTCGGTGTCGATGCCCGGATCGTCGGTGACGCGCATGAGCGCATCGGTCGCCAGATCGAGCACGTACACATCCAAGTTGCCGTCGCGCGTGGACAGGGTAAGGGCGAGTTTCTTGCCGTCGGGCGACCACGCGGGAGCCTGATTGACCCCTGCCTTGGCCGAGACCACGTGCCGCTCGCCCGTCTTCAAGTGCTGCACGTACACCGTGGGCAGACGATGCTCGAACGAGACGTAGGCAAGACTCTGCCCGTCCGGCGACCAGGCCGGCGACATCAGCGGCTCATTGGATTGCATCACCACGTGCGGATTCTCGCCATCGGCGTCGGCGACGATCAGGTGATAGCTGCGATTCGGCAGGGACCCCGATACCGAGACGTAGGCGATGCGAGTCGCGAAGGCGCCGCGAATGCCGGTGATCTTGTCGAAAATCATGTCGGCGATCTGGTGGCTGGCGAGCCTCAAGCCGGCGTGATTCGCGGCGATCTGAAAGCCCAGCAATCGCTGGTGGTTGAGCACGTTGTAGAGCTCGAAGCTGATGTTGTAGCGATCGGGACCCTGCGGCGTCATGAGGCCGACCACGATGTAATCGTTGCCGAGCCGTCGCCAGTCGTCGAAGGTGATGCTCGCGCCCGCGTGCGGCTCTTCCACCATGTCCTTGCGATCCATGGCCTTGAAGCGGCCGCTGCGCGCCAGATCGTTGCTCACAACCTGGGCAACGTCGAGGTCGGAAGCACCGGCCGCCGCAAACGGCACGATCGCGATGGGAACGGCATTGTCCTGTCCGCGGGTCACCTCGACCACGAACTCCGCGAAGCCGCGCTGAGCGAGCCCCAGGCAAACCGTCAAGAGCAGAACGGAGAAGGCTTTATTCATCGGGTTTGAACCTAAACGCAAAGTTTCTCTGGAAGAGCGCCGGATCCGGAGGATCGGGCAACGGGGACGCACGATACACCGCATTCTCGATTGATTGCCGGACCGCCGCGTCGCCGTTGCATTGCGTGACTCGCGCGCTGGTGACCTCGCCGCCCGGCACCTGGGTGACCTCGACCAGGCAATCGATGCCCACCCGTGCCGATGGCGGCTTGATCCAGGCCTTCTGGATACGGGCTTGCAGGCTCGCCTTGTAGCGATCGGCGAGCGGGCCCGCCTCCACGGCGGCCACGTGCTCTTCCTCCGCCATCTGGCGCCGTAGTTCCTCGACCCGCGCCCGTTCGTCCGCGGCCTTCGCAGCGGCGGCCGCCTTGGCCTCCGCGGCCGCTTTCGCGTCCGCCGCCGCCTTCGCGTCCGCCGCCGCCTTCGCCTCGGCTGCGGCCTTCGCGTCCGCCTGCCGCTTGGCCTCTTCGGCGGTCTTGGCTTCGGCCTGGCGCCTGGCCTCTTGCGCAGCTCGCGCCGTGGCTGCCACTTGAGCCTCCTTGGTAGCTGCCGCATCCTTTGCCGCCTTGGCTTCCCTCGCCTGCTCGGCCGCTTTCGCTGCACTCGCCGCCTGGGCCGCTTCCGCCTCGCGCGCCGCCCTGGCGGCGGTGGCCTCCTCGACCTTCTGCGCCTCGGCCGCGGCTTTGGCGGCCGCCTGGGCCTCGGCCGCGGCGCGTGCCTGCGCGGCCGCCCGAGCGGCCTCCTCGGCTTGGGCGCGCTCCGCGGCGCGCAGGATCTGCGAGTCGACGAGGATCGCGTTGATGGGGGCCGAGTGCATGCTGACCGACGAGTGCGTGGGCACCAGTGTGAGGTAGACCAAGGCCGCCGCCAGAACTCCGTGCAGCAACACGGAGCAAATAACCGGACCGGAGTTTTCGCGGACGAAACTCGCCATCAATGAGCTCCGCTCGGCGGACGCGGTAGCGGACGTTCGGGGTCGGTCAACAGTCCCACCTTGTCCGCGCCCGCGCGTTGCAAGAGCACCATGGCGTGGGCCACCGTACCGTAGGGTACCGCGCTGTCCGCCCGGACCAGCACGGGCGTCTGCGGGTCGCGGCGTAAGAGCGCCGCCGTGCGCGAGGTCACGGTCGCCTCGTCGGCGGGTCGGTCGGAGTTCGGACCGAAATTCACATACAGGCGTCCGCGCGCGTCCACCGTCACGATGAGGGGCTCGTGCTTTTGAAGGAACGACGGGTCGATGGGCTTCGCGCCGGCTGTGGGCAGGTCCACCTTGACGCCTTCCTTGAGGAGGGGTGCCGTAATCATGAAAATGATCAGGAGCACCAGCATCACGTCGATGTAAGGAACGACGTTGATCTCTCCCATCAATTTGCGACGACGCAGCGGTGCCGGCATGCGTTAGGAGGCGTGCGCGCGGGCCGAGCCGTGGCGCTGAAGAATGGTTGAAAACTCTTCGACAAAAGTGTCGAAGCGAAGTTCCAGCCGGCTCACCTGGTCGGCGAACCGGTTGTAGGCGATCACGGCGGGAATGGCTGCGAACAATCCGATGGCCGTGGTGATGAGAGCTTCGGCGATGCCCGGCGCCACTGCGGACAGGGTCGCCTGCTGCACGTTGCCGAGGTTGTGGAACGCCGTCATGATGCCCCACACGGTGCCGAAGAGACCCACATAGGGGCTGGTCGAACCTACGGTCGCGAGCGTCGCGAGATTGCGCTCCAGCCGATCCATCTCGCGCATCTGCGCAATGCGCATGCCACGCCGCGAGCCCTCGAGCAACAAGTCGGCGGCCGTGCCAAGCTGGCGCAAGCGGCTGAATTCGCCGAAGCCCGACTCGAAGATGCTTTGCATCCCCGTGCCCGCACGACCCTTGGTCTCGATGTTCCGGTAAAGTGCCGCCAGATCCCCGCCCGACCAGAACTGCGTCTCGAACTGATCCGCGGTGCGCCTGGAATGCGAGATCACGCGGCTCTTGCGGAAGATGATCGCCCACGACATGACCGAGGCGAGCAGCAACAGGGCGACCACCGCTTGCACGACGGGACTCGCGTCGAGCACCATGCTCCAGACTGACAACTCATTCGGCATCACGCCACTCCGTGAATAGATCCTTGGGGATGGCGCGCGGCCGAAGCGTGGCCGAGTCCAGACAGGCGACGCGGGCGGTGGCGTCGATCAACTGTAAATCTTGTCGCCATATCGCTTGCTTGAAGTGAATTGTCGCACCGGTCAACTTCACAAGCTCCGCGGTGACGAGAATTTCATCATCCAGCACCGCCGGGCGCAGGAAATCCACTGTCACGTTCACGACCACGAATTGCAGCCCGCGCTCGGCCTTGAGTCGCGGCTGATCGACCCCGAGAGATCGCAGCCACTCCGTGCGGCAGCGCTCCAGAAACTTGAGGTAATTGGCGTAGTACACGACGCCGCCCGCATCCGTGTCCTCCCAGTACACCCGCACACAGTGCTCGTAAGAGTAGTCCGACATCCCCTGCATTTAGGGCGGATCCCGAAACAGCGGCAAGCTCAGGTCGCGCTCGATCACCGGTGCTTTCAGCCCGAAATGAGCGTAGGCGTTTCGGGTCGCGACCCGCCCGCGCGCCGTGCGCATCAAAAAGCCCTGCTGGATGAGGAATGGCTCGATCACATCCTCGATCGTGCCGCGCTCCTCGCTCATCGCGGCCGCCAAGCTGTCGACACCCACTGGACCACCGTCGAACTTCTCGATGACGGTCAACAAGAGCTTGCGGTCCAGCATGTCGAACCCCTGCGGGTCGACCTCGAGCATGTCGAGCGCGGCAAGCGCCACCTCGGCGCTGATGAGCCCGGCGGCCTTGACCTCGGCGAAATCGCGAACCCGGCGCAGGAGCCGGTTGGCGATGCGCGGGGTGCCGCGGGAGCGCTCCGCAATGCGCGTGGCACCCTCGGGCAACAGCCGCAGCTTCAGTATCGACGCGCTGCGCACCACGATCTTGACCAGCTCTTCGGTGGTGTAGAACTCGAGGCGCTGCACGATGCCGAAGCGATCGCGCAGTGGCGAGGTGAGAAGCCCTGCGCGCGTCGTGGCACCGACCAGGGTGAACGACGGCAGATCGAGTTTGATGGAGCGCGCACCCGGTCCCTCGCCGATCATGAGGTCGAGCTGGGAATCCTCCATGGCTGGATAGAGAACCTCTTCCACCAACGGGCTCAGCCGGTGAATCTCGTCCACGAACAGCACGTCGCGTGGCTCGAGGTTGGTGAGCAATGCCGCGAGATCTCCCGGGCGCTCCAGAATGGGTCCCGAGGTCTGGCGCAGATTGACCTTGAGCTCGTTCGCGATGATATGCGCGAGGGTGGTCTTACCGAGGCCCGGCGGCCCGAAAATGAGCACGTGATCGAGCGCCTCGCCGCGCATGCGCGCCGCCTGGATGAAGATCTCCATCTGCGCGGTTACCTTGGGCTGCCCCACGTACTCGGCGAGAGTCTTGGGACGTACTGCGCGCTCGACGACCTCGTCGTCGCCGCCGACGGCCGTGCTGATGATGCGGTCCTGTTCGATGCCCATATCTTGAGTTTACGGCTTGGCCGCTGCTTTGAGCGCGCGGCGGATGATTTCGGTGGTGGACAGGCCCGGCTCATCGGCCGCCTTCAGGAGCCGCGTGACCTCGGGGGGCTTGTATCCGAGCGCCACCAGTGCGGCAAAGGCCTCGCCCTGCGGGCTCGCCGCTGCCGGGCTCAAGGGACTGCCCTCGCGGACCGTCGGAGCTGCGAACTTCTGCACGCTGTCGCGCATCTCGATGATCACCCGCTCCGCGGTCTTGCGCCCGATTCCGGGGATGCGTGTGAGCATGGCGACATCCTCGGCTTCGACGATGCGCAGGAAGTCATCCACACTCGCTCCCGACAAGATGCCGAGCGCGATCTTCGGACCCACGCCCGACACCTTGAGAAGGCCCCGGAACAAGCGCCGCTCGCTCTCCGTGCCGAAGCCGAACAGCACGTGCGCGTCCTCGCGCACGACCAAATGAGTATAGAGCGCGACCGGCTCCCCCACGGCCGGCAACCCATAGAAGGTCGACATGGGCGCCTCGAGCTCGTATCCGACTCCGTTCACGTCCACCATCAGGGACGGCGGCTGCTTGAGCGCCAGGCGGCCCTTCAGGAAGCCGATCATCCGCGCGTCGCCAGTTTCAGCGAGGCGCGCACCTGCCCGCGAAGCGCGTGACAGACCGCGGCGGCGAGCGCATCCGCCGCGTCGGCAGCGATCGGGCCATCGAGGCGCAGGATATTGCGCATCATGAGCTGCACCTGGGCCTTCTCGGCGCCGCCTGATCCGACCACCGCGAGCTTGATCTGGCGCGTTGCGTATTCGAATACCTCGGCATTCGACTCCGCCGCCCCGCAAATCGCCGCGCCGCGCGCCTGGCCCAGCTTGAGCGCGCTGTCGGGGTTGCGATTCACGAACACGCGCTCGATGGCAATCTGCTGCGGGCGGTACTCGGCGACGACACTGCGCACGCAGCTGAAAATCTCCCAGAGCCGAGTCGCGAAGTCTTCTTGGGAGGTGCGGATGACGCCGCTCGCCACATAGATCAATCGCGGCCCGACCGCATCGAGGACGCCGAAGCCCGTGCATTGAGAGCCGGGATCGATACCGAGTACCCGCACCACCGGGGCCTTAGTTGACATGGCCGAGTATGATACCGGCATTGGCCGGCTAAACCCATCGACCGCCGGCACTCAGGATCGATGGAAACGACCACCCCTATCCGCACCGCGAGCTCGGCGCTCGAACTCCGGATCGCGTCACTGATGCAGCTCGATGTACCGCCCGACATGGAGCAAAAGCGCGGCGCTGCGCTCGAAGTGGCCGGGATCGTGCGCACCCTCGACGCGGACGACGACGTGGTGCTCGCTGCGCTCCTGCAGCCGCTACTCGAGGGCGGGCTGATCGATCGGGAAGCGGCCGCGACGCGCGTAGGCGCCGAAGCGGCCCGACTGGCGCGCGCCTTGAGCGAGCTCGGCGAGTTCGGTCTGCCGCCCGACTGGACACCGGAGCGGGGGCTCGAGCCGGCGCAAGCCGAGGCTCTTCGCAAGATGCTCGTGGCTGTCGTCGGCGACGTGCGACTGGTGGTGGTGAAGCTCGCCGAGCAGTTGCAGCGCATGCGCCGAGCCAAAGGCCTCGACGGCGCCGAGAAACGCAAGCTCGCCATCGTGACGCGCGAGGTCTACGCTCCGCTCGCCAACCGCTTGGGCGTGTGGCAGGTGAAGTGGGAGCTCGAGGATCTCGCGTTTCGCTACCTGCAGCCCACCGAGTATCGCCATATCGCGGCGGCGCTCAAGGTGCGCCGCACCGAGCGCGAGCTCTACATCGAGGAGCTCAAAAGCCGGCTCGAGCGCGAGCTCAGCGCGGCGGGCATCGAGGCGCGGGTCGACGGACGGCCGAAGCACATCTACAGTATCTGGCGCAAGATGCAGGCGAAAAAGCTCGCGTTCGAGGAAATCATGGACGTGCGGGCGGCGCGCGTGCTGGTCGACACGGTGGCCGACTGCTACGCGGCTCTCGGTGTCGTGCATTCGCTGTGGCAGTTCATGCCGGGCGAGTTCGACGATTACATCGCGACGCCGAAAGACAATCTCTACCGCTCGATCCACACGGCTGTCTTGGGTCCCGGAGGCCAGCCGGTCGAGATCCAGATCCGCACTCACGAAATGCATGCTCACTCCGAGCGCGGCGTGGCCGCGCACTGGCGCTACAAGGAAGGGGGCCGCGGAGACCAAGCCTACGAGCGCAAGATCAATCAGCTACGTGCACTGCTCGCCCCGGAAGAGAAGGACTCCGCGCACGACTTTCTCGACCGCATGCGTGTGGAGCTGTTCCAGGACCGTGTCTACGTGCTCTCGCCCAAAGGAGAGATCGTCGATGTGCCGGTCGGAGGCACACCCTTGGACTTCGCATACCAGGTGCACACCGATCTCGGCCACCGCACGCGCGGCGCCAAGGTGAACGGACGCATGGTGCCGCTGGACTATCAACTGAAAAACAGCGAGACCGTCGAGATCATCACCGGCAAGTCCGCACATCCGTCGCGCGACTGGCTCTCGCCACAGTCAGGCTTTCTCGCGAGCCCGCGCCATCGCAACAAGGTCCGGGCGTGGTTTCGCAAGCAAGAGGCGGCCCAAAACAAGCTCGAAGGACGCGCGCTGCTCGATCGCGAAATCCAGCGCCTCGGCGTCAATACCCCGTCGATGCCGGAGCTCCTGGCCGAGCTCAGGCTCGGGAGCGCCGAGGAGCTGCACGAGGCGCTGGGCTTGGGCGAGGTGAACACCGCCCAGGTCGCGGCCGCCATCCAGCGCTTATTCGCCCGCGCCGCGCGCCCGGAGGTGCCGGCCAAGGCACGCGCAGCCGCGCCGCGCGAGCCCGAGCTCGAGGTCCAGGGCGTCGGGAACTTGCTCGCGACCTATGCTCGTTGCTGCAAGCCCGTGTCCCCCGAGCCGATCGTGGGTTACATCACCGTCGGACGCGGCGTCACGATCCATACCCAATCGTGCTTGAATCTCGCCCGCCTCGCGGCAAAAGCGCCGGCGCGCATCCTGCCGGTCGGATGGGGCGCCGCAGCCGCGCAGTTTCCGGTGGACCTCGAGGTCGAGGCTTTCGACCGCCGCGGGCTGGTGCGTGATGTGAGCGCAGCCGTCGCGGACGAGAAAATCAGCATCCGCAGCATGACCACGACCACCGATGCGCGCGACCATCTCGCGCGTATGCAGATCGCGATCGACATCACCGGCCTGCCGCAGCTCTCACGAGTTCTCGCGCGCATCGCGCAGCTCCCGAACGTCGTGAGCGCGCGCCGCAGGAAATGAGCGCCGTCTAACGGTTCGAGGCCCTTCTAGAGTCCCGGTGCGCCGCCGCTACCGGCAGGCGATTCCTTGCTGGTGCGGCGGATGAACGCCGCCACGTTGTCGTGCAGCGCACGAAGCGATGCGTCCTTCGCGTAAACCATGTGGCCCGAGTCGTAGAACTGGTACTCGATGTTGCTTTGGAGCTTTACCGGCATGGGCAGGTGATGCATCTCGTAGACGCCTTGATAGAAAGGCGTCGCGAGATCGAAATAGCCCGCGTTTAGCTGGACCTTGAGCGTCGGGTTGATCTTCATGGCGTTCGCGAGGTCGGGCAGCACGTTGGCCGCCATGCCGGAGGGGATGGGCGGAGTTTGCCCCGGTTGCGCGTGACCGAAATTCCAGGTTCTGAAGATGCCGATGCTCGGCTTGAACGCCTCGTCGGGACTCCAATGCAGCTCCCTGCGTGCGTAGTCGTTGAAAGCCGAGACGTACGCCGAGCTCAGGGCGCTCGATTGCGGGTCGTAGTTCGCCCGCTGGCTCAAAGGATCGATGTCGGGTCCGGAGAAGCGCGTATCGAGCCGGCCAGTCGTCATGTCCTCGGCCGCCTGCAGGGTTTGGCGAAATTCCCCACCGTCGATGCGCAAGTCCGCCTTCAAGATGTACTCGACGGGCAGGCCCGTGTAGTCGTGCAGCTTCTGTGCGATTGCCGTGCGCTCGGCGGGCGGCAGGTCCGAGCCTGCCGCAAGCGCCCGCGCGTAATCACCCATGGCGAACTGCTCGACCTCGGCGAGGAACGCCGCGAGGTCCGGGTGATCGCCCGCGAGCTTGTGGTGATACCACGCGGTGGCCGCATAGGTGGGAAGGACCGTCTCGTAGGGCACATCGATGCCGGGGTTGCTGGTCGGTCGGTCCGGGCTTAGATCGAAGCTCAGAATTTGCGAGAGGAGGATGACCCCGTTGAAATCGACGGACCGCTCGGCCTCGAGCTGGTTGATGAGGACGGCGGAGCGTGGGGTGCCATAGCTCTCGCCGAAGAGATATTTGGGCGAGTTCCAGCGACCGTACTTGGTGAGGAACTGCGAGATGAACTCGGCGAATGCATAGGCGTCCGGATCGATGCCGTAGAACGCCTTCTCCTTGTCCTTACCGGCGATGCGGCTGAAGCCGGTGCCCGGGGCGTCGATGAATACGAGATCGCTCGCGTCGAGGAGACTCGAGGCGTTGTTCACGAGCGAATAGGGTGCCGCCGGCGTGTGCGCATCGGTCGAGGTCACGATACGCCGAGGGCCGAACGCCCCCATGTGCAGCCACATGGTGGAGGACCCCGGGCCGCCGTTGTAGAGGAACGTCAGAGGACGCGACGGGCCTGCGCTGTTCTTGAAATAGGCGACGTAGAACATCGACGCTTCGGCAGTCGGATTGTGGCCGTCGCCCTCGGCCCCCGGGGAGAGGGAGGCCTCCTCTTTGTCGGATCTCGGATCGCGGGGCACGTCGTCCCAGCCCTTCGGATGCACGATCAACGTGCCCGCGACGGCCTGGTAGGCGATGGTCTGGCCGCCGATCGCGACACTTCCCGTGCTCGTCTTGGATTCGGATTTGAAAGGCTCGAACTTGCCGGAGGCCTTGGCGGTATCGGCGGGCTGATCCTTGTCGGGCAGGTTCGCCGGCGCGGGGGGCGCCGCGCAGACCTCGGCCGACAGCAATGCCAAGGAGGCTGTCGCAAGCAGCGCACGGTATCCGCTTGCTCGCGCTCGCCCGCTTGCGTTCGATTGCGCGTGTGCTTTCGACCGACTCATTTGAGCTCTCCGTATTTCGTGATGCGCAATTATAGGGCGATTCACGAGCCGCAGAGCCGGTGTGATCAGCGGTTGATGGCGTCGATGGCGCGCTTGTCGGCCGCGAGCGCGGCCTCGTGCACGGCCTCGGATAACGTCGGATGCGCGTGGATGGTGCGCTGGAGGTCCTCGGTGCTGGCCGAGTACTCCATGGCGAGCACCGCCTCGGCGATGAGCTCACCCGCGAACGGTCCAATGATGTGCACGCCGAGGATCTCGTCGTCATCCTTGGCGGCGACGATCTTTGCCATGCCCTGCGCCGCCTCCATGGCGCGTGCCCGTCCGCTCGCGGCGAAGGGAAACGCGCCGACCTTGTAGGGACGTCCGCTCGCCTTCACTTGCTCCTCGGTGAGGCCGACCCAGGCGATTTCCGGGGCGGTGTAGATCACGGAGGGAATGACCTTATAGTTCACTTCGCCATAGCGGCCGGCGATGAGGTCGGCCACCATGATGCCTTCTTCCTTGCCTTTGTGAGCGAGCATGGGACCCCGAACCACATCGCCCACCGCCCAGACGTTGGCCGCAGCGGTGCGGCAGTGCTCGTCCACTTGAATGAAGCCGCGTGCGTCGAGCTCGACTCCCGTGCCTTCGGCAAGCAGGTCCTGCGTGAAGGGACGCCGCCCGACGGCGACCACGAGCTTGTCCACTTGCAGCGTGTGCTCGCCTTGCGCATCCGAATAGACCACGTCGACCGCCGAGCCCGAGACCGTGCCCCGCAGTACCTTGGCGCCGAGCTTGATGTCGAGTCCTTGTTTCTTCATATGGCGCTGCGCTTCCCGCGCGATGGTCTGATCCACCATCGGCAAGAGATCCGGCAGCGCTTCGAGGACGGTGACCTCGCTCCCGAGACGTGCCCAGACGCTACCGAGCTCGAGCCCGATGACGCCCGCACCGATCACCCCGAGACGCTTGGGTACGGCATCGAATTCTAGGGCGTTCCACGAATCGACGATGTATTTGCCATCGTGCGGCACGGCGCTCAAACGGATGGGCGTCGAGCCCGACGCCAGCACGACGTGCTTCGCCCGCAAGGTCCTCTGCGAGCCGTCGGGAGCCGTCACCTGCACGTTGTTGTCCGGTAACAGCCGGCCGTGGCCGGGGATGCCCACTGCGCCGGCGGCCTTCAAGAGTGAGGCGATGCCGTTCGTCATGGTCTTCACGATGGCGGCGCGCCGCTTCTGCATTTGCGCGAGGTCGAGCTTGATGTCGCCGATCTTGATGCCATGCTGCGCGAACTCGTGCTTCGCGCGATGATAGAGCTCCGAGGACTCGAGCAGCGCCTTCGACGGGATGCACCCGGCGTTGAGACAGGTTCCGCCGAAGGCATAGGTACCATCGGTATTCTTCCATTCGTCCACGCAGGCCACTGTGAGCTTGTTTTGCCCGGCACGAATAGCTGCCGGATAGCCCGCGGGACCCGCCCCGATCACGATCACATCGTAGGTGTCGCTCATATACCGAGCACCATGCGCGCCGGATCCTCGAGGCATTGCTTGACCGTCACCAGGAATTGCACCGCCTCGCGGCCGTCGATGATCCGATGATCGTAAGTGAGGGCGATGTACATCATGGGACGTACCACGACCTGACCGTCGACGGCCACCGGGCGCTCCTGAATCTTGTGCATGCCGAGAATGGCGCTTTGCGGGGAATTGACGATGGGCGTCGACAGGAGCGATCCGAACACTCCACCGTTGGTGATGGTGAAGGTACCCCCGGTCAACTCTTCCATGGTGATGGTGCCCGTGCGGGCGCGCGCGGCGAAATTGCCGATCGACTTCTCGATCTCGGCGAAGGTGAGCTGATCCGCATCGCGCAGAATAGGCACGATCAGCCCTCGGTCGGTGGAGACGGCCACGCCGATATCGAAATAATCGTGATAAACGATGTCGTGGTTCTCTACCGAGGCGTTCACGGCTGGAAATTTTCGCAGCGCCTCGACGCACGCCTTGGTGAAGAACGACATCAAGCCGAGCTTGACGCCGTACTGCTTCTCGAAGGCTTCTTTGTAGCGCCCCCGCAGCTCATTCACCAGGTGCAGATCGACCTCGTTGAAGGACGTGAGCAGTGCTTGAGTTGCCTGTGCCTGCACCATGCGCTCGGCAATGCGCGCGCGTAACCGCGTCATGGGCACGCGCTGCTCGGCCCGGCTGCCACGCAGACTCGGCTTTGGCGACATCGGAGCGGCGGGCTCCCCCGCGGGGGGCGGCGGCGCGGTCATGGGGGAGCGCGTCATCGGCGACCCGGCGGTCCCCGGCGCGTCCTTCGCCGCGAGGTAATTCACCACGTCCGATTTCGACACGCGTCCGTCGCGACCGGAGCCGACCAGAGATTTGGGATCGAGCTTGTTCTCCTCGGCGACGCGCCTCGCGGCCGGGCTCAATTTGCCGCCCGCCTCCGCGGAGTTGGGCGCGCCCGCACGCACCGCATCCTGTGCCGGGGCGGCGGCGCCGTCGGCCGCGGCCATGACGGCGGGCGCGCTGGCGCCCGGCACGGTGGCCGCTTCCTCGATCAGCGCCAGGAGCTGGCCGCTCGTCACCGTCGTGCCGTCCTTGAGCTTGATTTCCGAGATCACGCCCGCTACCGGGGCCGGGACCTCGAGCACGACCTTGTCGGTTTCCAGATCAACCAGATTCTCATCGCGCGCCACCGCTTCGCCGGGCTGTTTGTGCCACGCGACCAGCGTAGCGTCGGCCACCGACTCGGGCAGCTGCGGCACGCGCACTTCGATTGTCATGACCCAGTCCTAGTTTGAGCTTCGGGAACGCGCATCGTTTGGCGCGAAGTCTCTTCGGGCGGCACGCCTTGGAGCGCGGCGGTGACGAGATTCTTCTGCTGCTGCTCGTGCAGCGCCGAGATCCCCGTGGCGGGCGCCGCGGCGCCGGCGCGACCCGCATAGAGCAACTCGTCGCGCGGGCCTAGAGGTAATTGCAACCGGTGGCGGATCTGATACCAGCCGCCCTGGTTCTGCGGCTCTTCTTGACACCACACGACCTCGCGCGCGTTCGAGTACTTGCGCAAGATCGTCTCGTATTCATCCGAGGGGAAGGGATAGAGCTGCTCGAGCCGGATGAGGGCCACCGTGTCGACCTTCGCCTCGCGGCGTGCCTTGAGCAAGTCGAAATACACCTTGCCGCTGCACAACACGATGCGCTTCACCGCCTCCGGGTTGATCTCATCGATCTCGTCGATGATGGTGCGAAAGCTGCCGCCGGCGAGCTCCTCCAGCCGCGACACCGACAGCGGGTGCCGCAGCAGGCTTTTCGGGGTCATGATGATGAGGGGCTTGCGCAGCGGCCGCAGCATCTGCCGACGCAGCATATGGAACATCTGTGCGGGCGTCGAAGGCACGCATACCTGCATGTTGTATTCCGCGCAAAGCTGCAGGAATCGCTCGAGGCGAGCCGAGGAATGCTCGGGGCCCTGACCCTCGTAGCCATGCGGCAGGAAGAGTGTGAGGCCCGAGAGCCTCCCCCACTTCGCCTCACCCGAGCTGATGAACTGATCGATGATGACCTGCGCGCCGTTCGCGAAATCGCCGAACTGCCCCTCCCAGATGGTCAAGCAGTGCGGCTCGGCGGTGGAGAAACCGTACTCGAATCCCATCACCGCCTCCTCCGACAACACCGAGTCGGTGACGGTGAAGGTGGGCTGGCTGGTGGCGAGGTGCTGCAGAGGTACGTACGTCTTGGCCGTCGCCTGGTCATGCAGCACCGCGTGCCGATGAAAGAAAGTCCCGCGGCCGCTGTCCTGTCCGGTCAGACGAACCGGGTACCCTTCCTGGATCAGACTCGCGTAGGCGAGCGTCTCCGCGCAGCCCCAGTCGAGCGCGAGCTCGCCCGCGACCATGCGTTCGCGCGCCTGCATGATGGCGAGCACCCGCGGATGCAACGTAAAATCGGCCGGATAGGTGGTGATGGCCTTGCCGAGCGCGTGCAGACGCGCCATGTCCACCGAGGTGCGCACCGGCTCGGACCAATCGGCGTCCAAGTACGCGCTCCAATCGACGGTGTACTTGTTGCCGATCAAGCCGAGCGCCGCCCGAGCCTGGGGCTTGCCCGCGTCGAGACCTGCGCGATACTGATCCATCATCGCGGCCGCCTCGCTCGCGCTCAGTACGCCCTCGGCGACCAGCTTATCGGTGTATTGCTGCCGCGCGGTCGGCTTCTTGCGGATCACCTGGTACATCACGGGTTGCGTCGCCGCCGGCTCGTCGGCCTCATTGTGTCCATGTCGGCGATAGCACACCAGATCGATCACCACGTCCTTGTGAAACTTGACTCGGTACTCGAGGGCGAAGCGCGTGACGAAGCACACCGCCTCGGGATCGTCCGCATTGACGTGCAGAATCGGGGCCTCGACCATTTTCGCGACATCCGAGCAGTAGAGCGTCGAGCGCGTGTCGTGCGGATTGCTGGTAGTGAAGCCCACTTGATTATTGATGATGATGTGCACCGAGCC
This sequence comes from Steroidobacteraceae bacterium, assembly GCA_049513515.1. Classification (GTDB taxonomy): domain Bacteria; phylum Pseudomonadota; class Gammaproteobacteria; order Steroidobacterales; family Steroidobacteraceae; genus Bog-1198. The sequence goes on from JBEKWA010000021.1 coordinate 18,272, forward strand.
GCCGGTATAGAATCCGCGCGCTTGCGACAGCTGCAGCGTCTCCATGATGACGCCCTGCCCGGCGAAGGCGGCGTCGCCGTGTATCAGCACCGGCAGCACCTTGTCGCCCTTCGAGTCGCCGCGGCGTTCCTGCCTCGCCCGCACCGAGCCCTCCACCACGGGATCCACCACTTCGAGGTGCGAGGGATTGAAGGCGAGCGCCACGTGTACGTTGCCCGTGGGGGTCTTCAAGTCGGCGGAGAATCCCTTGTGATACTTCACATCGCCCGAGCCGCGCAGCTTCTTCAGGTCGTACTGCCCCTCGAACTCGATGAATAGATCCTTGGGGGACTTGCCGAGCAGATTCACCAGCACGTTGAGACGGCCGCGGTGCGCCATGCCGACGATGGTCTCCTCGATGCCGTCCTTGCCCGCTTCCTGCACCAGCTCATCGAGCAGCGGGATGAGGCTGTCGCCGCCCTCCAGCGAGAATCGCTTTTGACCGACGTACTTCGTGTGCAGATAGCGCTCCAGGCCTTCGGCGGCCGTGAGCTGCCAGAGAATGTTCCTCTTCTCCGCGGTGCTGAAGCGTTGCTGCAAGCGCTCCGACTGAAACTGGTCTTGCAGCCAGAGCCGCTCCTCGGTGTCCGATACGTGCGCGAACTCGGCGCCGATCGTGTCGCAATAGATGAAGTTGATCGCCGCGAGGATATCCTTCAGCTTCATGCACGAGGGAATCGCCGGCGTGCGGCTGCCCGTGACGAACTCCGTGTCCATGTCGGCTGCCGACAGGCCGAAGTAGGCGGGATCGAGAATATACGGTCTCTCGCGCGGAGAGAGATTGAGCGGGTCCAGATGCGCCGCCAGATGACCGCGATTCGCATACACCTGAATCAGCCGCGACACCGCCGCCTGCTTTGCGCTCGCCGCGCCGCTGTCTGCCGGAGGCGGCCGACGATCGGCGCTGCGATCGGCGGCGCTGCGCTCCCCCACGGCCCGCTCGCGGGGCTCAGCGAGGGTGCGCTCGCGCGTCAAGCGTTGCGGCTTCTCAGGCGCCCCGCCCGCCTGCAAGCTCGCAAAGTACCGGGCCCATCCCGGCTCGATCGACTTAGGGTCATTGAGGAAGCGCTGATAAAGCTCCTCGATGAAATCGGCGTTCGCGCCGCTAAGAGCCGTGGTGGCCAGCTGGTCGGCTAGGGATGCGCTCATGTGGAGAGGGAAAAACCTATCAAATCAGGAGGATACGGAAGGTAGATAAACTCGCAGACAAGTCAGCATTCTAGCCCAATAGTCGACATTATGGAATGCGACCCAGCCCGCGGAATCCGCACCTGGCGTAAAGAATTGACGGGGCCTGCACTCGCAGTCCGCTAGAAGCTCCGCTCCGTGAGCACGCGCAGCATGCCCATCTCGTGACCGACGAGGAACAGGTAGGTCAAGAGCACTCCGTAGAGCAATAGCTCCACTCGAACCACGCGCATGAACCGATAGCGCGCGAGAAACACCATCAGCATCACGCAACCGCCGGTCATCGCGATCTTCAGGACGGCGAACGCCCCCATGTCATGGCCCATAACGGCCGCCATGATCGGGTTCACCTCGATCGCTCCGCCCGACATCAGCGTTACGGTTAGAAATGCGTCTACCACGCTCAAAATCAAGATGCCGACGGACACCGCCCAGAGATGTGCCCCGTGCCAATCGGTGGCCTGAAAGCGTCCGTCGTCCGTGCGCCGCCCCACACGGCGCCGACGTGGGCGAACGCTGCCGTACAAGAACGCCCACCAGATACGTTGCCGCCGATCGGGCCGTGCGCGCCGCTCGAAGCCTCCTCGGACCTGCGAAGCTTTAGCGGGCGACCAATCTTCCTGCGTCGGCGGTAGCGATGTCATATCGCCTCACTATCCCGAGATGCACAGGCCTTGGGCAAGCCCGATTCGCCATAATCCGGGCGTAGATGGGCATATTTTTTTTGGCACTAGACGGCGCTCACCATCTGCGCCATGAAATCACTCACGGGCAGCGCCAGAAGTGCCGCACGATCGGTAAACATCTTCTTGATGGCCTCGGTTTGCTTGGCTGCGAAGTGCGCGGCGACGCTCGCCTCGAACTTCTTCACCAGCACCGGCATGCCCTCGGCGCGACGCTTGCGGTGGCCGATGGGATAGTCCACCTGGATACGCGGGCTCGAGGTGCCATCCTTGAAGAACACCTGCACGGCATTGCCGATGTAGCGCTTTTCGGGCGCATAGTATTCTTGGGTGAACGTCGGGTTTTCACGCACTTGCATCTTGGCACGCAAAGCGTCGACGCGCGGATCCTTGGCCACCTCGTCCTCGTAGTCCGCCGCCGTGAGCCTGCCGAAGATCAGCGGAATCGCCACCATGTACTGGATACAGTGATCGCGATCTGCGGGGTTCGCGAGCGGTCCGGTCTTGTCGATGATGCGCACGCCGGGCTCCTGCGTTTCGATGACCACCCGCTCGATGTCGGCGAGCTTGTCGCGGATGTCTCGATGCAAAGTCATCGCCGCCTCGACCGCGGTCTGCGCATGAAACTCCGCCGGATACGAGATCTTGAACAGCACGTTCTCCATCACGTAGCTGCCGAAGGCTTGCGGCAGCACCAAGGGTTTGGACTTGAACAGAACGTCCTGGAAGCCCCAGGTTTTCGCCGTCAGCGCGGACGGATAGCCCATCTCGCCCTTGAGCGCGAAGAGCGCGTGGCGCACGGCTCGACTGGTCGCATCGCCGGCTGCCCAGCTCTTGCGCGATCCGGTGTTCGGCGCATGGCGATAGGTGCGCAGCGCACCCCCGTCGACCCAGGCATTCGAGACGGCATTGATGATTTGATCGCGCGTGCCGCCGAGCATGGCCGTGACCACGGCGGTGGACGCGACCCGCACCAGCAGAACGTGGTCGAGCCCTACCCGATTGAAGCTGTTCTCGAGCGCGAGCACGCCCTGAATCTCGTGGGCTTTGATCATGGCCGTGAGCACGTCGCGCACGGCGACCGGTTTGCCGCCGCGCGACAGATAGTCGGCGACCGCCAATATGCCGCCCAGATTGTCCGACGGATGCCCCCACTCTGCGGCAAGCCAGGTGTCGTTGAAGTCGAGCCAGCGGATCATGGCACCGATGTTGAACGCGGCATTGATGGGATCGAGCTCGTAGGAGGTGCCCGGAACGCGCGCCCCGCCCTTCAGCGTGGCGCCGGGCACCACGGGACCCATGAGCTTGGTGCAGGCGGGGTATTTCAGCGCCTGGAATCCGCAGGCGAGCGTATCCATGAGGCAATAGCCCGCTGTCTCGTAGGCAAGATCGCTCTTGATCGCGAAGGACAGGGCGTAATCCGCGATCGCGGCCAGTAGTGCATCGGGTGCGGGACGTTCTGCGGACTTGATATCGTGTGACATGCGTGGTCTCAACTAGTATGTGCGTGCGTGCGGCCGGCGAATTCTCACTTGCGTTCGGCGAGGGGAACGAACCTCAAGTTTTCCGGCCCGGTGTAATTCGCGCTCGGACGGATGATCTTGCCGTCGATACGCTGCTCGATGATGTGCGCGGCCCAGCCCGAAGTCCGGCTGATGACGAACAAGGGAGTGAACATCGCCGTCGGAACGCCCATGAGGTGATAGGACACCGCCGAAAACCAATCGAGATTGGGAAACATGTTCTTCGCCGCCTTCATGACGGTCTCGATGCGCTCTGCCACGTCGAAATTCCGGGTGTCGTTGGCCGCGGCAGCGAGACTGCGGGACACCTCTTTGATCACCTGATTGCGGGGATCGGATATGGTATAGACGGGATGGCCGAAGCCGATGATCACCTCTTTAGCCGCCACGCGCCGCTTGATGTCCTCCTCGGCCTCGTCGGGCGACACGTAGCGGCTCTGGATCTCGAACGCCACCTCGTTCGCGCCGCCGTGCTTGGGTCCGCGCAACGCCCCGATGGCGCCGGTGATGCAAGAGTAGATATCTGAGCCCGTGCCCGCAATCACCCGAGCCGTGAACGTCGAGGCATTGAACTCGTGCTCGGCGTACAAATTGAGCGAGGTGTGCATGGCGCGCACCCAGTTGGCCGGCGGCTTCTTGCCGTGCAGCAGGTGCAGGAAGTGAGCACCGATGGAATCATCGTCGGTCTGCACCTCGATGCGTCGGCCGTTCACGGCGTAGTGATACCAGTAACAAAGCATCGAGCCCAGGCTCGCGAGCAACCGGTCCGCGATGTCGCGCGCGCCCTCGACCGGGTGCCCTACGCCTTCCGGCACGAGGCAGCCGAGCACCGACACGCCCGTGCGTAGCACGTCCATCGGGTGGCTTTTTGCCGGGAGCTGCTCGAGCGCCGTCAATACCCCGCCGGGCAGGCCCCGCAGGCCCTTAAGCTTGGTCTTGTAGGCGGTGAGCTCGCTGCGGTTCGGCAGCTTCTCATGCACCAGGAGATAGGCGATCTCCTCGAATTCGCAGGTCGTTGCGATATCGAGAATGTCATACCCGCGGTAATGCAGGTCGTTGCCCGTCGTGCCCACGGTACATAGCGCCGTGTTGCCCGCGGCCACACCCGACAAGGCCACGGATTTCTTCGGCTTGAATCCGACTACCTGCGATTCGCTCATTTCTCTTTCCCCCCGGCAAACAATTCGTCCAGCTTCGCTTCGTATGCGTGATAGTCGAGATACTTGTACAGATCGGCGCGCGTTTGCATTCGATCCACGACGTTCTTTTGAGTTCCGTCGCGGCGGATCGCCTCGTACACCGCGAGCGCGGCCGCATTCATCGCACGATAGGCCGAGCAACAATACAGGACGATGTCCACTCCCACCGAGCCAAGCTCGTCACGTGTGAAGAGCGGCGTCTGGCCGAATTCCGTGATGTTGGCGAGGACCGGCACCTTGACCGCGTCCTTGAAGCGGCGGTACATGGCGAGCTCCGTCATCGCCTCGGGAAAAATCATGTCGGCTCCCGCCTCGACGCACGCGACCGCGCGCTCGAGCGCTTGGTCGATGCCCTCGACCGCCAGCGCATCGGTGCGCGCCATGATCACGAAACCCGCGTCGGTGCGTGCATCCACGGCACTCTTCACACGATCGACCATTTCCTGCTTGGACACGATCTCCTTGCCCGGCCGATGGCCACAGCGCTTCGCTTGCACCTGATCCTCGATGTGCATCCCGGCGGCGCCGAACTTGATGAACGACTTGACCGTGCGCGCGATGTTGAAGGCCCCGCCCCAGCCCGTGTCGGCGTCCACCAGCAGCGGCAAGTCGCAGGCGTCGGTGATGCGGCGGATGTCGGTGAGGACGTCGTCCATGGTGCTCACCCCGAGATCCGGCACTCCCAGGGAATTCGCGGCGACGCCGCCGCCCGAGAGATAGAGCGCCTTGAATCCGACCGCGGCCGCCATGCGCGCGGTATAGGCCGTTATGGCTCCCACCGCTTGCAGCGGCCGTTCCGAGCGCACCGCCGCGCGCAACCGCGCGCCGGGCGAAGGGGTGGAAGCCGATGTATCAACAGTAGCCATACTGATCTTCCTGGAGTCTCAAACTATAGTGGTTTTGGCATTCGCGCCGGGTGACAATATCAATCAACCGCCCTGAGCGAAATTGCAACACGCCTGAGCCCGTCGAATGCGACTCGCCTGCACGCCGCAATCAGCTCTGCAACCCCCGCCGGAATACGCCGGGTGATGCGCCCGTCCATTTCTGAAAGGCCCGATGGAAGGCGCTGCGCTCGGAAAATCCGAGTTCCAGGGCGATCTCCATGACGCTGCGGTCGGAATGACTCAAGTAGCGGATGGCAAGATCGCGTCGCAGCTCGTCCTTGATTCCCTGATACGAGGCACCTTCCTCGTGCAGGCGCCTGCGCAAGGTCGCCGCAGTCATCTTGAGCTCCGCGGCGAGTGTGTCGAAATCGGGTACCTCTCCCGGCAAGAGCTCGCGTAGCCGCCTGCGAATGCGTGCGCTCACGCCACTGACGTTCTTGTACTTCGTCACGATGTTCTCGGGCGCGGTGCGCAGAAACTCCTTCACGGTCCGCCCATCCTGCACTATGGGTAAGTCGAGGTAGCTTGCATCGAAGGCAATGCTGGTGAACGGCCGCTCGAAGCGCAGATCGTCGCAGAACATGAGCCGATATTCGCCGCTGTGCACGGGCGCGGGATAGGCGAACTCTGCCGCCAAGATCGGGATGCGCCGGCGCACGAGCCAGCAGGCCACTCCGTGCAGCAGCAGCAACAGCACCTCGTGTCCGAAGGTGCGGCAGGGCCGACCCACGGGGCGCGCCTTGAGCACGATCCGCGCCTCGCGCCCCTCGCGCACCAAGGATCCGGCGATATCGTCCAAGATCAGCCCGTAAAAGCGCAGACTCCGCTCGAGGGCATGACCCAGGTTCTTACAGCCCAGCACCGAGTGGCATAGCATCGCGAAGCTGCCAGCTTTCATGCGTCGCGAGTCCTGACCGAAGAACTCATCATCCAGCATCACCGCGATCTGCCGCCATAACCTGCCATAATGCTCTGCCGAAATCCGAGCTTGCGGTATGTCAAGCAGCGCCGGCGACAAGCCGACTTGCGCGAGCAGACCATCCACATCGAGGTCGCGCGCCCGCACGGCCTCGAGGGCGGCGGCCACGAAGCAGACGGATACCGTCCCGGGCTCCCGGCGCTGAATATCCCGAGCCGCTGATGGGTTTGATTGTTGAGTGGTCGGAATCCGCATAAACTCCCCTCTAGTTTACGCGATGCGGACAGCTCAAGGGGAACTCTCATGACCGGCAAACCAGCGCTTGTGCCCGACCAGGCGGCGACCGTCAAAATGCTGCTTGACGGCAAGTTGATCGATTCACAGACCAACGAATGGCACGACGTCGTGAACCCGGCGACGCAGCAGGTGCTTGCGCAAGTGCCATTCTCGACCGACGCCGAAATCGAGGCCGCGGTGGCCTCGGCCAAGAAGGCGTTCAAGACCTGGAAGAACACGCCGATCGCGGCCCGCGCCCGCATTATGCTCAAGCTCCAGGCACTGGTGCGCGAGCACATGAGCCGAATCGCACGCACGCTGAGTGCCGAGCAGGGCAAGACACTCGCCGATGCCGAGGGCGATGTGTTCCGCGGACTCGAGGTCGTGGAGCATGCATGCTCGATCGGTTCGCTGCAGCTCGGTGAATTCGCGGAGAACGTTGCGGGCGGAGTCGATACTTATACCCTGCGCCAGCCTATCGGCGTGGTGGTCGGCATCTCGCCGTTCAACTTTCCGGCCATGATCCCGCTGTGGATGTTTCCCATGGCCATCGTCTGCGGCAACACATTCGTGCTGAAGCCCTCCGAGCAGGACCCGATGACGCCCATGCTCCTTGCGGAGCTCGTTCTCGAGGCGGGCGTGCCGCCCGGGGTGCTCAACATCGTTCACGGCGGCAAGCGCGCCGTCGATGCCCTCTGCTCGCATCCCGACGTGGCCGCGGTCTCCTTCGTCGGATCGACCACGGTGGGCACGCACGTCTACAACCTCGCCTCGCAGCACGGCAAGCGCGTCCAGTGCATGATGGGCGCGAAGAATCACGCTGTCGTGATGCCCGATGCGAGCAAGGACCAGACCCTGAATGCGGTCGTGGGAGCTACGTTCGGCGCGGCCGGGCAGCGCTGCATGGCGACGTCGGTCACCGTGCTCGTCGGGGAGGCAAAGAACTGGATTCCCGACATCGTGGCCAAGGCTAAGTCGCTCAAAGTGAGCGCCGGCACCGAAAAAGGTGCGGATCTCGGACCGGTGATCTCGAAGAGCGCGAAGAACCGCATTCTGGGACTCATCGATGAGGGCGTTCAGGAGGGCGCAAAGCTCGAGCTGGACGGCCGGGGCGTGAAGGTTGCGGGGTACGAAAACGGCAACTTCATCGGCCCGACGGTGTTTTCCGGCGTCAAGACCGGAATGAAAATCTACACCACGGAGATCTTCGGACCGGTGATGGTCATCATGAGCGTCGACAGCTTGGATGAGGCCATCAAGCTCGTCAACGACAATCCCTTCGGCAACGGTACGGGTATCTTTACCCAAAGCGGTGCCGCGGCGCGGAAGTTCCAGTCCGAAATCGACGTCGGCCAGGTGGGCATCAACGTGCCCATTCCCGTACCGGTCCCCTTCTTCAGCTTCACCGGCTCGCGCGGCTCGAAGCTCGGCGATCTCGGGCCCTACGGCAAGCAAGCGGTGCAGTTCTACACCCAGACGAAGACCATCACATCGCGCTGGTTCGACGATGCCACCGTATCCGGTGGAGTGAACACGACTATCAGCCTCAAGTGAGACCGATCGTTTCGGGGACCGCATGAACATCCAAGACACATTGGCCGTCGTCACCGGCGGAGCCTCGGGGCTTGGACGCGCCGTGGTCGAGCACATCATCGCACGCGGCGGTCGCGCCGCGATCTTGGATCTGCAGGAGGAGGCCGGCCGGGCCGTCGCGCGAGAGCTCGGCGCAACCTTCCACACTTGCGACGTCGGCGTCGAGGCGCAAGTGCAAAGCGCCATCGCTGCCGCGCACGAGGCGATGCAAGGGCTCAATCTTCTGGTCAACTGCGCCGGTATCGTGGGCGCTGGGAAACTCCTCGGCAAGACGGGTCCGATGTCGGGCGAGTTCTTCGAGAAGGTGGTGCGCGTCAATCTGATCGGCACCCTCCTCTGCGACAAGACCGCCGCCGCGCTCATGCGCGAGAACGCACCCAACCCGGACGGTGAGCGCGGGGTTTTGATTCATACCGCCTCGGTCGCGGCTTTCGAGGGCCAGATTGGACAGGTGGCGTACTCGGCCACGAAGGCGGGCATCGTCGGCATGACGCTGCCCATCGCTCGCGAGCTCGCCGCTTTCGGCATCCGCTGCGTATCCATCGCTCCCGGAATCTTCATGACGCCGATGCTCGCGGGTCTGCCCAAGGATGTGCAGGCCTCCCTGGGCGCACAGGTTCCGTTTCCGGCGCGCTTGGGCCGCCCCGAGGAATTCGCGCGCCTGGTGCAATCCATCGTGGAAATCCCGACGCTCAACGGCGAAGTGATTCGCCTGGACGGGGCCATTCGCATGCAGCCGCGCTGAGCGGCGCCCCGCCAGCCGCGCCTACGCCGCGTTTGCCTGGCGCGCGGCCCAGCGCCGCACCACCGCAGAAATCGCATTCAAGCCGTCGGTGAGCGCCGCGGGTCCGGGCTGCAGGATCAGGGGGGACTTGATTTCGTGCAACTCACCGTCGCGTACCGCCGGAATGCTCTCCCAGCCCGGCCGCGAAGCGACGCGCTCGGGACGAAAGCGCTTGCCGCACCAGGAGCCGAGGATGATCTGCGGCGCGCGCCGTGCCACTTCAGCAGGGTCTGCGAGAATACGGTCCTTGCCGAGCGCACATACCGCCCGCTCCGGAAAGATGTCCTCGCCGCCCGCGATCGCGATGAGCTCGCTTACCCAGCGAATGCCCGTGATCAAGGGCTCATCCCACTCCTCGAAGTACACGCGCGGCCGGCAGCCGAGCGCGGCGGCCTCGGCGCGCACCTCCTCGATATGCCGCTCGAGCTCGAGCGCGTAGCGCTCCGCCGCCTCGGGGACGCCGATGAGCGCACCCAGGCGGCGCACATAGCCGAGGATTCCCGCCACCGAGCGGTGATTGCTGATCCACACCTCGATGCCGGCCTTGATGAGCGCCCGAGCAATGTCCGCCTGGATGTCGGAAAATCCGATGACGAAGTCGGGCTCGAGCTCGAGGATCCGGTCGACCTTGGCGCTGGTGAAGGCTGAAACCTTGGGCTTCTCGCGCCGCGCGCGCGCCGGTCGCACGGTGAACCCGGAAATGCCGACGATGCGCCGCTCCTCGCCGAGGGCATAGAGCACCTCCGTGGGCTCCTCGGTGAGGCAGACGATGCGCTGCGGCGAGCTGCGATTCACGCGGGCCGCTACAGCACGCCCTCGGCGAGCACCGCGGCCGACCCTTCGACGATCGCATGCGCCAGCGCGGGCGCCTGCGGCAGCACGTGATCGGCGTAAAAGCGCGCGGTATCGATTTTGGCTCGATAGAAGTCGGCACTCAATGCGCCCTGCGCCGGAGGGGCGGCGAGGCGTTCCCGCGCCACCATCGCGGAGCGTAGCAGCTGCCAGCCGCCCGCGACCACACCGAAGAGCTCGAGCAACGGCACGGCGCCGGCTGAGACGCCGCGCAAGTCCTTACCGTAGCCCGAGACGACGTATCGAACCGCGGACTCGAGCGCATCGACGGCACCCGCGAACACACGCGCCGCGCCGCCGAGGCTCGATTCCTTGGCAAGCGCGGATCCGAGCTCGCGCATGTCCGCGATGAGGGTCTGCGCCGCGCGGCCACCGTCGCGCCCGATCTTGCGGCCGACGAGGTCGTTGGCCTGGATGCCGGTCGTTCCTTCATAGATCGGCGTGATCCGTGAATCCCGATACAGCTGTGCGACACCCGTCTCCTCGATGAACCCCATGCCGCCGTGAACCTGGACGGCGAGCGAGCTGAGGGCCACGGAGTTCTCGGTGCACCACCCCTTGACGACCGGGATCATCAAATCCGCGAACGCCTGGTGCCGGGCGCGCTCTTGTGCGTCCGGATGGACGCGGGCCGCATCGAGCGACACCGCCGAGACACTCGCTAGGGCGCGCATGGCTTCGGTCTTGGATTTAATGAGCATGAGCATGCGGCGGATGTCCGGATGCCGCGCGATCGGCACGCGTCCCTTCTCGCCGGGCTCGGTGCCCTGGATGCGCTCGTTCGCGAACGCAAGGGCGCTCTGGAACGCCCGCTCCGACAGCCCGATGCCCTCGAGCCCAACGGCGAAGCGCGCGGCGTTCATCATGATGAACATGTATTCGAGACCGCGATTTTCCTCGCCGATGAGCTCGCCCACCGCGCCGCCTTGCTGCCCATAAGCAAGCACGCACGTCGGGCTCCCGTGGATGCCTAGCTTGTGCTCGACCGAGAGACACCGCACGTCGTTGCGTTCACCGAGCGAGCCATCGGGATTCACCAGGAACTTCGGAACCACGAACAAGGACATGCCCTTCACACCCTCGGGCGCGCCGGGGATGCGCGCGAGCACCATGTGCACGATGTTCTCGGTGAGATCGTGCTCGCCGTAGGTGATGAAGATTTTTTGTCCCTCGAGCTTGTAGCGGCCGCCACCGATCGGCTCCGCGCGTGTGCGCACCGCCGCGAGATCCGAGCCCGCCTGGGGCTCGGTGAGATTCATGGTGCCCGTCCATTCACCGGACACCATTTTCGGCAGATACGTGTCCTTCAGGCGCTGCGATCCCTTGAGATCGATGGCCTCGATCGCGCCGCGAGTGAGCATCGGGCACAGCGTGAAGGCCATGTTGGCGCCGTTCCACATCTCCTCGACGAGCGCCGAGAGGGTGCGCGGCAAGTTCTGACCGCCGAACTCGCGCGGACAAGCGAGCGCGCTCCAGCCACCCTCCACAAATTGCTCGTAAGCCTGCTTCCAACCCGTGGCGGTAAAGACCTGCGTATCGCTCCAGCGCACCCCTTCGCGGTCGCCGACCCGATTGAGCGGCGACAGCACCCCGCCGGCAAATTTGGCCGCCTCTTCGAGCACCGCCTCGCCCAGCTCGAGCGTTGCCTCCTCGAATCCGGGAAGCCGCGCAATGAGCGCGTGATCGACCAGCTCGCGCAGTACGAACTGCATATCCGCCAATGGTGCCTGATATTCGCGCATGTAACCGCCTCTCGCTTGACCTGTCAGTAGCTGTAGAAACCTTTCCCGCTCTTGCGGCCGAGCATGCCGGCCGAGACCATTTCCCGCAGCAGCGGCGCCGGCCGATACTTCGAGTCGCCGAAGTCGCGTTGGAACACCTCCATGACGGACAGCAAGGTGTCGAGCCCCACGAGGTCTGCTAGCGCGAGCGGACCGATCGGGTGATTGCAGCCGAGGCGCATTCCTTCGTCGATCTCCGCCGCGCTCGCGACGCCCTCCTGCAGCACGAAAATTGCCTCGTTGATCATTGGGACCAACACCCGGTTGACCGCGAACCCGGGGGAATTCTTGACGGTGATCGCGGTCTTGCCGATGCGCCGGACGAAGTCGGCGGCGGCGGCCTGCGTCGCGTCGCTCGTGAGCAGCCCGCGGATCAGCTCGACCAAGCCCATGACCGGCACCGGATTGAAGAAATGCATGCCGATGAAGCGCTCGGGACGCGCGATGTTTGCCGCGAGGCCAGTGATCGAGATCGACGAGGTGTTCGTCGCGAGCACCGCGTGCGGGGCGATGACCTCATCGGCCTGCTTCATGATCCGGCGCTTGATATCGAGGTTCTCGGTGGCGGCCTCGATCACGAGATCCGCCCAGACGAGATCGGCATACTCCGTCGTGCCGCGGATCCGCGCACGCAGGGCGGCTGCGTCCTGGGCGGAGAGCTTCTCCTTTTTCACCAGCCGATCCAGGCTCGTGCCGATGGCCGCGATCCCGCGATCGACCGCGGGTTGCGCGACGTCCACCATGATCACGGAAAGTCCCGCTGCGGCGCTCACCTGGGCGATGCCGTTGCCCATGGTGCCCGCGCCGATCACTCCGACCGTCGATATCTGCATGTCTATGCTCCGATTGATGAAACGGCTACATGTTGCGCCGGTAGCGGCCGCCCACCTCGTACAAGGTGCGCGTGATCTGCCCGAGCGAACAGCTCTGAACCGCGTCCATCAAGACTTCGAACGTATTTCCGCTCTCGATGACGTTGCGCCTCAGGCGCTCGAGCACGGCCGGCGCATCCCCGGCATTACGAGCTTGAAAATCGCGCAAGCGCTCGAGCTGAGACTGCTTCTCCGCCTCGCTCGAGCGTGCGAGCTCGACGGTCTCGGGCACGGCGTCGCCGTGCGGATTGCGGAACGTGTTCACGCCGATGATGGGATAGGAGCCGTCGTGTTTTTTGTGCTCGTAGAACAGGGACTCGTCCTGAATCTTGCCGCGCTGGTAGCCCGTCTCCATGGCGCCCAGCACCCCGCCCCGCGCCGCTATGGCGTCGAATTCCTTGAGCACGGCCTCCTCCACCAGATCCGTCAACTCGTCGAGGATGAAGCTGCCCTGGTTCGGATTCTCGTTGTAGGCGAGACCCCACTCGCGATTGATGATGAGCTGGATGGCCATGGCACGGCGCACGCTCTCCTCCGTCGGGGTCGTGATCGCCTCGTCGTACGCATTCGTATGCAGACTGTTGCAGTTGTCATAGATGGCGCACAGCGCCTGCAGGGTCGTGCGAATGTCGTTGAAGGCCATTTCCTGGGCATGCAACGACCGGCCCGACGTCTGCACATGGTACTTGAGCTTCTGGCTGCGCTCGCTCGCGCCGTAGCGGTTCTTCATCGCCACGGCCCAGATGCGCCGCGCGACGCGCCCGATCACCGAATACTCGGGGTCCATGCCGTTCGAGAAGAAGAAGGACAGGCTCGAGGCAAAATCATCGACGTGCATGCCGCGTGCGAGATACGACTCCACATAGGTGAAGCCGTTGGCGAGCGTGAAGGCGAGCTGGGAGATCGGATTCGCGCCCGCCTCGGCGATGTGATACCCGGAGATCGACACCGAATAGAAGTTCTGCACTTTGTGGTGTACGAAGTATTCCTGGATGTCGCCCATCATCTTGAGTGCGAACTCCGTGGAGAAAATGCAGGTATTCTGTCCCTGATCCTCCTTCAGGATGTCGGCCTGAACCGTGCCGCGCACCGTCGACAGGGCCCATGCCCTGACCTTCTGCAGCTCGTCCTCGGTGGCCTCGCGGCCGTTCTGCTCGCGAAACTTCGCGAGCTGCTGATCGATCGCCGTATTCATGAACATCGCGAGAATAATGGGCGCCGGACCGTTGATGGTCATCGACACCGAAGTGCTCGGGGCGCACAGATCGAATCCGGCGTACAGCGCCTTCATGTCGTCGAGGGTCGCGATCGAGACGCCGGAATTGCCCACCTTGCCGTAAATGTCCGGGCGCGGATCGGGATCTGATCCGTAGAGCGTCACGGAGTCGAACGCGGTCGACAGCCTTTGCGCGGACATGCCTTCCGACAGTCGCTTGAAGCGCAGGTTGGTGCGGAACGCGTCGCCCTCGCCGGCGAACATGCGGGTCGGATCCTCACCCTCGCGCTTGAATGCAAATACGCCGGCGGTGAACGGGAAAGACCCCGGCACGTTCTCCTTCATGAGAAAGCGCAGGATCTCCCCGTCGTCCTCGTAGCGCGGCAGCGCGACCTTGGGCACCTTGGTGCCGGACAAAGACTCGTGCTTGAGCTGCGTGCGAATCTCCTTGTCCCGGATCTTCACGACGTACTCGTCCTGAGCGTAGAGCTCGCGCGTCTTCGGCCATTGCTCGAGGAGCTTCGTGCTCGCGGGAGTCAGCTCAGCGCCCTTGGCGGCGATCAGCTCCGCGAAGTCGGTGCTCGGCTTCCCCGCCGCGTCGAACAAAGAGCGCGCGGTTTTGAGCGATTGCCGCTCGCGAGCGGCGCGAGCCTGGGCGTTGATCAGATCGTGATAAGCGCGCACCGTCTGAGCGATCTCGGCGAGATAACGCACCCGCTCCGGCGGCACGATCGCTCGGCCGCGCGAGGAGGCGCGGACGCGCGCCGGCGGCAGTCTGCCCGCGCGAAGCTCGAGGCCGTGCTCGCCAAGTCTCGGCACAATCGCCTGGTAGAGCGCAGTCACGCCGTCGTCGTTGAAGCGCGAGGCCATGGTGCCGAAGACCGGCATGGTGGCGGGCGATTGCTGAAACAGATTGCGGTTACGCTGATACTGCTTGCTCACGTCGCGCAGCGCATCCTCCGCTCCCTTGCGGTCGAACTTGTTGATCGCGACGAAATCGGCGAAATCGAGCATGTCGATCTTCTCGAGCTGGGAGGCCGCGCCGAATTCCGGGGTCATCACGTAGAGCGACACATCGGCGAGCGGCACGATCCCCGATTCGCCCTGCCCTATACCTGAAGTCTCGACCACCACCAGATCGAAGCCGGAGAGCTTGCAGCAGGCGATCACTTCGGGAAGCGCGGCGGAGAGCTCCGTGCCGGTATCGCGCGTCGCCAGGGAGCGCATGAAAATCCTGTCGGAATCGATGGCGTTCATGCGGATGCGATCCCCGAGGAGCGCACCGCCGGTGCGCTTGCGCGAGGGATCGATCGAAATAACCGCGACGCGAGCCCGATCCTCTTGATCGAGACGCAGCCGCAAAATCAGCTCATCGGTGAGCGAGGACTTGCCCGCACCGCCCGTGCCGGTGATGCCGAGCACGGGTATCTTGATGCCCGCGGCGGCCTGCAGCAGCGCCTGGCGGGCGCGCATGGCGTAACTGCGATTCTCGACCGCGGTGATGATGCGCGCGAGCTGCCGGCGGTCCCCCGAGCGCAGCGCCGCGAGTGCTTCGCCCTCCGCCGGCGCGAGCGCCGTCAGATCGTAATCGCTCGCGCGGATCACATCGTCGATCATCCCTTGCAAGCCGAGCTTCGCACCGTCCTCGGGGGAGTAGAGGCGGGTTACCCCGTAAGCCTGGAGCTCGCGGATCTCGCTCGCGACGATGACCCCGCCGCCGCCGCCGAACACCTTGATGTTGTCGCCGCCGTTCTGGCGCAGTAAATCCACCATGTACTTGAAGAATTCGACATGACCGCCTTGGTAAGAGGTGACCGCGATGCCCTGCACGTCTTCCTGCAAGGCCGCATTGACGATCTCCTGCACCGAGCGGTTATGACCCAGGTGGATGACCTCTGCGCCCGAGGCCTGGAGGATGCGGCGCATGATGTTGACCGAGGCATCGTGCCCGTCGAACAGCGCAGTGGCGGTGACGAACCGTACCTTGTTCTTGGGAGCGTACGGGGCCGGCTTTGCGGCAATGGAGACGGCGTTCATGATTTCGGCTCCTAGGGCAAGGGGTCAGGGTTTCAAGCGAGCCGGCCGCGCGCTGCGTGGCGTGCGACGCGGGCGCGGTACGGCGCTCGACGGCGGCTGGGAGCTCTCGACGCGCGGCGTCAGGCCGAGATTGAAAATGCGCACGAACGCCTCCGCGATCTCGGCGGCCGTCATCGACTGATTCTCGCGATACCAGTGCGCGATCCAGTTGAGAGCGCCCGCGAGGGCGAAGGCGGTCATCTTGGGATCATGGGTGTCGACCGAGCCATCGCGCGCGCCCTCCTCGAGGAGCTCTCGGATGCCGTGATCGATCTCGGACTTGAGTTTCTTGATGCGCGCGAGCGAGGCTGGCGCGAGCCCCAAATCCTCGGCCCGCACCATGCACCCGCCGTATTCAGAGGCGATCGCCCGGGCGTAGTGGCGGATGGTTGCGTTGAGCTGCTCCCGAGCGCTCATCCCGGGAGGCCGCGGCGCACGAAAAGGCTCGAGCACGCGCTCGAGGCCCGTGAGGATGCACTCGAGCAGGAGCTGTTCCTTGTTGGCAACGTAATAGTAAATCGTCGGCTTGGTGACGTTGAGCGCCGCCGCGATTTCGTCGATGGATGTGTTGTGATAGCCGCGCTCGCTGAAGGCGCGCGCCGCGGCTCTGATGACCGCCTCCCGCTTGACGTCGCGCGTGCGCTGCCGCGGGCTACGCACCGGCCACGGCGAGGAATCCGTGGGCACGGAGGCGACGGCTCCCTCCGCAAGATCGTTGCTTTCAGCTTTCATGCCACTCCTCGCCAATACCAGATACCCTACTCCGGAGTAGATTTTACTGTCAAGTAGAGTTCTACGCCGGGGTAGGTTCAGGGCATCTGCTCGCCGATTGGTGCAGCTAAACTCAACAGCCTAATGCGAGCAGGCGATCGCGGAACTTTGGGGGGACCTGTAGCCCCCCGCTACATGGCCATGGCGACGCGATTGCTCGTACTGTGCGCCTTGGCGCCTGTTGCCACCGCGCTCTGCGCGACAGACGATGATTCCCAAGCCGAGCACATCGCCGTTCTCGAAGTCGCCGCTGCGGGAGAGCGGGAAATATCCGAACATGCCTTCCATGTGGGGCCCGCGGTGGGCGTTGAAATCGAACCAATCGCGAATTGGTTGGAGATCGAACTCGGTGCATCAGCGTACCGCAGCCGAGGAGCCACGAGCTGGGAGTTTGAACTCCCATTCAAAAAGCCCTTTCGGCTCACCAGTACCATTGAGATCATGCCTGGACTGGGGCCCACTTGGGCACATTCAAGCCAGCCTAGCGGTGCGTCAAGCAACTGGGGCGCCGAGACAGTCATCGATATATTCTTCTGGCAAAGCAAGCAGCTTGGCTGGTACCTGGAGCCGAGCTATGGGGTCACCTTCGGCAATGGCAACAAAACCTCAGCGTCCCTGACTGTCGGACTGTTCTTCGCTGTTCCCTGAACCTACGCGGAAATTCCAATCCCGGCGGGAACTCAGCTGAATTTCGGCGTGCGCTTCTCGAGAAATGCCGCGATGCCCTCACGGCCCTCTTCCATTTCGGCGCGAGCGGCGATGGTACGCCCCTCGCGCGCAAGCTGCGCCTCCCACCCGGGCTCGGCCTCGGCGAGCAGACGCTTCACCGCGCCGAAGGCACCCGCGGGACCTGCCGCCAGGCGTTGCGCCAAGGCGCCCGCGGTCGCCGCGAGATCTGCGTCGTCGACGATCTGATTGATGAGACCCCAGTCGAGCGCCTGCTCGGCATCGAGCACGCGATTGGTGATGAACATTTCCATGGCCCGCTTGTAGCCGACGGCCCGCGGCAGCAAGAACGTGCCGCCCGCATCGGGCGTGAGGCCAACGGCCGTGTAGGCGGCCGTGAATTTCGCGCTCTTGCCGGCAATCGCGAGATCCGCCGCGAGCACGAGCCCCAAACCCGCGCCCGCCGCCGTGCCCTGTACCGCAGCGACGACGGGGGCGTTCGCGCGTGCCAGATGCATCAAGCCGGCGTGTACATCGGTGGTGAGCTCGGTCAAGTACGCATTCACATTGCCGCCCGCCGCCACCATGCCGCGCAAATCGCCGCCGAAGCAGAAATTCTTGCCCTCGCCCCGGAGCAAGACCGCACGCACGTCGGGATCTTTGCGCACGGCGTAGGCGGCGGCCGCGAACTCGCGGCCGAATTGCAGGTTCATGGTGTTCGCGGCATCCGCACGCGAGAGTACGAGGTGCGCAACGTGCTCGCGAATATCCAGGCGTATCGTCGGGGAAGAGGCGCTGCTCATGAGACTCGAGACTCCGATTGGGCGTGGTGCCCGATGGTACCCCGATCAAGAACCCGATGTCCCGCCGGGGCCCTCGCCATACCCGCCGCCGCCCGGCGTCGAGATCACGAAGACATCGTCCGGCGCCATCTCGCTCTGGGCGATCGCTCCCAAGATCTCCACCCGCCCATCCGCACGCTCGATACGGTTCTCCCCGGGCTCCCCGTCCCCACCGCCCGCCATGCCGAAGGCGCCGCGGATGCGTCCGTTGCTCAGGATCGAGGCGGTCATCGGCTCGAGAAAGCGCACGCGGCGCACACCGCCGTCACCGCCGCGCCAGCGTCCCGCGCCGCCCGATCCCGGGCGGATCTCGTACGAGTCCAAACGCACGGGGAAGCGGAACTCCAGCACTTCGGGATCGGTGAGCCGCGAGTTCGTCATATGAGTCTGCACGACGCTCGTGCCGTCGAAACCGGGGCCCGCGCCGGAGCCACCTGCGATGGTCTCGTAATACTGATAGCGGCGGTTGCCGAAAGTGAAATTGTTCATGGTGCACTGACTCGCCGCCATCACCTTGAGCGCTCCGTACAGTGCGTTCGTCACGCACGTGGAGGTCTCGACGTTACCGGCAACGACGGCGGCGGGCGGCCGGGGATTCAACATGCAGCCGTCCGGGACGATGATCTCGAGGGGCTTGAGACACCCCGCGTTGAGCGGAATGTCGTCATCGATCAGCGTGCGAAAGACGTAGAGGACCGCGGCCACCGTGATGGCACGCGGGGCGTTGAAGTTATTGGGCAGCTGCGCACTCGTACCGCTGAAGTCGATGCGCGCGGTGCGTCGCAGGGCATCCACGCTCACGGCGACGCAGATGCACGCGCCGTTATCGAGCGTGAGCGTGAACTCGCCGTCGCTCAAGGCCGTGATCACGCGGCGCACGCACTCCTCCGCATTGTCTTGCACGTGCCGCATGTAGCGCGCCACGGTGTCGGCTCCGAACTGCGCGACCATGGCGCGCAGCTCCTGCGCACCCTTCTCGTTGGCGGCGAGCTGCGCTCGCAGGTCGGCGAGATTCTGTGCGGGATTGCGCGCCGGGTAAGGGCCGGATGTCAGCAGGTCGAGAAGCTCTTGCTCGTGCAGCCGGCCCGCCTCGAGCAGCTTGAAGTTATCTATCAGCACCCCCTCTTCTTCGATCGATGCGGAGAATGGCGGCATCGAGCCCGGGGTCGTGCCGCCCACATCGGCGTGATGACCGCGCGAGGCCACGAAAAAGCTCGGTGCGAGCCTCTCGGCGGCACCGGGTTCACCGGCTTTCAGGCCGAGGTCGAGGAACACGGGCGTGATCACGGTGATGTCCGGCAAATGGGTACCGCCGCGATAGGGATCGTTCAGCACGTAGGCCTCGCCCGGCGCAAGCTGCGGATTCACCGCGATGACGGTGCGGATCGATTCGCTCATCGAGCCGAGATGCACCGGCATGTGCGGCGCGTTGGCGATGAGATTGCCCTCCCCGTCGAACACGGCACAGCTGAAATCCAGCCGTTCCTTGATGTTCACCGAGTGGGCGGTGTTCTGCAGCGAGAGGCCCATCTGCTCTGCGACGCTCATGAATAAATTGTTGAACACTTCGAGCATGATGGGATCGGCTTGGGCGCCGAGCGCCCGCGCCGCAGGCCGAGCGTGTATTCGACCGAGCTCGAGATTGCCAAGCTGCGTGAGGCGGGCGCGCCAGCCGGGCTCGACCACGATGGTGGCGTTGCGCTGCGCGATGACCGCGGGCCCCTCGATCGACGCGCCGGCCGTGAGGGCCTCGCCATCGAGCAGCCGGCCGCGGCGCCAGCCGGCCGGCGCATCGTCCGCCAGGCAATACATGTTCACCGCCACCGGCGCCGCTGCGTGCGTGGATGGGGGCGCCTGCAAGGGCGCCCGCAGGGGCGCCGGCGCGCCGAGGCTCGCCTGGGCGCCCTCGCCGACGCCGATACACTCCACAGTCACCGATTCGATCACCAGGTCGAGGCTCTGCATCAGGAAGGCGAAGCGGCGCCGATAGGCGGTTTCGAACTCGGCGCGAACCGCACCCACCTCATCCGCGGCAGGCAGCTCGCACGGCAATGCGGTATCCGTGCCTTGATAGCGCATCATCAGCCGGACCTTGGGGCGCACGCGTTCCATGGGCACGCCCTGCACCGCGAGCGCTGCGCCCGCTTCCTGTGCGAGGCGCTCGGCGAGCCGCCGCGCCTCGGCCACACTTGCGGGGCCCAATACACTCTCGAGCGAGGCCTCGCGCATGACGCTCTGGTCGGCAAGCCCCATGCCGAGCGCCGACAGCACCCCTGCGAGCGGATGACAGAAGATGTGCTCGATGCCGAGCGCGTCCGCCACTTGGCAGGCGTGCTGGCCGCCTGCTCCACCGAAGCATTGCAAGGTGTAGCGCGTCACGTCATAGCCGCGGGCGACGGAGATGCGCTTGATGGCGTTCGCCATACTGCCGACCGCGATGCGTAGCGCACCCGCAGCGGCCTCCTCGGGGCCAATGGCGAAGCCCGCACTCGCGCTCATGCGCTGCGCGAGCTCGCCGAAACGCAATTCCACCTCGGCCCGATCGAGCGGCTCACGGCCATCGGGCCCGAACACCTTGGGGAAGTGCTCCGGATGAATTCGCCCGAGCAGCACGTTGGCATCGGTGATGGTGAGCGGGCCGCCGCGGCGATAGCACGCGGGCCCCGGATCGGCGCCGGCGGATTCTGGACCGACGCGCAGACGCGACCCGTCGAAGCGGATGATCGATCCCCCGCCCGCGGCGATGCTGTGAATGCTCATCATGGGAGCGCGCACGCGCACACCCGCCACTTCGGTGTCGAAGACGCGCTCGTACTCACCTGCGTAGTGACTCACGTCGGTCGACGTGCCCCCCATGTCGAACCCAATCAAGCGAGCGTGTCCCGCCGCGCGCGCGCATTCGGCCATGCCGACGATCCCGCCCGCCGGGCCCGACAAGATCGCATCCTTCCCTTGAAAGCGTCCCGCCTCCGTGAGACCGCCGGAGCTCTGCATGAACAGGAGACGCACTCCCGGCATCTGCGCGGCAACGCGCTCCACGTAGCGGCGCAGAATGGGCGAGAGATAGGCATCCACCACCGTGGTATCGCCGCGCGGCACCAGCTTCATCAGCGGGCTCACGCGATGCGAGACCGAAATTTGGGTAAAGCCCGCACGCCGCGCCAACGCCTCGGCTTCGAGCTCGTGGGCCGGCGCTCGATAGGAATGCAATAAGACGATCGCACAAGCGCGCAGGCCCGCGCGATGGGCGCGCTCGAGAGCACGCTCGAGCGCGCCCGCGTCGAGCGCCGTGATGACGCCGCCGCGAGCATCAACCCGCTCGTCGGCCTCGATCACGCTCGCGTAAAGCGGCTCCGGCAATACGATGTGCCGCGCGAACAGCCGCGGTCTCGCTTGCGTCGCGATACGCAAGGCGTCGCGGAATCCGCGGGTGGTGATGAGGAGCGTCGGCTCGCCGCGCCGCTCGAGCAGAGCGTTCGTGGCAACGGTGGTGCCCATCTTCACGGACTCGACCTGCGCGGGCGAGATCACCTCGCCCGCGCGCAGCTTGAGGATGCGACGAATGCCCTCGACGGCGGCATCCTCGTAGTGCGCGGGGTCCTCCGAGAGCAGTTTCAGCGTCGACAGCCCGCCATCGGGGGCGCGCGCCACGATATCCGTGAACGTGCCGCCGCGGTCCACCCAGAATTGCCAGCGCTCGCGGCGTCCCGGGATCAAGGGCTCAACACCCGTCCACGCGTCTCGGGCAACACCCAGGCGGCGGCGATGACCAGGCCATAACCCACCGCGGTTGTCGCCCCGATGCAGGCCGCAAGCGATGCATGGGTGCTCGCGACGCCGATGATGGCCGGAAACAGAGATCCCGCCGCACGGCCGGAGCTGTAGGAGAAACCTTGTCCGGAACCGCGCACGGTGCTCGGATAAAGTTCCGAGAGATACGCCCCCATGCCCGAGAATATACCCGACTGAAAAAATCCCAGCGGAAAGCCGAGGGCCAGCGTCTGTGCATCGCTCACCGTCACCCGCGTGTATGCGAGGACGAGCACCGCTCCGGCCGCGGCAAACAGCATGAAGCAGCGTCGCCGGCCGAGCGCATCGGACAGCCATGCCGCGGTGAGATAACCGGCGAACGAGCCGGCGATCAGGACCAAGAGATACCGCGAGATGCCGCCGGCGGACAGATGACGCTCACTCCAGAGATATGTCGGCAGCCACGTGTTTACCGCGTAATACGCCCCCATCATCCCGGTGCACAACAGGCTCGCAAGCAGGGTTGTGCGGCAGAGCGGCGGTCTGAAGATATCCAGAAAATGCGCACCGGCGCGCTGCGCTCGCGCACTCGCGTACAGCGGGGACTCCGGCACGCGCCGCCGTATGTACACGATGAGGAGCGCCGGGGCTATGCCGAGCCAGAAGAGCACCCGCCAGGCGAGCGCGGCCGGCAGCAGCTCATACAAACCAGCGAAGCTAAGGGCCGCACCCGCCCAGCCGATCGCCCAGCTGCTCTGCACCAGCCCTGACGCTTTGCCGCGATGACGAGCCGCGATGGTCTCGGCGATCAGCACCGACCCCACGGCCCATTCGCCGCCGAAGCCGAGGCCCTGCAGCGCGCGCGTAAAGTAGAGCGCCTGATAGGAATTGGTGAATCCACTCAAGGCGGTGAATGCGGCGAACCAGGCAACGGTCCACTGCAACACGCGCACCCGGCCATAGCGATCGGCCAGAACGCCCGCCGCCCACCCACCCACGGCCGATGCGATCAAAGCCCCCGTGGCGATGTAGCCCGCCTGCGCCTTCGTCATGTGCCACACCGCAAGAAGCGTCGGGATGACGAAGGTGTAGATCATGAAATCGAAGCCGTCGAGGCCGTAGCCCAGGCATGCAGCAATCAGCGTATGCCGTTCGGCCGGGGAGGTTTCTCGCAGCCACACCGTGTCAGCTCCGAGCGCGCACCCGCAAGCTCTCCCATCCGCCGTCGGCGATCCAGCCCCCATCGACGGGGAGCGAAACTCCATTGATGAACGCAGAGCGCTCCTCGTCGAGGAGCAAGGCAATTGCCTGCGCCACGTCCGCCGCGCTCGCGAAGCGGCCCATGGGGACGCGATTCACGATGTCCGCGTCCGAGTAGGCGCCGCCGCCCTGGTCCGCGACATCCATCTCGGTCTTGATCCAACCGGGGCACACCGCATTGACCCGGATGCCGCGCCCGCCCCACTCCGCCGCCAATGTCCGGGTCAAGCCGATGAGCCCGTGCTTCGAGGCGTTGTAAGCGCTGCGGTGAGCGATGCCCGCAAGGCCCGCGACCGAGGCGACGTTGACGATGCTGCCCCGCCCACGGGACAACATCTGTGCGCCCAAGTATTTGCACAAGAGAAACGGCCCGAACAGGTTGACGTTCATCACACGCTGCCATTGCTCCGCCGAGGTGCTCTCGGCGGGAGCGATCAGACTGATGCCGGCATTGTTGACCAGTGCATCGAGCGCGCCGTAGTCGCTCACGAGACGCTCGCTGAGCTCGCGCACGAAGGATTCCGAGGCGACGTCCCCGGATATCCCGACGGCGTTCGCACCCGCCTCCTCTAGTTGCCGCACACGCGCATCGAGCGGCTTAAGATCGGTCAGCACGACCCGATAACCGAGCCGCGCCAACAGCGCGGCGGCGGCGTACCCCACGCCTTGGGCAGCTCCGGTCACGACGACGGTCTTCATGCGCTCACTGCTTGCGGGGCAAGCTCCGCGGTGGCCGACGCGGGCGAGCCGCTCAGACGAACGGCAAGCCAGGACGCGGCGCTCACGATCGCGAAGCCCGCACCGATGAAAAACGCGGTGTGCCAGTTGTGGCGTCCGGTGAAATAGCCCACGATCGGCAGGCCGATGATTCCGCCGAGGTTTCCGCCGGTATTCATGAATCCGCAAACCGCCATGCTATCCCCCTCGCCCACCATCATGGCCGCGCCCCAAAACGCTCCCTCCGTGAGCTCGACCGCCAGGAAACACAACGACAGCGCCGTCAGCGCGAAATAAGGATTCAAGGCGTTGACCGCGAGCAACAGGAGTAGCGCCGCGGACGTCATCGCACCCAGGGGCACGATGCGATAGCCCCAGCGATTGCCGAACCGCTGCGCGAGCAGACTGGTCAAGACACCGCCCAGTCCCGCGCCCACCGCGGCCGCAAGTGGTGGCGCCACGGCCAGCCAGCTGCTGTCGAGCGCGGAAAAATGGCGCTCCTGAATCAGATAGAGAAACACCCAGTTCGAGAGCAAATAGAACGTGTAGTTCATGCACATGTAGGAGAAGAACAGTAGCAGCACGTTGCGATTCGCGACGAGCGCCAGAAGCTGTCTCAAGGTGATCGAGGAATGCGCCTTGGGCGGGTCGCCGATCTCCTCGAGCTCTTGCGCCGACATCGACGGATGCTCGCGCGGCGTGTTGCGGCCGTACCAAGCCCAGAGCGCGATGAGCGCGAGCGTCGGCATGCTGCTCCAGATGAGCGCCTGCCGCCAGCCAAGCCACAAGCTGAGCGTGACGATGAGCGGCGGAGTCAAGGCCAGGCCGAAGTTGAGTCCCATGGTCTGAAATCCCTGCACGAACGCCCAGCGCTTCGGCGGAAACCACGCCTCGAACACGCCCGCAGATACCGGAAAAATGGCCCCCTGGGAGAGGCCGAGAACGAGCTGCGCGCCGTAAAGCGCCGCGAACAGCCCCGTGCCGCTCAAGAACGCCGGCACGATCGGCGTTGCAATGGTGGCCGCGAAGGCGACGAGGCCGATCACCACGAAGGTGAGGCGCGCCCCGAACCGTTGTCCGAGCACACCGCCCGGCATCTGGAAAATCGCATAGCCTATGACGAACGCCTGCTCGATGAAGCTGATCTGCTGCTGGCTCAAACCGAGAGCCGGCATCATAGGATCGGCGGCCACCGTGATCGTCTTCTGCTGGATGTAGGCGAGGAAGCCGAATCCGAAAAGAAACGAGAAAATGCGCCAGCGGATGCGGAAGGCGGCGGCGGAGTTCAGCATGAGCTCCCATACTGTCCGCTGCAAGGCGCGCGCGCAAGCTCACTCATTTGCCGGCCGGCTCCTCGGGATTGGGCTTCGGCAGGGGCTTGGTCTTGTGCAGCCCCGTATCCTCGATCAGCTGCTTGCGCATGTAGAGGAAGCGAATGGTCTCGTATTCGAACGGCGAGCCCGTCGAGTAATAGCGAAAATCGAAGTTCGCGCGCTGATCAATGGCGGTGGTGATCCCCAATCCCCAGGCTTGATTTCCCCGATACAGATCACCCAGATTGATCGCGTACTCGGTGGCGTAATCGACTACATAACCCGCGCCTTCGCGAAACGTCGAGGGGCCTAACAGCGGCATGACCACATAGGGACCGGGATGCATGCCCCATTTCGCGAGCGTGGTGCCGAACCCAGTCGGCTCGTAGGGTATGTTCAGCCTACCCGCAATGTCGAACAATCCCCCGATCCCGAGCGTCGTGTTGATCACGAATCGGCCGAAGCTGCGTACCGTTCTATGCAAGCGCCCCTGCAGCGTGTAATTGATGACGCTGTCAACCTCGGAGAGGTTGGCGAAGAAGCTGTGTACGCCGCCGCGCAGCGGTGCGGGCACGAAGCGGCGATACCCGTTCGCTACCGGTAGAAAGAGTGCCTCGTCGAAGCGAGCGTTGAATCGATAGGTGAAGCGGTTGAGGCGCGCCCAGGGATCGTAGGTTTTGAGAGACGGCGCATCGTCGGGCTTCAGGAGCGGCGGCGGCGGTTCAGCCGCGCCCCCTGCCCGCTCGGCGCCCTGCGGAGTAGCCAGCGTCGCGGCGGCCGCGGCTTGCAGTCCTTGCATGCGCGCGATGTCGGCCTTGTTGTCGGCCGCCGGTGTTTCGGCCGGCCAGTGGTGGAACTCGACTTCGCGCGTCGCGCATCCGGCGAGCAGGAGCACCGCGACTGCGCAGCCGATGCCGACCCGCATCAGCGGCTTCCCTGCCATCGCCCGTCCAGCATGGCGAGCAGGTCCGCCGCCTGTTGCCGGTCGCCGAGATTACCGAGATGCCCGCCGTGGTCGTAGACCGCGATACGCGAACCCAGCGTCTTCTCGAGCCACGCGAGCTCCGCTCTATCGAGTATCAGATCGTCGCTGTTGGTCAGGCAGTAGTAGTCAGGGTCCGAGCGTAGCCGCTCACCGATGCTGTCGAGCCGATTCTCGGCGATGAGCGAGTCGACCGTGTCGCTCGGCCGCAGCTTGAGATAATAAGGCGCGAAGATGCGGGTGAAGTACTCGGCAAAGGTCTTGCCGCGCAGGATGCGCGCGGTCTCCTCCAGTGAATCACCGACCTTGGGCGGATGCGCGGGATCGATGACCACGCCCGCCCCCGAATAAACGTCCCCGGCGAGAAATACATTCGAGAGCGCGATGCGAAACGACAACGCAATGGCGGCGGAGAACTGTGCATCGCTCTTCAGCTCCGCGGCGGCGGCGCCCAAGAGGAAGTCCTCGTCGAGCTCGACCCGTCCGCTCGCGCGGTAAGCATTGGCGAGCGCGGCGTAGAGCTGCTGGTAGAAACGCTCGATGCCGGCGTCGCCGTTGCCGAGCGAGACGGCGTAGAGCTTGTCGAGCCGGCCGATCGTGGCGAACAGACTGACGGGGGGATTGATCATCACCGCACGATGAATGTGGAGCTTGTGCTCGGCATCGTCGATCGACTTGACGAAGGCCGCGTTCGCTCCGCCGAGGCTATAGCCGAGGACGTGGACATCGGTGATTCGAGTCTTTTTGGGCAAGTGTGCGATGATCTCGCCCATGGCCGCGTACAAATCGTGGCCGTCTTGCATGAGATCGCCCGCAATGCCCGTGCTCGAGGCGGATACGATGAAGCCCGGAAACGTCGGCGAGGGCATCGTGAGGACGTGATAACCGGCGCCGTACAATACCGCGCGCAACACCGAGAGCTTCGAGGTATTGGCATCGCTGCCGGTGCCCGAAATGATGATGGCAAGGGGCGCCGGCCTTTTCTGGGCCGAAAGCCACACCCGCAGCCGCTTATCGAACCAGAAGATCTGCGGGACCGGCCGCCTCCACGGTAACGCGAGATCCATCTCGAGCATGGGCACGGATTGGGGAAGGGGCGCGATATCCTGCGGCGGTGTTCCGAACACGGTGGCGCGCAGCGCCGCCGAATCGGCAAGCCCCGTGGCCGGCCCCGGCGCCGGGGGAAGCTGGATGGGAGCGGGCTCCTCTGCGAAACTCGATGAGCAACAAGCAATGAGCGCGAAAGTGGCGAGAAGCCTCATCCGCCGATGTTATAGCCGAAAAGAGGGCCGGCCTGCAGTCTTGTGACTGCAGGCCGGCACGCGGACAGGAACCCCAGGGATCGGCGAAGCGCTTAGCCCAAGCCGACCGGGACGAAAATACGCGTCTCGCCGCGCTGAATGAGCAGCGCCACCTGATTGTCGTGGCCGTGCACGAGACCGCGCAGCTGCTCGACGCTGTTCACCGGCGTGCCGTTGACCGACAGCACCACGTCGCCTTCCTGGATGCCCGCCTCGGCCGCTCGACCGCTCGATTCCTCGACAACCAAGCCACCCGAGACGCCCGCCTGGTTGCGCTCATCCGGCGTGAGCGGACGCAGCTTCATCCCGAGATGCGATCCTTCCGGCGCCGCTTCGCCGTTCTTCGCCACCGTGGCATTGCCCGCCGAGCCGATGGTCACGTTCACGGTCATCGGCTTGCCGTCACGCATGATGTCGAGAGTCGCCTTCTCGCCGGGCGCCGTGGCATTCACGCGCACCGAGAGCGATCCGGAGTCTGCGATCGGCGATCCGTTGAACTTGAGGATCACGTCTCCCGGCTTGATACCCGCCCGAGCGGCCGCGCTATCCGGCACGACCTGTGCGACCAACGCGCCTTCCGGCGAACTCAGCTTGAAGGACTCCGCGAGCGACTGATTGACGTTCTGGATCTCCACGCCGAGCCGGCCGTGCTCGACCCTGCCGGTCTTCACGATCTGCTGCTCGACGCCTTGCGCGAGGTTTATGGGAATGGCGAACGAGACGCCCTGATAGCCGCCCGAGTTCGTGTAGATCTGCGAGTTGATGCCGACCACGGCACCCGTCGAGTCGAACAGCGGTCCGCCCGAGTTGCCCGGATTGACGGCCGCGTCTGTCTGAATGAACGGCACCGCGCCGTCGCCCGGAAGCGAACGGCCCGTCGCGCTCACGATGCCGGCCGTGGCGGTCTCCTCGAGACCGAACGGAGCACCGATCGCGAGCACGTAGTCGCCGACGCCTAGCTGGTCGGAGTTACCGAGACGCACCGCCGGCAGGCCGTGAGCGTCGATTTTCAGCACCGCGATATCACTGGTCTTGTCCGTGCCGAGCACCTTCGCCTTGTATTCCCGATGGTCCATCAGCTTGACGGTGACCTCTTTCGCACCGTCCACGACGTGCGCGTTGGTCAAGATCAGACCGTCGGAGCTCACGATGAAACCGGAGCCCTGCGCATGCATGGGCGTCGGGTTGCTGTGCTGGTGCGGCAGTTGGCGGAAGAACTGCGAGAAGGGATTGTTGTCGTCGTCGCCGAATGGATTGAAATTACCGAACGGCTGCTGCTGCTCGGCAACCTTCAGCTCGCCCGCCACCGTGACACCGACGACCGAGCTGCGGTTTTGCGCGACGATCGCGCGATAATTAGGGGCCGTGCCGAGTGGTATCGGCCCAGAGGGCGCTGCCGCGGTGGTGGCGCTCGCCGTGGGAGCGCTCGCCGCGGTGTCCGCCGCCTGTGCGCTCCGGAAAATGGAAGGCGCCACATAGCCGGCGGCCGCGCCCAGGGCGAAAACGCCCGCGGCTGCCCCGGCAACGAATCTGATGGGAGATCTCATCGAAAATCCTCCTGAAGGAATAAAGGCCCGCTATCGGGCACCTGCGGCCATCCTCCTCCTGCCTCCTTAAGCGAGCCTTAAGCGCCGGGGTCGCGCAGGCCGGGCCGAGGAAAGGCCACAATGACCTTGAGGCCCCCGCCGGGGGCGTCGTCCAGGCGGATCTGCGCACCGTGACGGTCCGCTATGGCCTTGACGATGGCGAGGCCGAGCCCGCTGCCGCCTGCGGGGGCATTCGAGCGTCGATAGAAGCGGTCGAACGCACGCTCGCGTTCGGGCAGCGGAATCCCGGGTCCTGTATCGACGACCTCGAGGGCGGCCCCGGAAGCCCGATCGTGAGTGCTCACCCGCACCTGGCCTCCCTCGGGGGAATAGCGCACCGCATTGTCGACGAGATTACGCACCAGGATGCGCAGCGCCTCGGGGTCCCCCTGCACAAAGGCGGGCTCGGCCTCGAGGCTGAGATCGATGCGGCGCGCCTGGGCGAGAGAATTCGCATCCGCAATTCCGTTCGCGGCCGCTTGTTCGAGCGGGATCCGCGACCATGCGCCGGCCTCCTCGCGCGGATCGCTGCGCGCGAGGGTGAGCAGCTGCTCGACGAGGTGAATCGCACGCTCGACGGCGGCGCCTAGATTGGCGCGCGCCTCGCGACGGGCCTCTTCGTCGGGCGCGCGGTCGAGGAGTTGCAGCTCCAAACGCACGGCGGTCAACGGCGAGCGCAGCTCGTGCGCCGCATCCGCCACGAATGCGCGCTGCGCCTGAAATGCCGCGTGCAGCCGCTGCAGCAGTCGATTGAGTGCGTCGACCAGCGGCGCAACTTCTTGCGGCAACCGTTCCGTCGCGACGGGCGTCAAGCTATGCACGTCGCGCCGCTGCACTTCGTTTGCGAGACGCCGCAACGGCGCGAGCCCGCTCCCAACCACCCCGACGATGGCCGCGCCCAAGATCGGCAAGAGCAGCAGCAGCGGTATCACCGCCCGCAATGCCGCGCCGCGCGCGAACGCCTCCCGGACGCGCAGCGGTTGCGCAATCTGGATCACTCCCTCGAGCGTTTGCAGGCCGTAGGTGCGCCACGCTTCGCCGCTCACGCGCACATCCGCGTACCCCAGGGTCGTGGCGTTGATGAGCGGCAGGCCCGGACGCGAGAAGTAAACGCGCGTCCCGTAGGGGTCCCAGATCTGGATCACGAAATCCGCATCGGCCTGATCCGGCGGCAGCTCGAGACGCGGCGCCATGGGGATTTGGCTGCGCAGGGACAATGCCATCTGCCGCAATTGATAGTCGAACAGAGTCGAGGTCTCCGCAAAGACGCGCCGGTACGTGAGCAGCCCGGCGAGCAGCGAAGTCGCGATCACCACGGCGAGCAGCGCCATCAACAATCGGGTGCGGACGGAGGTCATCTATTCTTTCGGCACGAAGTAGCCCACGCCTCGCAACGTGCGGATCGCATCGGTCCCGAGCTTACGCCGCAATCCGTGCACGTACACCTCGATGGCATTGCTCTCGATGCCGTCGGACCAACCGTATAGCCGGTCCTCGAGCTGCGCGCGCGACAGCACCGTGCCGGGGCGCTGCATCAGGGCTTCGAGGACGGCAAACTCGTGGGCCGACAGGACGACCGGCACGCCGTCGCGCTCGACGGCGTGCGACACCGGATCGAGCGTGATGCCACGATGACGGATGTGAGGCTCGCCGCGTCCGGCCGCTCGGCGCAGCACCGAACGCATGCGCGCCGCGACCTCGTCGAGATCGAACGGCTTGACGATGTAGTCGTCCGCGCCCGCGTCGAGTCCCTGGATGCGATTCTGAACGTCGTCGCGTGCGGTGAGGATGATCACCGGTGTCGCATCTCCCCGCGAACGCAGCTCGCGCAGCACCTCGAGGCCGTCGCGCTCGGGCAAACCAAGATCGAGGAGCACGAGATCGAATCGCGAAGCGCGCAGCGCGGCGGCCGCGCTCGCGCCATCGCTCACGCCGTCGACCGCATAGCCGTCCTGCTTGAGCGCGGTGTGCAGGCCCTTGGCGATCATCCGGTCATCCTCGACGACGAGCACACGCATGTCTGCAACTTTACTGCGGAGAGGGTTCCCGCGCCTTCTGCCTGGCCTGCATCTGCCGCTCGGTGAACCGCGCGTCGTAGATCGAGCGCTCGTCGAGGGTCCGCGCCACGACGGTGGCGGTGACCACCGCTATGAGCACGGGCAGGATGAACGAGCGGTCACGGCCCGTGAGTTCCATGACCAGGACGATCGAGGACACCGGCCCGTGAGTGGTCGCCGCGAGCACGGCCGCGGCGCCGATGATGGCGTAGAGTCCCGGTGGCACGCCCGGCCAGATCAGGGACCAGGCGCTTCCCAGCGCGCCTCCGAGCAGTGCGCCGGTCGCGAGCGAAGGCGTGAAGAGCCCTCCCGGCACGCCGCTTCCGAGACACAGCACGGTCGCGAAGGGCCGCACCACCAGCAGCGCGAGCAGCAACGGAACGGCGACCTGGCCGGTGAAGGCGAGCGCCGCAATGTCCTTGCCGTTGCCGAGCACTTGCGGAAAAGGAATCGACAGCGCTCCGACCACGCTGAGCGCGCCGAGCGGCGCGAGCAGCCGCAGCGTGCCTTGCGGCTTGTTTCGATCCGCCCAGGCGATGCTGCGCACGAAGCCCACCGAGAACACTCCGATGATCGGGCCGGCCACGGCCGACCAGCAGATCACGGACGCCGATAGCGAATACGAGGGAATCGGATAGGTCGGCTCGTTGGGCATGGCAAGCAGCCACGCGACACCGGTGGCGCACGCCGCGGCGAGCAGCGCCGGTAGAATCAGCCGCAGCGCAAGCACGCCGCGCAGCACCTCGACGGCGAACAATGCGCCACCGAGCGGCACACCGTAGGCCGCCGCCATGCCGGCACCCGCGCCGCACGCCACCAACAGGCGGCGCTCCTCGTCCGTCAAGGCGGTGCGATCCGCGAGGGCATTGGCGATCACCGCGCCCGCCTGCTTGGGCGCACCCTCGCGTCCGAGGGAAGCGCCCATGCCCACGACCACCACCGACAGCGTCGCCGTCACGAGCGTGCGCAGCGCGGGCAGGCGTCCGGCGAATCGCGTGATGGCCTCGGTAATGTCGATACTGTTGCCCGCCGCCAGGCGACGCACGAGCACCTGCCCTGCGGCCGTCATCGCGCCGGCCGCCAGCAAAACGATGAGGTGATATGTCGCATCTTTCTGCCGGGCGGCATCCAGCAAGTGCGGTCCCGGCCAGCACAGGTGCTGAACCGCGAACAGTAGGTTCGTCAACAGGGCAGCAGCGACGCCGGCGCCGATACCGGTGAGCAGGACCGCCGCCCAGAATACGAGGGCGCGAGGACTTCTCAAGCTCGGCGGTATGCTCGAGAGCATTTGGACGGACGAATCGGGGGTCATGAGGACTTTCGCCAATCCTTGCCTTCGCGGCTCAAGAAATCCTTGCCGAGCTTCCAGATCAGGATGCGCGAGGACTCCTGGCCATCGATATAGCCGGCGGCCGGCACCGACCGAGTGGTGTACTTGCCGATCGCGATACCCCCGCGGATGTTGCGGCTCTCGGTCTGCATGCCCTTCTTGAACTCGCGCAGAACGAGGGGTGCGGGGCTGCGCATATACCAGTAGTCGGCATCCTCGGCCTCGAGCGAATACGTCCCCGCGGGGAAGCGGATTTCGCGGGTGGCATGGGACTTGTCGCTCCAGACCATCTCGTGAACGACGGTCAGTGTCTTCGACCGATCCTGCTCTAGACGGACGGTGCGCGGCTCGTTCACCAACGGATTGAGCTCGAGACCGCCGCACCCAGCCAGGCATGCGAGCACGATGCCGAGCCCTGTGGTGACATGTCGCAATTCTTTAGCCTCCCTGGCTACGAGGATAGCGCAGATCCGCGCCGGGGCCGCGGCGCGTAACGCCGCAATAGCGGTGGTGATCTGGCACGGGCCAGGAAGTGCCCCGGGCCGGAATCGAACCGGCGACCTAGCGCTTAGGAGGCACTCGCTCTATCCACTGAGCTACCGAGGCAAAGATGGGCCGGAGTCGAGAGACACCGGCCTCTAGGGGTGGTGGAGGAGAAGGGGATCGAACCCTCGACCTTCGCATTGCGAACGCGACGCTCTCCCAACTGAGCTACTCCCCCGTAAAAGGGCTCCGAATACTAGCAGCAAAGACGCGGCAAGCCAAAGTATCGCCAATCCGTGATGAACTTAGCTAGGATATAGCGAAGAGGCCATAACCAATGCTAAAAGCGGGCGAGCGCGCACCGGAATTCACCCTTCCGGATCAGTCTGGCACCGATCGATCGCTCACTCAGCTGCTGAGCGCCGGCGCCATCGTTCTGTACTTCTACCCCGCGGATTTTACCCCCGGCTGTACCCGCCAGGCCTGCATGCTGCGGGACCTGCATGCCGAGATCCAGAAAGCCGGATTGCACGTCGTCGGAATAAGTCCGCAGTCGCCCGCATCGCACCTCAGGTTTCGGGAAAAGCACGGGCTGCCGTTCGACCTTTTGTCGGATGAGAACAAGACCGTCATCAAGATGTACGGCCTCAACGGGCCCCTGGGCATTGGCGTCCGTCGCGCCAGCTATCTCATCGACGCCAGCCGTAGGGTTCGTGACGCGGTGCTGGCCGACGTGCGCATCGGGCGGCACATGGAATTCGTGCAGAAAGCGATCATGCTGCGCGCCGCGAGCAGCTGAAACGGGTCAGTAATCCACGCTCAGCAGATTGGCCCGGCCGATGCGCGGAACCGTGACGATGTACAGTGTCCCGAAATCCGTCGGGAGCACGGATGGAATGTCCGAAACGCCGCTCAGCGCGGCAGCCAAATCGCGCGCCGCGTTGCCGTGCGCCACCACCAGGATCCGGCCGCCACGGTGCTCCCGCAGCACGCGACGCGCCAAGGCGCGCGGGTCATCCTGCGGGACGACGATCGGTGTCGTCCCGAGGCGCGCCGCCAACGGCTGCGCGGTCGCCCGCGTGCCGACCGTGGGCGAGACATAAATGGCGTCGACGTGGTTCTTGAGCTGGGCGTCGCCGAACATGCGGGCAAGCAGTTCCGCGCGTGACTGCCCCGCGGGGCTGAGCGCCGGGTCCGCTCCCCCGCTCGATGTCATCTCCACCTCCCTCACCACGATGACCGTCGTTGACTTTGCCGTCACGAGGAGCCACGCCAGCAGCGCCATGATGAGCGCAGCGGCCAGCGCAGACGCCGCCACGAGCCCGACCGGTGCCCAGAAGGGCTTGCGCTGTAGGGTGGAGTGCGTGGGCATGGCGCCATGATATCAACGAAACCGACGGGGCTGCCGACGCCGCGTGTGGTTGTGCTCGCCGCGGGTTTCTCCACCCGCATGGGCAAGTCGAAGGCCCTGGCTCGCGTGCGGGGCAAAAGCCTCATCGAGAGGACGCTGCGCGTGCTGGCGCCTTTCGCGACGGCGCCCATCATCGTCGTGGTTCCCCCCCGGGCATCCCGTCTGCGCGCCGAGCTGCGAGGTCACCGGTCGACATTCGTCGCCAATCCGCGCCGCGGCGACGGACTGTCGAGTTCGGTGCGCCGCGGACTGCGACATGCTCGTTACGAGGCGGCGGTACTGCTGGTGCCCGTGGACTTGCCCTATCTCGAACAGCGCGAGATTGCGCGGCTGATCGCACGGTGGCGCGGTGCGAGGCGGCGGGTCGCGGCTCGGCGGGTCGCCGCCGGCCACATCGCCGCGCAGGCCGCGGCGCCGCTCATCCTGCCCCGACGGCTGTTTCCGAGCGCGCTCGGCATCGCGGGTGACGTCGGGCTAAAGGCTCTGATACGGCAATTACCTGCGCAGGATATCGCGCTGGTGAAACTCGACTCCGCGGCATTCGATGTGGATACGGCGCGTGATCTGGAACGCGCCCGCCGTCACGCTCGGCTGCGTGAGCCCTACTAGCTTGCCCCGAGGGAGCGCGACCAGCCGGGGTACTCCCGGAATGCCCGCAGCACGGCCTCGATCTTGCCGAACGGCACGTCCAGATGCGTCGCGAGGCGCGTGAGCGGCGCGATCGAGGCTAGAATGCCACGCTCGGCCAGGTGAGCCCGCAGCCCACTCACCTCCTCGGTGGGAATGTCCACGAACACGATGTTCGTCTGGGGCGGCTCGACGGCGAGACCCAACTTGCGAAGCCCGACCGCCAAGTATTCGGCGTTCTCGTGATCCTCCGCGAGGCGGCTCACATGATGCTCGAGCGCATATAAGCCCGCGGCAGCCAGCACGCCGGACTGGCGCATGCCGCCGCCGAGCGCCTTGCGCCAACGACGGGCGGCATCGATGAGCTCCCGCGAGCCGAGCAACACCGACCCCGCGGGCGCGCCCAGACCCTTCGAGAGGCAAATGGAAACCGAATCAAAGCCGGCAACGGCCGCCCGCTCGGCGCTGCCCAACTTCACGATGGCGTTGAAGAGCCGCGCTCCGTCGAGATGGGTGGAGAGCCCGCGAGCGTGCACGAAATCGGTCGCCGCGGCGAGGTACGTGGGGGACAGCACCCGGCCGCCCATGGTGTTTTCCAAGGCCAAGAGCCGCGTCGGTGTGAAATGGACATCCGTCGGCTTGATGGCGCGCGCAATCCGCTCGATCGAGATGCTGCCGTCCCGCTCGTTCTCGAGGGGCTGCGGTTGAATGCTGCCAAGGACCGCGGCACCGCCCTGCTCGTAGCGGTACGTGTGAGCGTCCTGCCCGACCAGATACTCATCGCCGCGGCCACAGTGCGACATGAGGGCCGCCAGATTGCTCTGCGTCCCAGTCGGAAAGAAGAGCCCGCTCGGAAAGCCGAAGCGCTCGGCCAGCACCGACTGCAGCCGGTTCACCGTAGGATCATCCCCGTAGACGTCATCGCCGACTTCGGCGGCCGCCATGGCGGCGCGCATCGCCGGTGTCGGGCGGGTCACGGTGTCGCTGCGCAGATCGATGCTGGGAGTCACGGCATTACGATAACCGAACCGTCACGCGCGGCGCACGAGTTTCGCGCCGCGACGCACGAGTCCCCCGACGCGGGGCGGCGCTCGGTTACACTCGCCTTATGGCCTCGGTAGACGTCCCATTCGAATCGCGACCGCTCCTCGGCGGGCTCGAGCTGGGCGGCACCAAATGCTCCTGCCTCATCGGCACCGGCCCTGACGATGTCCGGATGCATGCGACGATCCCCACGGGCGCGGACCCGGCGGCCACTGTCGCGCGCCTCGAGGCCGAATTGAATCGCGGCATCGAAGCGCATGGATCCATCCGCGCACTCGGTGTAGCCTCTTTCGGGCCCATCGACCGATGCCCGACCTCGCCGCGCTATGGATGGATCACATCGACACCCAAACCCGGCTGGCGCGACACGCCGCTCGTGCCACGCCTCGCGCATCTGTCCATTCCCGTCGGGTTCGACACCGATGTGAACGGAGCGGCCCTCGCCGAAGGCCGATGGGGCGCGGCGCAAGCGCTCGAGGACTTCGCCTATGTGACCGTCGGCACCGGCGTGGGCGTCGGATTGTTTGCGCACGGTGCTCTCATACATGGATTCTTGCACCCCGAGCTCGGCCACATTCGAGTCGCCCGTCGCGCCGGCGACACCTGGCCGGGGGTGTGCAGCTTTCATGGCGATTGTGTGGAGGGACTCGCGTCCGGACCGGCCATTGCCGCGCGCGCGGGCGCTCCCGCGCATCTGGTAGCGCCGACCGATGCGGTCTGGCACACCGTCGTTCATGCACTCGCCCAGCTCTTGCACACGTTGGTTCTCGCGACGGCGCCGCGACGAATAATCATGGGCGGCGGCGTGATCGAGGCGCGTCCCGAGCTCCTGGTCCGCTTGCGCCGTGAGCTCGTCTCGAGTCTGAACGGCTACGTGCTCAACGAGGCGCTCGACGTCGGCATCAATGATTATGTGACGAGTCCCGGTCTCGGCTCGCGCGCGGGTGCGCTCGGCGCGCTCGCACTCGCCGCGGACGCCATCGACAGCCCGCGACCCGACGGGCTCTTCGCCCGCTAACCCAGTGCGGCACCGCTCGAGGTGCGGCTCGCGGCGCGGCTCGCCTCGACCACGCAGAGCGCCGACATGTTGACGATACGCCGTACGGTGGCCGCGGGCGTCAAGACATACACCGGCGCGGCACAGCCGAGCAGGATCGGTCCGATCGCGACGTTGTTGCCCGCGGCAGACTTGAGCAGATTGTAGGCGATGCTCGCACTGTCGAGATTCGGGCAGACGACCAGATTGGCGCTGCCTTCGAGCGTCGAGTCGGGCAACACCGACTTGCGTATCGCCTCATCGAGCGCGCAATCACCATGCATCTCCCCGTCCACCTCCAGCTCCGGCATGCACGCGCTCAATAGAGCGAGCACGGCGCGCATCTTGAGCGCCGAAGGGGCATCGCTCGATCCAAAATTCGAGTGTGAGAGCAACGCCACCTTCGGTGCGAGACCGAACGCGCGCAGTTGCTCGGCGGCGAGCTGGGTGATTTCCGTGAGCTGATCGGCGTTCGGATCCAGATTGACGTGGGTATCGACCAGGAACAGCTGTCGTCCGGGCAGGATGAGCCCCGACATGGCCCCGTATACGTGCACACCGGGGCGGCGCCCGATGACTCGGTCGATGTACTTCAAGTGCCGCGCCGTGGTCGAGATCATTCCGCAAATCAATCCGTCCGCCTCACCTTTGCGCAACAGCATGGCGCCGATGAGCGTGGTCCGGCGGCGCATTTCCAGCTTGGCGTATTGCTCGGTGACCCCGCTGCGCCGCGTGAGTCGGTGGTACTCCTGCCAGTACTCGCGATAGCGAGAATCGTGTTCCGGATTGACCACCGTGACGTGCTCGCCCACGCGAAGCCGCAGGCAGTGGCGTGCGATGGCCCGCTCGATTACCGCCGGGCGCCCCACGAGAATGGGTCTGGCCAGCCGCTCGTCGACGACGATCTGTGCCGCCCGCAGTACGCGCTCATCCTCGCCTTCGGCGTACACGATGCGGCTGCGATCGGGCGGGATCTTGCGGGCGGCTGCAAATATCGGCGCCATCAGCGTGCCGCTGTGATAGACGAACTGCTCGAGTTGACGCCCATACGCGTCGAGATCGGCGATCGGCCGGGTGGCGACACCCGACTCCATCGCCGCCCGGGCGACCGCCGGAGCGATCTTGACGATCAGGCGCGGATCGAAGGGCTTCGGAATGAGATATCCCGGCCCGAAACTCAGATCCTCCATGCCGCCGTAGGCGGCCGCCACAATGTCGCTTTGCTCCTGGCGGGCGAGCACGGCGAGCGCATGCACGGCGGCGATCTCCATGGCGCGCGTGATCGTGGTCGCCCCCACGTCGAGCGCGCCTCGAAAGATGAACGGAAAGCACAGCACATTGTTGACCTGGTTCGGGTAGTCGCTGCGTCCGGTGGCAAGCACGGCGTCGGGGCGTGCCGCCAGCGCCTCCTCGGGCAGGATCTCGGGGGTCGGATTGGCGAGTGCCAGGATCAGGGGCCTCGGCGCCATCTTTTGCACCATGGCCGGGCTGAGCACACCGCCCGCCGATAGACCCAAGAACACGTCCGCCCCGCCGATCACTTCGTCGAGCGTGCGCGCCTCGGTCCTTTGGGTGAAGCGGGCCTTCTCGGGATCCATCAGCTCGCGCCGACCTTCGTAGACGACGCCCGCAAGATCGGTCAGCCAAATGTTCTCGTGCTTCAGGCCGAGATCGAGCAGCAAGTTGACGCACGCGAGCGCGGCGGCGCCCGCTCCGCTCACGACCAGCTTGACCTCGCCCATTTTCTTGTTGCACACGGTGAGACCGTTGAGCACTGCAGCACCGACCGTGATTGCGGTGCCGTGCTGGTCGTCGTGGAAGACGGGAATCCTCATGCGCTTGCGCAACTCGCGCTCCACGATGAAGCATTCCGGCGCCTTGATGTCTTCCAGGTTGATCGCGCCGAACGTCGGCTCGAGCGCCGCCACGACCTCGATCAGCTTGAACGGATCGGACTGGTCGACCTCGATGTCGAATACGTCGATGCCGGCAAATTTCTTGAACAGCACGGCCTTGCCTTCCATCACCGGCTTGGCCGCCAGGGGACCGATGGCGCCGAGCCCGAGCACGGCTGTACCGTTGCTGATGACCCCCACCAGATTGCCGCGCGCGGTGTAGCGGAACGCGCTCGACGGGTCCGCGACGATCGCCTCGCAGGCCGCTGCCACGCCGGGCGAATACGCGAGCGCGAGATCGCTCTGTGTGACCAGCTGCTTGGTAGGGGCGACGGAAATCTTGCCGTGCGTCGGAAACTCGTGATAATCGAGTGCGGCTTGCCGGCGATCGGCCTTGACGTCTCCGGCCTCGGTGCTTTTCATCGCTTTTGCGGCACGGAGACCTCGGCGCTTGCGCCGGGGAGGAAGTGCCTCTCCTGGGGTGGGGATTTGCTGTTCCCGAAAATGGACGTTTCCGTCAGTTTTAGGGGCTTGCCGGATGTCTGTGCAGGCATTAGCTTTCGCCCATGTTGCTGGTGTATCGATACCGCATCAAGTCGCTGACCGGACTGCTTAATAGCCAGGCTCGCGCCTGCAATCTCGTCTGGAATTTCTGCAACGATACTCAACAGCAGGCCCTGAAGTGGAACAAGCGCCGGCCGAGCGGTTTTGATCTGAATCGCTTGACTGCGGGGAGCAGCAAGGAGCTGGCCCTGCATGCGGGCACCATCAACGCCGTGTGCGAGCAATATGCCAAGTCCCGCCGGCAGAGGAACCGG
>JBEKWA010000022.1:0-55470 GCA_049513515.1 Steroidobacteraceae bacterium
CCGCAGCCGCAGATTGGTGGCCCAGGCCGCCATGAGCGTCAATGCAAGCGCGTGCTGACCGAGCACTACGCCGTTGATCACGTCGAGCGCGAGCCCGGAGAAGAAGGCGAGCGCGAGGCCGCCCGCGCGCGGTGATTCGATGGACCAGTAAAACACCACCAGCACGAGAAAGTCGGGGCGCAGTTGATCGGCAACCGACGGCAAGGGGATGACGGCGAGCGCGAGCGCCACGACCGCCGATATCAGCATGGGCAGGCGCCGGACTTTCTCCTCGCGCATCATGGGTGGCTCGCTCCCGACGCCTTCGCCTGACTCGCGCCGGGGGTGGCCGGCGCCGTTTTCTGTGCCAGTGGCTTCGCCGGCACAGGCGCAGCAGCCGCGGGAGCGGCCGACGCGGCCGTCGACGGCGGGGTCGCGGCCGGCACGGGGGTGGGTTTGAGCCAAACGAACATGAGCTCGCGCGAGCGATCGAGTGCAGCGGCGGGGCGCACCTCGACTTCCGCCAGGGACTGTGCCGGGTCGCGCCGCACCCGGGACACCGTCCCCACCGGATACCCCACGGGAAATCCACCGCCGAGGCCCGAGGTGACCAGCAAGTCGCCCACCTCCACGTCGGCACTCGTCGGCAGATAAGGGAGCTTCAGGCGCGAGGTGTCGCCGGTGCCGACCGCCACAGTGCGCAAGCCCGTGCGGTTGATCTGCACCGGAATCGCGTGCGTGGGGTCGCTGACCAAAATGACTTCGCTCGTGTACTGCTCGATGCGGGCCACCTGGCCGAAGACGCCGCCCGAGTCGAGGACTGCCTGACCGACGAAGATGCCCTGGCTCGCGCCCTTGTCGACGAGCACGCGCTCGCGAAAGGCGTCCAGGTCGACGTCCATGATGTCCCCAATGATGAACCGATCGGCCACCCCCGCCGTGTTCTCACGCAGGGCGCGCAGGCGCTGGCTCTCCGCCTCGAGCGCCTCGTAGCGCTGCAGGCGGAACTGAGCGACGCGCAGGTCCGCCTCGAGCCTGGCTTTGTCCGCACGCAGGGTGTCGCGCGTGCTGACGCTCTCGCGAAACCAATGCCAACCCTCGAAGGGGCTCGCGACCGCGAGCTGCACCGGGTAGGCGACGAACGAAAGGGCGCGGCGAATCCTTCCGAGGTTATCGACGCGCTTGTCGTAAATGATGAGGCCTAGCGCCAGAAGGGAATACAACACGGTACGAAGCAGCAGCCCAGAGGTGCGCCCCGACGTGTCGGTGCTACGGAATGCGACCATGGGTGGGGGATTCCCTAGTCGCTTGCATTACTCCAGTCCGAAGATGCCCGGTCCATGTTCCTCGGTGAGCTCGAGGATGCGTCCGCCGCCGCGAGCGACGCAGGTGAGCGGGTCGTCCGCGACCACGACCGGCAAACCCGTCTCCTCCATGAGCAGCTTGTCGACGTCGCGCAAGAGCGCGCCACCGCCGGTGAGCACGATGCCGCGCTCGGCCACGTCGGCACCGAGCTCCGGAGGTGTCTGCTCGAGGGCCTGCTTCACCGCGCCCACGATGCCCTGAAGCGGCTCCTGCAGCGCTTCGAGGATCTCGTTCGAGTTCAAGGTGAAGCTACGGGGCACGCCTTCGGAAAGATTGCGGCCCTTGACGGAGATTTCCCGCACCTGCTGTCCGGGATAGGCGGAACCGATCTCGAGCTTGATGCGCTCGGCGGTCGCCTCGCCGATCAGGATACCGTAGTTACGCCGCACATAGTTGGTGATGGCCTCGTCGAACTTGTCGCCGCCGATGCGCACGCTCGCGGCGTAGACGATGCCGTTCAACGAGATGACCGCAACCTCCGAGGTGCCGCCGCCGATGTCGAGCACCATCGAGCCGCGTGCTTCCTGCACCGGCAAGCCGGCGCCCACGGCCGCCGCCATCGGCTCGGGGACGATGTCGACGCTGCGCGCCCCGGCTCCCTCGGCGGACTCCTTGATGGCGCGCCGCTCGACCTGCGTCGAGCCGAAGGGCACGCAAACGAGGACGCGCGGGCTCGGGCTCAAGAAGCGGTTGCCGTGCACTTTCTTTATGAAGTATTGGAGCATCTTCTCGGTGTAGGTGAAGTCCGCAATCACGCCGTCTTTCATCGGTCGCACGGCGGTGATGTGCCCGGGCGTGCGGCCCAACATGTTCTTCGCTTCGACGCCGACGGCGACGATGATTTTGCCGCCGCGCGTGGGCTCGTCCTGCACTGCGACGACGGACGGCTCGTTGAGCACGATGCCGCGCTCGCGCACGTAGATCAGAGTGTTGGCGGTTCCAAGATCGATGGAGAGGTCATTAGAGAAATAACCCCTAAGGCGTTTGAACATGCGATATTTCGAGTGGGAAAGGGGGTGAAAAAAGTTGCGCTAATGTAACAACCGACACGACTTTCAGCAAGGCAACGTGTATCATGAAATGTGCTTATTTTTGCGTACTCGCGCGCACTTTGAACAACTCGTTATGAGCCTGACCCGTCAAGACGTCGAAAAGATCGCGCATCTCGCACGCCTCTCGATCACCGATCGAGAGATGCCCGTGTACGTATCGAGCCTCTCGAGCATCGTCGAAGTGGTAAACGAGCTGTCGCGCGTCGACACCGCAAACGTCGAGCCCATGGCGCACCCGCTGGTCGGGCAACGCCAGCGCCTGAGGCCGGATGTGGTCACGGAAAGCGACCACCACGAAAAATATCAGCGCAACGCACCTCAGGTGCAGGCGGGACTGTACCTCGTCCCGCGGGTCATCGAGTAGCCGCATCTTTGAGTTCTGTGATGTTGCACGACCTGTCCATCGGTGAGCTCGCCGACCGACTCGCCGCCAGGGAATTGTCGAGCGTCGAGCTGACCCGTCACTTTCTGGCGCGTATCGAGCGGCTCAACCCGGGCCTCAACGCCGTCATCACCGTGACGGCGGAGGAGGCACTCGCCGCCGCGGCCCGCGCGGATGCGCGCCTGGCCGCCGGCGAGCGCGGCGCGTTGCTCGGCATCCCCATCATTCATAAGGATATTTTCTGCACCGACGGGGTCCGCACCAGCTGCGGATCGCGGATGCTCGACAACTTCATCGCACCCTATGACGCCACGGTGGTCGCGAAGCTCAAGGCCGCCGGGGTGGTCATGCTGGGCAAGGCGAATATGGACGAATTCGCCATGGGGTCCTCGAACGAGACCAGCTTCTATGGGCCCGTGAGAAACCCCTGGGACCGGACCAAGGTGCCCGGTGGCTCGTCCGGCGGGTCGGCAGCGGCCTCGGCCGCCCGCCTCGCGCCCTTCTCGACTGGCACCGATACGGGCGGCTCGATCCGGCAGCCGGCCGCCCTCACCGGCATCACCGGGATAAAGCCGACGTACGGGCGGGTATCCCGTTACGGCATGATTGCCTTCGCCTCGAGCTTGGATCAGGCCGGGGTGCTGGCACAAAGCGCCGCGGATGCGGCCACGGCTCTCAAGGTCATCGCGGGATTCGATCCGAAGGACTCGACCAGCGTCGATGCGCAGGTCCCGGACTATCCGGCGCTCCTCAATGTGCCGCTCAAGGGCCTGAAGATCGGTCTCTTGCGCGAGTTCTTCGAAGGCCTCGAGCCGCGCAACGCGAAGCTCATCCGCGATGCGCTCGCAGTCTTCACCTCTCTCGGCGC
This sequence comes from Steroidobacteraceae bacterium, assembly GCA_049513515.1. GTDB lineage: Bacteria > Pseudomonadota > Gammaproteobacteria > Steroidobacterales > Steroidobacteraceae > Bog-1198. Next base: position 3,647 of record JBEKWA010000022.1, read on the forward strand.
CGAGACCCTGGAAGTGAGTCTGCCGCACTTGCCGATGTCGGTGCCTACTTATTATGTTGTCGCGCCTGCCGAATGCTCCTCGAATCTCTCACGCTTCGACGGTGTGCGCTACGGCTACCGTTGCGAGGGCCCGAAGGATCTCACCGATCTCTACGAGCGTTCCCGCGGGGAAGGGTTCGGCGCCGAGGTCAAGCGCCGCATCATGACCGGCACCTACGTGTTGTCGGCAGGCTATTTCGATGCGTACTATTTGAAGGCGCAGCGCGTGCGCCGCTTGATCACCGACGATTTTCGTGCCGCATTCGACAAGGTGGATCTGCTCGCGGGGCCGACGACACCGACTCCGGCCTTCGCCATCGGCGCCAAGATCGACGACCCGGTCACCATGTATCTGAATGACATTTACACCATCGGCGCGAATCTCGCGGGACTGCCCGGCGTGTCGGCGCCGTGCGGCTTCGTCGACGGGTTGCCCCTGGGGCTGCAGCTCATCGGACCGCACTTCGCGGAGGCGAAGCTGCTCGGCGCCGCGCATCAGTTCCAGCTCGCCACCGATTGGCACACTCACAGACCGCGAGGGTACGAGTGATGAGCAACTGGGAAGTCGTCATCGGTCTCGAGATCCACGCGCAGCTTGCGACGCGCTCGAAGATATTCTCGGGCTCGCCCACTGCGTACGGCGCTCCGCCCAACACCCAGGCGGATCTGGTCGACCTGGCCTATCCGGGTGTATTGCCCGTGCTCAACGGTGAGGCGCTGCGCATGGCGGTCAAGTTCGGGCTCGCCATCAATGCGCGGATCGCGCCGCGCTCGATATTCGCCCGCAAGAATTATTTCTACCCCGATCTGCCGAAGGGCTATCAGATCAGCCAATACGAGCAACCCGTGGTCGGCAAGGGTGCGATCACCGTCCTGCTCGACGACGGCACGGTGAAGAGCATCGGCGTGACGCGCGCCCACCTGGAGGAGGATGCGGGAAAGTCGCTCCACGAAGGCCTCGCGAACGCGAGCGGCATCGATCTGAATCGCGCCGGCACGCCGCTTCTCGAGATCGTCTCCGAGCCCGACATGCGTTCGGCCAAGGAAGCGGTCGCGTATATGAAGAAGATCCACACCCTGGTGCGCTATCTCGAGATCTGCGACGGCAACATGCAGGAGGGGTCATTCCGCTGCGACGCCAACGTATCGGTGCGGCAGCGCGGCGCGGCGAAGTTCGGTACGCGAGCCGAGATCAAGAACCTCAACTCGTTCCGCTTCGTCGAGAAGGCGATTCATTACGAAGTCGCGCGCCAGATCGAGGTCATCGAAAGCGGTGGCCAAGTGGTCCAGGAGACACGGCTCTACGACTCGGACAAGAACGAGACCCGGTCGATGCGCTCCAAGGAGGAGGCGAACGATTACCGCTACTTCCCCGACCCCGACCTCCTGCCGCTCGAAATCGAGGAGAGCCTTATCGCCTCGGTGCGCGCGACGCTCCCGGAGCTTCCGGACGAGAAGGCCTCCCGCTTCGCGCGCGACTTCGCGCTATCTGCATACGATGCCGGTGTCCTGTCCGCGAGTCGCGAGATGGGCTCGTACTTCGAGGCCGTGGTGGCGGCTCTGGTCACGGCCCTGGGGCAGCCCCACGCCAAGCTCGCGGCGAACTGGGTCATGGGCGAGCTCTCCGGCCTGCTGAACCGCGACAATCTGGAGATCTCGCAGTCCCGCATCTCTGCTGAGGCCCTCGCGGGTCTCCTGAAGCGCATCGTGGACGCGACCATCTCCGGTAAGATTGCCAAGGAGGTGTTCGAATCGATGTGGTCCGACGGTAAATCCGCCGATGTCATCATCGAGGAGCGCGGGCTCGAGCAGATTACCGATGCGGGCGCGATCGAGCGCGTGATCGATGAGGTCATGGCCGCGAACCCGAAGCAGCTGGCCGACTATCGCAGCGGCAAAGACAAGCTCTTCGGATTCTTCGTCGGACAAGTCATGAAAGCGACGGGCGGCAAGGCCAATCCCGCGCAGCTCAACGATTTGCTCAAGACTAAATTGGCCGGCGGGCAGCCGGTTTCGTTTAATGCATGACCGGGACTGCATGCACCGCTTCGTGTTCGAGCACTATCCGATCCGCGGTCACCTGGTGCATCTCGACGCCGCCTGGCGCGCACTGATCGAGCATCGCGATTACCCCGACGGCGTCCGTGACCTTCTAGGCGAAGCGGTGGCGGCATCTCTCTTACTCGCCGCAACCATCAAGTTCGACGGCGTGCTCTCGCTACAGCTCCAGGGTGACGGGTTCGTGCATCTCATGCTCGCGCAATGCACGAGCGGTCTCGGCGTGCGGGGCCTTGCGCGCTACCAGGAAGGGGAGCGCCCGCCGGCCGCCGCCTCCGATCCCGACGCGCGGGTGACCGATTTGATCGGCGCGGGAAATCTCACGGTGACGCTCGAGACGGACGACGGTGCGCAGCGCTACCAGGGCATCGTGCCGATCAGCGGTGAGCGGCTCGCCGAATCGTTGCAAGGTTACTTCGAAAACTCCGAGCAGCTGCCCACGCGGCTCTGGCTCTACGCCGACGCGCAGGGAGCCTCGGGCATGCTGCTGCAGCGGCTGCCCGGCGAGGGCACTTCGCGGGCGGGAGTCGCCGAGGTCGATGATGCCTGGCGGCGCGTGCAACTGATCGGTGATACGCTTACCCGCGAGGAATTGCGCACGCTTACCGATCGCGAGATCCTGCGGCGGCTGTTCAACGAGGACGACCTGCGCCTGTTCGAGCCCTCGCCCGTGTATTTTCGCTGCCGTTGTTCGCGCGAACGCGTCGCGGGCATGCTTCAGGGGCTCGGTGAGGGCGAGACGCGCGGAGTGCTGGCCGAGCGCGGCGAGGTGGAGGTGCGCTGCGACTTCTGCAATCGCGCCTATGTCTTCGACGCCGTCGACGTCGAGCGGTTATTCAATGCCGGGGCATCGAGCGACGGCGGCGGCCGAGTTCACTAGCCTTGATGTCCACGTGGCGTGGACATCAAGGCTAGTCCGTCAGCGCCGGGGCGCCTCCAGCGTGCGCAGCGTTTTCGGTGCCGCGTTGCTGCTTCTCTGCACGGCGGCCGGCGGCGCGCAGCGCGTTGTCGAGACGGCTCCGGGCGGATCAACGGCCCACGACGATCCACCGTTCTATCTGAATTCGTTCGACAAGACGCCGTCGGCTGCCGCGGTGACCGCGCTCGGCCGGGCGCTCTTCTTTGATCCCACCTTGTCGGCCTCGGGATCGCTCGCTTGCGCGAGCTGCCACGATCCGGCGCATGCGTTCGCATCACCCGACCCTCGTGCCGTCGAGCGCGGCGGCCCGGATCGACGGCTGCCCGGTGTGCGGGCCGTACCCTCCCTCATGTATGAGCAGAACATGCCCCCCTTCACGGAGCACTTCTTCGATGACGACGGCAATGACAGCGTCGATCAGGGGCCTGCCGGCGGCACTTTGTGGGACGGGCGCGCGCAGTCCGCGCACGAACAGGCGCGGGTGCCGCTGCTGTCCGAATTCGAGATGGCCAATTCCTCCGCCGCCGCCGTCGTAGCCAAAGTCGCACGCGCGCCCTATGCCGCGCAGTTTCGCCGCGCGTTCGGCGCGAGCGTATTCGATAGTCAGGAGCGCGCCTTCAAGGCGCTGCTCCTCGCCCTCGAGACGTTCGAGGAGTCGCCCGCCGACTTCTATCCGTACTCGAGCAAGTACGATGCCTTCCTGAGAGGAACCGCCTCGCTCAGCGCCGCCGAGCGCCGCGGCCTCGAGGCCTTCAACGATCCCGCGCGAGGCAATTGCGCGCGCTGTCACCCGAGCGCAATCCGCGAGGGTGCATTTCCGCAATTTACGGACTTCGGCTTCGCGGCTCTCGGCGCGCCGCGCAATCCGGCGATTCCGGCGAATGCCGATCCACGTTATTTCGACCTCGGTGTATGTGGTCCGCTGCGCAAGGATCTCGCGGCACGCGCAGAGTACTGTGGCCTCTTTCGCACGCCGACTCTGCGCAATGTTGCGCGCAAGCGCGTCTATCTGCACAACGGCGTCTTCCATGCGCTCGAGGACGTGGTGCGCTTCTATGCCGAGCGCGATACGGCGCCCGAGAAGTGGTATCCGCGTTCGCCGAGCGGAGTTGCGATGAAGTTCGACGACCTGCCGCACGGATACCGCAAGAACGTCGATGAACAGCCTCCCTTCGGCCGGCGCGCCGGTGAGGCGCCCGCGCTGAGCGATGACGACGTGCGCGACATCGTCGCCTTCTTGAATGCGCTGAGCGACGGCTATGCGCCGGTCGAAGGATGGGAGAAGCCGACGACTGTGATTAGGGTTTCATATTGAGGGCTTGCGGCACTGCGGTCGCAAGCCCGCTCATCTACGAAGTCGTACGTGCGTAGCTGCGCGCGCAGCGGCGGAATAACTGTCGATTCCGGGCGGATTTGCTGCTTGACGCACCTCAAGCGCGAGGCGCTACATATAGCTGAACTCGAAAGCTGCTACCGCCGGGCGCGGGATCCGAGGCGGCCGCTCACAGCGCCGACACCCCGGTGAGCTGAGTAAGGCTTTGCTCGCGTGTCAACGCGATGAACTCGCGAATGTAAGCGGCCTCGGCCCCGGCGTGGGTGGTTGCGGCATAAAGCTCGCACGACAGGCCCGAAGGCCCAATGGGCCGCGACACGACGTAGCCGCGCTCGATGTAGTTACCGACGGTCCAGGAGGGCAGCGCCGCGATACCGCGGCCGCTCGCGACCAGTTGCAGGATCGCGACGGTAAGCTCGGCCGTGCGGCGTTTGGGATTCACGCCTGCCGGTATCAGGCAGTGCTTCATCACGTCGAGCATCTCGTCGGGCACCGGATAGGTGATGAGCGTCTCGTCCGCGAAATCCCGAGCATCGAGCCAGCTCTTCGCGGCGAGCCGATGCTTCGGACTCATGAGCGCGACGCTCTGGTAGCGAAACAGCGGGCTGAAGGTCACGTGCGGGTGCGCAGGCGGGCGATCGTGGATCACGGCGAGCTCGGCCTCTCCGCGCTCCAGCAAAGGGAGGGGATCGACGACGAATCCCGAGATGATGTCGAGCTCCACCTCGGGCCAAAGCGATCGATAGGAGTCCATCGCCGGCATGAGCCAATCGAAGCAATTGTGGCACTGCACCGTGACTCGCAGCGGTCCCGCGTGTCCTTGCGCCAGGCGAGCCACGTCGCGCCCCGCCTCGGCGACCAAGGGTAGGACCTGGCGGGCGAGCGTGAGGAGGCGGTGGCCGATGGCGGTGAAGCGAAGCGGGCGGATGTTCTTCTCGACCAGCGCCGCACCATAGTGGGTCTCCAGGGCCTTGAGCTGGTGCGAGAGCGCGGACTGCGTGAGGCACAGGCGCTCAGCCGCCTTCGACAGGCTCCCGCACTCAGCAAGCGCCAGAAGCGTTTCCATGTGCCTGAATTCCAAGGCTGTGGTGGCCATGAAATGAATTCATCCCTGCCATGAAGATAATGCGATTGAGTTCATAGCTTAGGCGCTTGCAAGCTGGAGGTCGAGACGGGGTTTTGAGGTGAGCAGATGTCGAACCCGGTGGCGGTGTCCTTCGAATTCTTCCCGCCGAGCGATGAAGCGGGCGCGGCTCAGCTGTGGGCGGCACTCGGGCGTCTGGCGCCGCTCCGACCGCGATTCGTGTCCGTGACATGCGGCGCGGACGGCTCCACGCGCGACAGGACCCAGGCGTGCGTGCTGCGCATTTTGCGCGACACCGATCTGACGGTCGCGCCGCATCTCACCTGCGTCGGGTCGTCCCGCGAGCAGGTCCGGGCGCTCGCGCACGAGTACTGGCGCCACGGCGTGCGCCACCTCCTCGCTCTGCGCGGGGACGCGCCTTCCGGCCGCCGGTCCGCGCCCTCGGACGTCACGGCGGACGCAGGATTTGCGTATGCCGCCGATCTGGTTGCGGGACTCAAGTCCACGGCGCACTTCGAGATCTCCGTCGCGGCCTACCCGGAAGGACATCCCGAGACCGGCACCGTCGAGGCGGATCTCGAGAATCTGAAGCGCAAGATCGATGCGGGTGCCGGGCGGGCTATCACCCAGTTCTTCTTCGATAATGATCGGTACCTGCGCTACCGGGATCGCTGCGCGGCGAGCGGTATCCGGGCGAGCATCGTGCCGGGCATTCTGCCCATTGTGCGTTTTTCTCAGCTGGCGCGCTTTGCCGGGCGCTGTGGGGCGTGCCTGCCCGAATGGCTACGCCGCCGCTTCGAGGGTCTCGACGACGACGCGGAGACGCATCGCCTGATCGCGGCGCATGTGGCCATCGAGCAGGTGCAGTACTTGCGCCGCCACGGGGTCGAGGAGTTTCATTTCTATACTTTGAACCGCGCCGAGCTCACGTACGCCGTGTGTCATGCGCTGGGCCTCAAGGCGATTGCGCCCGCGCGAGCGTCGCTGGGAGAGTGCGCCGCGTGATTTCACCACGGTGCGGTTCGGGTGCGGCATGAATCACACCTAATCGCTCGACTTGCTCGAGCGGAGGCGCGACCTTCGGGCTCTCAGATAGGATCGTCGATGGACTTCGCCAGCGGTGTGAACAGCTGCGCTCCGCCCGCGATCATGTACCAGCAATCTTCCAGGCGCACGCCGAATTCTCCGGGAATGTAGATGCCCGGCTCGTCGGAGAAGCACATGCCGAACTCGAGGGGTGTTGAGTCTCCGTGAACGAGATAAGCGGGCTCGTGACCGTCGAGGCCGATGCCGTGGCCGGTGCGATGCGAAAGCCCAGGGAGCTTGTAGCCCGGCCCCCAACCCTCGCTCTGATAATAGGCGCGCACCGCGTCGTCGAGCTCGCCGGCGGCGACTCCGATCTTTGCCGTCTCGAGCGCGATCTCCTGACCGCGTCTGACGGTGCCCCAGATCTTTCGCTGCCGCCGATTCGGCTCACCGTAAACCCAGGTGCGCGAGATGTCGGATTGATAGCCCTCGACGGTGCAGCCGCAATCCATGAGGATGATCGAGCCCTCGCCCACGGCTTGCGGCTGCAGCGATCCGTGCGGATAGGCCGAGGCCTCGTTCAACAAAACGAGCGCGAACTCAGGCGACCCTCCCAAGGCGACGGTCGCGCCGTTCATGAGCGCTCCGACATCTGCCCCAGCCATGCCGCGCTCGACGTGCCCGTGCACGTAACGCAGAGCGGCGATGGTCACATCGTTCGCGGTCTGCATGAGCGCGAGCTCGGCGGGCGATTTGATCATGCGGCAAGCCCGAATCAAGGGATCACCCGACACGATCTCATAGCCGCTCGCGGCCTTGCGCACGCCGTCGACGATGAAGAACCGCACGGTCGGCTCCACTGCGACGGGACCCGCCCGCACGCCGCGGTCACGCAGTCCCTGGACGATGGCGGCGAAGGGATTGTCCGATTCGTTCCAGGGCCGCACGTCGCCGCCGACCAGCAGCGTCTCGCGCACCGACGGTTCCTCGAAGGCCGGGGTCACGATGAGCACCTCGCCGCGCGCGGGAATGACGGCAGCCGTGGTGCGCTCGGATCGATGCCAGCGTATCCCGGTGAAGTACTCGAGCGACGCGCCCGATTCGATCAGCAGCGCGCCGATCCTCCGCTGCTCCATCAGTGCTTGTACCTTGGCGATGCGGGCGCGCCGCTCCGCGGTCGAGATGGGATGCACGCCGCCCGTGATCCGCTTGAGCTCCGTCGCGGGTGCGGGCGGGGCCGCCGTCGCGACGCGGCGAGTCGCCCCCGCGGCCATCAGCGACCACGCGCAGGCGCTCTTGAGAAAATCACGACGGCCGGCGCGCATCATCGAGCCGCGGCCGCTAGGATCTCCCGCGCGAGCCCCGCGTAGTCGCCGTTGAAATGGTGGCCGCCGGGCAGCTTCACGATCCGCACCTTGTCCGCATCGAGCTTCGGGCAGAGTGATTCATTGTCGCCTTCTCCGTAGATGCAGAGGACCGGGATGCCGGTGATGCGATTCACCTCCGGCAATGTGGCCGGTCCGGAATTATCGTTCGAAATCCAGTTGCTCACGTGAAATTCGAATACCGCATGCTCGGACATCCCCATGAGTACCGCGAGCGCGATGCGCGTGCGCGTGGCCGGGGCGAGGCGATTCACCGCGAACGGCAACACGTCCGCCCCCTGGGAGTAACCGATGAGGAGCACCCTCTGCCCGCCGAAATGCTCGATGTAATAGCGAATCATCCGATCGATGTCGCCGGCGAGCCCCTGCGGGGTGCGTGCGCTCCAGAAATAGCGCAGCGAGTCGAGTCCGGCGACCGGAATGCCGTGCTCGGCGAGCGCTTGTGCAACTTCCTTGTCGAGGCCTGCCCATCCGCCATCGCCCGACAGAATGATGGCGAGCAGCTCCGCGGGCGGCGATCCGGTGCGGGCAGGTACCTCGATGACAGGTAGGTTGCCGAGCGCAACCGGCGCGGGGGGGGCGATTTCCCGCGCAGTGCGTTCGACCAACGTATCGAAAGCGGCGAGCAGGGAGGGCAACCAGCGGCTCGAGTTCTCGAGGTGGCCGCCGACCGCGGGCAACGCGACGACGGCCGCGCCGGGCATGTGCGCGGTGAAGTCGCGAATTGCGCCCACACCGCACTCGCCATCGGGCTCAACCTGTAGGGTCACCCAGGGATCGTCGAGCTCGGGTGCAGGGAGATAGCGCAGACCCCCACCCGCCGTGCGCTCGGAGTTAAGAGCCCCTCCCTTGCACAGGGGCTTTCGCAAGCTCGTCGTGGGGCAAAAACCGACGGTGATCGCGCCCGCAAACGTGTGCACGGGTGCCTGCGCCAGTGCCGCGTAGGCAAGGTTCGCCCCTGTGCCGTAGCCCACGAGCAACGGGGTTCGATAGATCGGCAAATGATAATAGGCCTGGATGAAGTGGCTCAGATTCTCGAGGTCGCCGTCGGGAAACACGCAGTCCGCAGCGTCGGCCGCGAGCGCCTTGTCGAATTCCGACACGTCGATCACGGCCACCATCGCGCCCCGGCGTGCGAGCACGAGAGCAAGGTCCGCCGCCGTGTTCGCCCCGCCTTCGCCTGCGAGCAGCAACACCATGCTTCGCGGCGTGCCCCGGGGTAGAGTCACGGCGACGTTCTGAAATCGGCCGTGGCTGACATGATCGGGCAGGGCTGCGGGTGTCGGCGCGGATGCGCGTGCGGGAGGGCCCGGGGCCGCTAATGCGCGCGCCGCACACACCATGCCGCAAAGGGCGGCGGCGGCGGCCGCCGCGGTCGCGAGAGCGCGGGGCGTGCGGCGGGATTTCACGCACGGACGGTCTGCGAACACGGCTCAGATTGCTCCCGTGCGCTTCAACACCGTGTAGCGCTTGACGAGCTCGACGCCGAGCGATCGCGGCTCGCAATCGATGAGCACGGCACCGCCGCCCGCCAGGCGCTTGAGCATGTCGCGCCGCCTTTGCTCGTAATCGAGGGCCGCCGCGACTTCGAACACGGATTCAGGCCGCGACAGCGGTTGCGAGGCCATTGCACCGATGATTTGCTCGCGCAAGTTCGCGATCACGACCACGTGCCTCGAGCGCAGCAGACGCACGGCGGCCAGCAGCTCGACGGAGTCCTCGTCACGGCAGTTGGTGATGAGCACGATCAAACCTCGTTTGCGCTGACGGCGCATCACGTCGGCGGCGGCTTCGAGATAGTCGGAGAAGACGGCCGAGGGCTCGACATCGCCAAGCTCGGCCATCAGCTCGTTGAGGGTTTGCCGGCCTTTGCGCGGCGCGAAGCGCTTTTCCTGACCGGCCGTGGTGCCGAAGGTCATCGCGCCCACCGCATCACCGGACGCCAGCGCGACGAAGGTGAGGAGCATCAGTGCGTCGAGGGACTGATCGAAATGGCTCGCGCCGATGCCCGATTGCGTATCGTCGGCGCGCATGCGGCGCCCGCAATCGAGCAGGAACAGCACGCTCTGGTCGCGCTCATCCTGGAAGACTCGCGTGATGGGACGCCCGTGCTTGAGCGTTGCTTTCCAGTCGATGTGCCGCACGGGATCGCCCGCGCGATATTCGGTGAGCTGATCGAAGTCCGTCCCTTCGCCGCGCCGCCGGACGTTCTTGATACCGAGCTCTGCGAGGCGTCGATCGGTCGCGAGCCAGGCGAGCGAGGCCTGGCGCTTGAAGTCCGGAAAAACGCGGCGCGACTCGCGGGATCCGATGCGTAGATTCCAATCGAGAAGCCCGAGGATCGAGCGCAACCGCAGCTGTCCGCCTTCGAAGGACTTCAAACCGCGCGCGGTCGGCGTGAGGCTGAACTCCAGCGTCTCGCGCTCACCCGGCCCCACCGCGAAGCGCAGCGGCATTGCGGGAATCTCGAGACTGGGGTCCGCGAGCTCGAAATAACGCCCGCGGCGCGTGAGCGGTCCGGGATTGGCGAGTCTCACCTGCACGCTGACGGGGGCGCCGACGGCGAAGGCATGCGGCAAGCGGCGTTTGAGCGTGAGCGGCGCTCGTGCCCAGGACATCCAGCTGAGCCGCGCGTCAAGGGCCAGGAGCGCCAGCAGTGCGACGCCGAGGCCTGCCGCCAGGAGCGCGATTGTGGCCGGCGCCAGCGAGCTGAACCGCAGCCCGATCAGCCCAACGCCGGCGGCGCCGAGCAACGCAGTGAGAGTGCGTGAGGGCAGCACGGAGGTGAGGAAATTTTTCACAAACGCGGTGCCGCCGTCGCCTCGAGGATGGCCGTCAACACATCGTCCGGTTTGCGGCCGTCGAGCTGGGCGTCGGCAGAGAGAGCGATGCGGTGGCGAAGCGCCGCGAGCGCCACACCCTTGACATCGTCCGGCGTCACGAACGAACGTGCGGCAAGCAATGCAGCGGCCTTTGCCGCGCGAATGAGCGCAATCGGACCGCGTGAGCCGGCGCCGATCGCAATGCCGGGCCACTCGCGTGTCGCGCGCGCGATGCGCACCGCATAATCGACCACCGCCGCGTCGACCCGCTGCCGCGCGGCTAGGGTTTGCAGGGCGAGAATGGCGCGATCGCTGAGTACCGCCGCCACCTGGGAGAGTGGTAGCTGATCCCCCGTCTGATCGGTGGTGGTGCGGGTGACGATGTCCACTTCCTCGCGCTCGGTGGGATACTGCATATCGATTTTCAGAAGGAATCGGTCGAGCTGCGCCTCCGGCAGCGGGTAGGTTCCTTCGGTGTCGAGCGGATTTTGCGTCGCCAGCACCATGAACGGGCGCGGGAGCAGCAAGGTCTCTCCCTCCAGACTCACCTGGTGCTCCTGCATGACCTCGAGGAGCGCGCTCTGCGTTTTCGCCGGGGCTCTGTTGATCTCATCGGCGAGAAGGATATTGGTGAAAACCGGTCCACGCACCACGCGCATCCCATGAGTCTCGGGGTCGAGCACCGCATGGCCGGTGATGTCGGAGGGCATCAAGTCGGGTGTGAACTGGATGCGCGCCACCTTGAGCGACACCGCCTGGGCGAGGGCGCGCACCAGCAAGGTCTTGCCGAGCCCGGGTACGCCCTCGATGAGCACGTGGCCCGCGACCAGAAGCGCAATCAGCGTCTGATCCACGGTCGCGGCTTGCCCCACCAGCGCGCGGGCGATTTGAGTACGCAGCTTGCCGAGCAGCTCGCCGGCGCGCGCGATGGCGGGAGATTCGTCGATCATGCGAGTGGCCTTTGGTGGTCCGAGTGCATTCTAAGCAAGATTCGCCGGCAGACTTCCATCAGCGTGATGGCGGCGCGCTGCTCGTTGCGTCGGTGCGAGGCGATTTCGGCACGTGCGGCACGGATGGCGGTGGCATCGAGGCCGGTGAATGCCGCCAGGCGGTACGCTCTCTGCGACGCGTCGAGCGCGCCATAGCCGGCGATGTGCCGGGCGGCTGCCTCATCCAGGGACCGCCGCGCCGAGGTGCGTAAACCCTCGAGGCTGTGCGTGCGCCAGGCGAAGCGAGCGTTGGCGCGAATTTGCTCGGCCAGGGAGCGGCGCACCGGGGTCGGCAGCGGCAACGGAGGACCGAAGCGCGGCGCGTGGCGCCAGGCTACAGCGAGAAGCGCGGCGAGCAAGAACAAGATTCCAGGAGCGGCGAGCCGCCACAGGAGCGCCGGTAACGGCTCGGCCGTCGCGGGGTGAAAAATGAGCAGGGTATCGTCGTGGCGTAGCCCCGCCGCCGCCGCGAACATTTCTGCATGATCCGCGCGCTTGAGCATCTCATTCCCCAGCACCCCGACAGGCTCGAGAACGGTGACCTCGCCGAAGCCGACGCCCGTGCGAATGACGTGCATGCCTCGATCGTCCGACAGCGACCAGGCCGGCGCTCGGTCGCCGTCGAAGCCGAGCGTCGGACCGGCATCGCACACCCGAAACGACTGCCCCGTGGGCGTGCCGTCCGCGCGTACCGTCATGAGCGGGCAGTCGGAGCCCGAGCTCGCTGTGGAGTGCGGCGGAGCGGGCGCAGCATCAGGGGGAGCAGCGGCGGGAGGCGCAGCAGCGGGAGGCGCAGCAGCGGGAGGCGCAGCAGCGGGAGCTGCTGCGGGCGGTGCCGGCGCGGGCTGGGGCGATGCGCGCGCGCGCTTGATGCCGCTCCACGCTTTCAGTGCGGGATAGGAGTCGAGCAGCATCGAGCTGATCACCAGGCGACCGCCCGACTCGACCCAATTCTCCAGCGCTTCGATGGGCGGGTGCGTGAGCTCATCGCCCGGCTCCTCGAAAACCAGCACGGCCTCGGGCACAAGCCCGCGCACGGTCGCGATCTCCTGCGTATGAATGCCTAGATTGGCAGCGAAATGTTCGAGAGCGTAATAAGGGTTGCTCAGCGCCTCGCCCTTCGGGGGTGTGGGCACCGTGATGGTTTCCCAATGGAGATTGAAGGCGATCCAGACCCCGAGCGCGGCCAGCAACACGAGCACTCCGAGGCTGCGCCCGAGATTCGCGTTCACGGCGTCGCGCCTTCGAGGGATTCAGCGAAACCCCGGCAGAGACGGGCGATCGGCTCGCGCATCACCGATTCCCCAGCGTAGACGGTGCGCTGCCAGAGCGCGACGAGGCCTGCGAAATAAGCCGCTCGAGGCGGATCGAGCGTCGCATTGACCGCGCGCAACGCCTCGCCCTCGGTGGCCGAGGCGGCGATCGCGATGCCATGGCGGTGCACCGCGCGCGAGAGCGCGCCTCGATAGAGCAGCGAAAGCGCCTCGCGCTCGCGTCCCGCGTCGAGGAGCTCCAACGCGGCCGCGCCGATATCTTCGGGGAGCGACTCGGGGCGGATGTCGAGCCCGTGCAGGCTCGTGACGACGGGCTCCGGTGTCGCCGCCGCGGGCGCTCGTTCGCGGAGCATCCGTATCGCCCACACGACGGCGACCCCTACGCAGAGCGCTCCGACGATCCAGAGCAGCAGGCTCGAGGATTGCGCCAAAAAATCGAAAACCTGAGTCAACCAGCGGGGTATCGGAGCGGCCTTTGCTTCATTCGTTTCCTTCCAGCGGAGCGTCCGCAAGGTCTTTTCACCGCCGAGATTCGGATCCGCGCGCAGTTTGGCCGCCGCGGCGCGGATCTCGTCGCGACTCAAGTACGTCCCGATAGTGGCCGCATTGGCCGCCGGGCCCGTGGGGGCGTCGGGATCTGCTGCCCAGGCGCCATTGGGTAGAGCAAGGGCGAGACAAAGGCCGAGATATAGGGCGAGGCATTCAGCTCGCGAACGCACGTCGAAACTCCTGCTCGATGTCCCACGCCTCGAGCTCGACGCGGCGATTGAGATACAGACCAAATCCGGCGGCCACATAGAACGGTTCGAGGAACCCCACGGCGCAGGCATAGGCGATCGAAGAGACGAGCCCGGCTTGGGCGAGCGCGAGACTGGTCAGCCAGTTGCTTGCAAACCCAAGGACGTGGGGTGCGAGCATCACGCGAAGCATGAGCATGCTTGCGCAAAGTGCCAGCTCAGCATTAGCAAATGCGAGCGTCATGGTACGTGCGACGCCGCGATGGCGCAGGGTCAGCTGCCGGATGCGGTCGCGTTGCACCCGCCCGGAAAGTCCCTCGAGCTGGACGATGGGCAGCTTGAAAGAGCGCGAGGCGCTCAAGCGCATGAGAAGAAGCGTGAGAACATTGGGCCGTAGGACTCGGTCGCGCGCGGCCCAAAGATCCGCAAGTTCCGTGGATTCACCGAAGAGGGCGCGCGACAACGCGAACAAGATGGCGCAGTCCAGCCAAGGCTTCGCGAGCCAGACGAGCAACGCGGGCAGCCAGGGCTCGAGCGGATAGGTGGCGAGGCACACCAGGAACGTGGGCACCGCCACGGCGAGATAGCAAGCATAGACCGACCGCATTTTGAAGTGCAGGAGCTGAACTCCGAGGTCGCAACCCTCCCACACGGAGCGCGGCCGGAGCCTGAGAGCGATGGCATCAATCTGCATAAGGGCGGCGCAGGAAGAACAGCGTAACCAGAATCCAGCAGGCCGCGGCGCCGCAGTACTTTGCGGTGGGCGTGACCCAAGCCGCGGACGACCAGAAGGCCTCGATGGCCGCGGCAATGACGAGCATCACCGCGGAGCCGAACACGATGACGCTCGTGTCCTTGGCCGCGAGCTCGAGTGCTACCGCGCGCGGCAGCCGCCCGGGCAGGAGCACCGCGCGACCGATCCGCAAGCCCGCCGCGCCGCAGAGCACGATGGCGGTCAGCTCGAAGGCGGAGTGCGTAGCGACGAACGAGAAGAAAGTGCCGCCGAAGCCCGCGGAGGCGACGTATCCTGCGATCGCGCCGCCGAATGCGCCGTTCATGGCGATGAAGTACACGCTGCCGACGCCGAGCAGGACCCCGGTCGCATAGCATTGAAAGGCGATGCCGATGTTGTTCATGATGTAGAAGCCGAACATCATCCAGTTGCTTCCCGCATCGCGCAGCCGTCCGAGCACCTCGTTCGAAGGGTCGTACATCTTCTCGAATTTCGCCGCCGTGCTGCCGTCGACGATCGACAAGATGAGGTCCGGCTTGTGATAAACAGCGAGTCCGAGGACGACCGCTGGCCCCACGGCCAAGAGCGCCGAAAGTGCCACATAGCCGCGGTGCGCGCGCACCATCGCCGGAAAGCGGTTCAAGAGCACTCGCGCGATGCGCGCGATACCGAAGTCGCTTTGCCGGTACACGATCTGATGCGCGCGTGCAGTGACGATCGACAGCCGCTCGATGATGGCGGACGGGAAGCCTCGCGCCTCGGCGAGCGCAAAGTGCTCGCAGCAGGTTCGGTAGAGGGCGAGGAATCGCTGCGGATCGAGCTTGCGCTCCGGGAGCTGGATCGCTTGCTCGAGCTCGACCCAGAGCCCCTCGTGCGCGGTCTGAAACTCGAGCGCGGTCATCGTGCGGAGGAACCAGCGGGGGCGGACGCCCTGCGCTCACCGTGCAGCCAGCGGGCAACGCCCACGAGCCGGGTGGTGAGCGAGAGGCGCGCCGGCGCGTCCGCCACGGCGGCGGAGGCGAGTTCGGCGATCTCCTCGGCGCGTTCCGGGGTGAGGCGTTCCACACGAAACCCAAAGGCCATGATGGCGATCTGCTGGCGCCTGGACAGAGAGATCGGCGGAGGCATGGGAACGGCATCGGCGAGTGAGCCGGCCGGCTGCACGTCATAGCGGTAGGCGACGACCGTCCCGCCAGCAAGGTCGCCGAGGCGGCGAGAGTCTCCGCGCAACAGCATCGTGACGATGCCGAACGCGTAGAAGAGCGGCAGGACGTCGACGACTCGCATGAGGTTGCGGATCAAACAGCCCGCCGGGGTAATCGGCAAGCCGTTTGCCATGAGCACGACGAGGCCCATGATGCGCTTGCCGGGGGTGGCGGCTGCCGGAGTGAGCTCGAAGATCACGGGATAGAGCCAGTTCAAGACGAAGAAGAAGATGTAGAAGAGGCCGCCGCCGAAACGGCCGCCGGCGGCGAGCACCGTGGCACAGGTCATCAGAAAGAATACGCGGATCGTTGCGTCGATCAGGAAGGCGGTAGCGCGCACCGCAAAGCCGGCGGGGCGGATCGAGATCGCGATACCCTCCGGGGTCTCCGCGCTGAGGACGGTGTCGATCGCCGGATTCAAGCCCGAATGACGATGGTGTCGGCGATGTAATCGTGGCAGCAGCGCCGCTGCTCGCCGAAGATCATGAGGCTGTCGATGAGGAAATAGAAGGAGCCGAAAAACGGCACCCACAGGATCAGGCTATTGACCAAGTAACGCAGCCAGAATATCCGCGCCAAGGTCGCGCGCGAACCGTCCGTGCGGGCGACCTTGATGCCCACGAGCTTCTTGCCGATGGTCTGAGCGTTACGGCTGACGAGCACGGTTGTGATCACGAGGAGTACCAGCGTGATGAGCAAAGCTACATAGAAGAAAATTCCCGCGCTCGCCATCGCGGACCACACGGTGACGTAGTTGTAGGCGTTCATACGTGTGTGCGCCATCACGCTGACGGCTGCCACGTAACTCGGTATGAAGGGAATGGTGAATATCAGACCATCGATCAGCACCGCTCCCAAGCGAGACAGGCGCGTGGCCTTCTCGAAAGGGACGTCGGTCGAGGGTATGTCGGCCACGATGCTCTGCGGCGGGGCATAGTTATTCGGTGTCGACACGGGGTGCTCCTTGCCACTCGACCTCGTAGCTATCATAGCGCGCCCGCTTCGCATGCGGTTCCTTTTTGCGCTTGGGCGTTGCTCAACGGCGACGGTCCGGATAGACGTCGATCTCGCTCAGCATCTCCGGGCCTCCCAGGGCCTGCATTTGGCCCAGGATCCAGTCCCGCCGCTGCAGGACATAACGCGAGGGCGCCGCTACCGAATAGCGCTCGGGGTTCGGCAGCACTGCGGCGAGGATGGCGGCATCGCTTCGCGAC
The DNA here is from genome assembly GCA_049513515.1 of Steroidobacteraceae bacterium. GTDB lineage: Bacteria > Pseudomonadota > Gammaproteobacteria > Steroidobacterales > Steroidobacteraceae > Bog-1198. The sequence continues at coordinate 20,465 of JBEKWA010000022.1, forward strand.
AGGCGCGAAGCCGGGCGGTGGAAGAACCGTTCGGCGGCCGCCTCTGCGCCATACGTGCCGTCGCCGAACTCGGCGATGTTCAGATAGATCTCGAGGATGCGCCGCTTCGGCCAGAGGGCCTCGATGAGCAGCGTGAAGTATGCCTCGAGACCCTTGCGGAAATAGCTGCGGCCGGACCAAAGATATAGATTCTTCGCCACTTGCTGGCTGATGGTGCTTGCCCCGCGTACGCGATGGCTGTGCTGATTGAGTTGATACGCCTTCTCGATGGCCTCGACATCGAATCCCCAGTGCTCCGGGAATTTCTGATCCTCAGAAGCGACCACGGCGAGCGGCAGGTTGGGCGAGATGCGCGCGAGATCCACCCACGAGTGCCGGACCACGTAGTCCCGGTCGTGGGTCACCCACGCCTCGACCCGTCTCTCCACCATGAAGGCGCTCAAGGGCGGATCGATCCACCGCAGGAGCGCCACTGATGGGACCGAGAGGCCCACGGACAGCAGCACGAGCCACGCGAGCAAGCGCCAGAGGCGGCCCAGGAAGGTCTTGCTGCGCGCCAACTCGTCCGGTCCGGGGTGCTGCGGCTTACTTCTTTTCGGTCTTCTTCTCGGCGCGGTGCACGCGGGTCATGGTCACGGCCTCGAGCGGCACATCCTGATGGCCATGGCGCCGGCCGGTCTTGACGGCGGCTATCTTGTCGACGACGTCCATTCCCTCGGTTACCCGTCCGAAGACCGCGTAACCGAAATTGCCGCGCGTGTGATCGAGGAATTCATTGTCCTTGAGATTCACAAAGAATTGCGAAGTCGCGCTGTTCACGTCGTTGGTGCGCGCCATGGAGAGCGTTCCGCGCTCGTTCTTGAGGCCGTTGTCCGCTTCGTTCTTGATGGGCGCGTGGGTGCGCTTCTGGGTCATGTCCTCGGTGAAGCCGCCGCCCTGGATCACGAATCCGGGGACGATGCGATGAAAGGTGGTGCCGTCGAAAAAGCCCTCGTCGATGTACTTCAAGAAGTTGGCGACGGTGATCGGCGCCTCCTTCTCGTGAAGCTCGACGGTGAAACGGCCAAGGGTTGTCTCGAAGTGGATCATGTGCGCTCCTTGAAGGGCGATGGAAGGGTTCCTCGCGTGACGCGAGGAAGGCCGGAGTAATCGGAATGGCAGTCGACGTCGGTGAAGCCGCGGCGCTCCAGGAGCCGAGCCACCTCCTGCTGTTGCGTGCTGCCGTGCTCTAGCAAAAGCCATCCGCCGCGGGTCAAATGCGCCGGCGCTTTCGCGACGATCGCCTCGAGTGAATCGAGTCCCTCGGGTCCTGCGACGAGCGCGAGCGCCGGCTCGGCGGCCAGTGCCGCGAGCGCGGGATCGCCGTCCGCGACGTAGGGCGGGTTCGCGACCACAACGTCAAAGCACTCATTCGGCACGGCGTCGAACCAGGATCCCAATCGAAAGGTGGCGTTGCGCAGCGCCAGAGCACGCGCGTTCTCGCGGGCGACACCCAGCGCGCCCGGCGAAACATCGACGCCCACGACGTGCGCGAGCGGCCGTTCGGAGGCGATGGCGAGCGCCACCGCACCGCTGCCGGTCCCCAGATCGAGCACGGCACGCTCCTCGGACTTCGACAGGTGCTTCAACGCGACCTCGACCAGGATCTCCGTTTCGTGCCGCGGCACGAGCACGGCGGGAGTGACCTTGAGCGGCAGCGACCAGAATTCCCGTCTGCCGGTGAGGTATGCCACGGGCACGCCGCTTCGGCGCTGCTCGATCAAATGTCGATACGTCCGCAAGGCATCGTCGGCGAGGGGGTCGGCTCCGCGCGCGATGAGCGCCGCGCGCGCGACGCCGAGAACGGTACTCAGGAGCACTTCGGCGTCGAGCTGCGGTGAGTCGCTGTGGGCGACAAGCGCGCGGACGCCCTGCCCCAAGGCGAGCTCGATCGTGCTCGTATCGGGAGACCGATGCCATTCGATGGGCGGCGCATTCATCGGGCTGCTCATTCGACCTGGCTGGCGAGCTCTTCGGCCTGGTATTCCTGATTCAGCGCTCCGATGAGCTCATCGAGATTGCCGTTCATGACGTCGTCGAGCTTGTAGAGCGTCAGGTTGATGCGGTGATCGGTCACGCGGCCTTGCGGAAAGTTGTACGTCCGAATTCGCTCCGAACGGTCGCCCGAGCCCACCTGGAGCTTGCGCGTCTGCGCCTGCCGGCTCGCCTGTCGCGCTCTTTCATCCGCGAGGAGCCGCGCCTTCAATAGCGACAGCGCGCGAGAGCGATTTTTATGCTGTGACCGCTCATCCTGGCACTCGACCACTATGCCCGTGGGCAAATGCGTGATGCGGATGGCGGAATCGGTTTTGTTGACGTGCTGCCCGCCCGCCCCCGAGGAGCGGTAGGTGTCGATGCGCAGGTCCGCGGGATTCAGCTCGATGGCCTCGACTTCCTCGAGCTCGGGCAAGATCGCGACCGTGCACGCGGAGGTGTGGATGCGTCCTTGCGCCTCGGTGGCGGGTACGCGCTGGACGCGATGCGTGCCCGACTCGAACTTCAGGAGCGAGTACGCGCCGCGACCGATGATGCGGCTGATGATCTCTTTATATCCTCCGTGCTCGCCCGGGCTTTCCGACAGGACCTCGACATCCCAGCGCTTCGATTCGGCATAGCGTGCATACATCCGAAACAGGTCGCCGGCGAACAGCGCGGCCTCGTCGCCCCCCGTACCTGCGCGCACCTCCAGAAAGATGTTGCTCTCGTCGTGCGGGTCCTTGGGCACGAGAAGGCGTTGCAGCGCCTGCTCCTCCACATCGACACGGGGGCTGAGCTCCCTCAGCTCATCCTCCATTTCGAGCTCGCGGGCGGTGGCCAGGTCCTCCTCGAGGGCGATAAATCCGCGATACCGATCGACGACCGGACCCAGGCGAGCGTACTCCACGGACAGATCGCGGAACTGATTCTGGCGCCCGATGACGTCCGGCTCGGACAGGAGGCGACCGATTTCCTCGTAGCGCTCGTCGAGTTTTTCCAGCTTGCGCCGGATCGAGTCCTTCATGCCGCAAATTATAGCGGCCTTCGCCTCAACTCCGGTCGCGTTCTTCCGAAAGCAGGCGCGCCAGGAGCTGCGACAAAGCGGGGTCGGCGGCCTCCGAGGCTTGGCGCAGCGCGTGGGTGGGGGAGTGCATCAGCCGGTTCGTGAGGGTATTGGCCAGGTAATCGATGACCTCGTCGGTGGATTTGCCCGAGTGCAGCATTCGACGGGCTTGCTCGACGGTCTCGGCGCGGATCGCGTCGGCCCGTTGTCGCAGCGCACGGATGGCGGGTCCGGCGTCGTGCGCGCGCAGCTCGGCGAGGAATCGCGCCACCTCCTCCTCAAGCAAGAGCCACGCGTCGCCCGCTGCCGCCTCACGCTCGCGACGGTTTTCCTCGATGATTTTCTGCAGGTCGTCGATCGAGAACAGGTACACGTCGGAGAGCTCTGCGACGGCGGGTTCGATGTCGCGCGGCACGGCGAGATCGACCATGAAAATAGGTCGGTGCCGCCGCTTGCGTACCGCCAGAGCGGCGGTGGGTTTGGTAATGAGCGGCACGGCGCTCGCCGTGCAGCTCACCACGATGTCCGCATCCACGAGCTCTTTCTCCAGGCTGCTCAAGTCGACCGCGTAGGCCTGTATCTCGCCGGCGAGCGCCTGAGCCCGCGTGAGAGTGCGGTTGGCGATCACCAGCCGCTTCACTCCCGCGCTGGAAAAATGTCGGGCGGCGAGATCGATCATCTCGCCCGCACCGATCATGAGCGCGCTGCGTTCGCTCAGATCCGCGAACATGCGCCGCGCGAGCCCCACGGCTGCGGAGGCGAGGGAGACGGCGTTGGCGCCGATCTGTGTCTCGGATCTAACGCGCTTTGCCGCCGAAAACGCGGCCTGAAACAGCTTGTTGAGCGCAGGGCCGGTGCTGCCGGTCTCGTGCGCCACGCGATAGGCGTCCTTGAGTTGCCCCAATATCTGCGGCTCGCCCAGCACCATGGAGTCGAGTCCCGACGCGACCGCGAATGCATGGGCGACCGCGAGCCGGTCCCGATGGACATACAGGCTCGAGGCGAGCTCGAGGTTGTTGCCGTGATGATTCTCGAGCCATTGCGAGAGCTCTGCGGGGCTCGCATTGCCGGACCAATACACTTCCGTGCGATTGCAGGTCGAGAGGATCACCACCTCGGAGACACCGCGTTCCTGCCTCAAAGCGCCGAGCGCCGCAGCCAGGCGATCCTCGTTGAACGCGACTTTCTCGCGCAACGCGAGCGGCGCGGTCTTGTGGTTTAGCCCTAGAACGTTGAATGCCATGAGCGCGCGCTGCTTCCTTAACCCAGTGATTTTGGGTAAGAAACACCACGAGATCAAGCTGGAATCCGGGGCAACGCCCCCCTCATTTGGCTATAGTGCGGGCGTGTTCTCGAAATCGATCCTGCCGATGGACCCTTTGCCCCGTACTTTGCCCGCGAAAGCCTGTGTGGCGCTCGGGCTGCTGGCCTGTGCCGCGTGCGCGGGACCGCCGGTCGCTCCGGCACTCGTCGAGAAATCCGAGGTGTACTACACCGTCACCGGTGAGATCGCTCTTGCGCGCGGCGAGCCGCGCACGGCGGCACTTCAGTATGCCAGCGCGGCGCAGAGCGCCACCGACTTGACGCTCATTGCGCATGCGAGCGAGGTGACGAGCGAGTGCCTGCAGCCTTCCTTGACGGCCGAGATCGCGACGCGCTGGCTGGGCCTCGATCCGACATCGCTCGACGCGCACCGTGCCGCTGCGCACGCCGCGCTCGCGCTTGCGCGGATCGACGAATCCGCCAGGCAATTTAGCATCGTTCTTTCGAGCTCGCCGCGCGGAACGGACGCGGAGCTCAAGGATCTCGAGACCGAACTCGACGCGAGCGACGACATATTCGCTGCGCGCCGGGTGCTCGATCGGCTGGCGGTGGGTTTCCCGAGCTCCGCCGCGGCACTGCGCCTTTCCGGCCTCGCCGCTTTGCGCGCCGACGATCCTGCGGCGGCTGCGAACGATTTCTCGCGGGCGCTCGCGCTTACGCCGATGCCGACGCAGCGGAGCGAGACTCCCGGCAGCGACGACGCTGCCAACACGGCCGATGCACGCCGCGAGCTGCAGCAGGGTTTGTGGCGCGCGCGAATCCTCTCCGGAGATACGCAGGAGCCGCTCGCGGAGTCGAGTGCGCTCGCGCGGGGCGATGCGACGCCTGCCAACGTGCTCAATTACGCACTGCTGCTCCTTGCCGCCGGTCAAGATCAAGCGGCGATCGCTCAACTCGAGACCCTCACGCGGGATGCGGAGTCGCAGGCGGTGGCCTTGCGGCTCCTCGGGCTGGTCGAATTTCAGAATGGCGATCTCGACGCGGCGGGCCGGTATTTCACCGAGCTCTTGACCACGGGCAAGTTCATCGATGATTCCTTCTACTATCTCGGCTTGATCGCCGAGCGGCGGGCCGATCTCGAGAAGGCGCTGCGTCTCTACGCGCAGGTGCAAAGCGGGGACAACGCTGCGGCGGCACTCTTGCGTGCAAGCACCATCCTTCAGACTCACGGCGCCCCGGCCGCCGCGCAAGAGATCCTGGACCATTTGATCGAGGACGAGCCCGCTCGTGCGCCCGAGGTGCTCGCGGCACGCGCGAAGATCTACTCCGACGCGGGCGATGCGCGCCAGGCGCTTGTCGTGCTCGATCGTGGCAGAGAGCAGTATCCTGACAGCGTGGATCTGCGCTACGCCGCTGCGACGACCGAGGAGGCGGCGGGGCACCTCGGTGCCGCGCTGCAGGAGCTGAAGCAGGTCCTGAAACTGCGCCCCGACGATCCGGCCGCTCTGAACGCCTACGGCTACACGCTCGCGGACCACAACCGCCAGCTCGCGCGCGCTCGCGCGCTCATAGAGCGCGCCTACGCTGCGGCTCCCCGCAATGCCGCCATTCTGGACAGCCTCGGGTGGGTGCTCTATCGGCAGGGACACGACGAGCAGGCGCTGCCTTACCTGGCCGCGGCGCACGCCGCGGACCGCAGCGCCGACATCGGCGCCCATTATGGCGAGGTATTGTGGCAGGTCGGCCGGCACCCCGAGGCGGATCAGGTGTGGGACGAGGTGGCGCGCACCGACTCCGATACTCGCTTGCTGAATGCCACGCGGCGGCGCCTGCACGCATCCGCAGCTCCGTGACATGCGGCTTGCGCTCCCACTGCTCGCGTCTGCGCTGCTACTGGCTGGGTGCGCAACTGCGCGGCTACGGCCCACGGCTCCGCTCGTGCCGTGGAATGAGCGTGCGACGGCGCTCGAACACGCGCGCACCTGGCAACTCGATGGCCGGGCGGCCGCGGCGTTGGGTCAGCAAGGCTGGCAGGCGAGTCTCGACTGGCGGCAAAAGGGTAGCGTGAGCGAGCTGCATCTCGCAGGACCCTTCGGCGTTGGCGCGCTCGCCCTGAGCATGTCGCCCGAGGGGTTGTCGCTGAACGGCGCGCCGCCTACGCCTGCGGTGACGGCGCAGCTGGAGGCGCGGCTGGGCTTCGAGCTGCCGCTCGAGTATCTGCGGTTCTGGCTGCTCGGCATTCCGAATCCGGACGCACCCTTTGAGATCACTCGCAACGCGCAGGATCGCGCGCAACATCTCTCCCAGGCCGGCTGGAGCATCGATTACGATCAGTACCGGCCAGAAGGGGACGATGAGTTACCCGCGCGCATGGTATTGAGCAAAGCGGGTGCGCGCGTGCGCATCGCGGTGGATCGTTGGGAGGTTCCGCAGTGAGTGCCGGGGCACGCGATCCACGGCCGTGGCCCGCGCCGGCGAAGCTCAATCTGTTTCTCCACATCGTCGGCCGCCGACCGGATGGCTATCACGAGCTGCAGACTTGCTTTCAGTTCGTCGATCTGTGCGATGAGGTGACGATTGCACCGCGAGACGACGGCGCGATCCGGCGCGGCGTCGGTGCCGCGGGCGTCGATCCCGAGCAGGATCTTTGCGTGCGTGCGGCGCTTGCGCTCAAGGCGGCCACCGGAACGAGGCGCGGCGCCGACATCAGTGTATTGAAGCGCATTCCCATGGGAGCCGGCCTCGGCGGCGGCAGCTCGGATGCGGCCACCTGCCTAGTCGCGCTCAATCGGCTCTGGGGGCTGGGTTTGTCGGTCGATGAGCTCGCCGCGCTCGGCCTCAAGCTGGGCGCCGATGTCCCCGTGTTCGTCCGCGGCCGCGCCGCCTGGGCGGAAGGAGTAGGGGAACGGCTTACCCCGCTCTATCCTCCGCTTGCCCCGGACGAGTGTAACTATTTGATTATAAAACCAAATGTCTTCGTCAGTACCCGCGATGTCTTTCAGGACCCCGAATTGACAAGGAATTCCCCGCCCATCACAATTCACGGTTTTCTGGCGGCCGGCGGTAGGAACGACTGTCTTCCGGTGGTGCGGCGCCGATATCCCGAGGTCGCTCGCGCCATCGACTGGCTTTCGACCTTTGGGGCGGCGCGCCTTACTGGGACGGGGGCCTGTATTTTCATGGCCTGCGAGCCGGCGCTGGCCCGGGAGATCGTCGGCAACTTGCCGGCGGGATTCGAGGCATTGGTGGCTCGTGGACGGAACGACTCGCCCTTGCTAGAGAGGTTAGCGGCTTAAAGCGGCGGCGTGGGAGTTGCGCCCATTCGAGTTCATTTGGGGTGTCGCCAAGCGGTAAGGCAGCGGGTTTTGATCCCGCCATACGGAGGTTCGAATCCTTCCACCCCAGCCACTTCATGAAATGGATCTATGTCGTCCTCGCTGAGCAAAGAATTCGAGTCTCCGTCCATCTCCGTATTCGCCGGTAACGCGAATCCGTTGCTGGCGGAGGGCATTGCGCGTCACCTGCACGCGCCGCTGGGGCGCGCCTACGTCGGGAGATTCTCCGACGGCGAGGTGAACGTCGAGCTGATGGAGAACGTGCGCGGGCGGGACGTGTTCATCGTGCAGCCGACGTGTCCGCCGACCAACGACAACTTGATGGAATTGCTGTTGATGACCGATGCCTGCCGGCGCGCGTCGGCGAAGCGCATCACCGCGGTGGTGCCTTATTTCGGCTACGCACGCCAGGACCGCCGGCCGCGCGCGACGCGTGTCGCAATCGCCGCGAAACTGGTCGCGAACATGATCGCGAGCGCGGGTGTCGATCGGCTGCTGACGGTGGATCTGCATGCGGACCAGATCCAGGGGTTCTTCGACATACCGGTCGACAATGTTTATGCCTCGCCCGTACTCCTCGGAGATGCGTGGAAGCAAAAGCATCAGAACATGATCGTGGTGTCGCCCGACGTGGGCGGCGTCGTGAGAGCGCGAGCGCTCGCGAAGCGCCTCGACGATGCCGAGCTCGCCATCATCGACAAGCGGCGCCCGCGGCCGAACGAGTCGAAGGTGATGAACATCATCGGCGAGGTCGAGGGCAAGTCCTGCGTCCTCATCGACGACATGGTGGATACGGCCGGCACGCTGTGCCAGGCCGCGCAGGCGTTGAAGGATGAGGGGGCGATCCGGGTGGTCGCCTACATCACGCACCCGGTGCTCTCCGGCGCGGCGATCGAGCGGATCTCGAAGTCGGTGCTCGATGAGCTGGTCGTGACGGACACGATTCCCTTGTCGGACGAGGGTCGCGCCTGCAAGCGCATCCGTCAGCTCACGGTGTCCGGCTTGCTGGCGGAGACTATTCGGCGAATCAGCGACGATGACTCGGTCAGCTCGCTGTACGTGGATTGAGGGTGGGTGTGCCGGAAACTGGTCGCGGTCCGGGACACTCGTTGGTGAACGTAACTGGAGATGAACATGAAAACCTCTTTTGAGCTCACGGCGGAGTTCCGCGAGACGCATGGCAAAGGTGCGAGCCGCCGCCTGCGTCACGACGGCAAAGTGCCGGCAATTCTTTACGGCGGACACCTGGAGGCGCGGGCGTTGACCTTGAGCCACCAGAAGCTCGCGATCATGCTCGAGAACGAGCGCTTCTACTCGACGATCCTGAATCTGCGCGTCGGCAGCGAGACGCAGGCTGCCATCCTGAAGGACGTGCAGCGGCATCCGTTCAAGAACGCCATCCTGCACGTCGACTTTCAGCGCGTCGAGGAGAACGAGAAGATCCGTATCGCCATTCCGCTGCACTTCAAGGGCGAGGCCGTGTCACCCGGCGTGAAGTCCCAGGGCGGCATCGTGTCGCATATGCGTAACGAGGTCGAGGTGTCGTGCTTGCCGAAGGATCTGCCGGAGTTCATCGAGGTCGATCTTTCCGGACTGTCGCTGAACGAGAGCATCCATCTGTCGCAGCTCAAGGTTCCGGAGGGTGTGCAGCTCGTGGATCTCGCGAAGGAAGATTCCGCGGTCGCCGCGATTCACAGCCCGCGTGCCGAGGAGCCCGAGCCCACTGCGGCGGCAGCGGCGGCAGCGGCGGCAGGCACGGCAGCGCCCGCGGAAGGCGCGGCCGGAGCAGCGGTGGCACCCGCGGCGGCGGCGGCAGGAGATGCAGCCAAGGCGGCGGCGGCGCCCGCGAAGGCGGACGCCAAGAAGGAACCGGCGAAGAAAGACGCGAAGAAGTAATCGGCGCGTCGACACGAGGGGCCGCCGGCATACGGCGGCCCTTCATTTTTCCGTGTGACTCAAACGCGATTTGGAATATAGCGGGTAGGCACCTCCACGATGACTGGATTACCGTTGAGGATCATCGCCGGTCTCGGCAATCCGGGACCCGAGCATCTGGTCACCCGTCACAACGCGGGTTTCTGGTTCGTGGACCTGCTCGCGCGGCGCCACGGCGCGGAGTTCCGGGACTACCGCAAGTACTCCGGCGAGACTGCCCGGATCCACATCGGCGAGCAAGATATCGTGCTCCTGAAACCCACCACCTACATGAATCGCAGCGGTCTGTCGGTGCGACAGCTGAGCGATTTCTTCAAAGTCCCTCCCGAGGAGATCCTGGTGGCGCACGATGAGCTCGATCTGCCGGTGGGCACCGTGCGCTTGAAGCATGGCGGCGGGCACGGCGGCCACAATGGGCTGCGCGACATCATCGCGCACATCGGCGAGAATTTCTGGCGTCTGCGGCTCGGCATCGGCCATCCCGGCAACAAGACACAAGTGATCGATTACGTCCTGACGCGCGCGCCGCGCGCGGAAGAGGATCTCATCCTCGAGGCGGTGAGCACCGCGGCGGACAGCGTCCCGATCCTCGTCGAGCAGGGCGCGGAACGCGCCATGACCCGGCTGCACAGCCGTGCGGTAAAGGTCTGATGGCCATCCGCTGCGGCATCGTCGGTCTGCCGAACGTCGGCAAATCGACGCTCTTCAACGCCATCACCCGCGCGCAGATCGCCGCGGAGAACTATCCTTTTTGCACCATCGATCCGAACGTCGGTGTGGTCCCGGTGCCCGATCCGCGCTTGCAGACGCTCGCGGGCATCGTGCGGCCGGAAAAGATCGTGCCGACCAGCGTCGAATTCGTCGATATTGCCGGCCTCGTCGCCGGCGCATCGAAGGGCGAGGGGCTCGGCAATAAGTTCCTGTCGCACATTCGCGAGGTCGACGCCGTGGCCCACGTCGTGCGGTGCTTCGAGAACGACGACATCATCCACGTCGCGGGCCGTATCGACCCCGCAAGCGACATCGAGGTCATCAACACCGAGCTGGCGCTCGCCGATTTGGACAGCGTGGAGCGCGCATATCAGAAGGCGGCGAAGGCCGCCAAGACAGCGGACAAAGATGCACTGAGATACCGCGACGTCCTCGAGCGTGTGCGCGATCAGCTCAACAAGGCGCAGCCGGTACGCGCCCTGAAGCTCGATGCGAACGAGCGCGCGCTGATCCGAGATCTGCATCTGCTCACCGAGAAGCCCGTCATGTACGTCGCCAACGTCGACGAGAACGGCTTTCAGAACAATCCGCGTCTCGATCGCGTGCGCGAGATCGCAAAGGCGGAAGGCGCGGTGGTCGTGCCGGTGTGCGCCGCCATCGAGGCGGAGATCGCGCAGCTCGATGAGGCCGATCGCGCGGACTTCTTGAAGGAATTGAAGCTCGATGAGCCCGGCCTGAACCGCGTCATCCGCGCGGGCTACTCGCTTCTCGGGCTACAGACCTATTTCACGGCGGGTCCCAAGGAAGTCCGTGCCTGGACGGTGCGCATCGGCGCGACCGCGCCGCAAGCCGCGGGCGTCATCCACACCGACTTCGAGCACGGGTTCATTCGCGCCGAGGTCATCAGCTACGACGATTTCGTGGCGTACAAGGGAGAGGCCGGCGCCAAGGAAGCGGGAAGGCTGCGTCTCGAGGGCAAGGAGTACGTCGTGCACGAGGGCGACGTCATGCACTTTCGCTTCAACGTTTAGATTCGAGGCATACGTCGCGCCAGAGCTCACGCGCCCAGCGCGATAACGTGAGAGCCTCTTCCCATCGGTCCGACAGCTCGCGACCGTCCGCGGCGGTGATTGCGTAGTCCGGGGGCCCCAGCTCGCACAAGAACACCAGCGCCGCGTCATCGTTCTGATGCCGCCCGTGCCATGCCATGAATCCCTCACGCCACCAGCGGCGGAACAACTCCACCCATTTGGCACTTTGAGTAAATCCCAGTGGGATCTGGATTTGTCCGCGGGCGGCCACTCTCCCCTGGAATGAATCCGAGCGCTGCAAAACTTTCGTGATCAGCGCCTGCAGGGGTGCGGGAGGCGGGCAGGGCATTTCACGATCCACGACGTAATGCGACAAATCCGCGGCGAGGCGCATGGCGGTTACCGCATCGAGCAATTGCACCGTCGTGAACAAGTCATTGGTAATACAGTTGCGGTGGGTCTCGAACTGGATGGGCATGCCTTCCTGTTGCGCAATCCTGAGCCATCCCTCGATCACAGGAATCATCTCGTCCAGCTTCACGGGCATTTCCTGGCCGATGACGACGACATAGGGGGCTCTGATCCGGTGGGCCAGACCCAGCGCCGGACGCAGGTCCTCGACGGATCTGGGAAAGGCCGTCAGTCCTCCAAGAAGTCCCGTACGCGAGAAGTGAGGGACGGTAGCTTCGGCCTCGGACGGCGTGAGTGCACCCAAGTCGATGGCCATGCCATCGAAGCCCGCCTCCCGTACGCGGTCGAATTTCTGAGCGGTGGAGGCTTCGGGCGAGACCAGCTTGTCCATGGCCCAAAGCGCCTGGTAGACATGCAGTCGGTTACTCAGGATACGACTCGTTCTGGGATCACTCGAAGATCCACATGCGATCCGCGGGATAGTCGGCCTCGGTCTTACCCCCCGCGAAGGCGCGCAGCACGGTGAGCTGGAATCCCCAGTAGGTCATCGTGGGGGGTGCGGCTCCACGATCGGTGAAAATAATCTTGTTCAGCTCTTGAAGCCGGTGAAAGGGCACTCCCGGGAAGACGTGGTGCGCGGTGTGATACTGCATCTGCCACGCCATCCAGCGCAACACGGCGTTGCTCCGAGTGCTGCGCGTGTTGACGAGGGTGTCGTCGTCGTGCGGCAATCCGAGATGCTCGATGGTATTTTGCAGTTGATGCGTGAATTTCATGACGCACATCGGCGCGAGCCAGAGGAGCACGGCCGCCCAACTCTGCACGAGCAGCGATAGGACGGCAATTAGCGCATATCCGGCGAGATGAATGCGCGCCTCGCGAATCAATTCGGCGTGCCGATATTCCGGGAGATACGGTTCGGTGACGATCCCCACCGAGAATCGCGCGATGCGCCGCCAGCGGGTGTACCAGTAGCTCACGCCGCTCATCCACAAGAGGTAGGACCTCAATGTATATCGATCGCGCGCGAGCTCGCCGTCGCGCGCCCAGTCCTGCGTGTGCCGGTGGTGCGCCATGTGCTGCACCTGGTCGAAGGTGCGCGGGTAAAAGAGCACGAACCCAAATACCCGACCGAGCCACTCATTGAGCCACCGGGTGCGAAAAACCGTTCCATGACTCAGCTCGTGCTGTCCCGCATAGAGAAAATTGAGGAGCGTGCCGTGAAGCATGAAGGCCGGAACCACCCACCAGGTCCCCCACGACGTCCACAAGAAAGCGCCGGTTGCGCCGACGGCGCCCAGGTGCGATGCCGTCTGCACCGCACCGGCCCAATTCGAAGGGGCGCACAGACGCCGCAGCGTCTGTGCGTCGATGAGATCGCGCCGCGCGGCGCTGTCCGGTGTTTCCATCGTGCGACTCCTGACACAGGCATTATCAGCGATCCGCGTCATTGATGCAGTATGGCTGAGCAGGGGGCGTGCTACCCGCAGGCCGGACTCGCCCGAGAGGAGCTTTCCTGGCGAGGCGCGAGTCTCGCCCGCGCCTCGCTCAGTGCCCGATACGGCCCCTTATTGCTTGTCGAAGACCAACGTATCGTCGTAACTGGTACCGTCGGCGTGCGTGCCCTTGTTGTGGACCGTGAGCGTCTTGCCATTTGCCGATACAACGCGATGCACAGTGCCGACCGCTTTGCCGTCTTTTGTGAGCGCAAAGTCGCTGGTCCGAGCGTCGATCGCCTTGCCGGTGCCGCTGTCGGCGTCGGGATTGCCGGTCAACGCGTGGGGTTTGCCGTCGTACGTCAGGCTCGCGTGCATGGACATTGCCTTGCCGTCGGCGCCGACTATTTTTTGATCAAGAGTCGTGCCGTCGGCGCCTTCGCTGTACACGCGCGTACCACTTTTCGGCGCCGTGCCACTGAACTTCGACTTCGCGACATTGAGCTTCCAGGTCCCGACCACGGCATCGGCCGCAAAGGCGGCGGTGCCGACGAACAGAGTGCTCAGCAATGCGATAACCACAATTTTTTTCATGGCCCTGCTCCCTTTGACTGTATTGTTGATGTTTTACTTTTACTTAGTGGGCAGCGCGGCCGTCGGTCCGGACGCGGACGATCGACTATGCGCGCACTCCTGGGTGGCTGCAAGTCCCGGATCGCTCGCGTTGCGCGAGAATCAAGCGCCGGAACGAGCGGCCGGGAAAGGCGTAGCGATACCGGGTGGCCGGGATCGTAATCCATTGATTTGACTGAGGTCGGTCGGCAAATCCTACAACTGACACATTCATGAGGGACGATTTTTCAATATCTTGCGACGAGGGGAGTTCTATATGAGTACGCGGGCACCGTTCGAGCACGACGAGCTCTTGAGTCGCATCAGCCGCGATCTTGCAGACGGCTACGATGAAGAATTGGAGATGGAGATCGAGGACCGCCACCCGCTGCCAGGCGCGTCTTCTGCCGTTGGCACCGATGCGGAGAAGGACTACCGGCGAATCTATTTCCAGCAGTTATTTCGGTTGCAAGCCGAGCTCGTGAAACTGCAGGATTGGGTGGTCGCGTCGGGACAGAAGGTCCTCATTCTATTCGAGGGGCGCGATGCTGCCGGCAAGGGCGGCGCCATCAAGCGCATCAGTCAAAAGCTGAATCCGCGGGTTTGTCGCGTGGTGGCGCTGCCGGCGCCCAACGATCGCGAGCGCACGCAATGGTACTTCCAGCGCTATGTGCCGCACCTCCCGGCAGCCGGCGAAATCGTTCTGTTCGACCGCAGTTGGTACAACCGTGCAGGCGTCGAGCGGGTCATGGGGTTCTGTACGGCCGAGGAGTATGAGGAGTTCTTCCGCTCCGTGCCGGAGTTCGAGCGCATGCTCGTTCGCTCGGGCATCAAGTTGTTGAAATACTGGTTCTCGATTACGGACGAGGAACAATATTTGCGGTTTCTCGGCCGTATTCACGACCCGCTGAAGCAATGGAAGCTCAGTCCCATGGATCTCGAATCGCGTCGCCGCTGGGAGGCCTACACCAAGGCGAAAGAAGTGATGCTCGAGCGCTCGCACATTCCTGAGGCACGGTGGTGGGTCGTGCAGGCAGTCGACAAGAAGCGAGCACGCCTCAACTTCATAGATCATCTGTTGAAGCAGTTTTCCTACTCAGACATACCGAAACCGCTGGTTGTGCTGCCGGAACGCGAACATCACGAGCATTACTCGAGACAAGCCGTGCCGGCGGACATGGTTGTGCCGGAGGTGTATTAAGATGACGGCGAACGCTGTTACGTCGACGGACGAGTCGAAATAGGCTCTCTACTCTAAGGAGGCGGCCGTGGATGACTATCCGGAAATTCCGCACAATGCATTGGTTCTCGTGGGTGACGGCCGAATCGCGCTATTTCTGCGCAACGTCGGGCAGCCGCTCTCGGTGAAGCTCGAGCTGGTGCGGCTGCTGCAGCACGAGACGCTCCGCAATCAGGATATTGCCTCCGATCGACCGGGCCGCGTCGTATCGGGACCCGGCGGCCACATCAAGAGCGGGGTGGAGGATACCGACTGGCATCATCTCGAGGAGAGCCGTTTCGTGCATACGGTCGCGGACGCGATCTCGCGCGCCGCCCTCGGCGAGCCGGGGCTCAAGGTCGTGGTGGTGTTGCCGCCCAAGGCGCTCGGAAGCTTTCGTGAGGCCATCAGCCCTGCGGTGCGCCGGCACGTCGTGGCGGAGATACCGAAGGATCTGGCCGGGCATCCCGTGCGGGACATCGAGCGGCATTTGCAGGGGCCGGGAGCGGGCCCGAAGTAGGCCGAGGCCGGCCGATTGCGGCGACGTAAGTCTATGATTTTAGAGATGGGAAGTCCGAATTCGCTTGACAGGGGGGCGCCGCCTTCGGAGAATCCGCCTCCCTGCGGTGAGGTAGCTCAGCTGGTTAGAGCGTGGCACTCATAATGCCGAGGTCGAGGGTTCGAGTCCCTCTCTCACCACCAAATCAATGATTTGCGCGTGACGTTTGGGACTGCGATTCTCGGCGTGTCTACCTTCGTGTCTAGGTCGTTCCGAGCGCCGATTTGCTGCTGGTTGATATATGCGTTAGGTAGCGCGGTTGCTGCCTGAGAGGAGGGGAGGTTTCGCTGAAAATTCAGCGAAACCTCGGTTCTCGCCGTCGTTCCTGGGCTGTTGTGCACCCCAGGTAATCAATCTAGGCCGAACACGTTCCTACGTTCCACCTCTCGAAACGATCCTTCGTGCCCTGTTCAATCTTCTTTGGGGTGTCTACCGGAAGCATCAACTTCGACCGAACGTTCCCAGCAAGCTCCGCACGCGTCCATGGGTAGAATTGGTATTCCATGATCATGGCGTACCGGGCTCACCCCAATGTGCCCCGCCAAGCGAATCTTGGCGACGAGCTCATCGACGTCGATACACCCAAGAGTGTTCTTCACTTCAATACCATAACCTCGCCCATTTTTCTCAAACACGAAATCTAGATCATGTCCCGAACTCGTCCATGTGACCCCGCGATAGCTGTTGGCCTCCTCTGCCACTAAGAGAAACTGCCGCCGCGCAAGGGCTGTCATCACTAGGTGCTCCCCCTGCATTCCCAAGGTACCGTCGGTGGCGGAGTTGGTGTAGCGGTTGACCAGATTGAAGACTTCCGCCGCGGCTCGCTTGTAGAAGCGAAAAGTCCGATACCACACCAACTTCACTTCCGAGCCGATATCAAGCTTCCTTGTTTCCGTCAGGACATGCCTTTCCTCAATCAGGGACCGAAGCGCGCGGTTAGTGATCTCGAGGAACGCCTCGCGAATTCGCATGCTTTACTGAGCGGCGCTCCCTGCATAACTGTTAGGCATAACATCATGAGCAGATGATGGGTTGTGTCGCAGCTTCCCCGACTAGACTCTTGCGGCGAAGCAATGCCGCCACTCGCAAGTCTCGGCCGGCAAGCGGCGTTGTATTTATGCGTTTGGAGAAATTTTTGTGAATCGAGAGTCCCGCTCTGCCCTCATTTCATTCCTCGCCCTCGCCGGATTGACGTTCGGCTCCATCCCCGCCTCCTTCGGTCAGACGGCGCCGAGCGCTGCTAACACGAGCCCGACGCAAGAGTTGGAGACAGTGGAGGTCACCGGCACCCTGATCCGCAGCACCGTGCGTTCCGAATTCAACCAGGTTCAAGTCATCAGCGCCGAGGACCTTGCCAGGAGCGGTCAAGTTACGGTAGCGGACTACCTGCGCGACCTGTCTGTCAACTCTGCGAGCAGCTGGGCTGACAACTTCGCCTATGGTGCTTGGGGCGGTAGTGGGATCGCGCTGCGCGGACTGTCCGAGAAGTACACACTGGTGCTCGTGGATGGCGTGCGCGTCGCGCCGTATGGCTGGCCATCCAACGGTTATGACAGCTTCTTCGACCTCAACTCTCTGTCCCTGAGCCAAATCGAGCGCATCGAGGTCGTGAAGACCGGCGCCGTATCGGAGTACGGTTCCGACGCGATCGGGGGTGTCATCAACATCATCACCCGCAAGGGGTACAAAGGGCTCGAGGCCGAGGCGGCTTATGGAGAGGCAACCCACGGGGGCGAACCCACCCGCAGGTTCTCGCTCCTGGGTGGTATCGGCGACCTGCAGGAGGACCGCTACAACCTTACCGCCACCGCCACTTATTTCCTGCAGGGCGGCTATACACTGGCGGACCGCTCCAACACGCGTAGCCAGACCTACGGGGGTGTCTTCAGCGGCGCTGCCGATTACTGGAGTCCTGGCGGAGGGAGTACCGGGGCCGCGCTGCGTCCCTGTCCGTCGGGCACGACCGCCGCTGACGCCGGCACGCTACTGAGTGGCCCGGGCGGCGGTACCGCCTGCGCGGTGAGTACGGCGAACGGCATTTCACTGCATCCGCACGAAGAACGCTTTCAGGCGGACGCAAATCTTACGGTGCGCTTGGCCGACGAGGTGAACGGCGTGCTGCAGCTCTGGGACAGTCGCAACATCACCAGCGGCTACCAGACCAACTCCACCAACGAGGGCTACGCGAGTTACAGCGGCCTTGTCTCCGCTTCCAACATTTACAACCCATACGGCGCGCCGACGCAGCTGACCTACACCTTTCTCGGGCAGCCGCTCGGCCTTACCGTGCGATCCAATTTTTATCGTGCTCTCGCGGGCCTCGAGGGCAGCTTCAACACGCCAGGCTGGGGAGAGTGGGACTGGAAAGCCACGATCAGCCATTCCCAGAGCACGGTCGACAACTACGCGAGCGGATTGTTGAGCCTCACCGGTCTGCAGAACGTCTTCAACAACTCGGTGTTCGACTTCTCTGACCCCAGTGAGACGCCCAACGGCCTCAACGGTCTCTACGAGAACGACAGCAATCAGGCGATCTCCAAACTCGACACCGCGGACCTGTCGGCGTCCACCACCTCGCTGTTTCGACTGCCCGCCGGAGGCGTGGGAGCGGGCATCGGCGCGCAGTTTCTGCACGAGAGGCAGGACGCGAGCAACTATCCGCTTCAGGCAGCGGGTTTGGTCACTCCAGTCTATCTGCAAGCCATCGACGGCCAGCGCAATGTTGCGGCGGTTTATTATCAGGTCAACATTCCGGTGTTCTCCAATCTGACCTTCAGTCAGTCGAGTCGCTACGATCACTACAGCGACTTCGGCTCGGCTTTTTCGCCACGCTTTGCGCTGTCGTTCAAGCCGGTGACCGGGCTGAACACATATATTTCTTACAGCCGCGGTTTCCGCGCACCCACGCTGGCTGAGACTTCGCTGGAAGAGACAACCGGCGTCCAATCGGCCACCGATCCGTATTCCTCTACCCCCGACAAGCAATTAGGCGTGCCGGTGGTGGTGGGCGGCAACTCGACCCTGCGCGCCGAACACACGCAGAACTACAACGTCGGCTTGGAGTGGGAGCCGTCGCAGAATGCGGCATTGGGCGTGGACCTGTACCGTATCGCGATCCGCGACGTGATTGGCACTCCCAACATCCAGGCGCTGATAGATGCCAATGATCCCGCCGTCGTGGTGCGAGGTGCCAACGGTGAGATCTCATACGTCAACATGAGCAACGAGAATCTGAACTCGTTGGTGACCGACGGTCTGGAGCTGACCGGACACTACGCATTGCCGACTCCAGTTGGTACTTTCCGCGTGGCCGCCGACTGGGCTTACGTGCGTAAATTCACCCAGACCAGCTATGGCGTCTCGGTCAATTTCGCAGGTAACGACCTCGCGATGGACACGCCGTACGGCGCGAGCTTCCCGCGTTGGAAGGGCAACACGACGCTTGGCTGGAACTGGCACGACGTCGATGCAGCGCTGACCTACCGGTACAGCGGCCCGTACGCCGAGGAGATAATTGGGACTCCGCCTCGCATCCCTTCTTTCGGCTTATTCGACCTCAACCTCGAGTACAGCGGCGTTCAGAAGCTCACCGTCTATGGCAGGGTCAACAACTTGTTTGATCACTATCCGCCGTTTGACCCGATATTCCTGAATTTCCCCGGGCAGCCTCCGTACGACCCGTCGCTGTACAATAACGAGGGCCGCTATGTCGAGGTCGGGCTCAAGTACAAGTTCTTCTGAAATTGCCAGATCGCGCCGCAGCCGGGTGGCGGCACTGCTGATCGCCGGTTGCTGCCTGCATGGACCCTGGCTGCAAAGTCCGTACGTGTTGATACGGATGCACTCGTCGTGAAGGCACAGCCTGCTGCATCACAGCGCCACGAACAAACCCGATGAGGCAATTTCATGGCGGGCGAGATCGGGCGGTACGACTGACCCTTCTGCCACTTCCGGAGTCGGCGCCGTTGGGGGCGCCGTCTCCGCCCCCCTTGGCGCCTGTTGCTATGTGTTCGGTACCGCCCAGATAGGGGTTTATGCGGATGGAAGTTAGACGGTCGATGAGTATTCAATGAAGTATATTGGGTCGGTTGACGGTTCGAACAACTCAAAGGAATAGACTGCGTCCGCGGTCGGGAGGATAGTGAAATGGGTACAATTTTGATCATTGTCGTGCTCGTTCTGTTGTTCGGCGGCGGTGGTGGCTATTACGGGTACAGTCGGTATGGTGGGCCGGGCCTTGGCGGCGCTCTGGGTTTGGTGTTGATCGTTCTTTTGGCGCTCTGGTTCTTCGGCGGCCTGCGTTTCAACGGTCCGTGATTGGGGCCGCGGCAGCTGTGTTCGGGTTCTCGCCGAGAACGCGCCGCTGTGATTCGCGCCAGAGGCTGCGAAGCGTTTGTTATCGTCGTACGATGGCTTCTAGCTGGCGCTGGTGCTAAGTTGTAAGTATGGCGCTGATCGGCCACGAGAGGACTGCAGTCTCACTGGCCGTGTTGGCTTAATTGAGGGACACCGCTATGGGTAGCGCTTCGGCTTTCGGCGGCGACGGGATGACGAAGCCATGCGCCGTAACCATGCGCCGTAGCACTCCCTACTAGCGCATCTTCGACTTCAAGCTGATCGTCCTTCCGTCTACCACGAATGTTCCATATCCTCGGTGGTGGATCGTCTTGGCAGCCCCATAAGACAACGTGCTCCATGCCGTGAGCACTTCCAGGACGAACAGGTCAAACTTCTTCGTCAGGCGCGTATCGATCACCCTGCATTCGAGATTGGCAAAGCACTCGGCGATCAGCGGTGCCGCGACACGCTTCGCCGGAAGAGGTGTCAGTGGAAACTTCTCAAATTTCTTTACATCGCGTCCGGAGCAATTGCCGATTCCGACGACGATAGGAGCGAGCTTCACCCTGGGAATGGCGATGACGCATTCGCGAGTCGCGCGTAATGCCACAAAGCTGAAATTAGCGTCGCTGACAACGCAGGCAACGAGCGGCGGTCCGAATTCCACCATCATGTGCCAGGACATCGTCATGACGTTTCGATGGCCTTTATGAGCCGTCGTCAGCAGGACGACGGGACCGGGCTCGAGCAATTGGTAGACCTTCGATAGCGGAAAGTTCTTCACAGGCACATTCAGCTAAGTCATATTTTTGTTGTAAAACAGTGGATTGCCGGTAACCTCCTGTCGAAATCGACAGATGGAATCTCGCGTTCTGCCAGAATCAGACCCGGCCGACTCCATGCGCGCTACCCCTCGAGATATACCCTTGAGCGTGATTGACTCGCGATTGTCCATCGTGCGTATCCGTACGACGCGCCGCCAGGCTTAGGACGCCAACTTGTCATTGTACGGTGATTTGCTTCGCCTTGTGCTTTGGTGATTCTGCGGTCTTCGGGATATGAACCGTGAGAACGCCGTCCTTGCTCTCGCAATGAACTGCATCCGCGTTCACGTTCTCGGGCAATGAGAAGCGGCGGCGCCGATCCTTCGTTGCTACGCCAAGCTCGTCGAGATCCTTTCTCAACGTGAACACGATCTACGACTGCAGTCAGCGTATACCGGCTGATCGTCGACTGAGGTGCGGAATGTCCTTATTCCGCTCGACGAGCTTAAGTACTAGACTACACAATTATTGGACTATCTGGAGCTTGACATGAAAAACAATACTTCCAAGTTTCGACTAGCGTTGGTAGCAACCGGATTTGGGATCGTCGGCGTCGCGGTGGCGCAGGAACTGAAAGAAATTGTTGTCGAGACGCCGCGCGTTGAACGAGCTAAGGAACACGGCGCGCTTGGTGCTCCCATCGATATCATCTCGGTCACGCACCGCGTGACCTACAAGGATATTGAAATCAACACAAGGTTAGGCGCGCAAGTGCTTGAAACGCGTGTCAAGGACGCGGCGAAGGCGGCTTGCAAGGAAATCGACGCCTTGTACCCGTTAACCGCCCCGAGTTCGGACTGTGAAAGGACCGCGGTGGATAAGGCGATGGTGCAGGTACACGAGGCGATCGCCGCGGCCGAAAAGAAGAAATAGCGAGTCTCGAAGCGTTCGCCAGAAACCCGCACCAGGCACCGATTTGGAAGCGTGCGCCCCGGTGCGCACGTTTTGATTTTGGACGCCCGAACTCAATGATGGTCCCGGTGTGCCGTCTCATACCGCGCGCCGGCAGAGTTACCGGGACGCCGAGTAACCCGCAAAACTGACCAAACGCTTTTCCTTGGCGATGGAGGCGTTCGGTACTCATAGTCTCTTCGCACACGCAATGCATAGATCAAACAGAGATGCCGTTCTGGTCCAGCAGGAGGGCTCCCACTTCTATGTTGGAAGCCCGTTGACAGTCCCACTCTCGGATCGAATTCCTGCAAAGTCGCTAGCGTTCTATTTAGTCGATGCTCTGTTTGCCGCGTGAACCAACTCATGCGCAGTGACCATAGCCTTTTTCGCCGCCGCTTGGGCACACTCGGCGTCGCCCGGCATTGACTTCGGATACTGACGGCCAACCTCCTGGCAGGCAGCAAGCGCTGCGTCATTGATGCGTTTGTCGAGTTCCTCTGCTCCCGCGACAGTCGCAAGATCCAAGCCTGCGGTACTCACACCGTAACTGAACGAGACTTCCTGTATGGGAATGCCGCTACTTGTTTTACCGACAAGCTTGGTGCTTACGTTCCGGGTTGCCTGCACGGTAACTTCCGCCACCGTTTGGGCGACCGCGCCACTACTGACCACCGCTGCTGCCGCGACCCCAACGGCTGCCGCGACTAGAAAAGTAAAAGTTCGCATCGCTATACTCCTATTATTGCTCAAGCATCAGTGACACCTTCCACCGAGCTGCGTGCCGATACCACAATCGACCAAAAGACTAGAGGTTCGGTGATTAATCGCAATACGAGCTTTTACGTAAAGCTTACGACAAAGTGGGTACGTCTCCGCATCCTTCTCTTTGACGCGTTCCACATATCGTCATCGCGATAGCTGAAGAGCTGGGACTACAGGCGGCCATCAACACCAACACGATCAAGATCACGACGCAGACGATTCCGCTCGGGCCGTAACCCCACCTGCGAGCGTGCGGCCAGACGGGTAGGACGCCGAGAAGTATCAGAACCAAAACGATCAGCAAAAAGGTGCCAATGCTCATGACTGGCTCCTAATGCTCATGCAAGCGAACCGGCGTTGCCCGCTTCAAGCGGTCATACCGCGGCGCGAGATCGGTCAATTCATGGGTCAGACTGGTTGCGAATCGCGTCTAATGTTGTTCGAGGAGTAAGCAAAATCGCCTGGATTCGCTCATCATGCCGAGGTCGAGGGTTCGAGTCCCTCTCTCATCACCAATATAATCAATGAGTTGAATGGAAAGGACGGCTGCTCGGATTTGTCAGCCGTGGGCCCTCCAGCGCAGTTCATATCCCACACGATGAACTGCTGTGGGATATTGGGTTTGCGCGTGTATCCCACAGAACATGATATTGTGGGATATGGCCGTTTTGACCACACCGCACGAAAGAGCGCTCACCCTGCTTTTCTCGGAACTGGAACGCAGTGCTTCAGAACAATCCGAAGTCCTGCTGGGGACACCGGGGACGCTAGCGGAGCGCATCAATGAAACCGGCACCCGTTATTGGGTCCATCGTTATTCCGATGCCCTGAACCGACGTCAGGAAATGTACCTCGGAAAAGTGGACAGTCCCGAGATCGAGCGCCGAATAAGCACGATGCGCGAAATGATTGCAACTGCCAACGCGACGATAGCGAGAGTGAGGCTGCTCGCCCGCGCCGGATTCGCGACCATCGATCGAAAGGCGTATTTCACTCTGGCAAGCTTGCATAACCGCGGCCTATTTCGGGCCGGAGCGCTGTTGGTCGGTTCGCATGCCTATGGTGCTTTGTTGAATGCGCTCGGCGTACGAGCTACGCCATTTGCCACTGAAGATGTGGACATCGCTCGTCGGGAGGCTCTGGCAATACCGGGAGTTCCGGGATTTCTCGACATGCTACGCGCAACAGGCATCGAATTTTTCGAAATACCCTCGCTCGATCGGCGCCAGCGAGGCACGTCTTTCAAAGAGCGCGGCGGCTCGAATTTTAGAGTCGACTTGCTTGTACCTTCCGCGGATGACAGTTATCCGACCGTGCCTGTCCCGGAACTGAAGGCACATGCCCAAGGACTGCCGCATCTGGCCTACCTCTTGGCAACGTCTCAGGAAATTCCCGTGCTCAGTTCTCACGGTAGCGTCATGGTACGGGTACCGGTGCCAGAACGTTATGCAATCCACAAGCTCATCGTTTCTCAGCTTAGAAACAAAACGAGCAGCAAACCAGAAAAGGACCTCCGTCAGGCGGCAGCGCTGATCGAAGCACTCGTGGAGCGCTATCCCGGCGCGATTGAAGATGCCGCATCGGCTGTTCCCAAGAGCGCCGTGCGGCACATGACCCGGGCAATAAAGGCGCTCGAACAGCACTTGCCCACCACGGCCGCACCGGCGTGGGACGCTCTCCACGCCATCGCGCTTACAGCGTAACGGATTCTAGGGCACGCTTCAGCGTGTGAACCCGCGTTGTACATGAGCATCGACGGCGTTTAATTCTGATCAGCTGGTTACGGAGCAAGCCATTAATCGTTCACGTGCCCGTTTTTTGCCCCAGTTGGGTGGAAGCGCTTAGAAACCCGGGTATATCATTGGTGATTGGGCCCTTACCAGCCCGGTATGCGATCTCTATCGCCGTGAGTGCCGCAGAGATAGATGCCTTCAATCACGTGAACAATTGCATCTACATGACGTGGTTCGACCGCGTCGCCTCGGATCACTCGGCGGCGGTCGGTCTGCCGGTCGAGCGATGCCTGGACCACTCGGTGAGCGCTGGACACTCTACTGGTCGCCGGCCATCTCGGGGGCGATCTTTCGCTTTCGGTTCTCGCCGATCACGCAGGTATGAGCGAGCGCGGTTTCAGTCGCCACTATGGGGAGGCAACCGGGAAAACGCCGGCTCGCGCCATCGAGCGGCTGAGGGTGGAAGCGGCGCGGCGCCTGCTATCAGAATCACGTCTGCCGACTATTCAACCCGGGTCCAGATGAACACGGTCGAGCTTTGCCTTCCGGTGATTGGACTTTTGCCGGGCCCCGTTCTTATAAATAAGGACCTTCCATCGATGTTGAATTGGCTGACCTGGGTAGTGCCTGTCCACGCTTGGTTCCATGAGGCTTCTATGTGGTGCGTGATCTTATATCCCTCGATCGAGTAACTACCGGCGTAAGCAAATAACCCACGATATAGCTCGATACTCTCCGGGTCCGTTGCCACCAATGCGGTCGGCCCCGCACGGCTCTCTTTAACCAGGATGGCGGACATCCGGCAGTCGGGGCCGTAGGAAAGATAGCCGCCGGGATGCACGCCGAGCAGATTTTGCTTTTGACCGGTCTCTAGATCTTCAGTTTCCATGGACAGGAGAACCCAAGTGCCGAGTTGGGGACCAGCGCACGTCGGATGCTGTTGAGCGACCGAATTCACACTCCAGAGAAGAAGCGCGCAACATCGCATGACACATGCAGACTTCATCACTCCGCTCCCTATGAGGTCGAATCTGAGATCATCTTCGGTTACTGCCGGCTTTCCG
Organism: Steroidobacteraceae bacterium; assembly: GCA_049513515.1. GTDB lineage: Bacteria > Pseudomonadota > Gammaproteobacteria > Steroidobacterales > Steroidobacteraceae > Bog-1198. The sequence continues at coordinate 45,671 of JBEKWA010000022.1, forward strand.
GCAAATCTCTACGGTTGCCAGCATTGCTCTGAGCGAATAGGCTAACGTCCGGATCTGACGCCTCTCTCAGTAACCGATTGAAATGGTGGCAGCGGCACGGGAACTGTGCGTCATGCGCTGCTGTCGACGTTGTCGTATGAATGCTCCGGTCTTGCCCAATCGGCTATTGCCGTTCGCGCTACACTTCTTCCGCCAGTTCTTCTGGGGCTGTCTAGGGCTTCTTGTCTTCCCAGTGCTCGGCCGCGCCGTCTTCGCCTCGATTGCCTATTCCACGAAACGTCTGACGGACACCGTTCTGGCGATGCACAATCCGGCTGCTGAAGCGAGCAAGCTCTTCGGTCCGTTCATGTTGTTCGTCGTTCTCGTCGTCGCTCGCTTCGTGATCGACGGCGCCATGTGGTTCAGCTCTTACCACACACGCTCTCCCATGTTGGTGCGGATCAAGGAGGAGGTGTTCGCCTACGCGCAGCGCCTCTCGAGCGCCTATTTCGAGAACACCCTCTCCGGAAAGATTGCCCATCGGGCCGTGCTCCTGCCCGACCAGGTGCTGGCGCTGTTCGACATGACGGTGTTCGACTTCGTCCCCGGGGCGTGCTTCTTCGTGTTTGTCGCAGCCTACTTCTATGTCGCGAGTCCCCTTTTCTGCGCGATAGCCGTCACCGCCATCGTCGTCTATTTTACCGTCAGTCTGTTCGTCGGTCGCGAATGCACCCGGCGCGCCATCGCTAACAACGAGGCGAGGGCGGCCGTCACCGGCCGCGTGGTCGATGTTCTCACCAATATCCGCAACGTCTTCTTCTTCGCCAACCAAAAGCTCGAAGATGAGGAGCTCAAGCGCTACACCGGTGAAGAGCGCGATCGCCGGCGCGCCTCCTATCGCGCCGTCGTCCGGTTGCGCTCCGTCCAGTACGTCATGGATATTGCGATGTGGATAGTCTTCGTCGGTGGCGCCCTCTATGCTTGGGTGCACCGCCTGATCGGCGCAGGCGACTTCGTGATGATCACGGCGCTCACGAGTTCCCTTCTGCAGACGGCGTACAACATCGGACAGCGAATCCCCGAGTTCTATGACCAGCTGGGTTCAGCCCGCGAGAGCATCGGGACGTTGATCGTGCCCGCTACCATCGTGGACAGGCCCGCCGCGCCGGAGCTGACCGTAATGCGCGGCGCCATTCGTTTCGAGCGCGTTGCTTTTTCGTACGACGCACCCTCCAAAGACAAGGCTGGGCATGCTCGCAACGTTGTCAAAGCCTTTGATCTCACCATTCCGGCAGGGCAGCGGGTCGGCTTGGTGGGACCGAGCGGCGCCGGCAAAACCACCCTCATGGGTCTATTGTTGCGTATGCACGATGTGGTCGAAGGAGCCATCCGCATCGATAACCAGGATATTCGTGAAGTCACGCAGGAGAGTCTGCGACGATCCATAGCACTCATCCCGCAGGACACGACTCTATTTCATCGTAGCCTTCTCGAGAATATCCGATACGGCAGACCGGGCGCGACCGAGGATGAAGTCGCGTTGGCAGCTCGGCGGGCGCATGCCCACGAGTTCATCGTAGAGCTTGATCGCGGCTACAACACCATGGTGGGCGAGCGCGGCATCAAACTATCCGGTGGACAGCGGCAGCGCATCGCAATCGCGCGGGCGATTCTCAAAGATGCGCCGATTCTGTTGCTCGATGAAGCAACCAGTGCACTCGACAGTCACAGCGAGCAGATCATTCAGGCAGCCATGCGCGAAGCGATGGCCGGCAAGACGGTGATTGCCATCGCTCATCGCTTGAGCACCGTCATGGACATGGATCGACTCATCGTGTTGGACCGAGGCTCTATCGTCGCCGACGGATCACATAGCGAACTTCTGAGTCGGGGTGGCCTCTATGCCGAGCTGTGGCGCAGGCAGTCAGGCGGCTTCAATCCCGTCGCACGACCGGCTGAGGTCGAGCAAACAACGGAGATTGACGATCTCGACGAGCATCCGATGGGAGTCATTGAGGGGCCAACGGCTACGGAAGAACGCGAAAAGGCGTGATACGTACCGGTTGCCGGCTAAGGGAGTCAATCCGTAACTCCTCGTACTCGGTCAGTCCCCCAATCCGTGAACAAGGTCACTGCGGGAACCCCTTGTTTCGGTGACCCTGGCATCTGTTATGTTTAATCGAGTGGAACTCCATTGCACGATCCACGGACGGCTCTCGCGTGAACTTCTGGTGCCTTTTACCCGAGTGAACCGCGTCCCCCGCACCAGCCGGCTCGTCGCACGCTGCGCAAGCCTTCTAATCCTCGCGAGCTGCGCATCGCAGGTCCACGCGCAGTTCAAGGTGACGCAGTCATTCACCGGAACTACGGCTCCCGGCTGGACCCTGACGGGCAATGCATTCCTCACCGCGCCGTCCATCGATCCGGCCGGCAGTGGCTGGTTGCGTCTGACGGCGGCCGACAATGCACAGAAGGGCGTGGCGCTTTACACGGGCGGCAGCTTCGTAGGCGCTCAGCCTCTGGTCGTGAAGTTCAACTACGTCTCGTGGGGAGGCACGGGCGCCGACGGCATCGCGTTGTTCCTCTACGATGCCACGCAGGATATGAGTGGTGCTCAGGACGGCGGCGGTCTCGGCTATTGCCAGGGTGCCGGCGGATATCTCGGTATCGGGCTCGATGAGTACGGCAATTTCTCGACCGCGGACCGCTGCACGAGTGGCGGACCTGGGTTTTCCCCAGAAACCCTTGTCATCCGCGGACCCATCGGCACGGGCAACCCCTACGTCGCCGGACTGGTGGTCCCGGGCGGCCTGGATATGCCACACGTCAGCACACGACCTCCGGCGCGCACCATATTGGTCACGCTCATGCCGCAAGGCATCGGCTTCAGCGTCTCAGCCCAGTACCAACCGGGCAGCGGGCAACCCTATCAAACGCTTTTTTCCGGAGTGAGCTTTCCCTACACGCCACCTGCCTCGCTGAGCGTGGGTGTCAGTGGCAGCACGGGCGGATCGACAAACGCGCATGAGGTCCAGGAACTGTCCGTGTCCTCGCCCGACGATCTGCAGGTCGTCATGACCGGGCCGGCCAACATCGCACCCGGGAACGCCGTCAATTACCAGATCACGGTGACGAACAACGGCCCAAGCGCCATCGGCTTGGCCGATTCGCCCACCATCGTCGATGACCTCGATCCCGCGCTTCAGGGTGTCAGCTGGACCTGCCTCGCCTCGGTCGGCGCCTCATGCTCGTCCTCCGGAACCGGTGCGCTCGATGACTCTTCCCTGTCTTTGCCCGTCAACGGAACGGCGACGTACACCGTGAGCAGCACGCTGTCGACCACCGCGACCTGTGGAAGTCAAATCACGAGCAGCGCCACGGGCGATTTCGGTGCGACGTCGAGATTCACCGATTTCAATCCGAGCAATAACACCTCGACCGTGTCCACGACGATCAATTGCTCCGCATTGACCTTGATAGGCAATCCCTCGAGCCTGTCCTTCTCGCCGCAAGAGGTCGGCTCATCGAGTCAGCCGCTCACGATCACGTTGTCGGGCAACGGCGGACCCGTGGTGACGACGGTGAGTGCGAGCGGTGACTTCTTGGAAACCAACAACTGCCAGGCGGCGCTCGTGGGGTCATCCACCTGCACCGTCACGGTGACGTTCAAGCCCACCGCCGAGGGCAGTCGTAACGGTACGTTGACCATCGCGAGCGATGCGCCTTCCTCGCCGCTTTCGATTGCGGTGTCGGGTGTCGGCACGAGCTCGACCCCCAACCCCTTCAGCTTCACGGCATTGAACGGCGTCGATCTCTCGACCTCCGAAGTATCCAACGCCATCACGGTTCAGGGAACCAATATCTCCTCGCCCATCAGCATCTCGGGCGGGACTTACAGCGTGAATGGCGGACCCTTCACGGCAACTGCGGGATACGTGTCGCCCGGTGCACAGGTGGTCGTGCGCGTCGAGTCCTCTTCGAGCTACCTTACCGCGACTTCGTCTCGGCTGACGATCGGTGGCGTCGCCGCGACGTTTACCGTGACTACACGCGCCGTGATGCCCGGGGCGCTGTCCTTCGGCAGCGCGACTTACGCGGCGAGCGGCAGCGCGACTTCGGCGTCGGTCACCGTCACTCGCACCGGGGGAACCGATGGTACGGTCGCATTCGACATAGTCGACGCGTCCGGCGCCGTGGTCGCTCACGGCACCTTTGCCGCCGGTGTCGGCGGTTTGCAGACGATTGCCGTTCCGCTATCGAACGATGCCGGTGGTGCCGTTTTGCCGCTGCGCATCACCGACATCACGGGCGGCGCAGCCCCCGGGGCAATCGTCGCCGCCACACTCACCGTCACAGCAGCGCCGCTGACCGGGGTGGTGGTCAGATCCGGCGGCATCGGCGCCGTGAGCCCGTTCATGTTGCTGATGCTGGGGCTCGTCGCGATTATACGTTTCGCCCGCGGGCGGCGGTGCTGGGTGCTGGCGACGGCCAGTCTCGCGGTGCTTCAAGTGCGTGGCTCGCAGGCGACCGAGGCGGACACCTGGTGGTCCAATTTGTCCGTCGGCGCTCGGCTCGGCGCGACCACGAGCTCGCTTACCGGCACGCACGTCTCCGATGAGCTCGCGCGCGATGGCTTCGATGTGGGGAGCGAGGTGAGCCGAACCGCCACGGCCAAGTCGTTCCTGATTGACTATGCGCTGCCGAAGAATTTCGGGGTGGATCTCGCCTGGGGCTACCTCGGCAACACCCGCACGGCGCTCTCGGGAACGACGCCGGTCAACCTCAACGAACTGCTGAACGACGCGGCCTACGCTACGCGCGGCAGCGGGAGCGATGTGAGCTTGAGTGTTCGCTATCGCTGGACGCTGCCCGCGGCCTGGTCGCTGGAGGCGCGTGGCGGCGGGTACCGATGGAGGACCGACACGCGTGTGTGGCTCGGACCCGTGCTCGCGCTCGAGCGCGTGGACCGGGGCATCGGCTATACGTTGGGTTTCGGACCCCGATATCAGGCGAGCAGAGGCCTAGGCCTCAGCATGAACTTCGATTACTTGCGCTCGACGGCGGAGAATTATTTCTGGCAGGAGACGATCGGCGCCGACTACCGCTTTTGAGGGTGGTGTCGGCCGCAATCTGCGTCCGTCACCCAACCAGACGCCGCCCCTCCGGATCGGGCCGCAGGGCACAGAGCTCGAACCCTCAGTATTCGCCCAGGCTGACCTTGCCGGGAAACACCCGATAACTGATGGCCGTATAGACCAGCATGAGGGGCAGGACGAAGAGATGCATCGGCGATACTTTGCTCGGAGTGCGAGTTGCCGACCGACACCAAAGTATCATCGACATCCAAACGCGACGTGTTGCACCCTTGGCTCGGGGAGCAGTGGCAAGGCGCATGCAGCCGGGTGGGTCGAGCGTCTCGTCACCGTGCTGATTCGATCGAGCTCATACTGGGTTGAGGCAAGACCTGGCTGGCTCAATGTCCGGGTATTGCGTACGAGTCGATGACGACGAGTCCGTGCGCGAGTCACTACCCGATTTGCTGATGGTGCTCGGCTTCGCCGCTCGAGCGTTCTCCTCGGCGTCAGCGTTTCTCGCATCCGATTGTGTGGACCAGACCCAATGCCTGGTCTTGGACGTCGCGATGCCCGGCATGAGCGGGCCCGACCTGCAGCTGGAGCTCAAGCGTCGGGGGTGAAAAATCCCGATCGTGTTCATCACCGCGCGCACAGACGAGAGCCTGCGTCGAGAACTTGTGCGGCGGGGTGCTGCTGCCTGCCTGTTCAAGCCGTTCAGCGACACGGCGCTGCTCGATGCGCTCAACGCCGCTCTTGGGATGATCTGAAAGCGAATTGCCCGGCGGATTGGTTATCGCGCGGCAGCAATAGCTTCGATTAGATCGGCACCGCCCAAAGGCTTTCGAAACACGTGGCGAGCGCCTGCATTCAATGCTGCCTGCAGCACGGTGGGCTCAAGACGGCCGGTGATGATGATGACCGGCAACTCCGGGCGCCGGGTGCGTACCGCTCGCAGCAATTCAATCCCATTCATGCCCGGTAGGCCGATATCCGAGATGAGGCAGATGATGTCACCCAGTCGACAGGAACTCAGAAAGTCCTCGGCCGAGGTGTAGAGGATCGCGTCGTAACCTGCCGACTCCAGCAAGCCTTCGAGCGACTCGCGCACGCTCTCATCATCTTCCACGATGGCAACGAAGCTCAACCTAACCTCCCTCGTGTCGCCGAATGTGCTACGTCCGCCGATCGAAATCGCGTCACTATCCGGATCCTCTATTTGGCGCGCTGAAGCTTGGCCGAGTCTCATGTGTCAGTGCACTCACCTGAATATCGCCTTGTATGTGATCGTATAGGATCTGCAACGATCTACCACCTAGGGGAATTGCGGATGCCTCTAGGGAATATCGGTCGAACGACCCCAGAGCAACCGATCCCAAAGTATCGACCGACACCATCGTGCAACCGACTCGCCGAGCGCTTGTTGACATCGTTGCGCCAGGCAGAAAACGATGGCTATCGAGCACACCAACAAGTTGCAGAGCGAGTCGCGGAACGCGAGACCGAGGAGCCGAGGCTGCGCCGGTCTGAGGATCTGCGATCGTCCGCTCGATCCCGCGCGTGAGCCGCCCCTTGGCGCACGCACATGGTAACGCCGCGTCGAGGGTACACGCATTACGGGATCTACGTCGGCTCTGGCCGAGTTGTGCAGTATGGCGGCCTCTCCTGGGGACTGCGGCGAGGGCCAGTGGAAGAGGTGCTTTTGTCGCAGTTTGCGCAAGGTCGCCCGCTGTGGGTTCGGTCGCCAGGATCCCATTGGTTCGACCAGCACGAGGTGGTCCGTCGAGCCCGCCTACGGCTGGGGGAGGACCGCTATAGCGTGCTCACGAACAATTGCGAGCACTTCTGCGAGTGGTGCGTGCGTGGAGAGCACCGCAGCTATCAGGTGGACGAGCGCATCGGAAGCTATCGAGCCGTGTTGCTACGGTTGATCGAGTTGCTCAGCCGAAGTAAAAGACGCGCATACGGCGTTACGCTGGATGCGAAGTGGATCTGATCCCGGCGCAATCGCAGCACCTGCCGCGTCGCTCAGCCTTCCGCGGCTCCCCTATCCGGAAGACCCACTCGAGCCCTTCATTTCAGCCAGGAGCCTGAGTTTTCATTACGGCAGGCATCATCCGTCCTATGTCGAGACTTGACGGCAACGAGCTCAGGGTGATCAAAACCGCTAACGCGGACAACCCGGCCGCGCGAGGCTTGGGAGCGCTGCTGACCATCGATGTCTACGAACGCAGGGCACTCCGATCCAATTTGCAACCCATTCTTCAAGAATTCACCCGTCGCGGTTCGCTACACTCTCCATCATCTGCGAATGCCGGCCACGGTGATGGGGAGCTCAATACATGGACAAGCTGAGTCTCCTGTTCGACGTCAAGCAATTCGCCGCTGTCTTTGGTGAGGCGACAGACGATTCGAACGACGCGCGAGGCGAACCAGACGCCGTGATGTGGATGGCAGGCGGTGTCGAGGTCGCCGGAACAGGAGTTGCCTCGGGCCACGGACAGATGAACTTTCACGGCGCCAATCATCACTTCGACGTTTGGAGCCTGTCCGTTGCGGAGGCAGCGGCGAGCATTTACGCGACCGGACGGGTCAAGAAGCTGAAGAGAATCGCGGATTTCAACGGCCACTATCGAACTTCGATCAGCGGAAAGGCGACCGCCGGGGGCGGCTTGGCCACTTGCCTGCAGAACGAGCACGGCGTCGTGATCCAATTGGTTGCGGCGGATGCCTCGACGGCGACCAATCGATCGGTCAACGGGTTGCGGATGCGGTTGCAGCATGTCTGACCGCGGCTCCAGGCAGTCGCCGTGAATGAAAAATCTCGGTGACCCGGGCATCTCAGGAGTCGTGCTGTGGCGGCCACGCACCGCCGAGCCTGCGGACCCGTTGACCAAACTGCAAACGGCCTCCGGATGGAAGATCCGGCTGCTTCCCCACTACTCGTGGGCGGTCTTCTTCGTCACAGCGCGATCCGACCGGCTCACTTGGACGTTGATCGCCGCCGGCGCTGCAGTCGCCATCGCTATTTCCGCCGCGCTGGTAGGGATACCGATTGGGTTCATGAGAGACCCCGCAGAACCCTTTGAACCGTGCTTCGGGCAATCGCGTTCTCATCGGGTAGCCCGATCGATACTCTTGCCCAACGCTCGTACGGCGGAAAGGCGTGACCAATCTCGATGCCGTCTTTCAGGAGAGTCGCCGCAAATTCAGCGTGCGGCCTGCCAGTCTCAAAGAATACGAAGTTGCCTCTCGATGGGGTAAAATTCAATTGCATATCGCGGAACAACTTGAACCACTTTTCCCGCTCCTCAGTCACTTGCCCCGTGACGCGCGCAACGTAGGCAGCATCCCGCAAGCTCGCGGCGGCGGCAGCGACTGCGAGCCGATTGAATAAATGCGGATTGTTTAATCCCTGCTCGCTCAGCGCCTTCGCGATCGGCCCAGGTGCGAGGCCGTAGCCGATCTCGAGTCCTGCCAATCCGTAGACCTTGGCGAAGGTGCGAAAGACGATTACATTTTCACCGCTGCGCACCAGATCTGTAAGGGTGCGTTGCGCGAAGCGATCCGCGAACTCCAAGTAGGCCTCATCGACGATTACGAGTGCCTGACGCGAAGTCGCGCGGGCGAAGTTCCTCAATTGATCAGGCTCACTGACAATGCCGGTTGGATTGTGCGGGTTCACCAGATACACGGCACGCGTGCGATCGCTCACCTTGGCTGCAATCGCAGGCAAATCGTTTTCCAGTTGCGCGTTGAGCGGTACACCCACCGCGCGGCCACCGACCGCCCCTGCCGCATCGATGAGTGCCGTATAACCCGGATCGGAATAAATGAATTCGCTACCGATTCCGCCTTTTAGACTGAGATAAGTTCCCAGCGGCTCCAATATCTCACCCAGAATGACCTGTTCCTTAGGCACGCTTTCCTTTGCCGCAACTGCTTCAACCAGTTGATCGTACTCCGCGCCTGTATAGCGGCAGAGATTCGAGAATTCGCGCTGAATAGCAGCGACCGCAGCGGGGGGTGGGCCGTAAGGATTCTCGTTCAAGGACAGCTTCACGTGCCGGGCGCCGTTGCCGGTTGCGCCGATATGCGTTGACGGCCGCGCACCGAGCCGCGCGACGCCCATGGCACCTAGCACCAATCCGATCGACCTCAGCCACGCGCGCCTGTCCAAATGACTCATACGCTTACGCTACCATCGATAGATTGCCCGCAGTCCGACGGTCAACGGGCGAATCGTGTAGGTTGGGCCCACGAATTGCGCGCTTTCCAGCGCTTAATTGCGTCTAATCGATGTTAGGATCCATGGGGGCGTAAACACTAATAAGAAAAAGGCATTAGCTTACAAGGGCACCGGCTTAAACCGCTTCGCTTTGCATGACAAAGTGAGTGGCACGCCTGCGTTTCGCAGCGGAATCGCAGGCTAGTCATCATGCGGCAGCGCCGCATTTTTGGTGCGACATGGCTTCGCGACAACGAAGTCTCTCCCGGGGGCGCTCATTTACTAAGTTCTGTGGTGTAGCGAAACTCGCTCGGAGTCGCTCGTCGGGAGAACGCCTACCAGGCGGTTGGCCCGGGTAAGCACGGTTAACTGCCCAGCGGTCGCCGGCACGGGCGAAACGGTCCCGCGAATCAAACTGGCCCATCGCCTTACGAACGGCTCTATACTCAAAAAAGCAAGCCCAATGGGCGAATGCAGCGGCCACCAACCCGGTGATTTGTCGCGGTCCGGTGGTGGGCCAG
>JBEKWA010000023.1:0-52864 GCA_049513515.1 Steroidobacteraceae bacterium
CTCGTGGTCGCGCAAGCTCGCGGCCGGCGATTCGGTGGTGTTCATACCGCCCGTGGCGGGTGGCTGATGAGCTTTCGCTTTGCCGAGGAGGCGATCGACACCGCGGCCGCGCGCGCGGAGCTACTTGATCCCGGCGCCGGCGGATTCGTCACGTTCGAGGGCTGGGTGCGTGATTTCAACGAGGGACGCGAAGTAACCGCGCTCGAGTACGAGGCGTTTCAAGCCCTCGCGCTCAAGGAGGGGGCGCGCATCGTCGCCGCAGCGGCCGCGCGCTTTCCCATAAGACACGCCCTCTGCGTGCATCGCATCGGACGGCTCGCGCTCACCGACATGGCGGTCTGGGTTGGTGTGAGCGCTACGCATCGAGGCGAGGCATTCGCTGCCTGTCGCTTCATCATCGACGAGATCAAACATAGCGTACCGATCTGGAAGAAAGAGCATTATCGCAACGGCGACTCCGGTTGGGTGAACTGCGAGGCATGCGCCGCCGCACCTGCGCACGCGCACGGGGCTGCACATGCACACGGCCACGAGCCGAATGCAGCCTGATTACTCCCGGCAAATTCTCCTCAAGGATGTCGGTGCCGCCGGTCAGGCGGTCCTCGCGGCGAGCCGCGTGCTCATCGTCGGCGTCGGCGGCCTGGGAAGCCCCGTGCTGCAATACCTCGCCGGCGCCGGCGTCGGCTTCCTGGGGCTGGTCGAGGCCGACGTCCTGCAGGCGAGCAATCTGCATCGCCAGCCGATCTATGAGCTGGCGCAAGTCGGTGAGCCCAAGGCGGTTCTGGCCGCCGCCGCTATAGCGAAGCTCAATCCCACGGTGCGCGTCGAGATCCATGCCGAGCGCTTCGCTGCCGACAACGCGCGGCGCCTGGTAGGGGCTCACGACGTGGTGGTGGATTGCTCCGATAATTTCCGCACCAAGTTCCTCATCAACGATGCGGCGGTGCTTGCCGAGCGTGCCGCCGTGTTCGCGAGCGTCTACCAGTACGAGGGGCAGCTGCAGGTGTACCAGCCGCTCGAGTCACACGCCTGTCTGCGTTGCCTGTGGCCGGACGCGACGCCGGACGGCGTCGTCGGCAACTGCGCCGAGGCGGGCATACTCGGCCCCGTACCGGGAGCCTTCGGCGCGCTGCAGGCGCTCTTGACCCTGAAGATTCTGCTGAAGATGCACGGCCGGCTGGAAGGCGAGCTGCTCCTCATGGACTTCACGACCTTCTCCAGCACGAAGCTCAGGGCCCCGCGCCGGCGTGAATGTATCGCGCCACGCTGCACCCTCGTGCGCGAGCTCGAGCGCGAGGAAGCGGACATCGAGATCGTGCTGTCTTCGCTCGAAGAGGCCTCACGCACGTATCGGCTCGTGGACGTGCGCACGCCGGAAGAGTTCGCGGCCGAGCCCACCTCGGCGCGCCACATTCCCATGGCTGCGCTTCTCGCGGACCCCGGCGCGCTCGCCGAGAATGCCGAGTACCTACTCATCTGCGCTTCCGGAAAACGCAGCCTCGCCACCGCGCGCGAGCTGCACAAGCTCGGGATCCGCGTGCATTCTCTCGCGGGCGGCCTGCAAGGACTGAAGCACTGATATGCGTTTCGAGAGCAAATTGCCCGATGTCGGCACCACCATCTTTACGATCATGTCGCGCCGAGCGATCGAGGAAGGCGCGCTCAATATCGGCCAGGGGTTCCCCGACTACCCCATCGATCCGCGTCTCGCACAGTCGCTCGTCGAGGCCGTATCGGAGGGTCACAATCAATATGCGCCGATGGAAGGCGTCATCGCGCTGCGCGAGCTGATCGCGGCCAAGCTCCGGGCCAGCTACGGCATTTCCGTCGACCCGCCGAGCGAAATCACGGTGACCTGCGGCGCGACGGAGGCGCTCTACGATGCCATTCAGGCGGTCATAGGCACCGGCGATGAGGCGATAATTTTTGACCCCGCTTACGATGCCTACGAGCCCGCGGTGCGTCTCGCGGGCGGGCGATGCGTCCGCATTCCGCTGACGCCGCCGGAGTTCGCATTCGATTGGGACCGGGTACGCAAGAGCCTCACACCGCGGACGCGGCTCGTGATCGTGAACAGTCCGCAAAACCCGAGCTGCACCATCGCGAGCCGCGCCGATCTCGATGCGCTCGCGGCACTGATACGCGACCGCCCGATCAGCATCCTATCCGATGAGGTGTACGAGGGCGTCGTGTTCGATGGTCGGCGGCACGCCTCGGTGCTCGCCCATCCGGAGTTGCGGGAGCGCAGTTTCGCCGTGTTTTCCTTCGGCAAGGCGCTGCACGCCACCGGATGGCGCACCGGCTACTGCGTCGCACCGCCGCTGCTCACGCGCGAGCTACGCAAGGTGCATCAGTTCAACACCTTCAGCATCGCGGCGCCTCTACAGCACGCGATCGCGCGTTATCTGGCGCTCTGCCCCGACGCTTGGAGCGGCTTGTCGGCATTTTTCGAGCGCAAGCGCGATCTGCTCACGGAGCACCTGCGGGACTCGGGGTTCGAGACTTTGCGTGCGGCGGGAACCTATTTTCTCTTGGTCGATTACGGCTCGCTCAGCCGCGCGGTCGATCTCGAATTCACGGACCGGCTGATCCGCGAGGCGAAGGTCGCCGCCATTCCGCTCTCGCCTTTCTACGCCGAGCCTCCGCCCATGACGCTGCTGCGGCTGTGTATCGCAAAGAAAGACGAGACTCTTACCGCGGCGGCCGAACGGCTGCGCGTCTTCGCTGCGCGCGGCCGCGTCACGCCCGCTTCCTGATCGCCCGGCGCGCCGCGCGGCTAGCTCGCGGCCGCCCGGAAGCGCGCGCGCATCGAGGGGAGATTCTGCCGCTGGCGAATGCGCGCGGCGTCCATCAGCATGCGTCCCGCCCAGCGATAGACGTTGTTTTCCTTCACAGTCCTGCGCATGAGGCTCATGCGGTCACGGCGCTCGTCGCGGCCCATGCGCATTGCGATTTCCATCGCTTCGGCGGTTTCGTTCACGTCGAACGGGTTGATCAGAACCGCCTCGGCCAATTCCCTCGAGGCACCCGCGAACGTCGACAGTATCAGGACGCCGTCCTCGTCCTCGCGCGAAGCGACGAACTCCTTCGCGACGAGATTCATGCCGTCGTGCAGGCTGTTGACCAGACAGAAATCCGCCGCGCGGTACAGCTCGAAGACGCTGCGCGGCTCCTGATGCTCGCCGATCAGCACGATCGGCCGCCAGTCACCCTCAGCGAACTTCGCATTGATGCGCTCGACCTCGCTCTGTGTCTGCTCCTGGAGGGCTCGATAGGCCGGCAGCTGGCTGCGCGAGGGCGATGCGATCTGCAGAAATGTGATGCGTCCGCGATGCCGCGGATTTCTTTCGAGCAATGCCTCGAGCGCCTGAAAGCGCTCGACGATTCCCTTGGTGAAATCCCAGCGCTCCACACCCAAGCCGATGACGACGTCGGGCCCGATGCGATAGCGCTCCCGCACGGCCGCGCGGCACGCGCTCACGTCGGGCAGATCGTGCAGCCAGCGAGGCGGCCACTCGATCGAGATCGGATAAGGTGCGACTCTGCAGACGCGGCCCTGCAATGTCACCGTCATATGCTCGTGATCGATCTGGCACTCGACGAACCGATCCACCGCGTCGAGAAAATTCTGGCAATGGTAGCGCGTGTGGAATCCGAGAATGTCCGCCGACAGCATGTGCAGGAGCATGTCGCGCTTCCACGGGCACACACCGAAGGTTTCGGAGTTCGGCCATGGTATGTGCCAGAACAAGGCTATCGTCGCCTTGGGAATTTTCGCGCGAATGAGCTGCGGCAGCAGCGCGAAGTGAAAGTCCTGGATGAGCACCACGGGGCTGTCGGTGCTCGCCTCGGCCGCGACCACGTCGGCGAACTTGTTATTGACCTCCACGTAGGCGCGCCAATCGCTCGGCCGAAACGCGGGGCGCACGTAGGCCAGGTGACACAGCGGCCAGAGCCCCTCGTTCGAGAAACCGTAGTAGAAGCCCTGCTCCTGCTCCTCGGTGAGCCACACGCGTCGCAGCGTGTAGCTGGGATGGTCGGGCGGCACCGCGATGTGATCGAATCGATCCACCGTATCCCGATCCGCCGAGCCGGCGCCATGTGCGACCCACACGCCGGAGCAGGCGCGCATGATGGGCTCGAGCGCGGTGACCATGCCGCTCGCGGGCACCTGCACGACCGGGCGATGATCCGCATTGTAATTATGAATGTAGGGCTCGCGGTTCGAGACGATGATCACTTGCGAGGAATGCAGGTGCTCGCGCACCACTTGCCGCAGCGCTTGCGGCGTCCAGTTCTCGCGAAAGTCGATCTCGAGCCGCTGCTTCTCCTCGGCCTCCGCCAGCACCTGGCGCACCTGCGACAGGATCGGGAGCGAGGCCCGCGGCGATTTCGCATTATCGAGGAAGCGTTTGCCGCGAATGTCCCCGATCAGAATGTTTACCAATCGCCGTAGCTGCAGCCATGCGACGAGCACGACCAGCAAGGCGAGCAGCAGCACGGCGATGCCGAGAAACACCAGCACGAAATCGCGTGCCGTGCGCTGCCGCCGGTCGACGAAGCTCAGATCGGAGAGCATCAGGACCCGATACGGCATCGGCTCCCCCACGTCATAGTCGAAGCGCGAAAGCTGCACCGAGCCGGAGGGAAGTTGAATGATCCCGGCGGAGAACGGTTTCATCTTGCCCTGCTGCTCGCAGCTGATGTTGTGCGGCACGCGTTCGCTGCGCGCGATGGTGGTGCCGTCCGGCCGGCATATCAAGACCGCGAGCAGACGCTCGTCCGCGGTCATCCTCGCAAGATAGCTGCGCAGCTTCGGCTCGCTGTCCTGAGCCACGAGCTCGGCCAGGGGGGCCTCGACCGTGTGCATGACGAGCTGCGCGCGCGCCTCGACGTCGGCGCTGAACCATTCAGCCAGCAACTTTTGAATGTAGGGCAGACCCAGGAAGGCAACGACGCACGAGGCGAGCGCGAGAGGGAGCACGAAACGCAATAGGACCGATCGAAACAACGCGCCTCCGGATGGACTTGAGTGGAGCCTGCTCTTCGCAAAATACAGAAATTCGCACACCCAGTCTGCAATGGCTCACCTCATATATCTTAAATCTACATGTAAAACTTACACCGCTCGACGTTCCGCCGGGCGATGATGGCGCGAGGGGGGACGCATGGGCTATGTTGGTCGTCGAATGCGCTCTCGAGCTCCCGCAGCCTCGCGCGACTTTGGTCTGTTCCTCGACGTAGACGGGACCTTGGTCGAGCTCCAGGAAACTCCGGCCGACGTGGTCGTCGGCGAGTCCCTCAAGAGCTTGCTGGTCGAGGTGTCGCGGCGCTTGCAGGGCGCCGTCGCGCTGGTGAGCGGCCGCAGCATCGAGACGCTCGATGCGCTGTTCGAGCCGCTCGAGTTTCCTGCCGCCGGTCTGCACGGGGTCGAGCGCCGCAGCGCCTCGGGCGCGCGGCGCGGCGCGAGCTATCGCGACTCGGCGCTCGCGGGCGCGCGGGCGACGTTGACGGCATTCGTCGAATCACACCCCGGCACGTTGCTCGAGGACAAGGGGCGGGCGCTCGCCTTGCATTTTCGCCTCGCTCCCGAGTTCGAGACCGGCGCTCGCCAGGCCGTGTCCGCGGCGGTGCATGAGCTCGCATCGGAGTATCACGTGCAGGAAGGCAAGATGGTGCTCGAGATCAAGCCCTCCGCGTTCACGAAGGCGACGGCAATTGGGGAGTTTCTCGAGGAGGCGCCCTTCGCCGGACGACGGCCCGTGGTCGTCGGTGACGATCTTACCGATCAGGCAGGCTTTCGGCTCGTCGAGGGTTTGGGGGGCATCTCCATCGCCGTGGGGCATCGAGTGCAGGGCCAATGGCGCCTCGATAATCCCGCCGCCGTTCGCCGCTGGCTCGCCTCGATCGCCGCACTACCTTGACTCAAGGCCGCACCTGGCCGCTGCCGCGGACCACATACTTGTAGCTCGTGAGCTGCTCCACGCCGACGGGACCGCGTGCGTGAATCTTGTCGGTGCTGATGCCGATTTCCGCACCCATGCCGAATTCGCCGCCGTCGGCGAATTGTGTGGAGGCGTTATGCAGCACGATGGCACTGTCCACACGCGTCAGGAAACGCTCGGCCGCCGCAGGGTCCTGGGTCACGATGCAATCCGTGTGATGCGATCCGTAGCGGCTGATGTGCTCGATCGCCGCGTCCACCCCATCGACCACGCGCACGGCAATGACGGCATCGAGATACTCGGTGGACCAATCCTGCTCGGTGGCGGACTGCACCCGCGGATCGCAGCGCTGGGTGGCCTCATCGCCGCGAACCTCACAGCCGGCTTCGAGCAGCGCTCTCACCAGCGGGCTCAGATGCGTCGGCGCGCAGCCGCGATCCACGAGCAGCGTCTCGGCAGCGCCGCATACGCCGGTGCGGCGCAGCTTGGAATTGAGGACGATCTCCTTCGCCATGGACAGATCGGCGGCATGCTCGACGAACACGTGACACAGGCCCTCGAGATGGCCGATGACCGGCACGCGCGCTTCGCGCTGCACGCGCTCGATGAGCTGTTTGCCGCCGCGCGGGACGATGACGTCGATGTAGCGCCCCATCTCCGCGAGCATATATCCCACCGCGGCCCGATCAGTGGTCGGCACCAGCTGGATGCTCGCGCTCGGCAATCCGGCGACCTGCAGTCCCTCCCCCAGGCAGACGTGAATGGCGGTATTCGAGCGCGCGCTCTCCGAGCCGCCTCGCAGGATCACCGCATTTCCCGATTTCAGACACAGCCCGCCCGCATCGGCGGTCACGTTGGGGCGACTCTCGTAGATGATGCCGATTACGCCGAGCGGCACCCGGCGGCGCTGGATGCGCATGCCGTTCGGCCGGGTCCATTCGGCGAGTACGGTGCCGATGGGATCGGGCAGCTCGGCGATGTCCTCGAGCGCGAGCGCCATGGCCTCGATGCGCCTCTCATCGAGCCGCAGCCGGTCGAGAAGCGGCGCGCTCGCTCCCCCTTCCTGCGCTTCCTGCATGTCGCGCTCGTTGGCCGCCAGGATCTCGTGCCGGCGGGCATGCAGCGCCGCCGCGGCCGCGCGCAGAGCGCGGTTCTTCTGGTCGCTCGGAGCGAGCTCGAGCACGGGCGCCGCGGCGCGTGCGCCGCGGCCGATTGCATCCATTATCCCGATTACCATTACACCGCTCTCAGCAACACCAGATCGTCACGATGCACGATCTCGTCGCGCCCGCGAAATCCCAGCAAGCGCTCGATCTCCGCGGACTTGCGCCCGAGGATGCGCGCCGTGTCGGCGTCCGAATAAGCGCAAATACCGCGCGCAACTTCCACCCCGTCCGGCCCCACGATACTCACCGTATCGCCTCGATCGAAGCGGCCGATGGACCGCGTCACCCCCGCCGGCAGCAGGCTCTTGCCCTGCATCAGTGCACGCACGGCGCCTGCGTCGACGGAGATCGCGCCCGCGGGGCGCAAAGTGCCCGCGATCCATTGCTTGCGCGCGGCAGAAGGTGTCGAAGAGGGCAGGAACCAGGTACAGCGCGCGCCATCCTCGATACGCTTCAAGGGATGCGGATCGGCTCCCTTGGCGATGCACAAATGACATCCGGCACCCACGGCGATCTTGGCAGCGGCGATCTTGGTCTGCATGCCGCCTGTCCCCACGCCACTGCTCGTCCCGCCCGCCATGGCCTCGATCGTCGGCGTGATGTCGAGCACGCGGGAGATGAATTGGGCTTGCGGATCGTCGTGCGGATTCGATGTATACAGCCCGTCGATGTCCGATAGTAGCACCAGGCAATCCGCGCCCGTCATCTGCGCGACGCGTGCCGCCAGCCGGTCGTTGTCCCCGTAGCGGATCTCGGCGGTGGCGACGGTGTCATTCTCGTTGATGACGGGGACCGCGCCCAGGGCGACCAACGTGTTCAACGTGCCGCGGGCATTCAAGTAGCGTCGGCGCTGCTCGGTATCACCCAAGGTCAGGAGAATCTGCGCCACGGTGATCTCGCGCGCCTCGAGGATTTCCTTATAAGCGTGCGCGAGCCGGATCTGCCCGACCGCGGCAGCCGCCTGACTCTCCTCGAGTTTCAGCTTGCCGGAGCTCAGCCCGAGATGCCGCCGGCCGAGCGCGATGGCGCCGGAGGACACCAGAATCACCTCCTGTTGGCGCTTGCGCATGGTGGCGATGTCGGCCGCGAGCGTCTCGAGCCATGCGCGGTTCAACCGTCCCTTCTCGCCGTCGACCAGCAGCGCGGAACCGACTTTGACGACCACGCGCTTGGCGTCGATCAAGCGCCGAGCGCAGTGTTTTCGGTCAGCGACACTCATGGGTACACAATATTGCCATTTACTTAGCGGAGCGGCCTCCCCTAATATTCGATCCTCAATAACCAGGGCAGCATTCGAGAAGAAGGGACCGTACGTGGGCAGAGAATACGAACCGACCGTCGGGCAATGGTACGAGGATCTGGAGAACGACGAGACGTTCCAAGTCCTGCGGGTGGACGAGGATCGGGAGATCGTCGAGATCCAGCATCTGGACGGCGATATCGAGGAGCTGGATGTCGACGGCTGGGCCGAGCTCGATCTGGAGCTCAGCGAGGAGCCGGAGGGTTGGTCGGGCTCGAAGGCCGAGAAGGATGCCGAGGAGGATGACGACGACGACTGGGACGACGACGATGAAGATGATGACGATGACGATGACGATGACGACGACCTCGACGACGAGGACGACGAGGACCACGACGAATACTGATCGGCGCGGCGGAGCCGCGCTTCACGCGCGCGCGAGCCAGCCGTGGCGATCGGGCACCTCCCCCTGCTGAATTGCGAGCAATTGCCGGCGTAGCTCACGCGTGAGCGGACCCACATCGCCGCTCGCGACGCGGTGCTCGTTTCCTCGGTAGATCAGCGTACCCACACCTGCGAGTACGGCGGCTGTGCCCGAAAGAGCGGCTTCCCCGGATTTGACCCAATCGAGCATCTCCCCGACCGTGAACACACGCTCGGAGACCTTGAATCCGCGGTCCCGCGCGAGCGTGAGGAGCGAGTCCCGGGTCACGCCGTGCAGGAAGGTGCTGTCGAGGCTGCGCGTGAGAATTTCGCCGTCGCGGATCAACAGGAAATTCGCGGCACCGGTCTCTTGAACCTCGCCACGGGGACAGAAAAGCACCTGGTCGACCTGATACTGCGCGCGCGCCTTCAAGGTCGGCCCCAGCGCTGCAGCATAATTGCCGCCGGTCTTCACCATGCCCATTTGCGCGGCCGAGCGCGTGTTCTCATCATCCACGAGGATGCGCAGGGGCTTCATGCCGCCCGCGAAATAATCCCAGACCGGGCTCGCAAGCACGAGGAGCACTGCTTCGCTGGCCGGTGTCGCCGCGGCTCCGATGTTCGCCGTCGTGCCGAACAGAATCGGGCGCAGGTACAGGGCGCCCGGCGCCTCCGGCACCTCCGAGCGGCAGCGTTCGATGACCGATCGCACCATGTCGGCGAGCTGCGCAGCATCGGGCTCGGGGAGCACGAGCTGTCGCGCGCTCTGGCGCATGCGCTCGATGTGCCGGTCCATGCGAAAGGTGTGCACGGAGCCGTCGGCGTGACGGAACGCCTTGAAACCCTCGAAGCACGTGCTCGCATAGTGCAGCACATGCGCCGCCGGCGACAGCTCGATGGGTCCGACCGGCTTGAGCTCCGCTGCGCTCCAGCGCCCCTCGCGATACGCGGCGGCTGACATGTGTGACGTGAGGACGGTGCCGAACGCGGGTCGTTGCTGAGGTTGCGGCGCCAACGCTTTCGCTTGTGCAGTCATGGTGCATTCACCTTCGGGATGAAAATCATCGCCGGATGTTCGAGGAGCTCTTTCAACGATTGAATCATGGCAGCGGCATCATAACCGTCCACGAAGCGGTGATCGAATGACGACGATAAGTTCATGATTCGGCGCACCGCTACCGCGCCGTGATGCACGACGGGGCGCTCGACGGCTTTGTTGAGCCCGATGATTGCGACCTCGGGCGCATTGATGATGGGCGTCGAGGCAATGCCGCCGAGTTTGCCGAGACTGGTCACGGTGATGGTCGAGCCCACAAGCTCTTCGCGGGTCGCCTTGTTCGCCCGGGCGCGTTCGGTGACGCGGCGGGTTTCGGCGGCAACTTCAGAAAGGCTCATGGCCTGCGCATCGCGTACCACCGGTACCTTGAGCCCGTCCGGTGTTTGCGTGGCCACGCCCACGTGGACCGCGCGATGGCGCACGAGCACGCCGCGGGAGACGTCGTACAGAACATTGCATTGCGGGAACGATTCGAGCGTGCGTACTAGCGCCAAAATCACCAGCGGCAGATACGTGAAGCTGGGCTCGCCTTTCGCCAGCTTGGAATTGAGGTGCTGGCGCAGCGCCTCGAGCTCGGTGATGTCCACCTCTTCCACATAAGCAAAGTGGGGAATGTTGCGCTTCGCCTCGCTCATGCGCTCGGCGATCAGACGGCGCACGCCGATCACTTTGATCTCCGAAGTTTCGCCGGGCTCGCCCGCCGCGCGCGCAGCCGGCGGCGCTTGGTCGGCCTCTGCGCCGTCCGCGCGCGCGGCGCTCGCGGCGCTCGCGGCCAGCAGATCCTCGCGCACGATGCGTCCACCCGGTCCGGACCCGGCGACCGTCGCGAGATCGATGCCCGCCTCGGCTGCGCGCCGGCGATTGGCCGGTGAGGTCATGATCCGGCCGCCTGTGGAGGCTGCGCGGGTCGCGGCAGTCGCGCTCGCGGTCGCCGAGGTCGCGGTCGCCGAGGTCGCGGCCGCCGGGGTCACCGCCGGCGCGCCCGTGCTCACCTCGAACACGATCAACGGGGAACCCACCGCAATCTTGTCACCCGGTGCGCCGCTAATGGAGACGACGCGCCCGC
Source organism: Steroidobacteraceae bacterium (assembly GCA_049513515.1). Classification (GTDB taxonomy): domain Bacteria; phylum Pseudomonadota; class Gammaproteobacteria; order Steroidobacterales; family Steroidobacteraceae; genus Bog-1198. Next base: position 10,898 of record JBEKWA010000023.1, read on the forward strand.
CGACGGGCGCAGGCACCTCGACAGCCGCCTTGTCGGTCATCACTTCGACGATGATTTGATCCTCGGTCACGGCGGCGCCCGGCGCGGTGTGCCAGGCAACGATTTCCGCCTCGACGGTGCCTTCACCCAAATCCGGCATCTTGAAGACGTATTCGCTCATGGCGACTCCATGACGGCTCTGATGGCCGTTGCGACTCGGGCCTGTCCCGGAAAGTATTCCCATTCGAAGGCATGCGGATAGGGGGTATCCCAGCCGGCGACGCGCTGGATGGGCGCCTCCAGGCTCCAGAAGCATTCTTCCTGGACCACCGAGACGAGCTCTGCCCCGAATCCGGAGAACCGCGTGGCCTCGTGGGCCACGATGCAGCGTCCGGTCTTCTTCACCGAGCGCACCAGGGTTTCGACATCGAGCGGTACCAGCGAGCGCACATCGATGACCTCGGCGTCGACGCCGAGCGCCGCCGCCGCGGCCAGTGCGACGAACACCATCGTGCCGTAGGTAATGATGGTCAACTGCGTTCCCGGGCGCACGACGTCGGCTGCACCGAACGGCACCGTGTAGTGGCCCTCGGGAACCTGGCCCTTCGGGTGCGTGCTCCAGGGAACGGCAGGCTTGTGGGGATCGCCGTCGAAGGGCCCGTTGTACAGGCGCTTCGGCTCGAAGAACACCACCGGATCGTCGTCCTCGATGGCGGTGATCAGCAGACCCTTGGCGTCGTACGGATTGGAAGGCATCACGACCTTGATGCCGCTCACATGCGTGAAAATGCCTTCCGGACTCTGCGAATGCGTCTGACCGCCGCGGATGCCGCCGCCGCACGGCGTGCGGATGGTCACGGGAGCGAAGAACTGACCGGCACTGCGGTAGCGGAGCCGCGCGAGCTCGCTCACGATCTGGTCGAACCCCGGATAAATATAGTCGGCGAACTGAATTTCGGCGACCGGCCGCAGGCCGTTCACGGCCATGCCGATGGCGGTCGCGACGATGCCGCCCTCCGCGATCGGCGTGTCGAGCACGCGGTTCTCACCGTACTTGCGCTGTAGTCCTTCGGTGGTCCGGAATACGCCGCCGAAATAACCGATGTCCTCACCCATGAGCACGACGGAGGAGTCACGGCCGAGCATGATGTCCATGGCCGAGTTCAGCGCCTGAATCATGTTCATGTGCGCCATGCGTCAGCTCCGCTCGGAACGCATCTGCGCCCGTTGCCGCTCGAGGTGCGGCGGCATTTCCTTGAATACGTCCTCGAACATGAGGTCCGCATCGAGCTTGGGACCCTCGCTCATCGTGCCGAACTTGACCGCCTCCTGCCAGCTCGCGGCGACAAAGGTCTCGAGCTCCGTGACGAGGGCGCGATGCCGCTCCTCGGACCATTCGCCGAGCCTGATGAGGTGGCGCTTCAATCGATCGATGGGATCTCCCAGCGGCCAATGCGCCTCGTCGTCCTTGGCGCGATAGCGCGCCGGATCGTCGCTGGTCGAGTGAGCCGCGCCTCGATAGGTTACGAGTTCGATGAGCGTGGGGCCGCCGCCGGTGCGGGCGCGCTCCGCGGCCCACTGCGTGACCGCATAGACCGCGAGAAAGTCGTTGCCGTCGGCCCGAATGCCGGCGATGCCGTATCCGGGACCGCGTGCCGCGAACGAGCGCTGCTCGCCGCCCGCATAGCCCTGGAACGTGGAAATCGCCCACTGATTGTTCACGATGTTCAAGATCACCGGCGCCTGATAGACGGAGGCGAACAGCAGCGCATGGTGGAAGTCCGCCTCGGCGCTCGAGCCCTCGCCGATCCAGCTCGCCGCGAGATGATCCTCACCCTTGAGCGCGGCCGCCATCGCCCAGCCCACGGCCTGCGGAAACTGGGTGGCGAGATTGCCGGAGATCGAGAACAGATTGCCCGGCTTCGAGTGATACATCACCGGTAGCTGTCGTCCCTTGCACATGTCGCGTGTGTTCGAGAGCAGCTGGCACATCATCTCCACGAGCGGAGTTCCGCGGACAATGTGCAGTCCTTGATTGCGGTATGAGGGGAACAGCATGTCCCCCGGGCGCAGCGCCATGCATCCGGCGACGGATACCGCCTCTTCGCCGAGCGAGCGCATGTAGAACGAGATCTTGCCGGCGCGCTGCGTGCGCTGCATGCGATCGTCGTACAAGCGTGTGAGCACCATGTGACGCAGTCCCACCTGCAGATCCTGCGCATCGAGATGCGGATGCCAGGGGCCCACCGCTTCGCCGTCATCGTCGAGCACGCGCACGAGCTCCACCGCGAGCGATTCGATGTCCCGCGCACGCGCGTTCACGTCGGGGCGCGGCACCGCCCCGGCGGGCGACAGATGAACGTAGCTGAAATCGGGCTTCTGGCCCGGCCGTGCCGGGGGACTCGGTAGATGGAGGCGGGATTTCTTATTCATCGAGCTAACTTACCCTCGGCCTGTCGTAGTGTTGTATTCATTACGGATATATCCAATAATTCGGTATATTCATTCCGTTTTTTTGTGAATTATGGAAGATATATCCCGTCAACCCGTCGACCGACTCGACTTGCGCCTGCTCGATATTTTACAGCGACACGGGGCGTTGTCGGTGGCCGAGGTCGCCGCGCGCACCCGCATCTCCACCACCACGTGCTGGCGGCGCATTCAGCAGCTCGAGCGCAGCGGCGTCATCAAGGCGCGCGTCGCGCTTCTCGATCGCAATGCCTTGGGGCTCGACGTCACCATCTTCGCGCACGTCAAGCTCGCGACCACTGGCCGCGACGCGCTGGCCGAGTTCGAGGCGGCGATTCGCGATCGCGCCGAGGTGCTCGAGTGCTACACGCTCACCGGCGAGTGGGACTTCCTGCTCAAGATCGTCACGAAGAACGTCAAGGCTTACGAGGCCTTCTATCTCGATTACTTATCGCGCATCCCGAGCGTGCGCTCGATCAACTCATCGGTGGCCGTGACCGTGATCAAGGAGTCCACTGCCCTGCCGCTCGGCGCCTTCGAGTCCGCGCCGCCGGCGCTCAAGTGACCAGGAGCACGGTCGAGCCGATGGTGCGCCGGCTCGCGAGAGCCCGATGCGCCTCCGCCGCCTCGGCGAGCGGCATGCGCCGTCCGATGTGGGCGCGGATGGCACTCGCGGCGAGCCGGGCGAACAGGTCCTCCGCGCGCATGCGCAGCTCCTCGCGCGTGCGGATGTAGTCGAACAAGGTCGGGCGGCTGGCAAACAGCGAGCCGCCGCTCGCAAGATCCGAGATCTTGAAGTCGGTGATGGCGCCGGAGGATTGGCCGAAGCTCACGAACATCCCGCGCGGCCGCAAGACCTTGAGCGAGCCCCGCCAGGTGTCCTTGCCCACCGAGTCGTAGACGACGTCGCAACCCTTGGGCGCGAGCTCGCGCACCTGACGCTCGAAATCGCCGCGGGAATTGTCGAGGATGTGCGAGTAGCCGTTGGCGAGCGCGATGCTCGTCTTGTCGGCAGAGCCGACGGTGCCGATGGCGACGGCGCCGATCGATCGCAGCCACTGGCCGAGGAGCAGTCCCACACCCCCGGCGGCGGCGTGTACCAGCACCGTATCGCCCGCCTTGACCGGATAGCACGAGGTGAGCAGGAACTGCGCCGTCAGTCCCTTGAGCATGATTGAGGCGGCGACGTCGAAGTCGATCGCGTCGGGGAGCTTCACCAGACGCTCGGCCGGCACGACCCGGCGCGTGCGATACGCGCCCACTTGCATGACGTAGGCAACCCGATCGCCGACCGCGAGATCCTTCACGCCCGGCCCGACCGCATCGATAACGCCCGCCGCCTCGGCGCCCGGAACGAGCGGCGTCGACGGCCAAGGATAGGAGCCGCTTCGATAGTAGGTGTCGATGAAATTCACGCCGACGGCGCGCTGCGCCACCCGCACCTCTCCGGCGCCGGGCGCCGGGGTATCGAGCGCGGCCCACTCGAGCACCTCGGGACCGCCCGCCGTGCGCGCGAGTACTGCCATGTCGCTCATACACCCTCCGTCTTCAAGCGCAGGCTCAACGCGAACCGCCGGATGCGCGCACATCCCTCGGTCAAGGAGCGCTCGTCGGTCGTGAAGCATAGCCGGATGAAGCCGGCCGTGCTCCTGCCGAAAGCGCCGCCGTCGAGCACCGACACACCCTGCGAGCGATAGAGCTCTCGCATGAAATCGTACCCCGACAGGCCGGTGTCGCGCACGTCGATCAGCATGAACATACCGGCGTCGGGCGGCATGCAAGAGAGGCCCGGTGTCTCGGCCAGGGCCGTAAGCACGAGCTTGCAGCGCTCGCGGCAATAGTCCCGCATGCGCGACTCCGCCTCCGCAGCGATGCCGATCGCGGTGAGCGCCGCCTCCTGCACGAATCCGGGCAGGCCATAGAGCATCGCCATCGCCAGCGCCTCGGCATGGCCGATCAACGCTTTTGGGCCGACCATCCAACCGGCGCGCCACCCCGGCATGGCGTGCGTCTTGGACAGGCTCCCGGCCGTGACCACCTGCTCGGGCAGACTCGCGGCTAGGCTCGGCACGCGCCCTTCGAGTGCGAGCCCGGCATACACCTCATCCACCACGATCCACAGCGCGTGCCGGCGAGCGAGTTCGCCGATGACCGCAAGATCGGCGTGGCTCATGACGAGGCCGCTCGGATTGTTCGGCGTGGCAAAGAAGATCGCCCGAGACCGGGGCGTGATCGCCGCTTCGAGCGCCGCAAGATCCGGGCGAAAGCCGGACCCCGCCCGCACAGGCACCCGCACCATGCGCGCACCTGAGGCCTCGATGGTGGCCGGATAGGTGGGATAGAGCGGCTCGAAGGCGAGCACCTCGTCGCCGGGACCGGCGAGACAAAGCGAGGCCGTGAACAACGCGCTCTGCGCACCGGCGAGAAAGATGACGTTGTCCGCCTCGACGGGCTGGCCGGTGCGGCGCGTGTGCGCCTGCGCGATCGCGGCGCGCAGCGCATCGCGGCCTGCGACCGGGGTGTAGTGCGTATCGCCGCCGCGGATGCACTCGACCCCGCGATCGATCACCGGTTGCGGCGTGTCGAGATCCGGATCGCCCACGCTCAGAATGATCACGTCTTCGCCCCGAAGCTTTGCGGACGAGGCCGCGTAATGGGTCTTCCAGGCATCGGCGCCGTCGCCGGCGACGCGCTTCACGAGATCCGAGTACTGCATCCACCAACCTTCTGCATGACGTTGAGGCCTTGCTTACTTTTCGTTGCGGCCCGTGCCATCCTAGCGCGGTTTTTCACCGAACGTTCAACAAGAAGGTCACCATGCCGCGCAGCATCGGTAGGTACGTGGTCGAGTTGCTCAGCGCCAACGGCATCGACACGGTTTTCGGTATTCCGGGCGTTCACAATCTCGAACTGTATCGGGGCCTTGCCGCCTCCGACATCCGCCATGTGCTCGTGCGTCACGAGCAAGGTGCGGGCTTCGCCGCCGACGGGTATGCACGCCTTACCGGTCGTCCCGCGGCCGCATTCACGATCTCGGGTCCGGGGCTCACCAACATCCTCACCGCCGCCGCGCAGGCGTATTCGGATTCCATCCCCATGCTCGTGATAGCCACCACACCGGTGCGTGCCTCGCTCGGCAAGCAATGGGGCGTGTTGCACGAGCTGCCGGATCAGGCGGCGCTCGCCACCGGCGTGTTCGGCGTCGCCCGCAGTGCCGCGACTGCCGACGACGTGCGCGATCACTTGCGAGTGTGCCTCGCATCGCTCTCCACGGGCCGGCCCCGTCCGGCATATCTCGAGATCCCGCTCGACGTGCTCTCGGAGACGACCGACCGCGCCGTCGAGCGGTTCGCCCCAGCCGCGCCGCTGCCCCAGGCGCCGCCGGCTCACATCGGCACGGCCGCGCGCTGGCTCGCGGAGGCGTCGCGGCCGGTGATCGTCGCCGGCGGCGGCGCACGTGAGTCCGGCCAGGAGCTGCGTGCGCTCGTGGAAAGACTCGGCTGCCCGCTCGTGACGACCGCGGCCGGCAAGGGCCTACTGCCGCACGCGCATCCGGCCAATCTCGGCACGTCGCTCCATCATGCCGCGGTCCAGAAATTGGTGGGCGATGCCGACGTCGTGCTCGCGGTCGGCACCGAATTCGGCGAGACCGACTTCTACTATGCGCTGAAGCTCGACCTCACCGGGCGGCTGATCCGCATCGACATCGATCCGCACAAGCTGTGCGACCACTATGCCGCGGCTCTGCCCATCTGGGCCGACGCGCGACCGACCCTCGCGGCGCTTCTCGAGGCGCTGCCTGCGCGCGCGCGTCAGGCTTCCGCCGCCGCCCATGTGGCACGCTTGCGCGCCGAGATCGACGGCGCGCTCGACGCGAAGGCACGCGGCTGGCAGAGCGCGCTCGAAGCAATCCGCGCCGCCCTGCCCAACGAGGCTGCCGTGTTCACGGACATGACGCAGATCGCCTACTTCGGAAACTACGCCTTCCCGGTGGACGCTCCGCGCCGCTGGTTTCACCCGTCGGGCTACGGCACCTTGGGCTTTGCGTTGCCGGCGGCGATCGGCGCCAAGATCGGAAGTCCCGCGCGTGCCGTGGCCGCGCTCGCCGGTGACTTCGGTCTGCAGTTCACCCTCGCCGAGCTCATGACCGCGGTCGAGGCGAATCTGAGCCTGCCCGTGATCGTGTGGAACAACTCGGCTCTGGGTCAGATCCGCGACGACATGATCGGCGCGGGCATCCCTCCGACCGATGTGGTGGCCCGTAATCCGGACTTCGTGGCGCTCGCTCGGGCGTGCGGCGCGGGTGCGGTGCGCGCGAACGATGCTTCCCACTTGACCGAGGCAGTGCGCGATGCGCTCGACGCCGCGGGGCCGACGTTGATCGAAGTGCCCGCCGCCAACTTCTGAGAGCGCCAGGCTCACCGCCGCGCGACAGCACCCGCGCAGTTCATCGCCCGTTCGAGTAACCGAAGTCGAACAAGTCGAACAAATCCCCGAGCGCCGGTGAGTTGACGGGCACATAGGGGTTGTCGTCGGTCGCGAGCGGATTCGGGAAGTTGTCCCGGCTGCGGTTCGTGACGGGCGGCAAGTGCCAGTTACGCTCGATGAACTTCAGGATCGAGACGTGATCGCCGTAGTCGTGCGAGATGTGTCCCGGCTTGATGTAAGGACCTACCACGATGAGCGGGATGCGCGTGCCGTCGCCGAAGAAGTCCACCGGTTGCACATAGCCCGAATCGTAGTACCCGCCGCCCTCGTCGAAGGTGATGAAGATGGCGGTGTCTTTCGCATACGAGGATACTTCGACCTGGTCGACGATCTTCCTCACGAAGCCCTCGAAAAGCTGCAGCTTGGAGGACGCCGGATGTCCATCGGTGTAGCCGCTCGGCTTGACGATGGAGACCGCCGGCAGCGTGTGATTCCCGATGTCCGCGTACAGGTTCACGGAGTCCTGGATGTGCTTCTTCACCTGATCCGGATGCGACATGATGGAGGTGTCGTACTGGAACGGATTGCAAATGTTGCAGTACTCGTCCGCTTTTGGCCCCGGCGTGCCGAAGTTCTCCTGATAGGGATCGGGGAGATAGTTGTTCCACTGGTCCCCATAGTATTTCCAGGAGACGCTGTGGGCGTTCATGACGTCGCCGATGCTGGGCGTCGATGAGGGCGGAACGGTGAACGGGGTGTTCGCCGGGTTCGTGTCGATGTAGGCATTCTTGCCGTTACCGAAATAGCCGGGGTTGTAGTTGTTCAGGAGATAGTAGTGCCCGGGCTCGCAGCGCGGATCGATGGGCCGCGCGAGCGAGGCGAGATAGGCGCGGAGCTCCTTCACACCGGGGGCGTTCGGATCGGAGCAGTCGCTGTACGAGCCGCCCCCGGAGACGGGCTCCGCCGTGTAGGGGGGCGGGAAACCGGCGTTGAAGCTGTTGCCGTAGCCGTCCTCGGTGTACCAGTTGTTGGTGCCCGGGGCCGGATTGGGATTCTCGATCTGCCGCACGACGCCCTTGTCCGGATTCGCGGCGCCGTTGTAGGTCGAGAACACGGTCACGTTCTCCGGCGGCTTGCCGGCAGAGCCGTCGGCGTTGCTGAACCAGATCGCATCGGCATGGCCGAACATGATGTGGTTCGCGCCCGTGCCGCCGCTTACTGATTGATGGAAGTTATCGCTCATCGCGTACTTGTCGGCGAGACTCGTGAAGTAAGGGACATCGCCCTGCTGCACGTTGTAGAAGCCAAGCGCCGTCGAGCCCTCTCCCGTGGTCGTCGCATCCGGCGAGTACTCGATGCTGAAGTTCTTGGGTTGCGGCGCGCCGTTGGTGCCCGCACCCACCGTGACCTCGACCCATGAGAAGAGCTTGCCGCTGCAGCCGGAAGGATTGGTTGCCGTGAAGCGCTCCGGGCTGCAGTTCAACTGCTGCCACATCTGGTAGAAGCGGTGCACCGGGCTCGCCGAATAGGCGGCGTATGGAAAGGTACTGCCGTTGGTGAGCTGGAAAGGTCCCGCCGGCAAGTCGTTCACATCGGTGATGCGCTCGTCGGGCGTGTGGCTCGCCTGTCCGGTGCCTCCGGTCAATAAATCGATGTAGGCATCGGACAGGAGACCCGATTCCGATTGCATTGCGAGCTTGAGACTCGCCCCGCATTGCGTGATCGGCGTGCCGGGCGCGCACTCGTTCGGGATGTAGGATGTCTTCGGGCCTCCCACGAGCGGCGCCGGAAGCCGGTTACGCGGAAATTCCGCCTGCGGCGGATTCAGCAGAAACGTATCGGTGCTGCCTGCGTCGCGCGCGGCGAGCTGCTGCGCCCACTCGAAATGAGGTCCGGCCACCGCCCGCTTGTTCGCATCGAGCGCGATGATGCCCTCCGAGAGCAGATTGTGGACGGTGTCGCCGCTCTTCGGCACGTAAGTTGCGAACACGTGATCGAAGCTGCGATTCTCGCCGATGATCACGATGACGTGCTTGATCGGCGTGGCGGTGTCCCTGTCGTGACTTTCCGCCGCGCTCGCAAGGGTTGCGCCGAGCGAAAGCTGCGCGAGTGCGAGCGTGCACAAACCAAGACGCGCCGCGTTTGTGAGGCTCGCGGTGAGATGCTTAGAGTTCAAGAATTCCCCATCGCATTAGGTTGCGGGCAGCACGCGGATGATGCCCATCATTCCGCCGTCCTCGTGCTCGAGCAAATGGCAGTGATAGACGAACGTGCCGACCGTGTCGGGATCGCGGAAGTCCATGCGCAGCCGGACGCTCGGATACTGAAGCGTTCGGCCGTCGAAGTAAGGGACGTTGACGGTGTCGCGCAGAAACGGCTCGTTGACCGGCGCGCCGGACCAGTCGATCAGCAGAAAATGCAGCTGATGAATGTGGAACGCGTGCAGCTCGCTCGAGCGATTCTCGATGATCCAGTCCTCCACGTCGCCTTGCCTCACTACGATGTTCGGCTCGGTTGATGCCGGGTCGAACGGTTTGGGCATCTCACCGTCGACGGTGAGATAAAACCCCGTGGCGCTGTTGGGGTCGGCGGGATTGGAGAGCTTCTCCGAGAAATAGAGCTTGCGCACGCGCACCGGCGCCACGTCCCCGAGCCACGGCAAGGGCACGGGCGGCAACGGCGTGTGCTCGCTCGGCAGGCTCGATCGAGCCTCGCGCGCATCGGGCGACGTCATGATTGCCGCGAGCGCGCGATTGGGGTCGTTTTCGCCGCCTTGGCCGGTATCCACCGTGCGTGTAACGAGCAGCGCCGGGACGCCTGCGGGCGGAGCCGCGACGATGAACTCCGCGCGCGCACCGGGCGGTAGACCGATGTGATCGCGCCACTCGATGGCGTTCTCTGAGTTGCCGTTCGCGTTCAGCGGCACGCCGTCGATCGCGACGATGCCGAGCCTCTGCGAGGCATGCTGGAGAATCACGGCGAGATTCAAGTACGTGATGCCGCAGGCGTTCACCACGCGCCACAGCTGGCGCTCGCCGGGCCGCATTTCGATCGCGGCGGGCGGATAGTCTGGATAGGGCACGGGAACGTAATTGACCGACAGATCCTTCGCCGGTTTGCCGAACCCGGTACCGTTGTTGGCGGCATCGCCGTCCCGATCGATCAGCATCTTCGGCACGACCGGCTCGGTCTTCGAGGGCGGCGCGTCGGGATGCAGCAGATTCTGATCGCGGATCACGAGCACGCGTTGCGCCATCCCGGCGAGTGCCGGATTGGCTCGCTCGATGCCCTCGATGATGAGCGCACCGGAAGCGCCGCCGAGTACTTGCGCCGTGGTGAATCCGTGAATGTGCGGGTGATACCAATAAAGGCCCGGCGGCTCGCGCGCCGGAATCCTGAATCGATATTCGAAGGGCGGCGCGCCGGCCGAAATCGAGGTCCTGAGTACCTCGTCCTCGTGACAGATGGGCGGCACGGTCAGACCGTGAAAATGCAGGTTCGTCGCGGTGAGCGACATCGATGCGCTCGTACAGGGATCTTGCTCTCGGGCAGCCTTGGCGGGCGCGTGTGTATGCTTCGGTGCCGCCGCAGCGGGTGTACCGAGATCGCTCAGCTCGTTCTTGAGCTTGAGGACCAGGAGATCTCCGGGCCGCATGCGCAGAGTCGGCGATTGCTCGCCGGCCGGCGTCTCATAGCAATAGCGGATGGAGCCGTCGTCCTCACGATGATTGCGCACCGCGAGCTCGACCGACAGGACGCCGACGCGCGAGCGTAGCTCCGCGGGATCGGCCACGAGGCTCCCGGCGGGCGGCCGCGCGCACGGATCGGGCTCGGCCTGCGGCACGGCTGCGCAAGGACCCGGCATCGTGACCCAGACCACGCTCAAGACCCCCATCCAAGCTCTCGCAGCGCCAAGCATCAGCGAAGGCTAGGAGGCCTGCGTGAATGATCCGTGACAGAACGGGAATGGTGCGCGCCGTCAGCAGCCGAGCGCGCCGCGCAGAGCGCCGATGTGACGTGCCGTAACCGCGAGCATGGCGCGGCACTCCTCGGCTCGCAGGCCGAGGCGACCGAAGGGCTTGATCTCGGCGCCTTCGATGATGCGCTCGCCGCCCGGACGCGCCGCGGCGGCGAGTACCAGTCCGGCGATGATGATGTCCGTCTGGTCTGCGACTTTCGAGATGTAGCCATAATTCTGTTGCTCGCCGACCGCTGCGGCCATGGCCTCCGGGAACCCCCAGTTTTGCAGTACGAGCTGGCCGATCGCGGGATGCCAGCCGTCGATCAGCTCGAGAAGCGAGCGCTCGTAGCGCGCTTTGCCCGGGTCGCTCGCCGCACGCACCATGATATACAGCCGGCCGATGCCGTGGAGCAGTCCGGTGAGAAAAGCCTCGTCGGGGTTGACGGTGGTACGGCGTGCAAGGAGCTGGCAAAGGGTGGCTGCGCTGATGCTCTCCTCCCAGAGCTCCTTCAACTGAACGCCGACGGACTTGAGTACCGGGGCCATGCGCATCTGCTGCACGGCGAATGCCATCGCCGAGCTTTGCACCAGGCGCGTCCCCAGCCGCGTGACGGCCGTTCGTAAGTCCGCCACGGGCTTGCCCGACACATTGAACACGGCTGAATTTGCGGTTTGTAGGATGCGCGCGGCCAGGCGCGGCTCGGTCCCGACGATCTTCACCGTCTGGGAGATCTGCGTCTGCGGATTGGCGAGCGCCCGGCGGATGCGTAGAACGACGTCCGGAAAACAAGGCAGGTTGACCTTGCCGGCGGCCATCTCCGCGGAGAGCCCTTGCAGAAACTCGAGCGCACCCGCCCGCTCCTGCGGCGTGACGATGCGGGCGTCGTGGCTGGCCGCCGTCCGTGTCGCGCCATTGAGGGGTTGTTCATTGGGCATGGTCAACTCGAATTGCCGGTCCGGGGGCTACCGGTTCGCGGGCTACGCTTAGGGCAATCCCTGAGGGTTTCGGCGGTTCTACCCGAATCTTGACGGATCTTCGGGAGCCCCAGGGCCGCGGATTTCGACCGGTATCGCATTTTTGCGCAAAATAAGTGCCCCTTTCTCTGCGATTCGGCTTGCGGGCATCATGTCCGAATGCCCGAATTGCCGGACGTCACCGCCTACCTCGCCGCACTCGAATCGCGCATTCTGGGGCGCCCCCTGCTCGGGGTGCGCCTCGCGAGCCCGTTCCTCTTGCGCACGGCGCAGCCGCCCCTCTCGCTCGCAAGCGGCCGGCCCGTGCGGAAGCTCATACGCATCGGCAAGCGCATCGCCATCGGGCTCGAGGGCGATTTATGGCTGGTGCTGCATCTCATGATCGCCGGACGCCTGCACTGGCGGCCGCCCGGCGCCAAGCTCTCCGGCCGCAACACGCTGGCCGCGTTCGACTTCGAGGAGGGCTCGCTGGTGCTCACCGAGGCGGGCACCAAGCGCCGCGCGTCGCTGCACGTGACAGAGGGACCGGCGGGGCTCGAGGCGCTCGATCCGGGCGGCATCGACGTGCTATCGAGCAGCTTCGACACCTTCAAGGCCGCTCTCGTGGAGGAGAATCGAACCCTCAAGCGGGCGCTCACCGATCCGCGCATCTTGAGCGGGATCGGCAACGCGTATTCGGACGAGATCCTGCACGCGGCCCAACTCTCCCCGCTCGCTCTCACTCAGAAGCTCGAGGACGAGGAGTGGGCGCGGCTGTACGCGGCCACTCTGGATACGTTGCGGCAATGGACGGAGCGGTTGGTCGGCGAGGCAGTGACCGGGTTCCCCGAAAAAGTCACCGCGTTTCGCAAGGAGATGGCGGTGCACGGCCGCTATGGCAAACCCTGTCCGCGCTGCGGGGATCCGGTGCAACGCATCCGCTACGCCGACAACGAGACGAATTACTGCGCGCGTTGCCAGACCGGCGGCAAGCTACTCGCCGATCGCGGCCTGTCGCGATTGCTCGGTGCGGACTGGCCGCGCACGCTCGATGAGCTCGAGGCACTGAAGCGGCGTTGAGGCCTGATGCCAGAGCGCAGAGCGCCGCATGGTCGGGCTTGGTATCATTGCAGCCGCAATAAAAAAGGGGGGATGCATGCCGAAATTTTCTTTTCGCCTCTCCGCAGCGACGGCGCTGCTGGCGGCGATGCCCGCAATGGCCGCAGAACAGATCAGCGTGGTCGAACGACCGGTGGGCGAGACCACCATTCATCGCAGCGGAGACCGCGACGCCGTGGGCGACATGCTGGTGTTCGCCAACAAGGTCTACGACGCGGCGAACAAACTCGAGGTCGGCTCCGATCAGGGCTATTGCGTGCGTACCGTCGCCGGCAAGAGCTGGGAGTGCTTCTGGACTTTGATACTGAAGGGCGGCCAGATCACCGTCGAAGGTCCTTTCATGGACAGCGGCGATTCGAGGTTCGCTGTCACCGGCGGTACAGGCAAGTATGCGGGCGCGAGGGGAAGCCTGAAACTGCACCCCCGCGATGCGACCCCGACGGGCTACGACTTCGTCTACGACTTGCTCTGATGCCCTTCAGCGAACAGGATTCGTTGCGCGCTCGGGGCGACTTCCCGGCGCTGGCACCCCGCCGCAGCGGCCCCGAGCTCGCGTTCTTGGACGGCCCTGGCGGTAGCCAGGTGCCGCGCGCGGTGATCGATGCGATCGCCGAGTTCTACGCCACCTGCAACGTGAATACGCACGGCAACTTCCCGCCCTCACGGGAGGTCGACCGGCGCATGCTGGAAGCGCGCGCTGCAGTGGCCGCCTTCCTGGGTGCGCCCTCCGCGCAGACCATCTCGTTCGGCCAGAATATGACCACCCTCAACTTCGCGTTGAGCGCCGCGATCGGCCGCACGCTCGCTGCGGGCGACGAGGTGCTGATCACGCAGCTCGATCACGAGGCGAATCGCGGTCCGTGGCTCGCACTCAAGGAGCGCGGCGTCGTCGTGCAGGAAGTGCGCCTGCGGGAGTCGGGCGTGCTCGACCCCGAGGACATGGCTGCCAAGATGTCGCGACGGACCAAGGTATTCGCGCTGGGCGCCTCGTCGAATGCTCTCGGCACCGTCAATGATCTCGTTCTCGCACGAGGCCTCGCGCGCGAGGTGGGCGCGTTGCTGGTGATCGACGCCGTGCATTACACACCGCATTTCCCCGTGGACGTGGCCGCCCTCGACCCCGACTTTCTGCTGTGCTCGGCCTACAAATTCTATGGACCGCACGTCGGCATTCTCTACTCGAAGCCGGGTGCGCTCGAGCGCCTGCCCACCTCGCGCCTGAGCGTGCAGGATCCGGACGCGCCCTATCGCATCGAGACCGGCACCTTGAACCACGCCGCCATCGAGGGCGTGCGCGCGGCCATTGAATACCTCGCGAGCTGGGGAACGGGGACGAGCTTGCGAGAGCGGATCGTCGATGCCATGACCTCCATTTCAGCGTACGAGCACGGCCTGGCGCGCGCCTATCACGATGGGTTGCGGCGCATCCGCGGCGTCAGAGTCTGGGGGCCCGACTTCAGCTCGCGCGCCCGCGCACCGACAGTATCCATCACGCTCGAGCGGCACAGCGCCGAGGCGGCTGCCGTCGCGCTCGGCGAGCAGGGCATCTGCATCTGGGACGGCAACTTCTACGCCGCCCGCGCCGTCGAAGTGCTCGGCCTCGCCGAACGCGGCGGCCTGCTGCGGACCGGCGTATCGATGTACTCGAGCGCAGCGGAGATCGGTCGCTTGCTGGACGCCATCGAGCGCCTGGGCTGAGCGCGCAACGCGCCGCGCGCTCAAGCGCAACTCGGCGCCGGATCGGATAAGTGACGCGCGAGCTGCTCGGCGTGCGCGCGCAGCTCCGGTACGGCGGTGGCTTCCCAATGATCGGCGCGCAGCATCGGTCCCAGGTAAAAGAGATGCGCGCTCGCCGATCCGTCGGCGGCGATGCAGGCGCCGTAGCGGCCGGTACGTAACCCCAGGTTCAGCGGGTCCTCCGACACGAGCCCTGCGGCGCGCAGTGAGCACAGCAGGGGATCCGCGGAGCGCCGCAGCGCGTAGTCCGGTCCGGTGGCATTGATCACGGCGTGCACCGCGAATGACTCGTTCTCGTCGCTTCCGCGCCGCCGCCACATCACGCGCAGCTCATCGCCTTCCGGCACCAGTTCTTGGATGCGGCCGGCGTGAACTCTGAGACGACCGCTGCGGCGCATGTGATCGATGCGTGCCGCCATGTTCGCCGGCACGCGGTGGCGGTGCACATCCCAGTAGCTTTGCACGTGCCGCAGGAAGCGGCGCCTCTCCCGCTGCGGTAGTCGCCGCCACAGATCGGGCGCCAGGTGGCGCATGAAAGTAACCACTTCCCGCCAGTCGCCCCCCATTTTCTCCACTCGCGCGGACAGCGCGCGAGTCATCGCGAGCACGCGGCGAATGGATTGCGCGTTCGCCATGAAGGATTCCTCGTCCCCGTGCACCGCCATCGGGCGAAAAATGGTCTGCCCCAGCGGCAGGAGACCATGCCGCGAAATGGCGCGCACGAGCGGCATCTGACCGCCTTCGAGACTCAAGGCGAGGGCGACATCCACCATGGTGAGTCCGCTGCCCACGATCAATACCGAATGCCGGGCGCGGAAGGATCGCGGCACGCTCCACGGATTGTGGAAATACGCCGGATGATGCAGCAGTCCCCGCGCCCATGGATGCACCGCGGAAGGCGGGTTTCCAAGGGCCAGCACGACGCGGTCCGCCGCGACGGGCGCACGGCCCGCGACCTGTACGCGCAGTGGCTGCTCGCCCTCGACTCGCTCGATGCCGGTCACCTCGCCGAAAACCCGCCGCAGCGCGATTCCCTTGGGCGCGGCGCGCTCGGCCTCGTCGAGAACTGCCTGCAGGTACTCGCCGTACAGCGAACGGGGCATGAAATCCTCGGCATCCGCATCGGGGTGAGATTGGCGCACGAAGCGTAGAAAATGCAGCGGATCGTCCGGATGGACGGATAGTCTTCCTGCCGGGACGTTGAGGATATACGACACCTCGTGCGAGGCGTAGGCGACCCCGCGGCCCATGCTCGTGCCGCGCTCGATCAGGATGAGGTCGGTGCGACCGGGAGGTGGACGCCGGAGCATGTTGGCCGCGAGAACGCTGCCGCAAAATCCCGCCCCCACGATGACTATGGTCCGGTGCATGTTCCAGAGATGTTACCGTACCGTGGACGGAGTCAAGGCCCGGGCACCGTTGAACTTCGCCGGCGCCGGCCCCATCTAACCTCGCATCGGGCCGTATTCGGCCATTGTGGGGTGGTTATGCGAACATTGGTTGCGGGTTCCCTGGCGGCTGCGGCCCTCTCGTTTGCCCTCGCCGGCGCGCCGGCATTGGCTGCGGATGCGGATCCCACCGTCTCTCAAATCTATGACGCCGCCCGAGCGGGCCATCTCGATCAAGCGCAACAGATGATCGCTCAGGTGCTGCGAGATCATCCGACCAGCTCGAAAGCCCACTACGTCCAGGCGGAACTCTATGCCCGCGAGGGCAATCCTGGGCTCGCGCGCTCCGAATTGGCGCGTGCGGAACAGCTCGACCCAGGCCTGACCAAGGAAGATTCGCGGTCGGTGGCAGAACTTAAGGCCGAGCTCGGCCTCGTGCGGCGCAGCGGCGGCGAGCGGCCGTTCGTGACCGGCGCCGCGCCCGCGGCGCACTTTCCGTGGGGCACCATGATCATTCTCGCCCTGGTAGTGGGGGTGTTCTGGATACTGTTTCGGCGGCGCACGTACGTTCAATATCCGGCGGGTGCCCCACCCATGGGCGGTGCTCCGGCCGGTTATGGTCCGGGCGGCTATGCGGCGGGCCCGGGTGGCGGGTATGTGGGCCCCGGCGGCGGCGGTATCGGCTCGAGCGTCGCGGGTGGCCTCGCAGGCGGCCTAGCAGCCGGTGCGGGCATCGTCGCGGGCGAGGAGCTGGCCCACCACTTCCTCGATGGCGGACAGCGTCCGGTCGCGCCGCCGTCGAGCGAGGACGCCGGCTGGAACCAGAACGCGAATGGCGACATGGGTGGCAACGACTTCGGCGTGAACGACCCCTCCTCCTGGGACGATAGCTCCGGCGGTGGAGACTTCGGCGGCGGCGGTGGCGGTGGCGGCGACGATTGGACCTGAGGTGAATCGGCGGGCATCGCGGCCTTGTTAGGCCGCGGTGCCCTTCAAATTTCGCCGGCGCGGCGCACGGCCGCGGCGACTGCATCGTGCAGCTTCTGCATTCCGAAAGAAATGTCCTGCACCACCCCATCCAAGAAGAATCCCGGTGTCGCGCGCAGGTGGCTGCGCCGCCCGCTGTCCATGTGCTCGCGCACCCTTTGCAGATAGATGTGATCATCCATCTCGGCTGTATAGCGCGCAAGATCGACCCCCAGCTCACCCGCGTAGCGGTATAGATCCCGCTCCTTCAAATGCGTCTGGTTCTGGAACAAAAGATCGTGCATTGGCCAGAATTTACCTTGCCCTGCGGCGGCCTCTGACGCTTCGGCGGCAAGCAGCGCGTGGGGGTGCGGCTCCTGCAGCGGGAAGTGCCGAAATATGAAGCGGATCTTGTTCGGAAACCGCTCGAGCAGGAGCTTCGGCGTCGAGACCGCCACCTTGCAGGCGGGGCACTCGAAATCTCCGTATTCGATCAGTGTCACGGGCGCGTGCTCGGAGCCTAAGAAGTGATCGGTAGGCTCCGGCGGATTCGCCAGGGTGATGGCGTGAGCAGATGAAGGCGTCATGAAGAGACTGTTTACCCGTCTCGCGCCGGCAATTCAATCGGCTGTAGCGACAGGGAGAGCATGGCCGCGCGGCGCAAGAGTTTGAGCTCGCAGCTGCGCCCGATGCGGCTCGCATCGAGCAGGCGCTGCAAGCCGTCGATCCCGTCCACCGGCTCACCGTCGAGCGCGACGATCCGATCGCCCACGGCGACGCCGGCGCGGGCGGCGGGGCTTCCCGCCGCGACGTCGACCACGTGCACCGCGCGTCCAGGATCGCCGAGTCGTCGCCCGGTGTAGCGACGCCCGGCACCTCGTCGTCGCTCGACGCGAAACGCGGCGCGAGCATCCTTAACTCAGGATGATCTTGGGCGCGGCCGAGAGTCCCTCGACGATGAGCTTATTGACGCGCTGAACGAAAGTCGCGGGATCATCGAGCTCCCCGCCCTCGGCGAGCATCGCCTGGTCGTAGAGCACATGGGCGAGATCGGCGAACGCGGACTCGTCCTCGGTGCTCTTCAATCGCTCGACCAACGGGTGCTTCGGATTCAACTCGAGTATCGGAAGCGTCGCGAACGGATTGTTCTGGCCCGCCTGCTTCAGGATACGGTTCATGCGCAAGCTGATGCCGAACTCGCCGGCAACGAGCACCGCCGGAGACTCGGTGAGGCGCGCACTCACCTGAGCGCTTGCGATCTTGCCGAGCAGAACCTTGCCGATACGCTCCAAGGTCTCCTTGTAGGCTGATTCGGCGGCGGCCTTGTCCGGTGTCTCGATCGCCGAGGCGACGTCGGCGCCCGCGCTCGCGACGTTTGCGAGTGGCTTGCCGTCGAACTCATGCAGATGGCTCGCGACCCACTCGTCGATGCGGTCGGTCAGCAGCAGCACCTCCAGACCACGCGCGCGAAAGCCCTCGAGGTGCGGGCTATTGCGTGCTGCCGCAAGCGTATCGGCGGTAAGGTAGTAAATGCTCTTCTGGTCGGTCTTCATGCGCGACACATAATCGGCGAGCGTGACCTCGGCGGCATCGCTGGCGGAGGCGGTCGAATGAAAGCGTAACAGCTTGGCGATGCGCTCTTTCTGTGCCGGATCTTCGATGACACCTTCCTTCAGAACCGCGCCGAAAGTATTCCAGAACTCGGCATACTCCACCGGCTTGTCGGCAGCGAGCTCTTCGAGCAAGTCGAGGGTCCGCTTGACGAGCGCGGACTTGATTTTCTCGACGGTGCGATTGTTCTGCAGCAGCTCGCGCGAGACGTTGAGCGGCAGATCGTCGGTGTCGACCAGACCGCGCATGAAACGCAGCCACGGCGGCAGCAATTCCGCCGCCTTGTCCATGATGAACACGCGCTTCACATAGAGCTGCACGCCGCCGCTGCGCTCGCGCTCGCGCTCGAAGAGATCGAACGGTGCCCGCTTGGGCAAATAGAGTAGCGAGGTGTACTCGAGGTTGCCCTCGACCTTGTTGTGCGACCAAGCCCGCGCCGGTTCCGAATCGTGGGTCAGATGCTTGTAGAACGCCTGATAGTCCTCGTCCTTGAGCTCGGACTTCGGGCGCGTCCAGAATGCCTTCGCCTGATTGAGCGTCTCAACCGTGTCTCCGGTCTTGAGCACGACCGGCACGCCCAAGTGATCGGAGTACTTGCGCACCAGCTGCTTGAGGCGCGAGGGCTCGAGGAACTCCTTGTCCTCATCGCGCAAGTGCAGGATGACCTCCGTACCGCGGTCCGGCTTGTCGGACGGCTGGATCTCGTAGGTTCCTTCGCCGGAGGAATCCCAGCGTACCGCCTCGGCTCCGGGCCGCCTCGAAAGCACGGTCACGCGGTCTGCCACGATGAAAGCCGAGTAAAAGCCGACGCCGAACTGGCCGATGAGCTGCGCGTCCTTCGCGGAATCCCCGCTCAAGGTCTCGAGGAACCTCTTGGTGCCGGAACGCGCGATGGTGCCGAGATTGTCGATCACCTCATCGTGGGTCATGCCGATGCCGTTGTCCGTCACGGTCAACGTGCCCGCTGCGCTGTCCGGTATCAACGTCACCGACAGCGTATCGGCGCCGAGCAGCGAGGGATTCGCGAGTGCCTCGAAGCGCAGCTTCTCGCACGCATCCGAGGCATTAGAGATCAGCTCGCGCAGAAAAATTTCCTTGTGCGAGTAGAGCGAGTGAATGACGAGCCGCAGGACCTGCTTCGTCTCCGACTGGAACTCTTTGATTTGCGGTTGCGTTTCGGTGGTCATGAGATTTCGATTCTGCGTTTGGGCCCGCGCCCGACTAGTCGCGTTCCATGGGGGCCGTCGGCGCGGACTTCAAGCCCGATGGCACTCCTGCCCGCGGCCCTCAGGCTCGGGACCCTCCAACCGGGGGCCCTCCAGCCCGGGGCCAATCCGCGCGCGGATCGAAATGCAGCTCGCGCTTCATGCGCTCGTACGCCTCGCGAGCCTTGGCGCTCTCCGCAGCCGGAGTGACCAGCTTGAGGATCACCAGTTGATCCCCGTTCGGACTCGCGGGCATGCCGCGGCCGCGCAGCCGCAGCTTCTGGCCGCTTTGCGCGCCCGGCGGAATGGTGAGCTCCACGGTCCCGCCGAGGGTCGGCACCGCCACCTTGGCGCCGAGCGCCGCCTCCCACGGGGCGAGAGGCAACTCGATCTGCACGTCCTTGCCGTTCACCTGGTACAGAGAATGCGCAAGCACCTTAACGCGAAAGATGAGCGCGGAATGTCCCGGGCCTCCGCCGATACGCAGCGCCTGGCCGTCTGCGATACCCGCGGGGATTTGTACGTCCACTTGGCGAGAGCGACCGCCCTCGTTGATACCAACGCGGCGCTTCGTGCCGGAGAACGCTTCTTCGACCGTAACCTCGACCACACCCGCATCGGCGTCGGCTTGGCGCCGCGAGGTGCCGGCGCCGGCGCCGCCCGGGGCTGAGCCGCCCGCGGCAAATCCGCCTGCAGCGCCGAAGCCGGGACCGCCCGCACCGCCGAACAGAGTCGAGAAGAAATCGCTGAATCCGTTCAGGTCAGAGAACCGCTGGTTGCCCGATTGACCGAACTGCTGCTCCCAGTCGGGTGGCGGCCGAAATTGCTGCCCCGGTCGATAGTCGCGCCCGAATCGGTCATAGGTGGCCCGCTTCTCGGGATCCTTCAACACCTCGTAGGCCTCTTGCACGTCCTTGAACTTCGCTTCCGCGTTGCG
Source organism: Steroidobacteraceae bacterium (assembly GCA_049513515.1). Lineage (GTDB taxonomy): Bacteria > Pseudomonadota > Gammaproteobacteria > Steroidobacterales > Steroidobacteraceae > Bog-1198. Next base: position 31,652 of record JBEKWA010000023.1, read on the forward strand.
CTCCTTGCTCACGTCGGGGTGAAACTTGCGAGCGAGCTTGCGATAGGCGCGCTTGATGTCGTCGGCGCTCGCGCCGCGCTTCACGCCCAAAGTGTCGTAATAATCCTTGAATTGCATTCAAAACCCTGCATTATGTGCGCGCACTGACGCCCAGAGCTGTCCGAGGAGCGGTCGCTCCCAGGGCATCCGGCGTACGCTGAGGGACGAAGTGTTTGAAATGGCTGAGTACGTCCCGACCGTGTCACCGCGACTACCATATTGCGGTTGCTTTCCCCAAACTAAAGGGTCCATGAAGCGCATTTTGCTCTTGACCGCGACCAACGTGACGGTACTCGCTCCCACCAATACGTACTCGGCGGCTAGGAAGACGAAATGACCCCTGAAAACGAAGTCCTCTCGCCGCCGACCGCCGAGCGGGTCAGCCGCGAGCTGTCGCGCTGGTTCGACCACCGCGAGCTCTCGACGCGCCCCAAGGAGACCGCGATCCCGCAGGATCCCGCCCGGGGAATGGACTGGGTGCGCATCACGCCCTTCCTGGCGATGCACGCCGCTTGCTTCGCCGTGATCTGGGTAGGGGTCAGCTGGGTCGCCTTGGCGGTGACGCTCGGGTTGTACGTCATTCGCATGTTCGCGATTACCGGCTTCTACCACCGATATTTCTCGCACCGCACGTTCAAGACCTCGCGTGCCGGGCAGTTCATCTTTGGCTTGCTGGGCGCCTCGGCCGTGCAGCGGGGACCGATTTGGTGGGCAGCCCACCACCGCCATCATCACGTGTATTCCGACAAGCCGCAGGATGTGCATTCCCCGGGGCAACATGGTTTTTTTTGGAGCCACATGGGGTGGTTCATGTCGCACAAGCACTTCGGAGCTGACCTCTCCCGCGTGAAGGACCTGCTCAAGTATCCGGAACTTCGCTTTCTGGACCGCTTCGACATCGCCGTGCCGGCGCTCCTCGGCGTGGGCGTGTTCCTGCTCGGCCTTGTACTCAAGCACCTCGCACCCGGCTTGCACACGGGCGGCTGGCAAATGCTGGTGTGGGGATTCTTCATCTCCACGGTCGCGGTGTACCACGGTACTTATACGATCAATTCGCTCTCCCACGTGTTCGGGCACCAACGCTACAAGACTGGCGACACCAGCCGCAACAACGTTTGGCTCGCCCTCATCACCCTCGGCGAGGGTTGGCATAATAATCACCACCATTATCCCGCCTCGGTGCGCCAAGGCTTCTACTGGTGGGAATTCGATGCGACGTTCTACGTGCTGAAGCTCCTCTCCTGCCTCGGCCTGATTTGGGACCTGAGACCAGTCCCGGCGGCGATTCGCGAGGGCGGGCGCAAGCGCCTCTGAGCCCGGGTGCTGAGGAGATTTTCGTGCTGACGCCGAACACGCTCGCGGAGCTCAAGGGGGCCGTCGGCGACTGGCTCGATGCGCACGCGGACCTCTCCGCCTACACCATCGACTTCCGGCGCCTCTATCGAGGCGTCACCCCGCTCGTGCTCCTGCCGCGCAGCGTCGATGAAGTCTCGCGCGTGCTCGCCATCTGCAACCGCGAGCGGGTGGGCGTGGTGCCACAGGGAGGCAACACCAGCTACTGCGGCGGTGCAACCCCGGACGAGTCGGGATCGCAGATCGTCCTGTCGATGCGCAAGCTGAACCGGGTGCGCGTGATCGACCCGGCCAATGATTCGCTCATCGTGGAGGCCGGCTGCACTCTCGCGCAGACGCACGCGGCGGCTCGATCCGAGCAAAAGTTGTTCCCGTTGAGCCTGGGCTCGGAAGGGACGGCACAGATCGGAGGAAACCTCTCCACCAACGCGGGTGGCACCGCGGTCTTGCGCTACGGCATGATGCGCGACCTGGTGCTCGGCCTGGAGGTGGTGCTCGCGGACGGACGCGTGCTGTCGGGACTCAAAAGCTTGCGCAAGGACAACACGGGCTACGACGTCAAATCTCTCTTCATCGGTGCCGAGGGCACGCTGGGCGTGATCACGGCGGCCTGCCTGAAGCTCTTTCCCGAGCCGCGCGATAGCGCCACCGCACTCGTCGGAATCGATTCTCCCGCGCGCGCCCTCGAGCTGCTAGGGTGTCTGCGCGGCACCGCGGGCGAAGCGCTCAGCGCCTTCGAGCTCATGCCGCGCATCGCCGTCGCGCTCACGGTCGAGCACATACCTCAGGTCGCCAATCCGCTGGACCAAGACGCGGCCTGGTACTTACTCGTCGAGCTGACCTCGTCCAATGCGCAATCGCGGCTTACCGACACCCTGAGCGCAGCGCTCGAAGAGGCGGCCGATCGCGGACTGGTGCGCGATGCCGCGCTCGCTACCTCGCTGGCACAATCGCAGGCCATGTGGAAGCTGCGTGAATCCGTTCCGGAGGCACAGCGCCATCATGGAGCGAGTCTCAAGCATGACGTCTCGGTTCCCATCTCGAGCATTCCGACGCTCATCGAGCGCGGTACCGAGCTCGTGCACCGCCTCGCGCCCGAGGGCGAGGTGGTGAGCTACGGCCACGTCGGCGACGGCAACCTGCACTTCAACGTGAGTCAACGACCAGGCAGCTCCACGGCGGCGTTTCTCGCACGGGCTGCAACCCTCGAATCAGCCATGTTCGACCTGGTGGAGAGCCTGGGCGGCAGCATCAGCGCGGAGCACGGCATCGGTCGATTGAAGGCAGGCGAGCTCGCGAGGCGCGCGGACCCGGTCGAGCTCGCAGCGATGCGCGCGATGAAGACCGCGCTCGACCCCAACGGGATCCTCAACCCGGGTAAAGTATTGTTGGCGTAACCCGCGCCCTTCACGCCCGACCGCATGCGCACACTCAATCTTCCGGTCCGGACCTCTCGGCTCAAGTTGCGTGAGTTCCTCCAGGCGGATTTCGCGGCGATTCACAGTTACTCCGCTGATCCGCGCGTGACCCGTTACCTGTTCTTCGGCCCGCGCGACGAGGAGAGCACCGCGGAATATCTCGACGGGCTGCTTGCCTCGCAGCGCGAGGTGCCGCGCACGCGATTCGAGCTTGCGGTGGAGGAAAATGAGTCCGGCCGCGTGATCGGCGCATGTGACCTGTCGCTCATCGAACGCGACGTGGCCGATCTCGGCTACATGCTCGGAACGCCCGACTGGGGTAAGGGCTTTGCCACGGAGATTGCACTCGCCCTTATCGACGCCGCGTTTCTGGATCTACGCGCCGAGCGCGTCATCTCGACGGTCGACGTCAACAACAACGCATCGATCCGCGTGCTCGAGAAAATCGGGATGCGCTGGGAAGCCGTATTTCGCAAGCATCGGCGCGCCAAGAATCGTTGGTGGGACTGTCATCTCTACGTGCTGCCGCGGGCCGTATGGGAGGCCTCGCGCATAGCGGGAGGCTCGGCCACGGAATCAAATTAGTCGTCCTTCTCTTTTGCGGCCTGCGCCCGCGCCCGCTCTTGTGCGCGGTCCAGCACCTCGCGGCTCGGCGTACCGACGTTGCGCGTGGTGCGCAGAGTAAGCAGCAGTCCCACGATGACAACAACCACGACCGCGACGATGATGAGACCTTTCATAAAGACTGCTCCGGCCCGCGCCTCTACTCGCTGACTCGCAACAAGCCTTCCTGCGACGTGCTCGCGACCAGCCGTCCGTCGCGCGAGAACACACTCCCACGCGCAAGTCCCCGTGCTCCCGAGGCGCTCGGGCTGTCTGTAGCATACAGGAGCCACTCGTCGACGCGCGCGGGGCGGTGAAACCACATGGCGTGGTCGATGCTCGCGATGGTCAACTTGCGGGTGAGCGACAGGGCATGGGGCATCAGTGCCGTGTCGAGCAGATTGAAGTCCGACACGTACGCGAGCAGGCAGCGATGCAAGCTGTCATCGTCGGGAAGCCGGTCGACGGCGCGGAACCAGACATTGCGGATCGGCGCCACCGGCGCCTGCCTGAGAAAGAAAGGCGGTTCCACCAGGCGAAACTCGAACGGACGTTTTTGCTCGAGCCCGCGGCGCATGACCGGCGGTAATTGCGCGAGAACATCCTTCAGATGTGTCTCGAGAGTATCGAGCGTCTCGGGAGGAGGGACCTGCGGCATCGGGAGTTGATGATCGAGCCCCTCCTCGGCGGACTGGAACGAGGCGGACAGATTGAAGATCTGCGCGCCATGCTGAATCGCTACCACCCGGCGCGTGGAGAAATGATTGCCGTCGCGCGCCCGATCGACCTCGTACACGATGGGGGAATTGAAGTCGCCGCGGCGCAAGAAATAGGCGTGCAGCGAGTGCGCGGCACGGCCCTCCACCGTGGCCGTGGCCGCCATGAGCGCCTGACCGAGCACCTGGCCGCCGAAGACCTGCGGGCTGCCGATGTCGCGGCTCTCGCCGCGAAACAAATCGAGCTCGAGCCGTTCGAGCGTCATGACCTTGAGCAGATCCTCGAGCAGCCGGTTCATGTCGAGGTCAATGCGAGTCCGCGGAATCGGCAACCCCGAGCCGCTTCTGCATGATCGGGCTCGTCGTCGTGTACTGCAGAAATTGACGCTTTTGCGGGTACAGATGATGCTGAATGCCGAATGCCGCCAGCGCCGCCTCGTGAAAGCCGCTGAGAATCAGCTTCTTCTTGCCGGGATACGTGTTGATGTCGCCGATCGCGAAGATGCCGGGCACGCTGGTCTGGAAATTCTCGGTGCTCACCTTGAGCGCTTTCTTCTCCATCTCGAGGCCCCACTCGGCCACCGGCCCGAGCTTGGGATGCAGCCCATAAAACGCGAGCACCTGATCGGCGGGCACCTGCAGGGTCGTGTGACCGTCGTTGCTCTTCAGCACGACGCCGGTGAGCCGCTTATTGTCGCTGTGCAGAGCCAGGACCTGGCCCTCGACGAACTGCATCTTGCCCGCGGCCACGAGCTCGCGCATGCGCGCGACCGTCGCCGGAGCGGCGCGAAACTCCGCGCGCCGGTGCACCAGGGTGAGCGAGCGCGCCTTCTCGCATAGCGCGACGGTCCAATCGAGCGCCGAATCGCCGCCGCCGCAGATCACGAGATCGCCACCGTGAAAATCGGCCGCCGATTTCACCCGGTAATGTACGCTCCTACCCTCGAACTGCTCGACGCCCTCGAGGACGAGGCGGCGCGGCTGGAAGGAGCCGACGCCGGCGGCGATCACCACCGCGCCCGCGGTCAGTCGCGTGCCGGTGCTCGTAGCCACGTGGAACTTGCCGTCGGGGAGCTTCTGCAGCTCGGTCACTTCCTGGCCCAGGTGGAACTTGGCGTTGAAGGGCTTGACCTGCTCCAACAGCCGGTCGATGAGCTCCTGCGCGCCACACACGGGCAGCGCCGGAATGTCATAGATCGGCTTATCTGGATAAAGCTCGGTGCATTGGCCGCCGACCTGCGCTAGCGAGTCGATGATGACCGAGCCTATGCCCAAGAGCCCGAGCTCGAAGATCTGAAAGATGCCCACGGGCCCGGCGCCGATGATGGCAGTTTCCACGTGGTTGGAGTGGCCGGCAGCCGCCTCGCTGGCGACGGGCGCCTCGATAGTGTCCGACATGATGAACGCATTAACCTCGAAGTCTTGGGGGAAAATCCCCGGAATTGTAGCCGAATGGCCCCGCGTCTGCGGGTTGGACGCCGCGGGCGAGGCCGATTGCGCGGGTCAGGGTACCTGCGACACCCTCTGCGTAATGACCGTGCTCGTCTGGTTTCGCTCGGATCTGCGCCTCGCCGACAATCCCGCCCTGTGTGCAGCCGTTGCGGCCGGCTCCCCCGTCGTTCCTGTCTACATCCACGCGCCCGTCGAGGAGGGAAGCTGGGAGCCGGGCGGCGCATCGCGCTGGTGGCTGCATCAGAGTTTGGTGCAGTTGCGGCAAAGCTTGGCGGACCTGGGAATCGAGCTCTGCGTGCGCGCGGGCAAGGATTCCCTCCGCACCTTACAGACGCTGATCCGCGAATGCGGGGCGACGCGCGTCGTATGGAATCGTCGCTACGAGCCGGCGATTCGAGCACGCGACGAGATCATTAAGCAGGCCTTGAAGACGCAGGGCATCGAGACGCAAAGCTACGCGAGCGCGCTGCTGCACGAGCCCTGGACCGTCCGCAGCAGCAGTGGCGGACCGTTTCAAGTGTTCACGCCTTTCTGGCGCCACTGCAAATCGCTCGCCGATCCCGCCGAGCCCCTGCCGGCGCCGGGCGCATTGCGCGCGCCTTCGAAGCGGCCCCCCTCGCAAACCATCGAAAGTCTCGGGCTCTTGCCGAGGCTCGATTGGCCGTCGGGGCTGGCCGCAGACTGGACACCGGGCGAGCGCTCGGCGCAGCGGCGGCTGGAGCATTTTACGGACGAGGCACTCGAGGATTACTCGAGCCGGCGCGACCAGCCGGGCGCCCCCGGCACCTCGCGCCTCTCCCCACATCTGCATTTCGGCGAGATCGGACCGCGTCAAATCTGGCATGCGGTGCGCCGCACGGCGCAGGCGCAAGGGCGGAGCTTCTCCTGGCGCGATTCGCAATTCCTCGCCGAGGTCGGGTGGCGCGAATTCGCCTATCACCTCCTCTATCACTTTCCGCACACCCCCGAGCAGCCGCTGCGCGCGGATTTCGCGCGCTTCCCATGGCGATCGAGCCGTGTGCAGCAGCGCGCGTGGCAGCGCGGCGCGACCGGCTACCCCATCGTCGATGCCGGTATGCGCGAGCTGTGGCGCACCGGCTGGATGCACAACCGCGTACGCATGATTGCGGCCTCGTTCCTGGTGAAGGATCTGCTGCTGGCTTGGAGCGACGGCGCGCGCTGGTTCTGGGACACCTTGGTCGATGCGGATCTCGCGAGCAACACGCTCGGCTGGCAATGGGTCGCGGGCTGCGGGGCCGACGCCGCGCCTTTTTTTCGAGTGTTCAATCCAGTAACACAGGGTGTCCGGTTCGATCCCATGGGTACCTACGTACGTCGCTGGGTGCCGGAAATCGCGGGACTACCGAATCGCTGGATTCACCAACCCTGGGCGGCGCCTGCCGAGGTGTTGCAGGCTGCGGGCATTTCCCTGGGCGTCAATTACCCCAGGCCCCTGGTCGATCACGATTTGGCGCGGCGGAACGCCTTGGACGCATTCGCGGCGATGCGCGGCTAGGTCGACTGGCGCCCTCTTGCCAGGGGGTTCCACCCCGTATATGGTTTGTACAATTTATGTCCAGCTTAAATCTGTACAAATAACGCGCCAAGGAATGTCTCATGCACGCCCAGGTCAACCTGCTATCCCCACCCTCTCCGCCAGATTCCGCCTCGCGCAAGGCCACCCGACCGATCCGCGCCTTGAGCCGCGGGCTCGAGGTCCTCGCTGAACTCAACCGCCGGGAGCGCGCCCCCATCCATACGCTCTCGAGCGCGGTGCGCCTGCCGCGCACGACGACTTTTCGCATCCTCGAAACGTTGCGTCTCGCCGGGTTCGTGCAGCGCGACACGCACGACGATTGCTATCGCCCGACCGTGCTCGTGCGCTCGCTCGCCGATGGCTTCGATGATGAGGCCCTGATCGCACACCTCGGCAAGGCGCACCTGACCACGCTCGCCCGGGATATCGTCTGGCCGATAGACATCGCCACACCCGCGCATAGCGCGATGATGGTGCGCGAGACCAGCCGCAGCCCGCTCGCGTTGGAGCCGCCCCGCGCAGGCGATGCTCTGCCGATCCTGACCTCGGCCGCCGGACGGGTTTATCTGGCCTTCTCCAAGACATCAGTGCGCGAGGCGGTGCTCGACTCCCTCGCGGACATGGCCTCGCCGGATGAGGGGCTCGCGCGCGACCGGCCGGAAATCGAGCGCATCCTGCAGGAGACTCGCGCCCAGGGCTTCGGTGTGTCGCAGCGCGCCCGACGCATCTCCCAGGAGATCAGCCTCGCGCTGCCCCTGCGCGCGGCTGACCGGGTGCTCGGCGCCCTTGCGGTCCGCTTCGCGGCCACCGCCGTGTCTTTACGCAGCGCAGTCGAGCATTTTTTGCCGAAGATGCGCGAAGTAGCCGTCAAAATCGAGATCGAGTTCGCACAAGAAGTGCGCGACTCGAGCCTCGGCCTGCGCGCGCGCTGAGAGACCGCCTGGCGGCCGCCTTACTTCGTGAGCACCTTACTCACGCCGCCGGAGATGAGCGAGGTCACGTCGAGCAGCGCTCCCGCGAGCCCCAGGCCTCCGGGGGCCGCGAGATAGCGCGGCCGCCACACCGGCAAGAACTTCTCCTTGTACTTGCGCAGACCCTCGAACGGATAAAAGGTCTCGCCGTAGCGCTGGACCATGCGACCCAGCTTGTGCCAGGCGGGAGCGAGCGCGTGCTCTTCGAGGCCCGAGAGCGGCGCCATCCCCAAGCTGAACCATTGGTAATGCTGCGCTTTGCCCCACAGCATGCATTCGACCAGCATGAAATCGATGACGCCCTTAGGCGCCGCGTCGCTGTAGCGCATGAGATCGGCTGACAACTCGGTATCGGCGCCCGCTCGCCAGATGTTTGCGAATGCAACGATCGCACCGGTGCGACGCACCACAGCGATGTCGAAGTGCGATAAGTACTGCTCGTCGAAGTATCCCAGCGAAAAGCGCTTCTCCGCCGTGTGCTTCTCGGCAAGCCACGCGTCGGACACCGCGCGCAGATCCGGCATGAGCGCGCCCACCCGCTCGCGCGGGACGATCTCGAACTCGGCGCCGTCCTTTTTCGCGCGCCGGTGCGGATGACGCAGGTCCGCGCGCGCCGCACCCTCGAGGGAGAACGTGTCGAGCGGCACGCGCGCCTCCTCGCCGAGCTTGCTGAGCGTGAGCCCGAGATCGATGTACAGCGGCAAATTATCCGGAGTGATCTGGTAGAACACCGGCTCCACCGCCATGTCGTCGCATTTCTCGGCGAAGCTCCAGACCAGCGGCTCGAACAGCGAGGAGGGTCCCACCGGATCGCCCATGGACACCCAGCTACTGCCCGAGGCCTGGTACATGATGAAGGCCGTGCGCTCCTCGTTGAACAGCAAGTTCTTGTCGCCGAGGAGCGCGAGATTGGCAGTGGCATCGTGCGCGTTCTCGATGAGCACCGCCGCGCGCTCGAGGTCGCCCCCACTCGGCGGCAGGATCGCGGGCTTGGAGGGACGCAGTAAGCGATACAGGGCGTAGGCGGCGGCCGTCATGGCGGCCATCAGCAACGCGCGGAGGCTCCGCGGCGCGGGCGATCGGAAGGCGAATTCCCACCACAGCTCCTTGCTGTAGGGCACGTGCCGATACGCGAACAGCACCAGCCACACGGCGGCACTGAGCACGAGCAGCATCGCCACCACCCAGGAGACGGAAAAGCGCTGCTCGATGAGCGATGCTCGCCGGCGAAAGCGCGCACGCGCGGAGATGAGCAGCACCGCCACGGCGCCCAGCACAATGGCCTCCTCGTAGTCGAATCCCTTCAAGAGCGAAAGGATTACGCCTGCGCACAGGAGCCACATCGTGAGGTACCACGCGGCGTCGAGCCGGCGGTACAAGCCGTGTGCGAGCACCAGCAGTCCGACCCCGACCGCGCTGCCGAGCAGATGCGACAGTTCGAGGATCGACAGGGGCACGAACCGCCGCAGCAGCTCCAAGCGGTGGCCGATGCCGGGCGTCGATCCCGAAAGCAGCAGCACGGCGCCCGCAGCGAACACCGCGATGGCGCTCGCCTGCGGCGTTACCGCGCCGAGCCAGGTCCGGCCGAGCTGGCCGAGGCGCACCATGGGCCCGCGATGCATCCAGAGTTCGTGTGCGCCCAGCAAGCACAGCGCGAAAGCAAACGGCACGAGATAATAAATGATGCGATAGGCAAGGAGTGACCCGAGCAGTTGGTCGGGCGGCACCGTGTGGAACAGCAACAGCAGCACCGATTCGAACACGCCGACGCCGCCCGGCACGTTGCTGATGATGCCCGCGGCGATGGCGATGATGAAAACGGCGGCAAATGCTGCGAATCCGACGTGTGCCGCGGACGGAAGCAAGAAGTACAGGACGCCGGCGGCGCAGAGTAAGTCGCCGGAAGCCACGGCGATTTGCCCGAAGGCGATGCCCGGGCTCGGCACCGGTATGCAGATCTTGCGCCAGCGTATGGGCTCGTGCCGGCTGCACGCGAGCAGCAGGTACGCGAGGACGCCCGCGAGCAACACGCAGGCGCCGGCGATGATGATGGCGGGGTGCAGATGCAGCACTTGGGCCGACAGCCGCGCCTCGGACAAGAGCGACAATCCAAGCAGCGCCGCGGCGCCCAGGCAGAAGGTAAGCGTACCGAACGCGACCACCGTCGCAATCTGTTTGGTCGGGAGCCCGAGAACGGAATACGCCCGCAATCGGATCGCGCCCCCGCTCAGCGTGTTGAGGCCGACGTTATGACCGATCGCATAGCCCATAAACGAGATCAGGGCGAGTCGCGGGTATGGCACGCGCGCTCCGGCGAACCTGAGCCCCAGGGCATCGTACAAGGTCAAGCAGCCGTATCCCGCCGCCGTGAGCACCACCGCCCCCAAGAGTTGGGAGGTCTGGATGGCTCGCATGTGCTCGAGGATGTCCCGCCATCGGTATTGTCCGATGATGTGATGCAGCCAGAACAGCGCGACGGCGAACAGGGCGATCCCGAAAAGCGTCGTCCACGCCGGGACCTTTCGAATTGTGTGCGGAAGTGTCAAGCCGCGTATCGTAACAGGGCTCCCGCGGCGCCGCGCAGGCGGGGTGCCGCGTGTCGCGGTCTCGCCAGCACGATGCGGAAACTGTTAGGGTTAGAGCGAGGCTCAAGACACAAAGGTGATCGCACATGAGTTCCGTCAATGACGCCCGCCAGGCAATCATGGATTCCACTCAGATTTATCGCGAGGAGACATATACCGATCGTAGGGTGGGTACCATTCGCTGCCTGACTCCGGTGACCCCGGAGGGGACGGCCGATGCAACGCGTCCGGTCCTCTATGTCGGACAGGCGCAAGTCATGACGCCGATGGGCGCGCTGCCCATCAGCTTCGACCTGGAGGCGGCGACCTTGAGCGCAGCCATTGCCAAATTCGGCGAAGCCGCGGAGCAAGCCGTGCAGCAGACCATGCGCGAGCTGCAGGACTTGCGGCGCGAGCAGGCTTCTGGCCTAGTGATTCCGGACGTGGCGGGCGGATCGATGCCGGGTCCGAGCGATCTCATGGGCCGCGGGCGCCCGCGGCGCTAGTCGAGGGAATCGAGACTGGCCCAGCGCTCGAACGCTGCCTCGAGCTCGGCGGCTACGTCGTGCAACCGCGTGGCGGAGGCGCGCGCTTGCTCCGGCCGATCGCGAAATAATGCCGGATCACTCAATGCGGCCTGTAGCGCCGTTTGCTCGGCTTCGAGGCGCTCGATCCGCTCGGGTAAGGATTTGAGTTCGCGCTGCTCGTTGAACGAGAGCTTGCGGGGCTTCGCACGGGGCGCAGCGCGAGTATCCACCGCCTTGGGCGTATCCATCCCCTTGCGTGTATCGTCCGTCCGCGAGATGGGCGCGGACACGCTGCGCTCGGCGCGCTGGCGCATCGAGTCGCTGTAGCCGCCCACGTATTCGTCGATACGCCCGCCGCCTTCGAATACCAGCGTGCTGGTCACGACGTTGTCGAGAAACGCGCGATCGTGGCTCACCAGCAACAACGTGCCCGCGTAATCCGCCACCATCTCCTCGACGAGATCGAGCGTCTCCGCGTCGAGATCGTTGGTGGGCTCGTCCATGATCAACAAATTGCTCGGCCTGGCGAAGAGCTTCGCGAGCAGCAGCCGATTGCGCTCGCCGCCCGAAAGCATGCTCACCGGTGCGCGCAGCCGCTCGGGCGGAAACAGAAAATCACGCAGATATCCCGACACGTGGCGCGGGCGACCGTCGATGATCACCGTATCGCCGCTTCCGCCCGTAACGTTGTCCATGAGCGAGGCCGCGGGGTCGAGCGTGGCGCGTTGCTGATCGAAGTAAGCCGGCATGAGCGAGGTGCCGCGGCGGATCGAGCCCCGCGTCGGCTCGAGCTCCCCCATGAGCAGCTTGATCAGCGTCGTCTTTCCGCAACCGTTGGGACCCACGATACCGATCCGGTCGCCGCGCATGATGCGGGTCGAGAACGCGGCGATCACGGGACTCTTGCCGAAGTCGAACCATACATCGAGCGCCTCGAATACGAGCTTTCCCGACGGCGCGGCGTCCTGCGCCTTGAGATCAATTTGCCCCAACCGCTCGCGCCGTTCCCTGCGCTCGGTGCGCAATTGCTTGAGCGCACGCACTCGGCCCTCGTTGCGGGTGCGGCGTGCTTCGATGCCCTGACGGATCCACGCCTCCTCCTGCGCGAGTTTCTTGTCGAACAAGGCGGCGTGCTTCGCCTCGACATCGAGCGCGGCGCGCTTCTCGAGCACGTAGTCGTCGTAACTCCCGGACCAACCCCTGAGATGTCCGCGATCGAGCTCCACGATGCGCGGGGCAAGGCGTCTGATGAACGTGCGATCATGGCTCACGAACAGCAAAGCACCGGGAAATTCCAGCATCATCTCCTCGAGCCAGCCGATCGCCTCGATGTCGAGATGGTTCGTGGGCTCATCCAGCAACAAGAGGTCGGGCTGCGCGACGAGCGCCCGACCGAGCATCACGCGCCGCCGCCATCCGCCGGACAGATCCGCCATGCGCGCATCGCCCGCGAGCTCGAGACGCGCAATGACCTGATCGACCTGGAGGTGCGCCCGCCACTCCTCGTCCGCGCCGTGCGCGGACGCGCCTTCCCGAAGGACCTCGCGCACGCGCACATCGCTCGAGGGCGATACCTCCTGCGCAAGGCTCGCCGTTCTCGTTCCAGGACGAATCCACACCTCTCCCGAATCCGGCGCGATCTCGCGGCTCAGCAGCTTCAGCAGTGACGACTTGCCGGTGCCGTTTCGACCCAGCACGCAGACGCGCTCACCTTTGGATACTTGCAGATCGCACTCTTCGAGGAGCGGACTCAAGCCGAAGCGCAACGAGACTTTGTCGAGACGGGCGATGAGCATGGCGATTCCGACGGTCAGCCGGTCCCGCGAGCCGGTGTCCCCGTAGGATTATACTGACTTGATTTTTTTGCGAATTGCGTCGAGATTGAATCCATACACTTCACCACATCGAATTTTCCCATGGCCATGCGAGATTTCACCACGAGCCGGTACGGAGCATGAGCCTTTCGCTCGCGACCGTTGCGGTGATCGCCAACGTCGTGCTGCTCGTGCTCGCGGCGGCCCTGATCTATCAATATCTGCACCGCCGCGCCGCGCAAACGGAGCAGTTGCGCCTGCAGAAGCTCAGGCTGGAGCACGAGGTCGAGGACCGCACGCGCGAGCTGGTCGAGCTCTCCACGCATCTGCAAAGCCTGGCAGAACGTGAAAAGGCGGGTCTCGCCCGCGAGCTGCACGACGAGCTCGGCGGCCTGCTCGTGGGCGCCCGCATGGATATCTCGTGGACGGAGCAGCATTTGACGACGGCGGAAGCCGACATCCGCCAGCGGCTCAACCGAGTGCAGCAAAACCTTTCGGCGGCCATCGATCTCAAGCGCCGCATCATCGAGGAGCTGCGCCCCACGCTGCTCGACAACGTGGGTTTTCTGGCCGCCCTGCGCTGGCAAATGAAAGAGACCTGCGCGCGCGAGGGAATCACTTGCCGTGACTATTTTCCGGCGGATGAGCCGAAACTCACCTCGGACGCCGCCATCTCGCTGTTCCGGATCGCGCAAGAAGCCTTCGCCAACCTCATCAAGCACTCGGGCGCGAAGACGATGGACGTGACGCTCGACATCGATGACGATATGCTGGTATTTCGCATCACGGACGACGGCAAGGGAGTCACTAGTGCAAACTCGCCCGGCGGCGTTCACGTGCTCGCCTCGATGCGCCATCGCGTTCGCGCGCTCGGCGGCACCTTGGATATTTCCGGGTCTCCCACCGGCGGCATCCTGGACGTGCGCATCCCCGCCTCCCGCGCGTTGCGGCCTATTCCCGAGGCGGAGCCCTCGTAGCGAGCTTCGTTCTCGGTGAGCGGCGCATTCGGCAAGCGCCGTTGCGGTACCGTGTCGATTGCGAGCCTTGCTGCGATCCTATTCGCGGCGGCGGGCTCGTGTGCGAACCGCGATGCGCTGCGCGAGATTGTGCAGGACCAATGTCTTACACACTGGCGCGAGCAACACAGCGCGGGGCCGTGCGTGGAAGTACATCTCGACGATGCGGCCCATGCCGAATCCGGTTACGCAGTACTCGCGGACCGCAAGGGCGGCGCGCATTTCCTGCTGATACCGACCCGCACCATCAGCGGCATCGAAAGTCCCTCGCTCGAGGAGCCCGCCGCCCCGAGCTACTTCCGGGCCGCGTGGCGAGCGCACGAGCGGCTGGATGGCGTCGTGGGGCGGCAAGTGCCCGACCGCTTCATCGGCCTCGCGGTCAATCCGCTGCACGCGCGCAGCCAGGATCAGCTTCACATCCACATCGAGTGTCTGCGGCCCGACGTGTATCAGACCCTCGCACGGCAGGCTGCGCACTTATCGGCATCGTGGTCGCCGCTCACGCTCGCCGGCTCGAGCTACTGGGGCCGCCGCATCTCGGGGGATCTCAACGCGGACGACCCGTTCAAGTTGCTTGCCACGCACTTCCCGGACGCCGATCGCAGCATGGCCGATTACACGCTGGTGGTGACCGGAGCGCCGTCGGAGGATCGCGGCTTGCTCATGCTGGCGAGCGCGAGCGCGGCCGGCGAATTGCTCCTCGACTCCAGCTGCGCTGCGCTACAGGCCGCGCGGTAACATGACCGATCTCGACAATACTCCGCAGGACGGGACCCCGAACGACCAAGCGGCGGAGCCGGTGTGGCTCGCAATCGGCCGGGAGCTCAAGGCCATCGCTCAGATCGGCCTCACCTTCAACCGCGATCCTTATGACCGCACCCGATACGAGCGCATCCGTGAGCTGTCCGCCGCCTTGATCGCTCAGGGCTCGGGGCACGATGCGCGTTCCCTGCTCGCCGCGTTCCGCGTGGAGGCAGGCTATGCAACGCCCAAGGTGGACGTCCGCGCCGCGGCATTCGCCGAGGGGCGCGTGCTGCTGGTTCGGGAGGTAAGCGACGGCTTCTGGACGTTGCCGGGAGGCTGGGCCGATGTGAACGAATCGCCCTCGATGAGCGCTGTGCGCGAGGTCGTCGAGGAATCAGGCTTCGAGGCCCGTGCCGTCAAGCTCGCCGCCGTGTACGACTACCGCAAGCGCAATCGTCCGCAACACCTCGATTCCATCTACAAGCTGTTCTTCATTTGCGAGCTCACGGGAGGCAGCGCCCGGCCGAGCATCGAGACCAGCGAAGTGGGCTTCTTTGCGCAGCACGAGCTGCCGCCCCTGTCGATTGGACGCACCACCGCCGCCCAGATCGAGCGCATGTTCCGCCATGCCGCGGAACCCGAGCTGCCCACCGATTTCGATTGAGTCACGGCAGCTCGGTGGCCGCCGGGGCCGCAACGCGCCGCCCGCGCCGCGCGATCCAGGCATAGATGGGCGCGCACGCCGCCAGCAAGAGGCCGGCGGCGACCGCCGAGCGCCGATCCTCGACTACGGCGGCGATGAGCGCGAGCACGCTTCCCACCAGCACAACCGCGGTGGTGTACGGATAGCCGAGGGCGCGGTAGGGTCGCGGCAGGCCGGGCTCGCGCCGCCGCAGCACGAACAGGGCGGCGTAGGCCGAGATGTAATTGACCAGAAACAAAACCGTCGCGAGTGCGATGATCTGCTCGAACGTACCGGACAGAATGAGCGCGATGGCCGACGCGCTCGACACGGCCAGCGCGAGGCGCGGCGTCCCGCCCGCGCTCACCGTTGCGGCCTTGCGGGTGAACAGGCCATCGCGGCCGATCGCAAGCAGCACGCGCGGCGTCATGAGCAAGGTGGCATTCACGAGACTCAGCACGGTCAGGAGTGAGATCAGCGTGACGAGCTCCCCGCCGCCGTGCGGAAATACCAGGCGTGCCGCGGCGGCGGCCGGCAGGTCCGAGGAGGCCAGCGCGGACAGCGGCAGTACACGCAGCAGCGCCGCGTTGACTGACACGTAGAGCACGATCAAGACGACGGTGCCGCCGATGAGCGCGCGCGGCAAAGTGCGTCCGGGGTCGGTGTTCTCTTCCGCCAGGTAGATCGGCGAGTACCAGCCGTCATAAGTGAGCAACACATTGCGCATGGCGCTCACGAGCGCCGCCAGCATGCCCACGGAGACAAGAGGCAGCGCCGCGGCACTCAGCGGCAAGGGCGAGGCAGTGCGCGCGGCCGGCGGCACGAAGAAGCATGCGACGACCAAGCCGAGCATCATGATTCCGATCGACAGACTTATGAGCCGCGTGAGCGAGCTGCCCAGGCGAAGGCCCACCCAGTGCAAGGCGGTGAACGCGACGATGATGAGCACCGCGCCCGCACGCGCGTAGCTCGCGGCCGCCGGCCAGAGCGCGGCGAGGAATGTCATCGCGGTGATCGATCCGTAGGCGAGCGCCGCGACCTCGTTGATCCAGTCGCTCCAGCCGACCACGAACCCCGCGCCGCTGCCGAAGGCGCGGCGTGCGTAAACGTAGAAGCCGCCGGCGCGCGGCAACATCGCCGCGAGCTCGGCGACCGCTACGGCGCCGAGCAGCGCATAGATGCCCCCGGCGATCCAGAAAACCAGAATGAGACGCGAGTCGCCGAGAGTCGCCGCCAACGTGCCGGGCAAGCGCAGGATGCCGACGCCGACCGTACCGCCGAACACCATCGCGAGACCGAAACCGAGCCCCAAGATTCGGGCGAGCGGCGCAGGCTTGTCCATTCATCCCCTGAAAAACTCGAGACTCGGGGAATGTTAGCATTCCGGCGACGGGCCGATTGAGGGGAGTGCCATGTCCAGCGATATCTTGCTCGCAATCGATCAGGGGACGAGCTCGAGCCGCGCTATCGGATTTTCCGCTTCGGGCGAGATGCTTGCCGTCGAGCAGCAGGCTTTCGAGCAAATCTATCCGGCCTCGGGCTGGGTCGAGCACGACGCCGAGGTCATCTGGGCGACGGTGCTGTCCACGGCGCGCCGAGTCTTGCAGCGGTTGAGCGACCGGCGCATCGCAGCCATCGGCATCACCAATCAGCGCGAAACCACCGTGTTGTGGGACCGCAAGAGCGGCGCGCCGATCTACCACGCCATCGTATGGCAGGACCGGCGCACGGCGGATCGCTGCGCAGCGCTCAAGAGCGCGCATCCCGCCGCGGAGTCCGAGCTGTCGCGCAAAACGGGCCTGTTGTTCGATCCGTATTTCAGTGCGACGAAAATTGCATGGATCCTGGACAAGGTGCCCGGCGCGCGCGCGGCCGCAAAAGCCGGACGCATCGCCTTCGGCACCATCGACAGCTTCTTGCTCTGGCGCCTGACCGGCGGACGGCTGCACGCCACCGACGCGACCAATGCGAGCCGCACCGCACTCTATGACCTGCGCAAAGGCTGCTGGGACGAGGCGTTGTGCGAGTTGTTCGAGGTCCCCGTCGCTTGCCTGCCCGAGGTCCGCGACTGCGCCGCTGATTTCGGCGAAGTCGACCGCAGCGTTTTCGGAGATACATTGCCGATACGAGGCGTCGCCGGGGATCAGCAGGCGGCGCTCATCGGGCAAGCATGCTTCGCGGCCGGCGAGGTGAAGAGTACCTACGGGACCGGCGCCTTCCTCGTGCTCAACACCGCACGCGAGCTCGTGGTCTCGAAGAACCGGCTCCTTAGCACGGTCGCTTATCGACTGAACGGCGAGAGCACTTATGCTCTGGAGGGCTCCATCCTGTCTGCAGGAACCGCCATTCAGTGGCTCCGCGACGGATTGGGACTCATCTCACGTGCGGCGGACGTCGAGGCGCTCGCCGGCTCGGTGCGCAACAGCGGCGGGGTATATCTCGTGCCCGCCTTCACGGGGTTGGGTGCACCTTACTGGGATCCGGAGGCGCGCGCCGCGCTCATCGGACTCACGCGCGCCTCGAGCCGCGCCGAAATCGCGCGTGCTACGCTCGACTCCGTGGTCTACCAGACCCTCGACTTGCTCGAAGCCATGGCGGCCGACGGCCTCAAGCCTGCGTTGCTCAAGGTCGACGGGGGCATGGCGATGAACGATCTGTTCATGCAACGTCTGGCGGACGTGCTGGGCGTCACCATCCAGCGGCCGAAGATCGCGGAGTCGACGGCGTTCGGCGCGGCCTGCCTCGCGGGGCTCGGCTGCGGTATGTATCGATCCTTGCAGGATATCGCGCAGCTGGCCAAGCCCGACGCGCGTTTCGAGCCGCACCCCTACGCCGAACGCGAGGCCGAAATCACCGGATGGCGCGCGGCGCTCGCACGCGTGCGCAGCGGCTGAGGGGCGCGCCCGCGGCGCCGGGGGAGCGTCCGGAGGCCGAAAACTCGGGGATGGGGCCGCAGAACTGTGATCGAGTTTACATTTTTGTCCCAAAGCCGAACCCGGGCCCTGTTACTCGGCTCGCTGTTGTGAAAAATACAGCCTGTCGAAGCGCAGGAGCTCAAGACGCATGAGGTTCAGATTCAAGGCGTTCGCGTGGCATCTGTGCGGCAGCGCCGCCGCGCTGACGCTGACGCTCGGCGTTCTCTACCTCGGCTGGTATCACTGGCCGGGGTGGTACCTCGCGAACATGCCGAAGGTGCTCGCCATCATGGTCGGCGTCGACGTCGTCCTGGGACCCCTTCTCACCTCCGTCATCGCGGACCCCGCCAAGACAGGACGCGTGTTGGCCCGGGACATCGGGGCGATCGTGCTCATGCAATTGGTGGCGTTCACGTATGGTGTGACCGTGCTGTGGAACGGGCGGCCTCTCTATTACGCGTTCTCCGTGAACTGCCTATCGATCGTTCAGGCCCAGGATCTCGAACACGATTCGCTCGCCGCGGCACGCACGCAAAATCCGGCCCTGGCGCCCCATTGGTACAGCCTGCCGCGCTGGATCTGGGCCCCCTTGCCGAGCGATGCAGCCGAATCGAGCAAGATTGTCGAGTCGGCGTTGCAGGGTGGCTACGACGTGACCGCACGCCCCTCCTACTACCGGCCTTGGGCGAGCGGGGTCGCCGAGCTGCGCGCTCAGCTGCAACGAGTGGACGACATCAAGTTCTTTTCGAGGGACGAAAAAAAGCGGCTCAAGGAACGCATGGCGACGGCGGGACTCGCTCCCGACCGAGCGGACGCCATCGCTCTGACCGGCCGGGCGCGTCCGCTGCTCGCCGTGTTCGACCCCTCGAATATGCGGCTGCTCGCCTACATCGAGCCGAACTGAGCCGCTAGACGCATCGAGCCGCGCCCGGCCGCAAATGACTGCCGCCCGATGCGGTACGATGGCCTTTTCACGGCACGGTCGACCGCATGAGCATTGCTCCGCCCCGCGAGCCCACCACACCTTCGCCGCAGCGGGCGGTCGTGTCTGCCTGGGCACCGTTCCGTCACCGAACATTCGCGGTCATCTGGATTGCGACCGTCGTTTCCAACATCGGCGGCTGGATCTACAACGTCGCATCCGGATGGCTGATGACGAGCCTCGATGCCAACCCCCTGATGGTGTCGCTGGTGCAAGTCGCCAACAATCTGCCGATGTTCCTGTTCGCCATTCCGGCGGGCGCGCTCGTGGACACCGTCGATCGACGTCTGTTCTTGATCGTCGGCGAAACAGCGGTGACCATCACGTCGACTGCCTTCGCCGTGCTCGTGTGGCTCCATCTCATCACGCCCATGAGCCTCCTCGTGTTCACTTTCCTCGTGACCGTAGCGAGCGCAGTCACGGCCCCGGCGTGGCAGGCCGTCGTGCCGCAGCTCGTGCCCAAACCCGAGCTCCCCAGCGCCATTGCCGCGAACAGCGTCGGCATCAACGTCAGCCGCGCCGTGGGGCCGGCGCTCGGTGGCCTGATGGTCGTGAGTCTCGGGATCGCCGCGCCATTCTGGTTCAACGCCGTCAGCAACGTGGGCGTCATCGGCGCGCTGGTTCGCTGGCGCCCGCCGAAGAAGAGCGGTCCGCGTCTGCCGCCGGAAAGATTCGGGCAGGCCATGCGCTCCGGTCTGCGGCACGCGCGCTATAACGCGCATCTGCGTTCGACACTCATGCGCACGGTGGCTTTTTTCGTATTCGCGAGCGCGTACTGGGCGCTCTTGCCGCTCGTCGCGCGCAATCAAATCGGTGGAAGCCCTGCCCTCTACGGCGTGTTACTTGCCGTGATCGGCGCATCGGCCGTGGCGGGGGCATTTGTTCTCCGGACGCTGCGGTCGCGTCTCGGGCCCGACGTTTTGCTTGCGGGAGCCACCGTCGCAACGGCGCTTGCCACCGCACTCTTCGGCATCGCGCACAATGGCGCGACCGCGCTCGCCGCGAGCGTGCTCGCCGGCGCATCCTGGATCGCGGGCGTCTCGAGCCTCAACGTCTCGGCACAAGTCGCCCTGCCTGAGTGGGTGCGCGGCCGAGGACTCTCCATGTACGTCACCATCATGTTCGGTTCCCTGAGCCTCGGCAGCGCGATCTGGGGCGAGCTGGCAAGCCTCTCAGGCCTGCCGCTCGCCTTGTACGCGGCTGCCGCCGGAGCAATCCTCGCCATCCCCCTCACGTGGCGCTGGAAGCTGCAAACCGGAGCAACCGTCGACTTCACGCCGTCCATGCACTGGCCCGAGCCGATCACGATCGAGGACGTCGAGCCCGACCGCGGCCCGGTCCTCGTGATGATCGAGTACCACATCGATCCGAAACACCGCGAGGAGTTTCTCGCAGCGACGGTTCCTTATGCGCGCATACTGCACCGCAACGGTGCCTACGACTTCGGCGTTTTCGAGGATCCCAGCGAGGAAGGCCGCTTCGTGGAAACCTTCATGACGGACTCGTGGCTGGAGCACTTGCGGCTCCATTTACGCATGACCAATAGCGACCGCGTGGCGGAAGAGGCGGTGCGGCGCTGGAACATCGGCGAGGTCAAGGCCACACACCTCATCCTCGCTCAACCGCAGGACTAATCGCCCCCGATCCGCACGACGTAGCGGCCGAGCGCCCGGCCGGCGACGAGCTCCCCGCAGGCCTCGGGAACGTCATCGAGAGCGATTACGCGATGCACGATTCGATCGGTGAGCGACTTGAGACTCCATTCGCCGGCAAGCTTCTCCCAGAGAGAAAGCCGCCAGTTGCGCGGAACCTCGACGGAGTGAATGCCGAGCAGGCTGACACCGCGCAGGATGAGGGGCATCACGGTCGCATGGAGCTCT
>JBEKWA010000024.1:0-55920 GCA_049513515.1 Steroidobacteraceae bacterium
ATCTCCTTCCACAACAGGAGATCGTCATGTCACTGGATTTATGCGCTAGTACGCGGGCGTGGATTGCTCGATCGCTATCTCGTCCGGAGCTACTGAGCTTTGCTGATTGGCTGGACGCGGAGCGGTACAGCTCGTTTGTTTGCGACCAACACCTCCGACGGATGGCGTTCATGCTTGAGCGGCTCGATCCGGAGGGGCATCGTCCCGTCTATTCCGAGCGGCGGCTTCAGCAGGCGTTCGCGCGTGAGTGCTCCCCGAGATCCCGGCGCTTTCGGTTCGAGGGAACCCGCCGCACCTACAGTCGGTTCCTGCTGTCGCAAGGGCGCCTACAAGTTGAGCCTGAAAGCGATCGGTTTGCCGTTCTACGGCGCGACTATGTACAGCATTTGCTCGAGATGCGAGGTTTCGCACTCTCAACGCGTGTACATCATGCCATTGAGTCTCGGGAGTTCCTGACTCGAGGCCTTCCGCACCGTAAACTTTTGTGCCGCGTCACGCGAAAGGACCTGGAACGCTACATCCAGTTGCGCAGTCACGAGCTGTCGCGACATTCGCTCGCGCATGTTGTCGGCATTCTGCGAGGATTCATGCGTTATCTCTATCTGGCCGGCCATATTGCCGCCCCGCTCGACGCACTCGACGTACGGAAGACGTATCGTGGGGAGTTGATGCCGAAGTCACTTCCGTGGCCGACAGTGCGCCGGTTGCTCGCATCCATCGATCGGCGCAGCAAGGCGGGGTGGAGGGACCTGTGCATTCTGCACCTTCTGGCGTACTACGGGCTTCGTCCCTCTGAGGTCGCGCCACTGTGCCTGGATTCCATCGATTGGGATTCCGGTGTACTCAACGTCCGTCAGCGCAAAACCCGGTGCGACCTGCAGCTTCCACTGGCTGCCCCAACCCTGCGTTTGCTACGGCAGTATCTGACACACTATCGCAACCATCAGGGGACAGTTCACAGCGAGCTTTTCTTGCGCGCCCGCTGCCCAAGTGGTCCGATCGAGCGCACGGCCGTCCAGGACATCTTTCAGAAGCGGGCGCGCGAGGCGGGATTGTCGCCTTCGATTCACGTCTATCAGCTTCGTCATACCTTTGCTATGCGCCTGCTATCTCGCGGCGTCGGTGTCAAGGCGATCGGCGATCTGATGGGACATCGCAGCCTCGAGAGCACCTGCGCATACCTGCGCCTGGACATCCAGACCCTCCGAGGTGTGGCGCTTCCGGTCCCTGCGGCGCGTTGTCGGGCAGAGGGGGTGGCCCATGGGTAAGCCGTCGCCACTGAGCCGCTGGGATAGCGCCGTCGCGGCATTTTTGACCAGTAGCCGAGCGCTTGGACGAGCCTATAAGCCGGAGGAGTATGTCCTGACCCGCGTTCGTCAGTTCCTCGCGAGTGCCGGTGCAGATGACCTCACCCGCCCGCTATTCGACGCCTGGCGCCAGAGCTCAGCGCACCTCAGTACAGCACACGTATCCGCCTCGAACGGACGGTACACAGGTTCTGCCGTTTTAGGAGGCGAACCGAGCGGCAATGCTTCTTGCCTGATCCGCACTCATTCGTCCGGCTCAAGCCCTATCCGCTGCCCACTATCGTGACGCGTGCCCAGGTATCACAGCTCCTGGCGGCATGTTCCTTGACACAGCGCTCCCGCCCCCTGCGCCTGCACGCGCAGATCATGCGTTTCGCCATTGTGCTTCTGTACACCGCGGGCCTTCGCCGAGGCGAAGTCATTCGACTCACCTTGGGAGACGTCGATTCGAACGCCGGCGTGCTTCGGATTCGGGATAGCAAGTTTCATAAGTCCCGCTGGGTACCATTGTCTCCCAGCGCTACACGAGAGCTCCAACGATACCTCCGGCTACGTCGCGAGGCCGGGTTTGATTGCCATCCCGACGCTCCCCTGTTGTGTACGTTCAAAGGGGGGGCTACGAGGGCACCGTCTTCCGCAACGGCTTTATCGCCCTTTGCAGAAGGGCAGGCGTCCGTGGGAGCGATGGGCGCTGCCCCCGACTGCACGACATGCGCCACAGCTTCGCAGTCGGTGCGCTGCTTCGGTGGTATGAGGCTGACGCGGACGTCCAAGTCGAGTTACCAAGGCTGGCGATGTACATGGGTCACGTTTCGATTGCGTCGACCGCGTATTATTTACGCCTCATGCCCGCCGTGATGCAACGGGCAAGCGAGCGATTCGCGCGCTCGTGTGCCGAGATTGTCGCCGGGGGTGCCCCATGAGACGCTCCGCACTGACCGATCTCGGCCGCGAGCTCGTATTCTTCTTCGATGACTTTCTTCCGGGCCAGCGAGGTCTGAGCCCCCACACGATCCGCAGCTATCGCGATACTCTCGTGCTGCTGCTACAGTACACCGCGCGTGACGCCCGTCGCGGGGTGGCGCAACTCACGATCCGCGATATCACCGAGGACCGCGTGGCGCGATTCCTGAAGTTCCTCGAGACCGATCGCAAGAACGGGATTGCAACGCGCAATGCCCGGCTCGGTTCGATCCACGTCTTTGCCCGCTTTCTTGCGAGCCGTCATCCTGATCAGCTCGGGACGCTGCAGCGAGTCATTGGGCTGCCGTTCAAGCACGGGGCACGTGATGCGCCGATCGAGTACCTGGAACGAGGCGAGATGGATGCACTGCTCAGGAGCATCGATCGCAGAACGGCCTTGGGGCGGCGGGATTACGCACTCTTCGCCCTGATGTTCAATACCGGTGCGCGTGTCCAAGAGGTCCTCAACCTTCGCGGTCGTGATGCCCGGCTCGACTCCTTGCCAAATTCGGGTGACCGGCAAGGGGAACAAAGTACGGCTATGTCCCTTGTGGCCCGTTACCGCAACATTGCTGCGGGATCTGATCGCCGAGAGTACCCGCTGTGAGCCGGATCCTGCGAATACCTTGATCTTCGTCAACGCCCGCGGCACCGGCCTGACCCGCTACGGCGTGCGCTACCTTCTGAGGCGTTACGCTGCCAAGGGGGCACGCTTGGCGCCGACCTTGAGGGACAAGAGCCTGCATCCGCACTCGATCCGCCACAGCACGGCGATCGCGTTGCTCAAGGCGGGTGTAGATTTCGCCACCATCAGTCAGTGGCTCGGCCACGCAGGCCTCAACACCACCATGCGGTACGCTCGGGCGGATCTGGATCTCAAACGACAGGCCATTAGCCAGGTATTTCCCGACGCCCTCGCACCGCCCCGCGCTGGACGACTGCTTTTGGAGTGGTCGGGTGGCTCCGACGGCTGTAGGGTGCAGAACCCCCGCGCCAGCGCGCGGGGGTTCCATCACCGGTTTAACCTGATTGCAAATCTTTCCGATACTGTCATTGTCGAACACGCGGCGCGCTCGTCATTCTACCGCCAAGCAATGACTTGGGATAACGTCACCTGCTTCGATGATAGTAGCGATTGGCCTTGTCCCTGCTTCCGCAGTCGGCCATATCGCACCAGCGACGCTGTCCATTACGGGTTTGATCCTCGAAGAGCCAGTCGCAGGACGGACAATATCGCAGTCGGTCACGTCTACCGCCAGTTATGAGATCGGCCGCGTCGAGCACCACTGGCCCAAAGGCGTCGACCGAACGCCTCGGAGGCTTCCAGGTCCAAGCCAACCTTGCCGGGGCAATCACGCGTCTGGAGTAGGACGCCGATACGTATTCGTTCAGTTCCTCGATTGCATCCCTGGTAGGCCGTTTGCCGTGGGCAAGCGGTCGCAGCACGGCCGTGAGCGTTGTTCGCAGTGCGTCAATAGAAACGAGATCGGGCCTATGCAATTCCCCTGCTGTGAGGCCTACCGCATTGAGCCATAACACCACGTTGCCGGCTGAGCCGAGCCAGTCGTGACAGCGCGCGGTGTCGGGCCAACTGACCGTGTTCACGAAGTCGAGCGATAAACGCCCGCCAATTAATTTGTAAGTTCCCCGGTAGTTGCCTGGATTCAAAGGTAACGCTTCCATAGAGTCAATATTACCATCTATTGGTCGTTGACAGGTAATACCAAGACACTCATAATTATCACCATCGTGATCACAATAGCTAGTAAGACTCGAGTCGGTATCGCAACGCAGACCTTGCGCGTCCCCCCTCATCTGTTTTTCGTCGGCAGCGCGATCTTCCACTATCTCGGGCCCTCGTTTGCCGTACTGCTCTTCCCGGCGGTGGGCGTGCTGGGGGTCGCGTGGCTGCGCATCGCCTCTGCCGCCCTCGTGTTCGCACCTATTACGCGGCCCTGGCGCCTGTTCCCGCGGATCGACTCGCGCGACCGTTGGCTCATCGTTGCGCTTGGAGCGTGTCTCGCGCTGATGAACTGCAGCTTCTATTTGGCGCTCGCGCGTTTGCCGATCAGCCTGGTTGCAGCAATCGAATTCGTCGGATCAATCGCTTTAGCACTCTACGGGCTGCGTACGTCGCGTAACTTCGCGGCGCTCGCGTTCACTGTGGGCGGCGTGTTCATGTTGATCGGTCTTCGATGGGCGAGCGACGTGACGGGTCTTCTGTGGGCGGCGCTCAACGGCGTACTCTTCGTGCTCTACGTCGTGTTGGGACATCGCATCGCCAACAAAGCGGGCGCGTCCGGCATCGAGCGCCTGGGGTCAGCGATGGCGGTTGCGTTTATCGTAGTCTTTCCCATTGGGATACTGCAGGCCGCGCATGCCTTTTCGCGTCCCCTACTACTCTTGGCGGGGATTGGTGTCGGAATTTGTTCGTCTGTCATTCCTTATGTGTGCGATCAGCTGGCCATGGCACGACTTTCGCGCGCCACGTTCGCGCTGATGCTTGCGCTGCTGCCGGCCTGCGCCACAATCATCGGCGCCCTCGTATTGAGACAAATTCCGTCCGTCCACGACGTTCTCGGCATTGCGCTGGTGATGGGCGGTGTGGCAATTCATCAGCCACCGCGCAACGTCTGACGCCATGCCGTCACCTTCAATATTCCCACCGATTGAGCGTTACGCCTCCGAAATGCTGCCGGTATCCGATGGGCATTCTCTCTACATCGAATTGTGCGGAAATCCACAAGGGTCGCCAGCGGTTGTCCTGCACGGCGGACCCGGCGCCGGATGTTCGCCCGAACACCGTCGACTTTTCGACCCGTCGCGCTACCGAATTATCTTACTCGACCAACGAGGTGCGGGACGATCCCTTCCTCTCGGATCGGTGCATGCCAACACGACGAATATTCTGATCGGCGACATCGAAACTGTCCGCGAACATCTCGGAATCGGACAGTGGCTTGTATTCGGTGGCTCCTGGGGCTCCACTCTGGCGCTAGCCTACGCCGCCGCTCACGCTGAGAACTGCCACGCCCTTGTACTGCGCGGTATCTGGCTGGCACGCGCACAAGACCTACACTGGAAGTGGACCAGCGCTCAGATGGTCCATCCAGAGTATTGGCGCGAATTCGTGAGTCTAGTACCGTCAGAGCAACGGGGCGATCTCGTTAAGGCCTACCACGTCCGCCTATTCGATCCGGATCCGGCCGTTCACCTGCCAGCGGACTTGGCATGGCACCGCTTCGAGATGCGTCGCACAACTTTATTGCCCCGCAAGGCGGCCGAGGGTGAGCCCCTGGACTGCCCGCCGCATATCCTCGCCCTCTGCCGAATCGAAGCCCACTATTTCCTGAATCGAGCGTTCCTCGGTGATCGCTCGCTGATTGATCGCGTTGCCCACATCGGTGGAATACCGGGAACTATCATCCATGGACGCTACGACATGTTGTGCCCTGTGGAAGGCGCCGCGACGCTCAGCGCGGCATGGCCGAAGGCCGACTTCACAATTATTCCTGACGCCGGACATTCGACCTTCGAGCCAGGCATTCAGGCTGCGCTGGTGGCTGCGACCAATCGATTCGGAAATAGTAAACCCTGGCATTAGGAAGGTGCGGTAGAACAGATGGAATACGTAAATCTTGGACGGTCAGGGCTCAAAGTCTCCCGAGTCGGACTTGGGTGTATGAGTTATGGAGTCGAACAGCGCGCCTGGAGGTTAAGCGAAGCGGACAGCCGTCCGTTCATTCGCCGTGCGCTCGAACTGGACATCAACTACTTCGATACAGCTGATATGTATGGCGGAGGTGAGAGCGAGCAAGTCCTGGGCCGAGCGCTCAAGGACTTTGGGCGCCGCGACGAAGTCGTCATTGCGACGAAGATCTATTACCCCATGCGTCCCGATCCCAACGGTCAGGGTTTGTCCCGCAAGGCGATATTCGCAGGCATAGACGGCAGTCTGCGTCGGCTAGACACCGATTTTGTCGATCTGTATCAAATCCATCGCTGGGACGAACATACGCCAATTGAGGAGACGCTCGAGGCCCTTCATGATGTAGTCAAAATGGGTAAAGCTCGTTATATCGGCGCATCGTCCATGTTCGCGTGGCAATTCTGCAAAGCTCTTCATATCGCCGACCGCTACGGCTGGACGCGCTTCGTCTCTATGCAGCCGCACTACAATCTGCTGAACCGCGAAGAGGAGAGGGAGATGCTGCCCCTCTGCAGCGCCGAGGGCATTGGAGTCCTGCCCTGGAGCCCTCTGGCGCGAGGTCGGCTCGCACGGGCCTGGGATGCTCCATCGAGCAGCAATCGTGTGGCGACCGATAAGACGGCGGAGCAACTCTATTCGAAGACCGCGAACGTCGACAAAAAAGTGATATATGCGGTGAGCGAGATTGCGCAGACACGAGGAATCTCTCATGCCCAGGTAGCGTTAACCTGGTTGCTTCAGCAGCCCGCCGTGAGTGCTCCGATTGTTGGCGTCACCAAGCCTATTCACCTTGAGGACGCGATCGGCGCGCTATCCATTCGGTTAGAGCCGGACGAGTGCGCGAACCTGGAACGCCACTACGTTCCCCACGCAATGAGCTTTGTACGCCCGGGAGCACATGATTTCTCGTAGCGAGTCACGCCGCATCCATCGTTCCGGGGCTGCACCGCCATCTTGTATGAAGCCATCGTAGACAAGACCAAGAAGACCTTTGACAGCGTTCGCGGCGTCTGAGATGTGGATTAGCGTGATAGGAGATACGTCTCGAACATTGCGCGTCGATGCAATCGGCGTACACAAATGTTAAGCGAACTCGTGGAAATCTCGCTCCCACGGCTGTGAGAACGAGATCGCTCCATATATCAAATAAGTCCCGATTCTGCCAGAAATGGTGAGGCTGCTGCTTGGTCATGGAAAACGGACAC
This sequence comes from Steroidobacteraceae bacterium, assembly GCA_049513515.1. Lineage (GTDB taxonomy): Bacteria > Pseudomonadota > Gammaproteobacteria > Steroidobacterales > Steroidobacteraceae > Bog-1198. Next base: position 7,185 of record JBEKWA010000024.1, read on the forward strand.
GGCACGAAGAACTTGGGTTCCGTACGCTCACGAAAGAGACAGAACCGCCGAACAATCTGCTGTGCCTTGCGCCGGGAATTTGGCTTGTTGTGGGCTATCGAGCACCAACTATCGTAGCCCGCGGCGTCGAGGTCTTTCGCTCCGCGGGATGCGACATTCCGACCAAGGAAAGGCATGTTTGACGGAGTTATACGGTAGGCGAGCGGCAGTGGTTCGAATGCGCGAAGGCCGGAACCTTCTCCCCGTCGCTCGTTGTCAGAATCTGCTGTAACTCGGTCAGCGCCGCTGCCGGTGTATCGACGAAGCTGAATAGCTTGAGGTCTTCCGGACTGATTACTTCATGACGCAGCAGCGCTTCGAAATTGATGACCTCTTTCCAGTAGGCCTCCCCGTACATCAAGATGGGGATGTTTCGCTCGAGCTTTTTCGTTTGTGCCAAGGTGATGATCTCCGTGAGCTCATCGAGCGTGCCGAAGCCACCGGGAAACACGATCAGCGCTCGGGCGAGGTGCGCGAACCAGAGTTTGCGCATGAAAAAATAATGAAACTCGAATGCCAACCCGGGGGTAATGTAAGGATTGGGGCGTTGTTCATGCGGCAAGCTGATGTTGAGTCCGATACTGCGGCCACCCGCATCCGCCGCGCCGCGATTGGCAGCTTCCATGATCCCGCCGCCCCCACCGGAGCACACGACGAAGCGCGATGCGGGTGTGGACAAGCTCGTGGACCATTCTGTGATCAGCCGCGCGAGCTGCCGCGCCTCGTGGTAATAGCGTCCTAAGGCTCCATTCTCCCGCAATCGCGCGGACCCGAAGAACACGATGGTGTCCTGAATTTGCTCGCGTCGAAATACCTCGAGCGGCTCCAAATACTCCGCGAGAACCCGCAGTGGCCGCGCCGCATCGCTAACCATGAAGGCTTCGTCGAGATAGGCGCTCTGGGATTCAGGCTGTTTCGCTGACGACATCTATCGAGCTCCCGCAAAATCGATGAAGCCGCGGTTTACATCCACGTCCAATAACTGAACACGCACGTGATCACCCACATCGAAGCCTTGATAATTCTTGACGACTCGTCCTTCGGCGGCAGGATGCTCGATGCGCACCCAGGTGCCCTTCTCGGAGGCACCGGTGACAATCCCCTCGAAACGCTCGCCGATTCGGGGGCCGAGTAACATGGCGGCGGCGGACTTCTCGATTTGTCGCTCCACCTTTTGGGCGTTGCCTTCCTGTTCGGTGCAATGTGAGGCAAGTGCCGCCAGCTCGTCATCCGTATATGGCGCGGGTTGAGCGGCCAATAGCGCCTTCAAAAGACGCTGAGTGAGCAAATCGGGGAAGCGCCGATTCGGTGCGGTCGAATGCGTGTAATCGCGCACGGCCAAGCCGAAGTGACCTTCCAGCGCCTGTCCCGGACGCTCGACGACGTATTCGCCGGCGCCCAAGCACTTGATGATGGAAAGCGACAGATCGGCAAAGTGAGTTGGATCGATCTGGTGCCGCTTCGTCAGGAAGGCATTGAGTGCCATCGCATCCGGCGCGTCGGGTAAGTGCTCCCCCGCCTGTTTCGCCAACTCGACGATCCGATCCCAGCGTTTCGGTGTTCTCAGAATTCGGCGGAGTGACGTGCGGCCCTGCGCTTGAAGAAAGCGCGCCGTCACGCCATTTGCCGCGACCATGAATTCCTCGATCAGTTCTTGGGCACGGTTCTTCGGATCGGGCTCCAGATCGACCAGAACCCCGCCCGCGGTCACGGCGCGATTTTCCGCGGTGTCGAAGTCGAGCGCCCCCTTTGCCTGGCGCCGGCGCTTCAGTGCTTGGGCGACGGAATCTTGCATGCGTAGTTGCGGCGCCATGCCTTCGACTTGGCCGATCGGTGCGGGCGCGGCATCCGTCCCCTGAAGCCATGCGGCTACACCGCGATACGCGAGCTTCGCGCGATTGCGGACCAGCCCGCGGTATACGCTCGCCGGCCCGATCACGCCATCGGCATCGACTGTCAGTTCGATTACCAGACATAGGCGGTCCTGATCTTGTGCCAGTGAAGTCAGATTGGTCGACAATCGCTCGGGCAGCATGGCGAAAATTTCCGCCGCAGTGTAGACCGAGGTGGTATTGGCGCGCGCGTGATCATCGATGGCCGATCCCCGCTTCACGACGCTATCCACATCGGCAATTCCCACGAGGAGTCTGAACTTGCCGCCGCTGAGCGCCTCCGTGACTTCGATCTGGTCGAGATCGAGTGAATCGTCATTGTCGATGGACGACCACAGAAGATTGCGTAAATCGCGAATATTCCTGCTCGGTTGGCTCACGGCGGCGGTCGCGCGCTGCGCCTCGTCCAATGCGGCCGGCGAAAAGTCGGGCAACAGCTCGTGAGCGCGCATCGCGTCGCGCGCAATACGTTTGAGGTCGGGGCTTTGAGTCGGTTGGGTCATATGGCGCTTGCCTGCAGGCCATGCAGCGGGATGGTGTAGCTTCTCCCCGGTCGCGCGATTTCCCACAGCGCTGGATCGGTTTGATCGAAGGCGGGGTCCGGTGCGGCCGGAGGGGGTTGCGGCGTGGTGCTCATGAATGGCCCTCCAAGCGTATCCGGATTCTGGGTGACCTCGAGCATAGATCGCGGACTCGACCGGTTAGGTGACAAAGCAGTCACAATCATGCCGACAGCCAAACCCCGGTCCTCGAGGAAGTATCATTTCTGAATGATCACGTCGCGTTGATGGCTTGACCGGACCAGCGGTGTGGAAGCATATATAGCTCGAAGAGAGATTGCTAAACATCCCCAAGATAAAGAGTGGGACGGTCAGCGAGGCGACGCGGGGCGCCCACCGGCCGCCGCCGAGCTGTAGCAATTTCTCTTTCAGCTGTTCGCCGCTCTGTGCGGGACTCGGGATAGCGCTTGCCGGTTCAGAGTCACGCATCGCGCGCGTTCTAATCAGGTTCTCACGATTGCCCGCTACCCTCATCGAATGTCATCGAGGCACTCGTGAACCGGCGAATGCTCTCGATCTCATGCGACCTCGGCGCGTTCGTGCTGACGCTCCCCGTGTTCGCGGCAGATGCCCCTGCGCAGTCCGTGCACCGCTACTCGGTCGGCGTGCGCTGGGTCGAGTCCTACGCGAATGCCGACGAGACCAAGACATTCTGTGTCTACGAGGGGCCGAACGAGGCGGCGGTCCGCAAGGCAGCCGAACTCAACAAGCTGCCCGTCGACTCCATTACCGAAGTGCCCGTGACGCTTTCGCCCAAGTAGGTGTGCCGACAGGTGCGCTGCCCGCGCTCCCGGGCTCAACGACCTGACTTCTTCGGCAGCTGGATTTCCGCAACCGCGGTGGCCATGGTCGTGCCTTTTTGATTGGCCATCTTGTGCTTGACCTGGACGATGTGGCGGCCTTCGCCATCGACCGACTTGTCGACGATTTCCCCGGTCTGGATGGTGATGTCGCCCGACAGGGCCGGGCCGCGATAATTGGCGGCGCAGTGCACCACCATGCCGTGCTCGCCCGCCCAGCCCGAGAGGTAGTCGGTCACCCAGGCGCCCATGGACGCGCCGTAGCCGTAGGCGCGCGGCATGCCGATCTTGCGCGCCCAGCGCGGGAAGAGGTGGCCCCGCGACGGACCGTAATAGGCGCCGTCGGTGATTTCCGGGTTCACCTTCTGCACGTCGGGATCGTTTTCGAAGCCTGCCATCTCCGGCGTGAAGCCGAGCGCGAGCAGATCGAGCTTGCGCAGGTTCATGGTGCCCCAGGTGTTGATGATGTAGGCACGCCACTCGGTGGCGAAGCTCGCGACCGAATGCGGGCCGAACACCCGCTCGGGTAATTCATCGCCCACCTTGACCTCGTCCCACCAGCGCTCCTTGTGACCGAGGTCGTGCAACATCTGGATCCAGCCGAACTTGCGCTTCTCGAGCGCATCGATTTCTTCGTCGCTCCACACCGGCTCTTCCGCGTCCGCCATGTTGACGGTCGCGCCGCCGGCCGCGGCGCGATAGCGGATGGAGGTCGACCGCTGCTTGGCGATGAGCTCGCCGCGCTGATTTCGATAGAAATTGTCGCCGCGCTGAAAGCACGTCGGCCCGGCGAACTTGGTTTCCTTGACGACATAGTCGAAGGGAATCCGCTCGTTGGTGAGCATGTCGCCGCCATAGACTCGCGGCCCGTAGAACCACCATTCGTCGCCGCCGAAGAGGAGGTGCGAGTTGGGAATGCAACCGACGCAGGCCGGCGCCGAGCCGTGGCCGTCATCGACGACGATCGGAAAGCTCTGCGGTCCGACGAGCTTGCGCCAGCGGCTCGCCGCGGCGTAGTCCGGCTCGTAGTGCAAGAGATTCGGGTAGTGCATGGCATGCGCCCAGCGCCGGATATCGTTGTTGGCGATGGGCTCGCGCAGGGTCGTCGACGTGATGGGCTTGCCGAGATACTGGTCGATGTCAGAACAATCGAGTGTGTCCACGAGTGGGCTCCTTTGCCTCAAACGAATTGACTTTCCAAGCCGGTCCGACAGTATAGCTCCCGGGTTCCTCAACGAAGTCATCGCTGCAAAGCTGGTACATTGTCCGTTCTGCTTCAGGCAACGGTGGGGAAGCGAATGCGCTCAGAATCGGAATGGCTGGATGGTAAAGAGGCCGCGCTCAGGCGAAGGTTTCGACGGCGCGTGCTTTTCATCACCTGCCTTGGCCTCTGCGGGCTCGTCGGCCCTGCAGTTGCGAGCGAGCTCGTCATCGGCCGCGAGGCGCTGCAGACGGTGCTGGTGGCGTCGCTATTCAAGGATCAGGGACGCTGGTACCTGACCAAAGGCAAATGCTACGCGTACCTCGAGCGTCCGCACGTCGCACTCGAGGCGGCCCGAGTCATCATCGATGCGCACCTCTCGTCCCGATTGGGCCTCATGGTCGGCGATTCCTGCGTTGGCACGGAGCTTGCGTCGGACGTCAGAGTTTCCGGGAAACTCGTGGGCTCCGGCACGCACATCGAGATCGACGACATTCGGATCGACAACGTCCAGGACGAATCCACCCGCAAGATCGTCGACTTGCTGCAATCCGCGACCGGCGGATCCCTCCCGAAATCGGAGAACATCGATCTTTTGCCGCTGCTCAAGCCGGCGATCGTGCCGGGCACGGATATCAAGGTGTCCGCCTCGAACCTGGCGATCGCCAACGTGACGACGCGCGCCGATTCGGTCGACGTCGAGTTCGAGGTCAAGCTCACCGCACGCTGACCTGAGATCCGAGGGCCGCAGGCGGCTCGCTTGGACGTGATCGGTCACGCCTGGCGCGATGCGCCGGAACGCGCGGATTGGAGCGACGCGCGGAATCTCGACAGCAGCGATTTATAGATCTCCTCGGGCGCCGAGTCCCCCCGCGACCATTCCAGCACCAAGCTCTCGACGCTGTCGTCGCTCCCTGCGTTGCCTTTCCCCATCCGCTCCACGAGCCTTTGCATCTGATAGTCGCGCCGCAGTTCCTGATCCTCGGCAGGCGTCGGTAGATCGTTGAGGATCTCGCTGCGTATGCAGAGCATCCGGAGCGCCTTCTCGTGCGCCGCCTCGAGCGGCTTCGCGGCCTCGGCCTTGCTCCAGGCGTGCGCGAGCGCCTCGGTACCTCCTTTGGGCCAATGCGAGATGCAGGCAATGAAAGTCTCGGCGGTCTGCTTCCGCGTCTCGCGCTCGGCGGCGGGCGCCCCTTGCGCCACCGCGCGCGCGTAGGCGTGAATTCGGCCGGCGGCCTCGAGGAGATCCTCGAGCGATCGCTCCTTATCTTTCGCTTTCTGTGCCGCTATCGATGCCTTCACCCGCTCGAGTGCGCGCTCGAATCGTGCCTTGAGCGCACGCTCTTCCGCCCGCGGCAGCTCGCCCACTGTCTCGAACGCCGCACGCCACTCGGGGATTTTGGCGGCACCGTCCCGCAAATCGGTCCCCGACTTTCCCGCGAGCTGCTCCACCTCCTCATAGAGCGCCACCGCGCGCGCCTTGTTCGATTGAAGGCTCGCGGTGTAATCGGCGTGCGCCTGCTGGCGCTTCTGGAACACGGCATCGCAGTGTCCGCGAAACTCTTCCCACAGAGCTCGCTCCTGCTCGTGCGCGGCGGCGCTGATGTCTTTCCATTGCGCCTGCAAGCGTTTCACCGTCTCCGTGGCTTCGCGACCGTCTTGGAGGCCGACGAGCGCCGCGGCGCGCCGGATGAGCACGCGCTTCTCCTCGGCGTTGCTCGCGTGCCACGCGTCGAGTCGTTCCTGCAGCCGGCCGATCGCGGCATCGAATTCTTTCTGGAGCTTCTTGGCCACGCCGCGCTCCACCGGAAAATGCCGGCGCCATTCGAGCGGCGCCTCGCGGAGCACTGCCGCGAATGCGCGCCAGTCTGCCGCGTCGCCGCTTTGCGCAGCTTCGAACGCGCGCAGCCGCTCGAGTATGGCCTTGCGCTTTTCCGCATTCGCCTCACGGAGCTTCGCCTGCGCCTCGAAGTGTTCGCGGCACGGCTGGTACGCGCGCTCAGCCGCCTGATGAAACTGCTGCCAGTCCGCATCCGAGTCGCTGAGCACACCCTTGCTCACCGTCTTCCAGTCTTCCTGCAGCTGACGGATACGCTCCGCGAGCGCCTGCGGCGCGAGTGCTGCGCCGATGAGCGACTCCATTTCCTGGATGAGTTCGGCACGCTTGGGTGCCGCCGCGTGCTCCTTCCAGGCCTTGAGCTCGCCGAGCGACGCGTCGAGTTTTTGCACCTGGCGCAGGACCGGCGGCGGCACGGCCGTGAGCGCGCCGAGTTTCTCCTCGAGAGCTCGCCGCAGTCCTGAGGCGCGGCCCGTGGCGCCTTCACGGAGCGCCGCGTGCGCTTTGCCGATCAATGCGTTGAGCTCGCGGAGCGTCGCAGCCTCCGCTGCGGCTGCCGCGGCACGCGCGCTCTCTTCGGCCTCGCGCCGCGCCGCGGCCTCCGCCGCCTCGCGTTCGGCCGCCTCGCGCCTGCTCTCGGCTTCGAAATCGGCGAGACGCTTGGCCTCCGCGCGTTCGGCCTCGCGCGCCACCCGCGCCGCCGCGTCGGCGGCTTCCTTCTCGATGCCTTGGTGGTGCTCCGCGATGATTTCCTCGCAGCGCTTACTCGCCCGCGCCGCGCGCTCGCGCACGTCGGGCGCCGCGTGCGCCTCGAGCGCTTGCCAGCGCGTGTGAAAGTGCCGGAACGTCGGCTCGTAGACGGCCTCGTAGATTCGGTGCGCATGCCGCTCGAGCGACTCGCAGGCGCGGATGGCACCGCTGCGCGCCTTCTCGATCGCGTGCTCCTCGGCATTCAACGCATCGCATTTCTCGCGGATGATCTTGTAGACGTTCTTGTCCTTGCCGTGCAGCTGCTTCAAGAGGTGCCGGAGCTCGACGGGATCCGACACCGACTGTGCCGCGAGCTGGCGGATGCGGCTCGAGGGGCCGTCGAGGACGAGCGCCCGGCGCTCCGCCGCATCGATCGAGGCGAGGGTGCGCGGCAGCCGCTCGGGATCGCTCGAGTAACCCGTCACCGCGAGGAGTGCGGCGACGTTCACCGGCGGGGCGCGCAGCGTCTCGAACTCGATGGTCCTCGCATCGACGAGCTGCGCAAGGCGCTCCTGCGCGGCGCGCTCGAGGCCCGGGGACACGCCGCTTGCCGTGGCGGCCGAGAGCCCCGCGAGCGTCCGCAGACTGTCGCCGTCCGTGAGCTTCCCGATAGCCGCCGCGCGCAGCGTCTCGTCGCCGCCGTCGAGCGCAGCGGCGACGAGATGTTGCGGCGGTGCCGAATCGAGCGCCGCAATCGGATCTGGAGCCGCCGGTGAACCGTCGGGCGCCGTGCCGAGGAGGCGTGACAATGGCCGGGCGAGCTGCTTCAACCGCATGCAAGGATGCCTGTGACCTGGGATGGCGGGATTATACCGTTGCGCGGCGCCCCAGCGCCGCCCGGAATTCTCTTCATTTGCGTCCTCACCTCCGGGTCCGCCTGACGCGACGTAGGACGGCGCGAACCTGATCGACATCGCGGCCGGGAAATTTGAACTCTTGAAAGCGTGCCAACTTGCCCTGCGCCGGCTGCCGGGCGATTCTACCGTCGCGCTGCAGTAATCAGAATCTGTCAAACAGCGGGGCAAGTATCGATGGCGCCCACCGCCCCCGGGTGCTATTTTTTTACTCAGGGAAGAACGAGCGGCTGAACCGCATAACTCTAAGACAGGGGAATCTCATCATGGCTGGCCTCTTGCGCGCGCCGCGCCCGCTCATTGGTTTGGGCTTGGTCGTCGTTGCGTCGTGGCTGGTTGCGGAAGGCGCTCGTGCCGAGCCCGCCACGGTGGCGACCTATCACTACGACACGTTGCGCACCGGATGGAACAAGCAGGAGACGACGCTAAGCGCAGCGGCGTTTCCGGCGAGTTTCGGCGTACTCGGCACGGTGGCGCTCGACGATCAGGTCGACGCGCAACCCTTGTTGGTGCCGGCGCAGTCGATTGCCGGCGGCATTCACGATGTGCTCTATGTGGTCACCGAGAACAACACCGTCTACGCACTGGATGCACATAGCGGTGCGGTGCTGGTCTCGCGCAATCTAGGGCCGTCCGTACCGATGCCGCTCGGCTGCGGCAACAACGGGCCCAATGTCGGCATCACCAGCACGCCGGTGATCGACCTCGTCAGGCATCGCATCGTCGTCATGGCCTACGTGAACGGCATGCCGCCCCAGTATCAGCTGCACGCGATGGATCTGATCACGCTGGCGGATGACGTCGCACCGGTCACGGTGGCCGCGTCTCACACGTTGACCGATGGCACGACGTTCAGCTTCGATGCCACTTATCAGCGTCAGCGGCCGGCGCTGCTCCTGCACGGTGATGCGGTCTACGCGGGCTTCGGCAGCTTCTGCGATTTTTCGGCCAATCAGTCGCGCGGCTGGGTCCTTGGTTGGCAAGCCGGCAACCTCAAGCCGCTCGCTCACTCGGAGTTGAACGACTCGCAGGCGAGCTCGCCGACGGATTTCTTTTTGAGCTCCGTGTGGATGTCGGGATTCGGACTCGCGACGAACGGACGGACCCTCTATTTCGCGACCGGAAATTCCGACTGCAATTTCTATGTGAGCCCCGAATTTTGTCCGCCGCAGAGCACGTACGACGGAGTCACGAACATTCAGGAGAGCGTCATCGGCCTCACGCCGAATCTCGCGGAGCGCACCGGCGTCTTTACACCGAGCAACGTCTTTCAGATGGACATCGACGACGCCGACCTGGGTGCGGCCGGCGTGCTGCTGCTGCCGGTGCAGCCGAGTGGAGATGAGCTCGCAGCCATCGTCTCCAAGGATGGGCGTCTGTTTCTACTCGATCAGAACGATCTGGGCGCGGCACTCGATATGCAGCAGCTCTCCTCGGGCTGCTGGTGCGGCCCTTCCTACTACAGAGGCCATGACGGCATTGGTCGGGTGGTGACTGCCGCGGGGTCGCTGCGGACCTGGCAGGTGAGCACCTCGCCGGCGCCTCATTGGGTGGCCGAATCGACGACGACGACCATCCCGGGCTCGGTGCAAGATCCCGGCTTCTTCACCGTCGTGAGCTCCAACGAGCGCAAGGCCGGAACAGCCATCATCTGGGCGGTCGGCCGCCCCACATCGACCACCGGCTTGACGCTCTACGCCTTCTCTGCGACGCCGGTCAACGGCAGCTTGCCGCTTCTTTATTCCGCACCCGCCGGGCAGTGGCCCAATCTCGGTGGCAACGCCAACATCGTGCCGCTCGTCGCCAACGGACTAGTCTACGTCGGCGCCTACAAGACCCTGACCATCTTCGGGCCGAACGGTACGGCGCCCGCGAGCGCGGCCGCGCTGGCCGAGGCGCAGTCCGCGCTTCCGCCCGGCGTCAGGCGCCTGACGGGAACCCTCATTGCGAGCTCGGGCACGGAACTCACCCTCGTCACCCGCGCAGGCGAGAAAGTCGGGGTCGATGCGAGTGTGGCGTTGGAGCGGGGGCGGGCGACCCAACTCGTCGTCGGCCAGCCCTATACGGTGCTCGCCACCCTACGAGTCGAGGATGGTGCGCTCAGTGCCTCATCCGTCATGCGCGCCAAACCGTGGAAAGACGCCTGGCCCGCGGACCGGTGAACCAATGTGACGTAATCTGGATTCCTCGAAATCGCCCCCGGTGGGCGCTCATCCAGACCCTCAAGATCCGCCCTGTACCGCCGCTAAGCACATGGACGCGTAGCGAGGCATGGATGGACGAAATGCTCGGGCAACTCAAGAGCAAACTAAAAGCGTCCTCGAGTTTTCCCAGTCCGCCTGCCATTGCGCAGCAGATCATCGCCCTGGCACGGGACCCCGACACCGATATCTCGCAGGTCGCCGCGGCGATCAGTCGCGACCCGGCGCTCGCCGCCAATCTGTTGCGCGTCGCCAACTCCGCGCTCTATTCCCGGCAACGCAAGAGCGCGAACCTGCGTCAGGCGCTGATCGTGCTCGGATTGCAGGGCGCAACCACGCTTGCACTCGGCTTCTCGCTCATCGGCACGTATATGGGCTTGAAGAGCAACGGCGTCGATTACGACCGCTATTGGCGGCGCGCCATCCTGAGCGCCTCGGCCGCCCGGTGCTTCGGCATGCTGCAGAGCGCATGCGCAGTGGACGACATTTTCCTCGCGGCCCTACTGCAAGATATCGCGATCCTCGGCATCGATCGCGCGGCGCCAGATTTTTATCGCGATCTGCCCCCGAACGCCTCTCACTGGGAATTTGCGGGCTACGAAACGGCCCGCCTTGGAATCGATCACGCCGAGCTCGGTGCGTGGCTGCTGGCGTACTGGAAGCTGCCCGAGCCCCTCTGCCGTGCAGTGGCGTGGAGCCACGCGCCGCCGATGACGGATCGCTCGACCGCGACGGAGATGGCGGCGCGCTGTGTCGCACTCGGCGGCGAGTGCGTGGAGATATTGCTAGCGCCCGCCGCGGCGGCCGACTTTGCGGGATTGGTGGAGCACGCGTCGCAATGGCTGGGTCTCGATGCACCGGCGGTGGCCGAGGTGATGGGTAAACTCATCGCCGAGATACCCGAGATCGAGCGCTTGTTCGATAGGGACTTGCTGCAGTCTGACGCGGCGAGCGCGATCCTCGATCAAGCGCGCGATCTCTTGATCGTCCGCAATCTGGAGGCAATCGGGCAGGTCAGCAGCTTGGGTGCGACCAACCTGCAACTCGAAGCGCGCGCCGCGGTGATGCAGGATCAGCGTCGCGATCGCCTCACGGAAGTCTATAATCGCGGCTATCTCGATGTGATGTTGCGGCGGGAATTCCAGGCCGCGACGACCGGTAACTGGCCGCTGAGCTTGGTGTTCGTGGATCTCGACCGCTTCAAGGACATCAACGAGACTCATGGGCGCGAGGCCGGCGATTCGGTGCTCGTGACCACGGCGAAATCGATTGCAGCGGTGGCCCGCGACACCGATTGCGTAGCACGCTACGGCGGCACGGAGTTCGTGATCGTGCTGCCGGGTCTCGAGTCACCCGGTGCAGAGATCTTTTGCGAGCGTCTGATCACCCGCCTGCGAGGCACCTTGCACACCATCGGCGGCACGGCAGTGACCGTGACCGCCTCGGTGGGACTCGCCACCCATGCTCCGCGGAGGCCGTTTCAACGTGCCTCGGACTTGATCAGCGCCGCGGAGCACTCGGCCCGCTTGGCCAAGAGATCCGCCCGCGGTCGCCTGGTGCGGCACAAATCAATCGGCCCCGTATCCGCCGCCAAGACGTGACTGCGATCCGCGCGGCAGGGCCCGTGCGCCATCACCACCCTTGCGGACCTCGCGCTCATTGTGCGATCGGCCATCCGTGTCATGGGCCTAGGCGCAAGATCGATGGTTTTGCGAAATGCTTCGCGATACTCTCGGCTATGGAGCAGGTCTTTTGAGGAGACGCCGGCAGGCGGGAGGATTGATTGGCCACGAATTTCGCCAAAACGGAAGGGTCGCTAGGCCTCGCCATAGACGCAGTCATGGCCGCCGGCCGTTACGCCGCCTCGCGAGGCTGGGTTCCCGCCACGAGCGGAAATTTTTCGGTGCGCGTCGGTGATCACATTGCAATTACCCGTTCTGGGCGCGATAAAGGTGCGCTGCGCCCGGAAGATGTCGCGGTCGTGGCGCTCGCGGCACCGGACGGTGAGGAACTGTCCGCGGAAGCTCCGCTGCACTTCGCCCGCTACCTGGCGGATCCGGCGGTCGGCGCGATCTGTCACGTTCACACGCTGCTTTCTGCCGTGCTCGGGCGGCGGCACTTGGGAGCGCGCGCGCTGCGCCTAAATGGCTGGGAGCTGCAGAAGGCGCTTCCGGGAGTCACGAGTCACGAGCAGACGGTCCGCCTGCCGATCATCGAGAACGACCAAGATAGCCGCGCGCTCGCAGCTGCGGCCGAGCTCGAGCTTGGGCGTAGCGACTCTGCCGTCACGGCCCCGGGCTATCTGGTGGCCGGTCATGGCCTGTATGCCTGGGGACGGCGCCCCTCGGATGCGATCCGCCACATGGATGCCTTCGATGCGCTTCTAGCCCTGCACTCTCACTGGTCAGGATTGCCCACATGACGTTACTCATTGGCTATAGCGAGCTCGATCCGAGCACACCCTCATTCGTCACCGCGGACGCCGAGCGCATTCGCGAGAAACTGGCGGAGATCGGTGTGGAGTTCGAGCGCTGGGAGACGAACGGGCTGATCACCGAGCGCGATACCCCCGAGCGCATTCTTGACGCCTATGGCACCTGGATTCATGGGCTCAAGCGCCGCTGCGGATATGCGGCGGCGGACGTCATCAGCATGGCGCGAGATCATCCGGATCGCGCCGCGCTTCGGGAGAAGTTCCTCGACGAACACACGCACGCCGATGACGAGGTGCGTTTTTTTGTTGCCGGGCGAGGCGCCTTTTATCTGCATGTGGGTGGGCGCGTGTACGTGGCCGTGTGTGAGCGCGGCGACCTCATCAAGGTTCCTTCAGGCACGCGGCATTGGTTCGACATGGGGCCGGAGCCGAGCTTCGTGGCCATCCGCGTGTTCACGAATCCCGCAGGCTGGGTCGCCGAGTATTCCGGCGACGCGATCGCACGACGTTTTCCACGCTTGGAATCGGGTGGCCTCCCTGTCGGCTGAGCAGGGCACGACGCGTGCGGTGGTGCTCGATCTCGAGGGAACGATCACGCCCATCACTTTCGTGAAAGACGTGCTGTTTCCCTACGCCCGCGAACGGCTCCCGGCATTCGTTCGCTCGCATCTGCAAGAACCCCGGGTGCAGCAACTGCTTGCAGACGTCAGGGAGCGAACGATGCGAACGCAGCAGGATGTCGATGCGGCAATTTGTCAGCTTCTCGCATGGAGTGATGCGGACGAGAAAATTCCGCCGCTCAAATCCCTGCAAGGCATGATCTGGGCGGATGGCTTTGCGCGCGGCACGTTTTGCTCCCCGTTGTATCCGGATGTCGCTCCGGCGCTGCATGCGTGGCGGGATCGTGGCATCGATCTCTACGTCTACTCCTCGGGCTCGGTAGAAGCGCAGAAATTGCTGCTCCGGCACACGAACGCGGGGAATCTGGGCTATTTGTTCCGTGACCACTTCGATGCCACGATCGGATCGAAAGTAAACGCAGGGTCGTATCGGGCCATCCGAGAGTTGATGGGATTCGAGTCATCCGAAATTCTCTTTCTGTCCGACAATCCATCTGAAATCCGCGCTGCGCGCGAGGCGGGCTGGCGGGCCGTGCTCATCGAGCGCGACGGACCCGTCGAAGAGCGAGAGCCACCGGCCGCAGCGAGCTTTGCCGGCGTGGAGCTACGAACGATCTGAATGCTACAACTGAAACTAGAGTTTCCCGCTTCCGAAATCGCAGCGTAAGCGCGCTTCGGGAACATAGCTGCCGAGATTGGGAACGAACTAGGTGAAGGTGGCAATCATGCGGACATCCGATGGGCTCTTGAAACATCGCATCCCTGCGGTCGCGGCGACCCTCTTCATTGCAGGCTGCCTGGCGGCGGTAACGTCGCTTGCGGCTGCACAAGACACTCCTGCAAATGTTGCGACTGCCCAGCGTGAAACGCTGCTGCAGACTCACGACTCTAAAGGTGACGCTCGCGGCGCATACCTCGCTCCGATGGCACTACCATCCCATGCCGAGTGCGGTATACGTCCTCTCCGGAACTCTGACACTGCACGATCGGGCGAGTGGTAAGACTTTGGTCGTTCATCAGGGGCAAGCCGTTGGGGAATCCGTCGACGATGTGCATCGAGGAGAGGCGGGCGATGAGCCGGCTGTGCTGCTGATTACTTACGCCGGCGCGCCGGGCGTTCCAACCTCGGTGCCCGCGAAAGGTGAAAAGGCGGAGTATTGATCCTCGGGCTATTCGGAGATCGTGTAACCGTAAGGAATTTTAACGACCTCGTCTCCCGTATAGACCACGCCGTTGAACGTGTCGATGTAAATGACACCGGAGATCAACTTGCCGACCGCGCGCTGAAGCGGTTGCTGCCGCTCATGCGCGCAGCATGGTCGGCGTGGGAGGCTGATGTATCCGACATAATCTGCCTCTCGGGGCGAACTGACGAGCCCATCACGATCGCCGCGGGCCTCTTTAACTAAAGTCCATGCCGGCCCAGGGAACCACAGGGAGTTGACCCATGTCACGCCTCACTCATTCGGCGTTAGCCGGCTCGGTTCTGTTCACGATGGCTCTTCCCGCATTCGCCGGGAACATCTACTGCACCGTCGTCGGTGCCAAGCAAGGAAAAATCACCGGCGATACGGTACGCGGTGTCCCCGCGGGCATTGCGGTGTACGCGCTCACCGAGGAGATCAAGGTGCCCTACGATGCGTCGAGCGGGCAGGGCAGCGCACGGCCGCAGAACTCGCCCGTCACCATCGTCAAGGAGCTCGATGCTTCCTCGCCGCAGCTCTTCGAAGCGGCCGTGACGAATGAACGGCTGACCTCGGTGGCCTGCACCTTTTATCGCGCCACAGCCGGGGAAGGAATGCACGCGTACTACAGAATCACCCTGACGAATGCGCTCGTCGTACAAGTCAAAGACAGCGGTGACGGAGTCAGTGGTTCGGCCCCTGGTGATGAGCTCGAGCGCGTCTCATTCACCTACCAGAAGATCGAGCTGCAAGATCTCGACTCGAACACGAGCGTCATCGACGACTGGACGCTGCCCGGGTAATGAAAATCGCCCGTCTCGCAATCGGCGCGGTGCTCCTGATTCTTCTGTCCGGGTGCGTGACGGGACGGCGCGAATTGACCCTGACGGTTCCGGCCAACGCAGCGGCCGGCCCCGCCACGGGGCGCGTTTTCCTCGCTGCGGTCAGCGACGATCGGCAATTCCTGAACAAACCCGACGATCCGTCCACGCCGTCCATCGATGGCGACGTCTCCAATCTGCCCCCTGAAGCCAAGGACCGGATGGTGGGTCGTCAACGCAACGGCTTCGGACATGCCATGGGGGATGTCTCGTTGGCGGCCAATGAGTCGGTGACCAAGCAGGTCCGGTCGCTGATCGAGCAGGGCTTGAAGGGCAAAGGCTTTCAACTCACGAAGGATCCCGCCGCGCCCAATGTGATGACGGTTTCCACCCAGGAATTTTGGTCATGGATGACCCCGGGTCTCGTCGCCTTGACGTTCGAGGCAAAAATCCGCTGCACCATCACCGTCACCAATGCGACGGGTTCGCATACCTTGGTGGTCAAGGGCTACGGCCTGAATCACGGGCAATTCGCCAAGGACGTCAATTTCGTCGAGGCCTTCGATCCGGCCTACGCCGATTTTCTCGACAACTTTGCCAACAATGCCGCCGCCCTCGCGCTACGTCGTGATGCGACGGTCAACGCGCTCCGCTGAAGCGCGGCGATCAGCCGAGCGCGGCGCCGGCAACTTCCGTCGCGAACGTTTCGGCAATCGCGAGAACGGCCGCATGAATCGGCCCCGACGTAATGCTCGGAATCACCGATGCGTCGACCACATAGAGGCCCTCGAATCCCTCGAGCTTCAAGTCGGCGTCCACGACGCTCCCCATGCCGCAAGTTCCCACCGGATGGTGGTGGGTCATCACGGCACGCTCGAGGAAGGCATCGAGCTCGGCATCGCTCCGGCAATCGATGCCGGGGTAGATTTCCTCCTCCCGCCACTCATCGAGGGCCGGGAGGCGGCCGATCATGCGCGCCGTCTCGAGCGCGCGCCGCGCGAGCAGGCGATCGTGCTCGGTGCTGAGATACGCGGGATCGATGCGGGGTGGATCGTCGACACCGGGCCCCATGAGAGTGAGCCGTCCGCGGCTGGTCGGGTGGGTGACGCCCGATAGAAGTGTGTATGCGGACCCGGCCGCGGGGCGATCGAAGCACTCGGTCACGGTGGGGGCCGCGACGCAGCCGACGACAATATCGGGCAGGCCGTCCGGGCAGGTGAGGTCACTCGAATCCAGATAGGTCAGGGATTCAGAGTGCTGCAGCCGCGACGGCGGCACGGGCCGTTTGGCCCGGTACACATTGCCCGCCGTGAGCAAATGATCGTGCAAGTTATCGCCGATGCCGGGGTGGTCGGCGATGCACTCGACACCGGCATGCGCGAGGTCCTCGGCGGGACCGATGCCGGAACGCATCAGAAGCAGGGGAGTGCCGACGGCGCCGGCACAGAGGAGGGTCATTCCGGCGCTGAACGTCGTGTACTTCCCGTCGACCTCGCCGCGCACGCCGGTCACTCGATTGCCCGAAACCTCGAGCGCGTGCACCTTCGCTCTGGCGAGAACGGTGAGATTGGAACGGCCGCGCACAGGGTCGAGATACGCGTCGGCGGCCGAGACGCGCCGGCCGGCACGGATGGTGAGTGAGTTCGGCGCGATCCCGAGGAGGTTGCCAAGGTTGTGATTGCCGCGCCAGGGAATCCCCGCCGCCATTCCGGCCGCCATGTACGCGCGCACCACCGGGCTCAGCTCGGCGTCGGGCAGCATCACGGCTAGCGGACCGCCGCACGAGCTCTCCATCTTGCGAAACGCCGGGAGCAGCCCCTCATAGGACCAGCGCGCCGATCCGCTGGCCTCGGACCAGAGGCGGAAATCCTCTTTCGCCCCGTGCACGTGGGCCATGGCATGCAGGCAGCTCGAGCCGCCGATCAGGCGTCCGCGCGGCCAGTCATGCGCTCGACCGGCCGTTCTCGCCTGCGGCGTGGTGCGATAACGCCAGTCGTACTCGCGTCCGGCGAGCAGCGGCCACTTCTGCGGAATGGCGATGTCCGGGTCGGTGGCGTGGCCGCCGGCCTCGAGCACGCAGACTCGAACGGCAGGGTTCTCGCTAAGCCGCGCCGCCAGCACGCAACCTGCGGATCCCGCCCCTATGATGAGTACGTCGGCGCTCGTTTCCATCGTTCCTCCCAATCTCGATCCACCGGTGCGCGTCGCGCGCGCGCCGGCGATTGCTGTTAGTGCTACCCCGAACCAATTGGCCGCCGTGCGACTACAATCTGGTTGTCACGACCCCATGCATAGTGCCACTATTGAACCAATGGGAGAATTTGGTTCGCGGCACCGCGTGCCAAAGTTTTGGCGAGCAGGACAATCAAGGGGATGAATCAATGCACCGTATCGTGATGCACAGGGTATCGTGGATTGCCAGCGCAATCGTCTTCTTCCCGGTCGCTGGGGCGGTCGCGGCCGACTCGCCGGACGAGCTCGAAAGCATCGTCGTCGTCGGCCAGAAGGAGAACGAGTCCCTGCAGAAGGCGCCGGAGGCCATCACCGCCATCTCGACGCAGCAGCTGCGAGAGAACTACATCCGTGCTCCCGAGGACCTGAACAGCCAGGTCCCGAGCCTCGTGATCGGCCAGACCGACGGCTACAACCACGTCGTGTCGATCCGCGGCATCGGCCTGAATTCTCCCCAGGACGACGGCTCGCCGGCCTCGGTCTCGTTCCATCAGAACGGCATTTTCGTCCCCGATCCCATCTCCCTGGCCACGAACTTCCTCGACGTGGATCACATCGAAGTGCTGCGCGGCCCGCAGGGCACCGTGTTCGGGCAGAACTCGGTGGGCGGCACCGTCAACGTCATCACGGTCCAGCCGAAACTCAATGACTTCAGCGGCTACACCCGCCTCGAGTTCGGCTCGTACGATTTGCAGCACGCCACGGCGGCGGTCAATCTGCCGGTCGCGAGCACCTTCGCGCTGCGTCTCGCCGGCGATTTCATCCAGCAGCAAGGCTATGCGACCGCGACCGAGGTTCCCGGCACGGATTTCCAGCTCGACAACAATCACAACTATCACGTGCGCGTCTCGGCGCTGTTCCAGCCCATCGACGCCTTCTCGCTGTTCGGCACCCTGGAGTACGCGAAGACCGACCAGCACGAGATCGAGAGCAAGAACATCCTCGATCCCAATCCGAGTCCTTATGACGAAACCAGCGACTGGCCCGGCTTGTTCTTGTACAACCAGACGCTCGCCGGCCTCACGGCGACGTACAACTTCGACAACAACCTGGCGCTGAAATCGCTGACCGGCCTGGAATACACCAATCAAACTGGGTCGAATTCGGAGAGCGGCCTGACCATCGCCCTCGCGACCCCCATCTACGGCGGCGAGAACGTCCAATACTGGCTGCACGACATCTATTCGGTGACCCAGGAATTTGACTTGAGCGGGAAAAACGGCCCGGTCGATTGGGTGGTCGGCGCCTTCTATCTGCACAGCCGCACCACGGACGGATACGATCAGTATCTGCGCAACGCGCAGGAACCCGGTACGCCCAACATCCTGAATAACGAGCAAGAGAGCCTGGTGGCGCCTGAAATCGCGGCTGGTACGCTCTACTTCGAAACCTCGAACGCCTTCAGGCGCGAGTCGGTCTCGGGCTTCGGCCAGGGCGTTTACCACTTCACGGATGAGCTCCGGGGCACGCTCGGCTTCCGCTACACGGACGACCGGAATTCTTCTTTCCTCGACAACTATTTCGGCGATCCGAACCTCGGCGGCGGCTTCGTTCATCTGCACCAATCGTCCAACAAGCTCACCTGGAAGGCCGGCCTCGACTATCAGCTCACACCCGAGAATTTCGTCTACGGCAGCGTCTCCACCGGCTTCAAGCCCGGCGGCGGTAATCCGGGAACCGCGCCCGCGGTGGTCCCTGCGAACTACAAGCCGGAGACCATCACCTCGTTCGAGGTGGGCTCCAAGAACACCGCCTTCGAAAACAGGTTGATCGCGAACGTGGCCGCGTTCTACTACATCGACAAGGACATGCAGTATCACGCCGAGGACCTCATCAATTTCGACGGCGGCGTCGACAACATTCCGGAGGTGCATATCTACGGCATCGAAGGCGAGTTGACCGCGTTGCTCCCCTATCATTTCAAGATCAGCGGCAACGCCACCGCGGAGAAGGGCAAGATCGTCACGCACATCCAGACGATCGACAATCTGGCGGGCAACGCCGCCAACACCGAGTTCGCGAATCTGTACGGCTATCCCGCCTTCCTCGATGCCGAATTCGGCGTAGAGCCCCCGGGGCTGCCAAACGGCGTCCAGCTATTGAGTGCCCTACGGGCGAAGGGCTATCGCGATGTGTACGGCAATCCGCCCCCGAACCTGCCGACCTACACGGCGACCGTCGCTTTGTCGCAGACCTCCACCTTCGCGGACGGCTCGAGCCTCTTGTCGCGTCTGCAAGGCAACTACCGGGATCATTATTCGAACACGGTGTTCACCAACCCGCTCTACACGACGCCGAGCTATGTGCTGTTGAATCTCTTGTTCGATTACACGTTTGCCAATAGCCACTTCGACATGACGTTTGCCATCAACAACCTGGCGGATCGCGCCGAGGTGAGTTACCGCTTCACCAACCAGTACGGCGGCGAGACGACGCAGACCTGGTTTCCGCCGCGCGAGTACATCGTCGGCTTCAATTACAGGTTCTAGCGCCGCGGATCAGGTCGGCCGCCTTCTCCGCAATCATCAACACCGCGGCGTTGATGTTGCCGCTCGGAAGATCCGGCATGACCGAGGCGTCGACCACCCGCAGCGCTTCGCTGCCGCGCACCTTGAGCTCGGTATCCACGACCGCGAGCTCGTCGGAGTCCGGGCCCATCCTGCAGGTCCCGGCCGGATGATGAACGGTGATGGAGGTGTTGCGGATATGCGCGTCGATATCCGCGGCGGAGCGTTTGTCGTCGCCCGGGAAGAACTCCCGCGCGATGTAGGGTTGCATCGAGGGCTGCGCCGCGAGCTCACGGGCCAGCGCGACGCCGGCGCGCAGCGCGCGCCAATCCGAGTCCGTCGCCATGAAACGCTGCAGGATGCGCGGATGCGACTTGGGATCCGTCGATTGCAGAGTCACGCGGCCGCGGCTCTCGGGATGCAGCATCACGATGCGGCTCGCGAAGCCGTCTTTGAACGGCGCCTTGAAAGGCTTCAAGTACGGCCAGGCGCCCAGGGGCGCGGCCGTCAGTAGCAACTGTATGTCCGGCAGCTCGAGGTCGCTCCGGCTCTTGAGAAAGGCGACCCCGCCGCCGGGCACGTCGGCGGCGAAACCGGTTCCCAGAAAATACGCCTTGGCGAGCTCACGGCCGATGCGGTCGTAACGCATCATCCGCAAAAACGGCCCCGGCTCGCGGCGGTGATACATGAGGATCACCGACACGTGGTCCTGCAAATTGCGGCCGACGCCGCGCAGCGCGACGTTCACGGCGATGCCGTGCTGCTCGAGCTCCTCGCTGTCGCCGAGCCCTGAGAGCATCAGAAGCTGTGGCGTGTTGATGACCCCACCGCAGAGAAGCACTTCCCGCGCCGCCCGCGCCGTGCGCGTGACGCCGCCCTGCTCGTACTCGATGCCGGTCGCGCGGCGGCCATCCATCAGGATGCGCCGCGCGCGGGCGCGCACTTCCACCCGAAGGTTCGAGCGCGTGAGCGCCGGCCGCAGGTACGCCGTCGCCGAGCTCGAGCGCCTTCCTGCGCCGATGGTCATCTGCAGCCGCGCGAAGCCGAGTTGGCTCTCGCCGTTGTAGTCATCGGTCCAAGGGTGGCCGGCCGATCGGCCCGCTTCGGCGAACGCGCCGATCAGAGGGTCCTGGTAGCGGCACGCCTGCACGGACATGGGCCCGTCGCCGCCGCGGTAAGCATTCGCGCCGCCTTCCCATCGTTCGGACTTGCGGAAATACGGAAGCACGTCCCGGTAGCTCCAGCCCGGCGCGCCGTGGGCGGCCCAGCGATCGTAATCGCCCCGATTGCCGCGCACGTACGCCATCGCGTTGGTAGAGGAGCAACCGCCGATCACTTTGCCGCGCGCGCACTCCAGCCGGCGGCCGCCGACGTTCTCTTCGGGCTCGCAGAAATAGTCCCAGTCATGCAGCCGCTTCTGCAGGATCTTGCCCCAGCCGAGGGGTATATGGATCCAGGGATCGCGGTCCCAGCCGCCGGCCTCGAGCAACAGGACCGTTGCATCGCGGTCCGCGCTCAGGCGGTTAGCCAGGACGCAGCCGGCCGAGCCCGCGCCCACGATGATGTAATCGAACGCGGGGATCTTCGTCATGACATTGGTTCGCAAGGAGGAGGCGTTCAGTATAGACGCGCGCGCACGTGCGAACCAATCCTCGATGGGCCCGCGCGCGTGCAGCCCGCGGGCTTTATTGCTGAGCGTCCGCCCGCGGGAACGCCTGGGCGTAGATGTATTGCTGCACGTCGCTCAAGTGACGCTGCATTTGCAGATACGCTTCCTGGCCGTTGCGATCGGAAATGGCGGCGGCAATCGATTCGTGAAAGTTGGCATACACGGTCTGACGCTTGTAGCAGTGGGCGTTTTCACCCAGGCGCCGCCAGCCGATATCGCGCTGGCTGATGCGCATGGTGTCGAAGAACGCGAGAAACAGCGTGTTCCTCGACGCTTCGGCGATGGTGCGGTGGAACAGTGAATCGGCGCGCTCATAGGCCTCGGCGTCGCTCGCCGTGCGCGTCTTGCCGGCGAGGGTCGTCAAACGCTTGATCTCGGCGGGGGATGCCCGCAGGGCCGCGAGGCGCGCCATCACCGGCTCGTTCGCGAGCCGCACTTCAATGACTTCCAAGGGATTCGTGTAGTCGAGAACGTTCTCGAGCGCCGCACTCAAGGCGGGCCGGGGACCGCCGGCAGCGGTGGTACTCGGAGGCGCCAGGCTTCCCGTCGCCCGGATGTCGACGAAGGTGCCGCGCCCCTGATGGCGGTGTATCCGGCCCTCTTGCTCGAGTACATCGAGCGCCCGCCGTACCGAGCGGCGGCCCACGCCGAGTTCCGAGGCCAAAGTTCTTTCCGGAGGGATGCGCCCGTCGAGCGCGATGTTCTGCCGCTCGATAAATTCACGCACTTTGCTCAAGGCTTGATCGTTTTGATCCATAAATCAGCCACGCCCTTTCCGCCATACGATATCACAGGCGCGCCGTCACGCACCTTCCGCGGGCGTTGCGCCGGTTGACGAGGCGGGGGGTTAGATGCAGACTCCGGCTGCCCCGGCGGACCACTTTCGAACTTGGTTCGCTGCATCGCCGGCGGCGGAATCAGAGAGTTACATGAACCTGGAAGAATACGCCTCGTACGACGCCCTGGGGCTTGCGGATCTGGTCCGCCGCCGCCAAGTCGCGGCGGCGGAGCTCCGCGACCTCGGCATGCGCGCGATCGAGCTCTTGAATCCGACCCTCAACGCCGTGGTCGCGACCATGCCGGGAGAAGCCGAGGCGGCGCTTGCGCGCATGACCGCGGGCGCGCCGTTTGCCGGCGTGCCCTTTCTCATCAAGGACATCGGCGCCGCGTACGAGGGCGTGCCGAGCGAGGCGGGCTGCCGGCTGATGAAGGGCCACATCTCCGCGCATGACTCCGAGCTCGCCAAGCGCTACAAGCGCGCGGGCCTCATCGCCATCGGCCGGACCACGACCCCGGAGATCGGCAACAATGTGTCCACCGAATCCCTTGCGACGGGACCGACCCGCAATCCTTGGAACATCGCCAAGAGCGCCGGCGGCTCGAGCGGTGGCTCGGCGGCGGCCGTGGCCGCGGGCATCGCACCCATGGGCCACGCCGCCGACGGCGCCGGTTCGATTCGCGTGCCCGCAGCGAACTGCGGGCTCTTTGGCCTGAAGCCTACGCGCGGACGCAATCCCACGGGTCCCGACCTGCACGAGATTCTGTTCGGCCTCGTCAACGATCATGTGGTCACCCGCTCGGTGCGCGACAGCGCCGCGCTGCTCGATGCGACCGCCGGCAGTGAGATCGGCGGGCGCTTGTTGCTGCCGCCGCCGTCCGGCACTTTCCTCGCCGCCGCGCAGCGCGATCCGCAGCGCCTGCGCATCGCGTTCTCGGCAACGCCCGGCCGCGGCGGCGGCCGCGCTCATGCGGACTGCAGCGCCATGACCCGCGATGTCGCGGCGCTCTGCGAGAGTCTGGGTCACGAGGTTCGCGAGGCGGCGCCGGACATCGATGTCGCCGAGGTCACCCAGGTTTTCCTCGAGTTCGCGGCGGCCGCGGTGCGGCAGATGGTCGCCGCCGCGCGCGCCGAAACCGGCCGCCCCGTCAATCACGCCACCCTCGAGGCCACGACGCTCAAGATTCTCGAGTACGGCGAGTCGCGCAGCGCCGCGCAATTCGTCGAGACCTTCGACATCATGCATCGCACATCGCGGATCCTCGGCGAGTTCTTCACGACCTGCGATGTATGGCTGAGTCCGATCATGGCATTCCCGCCGCCCGTGCTCGGGCTCCTGAACGCCGACGATCCCAACTTGTCGGCGTTCGAGTGGATGCTGAAAGTCGTCACGGCGTGCCCGTATGTGGCGATGTTCAATCAAAGCGGCCAGCCGGCTCTGTCCATCCCGCTCTACTGGAACGCGGAGGGACTGCCCATCGGCACGCAGCTTGCGGGACATCTCGGCGCCGAGGAGACTTTGTTCAGTCTGTCGGGACAGCTCGAGCGGGCACGGCCCTGGGCGCAGCGGCGTCCGGCGGTGCATGTCGCGGGCCAAGGAGCACACCGTGCGATATGAAGCGACGGCCCCGCCCGTCATCACTCTGGCCACGGGACCGGTGGATGCATACAGCCAGGTCCTGCGCGCGCTGGGGCGTCCGGTTCTCTACGACTACGACCCGGCGTTTCTCGGCTTTTACGAGAGGGTGGTGGAGAAGCTGCGCTCGGCGCTGCGCACTCGGCACCCGCCGGTCATTCTTCACGGCGAGCCGGTGCTCGCTCTGGAGGCGGGCGCGGCGTCCCTGATCGGCTCGGACGACGTCGTGCTCAATCTCGTCTCCGGCGTGTATGGGGCGGGGTTCGGTTTCTGGGCCAAGCGCTATTGCAAGGAGCTGCTCGAGATCCGCGTGCCCTACGATGAGGTCATCGATCCCGCGAGCGTCGCCGAGATGCTGAAGTCCCGCCCGGACATCACGATCGTCTCGGTGTGCCATCACGACACGCCCTCGGGCACCATCAATCCGGTGGCGGAGATCGGCCGGCTCACCGCGGCCCACGGCGCGTATCTGCTGGTCGATGCGGTGTCTTCGTTCGGCGGAATGGATGTCGATCCGGATAGCTGCCACGCGGATCTTTTCGTGACCGGACCGAACAAATGCCTGGGCTGCCCACCGGGGCTATCTCTCGTCGGCGTGACGCCGCGCGCCTGGGACAAGATGAAACAGAATCCGAGCGCCCCGCGCGACTCCATCTTGAGTTATCTCGACTGGGAGCACGCCGCGCGCCGCGATCGGCCGTTCCCCTTCACGCCGTCGGTCGCCGAGGTCAACGGCCTCGACGCCGCGCTCGATGTCTATCTCTCGGAAGGCCCGGAGCACGTGTGGGAACGCCATGCGCTCACCGCGAAGGCCTGTCGCGCGGGCGCGCTCGCCATGGGCTTGCGCCTCTGGCCGGCCGACGAGCGCACGGCTTCGCCCACGACCACCGCCGTCCGCATTCCCGCTGGCATCGAGGATGCCGCGCTCCGCGCGGCCGTGCGCGCGCACTACGGCGTCGTCTTTTCAGCAGGCCGGGGCGAGACCTTGGGCAAGCTCTTGCGCATCGGCCACATGGGTCCGACCGCGCAGCCGATCTATGCCCTCGTCGCCGTCGCGGCACTCGGCGGCGCGCTGCGGAGCCTCGGTGCGCGCATCGAGGTGGGCGCCGGCGTCGACGCGGCCATCGGGGTGATCAATGCGTCGCCGGCCGGCCGCGCTGCGCATCGCTGATCGAGCCCCGTCGGACTCGCAGGCGTGGACATGAACTCTCGCCCATCTTCGCCCGTCCTCAAAACGACGATCGCGTTGTTCGGCGCGTACACGGCGGCGAACCTGAGCTGGTTCACGCAGCCCTTTCAGTTCACGGTGTTCTCCACTCAGTCGGGATTCGGCAGCATTGCGACGGGCTGGATCCTCTCGAGCGAGATCGGTCTTGCTGCCCTGGTCAGCATCGCCATGGGCTATTTCAGCCGCGCGCGCACCTCGCGCAACGCGCTCGCCGCGGGAACCTTGCTCTGTGTCATCGGCAGTGTGACGACCGTGCTGGTCACCTCGTTCTCGGCGATCTTGGTGAGCAGGATCGTGGCGGGTCTCGGTGAGGGCCTCTTGATCGCCGACGTCAACCGGGCCGTGGCACGGCTCGATGAGCCCGAGAAGCGCTACGGCCAGATCAACGCCTTGATGAATCTCGCCGGGTTTCTGCTCATCCTGGGCATGCCCGTTGCGCTCGCACCGCTGCACATCGATCGCGCGATTTTCGCCTTACTTGCGGCCGCCACCCTGATCTGCCTCGCCGCCGTGACGTGGTACCCGGTGACTCCGGTCAATGCCGCGGCGAACGCCGTCGCGGGGGTCCCGCGCGGCATCGGTGGCTGGCGCGGCTGGACGGTGTGCGCGGCGGTGTTGCTGACATCGACCGGCGTGAGCTCGTTTTATCCCGTGACGGAATCGCTCGGCCGGGCGTCGGGCATTTCCGAGGGCGCACTCGATTCTGCCCTGTCCATGGCCTACATCGGCGCCATCATCGGCTCCTCTGCGGGAGCGTGGATCGACGCGCGTCTCGGCCGTCGCGGCGCGGCGCTTTGGGTCGGCATCGGTCTCGCGGGCGCGGTGAGCCTGCTGGTGCATGCGCACAGCGGCTGGGAATTCGGCGCCGGTATGTTCCTTTTCGGACTTTTCTGGTTCCACGGACTCGTGACGTGTCTCGGCCTCGCGGCCGAGGTGGATCCGGTCGGCGGCTGCGCCGCCGCATGCGGCGGCGCGTTCCTACTGGGCGGCGGCATCGGCCCGGTGCTGGGTGGCTACGAGCTCGACTGGAGCGGCGGAAACACCGGACTCTTTGCCTGGTCCGTGGGTTTTCTCATGGCCGTTTACGTCTTTTGCCTGTGGCTCGTCGACAAGCGCGGCGTGCACCTCGCGCGCGCGACTTGATGCTTTTTTTCACCCGCGTCGCCGGTTGACGGCACCGTTGGTTTCACGTCAGACTGCGTTTGTCTCACAGAGTGAACCACTTAATAACTTGGTTCGGGAAGGTACGTGATGGGGGCAAAAGAAAAGATCGCAGTGTCCGATTCGCTCCAGTCCGCCCTGGACGAGCTGCACCGGGACGTGTACGCCAACAACATGGCGCCCTACTGGGTGGTCGACCGCAAGGTCGCCCACGATGAGGATCGCCAGGTCATGCAAGGTCGTAAGGCCGTGCCCTTTATCTGGAAGTACAAAGCTCAGATCGAGCCGTTACTGCACCGCTCGGCGGATCTCATCAAGACCGAGACCTCGGAGCGCCGCTCGCTGGTGCTGGTGAACCCCGGCCTCGCGCCGCAACGGGCCACTGCGACGACTCTGTACGTCGCCTACCGCGTGAACGATCCGGTCGAGATCATGCCGCCGCACCGCCACTCGCCGAATGCCATTCGCTTGGGGCTCACTGGCTCGATGAACTTCACGGGCGTCGAAGGGGAGAACATCGTCTTCGGACCCGGTGATCTCGTGCTCACGCCGCACGATACCTGGCACAACCACGGCAACCAGAGCCAGGAGCCCGCCATCAACTTGAGCGTTCTCGATCTGCCCCTGGTCGAGACCTTGAACTCGATGTATTTCGAGCACGACTACACCGAGGAAGAAGAGGGTAAGCGCGTCCGTAGGGCCATGCAGACCGAGCGCTTCCCGCCCGACTACTCGCATCGCGTCTACGGCTCCGGCGGCTTTCTGCCGCGCTTCGTGTCGCATCATCGCGGTGCGGGCAATGCCTCGCCGATGTACGTCTACCGCTACGACATGATGCGCGAGCTCCTCGAGAAGTTCCGCGACTGGGAGGGCAACCCTCACGAGGCGTTGATGGTCGAGTACGTCGATCCCACGACCGGTCAACCCGTCTACAAGACCATGACGTTCTTCATGCAGATGCTGCGCCCGGGCGAGCGCACGCTTCCCTTGAAGCAAAGCGCGAGTCTCGTGTGCTCGCCTTTCGAAGGCCACGGCTACAGCGTCATCGGCGGTCAACGCGTGGACTGGGAGCGGTTCGATACCTTCGTGGTTCCCGGCGGCACGTGGTGCGAGCACGTCAATGCGTCCGCGACCGAGCCGGCGATTCTGTTCGTGGGAAGCGACGAGCCCACGCTCAAGGCGCTCGCCCTCTATCAGAAGCACGGCAAGAACCAGAACGGCGCCATCGTCCGGCTGTACTGAGATCCATGGCACGCTCCAAGAACACGCGCCTCGTGGCGCACATCGACTGCCCCGGCGGCGGCCAGGTGTGGGTGGACGGCAAGACGCTCTACATCGGCCACATGCGCGAGCCCACCGGCACGACCATCGTCGACATCGCGGATCCGGCCCACCCCGTCGTGCTCACCCGCGTCGAGGTGCCACCCGGCTGGCATTCGCACAAGGTGCGCGTGGCTAACGGCCTCATGGTCGTCAATCACGAGCGCCAGGGTCAGGGCGGCGACCCGAATTTCGGCGGCGGTCTCGGCATCTACGATGTGTCGACGCCCTCCCGGCCCGAGCTTCTCTGCAAGTGGCGCACTTATGGCAAGGGCGTGCACCGCTATGATTTCGACGGGCGTTACGCCTACATCTCGCCCACCGCCGAGGGCTACATCGGCAACATCATGATGATCCTGGACCTCAAGGATCCGAGGCATCCCGACGAAGTGGGGCGCTGGTGGATACCGGGGCAGTGGCAGGCGGGCGGCGAGGCGAATCCCTGGACGGAAGGTCCGGCGCCGCGCTGCCATCACCCGATGCGCATGGGCGACCGGCTTTACGTAAGCTACTGGCATCACGGCTATCACATTCTCGACATCTCCGACATGTCGAAGCCGAAGCGCATCGCGAGCGGTAACACCTCGCCCGCCTTTCCGCATCCGACGCATACCTGTCTGCCGATTCCGCAGACGCTCAAGGGCCGCAAGGTCATGGTGGTCGCGGACGAGGACGTCGCCAAGCTCTGGCCGTCGGCGCCGGCGTTCGCGTGGATCTACGACATCACCAACGAGCATTGCCCCGTGCCGATATCGACCTTCCAGGTCGAAGGTCTGGATCCGGACGGCGCGCCGCAGCCGCCCTTCATGGGCTGCCATCAGCCCTCCGAACGATTCAAGGGGACCATCATTCCGTTCGCGTGGTTCGCGAAGGGCTTGCGCATCCTCGACATCGCGGATCCCTTCGCGCCGCGCGAGGTGGGCTTCTACGAGACGGATCCGCCGCAAGGGTTCAGCCTCGCCTCATCGAACGATGTGACCATCGACGATCGCGGTCTCTGCTACCTCATCGACCGCCAGCGCGGCGTCGACGTCATCGAAACCTCGGTACTTTGACAACAAGGATGCGGCCCTGCACGTGAACGACAAGATCATCCCCATCGGCAAGCGCAATCCGAATCTGCCCTTTCACCCGGCCGTGCGCGCGGGCGACTTCATCTATGTGTCGGGCCAGGTTCCCAAGGACGAGAACGGCAACATGTGCTGCGGCAACATCGAGGAGGAAACTCGCTGGACCCTCGAAGCCCTTCGCCGCATCTTGAACATGGACGGCGCCGACTTGAGCGACGTGGTCAAGGTGACGGTGTACCTCGCCGATGCCCGCAATTTTGGGCGCTACAACAAGATCTTCGGCGAGTACTTCCCGGACGGGCGCATTTCGCGCACCACGGTCGAGGCTCGCGCGGTGATCGAATGCAAGATCGAGATGGATGCGGTGGCCTACAAGCCGCGCAGTTGAATTCGTGAAACGCTTGAGCCGCGGTACGGGGAGAACACCATGTTGAGGATTTTGGGTCGAGGCACATCCGGGAACGTGCAGAAGGTCGTCTGGCTGCTGGAAGAATTGCGAGAGCCGTACCAGCGAGAGGATTACGG
This sequence comes from Steroidobacteraceae bacterium, assembly GCA_049513515.1. Taxonomy (GTDB): domain Bacteria; phylum Pseudomonadota; class Gammaproteobacteria; order Steroidobacterales; family Steroidobacteraceae; genus Bog-1198. The sequence goes on from JBEKWA010000024.1 coordinate 36,504, forward strand.
CCGTCAATTCAACAATACCCAGACGGAGGAATACTTGCGTCTCAACCCGAACGGCAAGGTGCCGACGCTGGTGGACGGCGAGGCGGTCGTCTGGGAGTCGAACACCATACTGCGCTATCTCTGCAACAAGCTCACCGCCGGCGCGGCGCTGTATCCGCGCGACCCCGCGGCGCGCAGCCAGGTCGAGCGCTGGATGGACTGGCAACTGGCTTCGCTGAACGCGCCTTATCTCGGCGTGTTCCGCGAAGCGAAGAAGAAAGAGGAGGAGCGCGCGGCAAGCTTCGCGGCCGACGCGAAGGAACTCTCGGCGCAGCTCGAGCTCCTGGAAAAGGGTACGGCCGGACGCCCGTGGATTGCCGGAGCAAATTTCTCCATCGCCGATATTTGCCTGGGACCGGTCATCGATCGTGCGCTCGCCTTCCCGGTCTCGCTGCCGGCGCTACCGGGTGTGCGCGCCTGGCGCGACCGTATCGTGTCCCGCGAGGCGTACAAGAAGTCGAAGGGCTGAGCCGTGAAACGGGCGGCAGTCATCGGGCTCGGCACCATGGGGCCGGGCATTGCCGCGACCCTGGCGCGTGCCGGATTGAAGGTCGCGACGTTCGACTCCGACCCGGACAAGCGCAACAAGGCGGCTCCCGCCTTTGCCGGTGCCGCCACGGTGCTTACGGCCCTGTCCGTGCCGGATCGTACCGCTCATGTCATCTCCGTCGACGACAGCCTCCCGGCCTGCGTCGCCGGCGCCGACCTGGTCATCGAGACGGTGCCTGAGAACCTCGATCTCAAGATCAAGGTGTTTCGTGCCATCGAGGCGCATGTCCCCGACGATTGCATTCTGGCCTCCGATACTTCCGGAATTCCGATCACCCAGATTCAGGCGGGCACGCGAGTACCGAGCCGCGTGATCGGCATGCATTGGTCGAATCCGCCGCACATCATTCCCATGATCGAAGTGATCTGGGGGGAGCGGACCGCGCCCGCGACGGCGGAGGCGCTGGTGGCGCTGGTCAGGCGCTGCGGTCATTTGCCCATCACCATCCGCAAGGACGTTCCGGGATTTGTCGAGAATCGCGTACTCTATGCCGTCATGCGGGAGTGCCTCGATCTGGTGGAGCAGGGCGTCATCGATCCCAAGGATCTCGATGCCTGCGTTTCCTGGGGCATCGGCTACAAGCTCGCCGTGGTCGGACCCATGGCATTGCTCGACATGGCGGGGCTCGATATCTACTCAGCCGTCGCAAGCTATCTCAACAAGGAGCTGTCGAATCGCGCCGACGTCGCCGGCTACGTCACGGAGCGCATCTCGCAGCACAAGCTCGGGATCAAGACCGGCGGCGGCATCTACGGCTACACGCCGGAAAGGATCGCCGAGCTTCAGAGCCAGCGCGCCTCGAGGCTGGTCGCCGTGCGCAAGGCGCTCGAGGGATGAGGCTGTCCGGCCGGCCGATCGCGGCACTGCTGCTCGCGGGATTGGCGGCCGTGAGCGCCCCCTGCGCGCAGGCGGTCGAGGTCAAGTCGCTCGCACTCATGCTGCCGGAAGAGCCCACCGACTTCGGCTGGAATCAGCAGGCCTTCAACGCCGCGAAGATCGTGTGTGCGAAATACGGCTTGAAGTTCATGCCCGCGACGGGCCTCGGCTACGGCGATGTGCATGCGCAGCTGCGCGAGCTGGTCGATGACGGGGCGAGCCTCATCATTGCCCATGCGAGCGGCTACAACACGGCGGCGCCGGAGATCGGCGCGGAGGCCCACGTGCCGGTGGCGATCGTCGATCGCCCGCAGGACTCGAGGCCGGGAGCCGTCGCCGATTACACCGTGAGCGGCCACGAGGGCGCATACCTCGCGGGCGTCATGGCGGTGAAGATGACCAAGACTCGCGTGGTTGCCATCGTCGTCGCGGCCGAGTCGCCGCCCTGGAACAGTCAATCCGCGGCGTTCGCGCAAGGCGTCAAGGCCACCGACCCCGGCGTCAAGGTGCTGTATGCCGTCGTCGGGGCGGCGGCGTACTCTGACGTCGCGGGCGGCCGGCGGGTCACCGAATCGGTGATCGGCGCCGGCGCCGATGTCGTGTTCGGGCAGGGCGATCGCTCCGCCTTCGGCATGCTGCAGGCGGTGGAGACCAAGAAATCCGTGAACGGCGGCACCGTGTGGTTCATCGACGAGATCGGCGACAAGAGCGCCATGGACAAGGGCAATCTCCTCTCCTCGGTGGTCTGGAACCTGGTGCCGGTGTATTCGGCCATGATCGAGGACTTGAAGGCCAACAAGTTCGGCACGCATGCCTACACCATTCAATTGGCCGACGACTCCGTACACATGCTGCATACCAAGCATATTCCCGACGCGGTGTGGGCCGAGGTCGAGGCGCAGCGCCAGCAGATCGTCGACGGCAAGCTCAAGATCGTGCCGATCTGGGATACCGCCAAAGTTCGCGCACTGATGACCTCGGTGGCGGCGCCCTCGAAGTAGCCGGCTCGAACGAGTGGTCGACGCTTCCCTACGCAAGGTGACCAAGCGCTTTCCAGGCATCGTCGCTCTCGACGACGTGTCGCTCGACTTTCGCGGCGGCGAAATCCACGTGCTGCTCGGCGAAAACGGCGCCGGTAAGTCCACGCTGATGGGGTTGCTCGCGGGAATGCAGCAGCCTGACGCGGGCGAGATCGTCATCGACGGCAAGCCCGTGCACATCGATTCGCCTCGGCGCAGCATGGACTTGGGGATAGGCGCGGTTTTCCAGCAGCTGCTTCTGGTGCCGAGTCTTTCGGTCATCGAGAATCTGATGCTCGGCGGTCCGTGGTGGCAGCCCGTGAAACGGGCCGCCGCACTCCGCCGTTTCGGCGAGCTCGCAACCGCGCTCGCGATTCGCATCGATCCGGACGCGCTCGTGACCGCCTTGTCGCTCGGTGAGCAGCAGCAGGTGGAAATTCTCCGTGCGCTGTGGCGCGAGGAAAAAATGTTACTGCTCGATGAGCCGACGTCCATGCTCACGCCGCAGGGCGTGGCGGATCTCGGCCGGATGCTGCGCCGGCTCAAGGAAAAGGGTGTGGCGTTGATCCTCATCACTCACAAGCTGCTCGAGGCCTACGAGTTCGGCGACCGCATTTCGGTGCTTCGGCAGGGACGCCTCGCGGGCGAAATCGATCCCGAGCGCATGCGCTCCTCGAGCGAGGGCGAGAGAACGGCGGAAGTGCTGCGCCTGATGTTCGGCACCGAGGCGAACGACGAGCGGACGCGGCACGCTCCGGATCTCGCCGCGTTGACCGGACGAATGGCGCATCACGCCCGGCCGATCGATCGCGGAAAACCCCCCGTGCTCAGCGTGAGTGCGCTGGCGACCGAGCACCGGGTGGGGGAGACAGCGCTCCACGAGGTCTCGTTCGACCTCTGGTCGGGAGAGGTGCTCGGCATTGCGGGGGTCGACGGCAACGGTCAAAAGCATCTCGCGGAGGTGCTCGCCGGGCAGCGCGCGGTTACCGAGGGGCGGATTTCGCTCGCAGGCCGCGACGTCACGCGAGGGCGGGTGCCGGAGCGGCGCCGGGCCGGCATTCGCTATGTGACGGATGAGCGCCTGGGCGAGGGAACGGTGGGGACGTTTTCCGTCGCGATCAATCTCCTGCTCAAGGAAATAGGAGCACCGCCTTACTGGCGGCGCGGCATCACGGATTGGAGCCTCATTCATTCGAGTGCCCGCGACAAAATCCGCGAGCACGACATCCGCACGCCCTCGGAACGCACGCCGGTGGGGAAACTCTCCGGCGGCAACATCCAGAAGGTGCTGCTCGCGCGCGAGCTCGGCGCCGATGCCTGCGTCGCCGTCCTCAACAAGCCCACTTACGGGCTCGATTTGCAGAACCAGCGCCTGGCTCTCGAGCGGATCGACGCGGCGGCGGAGCGCGGCGTCGCCCTCATCGTGATATCCACCGATCTCGACGAATTGCTCGAGATCAGCGATCGGATCGGCGTGATGTTTCAGGGGCACCTTGCGGGCATCGTCGACAATGCGGCGGACGCGGAACGCAAGATCGGCTCGTTGATGACCGGAGCCAAGTCCGCGTGAGAAAGACGCGCATCGAGGATGGCCCTGCAGCCGCCGTGCTTCGAGTGCTGCTACCGGTGGCACTCGCGCTCGTCGTGGGCGGCGTCCTGCTCTTGGCGCTCGGCAAGAATCCGCTCGACTACTATGCCTTCGTGCTCGAGCGCGGCATTCTGCGCAGGGGCGGGTTGCAGGAGACGTTGACCCGGATGGCGCCGCTCCTATTGATCGCCGCAGGACTGATCGTGGCTTTCCGGGCGGGCATCTGGAACCTGGGCGGCGACGGTCAATTTCTGCTGGCGGCCGTGACGGCGGCCGCGCTCGCGCCGGCGCTCGCCGGGGTCCTGCCGCGCGGTGCGACGCTGGTGCTCTGCATGGCGGCGGGTGCGCTGGTGGGCGCGATCTGGTCACTCGCTCCGGCGATGCTCAAAGCGCGCTACGGCGTGAATGAGATCGTCACCACGCTCATGATGAGTTTTCTCGGCGTGAGTCTCTCCAATGTATTCATCAAGCTCGTTCTTTTCGATCCGGCAACCACGGTGCCGCAGACCCGGAGCCTCCCGGTGGATGAGCGCCTGCCGCGCCTCTTCGGCTCGACGGTTCACTCGGGACTTCTGATCGCGGTGGTCGTCTTGGTGCTGATTCACCTGATGATGACCCGAACGGCCTTCGGGCTGAAGCTGCAAGTGCTGGGAGCCAATCGCGCGGCCGCCGTTCACGCGGGCGAGCGCGTGGAACGTCTGATCGTCCTCGCCTTCGTCTTGAGCGCGGGGCTGATCGGTCTCGCCGCCGCCGTGGAAGTGCTCGGCGTGTGGGGCACGGTGCGAGCGGACTGGAATCCCGCCTATGGGTTGCTGGTCGTTCCGCTCGTGTTCCTCGCGCGCCTCAACGGCTATGCGGTGATCGGGTTCACCTTCTTTTTCTCGGCGCTGATGGTGGGCGGCGAAAGCGCGGCTCACCGCATCGGCATCCCGCAGTACTACGTGTTGGTGCTGGTATCGCTGCTCCTCATATTTCTAGCCCTGGTCGAATACCTGGATCAGTCGCGCCGCAAGCGCCTGGCCGTTTGAGATGAACGCACTTCTCACCGAGCCCTTCCTCGTCTCCTTGCTCTACGGCGCGGTCACGGCCGGCGTGCCGTTGCTGCTCGCCGGACTCGGCGAACAGATGTCGGAGAAGGCGGGCGTCCTGAACGTCGGGATCGAAGGCATGATGCTGTTCGGCGCCTACGCCGGTTTCGTCGCCGCCTGGTATACGGGCTCGTTCTGGCTCGGGTTTCTCGCGGGCGGCTTGGGCGGCGCGGCGGTCGCGTTCATCGTGTTGCTCCTTTGCATCCGCCGGGGTCTCAATCAGATCGTCATCGGCATCGCCGTCACCATGGGATGCCAGGGGTTGACGGCGTTGCTGCATTTCGTCGAGTTCAGCCGGACCTATCCTCGCCTCACCGCCGCGCCGGTGTTTGCGCTGCCGTATTTGAGCCGCATACCCATCCTCGGCAAAGGACTTTTCAGCCACAGTCCCATCGTCTACTTGAGCGTTCTGTTGGCGGCCGCTCTGACCTGGTTGTACCGCGCGACCTACTTCGGGCTAAGCCTCGAGGCGGCGGGCAACAAGCCTGCCGCGCTCGATGCCGCCGGTGTCGATGTGATCCGCACGCGCTCGGTGTCCGTGCTGTTCACAGGCTTTCTCGCCGGACTCGGCGGCGCCTATATGGCCGTCGTGGGCGCAGGCCTTTTCGTGCCCTTCATGACCGGCGGCGCGGGCTTCATCGGCATCGTGCTCGCGATGCTGGCCCGCGGCCGCCCCGTGTGGGTGCTGCTGGGCGCCGCACTGTTCGGCGTGAGTCTGGCGATGACCACCGCACTGCAAGTGGCCGGCCTCAACGTGCCGACGGACGTGGTGCAGATGCTGCCCTTTGCGGCGGTGATGGCGGTGCTGGTGATATTCGCGCGGCACAGTATGTTGCCGCCCGCGCTCGGTCTGCCGTACGTGCGCGGCGAGCGGTGAGTTGCGAGGCGAGCGAGGAGTTGCGGCCAAGAGGAGTATTCGAGTCATGACCGAAACGAAGGTGCATCTGCTGGAAGGCGGGACGCTGGTGATCGATGGATTCCACGCGTTCTGGAACCGGGGTCCAGGCGGCGAGCTGCGGTTTCCCTGCTACAGCGTGCTCATCGAGCATGCCGACGGCCGCTACATGTTCGATACCGGGTACGATTTCGATCACGTCATGCGGGTGCTCCCCTTCGAGAAGCCGATCCAGGATCCCGCGCAAACCATACCGGGACAGCTGGCGAAGCTCGGCCTGGCGCCCAAGGACGTCAACTACGTCATCAACTCCCACTACCATTTCGACCATTGCGGCGGTAACAAGCACTTTCACGGGGCGTGCACCGTGTGCCATTCCAAGGAGCTCGAGGCCGCGGGCAATTGCCAGCCGTTCGAGCACCTCGGGTACTCGGACTTGAGCTTCGCGCCGAACCTCGCTCCCCAACGCGGCCTGAAACTGCCGCCCGATCCGGCACTCGACATGTACACGCCGAAATTCCAGACCGTGACGGGCGATCAGGAGATCGCTAAGGGACTGTGGCTATTCGAGACGCCGGGGCACACCGCCGGCCACTACAGCCTGATGGTCAAGCTCAAGAACCGCCGCCCGATGCTGTTCACGGCGGATGCCTGTTACAGCAAGAAGAGCATGGACATGATGTGCATCTCCAGCTTTCACCTGGATCCGACGGCAAGCCTCACTTCGATGAAGCGCCTGAAGGCGCTGGCCGAGAAGCACGACGCCGAGCTTTTCTACTCGCACGACCTCGAGAGCTTCAAGACCTATCGGACCGGAGCGGACTACTACTCCTGATCGCCTCTACCAGCGCACCATGCCGGCGTCGACGTTGAGCGCCTGCCCCGTGATCCATTGGGCCTCGTCGGAGGCGAGGAACGCGACGGCCGGCACCACGTCCTTGGGAAGCCCCCGGCCCTTGATCGCCTGCAGCATCTCGACGAACTCGAAAGCGTCCTTGTGAGGCGAGGTTTGCACGCCCTCGGTATCGATCAATCCCGGGCAAATTGAGTTCGCGGTGATCTTGAAGGGCCCTAGCTCGGTGGCCAGAGCCCGGGTGAACGTCAGTACGCCGCCCTTGGACGCGACGTAATGCGCCATATTCGGCGTGCCGGCGAAAATGGAGTTGGAGCTGAAGTTGACGATGCGGCCGTACTGGTTCTTGCGCATCAGATCCGAGCCCGCCCGGCACATCAGATAGAGGCCGTCCAGATTGACGCGCAGCACGCGCCGCCATTCGCCGAAGGTGAGTGCATCCCATTTCACGAACGGCACGATGGCGGCTGCATTGACGAGGACGTCCAGCTTGCCGAATCCTCCCGCGACCGTGTCGAAGAGGCGCGCGACCGCTCCTTCATCCCCGATGTCGCAGCCCACGCCGATCGAGCGGCCGCCGATGCTTTGCGCCGTGACCGAAGCGCCGGTCTCATTGATGTCGACCGCCACGACCGTGGCACCTTCCTCGCCGAGGCGCAGCGCCACCGCTTTGCCCATGCCCTGAGCAGCCCCGCTCACCACGGCCACGCGGCCTTCGAATCTGCGCATCAGTTCGTCCCCGTCTAATTTTGACGTCGCATGATATACCGGGCGCGGAGCGCAAGGTGATCCTCCTGCGCCACGTCGCACAGCAACCGGAAAACGCTGTCGCTGTATCGGGCGGCCCGCTCGTCAGAAGATTGGCTTCAGAACCACCCGGCCGTACGCGATGAACGCCATGAGGAGGCCCAGCACGCCGCTCAAGATCATAGGCGTGATCTCGCGGTACTTGACGTGCGCCCCGACGAACACGAGGCTCTCGACCGCCAAGAGCGTGGCAGCCAGGATCGTCAGCCGCGGCTGCCAATGGAAGGCGGCGGGGACGATGAGCCCGACCGTGCACACGAGCTCCAGGATGCCCAGGATCATCCAGGCTTCCCGCGGCAGTGCGCCAAAGGACGGGACGTCCTGGCTTATCTTGTCGAACAGGCGCAAGCCTCGTAAGCGAGGACATTTGTTTGTGAGAACCGATACGCGCCTATTGGGCTGGATGGGGAACGTCGCTCCCGGGCTCCGCGAAGTGCATGGCAACGTACCGACCGATCTCTCGCCCCATCGCTGCGCCGACGCGTGTGGAGGAACGGTAATGGAAACCTGCCCAGACGCGCGCATTCGAGACTTCGTTTGCGAATGTCTCTAGAGTCGACCAGCGATGGGTTCAGTCCGGAAACTTGAGCGCCTGCACGATCGCCCGGAAGCGCGGCTCGTTGAGCAACGGATCGAAGAAGGGGTTGACTTTCGTATACGCGAGATACGGGTCGCGGTTCCGCATCGCCTTGTCCAGCCAATCGAGCGCGCGGGCAGTATCACCCCACTGTGCATATATGTCCGCGTACCCTTCCGCAAAGCGATCTCCCGCAACGGAGCGAACCCTGGAAAGCATCGCCTCGGCCTCGGTGTGTCGCCCGAGCTTGTCGTAGATCATTGCCAAGCACCAGGGACCATTCACTTCGCCTGCTTTTGCGCACGTGGCACTGGCGCGCTCGAAGTCACCGCTCATGTAGTAAGTGATTCCAAGCCACATGTTGACGGACATGTCGTCCTGACCCAACGCCTTGGCCTCCGTGAGGGCTCGGATGGCGTCGCCGTAGCGCCGCGCGAACGCCAAAGACACCCCGAGCCCGAAATGGTTCGTGGAATTCAGCGGATCCAATACCAGCAGGCGGTGCGCGGCAGCTAAGCCGGCTTCAGTGCGGCCGATCAGGACGGCGAATGCGCCGTACTCTCTCAATACCCTTGCATCGCCGGGCGCGAGCGCGAGCGCACGGTCGTATTCCCGAAGGGCGCCCGCAAGCTCGAGAGACCCGGCGAAGAAATTGGCCAGCGCCAGGTGGCTGTCGGCGAGATCGGGCGCAAGGGCAATCGCTTTGCGCGCATCGCTCTGCCCCTTGTTGAAGTAGTCGCTGACACCAGGTCCCGCCACTAAAGCTCGAGCGAAATCTGCGAATGCGAGTGACCGGCCGGCGTAAGCGAGGGCGTAATCGGGATCCGCGTGAATGGCCTCGGTGTACGCGGTGATGGCAGATTGCAAGCCCTCTTTGTTTCCGCCTCCGGCGGCCAGGTTCGCCGGTCCGAAGCGCCGGTACGCATTCGAGGCGCGCAGGTACGCGTCGAATGCGGCGGGGTTGCGCGTACCGCCAATCTCGGTCTTCGCGGCAACGTCACCCAGCAGCGTGACCTTGAGCGCGTTGGCCACCGCAGTGGCAATGTCGGTCTGTAGCTTCAGCACGTCCCCGAGGTCACGATCATAGGTCTGTGACCAGAGGTGATAGCCGGTAAGCGCATTGTTGAGCTGCGCGGTAACGCGAATGGTATGACCCGAACGTCGCACGCTCCCCTCGAGAATCGACGCGACATTCAACTTGTGTGCGATGGTTGTAAGATCCGCGTGTTCGCCCTTGAAGTAGAAAGATGAGGTGCGTGCCGCAACATGCAGCTCGGTGATTCGCGCGAGAGAGTTGAGCAACTCCTCCGACAAGCCGTCGGAAAAGTAATCCTGCTCTCTGTCCCCGCTCATGTTCGTGAATGGCAGCACCGCGATCGAGTGCGCTGGCGGGTTGAAGGCGGGCGCTGGAGCCGTGGCCGGTGCCTCGGCCGCCGGCACCGCGCGCTTTGGCAGCACGAACTTGTCGGCGACGAAATAGCCCGTTATGAGGATCAATAAAACACTCACGATCCACGGAACAAGCGGACGAGGGGCCGCAAGCGTCGAGCGAGTCGATGCAGCGCCTGTCGATGCGGTGGGCAGCGCCGAAGACCCGACGCTCATCCCAGCGGGTATCGGAGCGTCCGGTGACAGCAGCCGGCGCACGCGGTCCACAAAGGCATCGGCATTGCAGCCGCCCGGCAATCGCGTCCATTGCACTTCGCGAAACCGGTCCGGGACTCGGTCTTCTTGGTCCGGCGTGTCATCGACGATGACCGGCAAAAGGAAGGGGAGGTCCGACGCCATAAGGTGGCTACGGTCAACGGCGAGCTTCCATTCGAGCCGGAAGTACCCCTCACCCCGGGTGTGGGTGTTATTCGAGATCACCGGGATGAACAGAGCGCAACTTTTGATCTGGCGACGGATCGATACATCCCAGGCGTCGCCACCGCGAAGCTCGCTCTGATCGAACCAGACCTCGATGCCTGCGGCGCGTAGCGCATTGCACAGGTTCTGAGCAGCTACCGCATCCTGGGACGCATAGCTGAGGAACACCGCCTTGTTCGCGTCGGCCATAGACGGGCTCTTCGTTGGCGTTCCCTATAGCGTACCTTAAGGTATGAGCGTCTGCTTCCGGGCGTCCATTTCAGGGTCGTCAGTGGCCGGCCGGTCGGCGACCTCCGCCACCGACGGGGGCGCCCGCCTGCTAAGCCTCAGTCTGCTCTGCCATCTCCAAGGCGTCGTCAACCTCAATGCCAAGGTACCGCACGGTACTCTCGAGTTTGGAATGACCCAGGAGCAACTGAACAGCCCGGAGATTCTTTGTTCGCCGGTAAATCAGCGTGGCCTTAGTTTGGCGAAGCGTGTGAGTGCCGTAATTAGCCGGGTCCAGCCCCAACTGAAGAACCCAGGAGTCCACTATCCGCGCATACTGGCGGGTAGACAGATGAGGCGAGACGTGGATGCGGCTCGGGAACAGAAAATCCTCCGCTTTGAGCCGCTCGTCACAGTTTATTCAATGCCGAAAAGCAGGCACGCATGACGGGGCCGCAAGACGAGGATCTTCAATGTTCCGTGAACGGAGAGGATGGATCCCAGTGAAACAGAAAGTCCGATGAATTCCACCCCATTCGATCCCCCGATCGCCTGGGATGCCTCGTTGGCCGGCTGGACGGTCAAGAGTTACGATCTTGTCCGGCAGGCATTGCGCGACCCGGAGCGCTTTACTTCGGAAGGCGGAGCAATAGCCGAGAATCTGGCCGGCCAAGCCATGTTGGTGACTGACTCGCCGGTGCACGATGCAGTTCGCGGCCTGTGGGCCAAATCGTTCAGCGGCGGGACGGCCGCTGCGCGTCGACAGGAGCTGGAGGAACTGGCGGACAGTCTGCTTGGGCCGACGCTGTCACAGCTGCAGCGAGGCGCGGTCGTAGATCTGGTTCCGCTGTTTAAGGCGTTTGCTGGTAAGGTCGTACTCGACCTGTTGAACTTCTCTCGGGTCAATGAGGGCGATTTCCGTCGCTGGTACGAGCTCGTTCTCGATTCTGCGGCCTTCTCGATCTCCCCCAATCATCCGCTTTATGCCGAGCGCTGCAAGGCCAAGGCGGAGATTTACGAGGTATTGAAGGCTGAGGTGTCGGATCGTCGTGAACGGCTAGAGCGGGGCGAGAAGCCAACCGATCTCGTCTCCATGATCGTCAGCGCTGAGGATTGCGAGGGGATCACCGGAGCAGTGATTCTCGATAATTTGTTCAACCTCTTTACCGGTGGCGCCGACACGACGGTGCGGTGGGTGGGAAATTCCGTAGTCATTCTTTATGCGAACCGTCCAGCGCTCGAGGAGATTCGCGCCAACCCCGTACTCCTGCCGCAAGCGCTGGAGGAGGTGATGCGGCTAAAATCGGTCACACGATTTGCGGTGCGCATCGTCAGGGCCGACGGCGTTGAGCTAGCCGGCCAGCCACTATCCCGCGGCGATACCGTCTACCTCTTGACGAGCGTCGCCAACCACGATCCCGCAGTATTCAGCAATCCCGAGCGCTTCGATATCCACCGTAAGGGGAAACCCCATCTCGGCTTCGGTTATGGCATGCATCAGTGCATCGGCATGAACTTGGCGCGGGTGGAGGCCCAGGCGCTGATCGGTCGGCTGATTGCAGCGATGCCCGAGCTTGAGGTCGCCGAGGTCCAATACGGGGACGATACCGTCGTTCGCGGACCGCAATATCTCGGGGTGCGTCAATTTCAGCGTGGCCGCTAAGAAACGGACGGTCGGGCGGAGGCGCCGCAGTCCCTTGCTTTGCCCACAAAGCACAGTGCGTGCGCGACTTCGAGACGATCGCGAATGACCGCTCCCGAGCATCCTACTTTGCCAGCGAGCTCAGAATCCGTTAGGGCGTGCGATCATGTTGAGCAAGTACACGATGCGGATCGACACGAACAAGCAAATACGTGATCTGTTCCGACGTTATCTCGACGAAGCCGTGGGCGGTATTCGGGGGAATGATAACAACGTCCCCGGGACCGACGTGCTGTCTCGTACCACCAGCAATCACTTCGCCGACCGCACTTGGACCGATCAGGGTACGCACAACAGGATCGTCGGAGGGAAGCTCAGTCTCCCCTGCTATGGTCCCGCCGGTAACCAAGACGCCGCTTCCCGTCAGCACGTGATAAATCTCAGTAACGTCGTGGTGCAGAATTGCATCCGGCGGTGTCCTTCCATTTACCTTTAACCGGCGGACAACCGAAACGCCGACATTGTACTCCCCGTCGATCGGCAGTACTCGCAGCACATTGTCGGCGACCGCGTTTGTTGCGGCGGTCGCAAGCACCGCCCCAATCTCCGCGTTGGAAACGAAGCTTGCCGTACCTTTAGAGTAATCTGACTTCGTTTGCGCCTTCGGGGGCGCACTCTGCGCACTGCAAACGCCGGCCGTGAGTGCCAAGAATAGAAACAGACTTCTTGTGCCTTGCATGTTGCTCCTGGTAGGTACGGTGTATTGCGTGTTGAGGGTGCTGTCGACAAATCGATTCATCTGGCCTGACCTCGGACCGCGAGACTTCCGTGACGCGCGGTAGCTCACGCCTGCGGTTGCTGAGTGCCCATGAAGGGACCGCGTTGCGAAGGCGGCACGGGCTTGCGCCGCATCTTGCGCCACAGGTCGTAGATTGCGAGGGCACCGGTGAGTGTCGCTAAGGCACCGAAGTAAGCGCGCGGCCCGAACTGCGCCATCAGACCGCCCGCGAGCACGGGCCCGAGCGCCGCGGAGGCGCCGTTGAGGCGCAGCAGCTTGCTCGAGGCCGCAACCATCTGCGACTGCTCCAGCTTGTCATTGACGTGCGAGACCGCCAGCGAGTAAATGGTGAGGACGAATCCGCTGAAAACGGCGGCCAAGAACAGAAACAACCCTTGCGGCAGATGCGGGAAGGCGGTGATGACGCTCGCCACCACGGCATCCAGCGAGCACACCGCGGCGATCATGGTGCGCCGGTCCATCCGGTCCGATAAGCGTCCGATCGGATATTGAGTCAGCACGGTGGCTAGTATGCTCACCGCCATGAACCTCGCGACACCCGCCACGTCGAGACCGATCAGGCGCGCGTAGACCGGCCCCATGGAAAAGATGAAGGCCGATATCATGCCGGAGACCGCGACCGCCACGACTCCAAGCGGGGTATCACGATAAAGCTCGCGCAGCCGTACGGTGCGCGGCAGTCCGTGCTCTGGCACCTGTCGCGAGGATACGAGGATCGGCACGAGCGCGAGGGAGATAAGCACCGAGACCAGCATGAAGGGAGCCGTCGTCGAGGGGTGCGCCGAGATGAGCAGGAACTGCCCGGCACCAAGTCCCACGTACAGAACCACCATGTAGATCGCGAACAGCCTGCCGCGGTTCTCGCGGCTGGCGCGGTCGTTGAGCCAACTCTCGGCGACCACATAGATCCCCGCGAGGCACAGTCCCGTCACGCCGCGCATCGCGCCCCAGGTGAACGGGTTGACGAAGGACCCTTGAACGAGGATCGAGGCAGAAGAGATAGCCGCGAGCGCCGCGAACACGCGGATGTGCCCGAGGCGGCGCACCAGGGGCGGAGCCATGCGAGTTCCGAGCAGATACCCGAGGTAATAGCACGACATGATCGCGCCTGTGACGATCGTGGGAAATCCCTCGAGCGTGGCACGCACCCCAAGCAGTGTGCTCTGCAGGCCCATACCGAGCATAAGCACGCCCATTCCGAGCAACAGCGGCCACGTTGCGGCAATCGCACTGGCGGGCCACACAACGCTGCGGGGGGGCGGCGAGGGCGCGCGCGAAGAAGTCTGAGTGACGACAATCTCTCCAGAATCGACCGGGCCGGTCGTAGCAGCGCGGATTCTACTCTAGATGCCCCTTCTCACCACGGCGCCATCCATGGCAACGAAGGTTTAATCCAACAACGGATGTCCCTCGGGCAATTGATGCGCATACCAGGCCGCGAGTCGATGTCGAATCGTCTTGTCGCCAACTTGGTCTTCCGGCATTGGCGCGATGACCTTATCGTGTACGAGCAGGCGATATACGTATAGCGCCTTGTCGCTTGCCGAATCCGTGGCCTCGAACTCAACCGCCTTGCGCCCTTCCGCATAAACTACGCCGGCGGCCAAGGCCGCTTTGAACAATTCCGCCTCGTGCTTAAACTTCTTCATGCGTCATTCTCTCATGCTCACAGGGGAACGAACGGAGTGCAGCAACGATCGTGCGTTCTACGCCCGGTCTCGACCCCACTGCTAGGACCAGTTCCCATGATACGCAATGCATCGTTGGTTGTGATGCTGACCGGCTGCGCCAACATCTCCTTCGCACAGGAGTTTCCAGTGTGGGAGCGGCTGCTAAGCCACTACAGCGGCAAGACGGACGAGACGCCCGTGCCTTCAATGAAGATGGGTAGGCACATGCAGATGTCGCTGAAGGCCGATCCGGCATCCGGTGACGCGGCACGCGCCGCGGATATCCTCGCTGCCGCGGGCGCCGTGCTGTTCCGTTACCGCGACGTTGAGACGGCAGTACGCGACGGCTACAAGCCATTTTTTCCAACTGGCCTGGTAGGAGAGGAGATTCACTATACCAATTACCGCTATCGACGTAAGGAGCAGCGGCATGTCGATTACACCCGACCGAGTTCGATTCTTTACAAGCGAACTGCGGAGGGATTGAAGGCGGTGGGCGTAATGTACACCGCGCCGGCCGACGCTTCACCACAGCAACTGAATGCGATTGCTCCGTTGAGCATCGCAACCTGGCACCGACATGTGGATTTTTGCGCAGGCCCGAAAACTCTACCCGTGAGCGAGCAGTTCGGACCGAATGCGCGTTTTGGACCGCAAGGCAGTATTCACACCGAGGAGGCATGTCGTGAGGCTGGGGGATTGTGGATCCCGGTGGTCTTGAATTGGATGACCCATGTCTATCCGAACGAGCAGGAGAAATGGGGCGGGATGGACATGGAAATGCAAGCGGGTGACCCTGACGCTCGCGCGGCCCCGTGACAGGCCATACTTAGGCACGAGTCGCTTATCGGACCCTACGTGGTAGGTCGCGAGAGTCCATACGGATAGCCGATCCCGGTCCAGCGATCGCTCGAAACCGTTTGTTAGCGGACCAGCTTGTCGTAGTCCGTATGCGTGCCGATCCAAAACCAGAGCACACCGCCTTCCAACGTCCTTGCCAAGTGCCCGATACCGGTCTCCCACTCGTGCTGACCATAGCGGACCGACCTTTTTGACGTGAAGTGATGGGTGGCCGGTCACAAAGGGCAGCAATCAGGCAAACCACTTATCGATTCGAGGCGTTGCGCCGCTCGCCCGAGTTCTGTGTCGCAGTTGCTATGGAAACACACTGCCAACGATTACCCACTGACCGTTACGCTGCACCCACGTTTCGGAGAATAGGCCCGCCTCGGAGTACTCCACACCTTCTCGCGTGCCGGTCTCCGTGTAGTCACCCGCGAATATCGCCACGTCGCCATGAAGATAAACCTTCGTATTCAGCAGCTCGACGTCATGGTACTTGTGCTTTAGTGATTGTAATCCCTCGACCCACTCCACCTTCGTCATCGTCGCCCAATGCGCCTTCTTTCCATTGGTCGCGGGCTCGACCCACAACATGACGTAGTCATCCGACATGAAGGCTCGAAAGCCGGCCACATCACCATTTAGCGCCGCCTTTACAAAAGCCAGGGAACGAGCTGCGACAGCTTTCTCAACGTCAGCCTTGGAGGTCGTCGCTGAATCTGCAGCCGCAAACGCACTTCCGATCGCAAGAAGTAACGCCGATGTACAAAGTACCAACTTCCATCTCATGTCATGGCCTCCAGCCTATTGGTGAGGAATCGAAGATCGCTATCGCGGACCGAAATGCCGCGTCGTAGTGGGGCGGTCCGCCGTCTGAGCCGTTTCCAACGAAGGCGTACCGACTGCCAGTTCCGGAAACCAATACTACGACAAGCAGTGAATGGCCGCTTCCTGGCAGCCATTTGAGCACCATCGATGCCTGGTATTGGCCGATGCCGGTGCGACTCAATTCCCCGTCTCGACCCCTCCTAGCCAGTCGCCAGCGAGTCCGCCTTCATATCTCCGGGTAGGCGTTTCCGGTGCGCGTGGCGATGAATGCACGAGCTCCCGCCCGACGAAGGTGCGCTTTCCGCCGTTCTGCCCTCCGAGATCGATCAATTCCCCGATCGGCACGGATTATTGAAATTGCTTCCGCGCCAGCCTGGAGGTGAGTCAAACTCCTGGTGTAAGTACTATTTGCAGCTTTCCCAATCGGATCGATCGTTCAAGAAATCGGAATGGCTGGAGACAGACTATGAACGCCGCCGGCCCAGACGACGCCGCGCTAGAAAAGAGCGCCTACCGCAAGGCCTCATTACGCATTCTTCCACTGATCGCGCTGGGGTACGGCGCCGCTTACATTGATCGCGTCAACATCAGCTTCGCCTCTATGCAGATGAACCGGGACTTGAATTTCAGCGCCACGGTTTACGGATTCGGCGCGGGTCTCTTCTTTCTCAGTTACGCGGCCTGCGAAGTGCCTTCCAATCTTCTGCTCTATCGATTCGGTGCCCGTCGCTGGCTAGCCCGCATTATGGTTACCTGGGGAATCGTGGCCATGGCCATGGTTTTCGTTCGGACGCCGACTCAGTTTTGTGTCGGTCGCTTCGCGCTCGGCGTTGCGGAAGCTGGTTTCTTCCCCGGGGTAATCTTTTACGTCGCCCAATGGTTTCCCATCGAGTTGCGTGCGCGCAGCATCTCGCGCTTTTATATTGCGTGGCCTCTGAGCGTCGTCGTCATGGGCGTCCTGGCCGGCGCATTGATGGGTCTCGACGGCCATCTCGGTCTGTTGGGTTGGCAGTGGCTCTTCGCTGTCGAGGGATTTCCCGCCGTCATTCTAGGCGTGATTTTCTTCTTTGCTCTGCCCGACGGTCCCGCGACGGCTCGGTGGCTGACAGAACCTGAGCGAAACGCCGTGCTCGTCCGGATCCAAGGGCGCACCTCCCAGAATGTCCCGAGGCAGGCTGAGCCGATTGGTCCAGCGCTGCGCGATCCACGCGTCTGGTTGCTCGGCATTTTCAATTTCTGCATGCTGGGTAGCAGTTACGCCTACGGCTTTTCCGCGCCCACCATTGTTCAGATGCTTTCGGGCTTAAGCATCACCGGCACGGGATTCGTGATTGCGGCCATGTACCTTCTCGCCGCCGCCGCCATGTTCGGCAACGGTATTCTGTCTGATCGCGCGCGCGACACGTTCTGGTACGTCATCCCAGGCTGCTTGATGATGTCCGCGGGCTTCCTCGCTGTCGCGCTCTCTTCGAATCCCAGCATCGCTCTTACTGGGTTGCTCGTCCTCATCGTCGGTCACATGTCGATGCAAGGACCGTTTTGGTCCATCTCAACCCGCTTTCTTAAAGGCCGCGCCGCGGCAGCCGGCATCGCCCTCATGAACATGATCGGCATTCTGGGCGGATTCGTCGGCCCCTACTGGATGGGCATCGCTAAGGATCTGACGGGCAATTACCGACGCGGCTTACTGACCATGGCCGTTCCCATGCTCGTAGGCGCCGGCATTATGCTCTACTTACGCTGGCAATCTCATCAAACGGCTTCTCGAATTATCTTGCCAGCCGTCACCAACGCGTAGCAAATCAGCAACGGCAATCCAAGAGGATAGCCGTCCGCTTAGGCCACAGAAACGTCGTGATAAAACGCGACGAATATACGTTTGACATAGACAATAGGTTACCCGCGGGCCACGAACGGCTGCTTCGTGGCAAGCATCTTAATAAGTCGAAATACCGCTTTTGGCCGGTTTGCTGACGAATTGACTCGAACTGCCGCTGTCGACCCCCACAGCTGACCGTCGCGAGTGGCCGTTTCGCGGCGTATGCTCTGATGGACGAATGGCTAAACGTTTCGTCTTCCGGCGTACTTATTCACCCATCCAATGCAGCTCTCGAGCATTGCCGGCGTGAACTCGTGCTTGACGGTTGGATACAGATTGACCTGCAACCGCTCCGTCGCACCGGCATATAGTCCGGCCAGTGCCGTCCGGAAGCGCAGCGCGCCATCCGCCGGCACATGAACATCGTCAGCACCACACTCAAAACTAATCGCGGGGCGATGCCCGTACGAGGAGAGATTCGTGAGCGGATTGATGCGGTCATACAGAAGTTGGGCGTAGGCATCCGGCATGCCGGGCCCAACCAATTTGCCATCCACGTGCATGCCCGGCCGGCGCCAATCGGGAGTCGCATTGGCTACGGCCACACACGTCATGCGTTTGTCGAGGCCCGCCGCTGCAACGGCGATATCGCCTCCAAGCGAAACGCCACCCACGGAGAAAGGCCGCTCGGAACCGAACTGCCCGGTTGCCCAGTCCATTACGCGCAATGTTTCCATCGCACCAATGCCTAATATTGGCCATCCGTAGAACGGCCAGTTCGACATCGCGATCGGGAACAGTACCTCGATCGAGTCCTTGGCGCGGCTCCCGCGCGCCCAGGAATCGAAACTCACGGCAAGATATCCTTCGGCGGCAAACCTCTTGAGTTCCGGCAGCGTCTCCTCCATTCCCGAGATGCCGGGCGCCAGCCAGATTACAACTGGATTCGTGCGTCCTAGCTTTTCGGGAGCAACCCAGATAACTGGAATCTCCCGCCCCACGATTGCCGCGTCCGAAGGCGCACTTTCGGACTTAAGCGGCGTCCCCGCCATGGCATCCCGCATACCGGTTGCAGAAGCGAGAGCCCCGAAAATGATTGTTCTGCGGTTAACCTTCATCGGGCTCACTCCACACCTGCCGCCGGGTCTCAAGCTTACCCCTTACCGCTACCAGGCAAGACACGGGAAAGATACGTTGCAAGTTTCCGCTCGCGGGAATCAACTTCGCCGCCCGCGGTTACTGGGAAGGTCGACAATCGCCCGGCTGTACTTCCGCGTCCCGTCAGTCCGCTCTCAAATTCGGGGGCAACAGTCCACCGGGTGCTAACGTTAAGGATTGTCCGACTCCTGCCCGCGTGCGCGCAAGCATCCAGCCTCATCGAGGCTGATGGGCAGGGGTTGGGCAATCCTCGAGGGAGGAAACCGCGGGAACGTGCTGATGAGGTCAGC
>JBEKWA010000025.1:0-46418 GCA_049513515.1 Steroidobacteraceae bacterium
GGCTGGGCGTCGATCCAGACCTTCAGCATTCCGCTCGTCGTGAACTTACGCTACCGGGTACTCGTTCCCGCGACCGCAGTGCAGGACACTCACTTCGCCTCGGCGGCAGCCTCCTTCCTGGTCGGTACGAGCGGCGATCTGGTGGCCGCCCGCAGCGACCGCGAGGGCTTGCTATGGATCGATCGCGTCCTCTGCAAAGCCAACCGCTCGTTCGAGGCATGCGCGCAAAAGTATGCAGTCGGCGTGTTCGATGAGGGCTCGGGCCGAGAACTCGGGCGCGACTACAAGCCGAAGCCGGACGGTGAATGGGTGGATATATCGAGCTACGTGCGGCTCTCGAAGGACGCCGAGCACCACTCGGCGAGTGAGCTGGATGTGCGAGCGATCAACCGCTGCGATGATTGCAAGGGGTCGTTGCCGGGCTCGGTGCAATCGTCCGTGCCCGCGCCGCCCGCTCACTAGCATCGGCGACGAGAGATGCACCGGGCGCCGGCACGGCCCGCCCCGGCAGCTATCAGGCCGGAGGCCGAGTCTTCGTCATCGATTCGCGCGCAGCGAATTGCGCATACCACCGCGCGGGCGGCTCATGCCGCCCGCGCTCGATCCCGTCACTGTGCAGCGGGAGCCGTAAACCGCACGGTCACCCGGCGATTCTCCGCGCGTCCCTCCTTGGTCGCGTTGCTCGCGAGCGGATTCTCTTCGCCGAACCCCTGCGCGCTGAGGACACCGCTGTGTACGCCGTGCGCCTCGAGGTAATCCTTCACGGCGTTCGCACGCCGCTCGGAGAGCTTCTGGTTGTACTCGGGCTTGCCGACCGAATCCGTGTAGCCGCGAATGTCGACGTGCGAGCAGTGGCAACGCTCGATCCGGGTCGCGACGCCGTCAAGGATCGAGGCCGACTCCGGCCGGAGCTTCGCTGAGTTCGTCTCGAAGGTCACGCCCTGGAGCACTTCCTCCTGCGCAGGAGGAGGTGGGGGTGGCGGAGGCGGCGGCACCGGCGGGGGCGGCGGGGGTGGTGGCGGCGGGGGTGGCGGAGGAGGCGGCGGCGCAGCAGCCGGCGCCGGGGCAGGCGCCGGCTCGCCGCCGAAGCGGAAGGACAAGTCGAGGCCGAACGTGAGCGGCTGCTCCATGGCAGTTCGGTTGAACGTCGGTACGTTGACGTTGATGGCGGAAGCGTTGGTCAGCAGCGCCAGGCGGTTCGTGACGTTGTCGACGAACAAAGCGGCTGTCCAGTGATCGCCCTCGACTCCTGCGCGCAGGTTGGTCAGATCATACGCCGGCAAGTAGTTCGCTTGAGCCGTCGTGTCGATGCGTGATCCCACGTAGTTGTTCTCGACCCTGCCGACGAGCGCGAGCGAATCGCTGATCGGATGCCGGTAGGCGAGCGAGGCGGAGAGCTGGATTTCCGGCGTGTTCTGCACGCGATCATCGATGGTTGTCGTCGGCACGGCGTTCGCGATGTATTCCGCATGATTCCAGCTGCCGCTCGCAGAGGCTATGAGTCCCGGCAGAAGCAGCGCATTGACCTCGAGTTCTGCGCCGTAGATATGCGCATCGCCCGCGTTGCTGGTGAAGGGAAATCCGCACAGGAGCGGAATATTCTGCTGAATGTGCTGCCAGTTCTCGAAGTAACCGGCGGAGTTGATCGTCAGGCGCCCTTCGCTGTCGCGGAATTTCTCGCCGACCTCATAGCTCCACACTTTGTCGGGCTTGAACCCGAGCGGCGCCGAATTGAGGCCGATGGCCTGGAGATTCTGGAGGCATTGCGTACCCAGCGCACCGCTCGTCGGGATGGGCTGGTTGCCGCCGCCGGGCCGAAAGCCTTGCGCGACGGTCGTGTAGAGGAGCAGGTCTTTGTCGAGCTGATACGAGAGGTTGAATTTGGGCGTCACGCCCTGATCGCGCTCGTCCGTCCGGAAGTAAACGTTGGAAGGCGTTCCGGAGGAGCTCAGATACCCCGACACCGCGGTATTGACGGTCCCGCGATAGTAATAGCGACGCGCACCCGCAGTGGCCGTGAGCTTGTCGAACAAGGTGTAGGAGACTTCCCCGAACACCGAATTCTGCAGAATCGTCGTCGGCTGAATCTGAGTGAACGCATCATTGAAAGTCGGGAAGGCCGTGAACTGCGTGAGCGGGGTGAACACGTACAGATTCCAGTACGAGGTGAAGTCCTGATAGAAGTAACCGGCCAGCCACTTGAAGGGGCCGTCGCCCACGGAGGTGAGGCGAATTTCCTCGCTCCACTGACTCGATTGATCGTCTTCGACGGGCGTCGGGATGGTGGGGCCGGCGCCGCCGAGCGCGGGATAGACGGATGTTCCCAATACGGTCGCGATCTCCTCGGTGCCGTCCTGCCGCAGGTTCTCGTCGCGGCTCCAATGTGAGCTGGTCGAAGTAAGATCGGCAAAGCCGAAGTGATATTGAGCGTTCAGCGCCGCCAGATCGATCCGATCCTCGAACGGCTCGGGAATGTCGTAAGGCTGATAATTCGCCACGGTGCCTGGCTGACTGTCGATCAGATTGAGGCCGCCCTGGGTGAGCTCTTGATACATGAACGAGGGCTCGATCGACAGCTCCTCGGTCGGTTTCCAAAGGAACGATGCGCGTAACGTGCGCAGATTCTCGTTGTTCACGTCACGGTTGGTCGCAGCGACCGGCGCCCCAGCCACATTGCCGCGCGTGCTTCCATTGACGGGCGAGGGAAAATCGGGATAGGCGATTACGATGCGATTGATCCAACCGCTCAAGTTCTCGAGCGAGCCGACGATTCGCAATGCGGCCGTATCGCCGATCGGCAGATTGACCATCGCGTTTTCGCTGTGATTCGGCGTATCCCCGCCGCTGGTGTGGCCCAAAATCAGCTGGCCAGACGTGGCGAAAGCCGTGGGATCCGGCGCGTTGGGTACGAGCTTGATGGTGCCGCCCATCGATCCCGAGCCGTACAGCGTGCCTTGCGGTCCCCGCAGGACCTCGATGCGATTCAAGTCATAGAGGTTCGGATCGATGACCACCTTGCCGTTCTGTGCCGACGCCGGCGAGGTGAGCGGCGTATCGTCCAAATAGAATCCGACTGTGGACGAATTGCCGCCGGACGAGGTCATGCCGCGCATCTCGAGCTCGGTTTGGCCCGGACCGCTGGTTCTCATCGAAACGCCGGGGACCGATTGCACGATCGACTGAATGTCCGTGATGCCGCGATCTTGCAACTCCTGTCCGGTGATGGCAGTGATGCTGATCGGCGTGGTTTCGACCGTTGACTCGCGCTTGGTCGCTGTTACGACGATTTCTTGGAGCGAATCGCGGGCTTCTGCGGTGGTCGCGGTCTGCTGCTGAGCGTTCGCGCCCCCCGTGATGAGCAAACCCAGCGCGGAAGCGCCGATCAAGTTTGCCAACTGGACAGACGGAATTCCCCTCATTTGATTTCTCCCTTCATCGATATTTGTGCCCATGGCGCCAGGCGTCATGGTCCGGTTGCCATAATGCTACAGCAGCCGAGCCTATTTGTGCAGCCTGGGGGCACGGTATCCCACCCCACAGGATGAAACCGTTGGAATAATGCCACATGCGCCGCGAAGTGTGCGGCGGAGAGCTAGCGGACGCCGAGGACCTGCCGGGGCTGCACGGGCTGGGTGCACCAGCAATAGGCATAGAGCCCGCGGGGGTCGTTGAGCTGGGCGATCGAGCGGGCTTGCGCGAGGAGTGGGTCGAGGGCACGGTCCACGGGGTTCGGCGGCGGGATCAGCCCGGCAATCTTCCCAAGGTCCATGGCCTGGGACCTGAGCTGCAGGAGTAACTGCTCGCGCAAGGTGAGCTCGGGCTCGATGTAGTCGACCCCGTAGTCCGAGCCCAGCTCCGCGAGCTTCGCGGCGGCGTCGGTCGCATCCTTGAGGCCGCCGAGATGGTCCACCAGCCCGATGCGCTCGGCATCGGTCCCCGCCCAGACACGGCCCTGCGCGATTTTATCGATATCCTGGACGCTCTTCTTGCGGCCCTCGCTCACTCGATGCAAGAAGTCGTCGTAGGCATGATCCACGGAGACTTGTAGGATCTGGCGGGTGGCGGCATCGAGCGGCCGGTCGAGGCGCAGGTCTCCGGCAAGGGGCGTCGTGCCGAGCCCATCCACCTTGACGCCGAGCTTCTCGAGCGTGCGCTGGAAAGTCGGCACCACCGAGAAAACGCCGATGGATCCCGTCAAGGTCGTTGGGCTCGCGAAAATCTCGTTGGCTGCCGCCGAGATGTAGTAGCCCCCGGAGGCCGCGTAGGTGCTCATGGAAACGACCACGGGCTTGCCGGCCTTGCGCAGTGCCTGCACTTCGCGAAGGATCAGCTCCGAGGCGAACATGCTTCCGCCCGGACTGTCGACGCGCAAGACCACGGCCTTCACCGCATTGTCGTAGCGCGCCTGGCGTAAGAGATCCGCCGTGCTGTCGCCGCCGATTTTCCCGGGCGGCTGATGACCGTCGAGTATTTCGCCGGCGGCCACCACGATACCCACCTTCGCGTCGGACTTTCCCATGAGCACGCGTTTCGCGCGCACGGCCGCGAGATACTGGGTCATGCCGATCGAGTTGAAGGAATGGCTGTCGGAGTCCTCCCCGACGAGACCCTTCAGCTCGTCGGCGAGTTGCCGCCGGCTCTTGAGCGCGGTAACCAACCCGCGCTGCAAGGCGAGTTTTGCTGCGTCGCCGTTCGCGGCGGCAAGTGCCGCCGGCGCCTCGTTGACGTAGTCATCGAGCGCCGTCGGCTTGAGCGATCGCGCGCGGGTCACGTCCTGAGTGTAGGAGCTCCACAACGAATTGAGCCACACCCCGCTTTCCTCGCGCTCGCTCGGCGCCATGTCGCTTCGCGAGAACTGATCCGTATAGCTCTTGAAGGTGCCGGCACGGAAGACATTGACGTCCACGCCGAGCTTGTCGATGGCATCCTTCAGAAACATCCGGTAGTAGCTGAAGCCATCGACGTAGACGAGCCCGAGCGGATCGAGATACACCTCGCCCGCCTGCGCGGCGAGGTAATACTGCGTCTGATCGAGCGAGTCGCCTACCGCGACCACGCGCTTGCCTGCGGCCCGGAAATCGCGCAGGGCGGCGCCGATCTCCTGCAGCTTTGAAAGACCCGACGAGGACAGATTGCCGAGGTCGAGCACGATCAGCTTGATGCGCGAGTCGGTCTTGGCCGAGCCGATGGCATCGATGACGTCGCGCAGCAGGGTCTCTGGGGCCGGCCCGCCCGAAGCCTGTCCGAAGGCGCGGCGCAGGGGATCGCTCGACAGCTGCTCGACGAGTTCGCCCTCGGGCGCGATCACGAGCGCCGCGGTGTGCGGCACGGAGGGAATGGACGTATGCAGGGCCGCGAGCACGAAACCAAAAATGATCAGCAACAGGATGAGATGAAGGACCTTGCGTACGCCCTCCAACATCCGCCACACGAGTCCGAAGAAACCCATCAGCGCCTACCTGGCCTCAGCCCGAAACCGCGTGTCCGGCAAGTCACGAACCGCGGCTGCCCATGCGAGCTAGATCTTCTCGTCGATGCGTGCTGCCTTGCCGGACAGATCGCGCAGGTAATAGAGCTTGGCGCGACGCACCGCGCCGCGGCGCTTCACGCTCACTTCGCTGATCGACGGACTGAACGTCTGGAACACGCGCTCGACGCCCTCGCCATGCGATATCTTACGCACGGTGAAAGACGAGTTGAGCCCGCGGTTCTTCTTGGCGATCACCACACCTTCGTAGGCCTGTACGCGCTCGCGGTCGCCTTCGACCACCTTCACTTGCACCACCACCGTGTCACCAGGGTTGAACTCCGGAAGCTTGCGCGTGGACCGCTCGGCGTTCAGTTCTTGAATGATCTTGTTCATAGCTCTCATCCTCGTCCTAACAATCAGTCACTCGGCCCGCGCCGCTCCCGGAGCAAAGCTCGCTCGAGCTTGAACTCCTCGAGCAACGCGCCCTCCTCGTTCGACAGGCCGCGGCGCTCGAGCAACTCCGGACGCCTGAGCCAGGTGCGGCCCAATGC
Source organism: Steroidobacteraceae bacterium (assembly GCA_049513515.1). Taxonomy (GTDB): domain Bacteria; phylum Pseudomonadota; class Gammaproteobacteria; order Steroidobacterales; family Steroidobacteraceae; genus Bog-1198. The sequence goes on from JBEKWA010000025.1 coordinate 6,022, forward strand.
CTCCTTCAGCCGCCAGCGGCGGATCGCGGCATGGTCGCCCGAAGCCAGGACCTCCGGCACCTCGTGCCCGTCCACCGAGATCGGCCGCGTGTAGTGCGGCCAATCCAGCAGCCCGTCGCTGAACGACTCCTGCAGCGCCGACTCCTCGCTGCCGAGCGTACCCGGCAAAAGTCGGGCGATCGCATCGATCACCACTAGCGCGGGCAACTCGCCGCCCGTCAAAACATAATCGCCGATCGACCATTGCTCGTCGATCTCGTACGCGACGAACCGCTCGTCGACCCCTTCATAGCGGCCGGCCACGAGGATCAACCCCGGCTGGTCGCGCGCCTCGCGTGCCCGCTGCTGGTCGAAGCGCACGCCATCAGCGCCCAGATACACCGCGCGCGTGCCCGCAGGCATCGTCGCCCGGGCCGCCCGGAGCGCATCGCGCAACGGCTCGACCTTCAGCACCATCCCCGGGCCGCCGCCGTACGGACGATCGTCCACGGTGCGGTGCACATCGTGCGTGTGCTCTCGAGGATCGAAATACGTCACCTCGAGCACGTCCCGTTCCACGGCTCGACCCAGCACGCCGTGCACCATGGCCTCGCGCAGCATGGAAGGGAACAGAGAAACCACCGCGATACGCATTACTTACCGCTAATCGGCCGGTTCTTCCCAGTCCACCACGATCCGCCGCGCCTCAAGATCCACGCGGCGCAAGTGCTGCGGCACGGCCGGCACCCAATACTCCCGCGTGCCACGCACCACCATGAGCGCGTGCGCCGGAGTTTCAACGAAGTGCGCGACCACCCCGAGGGGATCGCCCGCCAAATTCACCACTTCACACCCGAGCAGGTCGGCTCGGTAGAAGTCCCGCGCCGCGCATGGCGGCAGCTCCGTTCGCGACACGGCGACCGCCGCACCCCGCAACGCCTCGGCCGCGGTCCGATCGGGGACCCCGGCCAGCTTGACCGTCAGCGCACCTCCGCTACGACCCGTAGCCTCCACCGCATAATCTCGCCAGGCGCTGCCCTGGCGCAGCCTCAACGTGCGGTGCTCGAACAATCGCTCGGGCGGCTCGGTGTAAGAGTGCAGCTTCACCCAACCGCGGACACCGAAGGGCGCGCCGACCTGCCCCAGTTCGATGAGCGCAGAATCCTCTCCGCTCACCGCTCTGCCTCGAGCCCCTTCGGGACCCTCAGGCGGCCTGTTTGCGATAGACGGTCAAAAGCTGCTTGACCCGGTCAGACATATGCGCGCCTTCCTTGAGCCAGTGCTCGATGCGCGCCACGTCCAGGCGCAGCTTGATCTCGGCGCCGCGCGCGACCGGATTGAACAGTCCGACGCTCTCCAGGCTGGTGCCACCCTGCCGCTTGCGGCTATCGGTCACCACCACATGATAGAACGGCGTCTTCTTGCCGCCTCGTCGAGTCAACCGGATCGTCACCATCGTGCTTCCACCCTGCAATGCCAAGCCGTCAATTGTAATGAGTTTGCCGGCTTCAGGGCAAGAAATCAGAAGCGCGGGCCCATTCCGGGCGGCAGGCGGCCGCCCATGCCCCGCATCAGATTCTTGAGCATGCCGCCCTTCATCATCTTTTTCATGGTTTTTTGCATTTGATCGAACTGCTTGAGCAGCCGATTGACCTCGGGCAGCGGCACCCCCGCTCCTGCTGCAATGCGACGCTTGCGCGAGGCATCGATGATGTCCGGACGGCGCCGCTCGCGCGGCGTCATCGAGTCGATGATCCCCATCTGGCGTTTGATGACCTTCGGGTTCACGGCGCCGGCTGCTGCGGCCGCGTTCGCCTGCAGCTGTGCGGGTAGCTTGTCCATGACCGCGGACATACCGCCCATTTTTTGCAGCTGGCTCAGCTGATCACGCAAATCCGCGAGGTCGAAGGACTTGCCCTTGCTGATCTTCTTGGCGAGCTTTTCCGCCTTCTCCTGGTCGACCTGCTCTTGGACTTGCTCGACCAGCGACAGCACATCGCCCATACCCAAGATGCGCGAGGCGATGCGCTCGGGCTGGAAGAGCTCGAGCGCCTCGGACTTCTCGCCGGTGCCGACGAACAGGATGGGCTTCCCCGTTACCTGGCGGACCGATAGCGCCGCGCCACCGCGGGCATCGCCGTCGGCCTTGGTCAGGATGACACCGGTAAGGCTCAGGGTGTCGTTGAACGCACGGGCCGCGTTCACGGCATCCTGGCCGGCCATGCTGTCGACGACGAACAGGCGTTCGTGAGGCGTGAGCGCCGTCTCGAGCTCGCTCACTTCCTTCATCATCTCGGCATCCACGTGCAGGCGCCCGGCCGTATCGATGATGAGCACGTCGTAGGCCTGGAGCGTCGCCTGATTGAGCGCGCGGCGCGCGATCGCGACCGGCGCCTCGGCCGCATCGGCGGGGGCGAACCCCGCGCCCACTTGCGCTGCGAGGGTCTCGAGCTGCGCGATCGCCGCCGGACGGTACACGTCGGTGCTGACGAGGAGCACCTTCTTGCGCTGCTTCTCCATCAGCCAGCGCGCAAGCTTGCCGACCGTGGTGGTCTTGCCCGCGCCCTGAAGCCCCGCGAGCATGACGACCACCGGTCGTTGCGCCCGCAAGTTGAGGCCCGTGCTCGGCTCGCCCATGAGGCGCACCAGCTCCTCGTGCACCACTTTGATGAAGGCCTGTCCAGGAGTGAGACTCTTGGTGACTTCCACCCCCACGGCCCGGCTCTTGATCGCCTCGGTAAAGCTCTTCACCACCGGCAGCGCAACGTCGGCATCGAGCAGCGCGAGACGGACCTCGCGAACGGTGTCGGCGATATTGTCCTCGCTCAGGTAACCGCGGCCTGAGAGAGCGTTGAGTGCGCGGGTAAGTCCCGCTGTTAGACGGTCGAACATGAGCAAATGATAGCGCATAGGCACGCGCTAGGCGCGCCCTCACGCCTTGTGTCATGATCCGTCTCAGCCGTGATCCTCCGCATCCCGCCGTGATTTTCCGCATCGTTCTATTCGCGCTGTACGCCGCCGGGGCATGGCTGATGCTGCGAAGTGTCAGCAATTCCCGTCTCGGAGTCCTCGCCTGGGTCGTCATGCTCGGCGCCATCGGCGCACACACCGAGGCGATCGTGCGGCTCATGCATTACCTCGGGCCCTATTCCATCGGATTGCTCGAGGCGATCTCGATGCTGGGCTGGACACTCGCGGTGGTGGCATGCTTCATTGCCGCGGAGCCGCGCAACCGCGCCATCGCCGCCATATTGCTCGGACTCGCGGCGCTCGACGCATCGCTCACGGGCATCGGACACACCTTCGCCGAGGAGACGGCGCCCGGATGGGAGCTCACCGCACACATCTTGTTGTCCATGGCCGCGGCGGCGCTGTTGCTCGCGGCCGCCGTGACCGCCCTCGTGCTCGTGTTTCTCGATCGGCGCCTGCGCACCCGACGCGTCGCGCATCTGTCCACGGTCCTGCCGCCGCTCGATGCACTCGAGAAGGTGATGTTCCGGCTGATCGGCACGGGCTTCGTAATCCTCACTTTTGCCCTGCTCACCGGGTTCGTGTTCGTCACCGACCTGCGCGCCCAGCATCTCGAGCACAAGACCATTCTCTCGTGCATCGCCTGGGTGCTGTTCGGGGTGCTCCTCATCGGGCGCACGCGCTACGGCTGGCGCGGCCGGCCGGCGGTTCTCTGGACGCTCAGCGGATTCGGCTTTCTGATCCTGTCATACTTTGGCTCGAAGTTCGTGCTCGAGTACGTGCTGGGACGGCATTGGGGCTGACCTAAGAGCCAATGCCGCACCCCACTCTCAGTGTCCTGTTCTGTGCGCTGGGCGTGCTGCTCCTACTCGCCGCCTTTTTCGCGGGCAGCGAAACCGCGCTCATGAGCCTGAACCGCTATCGGCTGCGTCATCAAGCGAAGGCGGGTAATCGCGGCGCGCGTCTCACGGAAGCTCTGCTCGCGCACCCTGACCGGCTGATCGGGCTCATCCTCTTGCTGAGCACGATCGTCAATGTGACCACACCCGCACTGGTGAGCGTGATCGCGATTCGGTTGGGCGGCGATTATTTGCTGGCGTTCGGCGTGTTGGTTCTTGCGGTCGTGGTCTTGATCTTCTGCGAGGTTGCGCCGAAGACTTACGGCGCGCTGCACCCCGCACGGCTCGCGCTGCCCTCCGCCTATGTATACACCGCCCTTTTGTGGGTGCTCTATCCCTTTGTGTGGGCGACGAACCTGCTCGCGAACGGCGTGCTGCGACTTCTCGGCGTGTCGCGCGAGCAAGCCTCGAACTCCCTGAGCACGGAGGAGTTGCGCACCGTGGTCGCCGAGGCGAGCGCAATGATTCCGAAACGCCACCAGCAAATGCTCGTGAGCCTGCTCGATCTGGAGAAGGCGACGGTCGAGGACATCATGGTGCCGCGCGTCGAGATCGTCGGCATCGACGTCGACGACCCGTGGGAGAAGATCCTGGAGCAATTGCGCCAGAGCCAGCACACACGCTTGCCCGTGTTCGAAGGGGACATCGAGCACATCGTCGGAGTTCTGCACATGAAGCGCGTCGTCCACGAGCTCGCGCGCGGCCGCTGGGATCGCGAGAAGCTGATCGAGGCGGCGAGCACGCGCGATGCTTACTTCGTTCCCTCGGGCACCCCGCTCAACACCCAGCTGTTGAATTTCCAGCGCGACAGGCGCCGCATGGCCTTCGTAGTCGACGAGTACGGTGACATCCAGGGACTCGTGACGCTCGAGGACATCCTCGAGGAAATCGTCGGCGAGTTCACCACGGACCCCGCGACCATGATGCACAAGGATCTGCACCGCGAAGCCGACGGCAGCTTCGTCGCCAACGCAGCGACGACGATCCGCGCCTTGAATCGCTCGATGCGCTGGAATCTGCCGACGCACGGCCCGAAGACCTTGAACGGTCTCATCGTCGAGTACCTGGAGACCATTCCCGAGCCCGGCACCACGCTCAAGCTCGCGGACTACATGCTCGAAGTCGTCCAGACCGGCGACAACGCCATCAAGACCGTGCGCATCCGTCCGCCCCCCGGCCCGGCCTGAAAGGTCCGAGGGCGGGCGTGGGGTGTGACATATCGTGTGCCGCGTGGGCTTCCCCGCGGATCTGAGAACTCGGTAGCGGTCTTTTGGCTGAAGCTCCGCTCACAATGGGACGGCCAGTCGATGGAGCCGCCATGAAGATCATCGCCCTCGCCCTCGGATTATCGATCGCCCTCGCCGCGAGCGCCGCGGACAGTCCGCGCGCCAAGCTCGTGAGTCAACGCTTGATAACCTCCTACCCCGGGGCACCCATTCTCGTCTGCAAGTACGTCACCGCGCAAACGAAGTACGAGGTGGTCGCTGCCTCCACGAGCTGCCCGGCGTATCTAGCGCTCGAGGAGTACTCGATTCGCGACACCTTCGCGGCCGCGCCTTAGAGTCCTGCTGACTGGCGTCGTCAGTGCGGCGCGAGCGGCGGATGATACGGCAGCGTCGCCCCGAGGGCCCACAACAAAAGCAGCACCAGCGGGAGATTGATCGCGAACTGCACGACGGTAAAGCCGATCAGATCGCGGACCTTGAGCCCGAGAAGGCGCAGCAGCGCTGGGCGGTGTGGGACAGGATCGATCCGGTTGCTGCGAACGGCAGGGTTGCGCTCATTCTTTTCCTCTCCCCCCTTAGGGGTTCGCCCCACGCCGCTCGACCACCCCGCCCTTCATCACGAACGAGACGTGCTCGACCACCGTGATGTCCTCGAGCGGCGAGCCGGGAACCGCGATGATGTCGGCGTAATAGCCAGGCTTCAACGCGCCGATCGCTCCGTCCCAACCGAGCAGGCGGGCGCCGTTCAAGAGGTCGGCTTGCAGCACCGCGAGCGGGGTCATGCCGTACTTCACCATGAGCTCGAGCTCACGCGCCTGGGTACCGTGCGGAAACGGTCCCACGTCCGAGCCGACCGCGAATTGGATACCGGCTGCGATCTGCTTCTTGAATTCCTTGATCTTGTACTCGAGCATCGGACCCTCATCGGGCGCGGCTCGGTCCTGTCTGGCGAAGTATTCGAATACCGTGAAGGTGGGAACGGCGAAGATGCCTTTGGCTTTCATGAGACGCATGGTCTCATCGCTCAGCTGCGTGGCATGGTCGATGGAGGCGACTCCGGCCTGCGCCGCGTAGAGCGTTCCGGGTTCGCCCATGGCGTGCACGGCGACGCGGCCGCCCCAGCGCGCGGCCTCCTCGACACCTGCTTTGAGCTCGGCCGTCGTGTATTGATACGGTGTATGCAGCACGCCATCCCGCATGGCATCCGGTCCGGTCTCGTAGATCTTTACGAAATCGGACCCTTCTTTGTGCTGCTCGCGAATGACCGCCACGATCTCGTTCGCGTTGTTGGCATAGTCGGCGTTCGAGAGGACGTGCTGCGCGGGATTGAAATGATTGGCATCTTCGTGGCCGCCGAGAATGTCGATGGCGTTGCCGGAGATACGCAGCCGCGGCCCGACGATGAGACCGCTGTCGATGGCGCCGCGAATCGCCGTGTCGGCGGAGCCCGCGCCTTCGGTGCCCATGTCACGCTCGGCGGTGAAGCCTGCCATGAGATCGTCGCGGGCGGCGCGCATCGCGAGCAGCGTGCGCTTCGGCACGGATTCTTCGATCGTCTGCAGATCCTCTCCGCCGGGATGCAGAAAGAGGTGCACGTGCGCGTCGATGAGACCCGGCATCAGGGTCGCCCCGCCGAGATCGATGATCTCGGCACCCGGACTGCGCTCGACCGCAGCGCCGACCGCGACGATGCGCTCGCCCTCGACGCGCACCTCTCCCGGCGTCTGCAGGCGACCCGTCTCGACATCGAGAAGGTGCGCCGCGTGCAGGATGATGGGATGCGCGTTGGATTGCGGCATCGACGGCGGCGCATAAGCCGCAAGGATCGAAACGAGAGCGCCCCTCAAGGCCGGTTGCAATGTCATGACTGTGCTTCCCTGACGCGTCGCACTCGAGCGCGGCGCCACGCCGCCGGTGGCGTGCCGAACTCGCGGCGAAATGCCCGACTGAAGGCAGTGTCGGTCTGATAACCCACGTCCTGCGCGATGCGCGACAGCGGTGCGTTACTGCCGCATAAGAGATCGGCTGCCAGCAGCATGCGCCATTGCGTCAGGTACTGCATGGGAGTGCTGCCGACCAGTGCGGCAAAGCGCTCCGCGAGCACGGATCGTGAGGTCCCGGAAGCCTGCGCCAGCTCATCCAGAGTCCACGCATGCGCGGGCCGCGCATGCAGTGCATTCAGCGCACCGCCGACGATGCGATCCTCGACCCCCGCAAGCCAGCCGATTCGGCCTGCTCTCTGCTCGTTCATATAAAGACGCAGCACTTCGATGAAGAGCACTTCGGAAAGCTTCGACAGCACGCCGGCCCCGCCCGGACGAGGCGATCGGGCTTCGGCAAGCGCATATCGCACCGACGCCTCCAGCCACGCACCTGCACTTGAACCACGGACATTGACCTTCAGCGGAGTCGGCAAACCGGCAAAGAGCATTTGGGCAAGTCGCTGATCGCATGCGAGATAGCCGCACACCAAGCGCGTCGTCTCTCCCCCGCCGCCATAGACGAGCTGACGCGGTCGTCGCGCGAGCACTTGATCCAACCGGGCGCCGCGCGCAGGTGGAACATTCGGAGACGAGGACATCACATGCGCATCGCCTTGAGGAAAAACCACGACATCGCCTGCGCGCAGGCGCATAGGGGGCTCAGCGGCCAGCGCGACGTAACATTCCCCTTGGGTAATCAGATGGAATATCACTACGCGTTCCGCACCCGGCTCGAGCAAAGGGGCGGCCGTTGCGGCCGCCGGCGACTGGTACGACCAGGGAGCAGTAAACTTCGCATTGATGAAAATCGCGCCGACGAGACGAACCACCCTCAAGGTTTGCGACAACGCGTCCATCAGCGCTCGAGCACTTCCACTCGCACCTCGATCGGGAGCGCTTGGGTCACCGCGACTTGCACCGGGGAGCAAGCCTGACTGTGTGCGACGAGCGCCTGCAAACGTTCACGCGAGACCGCGGGAGCGCGGATGCGCACGTGAAGCTGCACTTCGCTAGGCCCTGGGCTCGGGACTGCACCGGACGCGGCCGTCATCCCCAAGAGACCGCGCAGATCCGACCTACTGTTTGCCAACACCTCGAGGCTGGTGAGATCGATCCCGTCTACCGCCGCCGCCATGACGATACGCGTCGCGAGGCAGGAGGCGAGCGCGGCGCGCCACAACCAGCCCGGAGTCACCTCCTCACCCATCCCGCCGAGTTCGCACGGCAGATCGGTCGCAACCGAAACACCGTTGGGATGCCTCGAGACCACGCGCGCTCCGCCCTCCCAGCGGGCAACGGCCGGCGCATCACTTTGCACCCCTACATCGGGACGCCGCCTCAAGATCGAATCGACGCGACGCAGGGCGGCTGCAATTCGTTCCATGGTCATGGGACGCTCCAGAGCCGGTTCCGGCAGGACTGACGCATTGTGGCCGTGCAAAAGATCGATGCCAAGGGAAGCGGCAGCGCGACGCTCTTGGGGTAGTCGCCACAGCCGCAGACGAGCGGGCAAGAAAGGCGGACGCATAGACAGGACTGCAGCGCGCCGATTGCGGTGACATGGCAGACCTGAACCAACCGCGAGGACTGAAACATGAATGCCGCCACTCCAATTGACTTGAGTGCCTTGAAGAGCCGCCAGCAAGACGCCTGGGCGAGCGGCGACTACGCCGTGGTTGGAACCACGTTACAGCTCGTGGGCGAGCTCGTGGCGGAAGCCTGTGATCTGCGATACGACGAGAAAGTGCTCGATGTGGCAGCCGGAAATGGGAACGCCACGCTCGCGGCGGCGCGGCGCGGCTGCAAGGTCACATCGACCGATTATGTGCCGGCACTGCTGGACCGCGGTGCTCAGCGTGCTCGCGCAGAAGGCCTGACGGCAGAGTTCCTTCCGGCCGACGCGGAGGCGTTGCCCTTCGAGGAAGCGACGTTCGATTGTGTCTTGTCCACGTTCGGCGTGATGTTCGCGCCGGATCAACCGCGAGCAGCCGCCGAGCTGATCCGCGTGTGCCGACCCGGCGGCCGGATCGGACTTGCCAACTGGACTCCGGCTGGTTTCATCGGCCGGCTCTTCACGACCCTGGGCCGTCACGTGCCGCCCGCGCCAGGCACTCAATTACCCGCGCTCTGGGGTGTCCAGTCGCATCTGGAAACATTGTTCCATGGCTCTGCCGCGAAGATCGACCTCACCCCGCGGGTATTCCAGTTCCGCTACCGCTCGGCTGCTCATTTCATTGAAGTATTCCGCACATGGTACGGGCCGGTGCACAAGGCATTCGCATCGCTTGCGCGCGACAAAGCGGCGGCTCTCGAAGCCGATCTGACCGCACTTCTCACCGAGATGAATCGCGCGGGGCCGGATTCGCTGGTCGTACCCAGCGATTATCTGGAGGTGGTGGTGACCCGCCGTTGAGGACGGCCATCGCGGCCAAAAGTCACCTACAGCGCATCGAGCGCCTGGCTGAGGCGCGCGACGCCGCGCACCGTCATGCCCTCGATGCCCCGCCTGGGCACGTTCGCTTCCGGAACCAGAGCTGACTTGAATCCGTGTTTGGCCGCCTCTCGTAGGCGCTCCTCGCCGTACGGAACCGGACGGATCTCGCCGGCGAGGCCGAGCTCGCCGAACACGATCAGCGCTTGCGGCAAGGGCGCATCGTTCAAGCTGGATCGGGCGGCGAGCACGATGGCGAGATCCCCCGCCGTCTCCTGCAGGCGCACTCCGCCGACCACGTTGGCGAACACATCCTGTCCCGACAGGAGAAGTCCCCCGTGCCGGTGCGCGACGGCGAGCAGCATGGTGAGCCGATTACCGTCGATACCGACCGCGACACGCCGCGGATTTGCGCCCACGCTGCCATCGGCCAGCACTTGCACCTCGATGAGCAGCGACCGGGTGCCCTCGCGCATCACCGTGATAGCGCTCCCCGCCACCGGTTCGGCGTGGCGCGAGAGAAAAATTGCCGACGGATTGGCGACTTCGCGCAAACCCTGCTCGACCATCGCAAACACCCCGATCTCGTTGGCCGCGCCGAAGCGGTTCTTGACCGACCGCAGCACTCGGTAACGGCTGCCGCTGTCGCTCTCGAAATAAAGGACCGTGTCCACCATGTGCTCGAGCACGCGCGGACCGGCGATCTGCCCTTCCTTTGTCACATGACCCACCAAAAGGACGGCCGTGCCGCTGCTCTTCGCAAACCGCACGAGCTCGGCCGTGCATTCGCGCAGCTGCGAAACGGCACCCGGGGCGGCCTCGATACGGTCCGAATACATGGTCTGAATCGAATCGACGATGAGGGCGCGCGCCTTGAGCGTCTTCGCGGCCGCGACGATGGCCTCGACCTGAGTTTCCGCGACGAGGCGCGTGCCGGCAGCATCGAGCCCGAGGCGCCGGGCGCGCAGTCCCACCTGTTTGAGCGATTCCTCGCCGGTCGCATACAGCGACGGCCCCGCGCCACTCAAAGCCGCCGCGGATTGCAGCATCAGGGTGGACTTGCCGATACCCGGATCGCCCCCGATCAGGGTGACCGACCCCGCGACCAGGCCGCCGCCAAGCACGCGATCGAGCTCCGCGGAGCCCGTCGCAAGACGGGGCTGCTCGGCGCCGGCCTCCTCCGCCAGGGAAGACGAGGCGGACGACCGCGTGGCACTCCCGGCAGCCCGTGCTGCGCCGCCCGGCCCCTGGATCTCCGCCACCAGGGTATTCCACTCGCCGCAGGCAGCGCATTGGCCCTGCCACTTGGGCGATGAGCTGCCGCAGGCCTGACAAACGAAAACCTCTTTGGACCTCGCCATGCGTCTCCCGGGCAGCGAATATGTGAGCTTAACATTGCTGTTCAGGCTGCCCGATCCCCTATACTTCGGCGCTTCGCTGGCTGGATTATGTCTGGAGCATGCGCAAATTCGGGATGATCTCGGCTCTCGCCGGTTTTGGCCTTTTGGGCATCGCCGTGTTGCTCCGAGAGCACATCAATGCCGGCCCCTGGGCTTGGCTGCCGGGCGCGGTGCTCCTGAGCGGCGGCGGCGCGCTATTCGTGATGGCGCGCTGGGCCGCGCCCGCACCGGTGTCCGCGCCCAAGCCGCAGCCGCCCATGGGCGCGGATACGGGCCGGCTGCTGGACAATTTCGAGCAGCGCTTCGCCGAACTCAAGGCCCGCAAGGCGAGCGATACCGTCCTGGACGATCTCTACACCCTCGGTACCCAGCTCGAGCAGCGCGGCCGCAGTGTGCAGGCGACTGCCGTCTACCGCCATCTGGTACGCATCGACAACACCTATAAGGACGTGGGCCAGCGGCTGCGCCGGCTCATGGACGCCGCCCGCAAGCCGGTACCGGCGCCCGCCACGAAGGTGGCGCCCCCCCCTGCCCCCGACCGCAATCGCCCCGCCCGGGCACCCGCCCCGCCTGCAGCGCCCAAATTCGTCGCCGGGGGCGGCTCAGCGTCGCCGGCCGCGCGCGCTACGCTCGCGGCGGCCGGGGATGTGCAGAAGCTCGGCCGCTATCAGCTCGAGCGTGAAATCGGTCGCGGCGCCATGGGTACGGTCTATCTCGGGCGCGATACCGCGATCAATCGGCTGGTCGCGATCAAGGCGATTCCGCTCGCGAGCGAGTTCAGCGAATCGGAGCTGGCCGAGGCTCGATCGAGGTTCTTCCGCGAGGCCGAAACTGCGGGGCGGCTCAACCATCCCAATATCGTGACTATCTATGATGTCGGCGAAGAGCGGGGATTGGCCTACATCGCAATGGAATACCTAAAGGGGCGGCATCTCAGCGACTACGCGACGCCCGACACCTTGCTCGAGCCCCGTAAAGTACTCGACCTCGTCGCCCGCACCGCACAGGCGCTCGGCTTCGCGCATAAGCAGCAGGTCGTGCATCGAGACATCAAGCCCGCAAATATTATGTACGATCCGAGCACGGACGTGCTCAAGATCACCGACTTCGGCATTGCGCGATTGACCGGCGCCGGGACGACCCGCACGGGAATTGTGCTCGGCACCCCGTCCTTCATGTCTCCGGAGCAGCTCGAGGGTCGAACCGTGACCGGTCACTCGGACTTGTTTTCCTTGGGTGTTAGCCTGTTTCAGCTATTGACCGGCCAGCTGCCGTTCACTGCCGATTCGATGACTGGATTGATGCAGCAGATCGCTGAGGCGCCGCATCCGCCGTTGCGCGCCTTGAGGCCGGATTTGCCGGCTTGCGTCGACGGCATCATTGATCGTGCGCTGGCCAAGACTCCCGAAGCGCGATTCGAATCGGGGGCGCAGATGGCTGCAGCCCTGGAGGACTGTCGGTCGAGGCTGCCGACGGGATTGCCATGATCGGGTGCAAGAGCAGATGACCAAAGAAAGCTTACGCACATGAGCTTGCGTAACAAAATCCAGAGCGTCGCCCTGACCGATACCGGCAAGGTACGCGAGCACAACGAGGACATGATCGGCGCCGAAGCCGACATCGGCCTGTTCGTGCTGGCCGACGGCATGGGTGGCTACAACGCCGGCGAAGTGGCGAGCGGCATCGCCGTGAAGACCATCATCAATCTCGTGCGCGATGCGGTGAATCGCGAAGACCTGTCGGTGCGCGATCCGGAGACCGGCTTGACGCGGCCCAGCATCATTCTGCGTGACGCCATTCACAGAGCCAACAAAATCATCTACCACACCTCCAAGACACAGCCTCAATGTGAGGGGATGGGCACAACGGTGGTGGCTTGCCTGTTCCACGATAACAAGATGTCTATCGCGCACGTCGGGGACTCCCGCCTCTATCGACTCCGGGACAACCGTTTCGAGCAGATGACCTTGGATCATTCGCTGTTGCAGGAGCTCGTCGATCGGGGCTTTTACTCCCAGCAGGAGGCCCAACGCGCGACCAACAAGAACTACGTGACTAGAGCCCTGGGAGTCGAGCAGAACGTCGATGTGGAGATCCACGAGCAACCGGTGCAGAAGAGCGACTACTACGTGCTCTGCTCGGATGGCCTATCGGACATGATCGAGGATGAGGATATTCACTTAACAATCAGTACCTTTAGTGCTAATCTTGATACGGTAGCTAAGCAATTGATTCAGCTCTCGAACGACAACGGCGGGCGCGACAACGTGTCCGTGATAATGGCGCACGTGACTGAGCCGTTCCCAGCGCAACGGCGTATATTTGACAAAATATTGGGATGGTTCGGTTAGGAGATGAGTCTGTGGCACGTCTGATGCTCAGCTTGGATGGTCAAATCCTCGCGGAATACAACATGAACAAGGAGCGCTACACCATTGGGCGCCTCCCGGATAATGACATCCGCATCGATAATCCGGCGGTGAGTGGTCATCACTCGCTCATCATCAATATCCTCAATGACTCGTTCCTCGAAGATCTCAACAGCACCAACGGCACGTACGTCAACGGCAAGCTCATCAAAAAGCACGCGATGCAGCACGGCGACGTCATCACCGTGGGACACCACCAGCTGCGCTTCGTCGACAGCCAGGACAGCGACGCCCAGCAGGACGAATTCGAGAAGACCATGGTGATCACCCCGAGCTCGCAGGGGGAGGATCGCATTCGCCGCGTCGGCGCGGCCGTCGATCAGGCTGCCAAGGCGGTCGCTGCCAAGCGTCCGCCACCGGCCGGCGGTATTCCGGACAGCGCGATTGCGCTGCCTAAGGCAAAGCTCCAGGTGCTGAGCGGGGCGTTCGCGGGTCGCGAGCTCGAGCTCACTAAGGCTCTCACCACTCTGGGTCGTCCCGGGGTACAAGTCGCGGCCATCACCCGGCGCTCGGAGGGCTACTTCATCGTTCACGTCGATAGCGGCAAGGAAAACGACTACCCCCAGGTTAACGGGGTCCCGATCGGGCCTCAGGCCCGCCGCCTCAACGATAACGACGTGGTGCAGCTCGCGGGCGTGAAGATGGGGTTCTTCGAGAGCTAACAAGCACCGCGAGCACTAGGGACCACGCCCGCTCTGCGCAATAACTAGGCGATTGCACCGCATTCAGCGCTTGACGCACGTTGGGCGCGAGGCGCCCTATACAGCTGAAGAAGAAACTGCTTCAGCAAGACGCGCTATCCAAAGAGTGCCCTGGCCTGCGGTCGAGCGCGGGACTATCCGATACTCCCTGGCGTCGACTCGTCCAGGTTCCCCTTGCGTTCATCCCCGGGAACGGTAGCAATTTTTTTTTCAGCCACCAAGCTGTCAAGAGCGCTGGATGGTGCGCCATGGGCGGGTCCGAGCACGTCTAACACCCAGCAGCGCAGTGAGCCCGGCAAGGGCCAGCCAATCCATTGCTCCACCGCCGCCTTTGGGTGCTGCAGGGGTAGCGCTCGCTTCAGCGGAGGATTGCGAAACCCCGCCCGCATCGACGGCAGCGACCGTGAAGTAATACTTCTTGCCGTTACTGAGTCCGCCGATGGTGGCGCTCGTTCCGCTCACGCCGGTCTGGACCGGTTGAGCTCCTTCGCCCGAGGAAGTCGTCCCTTCGTATACGTTGTAGCTGCTGGCACCGGTGGCAGCGCTCCACGAGAGCGACACGGAGCCATTCCCGGCGCTGGCCATAAATCCGGTCGGCGGATTCGCGATCGTCGTACCACTCGCCTCCGTTGAGGCCATGGAGTTGCCGCCCGCGTCGACCGCGACCACGGTGAAGAAATACTGCTTGCCTGGGGTCAGGTTCGTGAGGCTCGCCGAGGCGCTGCTGAGCCCGCTCAGGGCGGGCGTCGCACCCTCGCCCCCCGCGGTAGTCCCTTCGAAGAGGTTGTACGAGCTGGCGCCCATACTCGCGTTCCAGGCGAGGTTGAGGGCGCCTGCGGTCGCGCTCGGCGCGGCGACAGTCACACCCGCGGGTGCCGCCGGTACGGTGGTCACATTGACTGCGCTCGAACGCGGCGAGACGACACCGCTCGACGAAACTGCCGTGATGGCGAAGACGTACTCCTGCCCGAGCTGCAGCCCGCTCACGGTGGTTGAGGTCCCGCTCACGTTCGCCTGTACCGGGGAGGAGCCGACCGGCGCCGGGGCTATTCCTTGGTACACATTGTAGGAAGCCGCGCTCGCATCGGCGGTCCACGTCAGCGTCGCGGTCTGACCGGACAAGCTGGCACTCAGTCCGGACGGCGACGGAAACGACGCGAACGCTGCGATCAGGGCCGAGGCGTTGATGCTGCCGAGGCCGCTCGCAATATCGAATCCGGTACCGGCGACGTAGGACTGGACGCCGTTGATCTCCATGATGCCGGTCGCGTCACCGCTTTGAGTGCCGCAGGTGCTGACCGGGAAGCTGCCGGCCGCCATCGTGTCGTAATTTGAGACCTTGCAGGGCTGCGCGCTCGAGCCCGCCGTGACATCGTAGAAAATGCAGGCGGCGTTGCTGATGGCGGCTTGCGAGGCATCACAGGCGCTCGCCGTGGCCGGCGAGCCATACTCGTTGGCTGCCAGACTATAAAGAGTGGGATTCAGCAATCCTTGGCGGCCGTCGGTGAGCGTGGAGGAGATCTGCGTCTGATCGATGAGCGCGACGATGGCGGCCACGGACGGCGCGGCGGCAGACGTGCCTTCGAGCACCTCGATGGGGGTCCCCGCCTGAAACGTCGGCGGCTGTGTCGGGTCGCACGGCGTCGTGTCATAAGAGCACATGAGCCAGCGCGTGGCGATCATGGACACGTCCGGAACAGCGCGGCCGGCGAAGCTCGTGATGCCGGGCACGCCCTGCTGCCAGTTGGGTTGCGCGTAGCCACCAGTGCAGTTACTACCGCTCGTCGTCGTGCAACTGCTAATGCCGCTACCGCCGCCGGAGATTTCGATGAACGGGTTGCTCTGACCGCTAAGCGACGTGGTATTGCAAAACGTGAGGGCGTCGCCAGGGTAGCCGAAGTACTGCGCGTAGATCGGGTTCGCGCATGAGTCGTTCCAGACCATTTCGGGAATGTGAGAGAGGGCGCTCGCCAGCTTGGGTTGATTTGTCGTGTTCCAGTACTGCGTCGGCCCGAGATCATTGAAATCCGTGCCGCCCACTGCGAGGTCGTATGGCGTCGAGGCCAATCCATTAACGGCGAATCCGTTGGAATTGACGTCGTTCGCCGCTCCGAGATCCGACGCGGCGGTGCATCCGGCGACGCCGGAATCGTCGGAGGAGACCGTGATCGTGATGCCCTCGGCGACCGCTTGCTCGTACATGGCATTGATCGCTGCATTGGCCGACGCCTGAGCGCTCTCACATGCGCCGAACGAGATATTGAGGATGGCCGCGAGGCTCTGGTCGATCACGTACTGTGCGGCATTGGCCGCATCTGCGTCCCGCACGAGAATCAGCTGCGCGCCCGGTGCGAGCGCACCGAGAATCTCCGTATCGAGATACGCCTCGTCCTCGTTCGCGTCCTTGGTTTGACTCACATCCGAGCCGCCGGCACTGGCCGGCACCTGCATGGAGGTGAACTGCTGAGCGGGTAAACCGAAGCTCGGCCCCGAGACGCCGAAAGCGCTCCAAAACGTCGTGAGCACACTCGCATCGATGTCGCTCTGCGCCGCGATGGCGATCGTGACGCCGGCTCCCGTGATTCCCTGCTGATACGCGGGTTGCAGGTTGTACATGATCGCAAAGTCGGTCGGGCCCACATATCCCGGATACTGATTCGATCCGGAATAAGACGTGTCGGGGGCAGCGAAGAACCGGGCGCTCGAGCGGCCGACCATCGGTATTGATCCGCGCGGCACGGCCTTCCGCGGATGTGCACCGGGCCGGGGATGGAAGTCGTTCAATCCGCGAATGCCAGTGATCGCAGAGGTCAGAGAGGCTGGGACTAAGGGAGCGGACACGTTCGCATAGTGCTGCTCGCCAGCTACCGCGAAGAGGTGAATGGGCGTGTGCAGGGCGGCCTCAACCTGCGCCTTGCTGCCGAAGAAAGGCAAATGACCGCGCCCCGCTGGAACCTGCCCCACCGAGAGACCGTTCGACTTGAGCCAATTCGTTACCGCCGCAAGCGTCTCGTCCGAGGCGCCGAATCGGACGCCGTACTGCGCCGGGGTCAACCACTGGTGGTACTGCGGCGATTTCGGATCTTGCTGGGCGGCGAGAAGTTGCTGAAGTGCGCGCTCCTGCTCGGGAGTCTTGGCAAAAACGATATCGAGGCCCTTCGGCCGCAACGTAGCGGGCGCCTCGCCGGCATCGAACTGTGGTCGGGCAAGCTGGTGGACGTTGCCGGGCAGTGGGACGAGATCCGCGTTCGTAACCGTGGCGCCGACAGCGGCCAGGGAGACGGCCGCCGCAGCCAGCATTGTCAGGCGGCGCAAGGCGTCTCCAAAATTTGCAATCATTCTCTTGGCTCCCGTCTACTCTAGGATCCGAGGGCTTCGCAGGGCCAAGGCTCCTTGGCAATCTCGCGGGTTTATAGCCGGAAAAGGCCCGTTCCCCATTAGACCTAGTTATCGGAATTCGACGAAATGGATCGACCCTGTCGCCATATGGCGTCAGGGATGCGTATCAAGGCTCAATTCCGTGCTTGGCGAACGCCTCGGCAATCTTGGCCGCCAGGCTCTTCGCCTGTGCGATGTTGGCTTCGCCGGCCGCGGTCTGGTGCTGGCGCAGCTTGTCGATGCCCCGACCGTACCAGGACCAAGCAATCTTCGGCGCGATCGCGATCGATGGGCGGTCAAAGCCGGGCACGCAGCGACGCACACCGCGTTTCACGCGGGCGAATCTGCCTAGCGCTACAAGCGCCGTCAAAGCCTCCCGCAAGCGCCACCTCACACCAGTGGCACTGCTCTCGGCACTCGCACCACCGCCGTTCCGGCGATCTTGTCGTGCCACGCCTGTTTACCCGAGTCGAAGGCGATCCAGAAGAACCCGAGGCCCGCGACCACCAGGGAGAGGAAGCATCCCAGCGCTCGCACGATGGCTGTTTCCCAATCGATCGGCCGGCCGTCGACTCTGACCACTTGCAGGTGGAAAACGATGCCGCCCACGGTCGAGCCGCGCAGCTTCCACATCAACGCACCATAGACGGCGAGCACGAGGAGATGGAGATGAGAGGAGTGATGGAGCATGCCCATCAGAATTCCGACCAGCAGCACATCGACCAGAAGCGCCGCCATGCGAATCCAAAATCCCGCACGCGGCAATGTGGCAGCGACGGCTGGATCCATGACGTGCGGCGGCGGCGCGCCGCCGGCAGCCGCCCCGCCCGCGGCCGCACCGATGCCTACGCCAGCACCTACGCCTTCACCAGCGCCCGCGCCGGCGGCGCTGGCGGCGCCAGGTACGGGTCCCGGAGACGCACCGGCCGGGGGTACAGCACCGGCGGCCGCGGCGGAGCCTGCATACGCCGCGCCGGCGGGCTGCGCATGTCGCCGGGCGCGCCCGGCGAGAATGAGCGTGTAAACCACCGCTCCGAATCCGAACAGACCGAGGATCTTATAGACGAGAAAGCCGAGCACGGGAACGAGATAGAGCACGAGCACGATGAGCCCGCCCACAAGCACGGCGACCGCCGGGTGGAATCGCTGGCGGCCGATCACCCGCCCTCCAAGCCATGCGAGCATCACGGCCTTGCCGAACAGGCTCATGCAAAAGAGACCGAACACTACGAAGGGGATTGCCGCGATGCCGATGACGGTGATACAGAGCAGCACGATGGCGATCGGAACGAGCAGGATGCTGAGCAATGCCGCCACGAGCGTCATCCCGGGCTGCGTCTCGACTGTGCTCACGCAACGGGTGACGGCGTCCCGGAAAAGCAGCGCAAGACAGACGTACAGGGCGAGGAAGGCGAATGCGAGCCCCCATGCCCAGCCGATGCCCGGCACCAGCGCGAGCGGCCGGCCATAGAACAGACAATGATCGATCCAGGGCCGGAAGCGGCTGAACCCTGCCGCAAAGCCACCGATGCTCTGCACGTCGCCACGCACGACGGCGGCCGGGTCTCGAGTCACGGCGCCACCGACGGCGGTGACATCGCCGCCCACCTCCGCGTGCGGGCCGAGATCGACGTTGCCGAGCACGGCCACGACGTCGCCGCCCACGGGCCCGTCGATATGAACGTTGCCCAGCACCGCGACGGCGCTGTCCTTCACGTGACCGCTGGTCTTGGTATCGCCCAGGATGGCAACCATGTCACCAGCGTCGCCCTCGCTGCTCGCAGAGCCGAAAATCGATACGACGCTGTCGGCATGAGCCCCCGCCGGCAGATGAGCGTCGCGCCCGAAGTTCACCAGCTCATCGTCATGCGAGCGCTGCCGCTTGAAGTGCCGCGGCCAGCCCCTGTCCCAGTCGAAATACTCTTCGATACTTCGTCGGTCCCGGGCCTCGTCGCGAGTGTCCATGTCGTCGTCGTCATCGCGATCGCGCGATTGTGCATCCTCGGACCAATCGTTTTGCCCCGCCGACGCGGCCTCGCTCGCGCGGTCGGCGTGCGCTGCGGGAGTGTCGGCGCGCGCGATGGCGCCCCCTTCCGCAAAGGCGACGAGCAATGCGATCAACAGGGCGAACAGCAGTGAGACGAACGCACGCGTGCGAAAAGCGGTCATGGACGGCCCTCGGGGTCGGCATTGAGATACAGGGTCCGGTAGCCGGCGATGGCGAGTCCGAACAGTGCCGCGTACAGCGCGGCGCTCGCGATAAGACAGCCCAGAGCCCAGCCGGAGGAAAGGATCGTGGTGAGCGAGTTGCTCAACGTTCTCGCGATGACGAAAAGCACGGAGGCATCGTGCAGTACGGGCGTCGAGAGCGCCTCGGATGCGCCGAGCGATCCGAGATTGGCGTTCGCTGCGGCCGCCGCCAGCACCGTGAGCACGATCAGTGCGGCACTGGTCACGCCGAACGCGACGCGCGCCGCCGCCGGCCACTCCCTGAAATCCCGCCGCCACCAGGGCAGCGGGGCACGCCATGCGAGCGTGTCGAGCACTCTCGACTCCAACGTCGCCGGTGCGCGGCGCTCCGGAAGCGCGCGCAGGGCCTGCCCGAGGCGGGTCTCGAGTTCTCGATCGAGGCTCTCGTCCCGGTCGAATTCACTGCTCACGAGCCACCTCCAATGCCATGCAGCCGCAGCATGGGAGCAAGCGCCGCGCGGCCGCGTCGGATGTCGGTCTTGACCTTGGCGAGCGAGATCCCGAGCTTGGCCGCAATGTCCTCATAAGGCAGATCCTCGAAGTGGTACAGAACCAGCGGCACGCGCTGATGCGCGGGCAGGCGGCGCAAGGCCTCTTCGAGTGCGGCCCGCCGCTCATCCTCGCTCAGGGAATCGAGTGCGCCATCCGGCAGCGGCACATCGGGCACGCTCTCGCTTTCCGAGAACAAGCGCCAGCGCTTGCGGTAGCGCGTGAGGTAGTTCAGGGACAAATTCGTCGCGACGGTCTTGAGCCATCCTCCCGCCGTCGCGCTCTGGCGCAAGTGCCCGAAGTTCTCGTACGCCTTGATGAAGACTTCCTGGGCAATGTCCTCCGCCTGCGCATCGTTGCCCGCCAAGCGCGCGGCCGTCGAGAACACCATATTTTGATAGGCACGCATGAACATCGTGAACTCGATCGAACGGCTCGGCTCCGTGGTTGGCGTTTGCACTGGTGTAGGTTCGTTTAGACCCATAACACGGCAGCTGAGAAAAAGTTGCAGGCTGCTTTGCGCAGCGCGGTATAGGACATACCATAGGGACTGCATCGCGGACTGGCAAAGTTTTCATAATCGGATCGCTCATGCGACCTTCGCATTCCGGCGCGCGGCATCTTGCCGCGTCTTGATTCGCGCATCGCCCTCCTGGGCGTAGCGCTCGTCGTGCTGCTCGCGTTGCCTGCCCTGGCGGGGTTCGTCGGGCCCGCGTGGGAGCTGTCTCAGTGGGCCGGCCTTTTGGCGGCGATCGCCTGCATCGTCCTGTGCGGCGCGCCGCTCCGGCCGCGGGATGCCCAGCCGCCGACCCTCGTGTCCCTGCGCGTACATACCGGAATCGGCTGGGCGACGCTCATCCTGGCGGCGCTACACATCGGCGGGCTGCTGCTCGCCGACCACACCGTCATCGAGTATCTCAAACCCACGGCCCCGCTCTATCAGTTCGCGGGCATTGCGGCGGCGCTACTGCTCCTCTTGCTCGTGCTGCTCTCTCAGGGGTCGCTGCGCCGCCGTCTATGGAAGAGTCATCGCGGCTTTCAAGCCTCGCATGTCATCCTGGCCTGCGTGCTGGCGGCGCTCCTCGCCGTACACGTCGTCGTCACGGCGCGCTATCTCGGCGGCCGCGGGCGGCGCGCGCTGTACGTCGCGGCCACGATCGGCGCCCTCCTCATGCTGTTGCGCGCACGGCGCCCGTCGCAAAATGCACGGCAGACGCCGGTGCAACTCGTGTTCGGACGGCATTCGACCCTCATCGTGGCCTCCGTCGCGATCTGCGCGGTGGCGCTCGCGGCCCTTGTGCCCGCCTCGGTCGACGCCGAGCTGCGCGAGCCGCTGATTTCCCGCACGAGCCGGCTCGAGCTCGATTTCCCCCATGACAAACACGGTGCGGTCAATTGCCTCACCTGCCATCACAACTATGCCGACGGCACGGGGGCGGCTTTATGTGTCGAATGTCATCGAAGCCGGCGCACGGACCTTCCCCTGGGAGCAGAGGCAGAGTTTCACGGATTTTGCTTCGAGTGCCACCGGCATCCGAGCGGCTCTCTCAAGGGACATGGACCCGTCGCCGGCTGCCACATCTGTCACCGGCCGCCCGGAGCCCCCTAGGCTCAGACCGGCGAGGTGCGGCCGGCCGACCGCGCTCTGCTAGCGGTAGCGGCCGAGGAGCTTCTCCAGGGCGGTGCTGCCGGGCGAGAGCTTCTCGTAAGGAATGCGATTCAAGGGGACCGTGCTCGTTTTGTTGAGGTTGTGAAATTCGTGGCTCACGTCCTCATTGATGTGGATGAGACCGGTGACGTATTCGTTTTGCTTCAGCTTCTGTTCGATGAAGGCGTAGGCAGCGCTCCGATCAGTCGGATCGTAGCTCGCGCCGAGCTTGTGCAGCACCACGCGGCTGCCGTCATGCAGCTGCACGGGCAGCACCTCGCCTTCCCGGTAATCGACCGAGATCTCTTCCGCCGGGGGCACGAAATCCGCCTCGATGGCGGCATGGTAATGCTCGCGCGTAAAGGTATAGCTCTTGGTCGATCCCTCGTGATCGTTGAAGGTGACGCAGGGCGAAAGCACGTCGATGAGCGCAAAGCCGCGATGCCGCATCCCCGCCTGGATCAGGGGCACGAGCTGCGCCTTGTCGCCGGAAAAGCCGCGCGCCACGAAAGTTGCGCCCAGAGAGAGAGCGAGCAGTACGGGATCGATGGGTGGTGACTGATTCACCTCTCCCTTCTTCGCCTTCGTGCCGATGTCCGCGGACGCCGAGAACTGGCCCTTGGTGAGTCCGTAGACACCGTTGTTCTCGATCAGGTAAAGCATGTTCACATTGCGCCGGATGGCGTGAACCAGCTGGCCGAGACCGATCGACAGGGAATCGCCGTCGCCGGACACGCCGACGTAGGTGAGCTCGCGATTGGCGGCATTCGCGCCGCTCGCAATCGAGGGCATACGCCCGTGCACCGAATTGAATCCATGGGCTCCGCTCACGAAATACGCCGTGGTCTTCGAGGAGCAGCCGATGCCGGAAAGCTTCACGAGCTGTTCGGGCCGCATATCGAGCCCCCAGCAGGCCTCGATGACGGCGGCCGTGACGGAATCGTGTCCGCACCCGGCGCAGAGCGTCGACATGCTGCCCTCGTACTGGCGGCGCGTCATACCGAGCGCGTTGGTCGGCAGCGAAGGATGGGCGACTTTGGGCTTGTTGATGAATGACATGATTTCTCTTTAACGAGTGTGCTTGCCAGTGACCGCGGTGAGCCGCGGCGCATCGGGTAGAGTCGCGCGGATACCATCGACGATGGGCTCGCAAGACATCGGGAAACCGCTATAGCTCAGGATGGATTTGAGCTTCGATTTGTCCACGCCGGTCTCGAGCGTGAGAAGCGAGCGCAGCTGCGCATCGCGATTCTGCTCGACCACGAATATCGTCGCGTGCAGACTCAGGAAGCTCTCGACGTCGTGACCGAAGGGGAATGCCTTGATGCGCATGTAGTCCACGGCGATCTTCTGACGGGCGAGCACGTCGATGGCCTCGCGCACCGCCCCGTCGCAGCTACCGACGCTCACGATGCCGATTTTGCTGTCGCCTTTGCCGGCGAATTCGGGTTTCGGCACGTAGCGGGCGGCGGTCGAGAATTTGCGCTTCAGCCGGTCGAGCACCACCTGGTACTCGGCGGAGTCCTCCGTATACGCCCCGTACTGATTGTGTCCCGAGCCGCGTGTGAAGTAGGCGCCCTTCGGACTGACGCCGGGCAGCGTGCGGTACGGGATCGCATCATCGTCGCGATCCACGTAGCGATAGAACTTGTCGAGGCTCGCGAGCTCCTCCGCGGACAGGATCTTGCCGCGGTCGGGCCGATAGGCATCGTCCCACTTCAGGTCCTTGCACATCCAATCGTTCATGCCGATGTCGAGATCCGACAGCACGAACACCGGCGTCTGCAGCCGCTCGGCGAGGTCGAACGCTTTCACCGCCATGTAGAAGCATTCCTCGGGGTTCGCCGGGAACAGGAGCACGTGGCGGGTGTCGCCGTGCGAGGCATAGGCACACAACATGATGTCGCCTTGCTGAGTGCGCGTCGGCATGCCGGTCGAGGGTCCGACCCGTTGCACGTCGAAAATCACGCACGGCACCTCCGCATAGTAGGCGAGCCCCAAGAATTCATTCATGAGCGAGATACCGGGTCCGCTCGTTGGGGTGAAGGCACGCGCACCGTTCCAGCTCGCGCCCAACACCATGCCGATGGCGGCCAGCTCGTCCTCGGCCTGGATCACCGCATAGTTATGCTCGCCGGTGGCGGGATCTACCCGATATCGCTCGCAAAATCCCTTGAAGGCATCCATGAGCGACGTCGACGGCGTGATGGGATACCACGCGCCGACGGTGGCGCCCGCATAGACGCAGCCTAGGCCCGCGGCCGTGTTGCCGTCGATCATGATGTGGCCGCGCGTCTTGTCGAGGCGCTCGACCCGCAGCGGCAGAGGACACTGCAGGTGCTCTTTGGCGTAGTCATAGCCGAGGCGCAGCGCGCGGGAGTTCGACTCGAGCAGCTTTGGCTTCTTGCCGTAACTCTCGCTCATCAAGCCGTCGATCACCTGCAGATCGATGTCCAGCAATGCCGCCATCACGCCCGCGTAGGCGATGTTCTTGAGCAGGATGCGATTGCGCACCCCGTCGAAGTTCTCATTGACCAACTGCGCGAGCGGCACGCCGATGACGGTGATGTCGCCGCGCTGCAAGAGCGCGCTGCGAGGCCAGGTCGCGTCATAGAGGAGATAGCCGCCGGAGGCGACCTCACGCACGTCCTTCGAATAAGTCTCCGCATTCATCGCCACCATGATATCGACCCGCCCGGCACGGGCGGCGTAACCGTCCCGCGTCACGCGAATCTCGTACCACGTCGGCAGTCCCTGAATATTTGAGGGAAAGTAATTCTTGCCGGTGACCGGCACGCCCATGCGGAAAATGGCCTTCATGATCAGCGAATTCGCGCTCGCCGATCCCGTGCCGTTCACGTTGGCGAACTTGATCACGAAGTCGTTCACGCGATCGGGCGCGCTGACTAGGTTCGGCATGTCACGCTCTCATCCTCGGCATGGGGAATCTTGATGGTGGATTTCTGCATGTCCCACGCGGCGGTGGGACAGCGCTCGGCGCACAGGCCGCAGTGCACGCACACATCCTCGTCTTTCACCATGACGCGGCCGGTTTGCGGCAGAGCGCTCGACACATAGAGCGCCTGCTCGGGATTGGTGGCCGGCGCCTTCAGGCGCGATCGCAACTGCGACTCGCTGCCGTTCGGCGCGATGGTGAGGCAGTCGACGGGACAAATGTCGATACAGGCATCGCATTCGATGCAAAGCTTCGCGGTGAACACGGTCTGCACGTCGCAATTCAAGCAGCGCTGCACCTCGAGAGCCGCCTGCTCGGCAGTGAAGCCGAGCTCAACCTCGATGTTGACCTTCTTGAAGCGCTCGATGAGTCCCACATGCGGCACCAGGCGCCGTTCGACCCCGTTGTATTCGTTCTTGTAGGACCATTCATGCATGCCCATCTTGCGGCTGCTCAAGGTCACACCGCGGGGCATGCGCTCGGTCACGGGCTCGTCGCAGCAATACTTGTGGATCGAAATCGCGGCCTGATGGCCGTGCTCGACCGACCAGATGATGTTCTTCGGCCCGAATGCCGCATCGCCGCCGAAGAACACGCCCTCGCGGCTCGACTGAAAGGTGATCTTGTCGACCTTCGGCACGTTCCACTTGTCGAACTCGAGGCCGATGTCGCGCTCAATCCAGGGGAAGGCATTCTCCTGGCCGATCGCGAGGATCACGTCGTCACAGGGAAAGAATTCCTGCTCCACGACGCGGGTCGACTTGATGTCGCCGTTCTGCATCTCGTACTCGAGGCGCTCGAACATCATGCCCTTGAGCACGCCGTCCTCGACTACGAAGTGCTTCGGCGCGCGATTGATGATGATCTGCACATTCTCGTGCTCGGCATCCTCCAGCTCCCACTCGGAAGCCTTGAAGAACTGGCGTGGCTTGCGGGCCATCACCTTCACGTCCTTCGCGCCGAGTCGGAGAGAGGTGCGGCAGCAATCCATGGCGGTGTTGCCGACTCCGATGATGAGCACGCGCTCGCCGATCTTGTCGATGTGCTGAAAGGCCACCGACTCGAGCCACGCAATGCCGATGTGAACGCGGTTGCTGTCGTGCCGGCCCGGCAGCTCCAGCTCCTTGCCCTTGGGTGCGCCGGTCCCCACGAACACGGCGTCGAACTCTTCGGAGTCGAGCAGCCGGCGCATGCTTTCGACGGGCGCATTCAGCCTCAAGTCCGCGCCCATGTCGACGATGTAGCCGATTTCCTCGTTGAGAACGTTGGCCGGCAAGCGAAATGCGGGGATGTTGGTGCGCATCAAGCCGCCGGGCACCGCGAACTGCTCGAAAATCGTCACTTCGTAGCCGAGCGGCAGCAGATCGTTCGCAACGGTGAGGGAGGCGGGGCCCGCGCCGATGCAGGCAATGCGCCGGCCATTTTTCTGTTGCGGTGCACGAGGTAAGAGCGCCGCAACGTCCTCGCGGTTGTCGGCGGCCACCCGCTTCAGGCGGCAAATGGCGACCGGTTTGCTCTCGATGCGGCCGCGCCGGCACGCCGGCTCGCACGGCCGGTCGCAGACCCGGCCGAGAATGCCGGGAAACACATTGGATTCCCGGTTCACCATGTACGCCTCGGTGAACTGTCCCTGGGCGATGAGGCGAATATATTCCGGTACATCGGTGTGGGCCGGGCAGGCCCACTGGCAATCCACTACTTTATGAAAATAATCAGCTTTCCCGGTGTCGGTCGGTTCCATGGGTCCTCATTCGAGATCGCGCGCGCGAATGGTGCAATTATAGTCCGAGCGCCCTCGGGACAGGGGTGCGGTGGCGCACAATCGGGGTCCGGACGGTCGGGATCTTAGGGGGAGCGTTCAGGGGCGAAACCCGCCGCCCCGGAGCACATGGCCCGGGAGCGCACCAGTGGGGGCACCGTCGGCGATCACGGGAACGCCGTTCACGAGCACCCACTGCATGCCGACCGACAGCTGATTGGGGGCGGAGAAAGTCGCACGGTCGGTGACGGTCTCGGGATCGAAGACCACGATGTCCGCCCACATACCCGCCTTGATGACGCCGCGGTCGTTGAGACGCAGCCGCGAAGCCGGCAGACTCGTGAACTTGCGGATCGCCTCCTCGAGGCGCATACGCCGCTCCTCGCGCACGTACCGTCGCAACACGCGCGGGAAAGTGCCGTAAGCCCGGGGATGCGGGAACTCCTGGCCGAGCGGCCCCTCGGCCGAAGTGCCAGGGCTGTCATTGCAGAACGACACCCACGGCTGCACGGCGGCGAGCTCGATATCGGGCTCGCTCATCGCGAACACGGCAACGAAGGTCTGCGCATCGTCCTCGATCAGAATGTCGAACAACGTGTCCATCGGATCGGTGCCGCGCGCCTTCGCAATGTCGGCGAGTGTCTTGCCCTGGATGTCGAGCAGTTTTGGATTCGTAACGGTCGCGATCTGCACGGCCTCAGGCCCGGCAACCGACTGCCATTCGTTGTCCCAATCGGTGGCGGGAGTGGCGAGCTCCTTTTTGATGCGCGCACGCGCGGCCGGGTCCTTGAGCCGCTCGATGAGCTTGGCCTTACCGCCGTCGTGCGCCCAGGGGGGAACGAAGGCCGACAGTTCATTGAACCAAGCGGGATAGGCGTAGGTGTCGGCGGCGATATCGACACCCGCCGCGCGGGCGCGCTCGATGCGGGCGACGATTTCGGGCATCAAACCGAAATTTTTCACGCCGCCCGCCTTGAGATGCCAGATCTCCACGGGGATGTGAGCCTCGCGACCGATGCGGATTGTCTCCTCGAGCGAGGTCATGATCGCTTCCTGCTCCGAGCGCATGTGGGTCGCGTAGATACCGCCGTACTCGGCGGCCGTGCGCGATAGCGCAATGAGCTCTTCCGTGCTCGCGTAAGGCGCCGGCGCGTACTCGAGCGCGCTCGACACACCGACCGCGCCCTGGCGCATGGCCTGCGCCACGAGGCCCTGCATCTGCTCGAGCTCGGCGGGCGTCGGCGCGCGGTCGCCGTAGCCGATCACCATCTCGCGTACGGTCGTCGCGCCCACGTAGGAAGCGAGATTGATGCCGATTCCCTGACGTTCCAGATGCGCGAAATAGCCCGCGAAGTCGGACCAGTCCCGCTTGATGCCGTAGTGCTCGTAGGCCTTGGCGTTCTCGCGCGCGATCGTATCGTTCACCGGCGCGACCGAATCGCCCTCGCCCGTGATCTCGGTGGTGATGCCCTGGAAGACCTTCGACGGCACTTTCGGGTCCACGAGAATGGTGAGCTCGGATTGCCCGAGCATGTCGATGAAGCCCGGCGCCACGACTCGACCGCCCGCATCGACTCGCTGCTTGGCGGGCGCTCGATCGAGCCGGCCGATGGTGGCGATGCGCCCGCCGCGGATGCCGACGTCCGCCCCATACCAGGGAGCCCCGGTCCCATCGATCACGCGGCCGTGCTCGATGATGAGATCGAAGGGTGCCGATCCTGGAGCATCGCGGCCTGCAGCCCCGGCGCTTGCGGTGAGCACCACGCCCAACATCGCGAGGCTCCATGCCGCGCACCAGCCCCTTGCCGCCATCGTGTCCCAACCCCCAAGGCGCAAAGGCGCGATGATATCCGTGTCGGAGAGCGGCCGTAACGGAATTAAGAGAATTCTTGCACGCGACTGAGAATCGTCATATATTTAAAGACTTACGCCTGGATTTTGATCGGCTATCGAGTTTGACCGGGATGGCTCGCCGGGGAAGGTGAGGTATGGCAACGCAAGCGCGCTCGATCGCATCGCTCACGATTTCATTCGGACTGGTTGCCATTCCGGTGAAGCTCTACTCCGCCACCCAGTCGTCCGAGCGGATTTCCTTCAATCTGCTCCGCGCCAAAGACGGCTCGCGCGTCAAGCAGCAGTATGTGGCCGTCGCCGACGGCAAGCTGGTCGAGCGGTCGGAAATGGCCAAGGGCTACGAGTTCGCCAAGGACCGGTACGTCATGTTCTCGCCGGAAGAGCTCAAGGCTCTCGAGGACACGACCACGCATGCGATCGACATCGGGCAGTTCGTGCCCCTGGAATCCGTGGACCCTTTGTACTTCGACGGCACCTATTACCTCGCGCCCGACAAGGGCGGCGCCAAGCCCTACACCCTGCTGGCGACCGCCCTGCGCAAGAGCGGACAGTGCGCCGTGGGACGCTGGGTGTCGCGCGGCAAGGAGCACATCGTCGTCATCCGGCCGATGGAGGATGGGCTCGCCATGCACCAGCTGCACTTCAAGGAACAGGTGCGCGAGCTGAAGGACTTAGGCATCGAGCCGGCGCCCGTATCGGAGCCCGAGCTCAAGCTCGCGCAGCAGCTCATCGATCATCTGGCCGCGAAGCGCTTCGACCCGAACGAGTATCACGACGAGTTCAAGGGACGCGTCGAGGCGGCAATCCAGAAGAAAGTCGAAGGCAAGCAGATCTCGCTCGCCGAGGCGCCCACCGCATCGACCACCGGCAACGTCATCGATCTGATGGCGGCGCTGCGCGCCAGTATCGACGCCCGCGGCTCCAAGGAGTCCGCCATCCTGAAGGAGCGCAAGGCGCCGAAGCGCGCGGCCTCGTCGGGAGCCGCACGCAAAACCGCACGCCGCTGAATGCATGAGTCGAGATGCATGAGTTCGACTCGAAAGATCTCAAGCGGCTGTTCGGCCTTCCTGCCTCCCAGGTCCGGTCGCTGATCAAGGCAGGGCACATCAGCCCGCTCAAGAAGGCGGGACGCCTCAGCTACTCATTCCGGGATTTGATCGTGCTGCGCACGTTGGGATCACTGCGCGCCGCAAAGATCCCGACCCAAAAGATCAACCGCACCCTGCGCGAGATCCGCGAATCGCTCCCCGGCGAGCTGCCGCTGAGCGGGCTCTCGATCGTCGCCGTGGGCGATCGGATCGTGGTGCGCGAGGGACAATCGCTGCGCGAATCGGACACCGGGCAATATACCTTGGCGCTCGAGTTCGTCGATCAGGGCGGTGATCTGCTGATGATCGACAAGCGCAGCAACGCGCGGGTGAGCGCCGCCGCGGAGGCCGCGGCGAGCGCCGCGTCCCGCGCCATGGAAGACGACTTCGAGCGCGCACTCGCACTGGAGGAGTCGGACGCCGAGGCGGCCATCGCGCTTTATCGGGCGTGCCTCAAGGCGGACGCGAAGCACATGGAGGCGCGCCTCAATTTGGGACGCCTGCTGCACGAGAAGCGGCGGCTCGAGGAAGCGGAAAGAGTCTACCGCGGCAGCGATACCGGCGAGCCGTTGCTATCGTTCAATCTCGCGGTGCTGCTCGAGGACCTCGATCGGGTCGGCGAAGCCATGGCCGTGTACCGGCACGCCATCGCGCTCGACCCGAGTTTCGCCGACGCCCACTTCAACCTGGCGCGCCTTTACGAGCAAGCGGGCAACGCGCGCGATGCTCTGCGCCACTTGCTGGCGTACCGCCGAATGATGAGCGACGCGTAGCCCTTACTTGAGGGTCACCGCCACCCGCTGGCTGATTCCACAGAGCAGCTCGTAAGGGATGGTATCGGCCCACACGGCGATCTCCTCGACCGGCAGTCCGTCGCCCCACAAGATGACGGGATCGCCCATCTGGGGCACGCGCTTGAGATCGGTCACGTCGATTCCGATCATGTCCATCGACACGCGGCCGGCAAGCGGCGCGCGCTCGCCGTTCACGAGTACCGGAGAGCCTGCACTCAAGTTGCGCGGATAGCCGTCGCCGTAACCCACGGCCGCCACGGCCAGGCGGGTCGGACGGCGCGCCGACCAAGTGCCGCCATAACCGACGTGCTCACCCGGCTCGATGTCCTTCAAGGCGATGACGTGCGATCTGAGCGTCATGACCGGCAGCAACCCGTAGTCAGCACCGATCGATCCGTCGAAGGGCGAGACACCGTAGAGCAGCAGACCCGGGCGCACCCAGTCGCCTTGCGCTTGCGGAAAGCCCAACATGCCGGCGGAGTTGGCGATGCTGCGCTCGCCCGCGAGCGCCGCTGTCGCCTCCTCGAAGCGCGCGAGCTGCTCGGCAGTCGCGGGTGAGTCGGGGTCATCCGCCGATGCCAAGTGGGTGAACAGGTTGACCGGCGATTGCACCCGCGGCAACGCGCCCAGCGCATCGAGCGCGGCGCCGAAGGTGGCACCCTTGAAACCAAGCCGGTTCATCCCGGTGTCGAGCTTCAGCCACACTCTGAACGGCTCGCCCGCGCCGCCCTGCCGCAGCAGCTCGATCTGTTCGGGGGTGTGCACCACGAGCTCGAATCCGGCGGCCGAGGCCGAATCGAGCTGCCCGCGGTCGAACACTCCCTCGAGCAGCACCGTGCGCTTTTGAATTCCCGCCATCCGCAAGGTGAGCCCCTCGTCGACGCGTGCTACGGCAAACGCATCGGCCTGATCGAGGGCGCGCGCCACGGCGACGAGTCCGTGGCCATACGCATTCGCCTTGATCACCGCCATGACGCGCGAGCGCGGCGCGAAGTCCCGAATGCGTTGCAGATTGTGCTTGAGCGCGGCGGTGTCGATCGTCGCGCTGACCATCGGGGTCATGCGGAACTCACCGGAATACGCCCTCGGCGTAGGATTCCGGCGCGTAATTCTCGAACTTCGTGTATTGGCCGAGGAACGTCAGCTGCACCTCGCCCGTTGGGCCGTTGCGCTGCTTGGCGATGATGATGTCGGCGATGCCCTTGCGCGTGGTGTTCGGGTCGTAGACCTCTTCGCGGTAGATGAGGAGGATGACGTCAGCATCCTGTTCGAGGGCACCCGAGTTGTGCGTTGCAACACCATCGGCGAACCAGTTTGCGTTGCCCGGCACCGTCAAGTCGAATGCCTCTTCCTCGCCTTCGGGGACGACCGCGACGACTCGATCCCAAAAAATATCGGTCTCGCTCGCAGCCTGGAGCGATTCATCGCCCAGTAACTCCGCGTATTCTCGGATCAACTCGCGCGAGGGTGCACGTCGAGCACTTGGAAGTGCGTATGAGCGGCCACGCATGTCCGCAAGGCGACGATACGTGGTCCCCTGGGCTTTCATCGTCGCGCGAACCGTATCCAATGTTTCCAACGGAAGTGTATCCACATTGGTATTAGGCTTCGTTGCCACCAGGTGTCGCTCGAGCTCCTGGATTGCGGCCAGCCGCGGTCCGTGGCACCCCACAGTCATCACGAATCGAAGCAGCGCATCCACACCACTGACCCTGACCGTGTAGTACGGACGCTCGTTTGCGTCATGTACCGTACCAATGCGCCCAACGATACCGAGTCGCAGCAACAGTGCTGCTACATCGTCAGCTAGCCGGCGGCTGCAACTTGAAAAGTAAATGTTGGGGCCGCCGCGCTGCCCTGCCTTTCGCACCGTCACCGACCCATCCGTCGCCCACAAATGCCTCAGCAAGCACGCAACCTGGTCATCGGCGAGACTAAAGACCTCGGCGGGCAAATGCTTTTCATGCGAGCGCTGGCCGTAAATTCCCAGCTGCTTGAGCCACGCGCCCACACCGGCCGCGGCCCAGCGATTGCCGTTGCCGCTGATCACGAGTTGATGCCATGTACCGGTGGGTCCTTCGTGCCGAGACACGGAGCAGCCGAACTTCTCGGCCGCAATCCTCACCAGCTCGCTGTTCTCCTTCGACGCCGTGGTGTAACGAAGCGGCTGATGTTTTATGTAACTGCCGTCGCCGACCAAATGACCCAACAAAATCAGCCAGTGATCGGGCCAGCGCTTCGGCTCGGCCGGCTCCGGCAATCGCCGCGCCAATGCCATGCGATCACCGATGGTCAATTCGCCGACCTGCGTCCAACCCCTCCCCGATAACAGACGATGCTCTGCCGTGGCGCGAATCCGCCGGCCGCTCGCGAGCTCGACGCGAAATACCGGCCGACGTCCGACACACCAGACCTTGTCGGCACGCGCGGCGCGAACTCGTTGCGACTCATCGAGCGACCACACTTCCGGCTCACTGCCCACAAGCTCTCGGATCGGTACGCGCCGCCCGTCCGCCAGGCACACCAATGTATCCCCCGTGACGCATTCCCGAAGATCCGACATCACCGGCTTCTTCTCCTGACGCTGCTCGACGCCCCGATTGAGCTGCGACAAAGCAATGACCGGCACCTTCAATTCCCGAGCGAGCGCCTTGAGTGATCGGGAAATTTCGGAAATTTCGGTCGCCCGATTCTCCTTCGTGCCGGTGACTTGCATGAGCTGCAAATAGTCGACCACGATGAGGTCGAGTCCGCGCTCGCGTTTCAGCCGGCGGGCTCGCGCGCGGATCTCGGTGGGTGTGAGCGCAGGCGTTTCGTCGACGTGGATGTTGGCGCTGCCGAGCTGAGTCATGGCCGAATCGATGCGCGGCCAATCATCTTCCTGCAGCCGGCCGGATCGCAGAGCTGCCTGGTTGATGCGGCCAAGCGAGGACAGCATGCGCAAGGTGAGCGATTCGGCGGACATTTCCATGCTGAAGATGGCGGCCGATTTCTTCGAGCCGAGTGCCGCGTTTTCCGCCATGTTGACCGCGAGCGTGGTCTTGCCCATGGAGGGACGGCCCGCGACGATGATCAGATCGCCGGGCTGCAGCCCCGACGTCATCTCGTCGAGTTGCTTGAACCCCGTCGGAATGCCGGTCATCTTGCCTTCGTTTTGATAGAGCTCGTCGATCCGATTGACGACTTCCGGCAGGATCGACTTGACGGTGCGAAATCCCACCTTGCCGCGCGAACCGCGCTCCGCGATCTCGAATACCGCGCGCTCGGCATCGTCGACGATCTCGCGCGCCTCGCGCCCCTCGGGCTCGAGCGCGCTGCTGACGATGGAGTTCCCCGCGCTGATGAGCTGGCGCAGCACCGAGCGCTCGCGCACGATATCCGCGTAAGCCTTGATGTTCGCGGCCGTGGGTGTATCGCGCGCCAGCGTACCCAGATAGGAGAGCCCGCCCACCTGATCGAGCAGCCCTTGGCTCTCGAGTATTCCGGACAGGGTCACGGCATCGCAGGGCTGATTGCGCTCGATGAGTCCCGCGGTGGCGCTGAATATCAGCCGATGGTCATTACGGTAGAAATCATCCGCACTGACCCGATCGGCGACCTGATCCCAGGCAGCCGAATCGATCATCAGACCACCGAGAACCGCTTGCTCGGCCTCGATCGAATGCGGAGGCAACCGCAAGCGATCGTCGGCCGCGCCGGAGGACGGGTTGTAAGGGCGAGTGGCCACGTGCAAAGCCTGCGCGCCGCGGCTTTGCCGGCCGCTACTCTTCGGCGACGATCGTGACGGTCAAGGTCACGCCGACGTCCGTGTGCAAATGCAATTGCACCTGGTGCTCGCCGGTCGTGCGAATGGGGCCGTTCGGCATGCGTACCTCGCTCCGCGAGATCGGATGGCCGGCCTTAGCCGCCGCCTCAGCGATGTCCGCCGTGCCGATGGAGCCGAACAGCTTGCCTTCCGTGCCCGCCTTGGCCTTGAGCTCGAGCTTGAAGTTCTCGAGATCCGCGGCGCGTTTTTGTGCCGCCGCGAGCTCCGCATTCGCCTTGGCCTCGAGCTCGGCGCGCTGCGCCTCGAACTTCTTGATGTTGGCGGGCGTCGCCATCGTCGCCTTGCCAGTGGGCACGAGATAATTGCGGGCGTAGCCCGGCTTCACCTTGACGCGATCGCCGATCTGCCCGAGGTTCGCGACCTTCTGCAGCAATATGATGTCCATGTCGCTACGCCTCAGTGTTGATCGGTGTACGGCAGCAGCGCGAGAAAGCGTGCGCGTCTAATCGCGAGCTGCAGCTGGCGCTGATAGTGAGCGCGCGTGCCCGTGATGCGGCTGGGAACGATCTTGCCGGTCTCGGTGATGTAGCTCTTGAGCGTCGCCAGATCCTTGTAGTCGATCTGCTTGACGTCGTCGGCGGTGAAACGGCAGAACTTCTTGCGGCGGAAAAAACGTGCCATGGGTGCTCCTCGAATCTTTAGCGCATGCCGGCGGGCATGTCGTCGTCATCGCCGTCGTCGCCGAAATCGTCGTGGCGGCGAGCATTCTCGTCCGGCGCACGCGCCATGGGCGAAGGCTCGGTGACCGCGGCGTCCATCTTCACGACGAGATTACGCAGCACCGCGTCGCTGAACCGGAAGGATCCCGTGAGCTCGGCGAGCGTCTTCTGATCGCACTCGATGTTGAACAGAATGTAGTGGGCCTTGTGCACCTTGCCGATCGGGAAGGTGAGCTGGCGCCGGCCCCAGTCCTCGAAGCGATGCACCTGACCGCCGCCGGCGCTGATCATGCCCTTGTAGCGATCGACCATCGCAGGAACTTGCTCGCTCTGGTCCGGATGGACCAAGAGCACGATTTCATAATGCCGCATGTAGGCTCCTCACGGTATTAGCCTCCCGTTGCGAGCGGTGAGGCAAGGAGTGAAACCGGCCAGGCCGGCGAAAAAGAGGCGCGAAGGATACGCGTTCTAGGCGGTTTTGGTCAACTCGAGGCCCCGGGGGCTCGCAGTTCCGCCGCGGTCCGCTGCCGGCTCGCCTCGAACAGAGCAATCCCGGCGGCGACCGACACGTTGAGCGATTCGACCTGGCCCGCCATGGGAATGCGCACCAGGAAGTCGCACGAATCGCGCGTCAGGCGGCGCAGCCCCAAGCCCTCGGCGCCGAGAACCAGTGCGAGCGGGCGATTCAGATCGGCCGCGTACACGGTCTGATCGGCCTCCCCGTCCATGCCCACCACCCAGACGCCGTTCTCTTTGAGCCGGCTCAAGGCACGCGCGAGATTGGTCACCGCAACCGTGGGAACGAACTCCGCGGCGCCGGCGGCCACCTTGCGCGCCACCGCATCGACGCTCGCCGAGCGGTCCTTGGGAAGAATCACCGCACGCACGCCGGCGGCATCCGCCGTGCGCAGGCAGGCCCCGAGGTTGTGGGGATCCGTTACCCCGTCGAGCACCAGAAGCAGGGGATCAGCTAGGGTGCGCACGGAGGCGATCAGCGCCTCCTCGTCCCAGGGTTTCAAGGGCCGCACGGCCGCCACCACCCCCTGGTGCGCGACATCGCCTGCGAGCTTCGCGAGCGATTCGTTCCCGACCAGTTGCACCTTGAGGCCGGCAGCCTGGGCGCGCTCCTTCAGGTCTCGCGAGCGGGCATCGTGCCGCGGCTCGGCCATCCACAGCTCGAGCAAGCGCTCGGGTGTGCGGTCGATGACCGCGCGAACCGCGTGCAGCCCGTAGACGAAATCGCGCTTGTGCTCAGCCACGACCGCCGCGGCCGCCGCGCCGGTGTCCCCCCGTTGCCGGGGCTCGCTGCGGGCGGCTGCCGCGCCGGCCCTCGGAGCCGCGACCCTGGCGTGGTGCCCGCACGGTGCCGTGCGAGACGGCGCCGCTCGCCTCGGTGAGCTCGAAATCGATCTGCCGCTGCGTGAGGTCCACGCGGCTCAAGCGCACCTGCACGGTCTCTCCCATCTGCCAGCGCTTGCCGGTGCGCCGCCCCACCAGGCCCATGCCACCGTTCTCGAGCTCCCAGTAGTCGCCCGGAATGTTCGAGATGTGGATCAGCCCGTCGATGGGCATTTCCTTGAGCTGCACGAACAGCCCGAATTCGAGGGCGCTCGAGATGGTGGCCTCGAAGGTCTCGCCCACCCTCGGCTGCATGTAGAGGCACTTGAGATAACTCATGACATCGCGTGCCGCTTCGTCCGCGCGCCGCTCGCGCTGCGAGCTCTCGGTGCCGAGAGTCTGCAGCTCGGCCACGGAGTAACGGTGCCCCGAGGCCGATTGGGGCACGACCGCGCCTTTGATGGCGCGGTGGACCAGGAGGTCCGGATAGCGGCGGATGGGAGAAGTGAAGTGCGCATACTCATCGAGCGCGAGTCCGAAGTGACCGATGTTGGTCTGCTGATAGACCGCCTGAGCGAGCGCCCGGATCACCAACCCCTCGAGCAGCGCACCGTCCGGCCGCGCAGCCAGCCGCTCGACCAACTGCCGAAATTCGCGCGGCGTCGGTTGCTCGGAGAAGTTCGCGCCGATCTGCATGGCGGTCATCACCTTCTGCAGCTCGGTCACCCGCTTCTCCTCCGGCTGGCCGTGTACGCGGTACAAGCTTTTCGCATTCGCGAGGCGCAGCGCCACCGCCGCCTGCACGTTTGCCGCGATCATGCATTCCTCGATCAGGCGGTGCGCGTCGTTGCGTATCACGGCATAGAAGCCCTCGATCTTGCCGTCATCGCCGATGCGCGCCTTGACCTCGCCGCCGCGAAAGTCGAGCGCACCGCGCGCATCGCGCGCCGCCTTGAGCGCACCGTACACGGTGTAGAGCTCACGCAGCGATGTGCGCACGGGTTCCGTCAGGTCCGGATCAGTCGAGGTGTCGGGCTGCTCCAGATAGCGCCACGCTTGCGCGTAAGTGAGGCGGGCCTGCGAGCGAATCACCGCCTCGTAGAAGCGGGCGCGGCCGGGCTGGCCGGTCTTGCTCACACGCATGTCGCAGACGAACGCGAGACGCTCGACGTGCGGCATGAGCGAGCACAGGTGATTGGATAGATGCTCCGGCAGCATCGGCAACACGCGGTCCGGAAAATACACGGAGGTCGCGCGCGCACGGGCCTCGGCGTCGAGGCTCGTGCCGACGCGCACGTAATGGCTCACATCGGCGATCGCCACCACGAGCCGCCAGCCCCCGCCGCGCAGGCGCTCCGCGTACACCGCATCGTCGAAGTCCCGAGCGTCCTCCCCGTCGATGGTCACGAGGGGCAGATCGCGCAGATCTTCGCGCCCCGCCCGGTCCTCGGGCTGCACCTCCGGGGCGAACAGGTTCGCTTGATGGAGCACTTCGGGTGGGAATTCTTGCGGCAAGTCGTGTCGCAGGATGGCAAAGCGCGCGGCGAGATCCGAAGGGCGCACGTCGGTAAGCACTTCGAGGATGCGCCCATGCGCGGGTTCCTCACCCTGGGGCCGCCGAGTGATCTCCGCGATGACGTTGTCGCCGTCCCGCGCACCGTGTGCGAGGCGCTCGGGCACTTGCACCGCATACCAATGCCCGGGATCCTCCGGCTGCACCCGGCCGAGCTCTCGGTGATAGACGCCGCCAATCCGGTTCGGCGCATCGGCGGTGCGGCGGATCAGCCGCGCGACCCGTCGCCCGCGCTCGTTGATGCCGACCGCGAGCACCTCGACCGTATCGTTGTGCATCAACGTCGCCGTGTCGGCGCGCGCGAGCACCAGGGGTGCGGAGCCATCGACGGGCATGACAAGCACGTCGCCGTTGGCTCGTCCGCGTACGCGGCCGGCCACCCGCTCCCCTTCCCCGGCGGTGGCGAATCCGTTGGGGCCCGCGATCGCTTGCCCATCGCGCACCATCGCCCCCAGCCGCTTGGCGAGGGCGTCGCGCTCGGAGTCGGTGTGCAGCCCCAGGCGCTTGGCGAGCCGTGCCGCGGTCAGCGGCTCGTTCGCCTCCGAGAGGTGACGAAGAATGAGCTCACGGCTCGCGATCGGATGCGTATAACGCATTTGCTCGAGCGCGAGATTCGGATCCTCTTCGCGCCATTCGCGGCCTTTCTTCGGCCGCGGGCCTTTGAAATCCGTCATCGAACCACCGCCAGCGGCTCATGGCTGCGGGAGCGTTTGGCGAGCCAGTAGTAGGCCGGCGCGGTAACGACGAGGCCGATGATCCACGAGAGATCGATGCCGCCCATCGTGCGTGCCACGGGCCCGGTGTAGAGGGGTGAAGAAATAAAAGGAAGCTGAATCAGAATGCCGACTCCATAGCAGGTGACCGCGGCGCCGTTGATGCGCCCATAAATGCCGCCGTCGCTGCGGAAGAACGAGTCTACGTCGTACCGGCCTTTTCGCAGCAGGTAGTAATCGACCAGATTGATGGCGGTCCAGGGGACCAGAACATAGAGCAGCAGCAAGATGAAACTTTCGTAGTTGACCAGGAAGGATTCCTTGCTGAGGAGCGCTCCCAGGAGCGAAAGCGCGCATAACACGAGAGAAACCGCGGTACGCGAACGTGGCCCTGGGGACCACCGAGGCAGAATCGTCTGGCCGAACGTAAGGGTAGACAACGCTCCGCAGTAAAGGTTCATCGCGCTCGCCGCCGTGATGCTGACCGTGAACACGATGAGCACCGCGGGCGCGATGCTCCCCGTCAGCACGGCGAGCCCATCGATCAGACGTCCCTTCGGCGCCGACAGACCCACCATCGCGCCCAGCACCATGGGTAAGAATGAGCCCAAGGTGCAACCCCAGTAGCTCGCCCAGAACGCCGGTCGGGCACCCGTGTCGTGCGGCATGTAACGCGAGTAGTCCGATACGTACGGCGCATAGGCGATCTGCCAGAGCGCACCCAGTGAGATCACACCCAAAAATCCGGGCCAGTTGAACTGATTGCGGACGAAGAAATCACTGGGCACACCGTGCACCCAGACGATCCAGCCTGCGGCGATGACGAGCGCAGCGCCACACACATAGCTCATGACCCGGGTGTAGGCGTGGATGAGGTCGTAGCCGTAAATGGCGGCGATCACGCTAAGCCCGCTCACGAGCACCATGCCGTCCGCTTCCGGTATACCCGTCACCCGCGTGAGCGCTTCTCCCGATAGCACCAGGTTCGAGGAAACGAATCCCACATACATCACGATGACGATGCCGATCACGAGCAGTGAGCCGAGCGACCCGAACTGGCCGCGCGTTTGCACCATCTGCGGAACACCCAAGGTCGGGCCTTGCGCTGAGTGCAGGGCCATGAAGATGGCGCCCACGAGATTGCCGATCGCGAGCGCCGCGAGCGCCCAGCCGAACGGCAGCGCGAACACCGTCACCGACAGTCCGCCCGTGACGATGGTGAGCAGCATCAAATTGGCACCAAACCACACCGTGAAGAGATCGCCGTAGGTGCCGTGGCGCCGATTGAGAGGTATCGGCTGTATCGTGGCGATCTCGATGCGGCCGGCGTGTTCGCGCGCTTTATTCATTTTTTTGGTCCATCTCGGCCGCTGAGCGTCGCCGCCGCGAGCCGCCCGGTCGAGTCCCGGTGGTGCCATTGCGATGGGGACGATCCGTGAATCGATCGGCGCTTCGGCTGTAGCGCTCGCCGGGGACGTCGGTGTGGGTTGTCATCAAATGCGATGTGGGCATCTTCCCATGCGACGCCGCAATACTCCACTCTAAACCGCCGAATTGACAAGGATTCCGCGGGTGCGTAGATTCCTGCGCCTCACATTCGACGGCCCCCTCTTGCCCAGGTGGCGGAACTGGTAGACGCGCTGGTTTCAGGTACCAGTGGAGCAATTCGTGGAGGTTCGAGTCCTCTCCTGGGCACCAATTTCAGAAACTTACAGAATATTTCTAATTTGTTTTCTGGATTAGAGAGGCGCCGTTTCTCGCTTACTCGTGAACTGAAGTCAAGCAAGATAATTTAGAATCGCCACCTACCGGCCACGCCAATGGTCCGCGGCCTGAAAGTCGTCGCGTAGAGCAAGCTGTCCGTGGAAACGTGGTTCCGGACCTGAAGTGTCGGCTGCGAATCGAGCGCGTTGTTGACGAGGAGCGAAAGCTCGAAGTCCGACCAAACTGCCGCCGCCCTGAGATTGAGTAAGTTGGTAGATGGGTCCGCCCGACGGGTTGGCGCGTAGGTGACGGCCATCGGATTATCGGACGCGAAAGGTCCAGGATTGCGGC
>JBEKWA010000026.1:0-45845 GCA_049513515.1 Steroidobacteraceae bacterium
TGTGAAGATTGAACCCCTTCCACCTTGGGCACTTTGATGCCGTCGGCCCGGCAGGGTCCACTTCCTTCACAAACCGCTTCTCACTCACCGTTTAGGTGGGAGGCGTCCATACCATTTCTCCTCAACCTGCACCCACCTGCACCCGATTTCGCCCCAGGGCCTTGGCTCGGTATAGCGCCGCGTCCGCATCGGCCATGAGCCGATCCGCGACCGCCTTCAAATCCGCGTCGTGGCGTGCCGGGGCGACGGCGGCGACGCCCACCGACACGGTCAGCGTGCGCTGCACTTGATCGGTCAGCGCAACCGGTATCGCAGCGATACACTCGCGAATGCGCTCGCCCAGCTTGGCCGCCTCGGCCGAGCTCGACTCGGGCAGCAGCACAGCGAGCTCGTCGCCCCCGAAGCGTGCGGCGGTATCCATGCTGCGAATCTGCGATTCGATGCGTTGCGCGATCTCCTTCAGCGCCGCGTCGCCCGCGAGATGCCCGTAGCCGTCGTTGATTCCCTTGAAGCGATCGATGTCGATCATCAGGCACGCGATCGTTCCGCCACGGCGCTGGGCGCGCGCGAGCTCTTCC
Source organism: Steroidobacteraceae bacterium (assembly GCA_049513515.1). Taxonomy (GTDB): domain Bacteria; phylum Pseudomonadota; class Gammaproteobacteria; order Steroidobacterales; family Steroidobacteraceae; genus Bog-1198. The sequence goes on from JBEKWA010000026.1 coordinate 579, forward strand.
TTCATGCGCTGCTGCAGATAGCGCCGGTTATGCCAGCCGGTGAGAAAGTCGGTGATCCCCGCGCGCAGGAGCCGGGCGCGATTCACCGCATTCTCGATGCAGACCGCGGCCACTGCGCCCAGGTGCGCCAGGAAATCGGTACCGTGATGCCGAGTGAAGCGCGCCGGGTCGCGGCTGCCGAAGCACAGCGCGCCCGTGGCGATATCCTTGCGCGGCAGGGGCAAGAGTGCCGCGCTCTTGAGGTTCTGGCTACCGGGAAACAGCAAGTGATGGTCGGCGCCCACGAAGGGCCCGAGCCACGGCCTATGCAGAGCAGCGAGCTGCGGCGCAAGGCCAACCAGGGAATCGACGAAGAATATCTGCTTGAATTCCTCCGGACGATCGCCCCCTGCGATCAGCAGGTGACGGATCTCGTGCTGCGGATCCAACAGCACCACGCTCACCGCGTCCAGGCCGTAGGAATCGCGCAGGCCGTCGACCATGGCGTGCAGCAGCTGACCCAGGCTGTCGGCGCGCAACAGCGTGAGCTCGCGGGCCTGCGTGCGCTTGAGAATGCTCTCGTTGTTGGCCGCTTCCGCGGTCATCTCGGCCAGGCGCTTCTTGAGCGCCTCGTTCTCCAGACGCAGATCCTCGTCCATGGCGTCTCCGTGAGCTCAGCCCGCCCGTGCTTGCGCGCGCACGTCGAAATAGGCCCGGCCCCGGTTCATGAGTGCGCTGAACGCGGCGGCATCCTTGTTGCGCACGGCGGCGAGCACCCGCTCGACGGCTTGCTGTAGCGCGAGCAGCGACTCGCCCCCGTACTCGTTCAAGCTTTGAATCTCGAAATATAGGTCCGGGCTCTCGGCCGCCACGCGGCTGGCCACCTCGGTCTGCGCATCGAACGTCGTGCTCGATAGGCGCGCGAGGCGCGGGGCCGCCTCGCCGCTCTCGGCGAGCGCGGTGAAGAACGCAATGTTGAGCGCGTGCGAGAGGCCGAGCACGTAGGCGATCAGCCGATCGTGCTCGTCCAGGCTCATGACGACGCGCTCCGCCATGGTCGATGCGAACAGATCCTGCGCTTCCTGAAGCGCCTCCGCGTGGCCCAAGTCGATGAATATCACGTGCCGGCCCGAGAGCAGCTGCGTGTCCGGTCCGAACATGGGATGGAGAGACGTGACGCGGCATCCGGCCCGCACGAGTGCGTCGAGGCCGGCACGCAGCGGCGTCTTGAGCGAGCCCAAATCGAAAATCAGCCCGCGCGGTGCTCGCGCGGCGAGCTGCGTCAGGATCTCTGCGGTGGCGCTCAAGGGGGTTGCGAGCACGATGAGCTCCGAGTCGAGCGCATGGTCCCGCCAGTCGTCGAGCTGATCGAAGCCGGGCGGAGCGCCGCGGGGATCGGCGATCGTGACCTGAAATCCCTGCGAGGATAGAAACTCGGCGAACCAGCTCCCCATCTTGCCGCGGCCGCCGACGACCAGCGCGCGCTTTCCGGTACCGTGGCCCTGCGCCGCAACACGCGCCGCCTCCTGTGTCGCGAGGGAGGACTGGATGAGCTGGCGTAGCAGCGACTCCGCCAGATCGGGATCGAGGCCGATCCGCTGCGCCTCGGTGCGGCCGCGCAGGATCACGTCCCGCTCGCGCGCGAAGTCGCGCGTGGCGCGTCCGGTCGCGCGCTTCACGGCGGCCACCTGCTCGCTCAAGGCCTTGCGGCGCGCCACCAGCCCAAGCAGCTCACCGTCGAGGTCGCTCAGCGCGGCGCGCAGCTCTTCCAGAGTCATCGACGGCTCGATTTTCATCCCGCTCCCTTTTACTCAGCGCGCACAGCTACCGCAAGTGCGGCGGCGCGGCTACCATGCTTGCATGAGCCCGACCCCAGAGCCGCCATGGACCGAGACGCTGCCCGACCCGCTGCCGGCTGACCCGCTCGAGCTCGCATCGCAGTGGCTGGAGCAGGCTCGGATCGACGCCTCTCAGCCCAATCCGAATGCCATGGTGCTCGCGACCGCAGACGAGAACGGCCAGCCGTCGGCGCGTGTCGTGCTCTGCAAGGATATCGCTCCGCAGGCTGGCCACATCGTCTTTTATACGAACTACCAGTCGCGCAAGGGCCGCGAGCTGCGCAAGAATCCCCGCGCCGCCATCGTCTTTCACTGGGACCATCGGCATCGGCAAGTGCGCGCCGAGGGGCATGTCCGGCCGCTGGATGAGGCGCAGAACGACGCCTATTTTCGCACGCGTCCGTGGCAGAGCCGAATCGGTGCCTGGGCGAGCCGGCAAAGCGAGGCCGTTGCATCCCGCGCCGACTTGGGCGAAAGCGTCGCCGCAACCGCGCGGCGCTTCGGTATTCCCTACGGCGGCCCCGGCACGCAGGAGCCCGCCGAGGTCGCCGTCGACGTACCGCGCCCCCCCTACTGGGGGGGCTTTCTGCTCGACGTCGAGGCGATCGAGCTGTGGGTCGAGGGTGATTTCCGCATTCACGACCGCGCGCGCTGGACGCGCGATCGGCGCGGATCGCCGCACACCGCCGACGCTGCCGCTCCGACCCGCTGGACGTCCACACGCCTGCAGCCCTAGGAGAAAGGCGGCATGGATTTCATTCAGGGACATGAGGCCACCTGCCCTCATTGCGGTGAGCGCATCGACCTGACCCTGGACCTGTCCGTACCCGAACAATCCTACATCGAGGACTGCCCGGTCTGCTGCCGCCCCATGGCCGTCTCGTACGTCTCCACGGACGGCGAGCTGGCCGAGCTCAGCGTCGAATCCGCGGAGTGACCGGGCGTCCCCACGCCGGGCGTCGCCACGCCGGGCGCCGGGACAACCCCCTGCCGCACACCGGCGCCTTCCGCCGGGTGCGCATACTGCTGTTGCTGATCGTACTGTTGGTCGTCAGCGTGACGACCTTCGAAACCCGCTACATGAGCACGCGCTGGCGCTCGCCGCTTTACGTGGCGATTTACCCGATTGCGGCGGACGGAAGCCCCGTCACGCGAGCTTATGTCGAGGCCCTGGACGGCGAGCGCTTCAAGCCCATCGATCGTTTTTTCCAGCGCGAGGCGAAGCGCTACGGCGTGGAGCTCGATGATCCGGTGAAGACGCGCCTCCGATCCGAGCTTCGCGATCGCCCACCGCAGCGAGCGCCGGACGCCTCCATTCCGGCGACCATGCTCTGGAGCCTCAAGCTGCGCTATTGGGCATGGCGCGTGAGCGGGCACGTCGCGGATCCCGAGGACGTCCGGATGTTCGTGCTGTACCACGACCCGGCGCTGACCCCCGTGGTCCCGCACTCGCTCGGCCTGCCGCAAGGGCTCATCGGCGTCGTGTACGCGTTCGCGGCGCCGGACATGGACGGAACCAACGACGTGGTCGTCGCGCACGAGCTCTTGCACACCCTCGGCGCCACGGACAAGTACGATCCGGGAACGGATGCGCCCTCGTTTCCGAACGGCTATGGCGATCCCCTGCAAGTTCCGCTCTACCCCCAGACCACCGCCGAGCTGATGGCCGGCCGGCGCATGCTGTCCGCGACGCGGTGGGAGGAGCCGAGCGGTCTGGACGAAGTCGTCGTCGGAATGGCCACCGCGGTCGAGATCCGCTGGCTGAAGAAGGCCCGCTAATCCGCGCCGAGCTGCGCGAGCAACTGCTCGTGCAGCCGGCCGTTCGTTGCCAGCACCGAAGTCGTGTGGAGCCCGACCGGCGCACCCTCGAGATCGGTGAAGCGCCCGCCTGCCTCGGTGACGATGGCGGCGCAGGCAGCGATGTCGAGAATGTTCACGTCGCTTTCCAGGACGGCATCGATCTTGCCGGCCGCCAGTAAATGGTAGTGCAAGAAATCCCCGTAGCCGCGGACTCGATTCGCTTCGGCCACGATGCGGCCGTAGCGCGGCCATCGATCGTCCCCGGCGAGCGTCTTCAGGTTCCCTGACGAGAGCGTCGCCGCGGAGAGCGCGGCGACCTCGCTCACGCGGATCGGGCTGCCGTTCAGGAGCGCGCCTGCGCCTCGCTCGGCGTGGGCCAGCTCGCCATAGACCGGCGCGCTCGACACGCCGAGCACGATCTCCCCGCCGCGCATGAGGGCGATCTGGGTCGAGAAGAACGGGTATTCGCGCACGAACGCCTTGGTGCCGTCGATCGGGTCGACCAACCACACGCTCTCCGCGGAGGTATCCCGCGGATCGGTCTCTTCCCCATAGAAGCCGTACGCGGGAAAGCGCGCCTCGAGAACCTCTCGAATCGCAATCTCGCACCGCACGTCGGCCTCGGTGACCGGGGTGCGGTCCGCCTTGATGCGCACCTCGATGTTGCGGAGGTACAGCGAGCGCGCGATATCCGCCGCTCGCGTGGCGGCCTCGAGTGCGGCTTCGAGCTCGGCTGACAGGTTCATGGCACTCCGACGTGCTGGGATTGCGCCACCATAGCAGACGTTGTGCTACCGTCGCCTCACGCGAGGAGTCGAGCATGGGCAATCGGTTGAGCAAGATTTACACCCGCACGGGCGATGACGGAACGACGGGCCTCGGCGATGGCGGCCGGGTCGCCAAGGAAAGCCTACGAGTGGAAGCCTACGGCGCCGTGGACGAGGCGAACAGCGCGGTCGGCATGGTGCTCGCCGTCGCCGGGCTGCCCGAGGCGACGCGGCGCTGCCTCACCGAGGTGCAGCATGATCTGTTCGATCTCGGCGGCGAGCTCTGCATTCCGGGGCATCGCATCATCACACCGGCGTACGTCGAGCGGCTCGAGGCCGAGCTCGACCGCTTCAACGACACGCTGCCGCCGCTCAAGGAGTTCGTTCTGCCGGGCGGCGGCACGGCCGCTGCCGCCTGCCACGTGGCACGCGCGGTGTGCCGCCGCGCCGAGCGCCGCGCCTGGTCGCTGGCGCGTGTCGAGGACATCGCACCTGATGCGCTCAAATACCTGAACCGCCTGTCCGATCTGCTCTTCGTGCTCGCGCGGGTGCTCGCGCGCCACGAAACGGGCAGCGAGGTGCTCTGGCGCCACCGGCGGTGAGGCCCTAGGCCACGTCCGCGCCGCGGTGCTGGTTCGAGAGCAACCAGTCCGTGTGCCAGCGCTCCAGATCCCGAAGCGACAAGGGCTTGCAGAACAGGTATCCCTGCACTTGATCGGCGTCGCGATCCCTGAGGTACTGCCACTGCGAGTCGGTCTCCACGCCCTCGGCCACCGTGGCGAGTCCCAGGCTCTTGGCCATGGCGATGATCGCATCGACCAGCGGCGCATTGCCCGCGCTCCTCGAGGCGATGTCGCGGACGAAGAGACGATCGATCTTCAACGTGTCGACGGGAAAGTGGCGCAGGTAGGACATGGAGCTGTACCCCGTGCCGAAATCATCCAGGGCGGTGGCAACACCGAGATCCTTCAGCGCCTCCACGGCCTTGCTGACCGCGCTCGAGTACTCGATGAGGGCGCCCTCGGTGAACTCGAGCTCGATCATTCGCGGGTCGATGCCTGCCGAGACGATCGCATCCTCGACCCGGCGCACCAGACTCCCGTCCCGAAACTGCACGCCGGACACGTTGACCGCTACTTGCCAGGACGAGGCGCCGGCGTCCTGCCAGCGCCTGGCCTGCGAGCAGGCTTCGCGCAGTACCCAGTCGCCGATGTCGACGATCAAGCCGCTCTGCTCTGCGATGGGGATGAACTCGTCCGGCGGCACCAGGCCCCGCTGCGGATGAGGCCAGCGCAGCAGCGCTTCGACAGCCTCGACCTGCAACGTCTCGAGCGACAGACGCGGCTGGTAATGCAGCACGAACTCCTGCCGCTCCACCGCCTTGCGCAGGTGTGACTCGAGCGACATGCGCCTTGCGGCACGCGTCGAGATGGATTGCTTGAAGAACTCCATGCCGCCGACGTGCGCTTTTTTCGCGTGATGCATCGCCGCGTCGGCATTGTTCAGGAGACTCGCGGCGTCCCCGGCGTCCAGCGGGAAGACGCTGATCCCGATCGCCGCCGATAGCGGGTACTCTTGATCGGCGATGATGAAGGGCCGTGCAAGCGCGAGTTGCACGCGCCGCGCCACACTGTCCGCGGCCTCGACGGTGGATACGCCGGGCAGCACCAGACCGAAGTCGTCGCCGCCGGTGCGCGCGACACAGTCCTTGATGACGCCGGCGGTCGCCGCGGCCACGACGTCGAATTGAGTTCGGTCGCAGTCCCGTAGGCAGTGCTGCAGGCGATTGGCGACCTCCTTGAGCACTGCATCGCCGGCAGCCGGACCTTGCGTGTCGTTGATGCGCGAGAAGTTGTCGACGTCCAGCATGAGAGTCGCGACGCCGCTCTGCCGCAGCGTCGCCCATTCCACCTGATCCACCAGCAGCTGCTTGAGCCGCTGGCGGTTCGGCAACCCGGTGAGCGGATCGTAATAGGCGAGATAACGCACGCGCGCCTCGCTCGCCACCAGCTGGTCTTGCGTGCGCTTGGTACGCACCAGGAATTTCACCCGCTGGGCCAGCAACATCGGGTTGATTCCCTTCGAGGAAAAATCCGTGGCGCCCGCAGTGTACGCACGATTGACGGAGTCCATGTCCTCGAGGCTCGTCTGCATCAGGATGGGCACGTGGTGGCAGTGGGGCAAGGCGCGCAGCGCGGTGCATGTGTCGAAGCCGTTCATGCCCGGCATCACCACATCGAGAACGATGCAATCGACCGGCTGCGCGCGAAACGCCGCGAGCGCGCCGACGCCGCTCGCGGCGCAGGTCACCCGAAATCCCGCCATCTCCAGCGCCGTGCCGAGCAGCAGCCGCGCCCCGGGGTCATCATCGACGATGAGCACGGTGGGAGCGGGCTCGACGCTGCTTTCGGGGGTCGTCATGGCGCTTCTCCTATGCCGCCGACGCCGATCGTTCACGGATCAGCGCCTCGCAGAATTCGTGATAGGCCGCGGGTAGATGCGCGAGCTGGGGCACCCCGGCCGCGCCGCGCTCTTGCGCGAGTGCCTCGCATTCCCGAAGCAGCGCGGTGAGGCGCGCGCCGCCGAGATTGGCGGTGCTCGACTTGAGCGTGTGCAGCGCCTCGAACAATCCGGCCGGCTCTTGCCCCTTTCCCGCCGACTCGATCGTCTCGACCAGGGGGCGCGAGTGCTCGAGGTACAGATCGATGAGCGAGCCCAAGAGCGCCGGGCGCCCGATGGCCGCGATGTCCCGCAACACCCCCGTGTCGATCACCGAGGTGTCTGCACCCGCAATGCTCGCGGCTTGCGCGATCTCGCCGGCAACGAGCAAGTCTTCGGCGTGTTGCCACTCTTGCGCCACGGGCGCCCAGCAGCCGAGCACGCTCGCGAGCTGTGCCTGCGTGAAAGGCTTGGGGAGGAAATCATCCATGCCGGCGGCGAGGCAGCGCTCGCGGTTGGCGTCCATCGCGTTGGCGGTGAGCGCGATGATGGGCAACCGGGCCCTCGATCCTTCCTCGGACGGGCGTCCCTCACGGCGCCGGATCTCCTGGGTGGCGGTCAAGCCGTCCATGACCGGCATCTGGCAATCCATCAGCACCGCTGCGTAGGTCGATTCGGCGATGGCCTCGAGGGCGAGCAGTCCGTTCACGGCCGATTCAGATCGATACCCGAGATTCTCGAGCATCCCGGCCGCGACTTCCCGGTTCACGGCGTTGTCCTCGACCACGAGGATTCGCGGTCCGACGGCCGCGGCAACGGTAAGCCGGGGCGCCGAGACCGCCGCGGCGTCCGCCGCCGCAGGCTTCGCATGAGCCGCGGGGGCGGCCACGGGCTCCATGGTGATCTCGAACCAGAACGTCGAGCCGCGGTTGAGCTCGCTCGCGACGCCGATGGCGCCGTCCATGAGCGCAATGAGCTGCCGGCAAATGGCGAGTCCGAGACCGGTGCCCCCGTATTTGCGCGTCGTGAAGGTGTCGGCTTGGGTGAAGGCACTGAAGATCTGGCCCTGCGCCTCCGCCGCGATGCCGATGCCGGTATCGCTCACCTCGAATCGCAGTTTCCCGTCCGCATCGAGCGCCGTCACGCGCACCACGACCTCGCCGGCTTCGGTGAATTTGATGGCATTGCCGGCCAGATTGATGAGCACCTGCCGCAGCCGCATCGGATCTCCGCGCACCGCGGTCGGCACCGAGGGCGCTATCTCGCAGCGCAGCTCGAGCCCCTTGGCACGCGCGCGCAGCACCAGGATCTCGATCGTCTCCTCGATGATCTCGCGCAGCGCGAACTCGATGTGCTCGAGCTCGAGCTTGCCGGCCTCGATCTTGGAGAAGTCCAGGATGTCGTTGATGATCTCGAGAAGACTCGCGGCTGAGCGCGTAATGGTCTCCGCCAGACGCCTCTGGCGCGCGGAGAGCTCGGTACCCTGCAGGAGCTCGGACATTCCCATGACGCCGTTCATCGGGGTGCGGATCTCGTGGCTCATGCGCGCGAGAAACTCGCTCTTCGCGCTGCTCGCTCGCTCCGCCGCCTCCTTGGCCGCCGTCGCCTCGGCGATCGCCCGCTTGAGCTCGCGGTTGGCGTTGCCGAGGTTGATCGTGCGCTCCGTGACTTGCTGTTCGAGGAATTGCCGGTATCGCTCGAGCCGCGAGTCGCGCTGGCGAATCTGACTCAGCATCTGGTTGAAGCCCTCGATGAGCGAGCCGATTTCGTCCTGGGCGCAGCCTTCCACTCGCAGGGTGTAATCCTCCTCCGTCGATACCCGCTTCATCGTCTGCGCAAGGTTCACGATGGGCCCGGATATTTGATGCTGCAGCCGGGCGGCGACCCAGTAAGAGCCGATCAGGGCCGCGGCCAATCCGGCGATGGTCGTGAGCATGAAGGCGAGCCAGTCGGGATAGACGGCATCGAGCGGCGCGCTGATTCGCACCACGCCTAGGACCTTTCCGTCGGCGACCGCGGCGGCCGTGATCCGCACACGACCCTCGCGCAGCGAAGACGTCGGATGTAGTCGGGAATCGAACGCGGCGGGCGGTGGAAGCTTCACAGCCGCCAGGGTCTTGGAGAGCGGATTCAGCTCGACCTCCGGCGCACCGTCGGCGCCGCGGCGATAGGTCGCGAGGAGCCGGTCGTCGGGCAGCGCGATCTCCACGCTGGCCGCCTCCGGCTCCTCACGCAAGGCGTGCAGCGCCTTGACGGCCCCCTTGTCGTCGCCGGCCTCCAGCGCCTCGATCACGTTCACGCCCGTGACCGCGGCGACACGGGTGGCAAAGCGGCGCAGTTCCACGCGCGAATGCAGCACGTTCGTGACGATGGGCATGATCACCGCTAGCGTGAACGCCGCGATGGCCGGCGCTCCGATCACGATGCGGAGCTTGCGCTCGATCGGGAGGTCGGCAAACCAACGAATCAACCCGATCTCCAATGAATGCACCGAAAAGACACCGGCCGCTCCAAACGCGGGGGACACGCCGCCCCCTACGAAAGATGTCGGCTTTGCAGTGAATTTCTACTGGCCACGAAGGTGACGCGTATCACGTTGTGCCCAATCCTAATGCACGCGGACGAGGCGGCGCGTGCCACGGTCAGCCGGTGTGGAGCGTCCGGATTATGTTTTATCGGCGCGTAGCGTCGTGCGCGACTGCGGTGCAGGCGGCGGCTATGGAGCGCCGCGCCAGCGCCCAATCGAAGGCGGCGCCGGGATCGGTCTTGCGCCCGGGCGCGATGTCGCTGTGACCGGCAAGACGGGTCGGTCGCAGAGACGGATAGGCGCGGCAGAGCGCCGCCACCACCTCCGCCAGCGCGCGGTACTGGCGCTCGTCGTAGGCATCGGTATCGGTGCCCTCGAGCTCGATGCCGATCGAGAAGTCATTGCACGCCGTCCGGCCCTCGTATTGCGACACGCCGGCATGCCATGCGCGATCGTTGAATCCGACGTACTGGGTCACCGCGCCGTCGCGGCGTATGCAGAGATGGGCGGAGACGCGCTGGTCCGCGATCTCGGCGAAGTAAGGGTGCGCGTCGGGCGGCAGCGAATTGGTGAACAGACGGTCGATCCACGGACCGCCGAACTCTCCCGGCGGGAGGCTGATTCCATGCACCACGATAAGATCGGCATGGACTCCGAGAGGCCGCGAATCGAAGTTCGGCGAGCGCATCTGACGCGCCTCGCGCAGCACTCCGCTAGAAGAGTTTACGTGCAATTCCGTCGTCCGCCTCCGAGGTCTCGCACTAGCATATGCGACAATCGCGCCGATATGAACGGCGAGCTCGCAAGGTGCGTTTGAACCGGGTGTACGTGGACGCCGTCCTCAGCCCCGGCATCCGCCTCGAGCTGCCCCCCGCCGCGGGAGTCCACCTCGCCAAGGTGCTGCGCGTGCGCAGCGGGGACGAGCTGGTGGTGTTCGCCGGCGACGGGTTGGAATACCCCGCGAGCGTGGAGAGCGTCCGCGGCAATCGCGTGGCGGTCGCGATCGGCGAGGCGCGCGCTCTCGACCGGGAGTCGCCGCTCGCCGTGACGCTGGTGCAATGCATGGCACGCGCCGATCGCATGGATGTCATCGTGCAGAAAGCGACCGAGCTCGGCGTCGCGCGCGTCATCCCCGTCCAGAGCCGCCGCGGCGTGGTGCGCCTTGACGCCGCGCAGGCGGAATCGAAGGCGGCGCACTGGCGCGCGATCGTGGTGAGTGCGTGCGAGCAGTGCGGGCGAAATCGTCTTCCGACCGTCGAGGCACCTCGCCGCCTGCTCGACTACCTGGGCACGCTACAGGCCGGAGGGGCGCGTTTTTTGCTCGAGCCCGGCGGAGAGAGTCGGCCTGCGGCGCCGATCGACGGCGAGGTGACCGTCGCCATCGGGCCCGAGGGCGGATTCGACGAAGAGGAGATCGAGGCGTTTCGGCTGGCGGGGTTTCAGACGATGAGGCTCGGTCCTCGCGTGCTACGGACCGAGACCGCGGCCATCGCGGCCATCGCTCATCTTCAGAGCCGCTTCGGCGATCTGGCGGACGGCTAGCTTAGCTAGCAGCGGCGGCGCGGCGAGAGACGCGCCCGCCGCTCAGGTCATGATCGAGGTCTCCTCGGCGATCATCTGCTCGAGCCGCTGCAAGTCCGGAATGAGCGGCGTCTCGTTGACCATGCGCACCTGGCAGATCACGGGCGCGCGTTCCGCGAAGCCGCGCGAGACGTCCGGAAGAATGACGTCCGCGTTGACGCGCACGAGCTGGGGAAAGCCCTGCGTCAGCATGCCGAAGCAGCCGCCCGGCAAGAGGCCCGCGGCCGCGTGGAATATCACGATACGCGTGCGGCTCGAAACGCTCGGCAGCGGTTGCCCCATAGTGCCTTCGAACGACACCACCGGCACGCTGCGTCCGCTCCAGTTGACCAGGCCCGCGTACCACGGCGGAGCGTTGGTCATCTGCGCAGGCGGCTGATAACCGATCACCTCTGCGACGCAGGCCCGAGGCACGATCAATCGCTCGCCGCTCAGAGGAACCAGCAGACTGTAGAGCTCGTCGCGCAGGTCGGACATGCGCTACCGTGCGACGGCGCTGCGACGGTTCACGAGGGGCTCGATGGCATCGAGCAACTGGCTTTCCTGATAGGGCTTGCCCAGATAGTCGTCCACACCGAGCTCGATCGCCCGCGCGCGATGCTTCTCGCTCACCCGCGAGGTGATCATGACGATGGGGATGTGCTTGAGCCGCGGGTCGCCGCGCACGTGGGCGGCGACCTCGTAACCGTCCATGCGCGGCATCTCGATGTCGAGCAGAATGATGTCGGGCAGATTCTCCTGCAGCAGCGATACCGCATCGACGCCGTCCTTCGCCGTGAGCACGCGCATGCCGTTGCGCTCGAGAAGTCGCTGCGTGACGCGGCGAACCGTGATGGAGTCGTCGACGACCAGCGCGAACGTGCGCCGATCGCGCTGCTCGAGGACCGTCGTGTCCGTCGGACGCGCGCGCCATTCCGAACGCACCAGCGATCCCATATCGAGGATCACGACGATGCGCCCGTCGCCCAGGATGGTGGCGCCGGCGATGCCGCGAATGCCCGAGATCTGCGGCCCGAGCGACTTGACCACGATCTCGCGGCTGCCGACCAGCTCGTCCGTGACCAGCGCAGTCGAGTGCTCGCCCGCGCGTATGAGGACGACGGACATCGACACATCCGTCTCCGGTAGACGCGTGGCGCCGAGACCGACGAAGGTGCCGAGCTGCTGGAAGCGGTACTTCTGCCCGCCGTATTCGAACAGCGGAGAGTCCTTGCCGAGGTGCCGTGCCACGATGTTGCGCGGCAACCGCACTACGCCCTCCACGGTCGCGAGCGGCAGCGCATACACTTCTTCGGCGACGCGCACGATCAGCGCCTGGCTGATCGCCAGCGTGAAGGGCAGGCGGATCGTGAAGCGTGAACCCTTGCCCGGCGTCGACTCGATGAACAGTCCGCCGCCGAGCTTCTTGACCTCGGTCGCGACCACGTCCATCCCCACACCACGGCCCGCCGCCTGCGTTACCCGTCCCGCCGTGCTGAACCCCGGCTCGAGGATGAGCTGCATCGCCTCCTCGTCGGTCAGCTTCGAATGGCGGTCGGCGAGACCCAATGCCACGGCTTTCTCGCGAATCAGCTTGACGTTGATGCCGGCGCCGTCATCGGCCACCACGATCACCACCTCGGCCCCATCGCGCGTCAGGCTCACCGAGATGCGGCCGACGTCCGGCTTGCCGAGCGCCCCGCGGCGCTCGGGCGTCTCGATGCCGTGCACGATGGAGTTGCGCAGCATGTGCTCGAGCGGGGGCACCATCCGCTCGAGCATCTGGCGATCGAGCTCGGCGGAGGCTCCTTGCACGACGAGCTCGGCCCGCTTACCGGTGTCGTTCGCCGCCTGGCGCACGAGCCGCGTAAGCCGCTGCACGTGCCGCTGGAAGGGCACCATGCGCGTGCGCATCAGGCTGTTCTGCAGCTCGGTGATGGTGCGGGCTTGCTGAGTCAGCAGGTTCTGCGCCTCGCGCGTGAGTGTCTCGAGCAGTCCTTGAATGCTCGCGACGTCGCCCGAGGTCTCCGAGAGAGCGCGCGAGTATTGCTGGATCGAGGAGTAGCGGTCGAGCTCGAGGGGGTCGAACTCTTGGTGGCGGGGATCATCCTCGTCAGGATGCCGGTTGAGCACTTGCGCCTCGGTCTCGATCTCGAGCGCCCGGAGCTGCTCCTTGAGACGGGTCACCGTGCGCGCGAGCTCCGCCAGATTGAAGTCGATGGAATTGACCTGCTGATCGAGCCGCGAGCGGAAGATGCTCACCTCGCCGGCGTTGTTGAGCATCGCATCCAGCAAGTCCGCATCCACGCGCGCCATCTCGACGCGCTCCGCCGGCGCGCTCTCGCGTCCTGGGAGAACCGGCCCGGTGGTCACTTCCAGATGAGTGAGGGACTCGTCGGACACCGAGATCGACGGCAGCGATTCCTCCGTGATCGCGGCAGCGCCGGGCGCCGCAACACCCTGCGCCGGAGCGGCGGGCGCAGCAGGCGTTGCGGGGAAGCTCACCGAGGCAGCTTGCACGGGCGGCTGCGGCGCTGCGGACCCCGGCGCTGCGGGCGATACGGGGGGGGCCGCTGCAGCCGAGGCCGGGGCAGCGCTGGGGGTCGCGGGCGCAGCTGCGACTCCGCCGCTCAGGTCGCGGATCTGGGCCAGCAAGGCGCGAGCGGAAGTGGGCAGCACTCCCGTGCTCACGAGGTCGCGCATGCGCGCGAGCTCATCGAGGCTCGCCTGCATCACCGCGTGCGCGTGATCGTCCCCCGTGACCATGCCGCCGTCGATCGCAATCACCAGCGTCTCGAGCTCGTGACTCAGATCGCCCATGGCGGATATACCCGCCATGCGGGCACCGCCTTTCAGCGTGTGCAGCGTGCGCTGCAGCTCGGCGACCGGCTGCTTGTCCTTGCGGTCGCGATTCCAGGCGGTAAGCGACAGCTCGGCTGCCTCGATCAGCTCGGTCGCCTCCTCGCAGTAGATATTGGCGATCTCGTGATCGAACTCGTCCGCGGTGGGGGCAAGCTCCTCCGCCGGGGGCGCAGGCGCCTCGACCGGCTGTGCCAGCTGGGGCACGATCGCGGAAGCGCTCGTCTCGATGAGAGTCGCGAGCTCGGCGTCGAGCTCGGCCTCGAGGACCTGCAAGCGCTCGAGCAGCGAGGGTTGCTCGGCGAAGAACGCGGTCGACTCGTTGATGTGCGACACGACGTTGTCGATGGAGCGTACCGCCTCCGCGAGCACTTCGAGCGCCGCGGCCGACATGCCGCGGCCGCTGTCGAAAACCTTCCGCATGTAGTGGTTCAGCGGCTCGGTGATCCGGATGCCGTGGCGCGCCTCGGCCATCTTCGAGCTGCCGCTCAGGGTATGGATGGCGCGGTACACCGACTCCGGCAGCTCATGCGGTGCCGGCAGACCCGCGCGCTTGTTCAGATAGCTGCGAATCTCGGCCAGGTGGCTCGAGACTTCCTTGCTGAAGATCTCGTGCAGCTGCGGATCCATGGCAGGAACCGCCGCAGCAGCCGGTGCGACCGGCGCTGCGGCGACCGCTGCCGCGACGGCCGGTACCGCAGACGGCTTCGCCGGCGGCGCGGCGCCCGCGAGCGACGCAGGCTCCGGGGAAGCCGCCTCGGAACCCACCGCGGGAATCGGGCCCATCGCGACGTCGCGATCCTCGGCCGCGAGGGGGGGCGCCTGATCGGCTTCGCGGCCGTCGGCGTAGGCGAACGCGCGCGTCATCAGCGCCTCGACCGACACCGTTCCGCCGTGCTCCAGCTGCTCCACCAGTTGCGGCAGGGCCGCGACCGCGTTGCGCAGCAGCCCCATCATCGCCGGTGTGCGCGAGAGCGTCTTGTCGATGATGCGATTGAGCAGATTCTCGATCGCCCAAGAGAATTCGGCGATCAATCGGGCGCCGACCATGCGGCCGCTGCCCTTCAGCGTATGGAAACTGCGCCGCAGGGAGGCGAGCGACTCGAGATCCATGGGATTCTGGTCCCACAGCGGGAAGGTCTCGCTGATGGAGGCAATCTCTTCCTTGGCCTCCTCGATGAACAGCTCCACGAACTGAGGGTCGACCGCATCCGCCTCCGCGGGGCTGATCACCGGCTGGGTCGCCGCCTGAGCACGCAGAACGCGCTCCTCCAGAACCGAAGTCGCCGCCAGCGAGCCGACCTCGAGGGTTTTCGCGACCTCGGCATCGGACAGCGGGCCTTCCTCAGGAAGATCCACGTCCGGCACGCGCGGGGCGGCATCGGCGTTCAGCGCCCGGATGCACATCTCGGCGTTGTCGAGCATGTACCACGGGTCGGCGCGGCCGTTCTGAATGGTCTCCATGTAGTACTCGATGCTCACGATCGCATCGGCGATGCGCTCGAGCCGCAGCGCATCGGGGACGCCGGCACGCGGCTCGATCAACTTACGCACTTCACCGCCGACCGCATCCATGAGCTCGACCGCGCGGCCCTTGCCGAGCATCAACAATCCGGCCGTGATGCCGCGTAAAAGCTGCGGCACGTTGTCGAGCCCCTGAGGCGAGAACTCGTTCGGCTTTTGCACGGCGATCGAGACGGCTTCCTTGATGCGAGCCAGATTGACGATGCACTCGCGCAGCACCGCCTCGCTCACCTGGCGGAAATCGAAATCCTGCTCCTCGCCGCCGTCTGCCTTGGCCGCCGCACCCGTCGTCGGCAGGATCAGCCGCACCAGCTGATCGTCCAGGCTGTCCTCCACCGACAAAAGGACGCCCGCCATCTTGACGAGCGCGGCCTCGGAAGGGCTGTTGCCGTCGCGCAGGCTTTCCGCGAGCTCCGCGATCTCCTGCTGCACGCGCTGGCGCAACTCGCCGAGACCGAGCACCCCGAGGGTATCGCTGATCTTCTTCAGCAGATCGAGCTGTGGCAGGAGGTCTTCGTTACGGCCCCCGCCGCGGCGCACGAAGATGTCGAGGACATCCTTCACCTTCGATAAGTCTTCCTTGATGGCGCTGGCCACCGTGCGCATGAGCTTCACGCTCGGCGCCGACAGGCTCTCGCGCTCCTGCTCGATCGAGTCGTCGACCGGCAGCATCTCCGCCAGCTTGAACGAGGCACGCACGGCGGCGATGCGGCCGTCCGAAGTCGTGGCACGCGCCACGTAGTAGAGCAGATTGTTCAAAAGGTCGAGCGGCGGGTCCTCGCAATAGCGTTCCTCGCCGACCTCGTAGAGCAGCTTGATTTGCCGATCGGCCTGCCCAAGCAGGCGCTTCAGCGTCGCGCTTCCCTCCAGCCCGTTCGCGCGCAGGGCCTCGAGGACCGCCCCGATCACCCACCAGAGCTGAAATACGGGCTGGGTGGTGGCGACCTGCTCGAGCTTCTCGGCCACTTTGGCGAGAATCTCGAGGTTCTGCACCGCGCGCTCGCCGCGGATATAGCCGAGCAAGCCGACCTGGAATCGCGGTCGCAGCCGTCTCGCCCACTGGCTCACGGTGATCGACTGCTCGTCGCGCTGCTGCGGCTGCGGTTGTGCCGGCTGGTCGGACTTCAGATTGAGCAGAAGCAGCGTGCCCTCGGACAGCAAAGGGCTGCCGCGCACCGAGCGCAGATCGTTGAGCAGCGGCAAGAGGATCAGCGCGAGATCGCGGCCGCCGGACAACACCCTCTCGAGGTAGGTCGGCAGCTGCACCATGGCGCGCATGAGCGCGTCGAGCCCGTCGCCATGCCTTTTTTGATCATTGCCGGTCGTGAGCAGATAGCGCGTGACGTGCTCCATCTCCTCGGCCAGCAGGGCCGCGCCGTACACCTCGACCAGGCGCAGCACACCGTGCGCCAGATGCAGCTGGTCAGCGCACTTTTCGAGAAAAACGCTTTGATCCGAGCGCTCCGCGTAGGACTCGAGGGCGGAACGCGCCTCGGTCAAGGTGGTCGCCAGCTCCTTTGCGACGAGGTGCAAGGTTTGAGATCTGATATCGCTCATCGCTCGTCAACCGGCCGCCGCTATGCGCGGGCGCCTGCACCACTCGCTTTGCGCATCTTCCCGGGGCCGCCCGCGCTCGGATTGCTGGGTCCGGAAACCCCGGCGCCGCCCGCCGCGCCGCCGCCTACAGCGGCCGGAAGCTGCCCATTGCCGGCGTGTCCGGCGGCCGTCTCGCCGGCGAGCGTCGTGGTGCCGGCGCCGTAATCGGGCAGACGGAATCCGGCGACGGACTTGCGCAGCTGCGCCGACAACGCGGCGAGCTTGGCGACCGAGGTGGACGTCGCGGTCGAGCCCTCGGCCGTCTGCGTCGAAATCTCGCGGACCACTTGCATGCTCTTCGAAATGTTTCCGGACACCGCGGCCTGCTGCCGCGCGCTCGCCGAGATGTTCTGTACCAGGCTCGCGATCTGGTTCGAGACCTGCTCGATCTCCTCGAGCGCGGCACCCGCATTCTCCGCGAGCAGCGCGCCGCCCACCACGTCCGTGGTGCTGCGCTCCATCGATACTACCGCCTCGTTGGTGTCGGTCTGGATGGTGCGCACCAGAACCTCGATCTGCTTGGTCGCATTGGCGGCGCGCTCCGCGAGGCGCTGTACCTCGTCGGCCACCACGGCGAAGCCGCGTCCCGCTTCGCCGGCCATCGAGGCTTGGATGGAGGCGTTCAGGGCGAGGATGTTCGTCTGCTCGGCGATGTCGTTGATGAGTTCGACGATGTTGCCGATCTCCTGGGAGCTCTCGCCGAGGCGCTTGATGCGCTTGCTCGTCTCTTGGATGGTCTCGCGAATGGCATTCATGCCGTCGATGGTGCGACGCACGGCATCGCCGCCCTTGTGGGCGATGTCGACCGAGTGGCGGGCGACGTCCGCGCAGCGCTCCGAGTTGCCCGAGACTTCCTCGATGGAGGCGGCCATGTCCGCCATGGATTCGCTTGCCGCAGTGATCTGCCTCGACTGTGCGCTGCTCGCCTTTGCCATGTGCGCCGCCGCCGACTGCGTTTGACGCGCGGCGCCATCCAGCTGAATTGCGCTGTCGTTGATGGTCGCGACCAGCTCGCGCAACGCCTCGATGGCGTAGTTGATGGAGTCCGCTATGGCGCCGGTGATGTCCTCCGTGACCGTCGCCTGCACGGTGAGGTCACCGTCGGCGAGGCTCGAGAGCTCGTCCAGCAAGCGCATGATGGCCTCTTGATTGCGCTCATTCTCGCGCACACGCAATTCGGTGTTGCGGCGCGCGCTCATCGACTTGCGCGACACGGCGAAGAGCGCGGCGAGCGCTGCCGCCGCCAGCAGGAGAAGGCACACCACCGCGTACTTGTAGCCGGCGCCGCCGCCCGCCTCCACCGGCGCCGCGGACACGCCGCCGAGCTGCGCGGTCATGCTGTTCGCGAGCGCGGGCAGCGAGCGCGCGGCGGCCTGCGCCTTCGACAGCGTCTCGGCGACCGCGATCGCCTTGCGCACGCTCGCGGCGAACTGCTGGTTGCGCTGTATCACCGTCTTCAGCCGCTGCTCGGCATCCACACCGGTCACCCGCGAAAGCGCCATGCCGGATTCCTCGCCCGACAGGCCGCGCATCACCTGATTCAAGAATTCGAGACTGTCCGCGAGACGTTGCGCGGTCGGCGCCGCATCGCTCACGCCCAGGGCGAGGCCATTCAGCTCCTGCTGAATGCGCTGCACGGTGAGCTCGAAGCGCTCGAGATAGCGGCTCATGCCCTCGAGCTTCTGCGCGCCCACCGCACTCGCGAGGTCGCCCAGCTCCGAGAGCAATTTCGGGGCGAGCTCGCGGGTCTCCTGGTTCGCCGCGCCGATGGTCTCCACTGCGGGACGAGCCTGCGACACGCTCGCCGCCGCGGCCGTGAGCTTGCCGAGGTTCGGCTCGAGCTTGCCCGCCAGGCCGCTCGAGGTCGTGCTCGAAAGGCGCGCCATGCTCTTGCCCAGCGCATCGAAGCTGCCGAGCTCGCCGCGCAGCGCGTTTTGCGCCTCGAAGGGAACGCGCTCGATCACCAGGCTGAGCTGCTCGTCGGGTGCAGCCGCGGGGGCTCCGGAGCGAACGAGCAAAGTGAGCGCAATGGCCCCCGCGATGCACCCCGCGATCACCGCGATGAGCAGCGGGGCGAGATTCTTCTGGGGCGCGGATTGTTGGGTCATCATGCCGGTTGCTCGCATTCAGCTCGCCGCCTGCAGGAAGCTCTGGCCTTCCACCAGACTCTTCAAGCTGATCACCGGCCACACCTCACCGCCGCGGCGAAAGGCTCCCGCGAGATAGCTCTCGCAGCGGATCACGGTCGGGGGCGCTTCGGAATCGAATTCCGTCTCAGCGAAACGGCGAAATCCGAGCACCTCATCGACGATGAGGCCGGCCGGAATTTCACGGTGGTTGACCACGACGATGCGGGTGTTGCGCCCAGGGTGAGTCGCACCGCTGCCCAGAAACTGCTTCAGATCCAGCATCGGGAGGAGTGAGCCGCGGACGTTGGCAAGCCCTTTGACCCAGCTCTTCGCGCCGGGAATGCGGGTGATGACTGTCGGAAAGCCCAGCACTTCGCGAGTTTCCTCACGCGCGATCAAGAACGTCTCCCCGCCCATTCGGCACGCCACACCCACCCATTCGCGCCCTTCCGCAGCCTCGGGCGCGCTGGCGGCCGTGACCGGCCGGCTGCGCCGCTCCATCTCCTTGAGAAGCTCGAATGGGCGGTCGCGCAAGCTCTTAAGGCTGGTATCGTTCCCGCTTGTCGTGCTCGTCATACGGCCAGCGCGGCCTGAGCCTTCTCGACCAGAGCCTGGGCGGAAACCGGCTTCACCAAGTAATCGACGGCTCCCTGGCGCAGACCCCAGACCCGGTCCGTCTCCTGTCCTTTGGTGGTGACCATGATGATCGGGATGAGGCTCGTCTCCGGATCGTTGTTCAGCATTCGCGTCGCCTGGAAGCCATTCACCCCTGGCATGACGATATCCATGAAAATGAGATCGGGCTTCATGGCCTTGGCCTTGCGAATGCCTTCTTCACCGTTTTCCGCCGACGCGGTCTTGAACCCATGCTTCTCCAGGGCCTTCTGCATGACGAACACCTCGGTGGGTGAGTCGTCGATGATGAGAATGAGCGCCATTCTAAAGATTCTCCGTCATTTCCCGACGTGGGCTTCGATCGCACCGAGGAGCTCGTCCTTGGTGAATGGCTTGGTCAAGTAGTGCTCCGAGCCCACGATGCGTCCGCGGGCGCGGTCGAAAAGGCCGTCCTTGCTCGACAGCATGATCACCGGAATCTGCCTGAAGACCTTGTTGTGCTTGATGAGCGAGCAGGTCTGGTAACCATCGAGCCGCGGCATCATGATGTCCACGAACACGATATCGGGCTGATGGTCGGCGATCTTGGACAGAGCGTCGAAGCCGTCGACGGCGGTGAATACCTCGCAACCCTCCTTGGTCAAGAGGGTCTCTGCGGTGCGCCGGATCGTCTTGCTGTCGTCGATCACGAGAACCTTGAGTCCCGCGAGTTTCGCCTTGCCGTTGCTCATCATGCTCTGCATGGAACCTCAAAGTCCTCGGAGGCTAGCGCGGACGCGAAGCGTCCGTAGGTGCTGGAATCTTGTGGCTTTTTAACATATCCGGGGGCTGCAAGCCACGGTAGGAGGTCGACATTTCGAGCCAATGTCGGGCAAACAACGGAGGCGTGGTTCACAGTTTTCGACTTAAGGTCCCTCGACGAGCTTGCGCTAGACTGCCTTTCGGCGCGAGAGAATTTTTTGGCGGCGCGGAGGATCGACAATGTCTCAAGTGCGGCTGGTCGTGGTCATGGATCCCATCGAAGCCATCAATCCGGCCAAGGACTCGACTCTGGCGATCCTGCTTGCTGCCCAGGCGCGCGGCTGGCAGCTCTACTACGCCGAGCTCGGCGACCTCTCGCTGCGTGACGGAATCGCCTGGGGCAACCTCGCGCCGCTCGAGGTGTTCGACGATCTGCGCAATTGGTTCACTCGCGATCCGCGAGCCGCGGCTAGACTGGGTGAATTCGACGTGATCCTGATGCGCAAGGACCCGCCATTCGACATCGAATACATCTACAGCACTTACATCCTCGATCGGGCCAAGCAGCAGGGCGCTCTGGTGGTGAACGATCCGCGGGGCCTTCGGGACATGAACGAGAAGGTCTACACCGCATGGTTTCCCGAGTGCTGTGCCCCCACCCTGATCACGAGGGACATGCAAGCCATGGCCGCGTTTCTGCGTGAGCACGGCAAGGCTGTCTGTAAACCGCTGCACGGCATGGGCGGCCGGTCGATCTTCGTGCTCGATGAGGCCGACAAGAATCGCAACGTCGTGTTCGAGACGCTCACCGACTACGGGCGGCATTATGCGATCGTGCAACGATATTTGCCCGAGATCGTCACCGGCGGGGACAACCGCGTGATCCTGATCGACGGCGAGCCCGTGCCTTTCGCGCTGCAGCGGATGCCGGACGCCGCCGATCACCGCGGCAATCTTGCCGCGGGAGCGACCGCGCGGAGCCGCCCGCTGAATGATCGGGATCGCTGGCTCTGCTCGATTATCGGACCCAAGCTCAAAGCGGCCGGAATGGTGTTCGTCGGCCTCGACGTCATCGGCGATTACGTGACCGAGATCAACGTCACGAGTCCGACCGGCATCAGAGAGCTAAACAAGAAGCATGATTTCGACATCGGAGGCAGATTGATCAAGGCCATCGCCGGTATTCTCGACGCTCGATGAGTCACGAATTATTGAAAGCAGGGCTTCCCCCCGCGAACGACCGCATGCTGACGACATGCTTCCTCGCTGCGCTGGTCCACGGCATCATCATCCTCGGCGTGACGTTCAGCACCTCGCGAAACGACGCGGCCGAGGGCGACGGGCCGGCCCTGGAAGTGGTGCTGGTGAGCGATCAGGCTCCGTCCGTCGCGAAGAATCCGAAAGCCGCGTACCTCGCGCAGCGCAGTCAGGTCGGATCGGGGAATACCTTGAAGCGCGAGCGCGCGCTCATTCCACGCTCCTCGCTGATGTCGGCAAACCGTCCGGGCATCCCGGACGGCGAAGGGGTCGCGGCGCTCGAATCGGGCAGCGACATCGGCGACGACGAGGTCGTCGCGACGCGCGGCCCCTCGCCCAAGATCCTTTACTTCGCGGCAGCCAATGCCGACGACCAACCCTCCAAATTGCCGCTGCTCCTCGAGAACCGTCCCGATCTCGGCATGGCGCCGAACGACGACGGCATCCAGCTGCGGATCCGGGGCGAGACCAAGCAACAGCTGTGGATCGCGGCCGATACGCGCGAATCAGACGTCGCCGTATACTTGGATAGCTGGCGCCGCAAGATCGAGCGGGTCGGCACCATGAACTTCCCGAGCGCGGCGCGGCGGCGCCAGTTCTCGGGCACGCCGGTCATCGAGGTAACCATCGGAGCCGACGGCAGGCTCTTGCAGAGCCTCATCCGCCGCTCGAGCGGTCACGCGGAAATCGACGAGGCGGCGCTGCGCATTTTGAAGCTCGCCTCGCCCTACGATCCCTTTCCGCCCGAGCTCGCGACCAAGCACGACGAGATCCGCATCGCCTACGAGTGGCAATTCCTGGATGGTGCGGCGCAAGGCTCGAGCGTCTACTATGCGGATCCCGACGCGGCGGCGCCCGCGGCCGGCGGCCCGGGAGCGGCGGCGGCGCCCCGCCCGTCCGGGAACGAGACGCCTCGGGGTGGATCACCGTAGACTTGCGGGAGCGCCGAAGCGGTGGGCGCCAAGCGCGGAGGGCCTATGGGCGACTCGGATTACCTGACGAACCAGCTGCTGATCGCCATGCCCATGATGGGCGATCCCAATTTCGCGCAAACCGTGGCGCTGATCTGCGAGCACAATGCCGACGGCGCGCTCGGACTCATCTTGAACAAGCCTCTGCCGATGCGCATGAGCGAAATTTTCGAGCAACTGGAAATCGAGCTGCCGCAAGGAGAATTGAGCGAGCGCCAGGTGTTGCGCGGCGGTCCGATGCAGACCGATCGCGGCTTCGTCGTGCACCGGGCCTTTGGACAATGGGACTCGACGCTCCCCGTCTCGGACACGCTCCACGTCACCACCTCGCGCGATATCCTCGCAGCCATCGCGCGCGGTGAAGGACCGTCTGAGGCGGTGGTCGCCCTCGGTTATGCCGGATGGCAGGGCGGGCAGCTCGAGGACGAGATCCGGGCCAATGCCTGGCTCAGCGCTCCGGTGGACTCGCGCCTCATCTTCGACCTGCCGTTCGAATCACGCTGGCACGCAGCCGGGCGGCTTTTGGGCGTCGAACTCTCGCTCATCAGTCCGATCAGCGGTAATGCCTGAGGAGGCGCCGTCCAGGGCGCAAGCACCGCAGATCGTCCTCGCGTTCGACTTCGGGCAACGGCGCATCGGTGTCGCGTGCGGCGACACGGTGAGCCGCAACGCCTCGCATGCTCGGGCGCTGACCTCCGGATCGCAAGGCGTGCCGTGGGAGGACGTCGATGCGCTGATCCGCGAGTGGCGCCCCGCCGCGCTGGTGGTCGGCCTGCCGTATAATGTCGACGATTCCGAGAGCGCCGCCGCGGCCCGCGCGCGCAGCTTCGCGGGCGCGCTCGCGGCACGTTACGCGCTGCCCGTCGAGCTCGTCGACGAGCGCTACTCCTCGATGGAGGCTCTCGACCGGCTGAAGCAAGCCCGGGCGTCGGGCCTTCGCAAGCGGCGGGTCGTCAAGGGCGATGTCGACGCGGGAGCTGCCCGGGTCATTTTGGAACGATGGTTCAGCCAGATAACATGAGGCGCGAATGCGTGCACAAACCGATGGCGCCGGAGGGCTGCGCCATCTCATCTCGCTCGACGGTCTGACCCGCGAAGCGCTGACCGCAATTCTCGATCGAGCGGAGAGCTACCGCCGATTTCCGGGACAACCCGCCTATGAGGGGCGCGAGCTCGCGGGCATGACGCTCGCGAACCTGTTCTTCGAGCCGAGCACCCGCACGCGCGCCTCGTTCGACCTCGCAAGCCGGCGCCTCGGCGCGCATGTCCTCAACCTGGACACGCACTCCAGCTCGCGCGTGAAGGGCGAGACGATGCTGGACACGATCTATACGCTCGAGGCGATGAACACGGACATCTTCGTGATTCGCGATTCCGAGGCCGGTGTGCCGGAATTTTTGATCGACCACGTGGCCCCGCATGTCTCGGTCATCAGCGCGGGCGAAGCGCACCTCTCGCACCCGACGCAGGGGCTGCTCGATGCACTGACCATCCGCAGCCATCAACGCCGCTTCGGTGGACTCAAGGTGGCGATCGTCGGTGACATCAAACACTCACGAGTCGCGCGCTCCACCGCGCGCGCCTTGAAAACCCTCGGCACGACGGACATTCGGCTGGTGGCCCCTCAATCGCTGTTGCCGGTCGAGGACGAGTTTCAGGGCGCACTGCGCTTCACGCGCATCGAGGACGGCATCGATGCCGCGGACGTCATCATCATGCTGCGTATCCAGAAGGAGCGCATGGCCCAGGCGGCCTCGCTCGACGATGCCGCCTATTTCCGCGAATACGGCCTGGACGCGAGGCGCGTCAGGCTTGCCTCACCCAACGTGCTCGTGATGCATCCAGGCCCGATGAATCGCGGCGTCGAGATCTCCTCGGAGGTGGCCGACGGCCCGCACTCGCTCATTCGCGAGCAAGTGAACAACGGCGTCGCCGTGCGCATGGCGGTGCTCGCGTCGATTGCGGCGACGCTCACCCGGCATCGCAGGCCGCTTTGATCAGCAGGGCGGCGCGGAGTATCCAGCCGCCGCACCCTCGAGCAGCGCCTCGCCCATCCGGATCCTGGCGCCCTCGCGCCACCGCTCGCATAGCTCGAAGCCTTGCGGCGCGAGCACGATGATGGTCGAACCGTGCTCGAACCAACCCATTTCCTCACCCTTCGAGAGCCTCGCGTCGCAAGGGATGCGGTTGGGCCCGCGATACTTCAAGTGCAGGCGGACGTCGAGAAACTTGAGTCGGATGCTCGCGACCAGGATCGCAGCCACCGGCACCAGGGTCAGGAGCGCGCCCGAGGGCAGGCGGCAGCGGATCACCGCACGCTCGTTCTTGCAATAGAGCCGCTCGAT
Organism: Steroidobacteraceae bacterium; assembly: GCA_049513515.1. GTDB lineage: Bacteria > Pseudomonadota > Gammaproteobacteria > Steroidobacterales > Steroidobacteraceae > Bog-1198. The sequence continues at coordinate 25,526 of JBEKWA010000026.1, forward strand.
GCGCTTGAGCGCCACCGGGTTCACGTTCCACGTGTCGCCCGAGATGTAATCGACCTGCTCCACACGACAGTCGTAGGGAGCGTGGAAGCGATGGTACATGCTCGAAGTGAGCCGCAGCGTCACGAACTCACCGCCGCGGTAATAGCGCGCGAGCTGCTCGTCGTACAGCAGCTCCGCGAGCGGGTAGGGAAAGCCTTTGGCCTGCAGCACCGTGCCCTCCGCGACGCGGCCGCAGGCGCCCACCAGAGCATCGCAGGGGCTCGTCAGATGCGCCGGATCGCCGTCGAGGGGACGGACGCCGTCCTTCAGCTGGCGGGTAAAGCACGCATGCACGCTCTTGAAGCACGTCTCCTTGGCTTCGCCGAGGTCGAGGTCGCTGAATAGGCGCCACAGGAAGATGCAGGTCGCGCACAGCCACGGCTGCTCGATCCGGCTGAGCCAACCCATGAACTGGGTTAGGCGGCGCCGCGGAATGCGGTTGGTCAGGAAGAAATTGATGTCTTCCTGCTGGACGATGCGGTCGATGAGAGAGCGGGCAGTCATCTCAGTGTCATTCGGTTGAAATAAAGTGCGCGCCGACCCATGGCGGCGCAGCGAGGCAAAACGTGACGGATCGGATCATTTTGTTGGTGGGCGCCTGCGCGCTCGTAGTCCTCCTGCGCAAGGCGTGGGTGCGCTTGCAGCTGTCGCGCGCCAAGCACCGCTCGCTCGCCGGCCACGCGCGCATGGCACGGCGTTTCGCGGGGCTCGTGCCCTACTACGAATACGGCGAGGAGCGGCTCTTCCGTGCGGACGAGGCGCCCGACGAGATCGCGGCCGCGCGGCGCACCGCGTTCATGCGGCTCGCCGCCACGCTCTCCGAGCGCAGCCCGAAGAATGCGGCGCTGACGGCCTCGGTCATCGACGCCGTCTCGGATCTCAAGTTCACCAGTCGGTATCGGATCCCGTTTCAATTCAGCCGCTTCGTGCGCGAGCATATGAAAATCGGCGCCTTCGTGGAATCGACCTCCGGGGTCACCATCACCGACGTCGACGGCAACCGCTTCTACGACTTGACGGGATCGTACGGCGTGAACGTTTTTGGCTACGATTTCTACAAAGAGTGCATCGCGCGCGGCAGCGAGCGCGTGCGCGATCTCGGCCCGGTGCTCGGCGCCTACCATCCGATCCTCGCGTACAACGTGCGCCGCTTGCTCGAGATCTCGGGCATGGACGAGATCTCCTTCCACATGTCGGGCACCGAGGCGGTCATGCAGGCTGTGCGGCTCGCCCGCTACCACACGCGGCGCAGCCACCTGGTGCGGTTCTGCGGCGCCTATCACGGGTGGTGGGGTGATGTGCAGCCGGGTGTGGGCAATCCGCTGGCCGCGCGCGAGACCTACACGCTCGAAGATATGGACGAGGCATCCTTGAAAGTCCTGCGCAGCCGCCGGGACATCGCCTGCGTGCTGGTCAACCCGCTGCAGGCGCTGCACCCGAATGCCAATGCGCCGGGCGATTCCGCGCTCATCGACAGCGGCCGCAGCGCTCACTTCGACCGCGCCGGCTATCGTGCATGGCTCGAAAAATTGCGTGCGGTTTGTACCGAGCGCGGCATCGTGCTGATCTTCGACGAGGTGTTCGTGGGCTTCCGGCTCGCCCCGGGAGGCGCCCAGGAGTACTTCGGCGTGCGCGCCGACATGGTCACCTACGGCAAGACGGTTGCGGGAGGCTTGCCGGTGGGCGTTCTTTGCGGACGTGCGGAATTCATGCGGCGGTTTCGCGAGGACCGGCCTGCGGACATTTGCTTCGCGCGCGGCACGTTCAACTCGCATCCCTATGTGATGGGCGCGATGCGGGAGTTCCTGGAGCGCCTCGAGGGCGAGCCGCTGCGCTCGCTGTATCGTGATCTCGACGCCGTCTGGAACGAGCGCGCCCGCAATCTGAACGAACGCCTGAGCGCGGAGCATCTGCCCGTCAGGGTCGCGAACTTGTCCACAATTTGGACCATCTGCTACACGCAGCCATCGCGGTACAACTGGATGTTTCAATACTACTTACGCGAGGCGGGCATCGCGCTGAGCTGGGTCGGCACGGGACGTTTGATATTCAGCTTGAACTACACGGCGGCGGACTTTACCGAGGTTGCCGAACGGGTCGTCGCCGCCGCGCGCGCGATGCAGAAGGATCAGTGGTGGTGGGCCGAGCCCACCACCACCAACAAATCTCTGCGCCGCCGCGTCCTCAAAGAGATTCTTCAAGCGCGCTCGCCGTGGCTCTCGGGCTCCTCGATGAGCTCGCCGCGCAGCAGGTAGAGCGGCGCCTTGCAATAGAGCTTCACGTCATTAAAGGGATCGGTAAGGATCTTCGTGAGCCACACGAGGCCCGTCTGCACGTCGCGCAGAAAAAACAGATGTACCGTCCGGAACAGCAACGCGCCTATTCCCAAGAAAAGCCAGATCTCGCCCACCCGGCGCACGAACTCCGCGGCGCCGTTCCAGGGTTTCGCGAATCCGAAGAAGGTCGGGTTCGTCCACAGGATCAAGGGGACGGCCGCCCAGACGGCATGCAGGATCACCTTGCGGCGCAAGTTGTACCCCACCTTCACCGCCTCTTTGTACTCATGGGTGACGTGGTTGGTCTCGTCGTAGCCCTTGGGCTCGAAAAAGAAGTGGCCCGATTGGCGGCTGACCATGGAAACCAGCCAGCCGATGAGGGCGGCGGCCACCGGGTCCTTGAACATCATGACGTAAGCGACCAGAAAGCTGACGGCGCTCAGGAGGTGCAGCGATTGATTGATGCGGCTGTGGTGGTAGAAGCGGTGGTCGTCCCATCGCTGGGTGCGCAGTTCCGTCAAAAACTTGTGCATGCGGGCTCCATAAGTAAAAGGCATTCGTAATCGCAATGAAGCAAATATAGGAATTTCGTTACAAGCCTATTACAAACACGCGTTTACGGCGTACGCGCGTCGCAAAACCGTAAAAAATGCCTGTAAGGTCGTGAAAAACAACACAAGACTGTAAGAAAAACTTTCCTCGCCAGTCATCTATTCGTCACAGGCCGATGCGAACCTTGACGCACGGCATGAGAGTCATGATCGTCACCGATGCATGGTTTCCGCAGACCAACGGCGTCGTCCGCACATTGGCTCAGACCGCGGCGTGGCTGGGCCGGTTCGGCCACGAGGTGCGCATGCTGACGCCCCGGGACTTCCGGAACGTTCCCTGCCCCACATACCCCGAGATCCGGCTATCGCTCTTTCCCGGCCGAGGCGTCACTCGCGCCGTCAACTCGTTCGCCCCGCAGTGCCTGCACATTGCGACGGAGGGGCCGCTGGGAATCGCCGCCCGCCGGTACTGCGTGCGGCGCGGGATGCGCTTTACGACCTCATATCACACTCAATTTCCGCAGTACCTGCGGGCGCGGTTCCCGATTCCATTGCCCCTGTCCTATCGCGCCCTGCGCTGGTTCCACGGCGCCGGCGTGCGCTGCATGGTCTCGACGCCGACGGTGCGGCGCGATCTCGAGTCGCGCGGATTCAAGAACATCGCGAACTGGCGCCGCGGCGTCGATACCGACGTGTTCAAACCCGGCCCGAAGGATTTCCTCGATATGCCGCGGCCGGTGGCCGCGTACGTCGGACGCGTGGCAGTCGAGAAAAACATCGAGGCATTTCTCAAGATGCCCTGGCACGGCAGCAAGATCGTGATCGGCGACGGCCCCGAGCGTGCGCGCCTCGAAACGCAACATCCCGACGTGAGATTCGCCGGTTATCGCTTTGCCGAGGACCTCGCGCGCTATCTCGCGGCCGCGGACGTCATGGTGTTCCCGAGCCGCACGGACACGTTCGGCCTGGTGAATCTCGAGGCCATGGCCTGCGGGGTCCCAGTAGCCGCCTACCCCGTCACCGGGCCGATCGACGTCGTCACCCACGGCCTCACGGGGGCGCTCGACGAGGATTTGCACCGTGCGGCGCTGCGCGCGCTCACCGTCGATCCGGAAAGCTGCCGGCAGCACGCGCTGCGCTTCGGGTGGGATGTGAGTACGCGCGAATTTGAGGGGAACCTCGTGCTATGCCGCTCGGGCGCGGAAGCCTCGAACGCCGCGGCGGGCGCCCCGGGCCAAGCCGCGGCCGGCTAGGTACGCCGGCGCGCCGGCGCGGCCGGCCTCTCAGCCGAAATTGATCTTCGCCTCGAGATTGGTGCGCGAGTCGGCGCTCGTGAGCGCTTCCTCGAGCTCGATGCGGCCTTCCCTCACCAGGTTATAGAGCGAGGCATCGAAGCTCAGCATGCCACGCTCGGTGCCGCTGGTGATCGCTTCCTTGACCCCGACGACGTCGCCCTTCTTCACGAGCTCCGATATGTGCGGCGTGTTCACCATCACTTCCGAGGCGGCGACCCGCGAGCCCGTTTTCGAGGACACCAGGCGCTGCGAGAGGATGGCGCGCAAGTATTGCGAGAGATCGAGAAAGATCTGATTGTGCTGATCGCGCGGGAACATGTTGATGATGCGGTCGAGGGTTTCCGCGCAATTGTTGGCGTGCAAGGTGGCGATGCATAAATGGCCCGTGCCGGCGAGCGCGAGGGCCGCTTCCATCGTCTCGCGGTCGCGGATCTCGCCGACCAGGATCACATCCGGCGCCGCCCGTACGGCGCTGCGCAGCGCGCGCGCGAACGATTTGGTGTCGATGCCCACCTCGCGCTGATTTATGATCGACTTCTTGTTCGAGTGCAAGAACTCGATGGGATCCTCGATGGTCAAGATGTGATCCGACGAGTTCTCGTTGCGATGATTGATCATGGCGGCGAGCGTCGTCGATTTGCCCGCGCCGGCCGCGCCCACCATCAGGATGAGCCCGCGCTTCAGCATCACCAGCTCTTTCAGGATCTCCGGCATGCCGAGGTCCTCGAGCCGCGGCATTTCCGCCGTGATGTAGCGCAGCACCATGGCGGGATAGCCGCGCTGGTAGAAGACATTGACCCGGAAGCGTCCGAGTCCCGGCTCGGAGAGCGCAAAGTCGATCTCCAGCTCCTCGTTGAAGTACTCGATTTGCTCGGCGGTCATGAGTCCGAGCGCCGCCTGGCGCACCGTCTCGGGACTCAAGACCTGCTTGTTCACCGGAAAGATCTTGCCTTCGATCTTGATCTTGACGGGCGCGTTGCAGGTGAAGAAGAGGTCCGAGGCTTTCTTCTCGACCATGAGCTTGAACAGCGGCTTGGTGTTCATCACCTGAGCCGGCGTGGTTGAGGCGGGAATCATGCGCTAGAACACCTGTCCTTCCTCTTCCTCGAGAATCTGCAGCGACGCGCCGCCGTCCTCGGGATTCTTCATCTCGCGCTTGCTCTCGAGCTTTACGCGCAGGCGCAGCTCGTTCTTCGAATCCGCGTTGCGCAGCGCGTCCTCGTAGGAAATGAGGCCCGCCTCGTACAGATCGAACAGCGCCTGATCGAAGGTCTTCATGCCTAGGCGGTTGGATCGCGCCATGACGTCCTTGATCTTGGCGACCTCTCCCTTGAAGATCAAATCCGAGATGAGCGGCGAGGCGAGCATGATTTCCATGGCGGCGATACGCCCCGTGCCGGTCTCGCGCGGGATGAGGCGCTGCGATATCAGCGCCCGGATGTTCAGGGACAGATCCATGAGCAGCTGCTCGCGCCGCTCCTCCGGAAAGAAGTTGATGATGCGATCGAGCGCCTGGTTGGAGCTGTTCGCGTGCAGGGTGGCGAGCACCAAGTGGCCCGTTTCGGCGAACTGTATGCCGTACTCCATCGTCTCGCGATCGCGGATCTCGCCGATGAGAATCACGTCGGGCGCCTGGCGCAGCGTGTTCTTGAGGGCGAGGTGCCAGCTCTCGCAATCGACGCCGACCTCGCGGTGCGTGACCACGCAGCCTTTGTGGGCGTGCACGTACTCCACGGGGTCCTCGATGGTCACGATGTGGCCGCGCGTCTTCTCGTTGCGATAGCCGATCATGGCGGCGAGAGACGTGGATTTACCCGATCCGGTACCGCCCACCAGAAGCACGAAACCGCGCTTGGAAAGCACCACTTCCTTCAGGATGGGCGGCAGCTCGAGCTCCTCGAGCGTCGGGATCTTGGCGTTGATCGTGCGGAGCACGGCGCCCGTGAAGCCCTGCTGCACGAACGCGCTCACGCGGAACCGTCCGATGCCGGGCGGCGCAATCGCGAAATTGCACTCCTTGCTCGCGTCGAACTCCCGCGTCTGTCGGTCGTTCATGATGGCGCGCACCAGGCTCGCGCTCTGCTCGGCGCTCAGCGAGCGGTCCGATTGCGGCCTGATCTCGCCGTCGACCTTGATGGCGGGCGGAAATCCGGCGGTGATGAATAGATCCGATCCCTTTTTCTCGACCATGCGCCGGAGCAGGTCCTGCATCAAACGTATCGATTGGTCGCGGTCCATTGTGGGTCCTGTTAGATGCTGTCCTTGTTCTGCGCCTTGTACTTGGCCTCTTCGCGGCTTACCACGCCCTTCTGCACCATTTCCTGGAGGCATTGATCGAGAGTCTGCATGCCCTGCGCGCCGCCGGTTTGGATGGCGGAATACATCTGCGCGATCTTACCCTCGCGGATGAGGTTGCGGATGGCGGGGGTGCCGATCATGATCTCGTGCGCCGCAATGCGGCCGCCGCCGACCCGCTTCATCAAGGTCTGGGAAATCACGGCGCGCAAGCTCTCCGACATCATCGCCCGCACCATGTCCTTCTCGGCGGCCGGAAACACGTCGACGATGCGGTCGATGGTCTTGGCGGCCGAGCTCGTGTGCAAGGTACCGAACACCAAGTGGCCGGTTTCCGCGGCGGTGAGCGCGAGACGGATGGTCTCCAAGTCGCGCATTTCGCCCACGAGCACGACGTCGGGGTCCTCGCGCAGCGCCGAGCGCAGGGCCTCGCTGAATCCCAGGGTGTCCCGATGCACCTCGCGCTGATTGACGAGACAGCGCTTGCTTTCATGCACGAACTCGATCGGATCCTCGATCGTGATGATATGGTCCGGGCGATTGTCGTTGCAGTGATTGACCATGCCGGCGAGCGTGGTGGACTTGCCCGAGCCGGTCGGTCCGGTCACCAGCACGAGTCCGCGCGGCAGCATGCATAGGTCTTTGAAAGTCTTGGGCGCATTCAGCTCGTCCAGCGACAGGATGGTCGAGGGGATGTTGCGGAACACGGCGCCGGCGCCGCGGTTCTGATTGAAGGCGTTGACGCGGAAGCGGGCGAGCTTAGGAATCTCGAACGAAAAGTCGGTCTCGAAGAACTCCTCGAAAGCCTTGCGCTGCTTGTCATTCATGATGTCGTACACCATGCTGTGCACTTCCTTATGCACCAGCGCAGGCATATTCACGCGCTTCATGTCGCCGTCCACACGAATCATGGGCGGCACGCCCGCCGAGAGATGCAGGTCCGACGCGTTGTTCTTCACCGCAAAGGCGAGAAGCTGCGCAATATCAACCGCCATTTACGGCTCCTCAGTGCGGCCCTCTTCGACCACTAGCAGTATATAAGAGGGTGTCCACACCCAATATGTTAATTGGCCCGCAGAATTTGACGGCTCAGGTGAGCCGCATCCGCGCTCAAATCGCCGACGCCGCCGCGGCGGCGGGCCGCGACCCCGCCTCCGTGACCCTGGTCGCGGTTACGAAGGCCAAGGGTGCCGAATATGTGAGGGCGGCCGCCACGGCGGGTGTCACGGATTTCGGCGAAAACTATGTGAAAGAGGCCCTGGGCAAGATGGACGAGCTCGGGGGCCTCCCCGTCCGGTGGCATTTCATCGGCGCCTTGCAGTCGAACAAGACCCGGCCGGTGGCGGAACGCTTCGCTTGGGTGCACAGCCTCGACCGCGTGAGCGTCGCACGGCGTCTGTCGGAGCAGCGGCCCTTTCACGCCCCACCATTGAACGTCTGTATTCAGGTCGCCCTCGTCGCCGAGCCCGCCAAGGGAGGCGTGGAGCCGGCGGCGCTCGCCGAGCTCGCCCACGGTGTCGCCAAACTGCCGAGACTCAAGCTTCGCGGGCTGATGTGCGTGCCGCCGCCGCTGCCCGATGAGGTCTCACAGCGCGCGATGTTCGCACGGCTGCGCCGGCACCTCGAGGAGCTGAAATCGACGGGCCTCGACCTCGATACACTGTCCATGGGGATGAGCGCCGATTTCCAGGCGGCCATCGCGGAAGGCGCGACGCAAGTGCGCATCGGCACGGCGCTGTTCGGCAGCCGATAAAAGGAGACCTAGAGCACATGATTGACATACGCAGACTGGCATTCATCGGCGGCGGAAACATGGCCGCAGCGCTCATCGGCGGCCTGATCCGGCAGGGATTGCCAAGCGGTCGCATCGTGGTCGCCGACCCGAGCGTCGAGCAGCTCGAGCGCCTCGTACGGACCTATGGCGTTCTGCGCGCAGCCGACAACGCGAGCGCCGCGGCGGGCGCGGAGGTGGTGATCCTTGCCGTGAAGCCGCAGCAGATGCGCTCGGTGTGCCTCGCGCTGAAGCCGCCTGTCGAGGGCGCTAAGCCCCTGATCATCTCGGTCGCGGCGGGCATCCCGCATGCGGCACTGGCGCGCTGGTTCGGCCCGCACATCGCCATCGTGCGAACCATGCCGAATCGGCCGGCCCTGAGCGGCTTCGGCGCGACCGGCTTGTACGCCCCGCCGAGCGTCGGCGCGGCCGGAAAGGCGTTGGCGGAGTCCATCATGGCCGCAGTCAGCGCGACAGTCTGGGTGGAGCACGAATCCCAGATGGACACCGTGACCGCGCTGTCCGGCTCGGGCCCGGCGTACTTCTTTCTATTCATGGAGGCGCTCGAGGCCGCGGCTCACGAGCGCGGGCTGCCGAGCGACATCGCGCACAAGCTCACCCTGGCGACGGCTTACGGCGCCGCCCGCATGGCGCGCGAGTCCCACGAGCCCCTCGCAGTGCTGCGCGAGCAAGTGACCTCGAAGGGCGGCACGACCGCGGCCGCGCTGGCCGTGCTCGATGCCGCCGGCCTGCGCGCCACCGTGGCCCACGCGGTCGCGGCGGCGGATCGGCGCTCGGCCGAGCTCGCCGCCGAATTCGGCTAAGGAGACAGGCTTCATGGAAGCGGTCAGATTCATCGTCGATATGCTGCTGTGGCTCTTGACGCTGGCGTTCATGTTGCGTTTCCTGTTCCAGCTCGTCAGGGCCGATTTCCGCGACCCCATGGCGGATGCCATCGTGCGCGTCACTAACTGGCTGATTCTGCCGTTGCGGCGAGTCTTGCCGCCCGTCGCCAAGGTCGATACGGCCACCGTCGTGTCCGTGGTGCTGGTCGCAGCCCTGCACACCGAGGCAATGTTTGCGCTGGAAGGGGTGGGGTTCGTCGATCCGCTGCTCTTCACGCGCCTCACCTTCACCGAGCTGATCGCGATGGTGCTCAAGATCTATCTGTTCGCGATGCTCCTCTACTGGATCGCGACCTTCGTGTCGCCGGGCGGCTACGCCCCGGGCATTCGCTTGCTCGCGCAGCTGTGCGAGCCCATCCTGCGGCGCGTTCGCCGCGTGATCCCTCCGATAGGGCAAATCGACTTCTCCTTCCTCTGGGTTTCGATCGCGATCGGCGCGCTGCTGATATTACTGCGTTGAACATGCGGTCCTACGTGCCTGAAATGTAGAGGCTTCGTGCTCCTGCGCGATTCGCCCCAACTGGCAGAGGGGCGCGGAACCCTTAAAAAACAGGCTCGCGAACGCTCGCGCGCGAAAATTTTTTTCGCGATTGCGCTAAACATCGGCTTTTTTCTATGTTATTTTCGGCGCCGAGTTGAAATTGTGGGGATCGAATACCCGCGTAGGCAAACAAACAGCAGGAGATTTAATATGGCGAAAAAGAATGCAGCACCGACCAAGTCTGAGATTCTCGCTACCATTTCGAAGGAAACAGAGCTCTCGAAGAAGCAGGTCGGAGCCGTATTTGACTCGCTTTCCGGCGCCATCAAGAAGAGTCTGCGCAGCCACGGGCTGTTCACGTTTCCCGGGTTGCTGAAGATGAAAGTGGTGAAGAAGCCGGCCACCAAGGCGCGCGAAGGCATCAACCCGTTCAACGGCGAAAAGATGATGTTCAAGGCCAAGCCGGCCAGCAAGAAGGTGCGCATCGCCGCGCTGAAGACGCTCAAGGAAATGGTGAACTAGGCGAACTCCGCGTCCGGAGCGGTTGAGGGAGATCAGCCGCTCCGGAGTGCCTCAATTACGGCATCGCGCAATTCGGCGAGATGTCCGTGGAAGAAGTGTCCCACTCCGGGGACGACCAGCAATTCAGGCTTTGGATTCTGCCGCTCGACCCAGTCGATGACGGCACTCGAATCCACCACGTCGTCCGCATCGCCCTGCACCACGAGCCACGGACATGCGGGGGCGTGCAATTTGGAGAAGTCGAACCGGCCCACCGGCGGCGACACGCTGATCAGATGCGCCGTGTCGCGGGCGAGCGCGAGGCGCAGCGCGACGAACGCGCCGAACGAGAATCCCGCGAGCACGAGGCGCCGCTGCGGCCATCGCGCCGCGCCAAAATCCGCCATTGCCGCGGCATCCTGCGTCTCTCCCATACCCTCGTCGTAGGTGCCGTGGCTCGCGCCGACGCCTCGGAAGTTGAAGCGGAGGGTCGCGACGCCGGCGGTCTGCAGCGCCCGCGTGACGGTGTACACGACCTTGTTGTCCATGGTGCCGCCATGCAAGGAATGCGGATGGCACACGATCGCGTACAGCGGACGCGCGCATCCTTCCGGCTCGTGGGCGATGGCCTCCAGGTTTCCGACGGGACCCGGAACCATGAGCCGCTCCCGCCCCTCGAGGCTCACTGGATGCCTACGAGGTCCACGTCGAATACGAGCGTCGCGCCGGGCGGAATGACGTCGCCCGCGCCGCTGTCGCCGTAGGCGAGGTCCGCCGGGATGACGAGGCGGCGCTTTCCGCCCACCTGCATGCCCGCCACGCCTTGATCCCATCCCTTGATGACCTCACCGCCGCCCAGCCGGAAACGGAAAGGCGTACCGCTCTTCAACGAGCTGTCGAACTCCTTACCCTTGTGATCCGGCGCTGAAGACTCGTACAGCCAGCCGGTGTACTGCACGACGGCGTATTGCCCGGCCGCGACTGCGTCGCCCGTGCCGCGCGTGACATCGGTGACCTCGAGGCTCTGCACCGCACTGCTCGAGGCGGGAACCCCGCTCGGCTTGGCGCCGCAAGCTTGCAGTGCGCCCGTCATCGCGCAAGCGATCGCCACCGGAAGAAGAAGCCGCGAGAGGAATGCCACCTGCCCATGGTAAAGGATTGCGGCTGGCGAGGCACGGCCGGCGAGGCGCGCCGCTAAACGCCCGCGGCTCGACGAGCGCTGCGGATCTCGAGGAGCGCAGCCACGTTGGCGGTGATCGCCGCCGCGCCGACCGCTACGGGCTCGGCACCCTGCGTGCATCCGGCGAGGGCCGCGGCAACTCCGGTACCGGCCAGGATCACCGAGCCGAGCTCGGCGGAAACGCCCAGCCAGCCGTGCCGCAACAGACCGAACGCGTCGTCGACCTCGTCGACGACCTGCAGTACCCACTCCATGCAGGCAGCATAAGGCGCCCCCGCGGGCGGGGCCGTGAGTGGTATCACATACTTGCCAGCGTGAGATCGCCTGCGTAGGCTCTGTGGCCAATGCAGCGCATTCTCGTCCTGAACCCTAAAGGGGGGTCGGGTAAAACGACGATAGCCACGAATCTCGCCAGTTATTTCGCGAGTCAGGGCGACCATCCGCTGCTCTCCGACGAGGATCCGCAGGGCTCGAGCACGCGCTGGCTCAAAAAGCGCAAGCCGGAGCAGGCCTTCATACACGGCATCGCCGCGTTCGAGCGCAACAGCCGCATGACCCGCGCCTGGCAGATGCGCGTGCCCGCCGACGCCGCGCACGTCGTCGTCGATACGCCCGCCGCGATCCCGGCTCAGCAGATGCCCGAGATAACCAAGAGCGCCGATGCGATCATCGTGCCCGTGCTGCCCTCGGACATCGACATCCATGCGTGCTCGAGATGCATCGCCGATTTATTGCTGATCGCCAAGGTACGCCGCGACGAGAACCGCATCGGCGTAATCGCCAACCGTGTCCGCCGCAACACGGTGATCTATCAATCGTTGATGCGCTTCCTCGAGACGCTGCGCATTCCCGTGATCGCGACCTTGCGCGACTCGCAGAACTACGTGCGCGCCGCGGAGCAGGGTGTGGGCATCCACGAGATGAAGCATCATCAGGTGGCTCAGGATCTTGCGGATTGGACTCCGCTGCTCGAGTGGCTCAGGGCGAAAGAAGGATTGGCGCGGCCTAATGCGGGCATCAATCCTCTGCCCGAGACCGCCTGAAGGGCTTGCCGCCCGCGGCTGGCCGCCCGCAGTTACTTTTTCTCTTCCCAGTTGCCCCGGACTTTGTCGGCCCAGTTCTTGTAGCTGTGCCAGTTGTAGAGGCTGTTGGTGATCGCCGCATGGCGGCCGCCGGGCTTATACGCTTCGCGCGGCACCGGCGCGCCATTGGGTCCGATTTCCACGCGCGGCGCGCGGCGGTCTACTCCGGTATATCGACTTGGGTTTTTTAGATCGCTCATCGTGTCCCTCGGTTGTGCAACACAGTAAGGGCGTGGCGCCGGGTGCGGCAGTAACTGTGTCACAGGGGAGCGGAGCACGTCCGCCGGTCGAAGTGCGCATTGGGATGCGCATCTCAGAGACCGTCACGGTAAGTTAAATCGGCGAAAATTACTTGGTTTGCCAGCCGGTGAACAACGGCTGCAGCTCCTCGAGCGAGTGCTCGAGGGCGGCGGGCAGCAACAGCGTGAACGAGTCGAGAAGGGCGAGCGCGTTACGCGCGGGATCCGTGCTCCCCGCCGCACCCAGCCGGCGGGACATATCGCGATTCACCACATGCAGATTGCGGTAGAGGTCTTCGAGCGCGGCGAATCCGCCAGGATCCGCGCCGCGCTTCTCGCGAGGAACGAGCTCGCGCGACAGTAGATACATCGAGACGCTGCGATACAGCGTCTCCGTGTCGCCGGCGAACGGCACGTGGAAGCGCGCCATCGGCCTCAACCGGTCCGTCCAGGGGCAGCCCGCCGTCGCCATGAGGAGCCCGAACACCGAGCTCATGGCCTGCTGCACCGTCGTTTCGGCATACACCTGGCGCTCGAACTGCAGCACGGTCACGCCCACGGTGTCGAACGATACCAGCGCCTTCAAGGGCTCGAGCGCCGCGGCCATTTGCAGGGCGGCCGGGCAGTGGGGGTGGTCCTGCTCGTTGAGTGGACAGTTCGAGCAGCGGTTGAACTTGAGCTCGGTCCAGAACGGCGGATCCGCGGGCGGCGGGTTCTGGAGCTTGAAAGTCGTCGCGTCGAAGTAGAAGTCGAGTGTCTTTTGCGATCCGTCGGGCAGGTCGAACCGGTAGCGGATGCGCAACGGCTCGTTCATGCCACGAGTCTGTAGCAGGGCGTGTATTCGGCGCCCGTGAACTTCATGCGTCGCTGGGCGACGAAGGAGCGCAGCAGCGCATCGAGCGGCTCCATGATCGCGGGCTCGCCGCACAGCTCGAACGGGCCGTAGCGCTCGATGGCATTGATGCCGTATTCCTTGATGTTGCCCGCTACGATGCCCGAGAAGGCGCGTCGCAGGTTGGCGGCACGCTCGTGCACCGGCTGATGGCGGGCAAGGCGCAGCGACCGCATCGATTCGTGCGTCACCTCGAAGGGAAGCTGAAACTCGAGCGGAATGTTGAGCAGCCAGTTGAAGCCGTAGGAGTCGCTCTGGCGCCGCCGGTAGTCGCGTACCTCCCCGAGGCCGTGCACCATGGCCCGCCCCACCTCGGCCGGGTCGTCCATGATGATGCGATAGCGCGACTGCGCGCTCTCTCCGAGGGTCGCGCCGATGAACTCGTGGATCTGGCAAAAATAATCCTCGCAATCTGCCGGCCCGGTGAAGACCACCGGGAACGGCATGCCGCTGTTCGCGGGGTCGAGCAGGATGCCGAGCAGGTACAGGATCTCCTCCGCCGTGCCTGCGCCGCCGGGGAAAATCACGATGCCATGACCCAGGCGCACGAACGCCTCGAGGCGCTTCTCGATGTCGGGCATGATCACGAGCTGGCTCACAATGGGATTCGGGGGCTCGGCCCCGATGATGCCGGGCTCGGTGACCCCCAGATACCTGCCGTTGACGATGCGCTGCTTGGAATGACCGATGGTGGCGCCCTTCATGGGCCCTTTCATCGCCCCCGGTCCGCACCCCGTGCACACGTCGAGGCCGCGGAGCCCGAGCTCGTAACCGACTTTCTTGGTGTAGTCGTACTCGACCCGGCGAATGGAGTGCCCGCCCCAGCACACCACGAGGTTCGGCCGCGTCTGGAGCTCGAGCACCCGTGCATTGCGCAGGATGTGAAACACCGCATTGGTGATGCTCGAGGAGGACCTGAGATCGAAGCGCCCGCTTTCCATGATCTCGTTCGAGATGAAGACCACGTCGCGCAGCACGGCGAACAGGTGGTCCTTCAGCCCGCGGATCATCTCTCCGTCGACGAAAGCCTGGGCCGGCGCGTTCTTGATCTCGAGCTTGATGCCCCAGGCGCGCCGCATGATGCGTAGATCGAAATCCTTGTATTTCTCGAAGATGGCGCGGGCGTCGTCGAGATCGCTGCCCGAGCTCAAGACGGCGAGCGCGCACTTGCGGAATAGCGGATAAAGACCGCCTTGACCGGAGTCGAGGAGCTTCGCGATCTCCTGCTGCGACAGGTGCTCGAGGCTTCCCTTGGGCGAGACCCGGGCGTCGACCATGTCGGACGATAAGACGGCGGTTCTCGGAGCTCGCATGTTCTACGGATAGATGTCTATCGGAATGTTGTCTTGGGTGCGCATCCACACCTCGACCATGTCGGAGTTTGACAGGGCAATGCAGCCGTCGGTCCAGTCATTGGACGAGTAATAGTCGGGCGAGTGCTTCAAGCTGTTGGGAAGGCCGTGGATCATGATCAAACCGCCCGGCTGCCAACGATGTTGACGCGCCCGCAGCTCGTCTTCCTTGTTGGGATACGAGACCTGGATGGACAGGAAGAAATCGCTGCGCGTGTTGCGCCGCGCCAGACGATAATGCCCCTCGGGGGTTCGAAAGTCGTGTTCACGCTCCTTCTGTCCGACCGGCGAAAGCCCGAGCTTAACCTCATAGGAGCCGAGCAGGCGGTCGCCGCTGTAAAGATACAGCTTGTGCTCGGACTTGTGGACGACCACGCGGTCCGCCGCCGCGATCTGGTCTGCGCGAGCCGAAGCCGCGAGGCACACCGCGAGCAGTAACCCTACCGAGAAAATTCGTGAATTTGATTGCGACCTGCGAAAACCGATCATCGGTGAAAGTATAGCGCGTCGGCGCCGCCACATAATCGGCCACAGCTCACGGACTGGATATAATCAGCGTATGCATCCACCGCCGCGCCCGTACACCCTCGTCGTACTTTGCCTGAGCCTCGCGCTCCTCTCGGGGTGCGCTTCGGAAAGCTCGATCAAGCCCGCCGAGTCGCTCGACGAGCGTACCGGCATGACCGTGGGCTCGCTGGAAAAGCCCCTGGAGCTCGTGCAGAGCGGGCAGTTGGCAATCAATCCCGAGGGGCACGTGAGTTTCGCCTATCTCGGTCCCGTGGAATGGGACAACATGGGCACCATCACCTACGGGCTGTGGGTACACCTCGCGCCCGCGAACGATTGGCAGTTCGACGACATCAAGGAACCGGGCACGGTCGTGCTCGCACTCGATGACGGGACGACGCGGCTGAAGGTCATGCAGCCCCCGGCGCCGGCACGCGGCCCCTATCGGCCGGTGGCCTCCTGGGGGCAGACCGCTTATTTCGAGCTCGATCTCGATACTCTGAAACGCATGGGATCGAGCCGGAGAATCGAGCTCGATTTCAAGGCGGCCGGCACGGCCGTGCGCTTCAACGCGGCGCCGGACGCGCGCGAGACGCTGATGCGCTACGTGCGCGCCCGCGGCTACTAGCCTTCGGCTAGCCCCGCGGCGCTACTGACGATTGATCGCTTCCACCCGCGGCAGCGTGATCTGGGTGCCCGGCCGAACGTCGTTGAAATTGATGTCGGGGTTGTACTGGGCGACCAGCCACACCGGTATATCGTTGCGCTGCTGCGCGATGATCCAGAGCGATTCACCGCGCTTCACCACGTAGTTCTCAGTTCCGGCGATGCGGTGCGAGGCGAAGAACTCCTCGTGCAGACGATGATGGTACTCGCGCCGCACGGCGACGAATTCGTCGGCGCCAACCTTTGACAGGTCGAGCTTGAGGCGGTGCCCGACGCGCACGCCGGCATCCTTGTGCAGCTTGTTCAACCGGCGCAGCGCCCCACTATCCACGTGGCTCCAGTCCGCGAAATGTCCGAGGGTCTCGCCCACCTGCACGACCACCGTGTCGTCCTGCCCCACCCCGTAATCGGTCGTGTCCGCGGATCCGGTCGGCGGACCCGCCGGCAAAAGGGCCGCGCTCTGCGTCTGCCGCGCAGAGACCGGCTCGCGCGGCGCCGGCGTGGCCTTCGCCGCAGTGGTAGGCGCGCTTTCCGGCTCGGTGCCGGCGACGGGCGGCGGCGTCGACTGCGGCGCGCCGGCGGCGGCGGCGTTCTCTGCGAGGGCCGCTGCGGCGGGAGCCTCGCCGCCCACTTCCGCACGCGTCGGCGGCATCGGGATGCGCACGATCTCGCCGCGCGCGATCGTATGTGCTGCATTCCAGCCATTCGCGGCGAGCAGCCGGGCAACGCTCATGCCGCTGGCCGCGGCGATGCCCGCCAGGGTTTCGCCGCGGCGAACGCGGTGAGCACCGTCGTTGCGCTGCGCGAGATAGCGCTGGGAGCCGGGAATGCGCGCCAAAGCGGCGGCGATCTCAGCGTCGGACTCTGCTCCGGGCAGGCGCAGTGCGTAGCCGCGCGGCACCAGCCGAGAGCCGCTCCAGATCGGCGGACGGAGCGCCGGGTTCAGAACCTTGAGCGCGCCCATATCGACCTTGAAAGCCTTGGCGAGGTTCAAGACCGCGATGTAATCGGGGAGCTGCACCGGCGTGTTCTCCGTGTCCGGCAGCCGCGTGATCGGGCCGAAATACTTCTGCGCGTTGCGGTCCACATCGAGCGCAGCGAGAAACGCCACGTAGAAATTGCGGGAGGCGAAGCCGAACGTGGCGCCTTGATAGCGCTTCACGATCACGGCGATGTCGCTCGTGCCGAGCTCGTCCTGCGCGCGCCGCAGACCGCCCGGGCCGTGATTGTAGGCGGTGACCGCAAGCGGCCAAGTACCGAGCAGCCGGTAATTGTAGAGCATCAGGTTGGCCGCCGCCTCGGTGGCGCTATAGGGATCGAGACGCTCGTCGACGATGCCGTCGACCCGCATGAAGCGCTTCGCGGTGGAAGGCATGAACTGCCACAACCCCGCCGCGCCGACCTTCGAGTACGCGAACGGGTTGAACGAGGACTCGACATGAGGAAGTGCGGCAATCTCCTCCGGCACGCCGTGCTGCTTGAGCACCCGGGCGATGTGCGTCTCCCAGGCCGCGGCGCGGATCAGACCCTCATGGAACCGATCGGCCTGCCCGAGCTGGAAGCGGATGCGGTCGATGGCGTCCAGATAGTCGCGCGCCGTCGCCTTGTCGCCGAACGCATGGAGTATGCGCCGCTCGTGAGACGTCAGATCGCCGGTGTCGCCGGCGGCAAAGCGGCGCAACAGCACGGCGTAGCGGGTCTTGGCTTCCGCCACGCGGCGTTCGCGCTGCACCGGCGAGGAGGCCGGATCGAATCGCAGCACCTCGTAGACGAGCTTGAGATTCCAATCGTCGTGGATGAGGCCCTGGTCGGTCGTGACCTCGGTGTACACCCGGATCCAGAAGCGCACGTCCGACTCGAGTTCGGGCGGGTGCGAGAAGGGATCGGGCTCGTCGGCGGCGGACGCGCGGACACAGAGCATCGGCGCCAGCAACAAGCACAGCGCGGCAAACTTGATCATCTTGTGTTTCGGAATCTAGCGGACGCGATCTATTAAGCGTGTCTAAAATAGTGACTATTTTCGACACGCTCACTGACGACGACACGAGCGAAAACACCTAGTTCTACCGATGTTTTCTCGATGCCATTTTGCCGCCCGCAAAGGTTTGCCGGAAAAGGGGGTACTAATTCGAGCGAATAAAGGCTATTAGCCATAGGAGTGGCGCGAATAATTGCTACCTTCCACGGCCTTTAAATCGGCCGTCCGTGAAAAGAGGGTATTTCTATGGTCGCGAAAATACACGACCTCGGAAGTATACCGCGCTTGCGACTCGGTGGATCGACCCTCGACCGCCTACCAAGTGGCGCCTGGCCGCGTACCGGGGCCCTCGCCTGGTAGCCGATGTTTAGAGCGCCTCCAACTCCGCGAGCAGCTTGTCGGTGTCGACGGGGACTCCTCGCCTTCGGGCCAGCTCAGGGTCCTTGAGTTCGACCAGCGGGATAAACCGCTTTTCCCGAAGGACGTGCCACTGGCGCCACGAGCTGAGCGACACCACGTGCTTTGATCGCTTTTGAAAGACCTGCATGGCGGGCTGAAGAGGGCTGCCTCGCGAAGGTTCGACCTTTCTACCATCCACATAAAGACCATCGGCACGTACCTCAGCTGTTCCGTCGGGTTTGCGGGCCTCCTTGGAGCCTTCGCTAAGAAAGAGGTAAAGCGTTTCGCCGGCACTGAGGACGACTCCCTGGCCCGAGGTCGAGCGACCCCTTGGAAGGCGGGGCAGCGGGCTTTAACGCCTCCACAATGATCTCCCATTCGGCCTGATCCGGTCTGCTGCGACGGCTCTCGATCAACGCCGAAGCCTCTGCGGTCAAACCGACGTATTTGATGATCATGTGCCTCTCCTGCGGTACTCTAGCAAACCGCTTGCTAGTGTTTGCTATTTCGCGTTTCTTCGCGCCGTAGCCCGCAGGAAGCAGCCGTCTGGGCCCTGCGCAAGCGCGGGGCGACAAAATCAGCTACTCGCCCGAGCGGGAGAGTGCGAGTTAAATTCGGTCGGCAGTGGCGGGGCTTAAGTTCGGCAGGACGTTATTTTGCTTGGGTCGTGGAAATCCTGGTAAATTCTTGCCCGTTCTTGGGCCGTCAGACCATTCGTAAAAGGCGAACAGGATCTTAGGCGCGTCGCCTCTTCACTTGGGCTTGTAAGAAAGCGAGCGATATCTTCAGGTCTTCCCTCGAGAATCCGTAGCCACTCTGCAATGTATGCGGGTTGCAGTTCCGCGGCCCGCGCTCTCCAGCGCGCGAGATTGCTGCGCGCCCGGATGTTGTGCAGCGCACTGCCGCGAGCGCGGTGACACTCAGCCCGAGGAGCCGGCACGCCATCCTTACGGCCGTCATGGGACCTCCCGCATCGTCTCAAGCGCCCGCCGAAACGCATAGTCGCCCACGTGCACCCAACCCCGGAAGGGCTTGTCGATATCGGCGATCGCCAGCATGACCAAGGTGATGAAAAGCGTCAGAGAAAGGACCTGTAGCATGTGGATTCTGGGCTGCCGCGATCCGAAAATCGAGACCGAGACGATCGTGAGTATTCCTCCAACGAGCAGTACGGACCAGAAGATACCAGGAAGCTCGTACTTATTGTCCAGAAGCCGCGTGCGGCGATACTGAGTCAAAAGACTGAGCTCGCTCAATGCGTGGTCGTGTGCGGCGACCTCCATCGGCTTATCGATCGTGACCGATAGCAATGCTTTCCATAGATGCTCGTTCACCTGGTGGCTCTCCTCGGGCATCCTCCCGCTATCCATCTCGGGCCAATCGTGCTCGACAACCTCGGTCGCATAGGCAACCGTCAGCTGCTCGATAACGGCGCGATCACGCGGCATCCCCTGAGCCAGACGATAGATGTTGCGAAGCGCATTTGCCTCGAGCTCTACATTGAGCTCGGCCGCCCTGAAATTGCCCCACTCGGTGTACAGCATGAAGCCCAGCGTCACCGCGTATGTGGTCCCGAGCACACTCAGTTGCCAACCCACGAGGTCGCTTTCCGCGTATCGCCGAGCGGCCGGCCACAGCCGGTCCATCGCGAGTGTGAAAACCAGCGATACAGCCATCGCCAGAACGAGAATCACGATGTTGGCGGTAAAGCTCAACACATAAACTCTCGAGGCGCTCGCCGCACGATCAATGTAGTGACCGCGGCTGACTCGGAGAGCTTTCCGAGAACGGCTTCAAGGTCAGTCCCAAACGGCGGCCGTGATCTTCCCATCCTTGTTCAGAATCAAAGTCAGGCGGTTCGGATTGGAATCGGCGCTCGGAATCCCTTCCGACGGACGGACGATGCGCGTC
>JBEKWA010000027.1:0-38850 GCA_049513515.1 Steroidobacteraceae bacterium
CGTTTGCCAACAGTTTTTCCCTGGCGTAGCATCGGTTCGTAGGTCGTCCCTGGCATCAAAACGGTTCAAGTGCGCGACCGAAGGTACAGGCCAAGCCGGTCACAAAAAGAAGGCGTGGCTTGCTTTTGTGAAACCGCGCGCGAGCGGATTGAGACCGGGCTTTGCGCGCACTGTTAGAGAGACTAGTTGAATGACGACGATCTACGTAGGCAACCTGCCGTTCACTGCGACGGAAGACGAAGTGCGTAGCCTTTTCGAGCGCTATGGCAAAGTCGATTCAGTCAAGCTGATCAATGATCGCGAAACAGGCCGCCCGCGCGGCTTTGCGTTCGTCGACATGGCGGCAGGCGAAGCCCAGAACGCGATTCAGCAGACGAACGGCTTCCAGATGGGCGGCCGTCCGTTGCGGGTCAACGAAGCCCAGGAACGGGCGCCGCGCTCCAAGCCGCCGGGGGGCGGGGGCGGCGGCGGCGGACCGCGCCGCTGGTAATCGGCCGGGGCTGATCGCCGATCAGCCGGCTGATTCCATCCGCGTCTTTGCTCGAGACTTCGATGCGAGTCTCGGGCGTAGGGTGCGCTCGCTCACCACATCTCCTTGAGCTGCGCGCCTACATCGACGGTGGCCGCGGCGCCGCCCGCTGTTGCATCGCTCGGACTCAAGCTGTCGACGGCGCGTGAGCCGCGAAAGCTCGTGCGCTCGAAGCAATCGAGCATCTTGTCCGTCATGAACCGGCTCTTCGCCCCATACACGTGGGCATCGCCGTCCTTCGCCTGCTGCGTCACCGCGTACTTGAGCGGCGCGCATATGTGCAGCTCGTTGCGCGCGCGGGTCATGGCGACGTAGAGCAATCGACGCTCTTCCTCGACCAGCTCCGGCTTGCCGTTGGAGAACTCGGACGGGAAGTTGCCGTCCGCGACGTTGAGCACGTAGACGAAATCCCACTCCTGGCCCTTCGCCGAATGGATGGTTGAAAGGACCACGTAGTCCTCGTCCTTCGAGGCGACTCCTGATTGATCGCTCGTGACTGCCGGCGGATCCAGCGTCAAGTCCGTGAGGAATCGCTCGCGTGTCGCGTGCTGAGTAGAGAGGTGTTCGAGCTGCTCGAGGTCGCCCGCGCGGTTGAAGGCCGAATCGTAGAGGCGCTCGAGCTGCGGCTTGTACCATTCGCGCGCGAGGCCCACCTGTCCCGGCCAGGGAGTTGCGGGGTCGGCAAGCTTTTCCATCAGCGCGCAGAATCTCTTCCAGTCCATTTTCGTGAGCTGCGGAGCCTCGAAGTCGGCGAGGCTCTTGACGGCAAACCCCTGCGCCTCGAGGTGATCGAGTGCCTGCTTCGCATGGGCAGGACCTATGCCGGGCACGAGCTTCAGCACGCGGAATCCCGCGACGCTGTTGCGCGGATTCTCGACCCAGCGCAACAACGACAAGAGATCCTTGACGTGGGCGGCTTCGAGGAACTTGAGGCCGCCGTATTTCACGAAAGGCACGTTGCGCTTGACGAGCTCGACCTCCAGCACGTCGCTGTGATGGGAGCTGCGGAACAGCACCGCGTGGCGGCGCAGCGCGCCGCCGACCTCGCGGGTCGCGAGCATTTTGTTGACGATGTACTCCGCCTGCGAGGCCGCATCCTCGAGCGAGACGTAGATGGGCTTCTGCTGCGACTGGCGCATTCCGAGCAGAGTCTTGCGGTGCTGGCGCGAGCCCTCGGCCATGAGCGCATTCGCCGCGTCGAGAATCGGCTGCGTGGAACGGTAGTTCTGCGACAGCACCACCGTGTCCGCCTTGGGCTTGAAGCGCTCGGCGAAGCCGAGGATGTTCTCGACCGCTGCGGCACGGAACGAATAGATCGCCTGCGCATCGTCGCCCACCACGGTCAGTCCCGCGCCGTCGGGCTTGAGCGCCTGGATGATCTCGCTCTGCAGCGAGCTCGTGTCCTGGTACTCATCGACGAGCACGTGATCGAAATTCGCGGACAGGCTTTGCGCGAGAGCCGGATTCTTCATCATGCCGTGCCAGTAGAGCAGCAGATCATCGAAGTCGAGCACGTTGTTCTTCTGCTTGCGCGCGACGTACTCACGATAGATCTTGGTGAGGTCCTGTTCCCACTCGCGGACCCAGGGAAACTGCTCCTCGAGGGTCTGCTTGAGCGAGAGGCGCGTGTTCACGCGATAGCTATAGATCGCGAGACACGCATCCTTGCGCGGGAAGCGCTTGTCCTTGCTCGAGTATCCGAGCTCGTGGCGAATCACGTCCATGAGGTCGGCGGCATCGGCGCGGTCGAGCACCGTGAAGTTCGGATTCAACCCGACATGCTTGGCGTACGATCGCAAGATGCGGTTGCCCACCGAATGAAAGGTGCCGGACCATGCGAGCCGCGACTGCACGCTGCGATCGCCGATCTTGCCGCGATCCGCCATCACCGCGGTCACGATACTTTGCGTACGCCGGATCATGTCCTGTGCCGCGCGCCGGGTGAACGTGAGCATCAGAATGCGAGCCGGATCGACGCCGTTCAGAACGAGATGCGCCGTGCGATGTGCGAGCGTGTTGGTCTTGCCCGTGCCGGCGCCCGCGATGATCAGCAGCGGTCCAGACTGCACTCCCTTGTCCTTGACGAGCGCGCCGTGCGTGGCGGCACGCCGCTGCTGCGGGTTGAGCGCATCGAATGCCGAGGTTGTCTTCGCCTTCATCATATCGAAAATATACCGGTGAACTGTATGGATATCCAGATTACAATACGCGACGTCTCCGAGCATGGCGCGCTCGGGGCGCTCCGCGCGAGGAGACAGGTCACAGCGGAGAGGGTTTGAGGGCGGAGACGAGCGCCTCGAAAGCCCCGGGCGCATCGCTGCGAAATATGAAGCGCGGTCCCTCGAGCTCGAGAAACTGGGGTGCTTCGCTCGCCGCTCGCTCGAGCTCTGCGCGCGGCATGAGGCCGTCCAGATGGCCCGCGTGGCGGGTGCGGACCGTGAAACGGCGCACGATTTCCAGGGGGTCGGCGCAGCAGCAGATTTGCACGGCGCGCGCCCCGCTCTCGCGCAGCACCGGCTCGATCCCCGGCACGTTTACCGCGCGCCAGTTGCCCTCGACGATGCATGATTGGCCGAGCGAGAGCTGCCGCTTCGCGATGTGCACGAGGGTCGTGAAGCTCGCCTCGCTCAAGAGGCGGGACCAGGCGCGATCGCCCTGCCCGAGCGAGTCGAACAGCGCCTCCTTGACGTCGTCCTTGCATAACACCGGCACCGACCATTGCAGCCCCAAGCGCCGTGCGAGCGTCGTCTTGCCGCTGGCGGGGCTCCCTAGGATGATGGTGAGTTTCGTCGCGTTACTCATGAGGTATGCCATGTTGAAACCAACGATCGCCGCCAGCAACCACGTGCACAGCGGCCGCGTGATCTCGGTATCCACCGAGACGCTGCGCTATGCGAACGGCCGCGAATACCAGATCGATTTCGTGCGCCATCCGGGCGCGGCGGCGGTGGTGGCCGTGGACGACGCCGGCCGTGTGTGCGTCGTGCGCCAGTACCGGCACGGCATCGCAGACTTCACATGGGAGGTACCGGCCGGCAAGCTCGACCCGGGCGAGGCTCCGGATGTATGCGCAGCCCGCGAGTTGGCGGAGGAAACCGGCGTTGCGGCGCGCCGCTGGACGCCGCTCGGCCTCTACGTCCCCGCCCCCAGCATCTTCAGCGAAGTGATCCACTTATACCTTGCCCGGGAGCTGGACGTGGGGGCGCCGGCCCCGGACGCCGACGAGGAACTCGAGGTGCAATGGGTGTCCTTCGGGGAGGCTATGGGCCGCATCCAGCAGGGCGAGTGGAACGACGGCAAGACCGCCATGGCGCTGCTGCGTGCCCAATATCAGCTGCAACTGTGATGCCCTGCCGGTTTTCCAACCTATTCATTTGACAGGGATCCAAACTCCTTTAAAAAGGGATTATGAGCTCTGGAGATCCCAAAAAGCGCCCGGACGGCAACCCCGGTATAGGGGGCTCTCGCGGGCCTGCACCGAATACGGCGCCGACTACCTTCGCGCCCAAGAAGGAGAGCGGCCGGGTGCAATTCGACGACCGCGGCAACGCGATCTGGGAATGGGCGGTCAGCACCGGGGCCTTCGGCCGTGAGGTCTCCACCGAGCGCCTGAAGAAACTCGAGAATCCGGGGCTTTCGCTCGCCGAAGATGCGCCCACCCCGTTCGACAAGGTGAAGCCGAACCCGCAGGGCGTGGTGAAGGGCTATAACCCCTACGACAGCGGCAAACTCGCGCGCGGCGGTCCGCCGCCGAAGAAAAAGACTGATCTGCGCAAGCTCAGCGACTGGCTGCAGCTCAAAAAGCAGGCCGAGACCAAAAAGCCCGACGCAGACGACGAATAGGCCGGGTCACGAGATCGCGTAGTGCAGCTTCGCCGCGCTTCCGAGGCGATAGAATTTGCGCAGCTCGCGCACCAGCGGCTCCACCTTGGCGGTTCCCCGGCTCACGAAGCGGCGCTCCAGGCGCCGGCAGAAATTGGCCGCGCAGCGATGTGCCGTGCGGTAGCGGTCAAACTGCTCAGGCTCTAGCCGCGCGTCGAACTCCACTCGGTCGAAGAGACGCGCGTGCACTTGCGCCGGATATACACCTCCCTGCTGACGGCCCACGAGAAAAACCGTCGCGGCGTACTTGTCCACCTCGGCCTGGCATTCGAGCTCCAAGAGAGAGACGGGTGCGTCGCACTCGAGCCGCCAGATCGAGTACAGGAAGTGGCTGACGCCCTCGAGAGCCGTGCAGTAATCGGCGAGGTTTCCCTCGGTCAAGGCACCCAGCGGGTCGGCAGCCTCGAGGCGCCCGAGAACGGCCGGATCGATGTATAGAGCGACGCCGGCGCCGTCGGCCGTCTCGGCGAGCAGCAGCTCCTCTTCAGGCTCGCGCCGGTCGTTCCCCGGCACGACGCCGGCGAGCGCCCCGCGATCCGTCACGAGGAAATCGTATACGTCGTGCTCGACGCGCAGATCGTAAAGGCGACCGAGCAACGATTGGAGACCGCGCAGCACCACGGCTAGTGCCGGACGCCGAGTCCGCCCTGTTTCACCGGCCGCACACCGAGGCGATTGAGCAGCCCGTGAGCGCGCGGGCTGCCCGTCTTCATCCAGATCTCGTAGAGGCGCAAGATGTCCGCATCGGAGTGCACGTAAGACATCTCGCTCACCTCGTTGAGTGCGTCCACGAGGCGCTGGAACTTCTGCGCAAGCTCGGCGTAGATCGCCCCGATGGCGCGGCTCGAGGCCGAGCGTTGCATGGAATCGGCGAGCGAGCCATAAGCGTTGCCGCCCATGGCGATGTGATAGTCGATGTCGATCAGCTTGCGCGCGAAGCTGCGCGCGAAGAAGCCGGCGATGAACAGGGATACATCGCCCAGGCGCTGTAGGGCACGCTGCCGCGCGGCGGCGCTCGGCGCATCGAGCGCCTCGGCGAGCATGTGCGCGAGCGGCCTGATGCGCAGCCCCTCCGGAGTCTTCTCGTAGAGCGCGTCGGCACGCGAGAACATGGTGAGCAGATTCACGACGTACTGCTCGGATTGCTCCTCGATCTCCAGATTCTGATGCTCGGTGGCCTCGTGAAACGCATCACGGAAAAATTCGCGCAACGAGCTGACCGCCACCAGTGACCTGTCTCGCGTACTTTGCATGTCGTTCCTTCGCTGTTAGCCCGATACCATCCTATCGGTTCCATATACACCGAGTGAAGTGGGAAAAACGCGAACTGCAGTCAGAAAACACCGATAAAACCAGGGTTATTCGTATCAGCAGACTACGTCGTAGGCTGCCAATCCGCGCGTGCGCCGTGACGGTGCTAGAGGATTTCCGCGAGCGTCGAAATGGTGCGCGCCGGCGGCGCGAGCGCCACCGGCCAACTGCGCGCATCGCGATTGAGCCACGCGGTTTGCATGCCCGCTTGCCGCGCGCCGACCACGTCGGTGATCGGATCGTCGCCGACGTGAAGGATCTCGGATACGGCAACGCCCGTCATGTCGCGCAACGCTGCGAAGATGCGCGCATCGGGCTTGGCGGCACCCGCGACGATCGCACTCACGTGGCCGTCGAAGAGGTCGGCGATGCCGCAACGCTCGAGGTCCGCGTTGCCGTTGCTCAACGCGAACAATCGGTAGCGCGCGCGCAGCCGCTCGAGCGCGGGGCGCACGTCGTCGAAGAACTCCACGCGGTTGCGGGCTGCGAAAAATACCTCGAGCGCTTCCTCACATGCCGACTCGGCATAGCCGGCGGCGTTGAATTGCGAGGCGAGCGCGCGGCGCCGCACGAACGTGAGGTCGTGGCTTTGCTCGGGGAACTGCGCAGCGATCCGCGCGCGCAGGGCGCGCATCGTGTCGAGGCTGTGGCCGCGCACGGCCCGTGGATAGCGCTCCTTCAACCAATCGTGCAGAGCCGCCTCGGCGGCGGCGATCACCGGCGCGACGGGCCACAAGGTGTCGTCCAAGTCGAGGCTGATCACTCGCGTGGCGCTCATGTGCAGATTCTGCCCTCCCTGCGGCTACAATTGCAGCCATCGGGGAGACGCACAAGGGGAGAGACAAGAATGCGCGCGCATCGTCTGATTTTGACCCTGGCACTTCTGAGCGCCGCGACAGTCGGCCCGGCGCGTGCTCGCGCTCCAAGTCCGCCCACCTTGCCGCCCTTCACGGTGCAGGACCTCGTGCGCCTCGCGCGTGTGTCCGACCCCGCCGTTTCGCCGGACGGAAAGCGCGTCGCCTATACCGCACGAATGACCGATATGGACGCCAACAAAGGGCGTACAGCCATCTGGCTGCTCGACGTCCGCAAGCACAACGCCGTGCCCGTGCGCCTCACCGATCTCGCAGCCAACTCGAGCGCGCCCGAGTGGAGCGCGGACGGGCGGTTCCTTTATTACCTGTCGAATCGCGGCGGCTCGAGTCAAGTGTGGCGCCTTTCCGTGGGGAAGGATCAGGGCAGCGATCCCATCCAGGTGACGAACCTGGCGCTCGATGTGGGCTCCTTCCGGATCTCACCGAAGGCCGATCGCGTGTTTTTGACCGTCGAGGTGTATCGGGATTGTACGACGCTCCCCTGTACCAAGGAGCGGCTCGATGCCGCCGCGCGCTCAAAAGAGCACGGGGTGCTCTATGACCACATCTTCGCGCGACACTGGGATACGTGGAGCGACGGCCGGCGCTCGCAGCTCTTTGCCCTAGCGCTCGACGGCTCGGGGGCCGCGAGCGGCACGCCCGCCAACCTTACCGCAGGGCTCGAGGGCGACGTGCCGAAGAAGCCCTTCGGCGGCCGCGAGGACTACGCGGTGAGTCCCGACGGCCTCAACGTCGCGTTCTCGATTCGCGCCGTACCGGTGGGCGAGCCCTGGTCGACGAATTTCGACATCTACCTCGTGCCCGCCGCGGGCGGCACGCCGCGCAACTTGACCGCCGACAATCCGGCCTGGG
Source organism: Steroidobacteraceae bacterium (assembly GCA_049513515.1). GTDB lineage: Bacteria > Pseudomonadota > Gammaproteobacteria > Steroidobacterales > Steroidobacteraceae > Bog-1198. The sequence continues at coordinate 7,450 of JBEKWA010000027.1, forward strand.
ACGGTCAGCCGGCTTTCTCGCCGAACGGCGCGACTCTGGCATACCTCGCCATGGATCGCCCCGGATACGAGGCCGATCGATTTCATCTGGTGCTTCTCGACTTGCAGAGCGGCGGCAAGCGTCCGCTCACCCAAAGCTGGGACCGGTCGATTGAAAAGTTCGCCTGGTCGCGTGACGGCAAGACCTTGTTCGCGGCCGCGGATCACCTCGGCCAGCATCCCCTATGGGCCATCGACGCCGCCACCGGCAGGGCCTCGGCCATTACCGGCGACGGCCATGTCGAGGCGTTCAGCGTCGGCCCGCAGCGGGTGATCTACGCACACAGTGATCTGGCGCATCCGGCCGATCTTTACTCGGTCGCCTTCGACGGCGGCAAACCTCTCCAGCTCACTCACGTGAATGACGCCGACCTCGCGGCGCGAGCGTTCGGGGAGTATCGACAATTCACCTTCGCAGGCGCGAACGGTGACAACGTCTTCGGCTACGTGATCAAGCCGCCGAACTTCAAGCGCGACCAGACCTACCCCGTGGCGCTCGTGATTCACGGCGGACCCGAGGGGAGCATGGCGAACGAATGGCACTGGCGCTGGAACGCACAGACGTTCGCGGGCGGCGGCTATGGGGTGGTGATGGTGGATTTCCATGGATCCACGGGCTACGGTCAGCCCTTCACGGACGCGATCCGCGGCGACTGGGGCGGCAAGCCGCTCGAAGATCTCAAGCTCGGCCTCGCGGCCGCCCTCAGGCAAAATCCGTGGCTCGACGGTGCAGACGCCTGCGCGCTCGGCGGCTCCTTCGGCGGGTTCATGATCAACTGGATCGCGGGGCAGTGGCCGGACCGCTTCAAGTGCCTGGTGACGCACGACGGCATCTTCGACAACCGCAGCATGTACTACTCCACCGAGGAGTTGTGGTTCCCCGAGTGGGAGATGGGCAGCCCGGAATACGAGGACCCGGCGGGGTATGCGAAGTTCAACCCGCTCGACTACGTCTCGAAATGGAAGACGCCGACGCTGGTGGTTCACGGCCAGCTCGATTACCGTGTCCCTTACGAGCAAGGTCTCGCCGTGTTCACGGCGCTGCAGCGCCGCGGCGTGCCCAGTGAGCTTTTGTACTTCCCCGATGAGAACCACTGGGTGCTCAAGCCCTCGAACGGCATTCAGTGGTACGACACCGTGCTCGCCTGGTTGAACCGCTGGACCGCACGCTGATCGTTCAGCCGTCGAGGCCCCGCCAGGCAGCTGGGTAGTCGGCGCCGAGCTTCAGGATGCGCTTGAGCACGTCGGGGTAGGAAATGCCGGCCGTGAGTGCCGATTGCGCAAAATCCTCCGCCTTGGAGAGGTTCGGATTCGCGTTCGCCTCGAGCACGTACAGCGACCCGTCCGCCCGGAGCCTGAAGTCCATGCGCGCGTAGCCGGTGAGGTGCAAGGCGCGGAAAATGCGCCGCGAGAGCTGCCCGAGCCGCGTGAGCACCTCCTCGGGAAGGTCCTGTGCCGCCGCCGTGGTGATACCGTACTTTTGCTGATACTTGCGGTCCCACTTCACTTTGCGCGTGGCGATGGTTGGATGGCCCTGCGGTAGCGAGCCGAAGGTCATCTCCCATACCGGCAGGACCTTGAGGCGCTCGTTGCCGATGACGCCCACATAGAGCTCGCGCCCCTCGATGTACTCCTCGACCAGCGCATCCGAGTGGGTCTGCTCGTGGATGAACGCGATGCGCTCCTTGAGACCGCGCTCGTCCGTGACCACCGAGGCATGCGCGATGCCGAGCGAGGCGTCCTCGGTGGAGGACTTCACGAACATCGGAAAGCGCAAGCGCTTCGGCAGCCGCGGCGTGCGACCGCGCGGAAACACCACGAACTGCGGGGTCGGCACGCGGTGGTAGGAGAGCAGTTGCTTGGAGAGCACCTTGTCCCGCGAGAGCAGCATGCCGCGCGGATTGCATCCCGTGTACGGCTGATGCATGAGCTCGAGGAACGCGACGACGTGCTGATCGTAGGTCACGATGCCGTCGAACTCTTCGAGAAGGTTGAACACGATGTCGGGCTTCCACTCCATGATCGCCCGGCGCAAGTCCATGAGGTTATCGTCCACGCCGAGCGGCATCACCTCGTGGCCCGCTTTCTTGAGATGCGAGATGACGTCGAACTCCGTGCGCCACTCATCGATTTCCTTCTCGGAGACGCCACGCAGGGACTCCGGAGGCACGAGCGTCGCGTGCACCAGCACCAGGGCGCGCAGCTTCTTCATAGGGCGACGCGCGGCAGCTGGCGTTCCTCGTAGGACTCCGCGAGCCGGGCGATGACCCACAACAGGTGCGGCTTGAGCTCGCGCCTGCTGCCGCGCAGATACAGACCGAGCGACTCGCAGCGCGAGATCATGAGCCGCAACACCTGATGCACGAGATACTCGCTGAAGGCGCCGGAGCGCATGATCTTGAGTCGCAGCTCGTTGCGCATCTCGCGCAGCACGCTGGCCGCCTTGGGCGTCCTGGACGAGCGCGACACGGTGGTGAACACCTTGAGCAGGAGCTCGTCCGCGCCCGAACGGCGCGGCATGCGGTAGCGGGCCAGCTTGCGCTCGTAGTGCTGGCGAAGCGTCGAGGACTCCTCGGCGATATCCTCGATGCGGCTGCGGTCGATCACCCTGGGCCTCGCCTCTCCGATCTCGGTGGCGAGCTCGTCGATGAACTCGAGCTTGGCGAAGGCGGGCCATCCCTCGTACTCGCGCCGCCACGCCGACCGCGGCTTGAGCCACACGGCGAACGTCTCGGCGAAATCCTCGGTGGGATGGGCCTGGGCATACCACGCACCGAGATGCTGCACGAAGCGCCGACTGCCGGGACGCGGCCGATAGGTGTCCGGATACGGGAGCGATGCCGGCCCGAACACCTCGCGCCAGCCGCGGCGGCGGCGCACTCGATAGGCCGAGTCGATCGCATGCCCCGCCTCGTGGCGCAAGATGCGCATCAGCCAGTTGCGGTTGCCGCCTTCGACCTCGCGCATGAAGCGTCGCTCGATGCGCGCAAGCCGCTGGTGCGCCAGATAGAACGGAATGGCGATGCCGGGGATGCCGTCCGGCGAGAACCACTCCTGCGAGAGCCAGCAGTGGGGTCGAAAGCGAATGCCGCGCGTGGCGAGCTCGCCGTAGAGCTTTCCAATCGCCCGCTCGAGCTCGGTGCCGGCGATGGTGAGTTTTAGGTCGCAGAAGCGCAGGCTGAGGAGCTGGTCGTCGGAGAGCGATTCCCAGGGGTAGCGGGCGGCCACGCGTCGTCCGCGCCGAGCCGGCGAGAATGAAGTTCTGGACATATGGCCGATGTCTGGGAGTATCCTACAGTCGATCCCGGTGATTTTACCTTTAAACCCCCTTCGCGTAGTGGGAGCATCACTCGATGCCAGCGCTGCTCGTCAGTCGAGAAGGTTCGCTTCGCGTCCCGAGCGCCCCGCAAGTCCCTGGGCCCTGCTCGGCCGCGACGTCCGTCCGCGTATCGCAGGTCACCGATTTGAAGGGTCTCGCCGGGCTCGCCGCTGACTACGCACAGCTGCAGACGGTCGTCGGCAACCGCCTGCCCTTCGCCCTGCACGACTGGCATCTAACGTGGTGCCGGCACTTCCTCAACTACCATCCGCGCATCGAGGATCGCCCCCGCTTCTGCGTCCTGCACGACCCGTCGGGACGGTGCGTCGCGATTTTGCCCTTCATCCAGAGCAGCCGTCGCTTCGGTCCGGTGCGCGTCACTTCGCTCAACATGCTCGGGGCGGATCCCGGCATTACCGAGATCTCGACGCCGCTGGTGGCGGCCGGATACGGCGCGCTCGCCGTTCGCGCCGCGCGCGATCTGTTCTCGCGTCTCGGCGAATGGGACTGGATTCACTGGAGCGGTCTCAGCGGAGAGCTGCGGGACGCGCTCAGCGGCGAGGAGCGCCTGTCCTGGAGTGAGCCCCTGTCGGATCTGGTCCTCGACCTACCCCCGACCTGGGAGGAGTTCAGGTCGCTCCTCAAACGCAACATCCGCGAGTCGCTGCGCCACTGCTACAACTCCTTGCGCCGCGCGGGACATCGCTTCGAGCTGCAGGTGATCGCCGATCCCGCCGGCATCAGTCCGGGATTGGATCGCTTTCTGGAGCTGCACCGCATGCGCGCCCAGCTCAGGAACACCGTGGTCCATCCGGACCGGTTTGCCACCCGGGTGAGCCGCGATTTTCTCTACGAGGTATGCGAGCGGCTCGCCCGGCGGGGGGTTACCCGGCTCTTTGCGCTGCGCATCGGCGGCGAAATCGTCGCCATGCGCATCGGCTTCGTGGTGGACGACTCGCTATATCTGTATTACTCGGGCTACGACCCACGCTGGGCGCGCTACAGCGTCATGACGACGACCATGGCCGAGGCGATCAAGTACGCCATTGCCGCAGGCTTGACGAGCGTCGGCCTCTCTCCCACCCGAGACCTCGCCAAGACGCGCTGGGGCCCGCGCCAGGTCGACTACGCATCGGCCTATGAGATCCGCGATCGCTTACGTTCGCGCTGTGCGTACGCAGCGTATCTCAAGGCGCGCGGCAACGAGACGCCGGCCTGGCTCCGGCGGCTCACGACCGGTCGGGTGTGGCAGTAAGCGCGCGCAGTGCCTCGAGGCCCGCGAAGTCGAACAGCGCCGGATCGGCAAGCTGGGAGGGAGCCACGTTCTGCAGGCTCGAGAAGATCGACTCGAGACGGCCGGGATGCTCGAGCTCCCACTGCCTGAGCATGGCCTTGACCGCCGCACGCTGCAAATGTGTCTGTGAGCCGCAGAGCGTGCAGGGAATGATGGGAAACTCCCGCGCTGCGGCATAGCGCGCGATATCGCGCTCCGCCACGTAGGCGAGCGGGCGGATGACGATGTGGCGACGATCCTCGCTGAGCAGCTTCGGCGGCATGGCCTTGAGGCGCCCACCGAAGAACATATTCAGGAACAAGGTCTCGATCATGTCGTCGCGGTGATGACCGAGCGCGAGCTTGGTGATGCCGTGCTCCGCGGCGTAACGATATAGGGCGCCGCGCCGCAGCCGCGAGCAAAGCCCGCACATCGTCTTGCCCTCCGGGATCACGCGCTTCACCACGGCGTAGGTGTCTTGCTCGATGATGTGAAACGGCACGCCGAGCCGCGCCAGATAGTCGGGCAAGACATGCGCCGGAAACCCCGGTTGCTTCTGATCGAGGTTGACGGCGACGAGATCGAAACGCACGGGGGCGTTGCGCCGCAAGCTCAACAGCACATCGAGCAACGTATAAGAGTCCTTACCGCCCGACAGGCACACCATGACTCGATCGCCCTCGGCGATCATGCCGAAGTCCGCAATGGCCTTGCCCGCGGCGCTGCGTAGCTGCGCCTCGAGCTTCTTGAAGTTATTCGAGGCCGGCCGCCCGGCACGAGCCTCGCTCGTTTGAGCCTCGCTCATCGAGCCGCGCTCACGGCGCTTCCAGGTATTTGGCTTCGAGGTAGCGCAGGTAGGCCGCCGCGGTGAGCGGCTTCCCGGTGGCCCGCTTGATAAGCTCCTGCACGGGCAAGCGCGCGCCGACGCCATGCACGTTCTCGCGCAGCCAGTCCATCACGCCGCCGAACTGACCGGCGGCGATCTCCGCATCGAGCGAGGGACGCTCGGCGCGCAATGCCTCGTTGAGCTGGCCTGCGATCACCGCGCCGAGTGCATAGGAGGGGAAATATCCGAAGTGCCCCACTGCCCAGTGGATATCCTGCAAGCAGCCGTCCACGTCGCTGGTCGGACGAATGTTCAGGCGCTGCTCGAGATTGGCGTTCCACGCCTCCGGGAGGTCCGCCACGGGCAGTGCGCCCTCGAGCATTTTCTTCTCGAGATCGTAGCGCAGCATGATGTGCACGGGATAAGTGAGCTCGTCCGCGTCCATGCGGATGAGGCTGCGCTTCACCCGGATGAGATGACGGTACAGATTCTGCTCGCTCCACTCCTCGCCGCTCACTTGCAGGTACTTATCGAGCAGAGGCTTCAGGTAAGTGACGAAGGCGCGGCTACGGCACAGGTTCATCTCGAACAAGAGCGACTGGCTCTCCTCGAGCGCGAGTCCGCGATCCCGCCCGACCGGCTGATCGCGCCACTTCGCGGGGAGCCCGAGGTCGTACATAGCGTGTCCGGTCTCGTGCACGGCGCCGAGGAGTCCTGAGAACGGATCCACCGGATCGAAGCGCGTCGTGACGCGTATATCGCCGGGCACGCCCTCCGTGAACGGGTGCTCGCTCTCATCGAGCCGGCCGCGGTCGAACGGGAAGCCGAGCGCCTTCAGCACCTCGAGCGCGAGCTGACGCTGGCGCGCCGCGGTGAACTTGCCGGTGAACGGAATGGGCGCGCGATCCGCCTGCACCTCGATGGCCTGGTTGATGAGGCCGGGAAGCTTGCGCGACAGCGCCTTGAAAATCGTGTCGATGTCGGCCGTCGATATGCCGGGCGTGAACGCATCGACCAGCGCGTCGTAAGGCGGCAGCCCGCGCGACTGCCCGAGGAGCGCAGCCTTGTCGCGCACCAGCTTGACCACCTCCTCGAGGTGGGGCGCGAAAATCTTGAAATCGCTCGCCTTGCGCGCCTCGACCCAGAACACCTCCGCCCGCGCCGTCGCCTTCGCCAGACGGGCGATCAGAGAAGGCGGCGTGGCGATGGCGTGGTCGCGCTGGCGGCGCATCTCGCGCAGGTTCGCCAGCGGCCAGTCCTCGAGCTGCGAGGCACCCGCCTCGGCACGCTCCAGCAGCCGCGCCACCTTCGGCGTGGTCAGCAAGGCGTGGTGCTCGGTCTCGAGGGCGGCCAGCTGCTCTCCGCGCACGTCGGCGCTGCCGCGGGGCATCATGACGGCGGCGTCCCAGCGCAGCAGTGACAGCGCGCCGCGGAAGGCGTGCAAACGATGAAATTCCTGCTCCAGTTGTTCGTAGGGTGACAGCGCCATGATGAATCTGCCGATCGGGGCAAGCCCGTTTTTGGGCGGTGAGTTTAGCAGATTGCCGTTGCCCGCAACCGGGTCACGGGGAATAATTTCATCTTTTTCAATGAGTTAGTGAAATTGTCGGAGCGATAGGGAGCCCGTCTGGTGGAACGGCAGATTGTGCAGAAAGGGCAGATCCAGGCTGGCGGCGCCGGTGACCTCGTAATCGATCGAATCGCTTGGCTGGTTGGCGAGCTTGAGAAGCGCGAGCGCCATGTTCGCAGCAATGGTCATGTCGAATTCCATCTGCCCCATCGGGGGCACCACGAAGCTGCGATTGCTTACTCCGCTCGCGATGCGTTCGCCCGCCACATTGAGCTCGGCGTGCAGAGAGCTCACCGGCAGCGGGCGCTGGTTCGGGTTCTGCACTTGGAATTTCACCAGGAAGTTCTGGTGCAAGAAATTTCCGCCCTGCAGCTCGATGCTGCTCACGGTCAAGTTGGGGCGCTCGAACTGGGGCGTGCAACCCGCGGCGCAAAGCAACAGCACGAGCGCGCCGCGCCTCAGCACCGAGAATCTACGGGGCGCGTCTGGCAACATGCGCGAGATGATACCGATTATGTCCATGAATGGCAGGCGGCGGGCCGCGTGGGGCCTCGTCGCCGCCCTGATGCCCATGCCGCCGGCGCTGGTAAGCGCCGGGCTGGCAACGGCGGCGGGTGCTGAGCCCGTCGCATCGCCGAGCGCCGCGCCAGTCGCAGCGCCGGGCACCTTCGCGCTGCCCGGAACGCCCGCCGCGGCGGCGCCACCCGCCGGGCCAGCGAACTGTTTGGCCTCGGGCGACGGGTATCTCCGCGCGCGGGTCGCGGGTGCAGTCGAGGCGCGGATCGATTGGAGCAACTCGGGACTGCGCTGCGAGGGTGAGGCGCGAGACGCGCCACCCGGCGTGCGCCTGAGCTTCCAGCGCCCCGGCGGCAAGCCCGACCTCTTGTTCGTGTTCGGGCTCACCGGCGTGCGGGAGGGTCGTCCCGCCCACGAAGTGGCCACTAATCTCACACTCATCGTGCAAGGCACGGATCAGATCTACGGGACGCTCGGCGATTCGCGCTGCACCGTGGACTCGCTGTCCCAGCGCCGACTCGGGGCGGGCACGAGTTACCGGCTCGAGGCGCGCGGGTTCTGCACGCAACCGGCGCACGCCGTTCGCGGTGACGGTGTCGTGCTCGTGAGCACGTTCGAGTTCGCGGGCGTGGTGAACTACGAGGGCTCGGCCGAGGGTGATGGTTCGGCCAGGGGTACGCACGCGAAACCATGAGAGCGCTGATCCGCATCGTGCCGGCGATCCTTCTCGTCTGCCACGCCCTCGGCGTTACGACCCGCGTGCAGGCCGCCGTTCCGATCTACGACTACGAGGTCGTCCAGGTTTATCCGCACGATCCGGAGGCCTTCACCGAGGGTCTGTTCTACTTGAACGGGTATCTGTACGAGAGCACGGGCCTCGAGCATCACTCCTCGATCCGCAAGGTCCGCCTGCAAACCGGGGAGGTGCTCGAGCGATACGACATACCCGGTGAGTATTTCGGCGAAGGCATCGTCAACTGGGACGGGCGGCTCATCGAGCTCACCTGGCAATCGCACGTCGGCTTCGTGTATGACCTGAAGACCTTCAAGCGGCAGGCCGATTTTTACTACGACGGCGAGGGCTGGGCACTCACACAGGACGGCTCGCAGATCTACATGAGCGATGGCACCTCGACCTTGCGCATCTTGAACCCCAAGACGCTGCTCCCCGCCGGCATGATCCCCGTCACCCTGGAAGGCAAGCCGGTCGAACGCTTGAACGAGCTCGAGTGGATCAAGGGCGAGATCTTCGCCAATGTCTGGCAGACGAACTGGATCCTGCGTATCGATCCGCGCGACGGGCACGTAGTCGGCGCCATCGACCTGCGCGGCCTCTTGCCGGCGGCGGACACGGTCCCCGGCAAGACGGATGTGCTCAACGGCATCGCCTACGATGCCAAGGCGGATCGGCTGTTCGTCACGGGCAAGAATTGGCCAAAACTCTTCCAAATCCGCTTGAAGCTCCGCCCGCCGACCACTCCGTGATTTAAGAGTGTCCCTGGCCTGGGTCCTACAGGCACTTACGCGGGGTGCCTACAGACTTCGGCAGCTCCCGTTGCTCAAATGCCACATCAACAGGGGCGCCATTTCGCATGGCACCCGCTGAAGGCTAATTTGCAGGGCATTTGGTCAAGCCCAACACCTGCCGCCTCAGCGCTCTCAACTGTTGTATTTTGGCAAACGAAGATCTTGGTATGCAGCGAATCATTGCATTGAGTTTGGTCGGCGCCGTGGCGGCCGCTTGCGGCACCGCCTATGCGGACAACGCCGCCCCATCGGACGCGCCGTCTATTTACGTGGCGCCGATGATCCAGTACAGCCTGCAGGACAACAACCCGCAAATCAAAGACAACTACGGCTATCAGGCGGGGATCGGCGTCAATCTTCCGCATTCGTGGGCGCTGGAGGGGGACTTCAGCCGCGGCAACTTCGACGGTGCCTGCGCCGGTGCCGCCGCCACCGCCTCCTCCGCCGCCCCCGTTGCTGCCGCCGCCGAAGGGCGACATCCTGCTCCAGGGCGTCACCTTCGCGAAGGACTCGGCGGACCTCGTGCCCCAGGCTGAGACGGTGCTGGATACGACCATCGCTTCGCTCAAGCCGTATCCGAATCTGGTCATCGAGGTGCGTGGCTATGCCGACAGCACAGGATCGCAGGCGTACAACCTGCAGCTGACCCGGCATCGGGCTGAAACGGTCATGCATTACATGCAATCGCATGGCCTCACCAACCAGATGACCGCGAAGGGCTTCGGCAAAGACGACCCGATCGCGGATAACGCGACCCGTGAAGGCCGGCTGGCAAACCGTCGCGTGGAGCTGCACATCACCGGCGGCGACAGGGGCGGGGGCTAGCGCCTGATGCGACGGCGGCTTGCCTCACGGTAAGGCGCCGACCAGCGATACTATTCCCCTGAGGACTCATCACTCGGGGGTTTTTTTTGCGTATCGATCACACGCGGAAGATCATAACTGCGGCCGATTTAGTGGCCTCGCCCCTCTGGTATCCGTTGTCATGCGCCGCGGGCCAAACAACCGTCGTTCGGCTCACCGAGGCAGACTACCGCGCAGCCAGCTTCCTAGACGAACGGCTCCTGAAGGCTCATCCCGTCACGGAGTCCTCACCGGTGACAACGCTCGAGGAGGCCGCGAACAGCCTCATGCCAGAGGCAAACTATGTCTTTCATGTGGGTCATGTCGGCTCGACGCTGGTGTCCCGGCTCGTCGGCGAACATGCCGGCGTGTTTTCTGTCAGGGAACCGATGCTGCTGAGGACGCTCGCAGGCGGCGAGCATACCCTGTCGTTGCGGGCAACTGTTGCGCTGCTGTCGCGCACCTGGCGCCCTGAGCAGCGTGCCGTTATCAAGGCGAGCAGCTTTGTCAGCGAGATCGCCCCGCGTCTGCTCGGAGCCGGCGCCGATTCGCGCGCCATGTTGATGTTCGCCTCCGCCGGCACGTATTTGCGCTGCATCCTTGGGGGGCCGAATTCCAGAGTCGAGGCGAGAATCCTCGGCGCCGGACGCTTGCAACGCCTTCGGCGGCGATTTCCGGGCGTCGCGCCGGCATTGGCACCTCAATCCGAAGGGGAATGGATCGCCATGGGCTGGCTGTCCGAGATGAGCGCACTCGAGGCGGCGGCACACAGTTTTCCGGCGCGGACGCACTGGGTGGATTTCGATCGCTTTCTAACTGCACCGGCTGCCGAGCTCGGAGTGATCATGCGAAGCCTCGGCGCGCACGTCACGCCGAAAGAGGTCGAGACTCTCGCATGCAGCCCTCTCCTCTCGCAATACTCCAAGGCACCCGAATTCCCCTACGACGCTACGCTCCGGCGAGAGGTGCTGCAGTCAGCCGAGAAACAGCACGGCGCGGAGATCGAGCTCGGGACGGCGTGGCTCGATCGAGCCGCACGGGCACATCCATCGCTTGCGGCGATCATGGACCGCGGGGGCTCAGCGGTTGCGCCACTTCCCCGCGCACGGCCTTCGTGAGGAAACCCCTCGCGCCAGTTGACGCGAGGGGGTCCTGATCAGAACTGTACCGTGAGCTCGCCGAAGAAGTAGCGACCCAGCGGGTCGTACACCTGCGCGAACGTGTTGCCGTTCACCGACGGCAGCGGCTGATCCGTTGATCCGCCCACGGCCGGCGCTTGCTTATCGAGCACGTTGTTGCATCCGACGCGCAAGGTGATCTTGTCGGCCACCTTCATTGCCGCCGTCATGTCGATGTAACTGAACGAGGGAATGCGCGCGTCCGTGTTCGATATGGCGCCGCTCGCGATCGTGTTGCCCGGACCGGCCGAAAGATTCGGATTGCCGCTGAGAGTCTCGAGTTGCACGGGCGAGTAGTAGCGCCAGGCGACCGACACATCAAGACCGTTCCACGGGGTCGACCAGGTCTCACGCAACGTATGGCGCCAGCGAAATACAGGGTCACCGGCGGCGGAGGTGAACGCACTGCACTGGGGACCCCAGTAGCCGGCACAATTGCGCTCGGTGGATGAGTTGGCTGCAATCGGAGTCAGGTTGTAATTGTTCAGCCACGTACCCAACAGGCTCGTGTGCAGCCTGCCGAATGCACCGAAGTCGTACGAGTAGGACAAATCCACGTCGATGCCCTTGACCTCCAACTGTCCGACGTTTGCGAGTGAATCGGTCACATATCCTTGATTCGATAACCACAGGGAGTAGTTGGAATTGCGATGAATCAAGTTGCAGAAAAGGGCTTGCTGCGTGCAGAGCTGCAGGATCGTGTTGGCGCCGATCGTCTGAATGACGTTCTCGATCTTAATGTCGTAATAATCGACTTGCAGCCGGAGGTTCGGGACATACGACGGGGTCCAGCCAATGCCGAAGGACGTCGTCAGCGCCGTCTCGGGCTGTAGGGCTGGGTTTCCTCCCGTCAAACCGTTGTACTGGCCCGCCGAGTTGGCGACCACGGTGCCGTAATGCGACAACGGTACCCCCGCTTGCACGCACTGCGCCGGCGACGCCTTGGGCGTCGCGCCCGCGCATGGGTCATCGGTTCCATCCAGCACCACCGCCTGCGGCAAAAACAGCTCCGCGATATTCGGCGCACGCACGGCGCGCGCGAAGCTGCCGCGGAAACGGTAATCCGATACGGGGCTCCACTCCACACCCAACTTATAGGTATTGGTCTTGAATCCCAACGAATAGCTCGAATAGCGGTAACCGGCGTCGACAGCCAGCGATTGCGCAAATGGCTTGTCCTCGACCAGCGGCAGATTCGCCTCGACGAATCCTTCCCGCGAGATGATCGAACCCGCTATCGGCAGAATGGGACCTCCCTGGCCCGCGAGATCACCCGATTGAAATTCCTCGTCGGGCTCGAAGAAGGCGCGCGTGTCACGATACTCGCCACCGACGTTTACCTTGAGTCCGTTGCTCGCGGTCGGCAACTGGACACCGTACTTTCCGAGGTCGCCGGTAAAGTTGACGTCCCCCGAATAGACCTTGATTTGACCGCGCTGGAGTCCCGGCGTGTCCAAATAGGCAACCGCACCCGGCGTGACTCCACCGGGTGTGAATATGTTCCAGGGTACGCAACCGGAGTTCAAACCATTTGCGTTGCCCGCAGCGGTGACCGCGCACTCGGGCCCGTTCGGGCCATTGACGACGTTCAATGAATCCTGAATTTTAGTCTTGGAAACGTCGTTGTAGTAGGTTTCGCTGAGGTTCGTGAGAGAGCTCTGGAAACTCGCATCGTACTCCCAGGCGTCGTTGATCTTGCCCTTCACGCCTGTGACTACGCGCCAATCCGTGTGCTCCAGATCGTCCTGCCGGTCGCCGCCCTCGACATTGCGCCTGCCGATATAGAGATTCGTGGTGCCGGGCGCTGCGCCAGTCAACGCAGAGTTCGCTCCGCACCAGGTAGACACCTCTTGGGCGGTGAGGTATGGATTCGTGCAGGGCACGTTGTAAACCGTCTGGAAGGCGCCGGAGGGCGCGATCTGCGCGATGGATCGATCGTCCATGAACATCGTGTTTGCATAGACCTGCGCATGCTCATTGAAGTCGTAGTGCAAGAACGCACCCGAGGTCCAACGCTCGTCGGGACGCTGGAAGTAGTTGAGAGGCCCATAGTTGAAGCGGTTCGCATCGGTAAAGGGAATGAGCGCACCGGACGAATTGAACGTATTGTCGTTCAGCAGCCCCGCAGGCCCAATCTGAAAAAAGCGCGCGGGATTCGTGGTTCCCGAGCCGCTGCAATGTAATGGATTGCCCGAGTAACCGGACGCCATGGTGCAAGCGCTCACCGAGTACTTGGATTCCAGGACGGAGTTGACGTGGCGATAGGTCGTATAGAAGGTGGCGTTGCCGTTTCCATCGGCAGAGTTCAAACCCGCAATGAACGCCAATGATGTGGTGGCACCCGCGTCCACAACGCTGGGCGCATTCGCGAAATTATTGCCGGTCGTCGAGTTGAACGTGTCGATGGCGCTGATGACGCCGTCTTGATTGTTGTTGTGATGTTGATAGATGCCGCCGTCCGCGACCAGTTTCACGCCCTCGAAGTGATCATTCATCTTGAAGTTCACGACGCCCGCCACGGCGTCTGCACCGTAAACGGATGACGCACCGCCCGTGAGAACCTCCACGCTGTCAACCAACTCGACGGGGATCATGTTGATATCGGAGGCGCCGGCGCTGGCGGGGTCGCCGGGGCCCAGGCGCTGGCCATTCACCAGCACCAACGTGCGCTTCGCATTCAGGCCGCGCAGATTGACGGTCGCCGTGCCATCGGCGCCGTTCGACTGCATCGCGCCCTGCGATGAGAAAACCTGCGGCAATTGGTTGAGCATGTCCTCGACGCGGATCGCGCCGGTTTCTTGTATCTCGGTCGCGGTGACAAACGTCACGGGGCTGATCGATACCTGGTTCGGGACCGAAATGCGCGAACCGGTCACCACTACTTCGCTGAGCGTCGCCGACGAAGTGTCGGCGGCAGCCGGTGCGGTCTGTGCATGGACCGTACTGCAGGTTGCGGCGAGCGTGCCGCCGGTCATTGCGAGGCGAATTGCCCGCCGCAGCACAGCGTTTCCGAGTTGGTCTTGAAGCATTTTAGTGGCTCTCCCTGTAGGCCCTGATGCCGAAAAAATTAGGCAAAATCTAAAAAGGGAGCCAGACCAGGAATGTCAACCGCACGCGATGCGGCAAACAATGCCGCAATCGTCGCGCTGCCGCTACAAATCATCCCCGGGACGGTTACCGTCTCTAAAATTTCACCGATGGCCGAATATAGCACAGTGTCCACATGGCACAACATCTTCGAACCGGGCGAAATCGCCGGCGTATTGTCGAGGCGGCGCTGAGGAGACAGCGGCTGGTGCCCTCGAGAACTTGCTGTCCGGAGTCGGATGTTGCGCAGGCACCACGGTCGATGGGCGTCGCCTGGACGCTACGATGCACGTGCGGCATCATGCGCCAAAATCCCCGACAGATTGATGGATGATCAACCCTACCCTCCCGCAATTTCAGTACGAAATCGGTGCTCGCATGTCCCGCGGGGACTGGCAGGGTGCCGCTCATGCGGCAGCGGGTTGTCGCGCGGCCTGGCCGGCCGATCCTTGCGGCTGGCTGCTCGGCAGCATGGCAGCGCTCTTTGCGGACCAAAAGGAGACCGCATTGGCGCTGGTGGAAGAACGACTTGCAGTCGATCCCGGAAATGTCCAGTGCTTGATTCAGCGAGCCGAATGCCTATTCGCCCTCGGCGAGCGGGCTCGATCCATGGCGGCTGCCGATACCGCCGCAGCCGGCGCGCAAGGTGATCCGCAGGCTCTCGACGCGATCGGCAGTTTCCTGGTCTTCGCCCGCGATTATCCTCGGGCGCTAAGCGTCTACGCACAGGCCGTGGCCGCCGCGCCCGCCGATCCGTCGATGCTCTCAAAGCGGGCCCTGATGCATCGATTCCTGGGGGATTTCGATCTCGCGGCTAGCGACTATGAATCCGCGCTGCTGATATCACCCGCTCACGCAGAGGCCTTCAAAGGTCTCTCAGAGCTCAGCCGGCAATCCGCCGAGCGCAACGTCATCGCATCGGCGGAGGCCGCGCTTGCGGCGACCCCTGTCGACTCCCCGGAGGCGGCGACGTTGCGCTACGGTCTTGCGAAAAGCTATGAAGATTTGGGCGAGCATGCCCAGAGCTGGCAGCACTTGAGTTCCGCCAACCGGATCGAGCGCCGGCGGCACACGTATGATACGGCGCAGGACCGAGGCGTCGTTGAGCGGATTGTCGCCGGGTTTCAGGGCGAGCAGCCGGTGGTGCCGGACACGACGGGGGAAAGTCCCATTTTCATCGTGGGATTGCCGCGCACCGGCACGACGCTGGTCGAACGCATCATCGGCAACCACTCGCTCGTGCATCCCGCGGGCGAGCTGCTGGCACTAAGAGACGCCGTCGGCGCCGTGGTGGACCGCACGGCACCGCATTTGTCGACCACCTGGCTTGGGTACGCGGAAGCCTTGGGTGATCTGCCGGGTGAGCCGATAGCGCGCGAATACTTGGCTCGCTCGCGGGCCCATCGTGGCGACCGGCCGCGCTTCACCGACAAGGCGCCGGCCAACTTCTATTATTGCGGACTGATTTTGCGCGCGTTCCCGAATGCGCGGATCGTGCATTTGACACGCCATCCGATGGCTGCCTGCTATGCGATCTACAAGACCCGCTTCGAGGGCGGCTTCGCGTTTTCCTACGACCTCTTGGAGCTTGCGGAGTATTACCTCGGCTACCATAAGCTCATGGCACACTGGCATCGGGTATTGCCCGGGCGCATATTGGATGTCGCCTACGAGCAGGTGGTCACCGCGCAGGAAGCGACGACGCAGCGCATTCTCGACTATCTTGGCCTGCCGTTCGAGGAAGGTTGTCTTGCATTCCATTTGAATCCGGCGCCCGCGTCGACCCCGAGCGCGGTGCAGGTGCGCCAACCGCTGTACAGTTCCTCGCTCGAGCAATGGCGTCATTACTCAAACGAGCTCGCGCCGCTACGCGAGCGTCTGGCGGCCGGGGGTGTCAGCGGACTCGAGTGACTTTAGTCCCGCGCCCCAATTGCATCTGCAGCCAGTAAGACCCGAACACTCCTCGAGAGATGGTCACGGCGTCGCCGGGTTTCGCCATAAGATCGATGTCGGCAGCCAACTGACGCCATACCTGATCGTTGTCGAGAGTCAGTATTGCTCGGCCATTCACCGTCTGACCGACATTCACGATATGCGCTTGGACCCTCTCCGCATCGGCCGAACGCACGCCCGCCGCCACTTCTTGCTTGGCGACAGCACGCTCGGGCAGTCCGAACTGCTGCGTCGGGTTGAGCGCGGGCGGTGGCGGGACAGGAGCAAGCGCACCGGTCGACGGCGTCTTTTCATCGAGATGCGCCGTCTCGCGGTCGAAACAGGCGAGCCGGGCATCCGCCTCCGTCAGGGTGCGGCATGCGAGCACGCGGCTGAGCGGCTCCGCGGCGTGTACCGCCGCCGCCCAGCCGACCAATCCCAGCGCAACGCCCCCGCCAAGTCCGTGCAGCCGAGTCAATGCGGTGCTCCCGCGACACCGGTCTCGGCATCACTGTATTCCGCGATCACAACCGTGGCCTCGCGTACGAAGGCGCGCTCCAGCGGCGTCAGCTGCGGGTTCCAAACATCGAAAATCAGTATGGCGCGCGTCACGTCGGAATCGTTCCACGCTTCGTGCTCGATGGTATCGTCGAACACCCAACCGGTGCCGACGCTCCATTCACGGATTTCGCCGCCCACTCGAAATCTGCATCCGGGCGGCACGATCAATGGCAGATGCACGGTCAGGCGAGTGTTGGTGACGCCCGTATGGGGCGGAATCTTGGTGCGCGCGTCCAGGAGCGAAAAAAATGCCGTTGGACCGCGTCCGGGTATGTCCACTTGCGGCAACGCCGCCAGTGCTTTCTCGGTACGCGGGCAGCGCGCTAGATGGGACTCCAGCCGCTGCCCTTCGTTCCACAAGAAGTAAGCTCCCCAGCGCCGAGAGTGATTCAGCTCCCGCCACTGATTCAGGGGCAAACCGGCTGCGTAATCAATGTAGGGCACAACGCCGTCGCGGTCGGCGCCGAGCACGGCCAGGAGTTCCGCGCGGATTTCATCGGTGAATGCCTCGAGAGTCTCGAGCCACGGAAAAAACTCCCGCGGAAAGAATTCGTAGTTGATGAGATAAGGGAACAGCATGAATGTCGGATCGGGGGTGTAGATTCGCGCCCTCCCCAGTAGCCGGTCGAGGCAACGGTCGAAGCGCTTGCGTTCCTCCTTCGAGGGAGTCGTCGACAGGGCCGATAAGCGAGCGTCGATCAACGACGCCAGCTTCGCGGCGTTCTCCGCTACGCGTGTCCTCGCGTGGGCCACATGGGCCTCGATCGGTGCGGGCATTCGCGTCCCGGGAGTCACGGCCTGCAAGGCGTGCGCGTAGGCCGCTGCCGCCGCTCGAGGCTTGTTCAGCAAATCGAGCACGGAGCCTTTTTGCAGCAAGACCACCGGGTGCGTGGGGTCAAGAGCCAGCGCGCGTTCGAGCGCGGCCAGTTCCTCGGCACGCTGTCCCAACCTGCGCAGCGCGGCGGCAAAGGCCAGCCAATACGGCACATGAGCGGGAGCCGCTGTAACGAGCCGCTCGAGGAGCGCGCGAGCACCCGCCGCATCGCCGCCCGCGAGCAGTCGCTGCGCCCGCTCATGCATCTCTTCCAGAGCTGCGCCCAACTCCGTCGACCGCACGTTCATCGACACCACTCATCCATCTGCTAAAGTGTATAGGCGCGGCACACCGTGTGATGGGCGCGTGTTGGCCGCGGCAATCTCGCGCCAGTCGCACGACGCGCCCGGA
This sequence comes from Steroidobacteraceae bacterium, assembly GCA_049513515.1. Lineage (GTDB taxonomy): Bacteria > Pseudomonadota > Gammaproteobacteria > Steroidobacterales > Steroidobacteraceae > Bog-1198. Next base: position 25,345 of record JBEKWA010000027.1, read on the forward strand.
TGAGGGTACATGCAGCCGCCGGAACTAATCAACATGTTTACCGTGCCGTTCACGTTCAGCCGCCTCCCGGCGCACGTGCAACTCAATTCCGCCTTGAAGCGCTACATCTTCGCGCAGGAGCAAGGAGGCGCCGCGGCGAACCCGCGTCCGTTGACCCAACGCAACGCCGCCCTGTTCGAGAGCCATTTCAATTTGTTTCGCGACTCCGATGCGGCCGTGCAGGAGCTCAAGGCCTTTTGCTGGGATCAGCTATTGGCCCTGATCGGGCGGCTCAATGGCTACGACCTCGCCACCCTGCGCCGTTTACAGATTTACAACGACAGCTGGTTTCATGTGATGCGACGTGGCGGATTCTTTGGCCTGCATAATCATCCGAACGCCTCCTGGAGCGGCGTGTATTGCGTGGACCCGGGCAAGCCAGACCCCGATAAAAAAGACAGCGGACTCTTGACCTTCGTCAATCCGATGATCTTGGGCGCGATGCATCTCGATGCGGGCAACGATCACATGAAGTTGCCGTACGCACCTCAGACCGCGAGTCTGGCGCTCGAGGCGGGCCAACTCGTGATGTTTCCCTCATGGGTGCTGCACGATGTCAAACCCTTCGAGGGCGAAGGCGAACGGATCACGATCGCCTTCAATTGCTGGTTTGCGCTGCCGAATGCCCCTCAAGGATCGTAATAGAAACGTTCGATCCAGGGTTTCAGCAGTGACAACACAGGAGTCATGTGGGAGCGATAGCGCAGCCATTGACCCAGGCCTTCCGTATTCAATCCCTTGGCAAGCTGCGCGGCACTCGGTGTGAGTAGCTCCCTCGTCTTCGCGCGCAGAGCAAAATCCCCCATGGCAGGATCCCATTCCAGTCCCAGGAACGCGCAAATTCTCTTCATCTCGCGGGCGAACTCTCGCACCACGTCCTCGTGGCGCACCAGGCACACCTGGAGCGGCGCCATGTTCGACAGACGCAAGATGAGCTCCATGACGGCCACATAGTACTCGGCCGCCCCGTCGAGCGTCAGCAGCTCATAGATGGGAGAGCTCATCTGGAATCGATGACGGAAGCAACTCAAGACGACGTCGCGTGGATCGCGACACGCAAATATGATTTTCGCATCGGGAAACAACCGCGCAATGAGCGGTAATTTCAGGCTATTGAAGGGATTCTTATCCACGAACATCTTGCCCCTCACGTCGATGCCGGCGGCACCCACATGGCGCCAGTAGATCGCTCTCATACGCTCGAGCGTCGCCGCCGGCGCCGCAGCCAGCCGCTCCAGATCTGCCGGCCGCCGCATGAACTCATTCACCGCCTCGGTCAGCGATTCGTTCTCCTCGAGACTCGCCACACGCGGATGACCTTCCAGGACGATCTCGAGCAATGTGGTACCGGAACGGGGAAATCCGAGGACGAACACGTGTGCGGCCGCACCCGTGCAGCGTGTATCGGGCGGCGGGTTGGATTGCCAGATCGCGGGGCGCACGCGTTCGAAATATCGGTTGATGGAGCGCACAAAATCGAGCGCGCCTTCCTGCGCACCGAAGCGCCCAGCGTGCAAACCCTGCAGCTCGCGATTGCATACGGAATACGCCGCGAAGGCCTCGTCCGTATAATCCTTAGCGTCGAGCACGTCGCCGAGCAAGCCGTTGGCGAGAGCCCGCTCGAGTGGCTCAAGCCGCGCATCGCTCAACACGCGCCGCACCCGCGCCTCCGCAGTCACCAAGTTGCCCTCGCCGAGCTCTGCTCGCGCGAGGCTCAGAGCGGCGCCGGGCACATCACCAAGAAGAGCGAGCGCTCTTTCGGACCAACTGCGCGCTTCACCGTAAATGCCGCGCCCGTTCGCGAGTCGCGCGAGGCCGAGCATCGCGACCGCTTGGTTCGGGTCCAGCTCGAGCGCGCGCCGGTAACTTGCCTCGGAATGTGCGATGAGGCCCAAGGCAAAAAAAGCTTCGCCCAGATTGGTGTGGGCGAACGGCAACGACGCATTCAGAGCGAGCAGTGCATCGAACTGCACGATTGCATCGGCGGGCCGTTCGAGGCGCATCAAGCACAAGCCGAGCGCATTGCGCGCCCCTTGATCCGACGGGTCGATGTCGACCGCCCGGCGCAGTAGCTTCTCAGCCTCAGCGACCTTTCCCTGTCGCTCGAGCTTGAGCGCAACGAGATTCAGGGCGAGCGGATGCTCGAGCCCAGCCGCCAGCGCAGCTTCCGAAAGCTGCGCGGCCTCGTCATATTTCCCGCTCCGCGCCGCTTCGGATATGTCCTGCAAAGCCGCACGGTGTGCCGCGGAGTCACGCGCCATCTGGTGACCGCACTATGATCGGCACCACATTCGCTGCAGATTCGCGATCACATATTCGAGTTGGGTGCGGTTGCGCCAGTCCATTTTGAGACCCTCGAGCGCGCGCACCTCCCCCAGAGAATGGAGGAGCTCCCGCTGCATGGGGTCGGCGATCTGACTCTCGATGAACGTGATGATCACCAGGCGCTCGCCCGACTGGATGGGCGTCACCTGATGAACGTAGGTGGACGAATAGAACACGGCTTGTCCGGGCTTGCCCTTGATCCGTATCTCCTCGGATCCCAAATAGACGACGAGCTCGCCGCCCTCGTAAGCGGCGGGGTCAGAAATGAACATCGTGCACGAGACATCGGACCGGAGCGGTTGCGGGCCAACGGGTAGAAAAGCAGAATCTATGTGAGCGCCATAGGTCATGCCGGAGTCGTAGCGCGTCAACACCGGAACAGCGACCCGCTGCGGGAAAGCGAAGTTTCGGGCGGCTTCGCTGCGTTGCAGGGCGCCCAGCGCGATCTGGGCAACCTCCTGTCCCTTCGGATCGTTCGGCTCCGCGATGACATTATATTTGGTCGCGTTATGCGGATTGGAACGCCTGCCATCGACGAAGCTCGTCTCCAGCGCAAGGGCCGCAATCCGCTGGATCTCAGCCGGGCTCAGAAAATTCTCAATGTGAAGAAACATCGGATACCGCCGTGGTGATCGCGTCAGCGACGGAGTATAAACCGCGCCTTACGGTTCCGAGCCATCGAGGTAGCTCCTGAGCTCAGCCAATTCACGCTCGTAGTGTACCGACCTCCCGGACGATCGCTGGTAGAGCATCTCGCGAACTTGCCACACGCTCGCGGTCTTCACCGTGCGACCCGTGGCCGGCACGCTCAGGCAGTCCTCGTGGGCCTCGAGACCGAGGTGGCCAAGCAATCCCTCGATGTACTGTCGCGGCGCCCTCACCAAGCCATCGTAATCGACGTCGATGATGTCGGCACCGTATCGAGCCTTCCAGTGCGCCATCAAGCGCTTGTACTGCCGGTAATGGTGGCCAATGTCCATGAGATCGAGCGCATAATCGAGACCGTGGTCGAGATGCGTGAAGTAGATGGAGAGACACGTGTCCAATGGGTTTCGTACCGTATGCACGATCTTGGCGTCCGGAAAGAGCTGCTTGATCAGCCCAATATAGAGAAAGTTATCGGGCCGCTTGTCCGTCACGAGCTCGGCGCCCGGAAAGAGCCTGGCGAGGACGTCGATGTACTGCAGAGCCAGTCCTTCGATCACATGATGAGGCGTCATAGGTATCGATTCCGGAAACGGCGCCAGCACCTTTTGCGCCAAATAGGGAATGAATTGAAGCTCGCCGCCCGCCGTGACGCGCGGGTGCCCCGACAGCAATTGCTCCAGCAACGTCGAGCCTGACCGAAACATCCCGCAGATGAATATGGGTCGTGGGCCGCGAGGCGGCGTAACCGAGGGCGGGCTTGTCGGTGGACTTATCTCCATGAGCCGCGCGATGCGACGTACCTCGGCGGCCCGATCATAGTGCGCCGCGTCCGCCGGCCGGCTTGCGCGACTGGCTGCATTTGCGGCGCGGTACGCAGCGAAGGCAGCAGGATAGTCTGCGCAGGCGTCCAAGGCCCTGCCAAGCGCAAATCCCAGCATTGCGCGGTCCGCCATACTCATCTCTGCGCTTAGCGCGCTCTCGAGGCGCGCGATGAGGGCATCGTCGCGTGCGTCGAAAGATCTGGCATTTGCGTAGCGGGCCAGAATGTGCGGCGACGCCGGGGCGATTGCGAGAGCCTTTTCATAGATATCGAGTGCCGCTTCTCGCCGGCCTTGATCCTCGTGAAGATTGGCGAGATTGAGCAAGGCCGGGATATAGGTCGGCCGAAGGGCCAGTGCCAGCTCGAGCTCGCGCTCGGCGGCAGCGCTCTGCAGCTCATCGGAATAAATGACGCCACGATTGAGGTGCACCTCCTCCGGCCGCTTAATGCCATGATCTAGAGCTTGTTGATAAGAATCCAGCGCGGAGCCGAATCGGCCGGCCTTGCGCTCCAGAACCGCGAGGCGGTACCAGCAGTCGGCCAATACCGGCCATCGCCGCAGTACCGCCTGATAGGCGGCGATCGCCTCGTGCACTCGGCCTTGCCGATCAAGCTTAAGGGCGTCTTGCACCATTCGCTGTGCCATGTCCGTCTCATCCATCACTCGGTCCATTTCGGCCTCGACCCGTCGAATTCATCGATTGCAGCGAGCATGGAGGCGACCAAAGCTTGCTCCTTTTCGGAAATCTCAGGACGCCAGACATCGAAAATCAATACGGCTCGCGGCTCGTCGCTCAAGTTCCAGGCTTCATGCTCGATGCTGTCGTCGAAGATGACGAGTTCGCCCTCGCGCCACGAGCGAATTTCGTTGCCGACACGCAGTCCGCACGAGGGCGGCACAATCAGAGGAAGGTGGCAGATTAGCCGGACGTTCATGAAGCCGTGATGCGGTGGAATTCGCGCACCGGGTCGTAACAAAGAGAAGAGCACAGACGGACTGCGGTTATCGATCCGGCACAGAGACAAGCGATTGATCGCCTCGAACGTCCGCGGGCAACGTGCCGCATTCTCGGCTACAGTCGCTCCGTCCTTGATCAGAAAGAATGCCCCCCAATCTGGATTGTCCAAAAGGCCTCTCGGATCGAAGGACGGCCGGTTCGCCTCGCGCTGAATGTAGGGCACGAAGCCACGACCCGCATCGAGAATCGCGCGAGCCTCGGCACGGATGTTCTCGAACTCGCTCTCCAGCGTGCCCGCCCAGGGAAAGTCACGCCGATCGAAGAACTGAATCTGGGGTAGCTCGGGAAAATAGAAATATTTTGGCTGCTGCGGATAGATCTGCCGCTTGCCGAGCAGCAGGTCGATCGCGTGGGCAAATCGATCGGTGCCCGGTGAACCGAGTCCCTGAGCCTTGAGCGCAGTCAGCAGATGCGCCTCGTAATCACGCGCGTACCCCTGACATGCCGCCTGAACGCGCTCGATCTCGGCGCGCCACTCCGGCGGCAGCGATGGAAGCGTTGCCGCGATCTTCATTCCAGCCCGGTAGTAGGCATCCGCCGCTCGGCGGTCGCATTGTCTTGCAAACAAATCCCCCTTGGCGAGCAACGAGGGCACGTGGTGCGGATCGAGCTTAAGCGCGTGGTCGAGCGCCGCGGCTTCTTTGAGCGACGCATCGACCGATCGATGCACGAGTGACAGCCCGAACCAGATCGAGGCATCGGCGGCACCGGCCGAGACGGCCTGATCGAAAAGGACGCGCGCGGTATCGGGCTCGCCCCGCTTCAATGCAGCGAATCCCGCCGAAGTTATCGCCTGCGTTTTCTGCGATTGCGCTGCCATCAACCAAAGCTTAGTTCATGGCTGACTTACACAATAGTGCGCTGCAGTGCATCATTCGGGTGGCGGCGAGCGTTTCATCTGTCCGAAGCAACTCTATCGAGCCACCCGCAAAGCCAGCCTGTCCGCACACCGGATTGTGTGCTGTAAAAACAAAGGTGTATAAGAGCCCTACCCGAGTCGAACGGGAGTCTACCTGAATCGAACTCGATCCGAAGTGCGCTCGCTGATAATTGTGAAATGTACCGTGAACCACTCGATCTTTCGCTGTGCCCTAGTCAGCTGCGCGCTGATCGCAGCGGCGCTCCCCGTCCACGCGCAGCAAGCCTCGGCCCCCGTGGCAAACCCAACCTCGCCGTCGGCCGCGGACTCGCCGGCAGCGACTCCCGCAGATCCCGCACCCGCGAGCGCTGCAAAACCGGCATCGACGACATCGCAGACGCCGGCGCCCTCAGCGTCGACGTTGAGGAAAGCAAGAAGTCTCGGCCTTCATTCGGAAAACCATAACGGCCGCACCCAATATTGCTGGGAAGACGCGAATGTCGGATCGCGCTTCACAACGAAGAAGTGTGCGGATGAGAGTCAGCTTGACGAGATTATCGCGCAGCGTGAGGCGGTCCGGGAGCAAATGCGTGGAACGCTGAATGGCACTTCCGTGAAGTAGCGGAGGCGGACCCTCGTTCCGAGACGCGGCGCGTCATCTCGCTATCCAAAGGGCGACATAAGCTCAGACCTATAAGTAATAATCCTGACACTGCCCCGGTCTTTGCTCTCGTTGGGCAGTAATTTCGCTGCGGTCAACTATAAGAGGAAACAAATCATGCAGATCAACAAAGGGTCGGGTGCGGCACTGGCGGTTGCGGCCGCGATGTTGTTTACGTCGGGGCTGGCGGGAGTTTCGGTGGCGGCCGATACGGGCACCGTCAAGTGTACGGGCGTGAACTCTTGCAAGGGCACCTCGGAGTGCAAGTCCGCCAAGAACAGCTGCAAGGGACAAAACAGCTGCAAGGGCCAGGGCTGGACGTCGATGTCCAAGGCGGACTGCGACGCCGCCAAGGCCAAGGCGAAGTCCGGCGGCTAAGCCGATCTGACGGAGACGGGGTCGCCGCGCAGCGTCGAGGGCGCGCGCGATTCCCGGCCTCTTTAATGAAACAAATCAATGGCTTCGGGCTGGGGCTCAGGCCCTCTCACTACGCCGCCATCCTCGGCGAATCTCATCCGATCGACTGGCTCGAGATCATCACCGAGAACTATCTCGCGCCGGGCGGCAAGCCGCTCGACTATCTCGAGCGCATCCGCGGCCGCTTTCCCTTGGTCATGCACGGTGTGTCCCTGTCCATCGGCAGCACCGATCCCATCGATCGGCAATATCTTGCGGATGTGCGCGAGCTCGCGCGCCGCATCGAGCCCGCCTGGATATCCGACCACCTGTGCTGGACGGGCGTCGAGGGACGCAACGTGCACGATCTGTTGCCGCTGCCCTACACCGAGGAGGCGCTCGCCTGCGTGGTCGCGCGCGTGAGCGAAGTGCAGGACCTGCTCGGGCGGCAGATCCTGCTCGAGAACGTCTCGAGCTACCTCACCTACCGCTCCTCCGAGATGGCCGAGTGGGAATTCCTCGGCGAGGTCGCGCGCCGCGCCGATTGCGCCATACTGCTGGACATCAACAACATTTACGTGAGCGCGGTGAACCACGGGTTCGATGCCTTGCGGTACCTGCGCGCCGTCCCGAAAGAGCGCGTGCGCCAGTTCCATCTGGCCGGCCACAGCGACATGGGCGATCACCTGATCGACACTCACGATCATCCGATCGTCGCGCCCGTATGGAACCTTTACCGTGAGGCGCTGGCGCACTTCGGTCCCGTGCCCACGATGATCGAGCGCGATGACAACATCCCGCCGTTGGCCGAGCTGGTCGCGGAGCTCGACGTGGCGCGCGCCATCGCCTCCGGCCACGCGCTCGAGGCGGCTTGATGGAGCTGCGCCAATTGCAGCGCGAGATGCAGCGCGCGCTCCTCGGCGAGGAGAGCGAGATCGAGGCGTGCATCGCCGACACCCCGCCCCTTGCGAAAGAGGCGCGCCTGCACATCTATCGCCACGCGTATGCGGCGCGCCTGATCGAGGCACTCCGCGATCACTACCCGGTGCTGCATCAGATCTTGGGCGATGAGGATTTCGAGGCGCTTGGCGCCGCGTTCGTGCGCGCCCACCCCTCGGTACATCGCTCGATCCGCTGGTATGGCCGGGAGGTCGCAGCGTTTCTGCGAGTGGAGCCTCCCTTCGCCGAGCACCCGATCCTGGCGGAGATTGCCGCCTTCGAGTGGTGCCTCGCCGAGGCGTTCGACTCCGCCGATGCGAGCGTCCTCGACCGCAGCGCTCTCGCAAGCGTCGAGCCCGCCGCGTGGGGCACTCTCACGTTCCGCTTTCACCCCTCGGTACGCCGTCTTGCGTTCGAATGGAATACCGCAGCGGCCTGGAAGGCGGTGTCCGCGGAGGAAGTACCCCCCGCGCCCGAGCGCTCGGCCGAGTCCGTCGAGTGGCTCATCTGGCGACGGAATCTAGAGAACTACTTTCGTTCACTCGATTCGATGGAAGTGACGGCGCTCGACGCCGCGCTCGAAGGGCGCAACTTCGCTCAAATCTGCGCTGCACTCGCGGCGCGCCTGCCCGAAAACGAGGTGCCGCTGCGCGCCGCCTCGCTGATTGCGACCTGGCTCGACGGCGGACTTCTCATCGGGCTGACGCGCTGACGGCGGCTCATCCGAGCCGCCGCCGCGCTCGACTCGCAAAGCGCTACTTAGAGCAGCGCCCCCACTTCGCCCATCATCTCCTTGCGCACCATGGGAATCGGCGGCCCGCCATAGGACAGGAATTTGTCGTGAAAGTCGTGCCACAGCGCCTGGTCCTCACTGGCTGACGTGCCGGTCATGGAAGGTCCAGTCATCGCGGGGCCGGTCATGGCGGGACCCGTCATCGCGGGATCGCTCGCCGCGGCGGAGGCCGGCGCCGACGCGGGCGGTGCGGTGGAGGCCGCCGGCGGCGCCGCGCCACCGCTCTTCATCTTCGCCACCCAATCCGTGCGGAGCTTACGAATCATGAGCTTGCCCAGCGTATAGTTGAGATATGCCGGGTCGTAGGTGCCGCGTGCGGCCTGCTGGCGCGCGTTGCCGGGATCCTGGAACGCCTGCTCGCGAAACATCTTCTCCGATTGGGCAACGGTCCAGTTTTCGGTATGCAGGCCGATCGAGGACAGCAACCGCACGTCCCGTAGCAGCGCATCCATGATTTGACCGATGTGCAGCTCCGGATCGCCCCGACCGACGCCCTCCTCGTACATCATTTCCTCGCAGTAGTGCGCCCAGCCCTCCGCGAAGGCATACCCTACCCAGAGCGCCTCGAGCTTGTCCGGGTTGGAGTTCGAGTGCAGGAACTGCAGGAAATGTCCCGGCCAGACCTCGTGCACGGAGGTGAACAGGAGCGTCGCTTCGCTCGGCAGGTACTGCAGCTGCTCGGCCTTGGACCACTTCGGATCCGGCGGGGCGATGTTGTAGGTCGCCGCTACGCCCTTGTCGTAAGGCCCCGGCACCTGAATGAAGGCCGCGTTATTGCGGTTGTACGGCGGGGCCTCGGCGACCAAGGCCTGGTCGTCGTTCGGAATGCTCACGACATTATTTTTCTGCACGAATTCGCGCAACATGACGAGCTGCCGGCGCGCCGCGTCGAGAGTCCCTTCCGCCGGCTTCTTCGCCGACACCTTGGCGACACAGGCGGCAATCGTGCCCTTCGGCAGGTAATTCGCGCATTCCGTCTTGAGCGCAGCGGTGTTGCGCTCGAGGTCGGCGCGGCCCGCGGCTTCGATCTGCTCGGTCGGCAAATCCACCTGCTCGGTGTCCTTCACCATCTGCGCATACAGATCCTTGCCGAGCGCAAATTTATCCGTCGCGGTCTTGCGCAGCTCCGTCAGATGAATGGACAAGTTAGACATCGCGATGGCAGCGTTGTTGTCGGCCTCCGTCAAGTCCTTCTGCATGGCCGGATCGTTGACCGAGGCGAACACCGTGGCGACATCTTTCTTGAAGAAATCCACGAAACCGCCGAACACCGCGACGCCGAGCTCGACGTAGGTCTTGGGCAACGGGCCCGCGAGGTTTGCTTGAATGTCGCTCGCCATCTTCGGGATGCCGCGGGCGTACTTGATGTACGCCTTCATGCGCACGTTGAGAGGCGCATAGTTGCGGCTCAAATACATGTCGGGATCGATGCTGCCCAGATACCAGTACGGGTTCGTGGAGGGGAAGTGCGCCTTCTCCAGATAGAACAGATCGCGGTCCACCACGTTTAGAAGATAGGCGCGGTCAAACCGCTCCTGCGGCTCGAGCTGGGCCGGATCGACAGCGTTCAGCTGATCGCGCTCATCGTGCAGCCGGGCGATCTCGCGCTTGATGCCGTGCGCGCTCACATCGGGGAGCTGGCCGTCGTACTCGTGCTTACCCTGCTGTGCGGCGAAGAAGGGTTGAGCGGCGAAGTAGCTTTGCACGAAACCGTCGGCGGTCTGCTTCCACTGCTGGCTCGCCTGCGACGGGGGACGCGGCGCCGGCGCCTTGGACTGCGGCGAGCAGCCCGCCACGCCCATCAAGACCGCCACCGCCCAAGCCACACCCACTCTATTCGATAAGGCCATGTGTGTTCCCCCGTAGTTATTTTGAAGTTTTTAACCAGAGGCCCGCCGTGTGCCGGGCGGGCATCGGCAAATTCTCGTCTAAACTACTCTGATTTCAAAGGATTCCGAATCTTGACATCCTCTTCGCCCTCAAGGGACAAGGATTCCTTCTGCAAGGCGGCGATGTCCCGCCGCGAGGATATTGTGAGCTGCATTGACGTTACGATCATGGATCGCTTCGCACACAGTGCACTGCCATCCTCTTATTCCAAGATCTTTCCGGCCTTTGGGGCCGGCGCGGCTGTTACACACGCTGCAGGTCTGGGTGGAAAACGCTTCAGCGACTTGCGCAAACCACACGCCTGCGTCAGCGCACTTATACAGCAGCATGGTTCGAAATGCGCTCCAGCCCGCATCGAGTACCGACTTCGCCTGTCGAGTCTTTGCCAGAGCGGACGCATTCACGTTGCCGACGAACACAGCCCCGTTGGCCTTGACCAGGCGGGTGCTCAGCTTATGCAAGAAATCTTTGCGCCGATTCGCGATCTTGGCATGAATCGCTCGACAGCGGTGTCGATGGCGGGCGCGCTGCGCACGGGCCAGGAGCGGTTCCAAGTCGCGGTAAAAGCGCTCGGCCTCGATCGGCGGCAGAGCCTCATCACTGAAGGCTGCAAAAGTGCTCAACCCCAGATCGATTCCCAGACTGGGGACCGAGCGATCGAGGATCGAGCCGACGGACGGTTTGTTTCTCTCCTCCCCCGCGCGCTGTGCGCGGGGCACACAGACATTCAGATACCAGCGTCCGCGGCTGTCTTCGCTGAAATTACCCGCACGCAGTTCGAAGCGGGACAGATCATAGCTGTCCCACAGCGACAACCAACGTCCCGCGAAGTAGATCTGTCCGCATCGATAGCGAATCGTTCTGACCTTAAAGGGGATCCAGCCGAGGGAGCGGCGTGCACCAGCACTTCTGCGCCAAGCCAGCCGGACTTTTCGATGCTGTCGGCGCCGCCGCGCGTATTCTTCCGCGATCTCCTGCACTGCTTGGACGGGAAGATGCAACGCACAGTCACCGCGCGTGACCCCTTTGAGAAACGGCCAGAAATCAAACCCCGACAGAAACCGCCGCTCGCGCTCGAACACTTTGACCGACAGTTCGTTGCAATAATTGAATACCGTGGTGGCTTCGCGCGCCAAGCTGCAGAGCCAAGTGGCGTGCTTGTCCTTCACCCGCAGGCGCAGGACGCGAACAGCGTGGGTAATTCGAGAGCTGGACATCCATACAGTCTACCAAAAAGCCATCCCATCGCACCTCGGCAAATATTGAGAAATGCGGGTCGCGGGAGGCACGCAAGGCTACGCGTGCCGCTATCCCTCGCCGGCCTGAAGGCCAGCGTCTCTCGCGGAGAAATAGGATGAACTCAATTCCCGGCCGGGACGACGTGCGCATCATGACTCTGCAGGCGCACATCCTCGCCGAGCAGGATCGGCATGCCCATGCGGGCACTCTCTCCTGGATCCTGTCTGCGCTGTCCATTTCCGCCAAGATCATCGCGGACAAGGTCAGGCGCGCGCGGCTGGAAAACGTGCTCGGCAGCGTGGGTACGGAGAATATCCAGGGCGAGACTCAACAAAAGCTGGACGTGCTCGCGAACGAGGTCCTCATGGGCGCGCTCGGCGGCCGCGAAGGCGTCGCCATCGTCGCCTCCGAGGAGAACGAGGAGCCGATCATGTTGCGCGAGGACGACGGGCGCGGGGTATCGCGCTATTGCGTGCTGTTCGACCCGCTCGATGGCTCGTCGAATCTCGACGTGTGCGGCGGGGTGGGCACCATCTTCAGCATCCTCGTCCTTGATGGGAAGCAGCCGCGCGCCGCACAGTCGTTGCTTCAGCCGGGACGGCGGCAGATCGCCGCAGGGTACGTACTGTACGGATCGTCGACGGTGTTCGTACTCACGCTCGGCAGCGGAGTGGACATGTTCGTCCTAGACCCGAGCATCGGCGCCTTCATGCGCGTCGAGCGCGGTCTCAAAATCCCCGCCGGCAACAAGACCTACTCCGTGAACGAGGGGAATCGCCAGAGCTTTCCGGAAGGCTATCGCCGCTATCTCGACTGGGCGCAGAGCAACGGCTATTCGAGCCGTTACTCAGGCGCGATGGTCGCCGACGTGCATCGCATCTTGCTGAAAGGCGGGGTGTTCCTCTATCCGCCGACGCGCAAGGCGCCGGACGGAAAGCTGCGGCTCATGTACGAGGCCAACCCCATGGCCATGCTCGTCGAGCAAGCCGGCGGTAAAACTCTCGCGGGCCGGGAGCAACCCATCATGGCGATCAAGCCCACCGCCATCCATCAGCGCACGCCGGTCATCCTCGGCGCAGCCGATCAGGTTGACCAGGTCCTCGCCCATCTTGACCGCCCGCATGTGTCGACGTGAATTTCGCGCGCATCTCCGCGAACGCCGGCAACGCCTCGCAACGCTCGCTGAGCGCGGAGAGGCCCGGATAAGGTACCCACGATTGCGCGAGCTCCAAGGCATCGCTCAAGAAGGTGAAGACGCAGGTGAGCGTGATGTCCGCTTGCGTCATGCGGCGGCCGACCATCCACACGCCGGTCTGCATCTGCGCGAGACGATCGATCTCGGCCAGGGCGCCGTGCATCTGACTACGATAGCGCTCGATTCGCGGAATGTAGCTCTTTCTCTCTCGGACGATAATGCGTCTCGTCGAGCAGCAGAATGCTCTTGTCCGCGGCGCCCAAGGCGAGCGATATGATGTGCAGCGCCCGCCGGCGCTCACCGCCCGAGGGCGGCAACAGCGCCCGCTCGGGACCCACCGTGCCGTCGAGGAAGTCGAGGATGGCATTCGAGTCGATCAACGACTCGCCGTCGGGCAGAACGAGAGCGGGCACTCGCCCCAGCGGATTGAATTGGCGGACCAACTCGGAGTCACGGTCCACCGACCAGTTGCGGTGCTCGAACGGCAGCCCCAAAAGGCGCAGGCTCACGGCCACGCGCCGTACGAACGGACATTCGAACATACCAATCAGAATCACGTCTCTAGTCACTATGGAACAACCGGCTCCCGATTTGCAGCATCGCGGATTACGCTGTGAATCGGGAAAGATCGCGGCGCAGAGCCGCATACAAATGGGAGCCGGCGATGAGAAACGTACGATTTA
>JBEKWA010000028.1:0-35224 GCA_049513515.1 Steroidobacteraceae bacterium
GGCCAGGCAGCCCGGTGGGGTCGCGGTGGTGGACGTATACCCGCTCGGGAAGCTCTCGGGCGAGCTGCGTTGGCTGCCGATGTGGTTGCCACCGACCCACACGAAGGGCTTGTACTCGCCGAAATTATTAAAGTCGTAGCGGGCGCGCAGGTTGAACTCGACCGGCGGCGAGAAGGCGGGGGAGGTGTCGAGCACGCCGTACGGATTTGTGTACGGGGCACCATTGATCTGCGTGACGCAAGCCCCCTTGGGGGTCGGATTGCTCGGTGTCGTCGGGGTTATGCCGCTGCTGCTCAAGCATGGCGCATTGGTCTGATTCGTGCTGTTCCAGGAACTCGATCCCTGCACGGTCAGGCCTTCCGTCACGCGTGCGACCAGCTGCAGCTCGACGCCCTTGACCACGTACGTCGGACCATTGACGTCGAAGGTCGTATTTCCCAGGTGCACGGGATCGAACAGCGGCAGCTGAATGTCGAACCATTTCATCCGGTAGGCGGACGCATTCACCTGCACGCGGTGATCCAGGAACTCGGCCTTCGCGCCGATCTCGTTGTTGATGAGGCCGTCCGAGTTGAAGCCCGAGGGCTTGTTGTATTGCTTGGCGCCACCTACGGTATAGGGCGCCTCGCCTGCGAGTGTGATGATGCCGTTGGCCGAAGAAGTGCGGTTGAAGCCGCCGGGGCGGAACCCTTCGGAATACGTGTAGTACGCCATGATGTCGGGCGTGATGTGCCAGGTGATGTTGCCTCGTTCCCTGAAGCCGTGCTCGCTCTTGTTCAGGTTGATGCCGAAGCCGCACTTGCCTGCAGCGATGCAGGCGCCGTTCGGAATATCGTTGGCGGCCGTACTCGTGCTGAACTGGGATCCGCGCTCGAACTCATCGTAGTGGAAGTAGCGGGTGCCGCCGGTGATCGTGAGCACCTTCGGGATGATGTCGAAGTCCACCGACGTGAACGCTGCGGTCTGGCGGTAACCGCGCTTCACGTCCTCGCCGAAGGCGGTGTTGGAATCGAGCCGCAGGCTCGGATCCGTCGCGAAGTTCCCGGGGTGCGGACCCGTCGCGGCCACGCAGTCGGGTCCGCCGCCGAGCGCGATCGCGAGGTTCGTGGGGTCGCATTGCGGGATCACCAGGTAGTTGAAGTTCATCTGATCGTAGAGCACGAAGTCTTCCCAGAAACCGCCGGCCAGCACGCGGATGCGATTGTCGTCCGAAGTGCTTAAGCGGATCTCGTGGCTCTGATGGTCGTTCTGCACCGTGTCGTTCCAGTTGCCCACGGGTGCGTAGCAGCTCAAGGGCTTCGTGGTGCCGCCGAGGCCCTCCGAGCCCTTGCCGGTGCAGGCGTAGTACTGTCCGCCGCCGCTGGTCAGGTAATTGGAGTAGTCGGCCTGCTGCTCGATGTGGCGGACCAGGTAGCTCCCGGTGTAGACCGTCTTCAGGTCGCCGAACGAGCCGAACAGATTGGGAAGAGTCCCGTTGAGAGTCCAGGCCGTGCTCTCGTATTTATCCTTGTCGTAGGCCGGCTGGAAAGCGGTGATCTGGTAGGGCTGCAGCGTCTGGCCGTCCGGAGCAACCGGATAATCCTGGAAGTAACCGTCCGCCTCCATGTTCTGATAGTTCTGCGCGAGGAGGAAATTCCAGTTGTCGTTGACCTTGAGAAGGGCTTGCGCGCGTAGACCCGTGTAGGTCACGGGATTCTCATTCCTGCCGACGAAAGCGCCGTTGGTCGCAATGGGGCTATTGGGAAACGAGATCGTCCCCGGCACGTTCGAGATGTAGCCGCCCTGGCGGTCGGTGAAGATCGTCCCGCGCACCGCCAACAGATCCGGGATTAGCGGCAAATTGATCGTGGCATTGGCCTTGGCATTCGGATCGCCGCCCGAGGCGGTGATGCCGTAGCCGGCCTCGACATTCCCTTCCTCGACGTCGAGCTTGGGCTTGTTGGTGATATAGCGAATCGCGCCGGCCTGTGCGCCGCCGCCGAACAGCGTGCCCTGCGGACCTTCGAGCACCTCGACGCGCTCCATGTCGACCAAGTAGACATCGATGTTGCGGGCGGGGAATTGCATCGATTCGTCATCGAGGTAGACCGCAACGTTCGGAAACGGCGCGGTCGTCGACTGCGATTGGTTGCCCGAGCCGCCGGAGCTCAGGCCGCGAATGAAGATGTTGCCCGTACCCGGCCCGTTGCCGCTGTAGGTCACGTTCGGGGTGTACTTCAACAAGTCATCGAAGTTCGACAAGTTGAGCTGCTGCAGCTGTTCGCCCGTGATCGCCTGAATGGTGATGGGGACGTTCTCGATCGATTCCGTGCGCCGCTGGGCGGTGACTGTGATTTCCTGGATGGCATCCGAGTCGCCGGTGCTGGTGGTGGTGGCCGCCACCTGCGCTTGGCTGAGGCTTGCCGATCCGCCCAGAATGGCAGCGATCGCATACGATAACTTCTGACTCGAATTCATTTTTTTTCATCCCCTGACAGTTGTTCTAGCCGTTCCCCCGGCAATCGAATTTGTATTTCTTACTTGTTGTAGCTATCAGCTTTCCTCGTCACCCACAAGTTGTATGGCGCCCCTGTTGCGTCATCGCAACGCACGGTCTGTACAGCGAACTATCCTATCGAACGTAAGGTCCGCGCGCCGATCGATTTTGATTCAGCGTGGCAGAGCCGTTTTTGGGGCTGCCGTTCCCCTAAACAGGGCGTATGTGACGCTCAAACCAGGTTACGGATGGATTACTACAATATTGTGAACGCGGAAGCAACAAGTATTCTGAGCGCAGAAGCAACAGAGGTTAGGAGGATTCGCCCGCAGCCGTCAGGCGGCCGACGCTCCCAAGGCGGCGGCGCAGCATGAACGCGAGCAGCAAAATACCCACACTCAAGAGGCCAAAGCCGAGCGGCGCGCGCTGCTCGGGAATGAAGCCCATGGCCACTACGATTGCGATCATTCCGCAGATCGTGAAGTAGGTGAGGTAGGGGTAACCCCACATCCGGACCCGCAGCCGCTCCGGCGCTTCCCGCTCCAGCCGTGCGCGCAGGCGCAGTTGCGACACGGCGATCAGGAGGTACACGAAGATGGCGACGGTGCCATAGGAATTCACCAGGAACGCAAAGATGGTATCGGGCGATACATAGGACATGACCACGGCCCCGTAGCCGAACAGGGTGCCGAGCAAGATGGCCCGGACGGGCACGCCGTTAGGGCTGAGCTTGGCGAGCGCACGCGGCGCATCGCCGCGCCGGGTCAGCGCAAAGAGCATGCGCGATGAGGCGTAGAGGCCCGAATTCAGGGCCGACAGAACCGCCGTGAGCACCACGGCGTTCATGAGCTGGGCTGCGGCGTGAACTCCCATGGCCTCGAGAGCGCTCACGTAGGGAGTGGCAATCCCAGGCGAATTCCAGGGGACCAGGCAGACGACCAGGAGCACAGAGCCCACGTAGAAAAAAAGGGCCCGGGAGATCACCCACTTGGCCGCATCCGCCACCGCCTTCGCCGGCTCCGCGGCCTCCGCCGCCGCAATGGTGACGATTTCCGCACCGAAATAGAATCCCGTCGTCGCCACGGCGCCCGTCAGCACCGGCAGCACGCCATTCGGCGCGAAGCCGCCGTGGGACATGAGAGCGCTCCAGTGCTCGACGCCCCCCGGCCAGAGGCCGAGCACGAACAGCCCGCCCACCAGCAGGAACACCGCAATCGCGGCGACCTTGATCGAGGCGAACCAGAACTCGAACTCACCATACCCCTTGACCGAAAACAAATTCGTGACGGTGAGTGCGACCAGCAATGCGAGACTTACGAGCCAGGCAGGCGCGTCCGGCATCCAGAATCGCACCAATCCGGCACCAGCGACCGCCTCGAGCGCGACCACGATGACCCAGAAGTACCAGTACATCCATCCGCTCAAGAACCCGGCGAGATCCCCGAGGGCCGGCCGGTCGGCGAAGGCGAGGCGCGCGTACTCGTAGAAGGAGCCGACGGCGGGGATCGCCACGGCCATCTCGGCGAGCATGCGCATGACCAGCACCACGAGGAGACCGGTGAGCAGGAACGAGAGCACCGCCGCCGGGCCGGCTGATTTGATGACCACACCGCTGCCCACGAAAAGGCCGGCGCCGATCACGCCGCCGAGCGCGATCATGGTCATCTGCCGCCGGTGCAATACATGCCGCAGGCCCGTGACCTCGGACGCTGCGCTCGGCTGGCCCGCGAGCGCTTGCGTCACTTCGACCCGCCTTGCGCGGCGTAGATGCGGCGCACGGATTCCATGGTGTCGGCGTCGCGCGCCTGCTTATCGTCCCGGTAGCGCTTCACACGCGCGAGGCGCAGCGCCAATCCCCCCGGATAGCGCGGGCTTGCCTGCAGGTCGCTGAATGCGACCTCGACGACGAGGTCGGGGCTCACATACACCGTGCCCGCCTCGCGCCGGATCTCCCGCGCGAGCAGCTCGTGTGTCTGCCACTCGAGCGTGGCATCGGTGAGTCCCTTGAAAGTCTTGCCCAGCATCACATATTCCCCCGTCTGCGTATCGAGCGCCCCCAGGTGCAGGTTCGACAGCTTACCGGTGCGGCGGCCGTGTCCCCACTCCGCCGCCAGCACCACGAGGTCGAGCGTATGAGCGCGCTTGATCTTCAGCCAGCTCGCGCCACGATTGCCGGCTTGGTAGGGCGCCTTAAGCGACTTCGCCATGAGCCCCTCGTGCCCGGCGGCGAGCGCGGCATCATAAAAAGCCGAGGCTTCCGCTTCGGACGAGGTCACCAGTCGCGGCATTCGCGCAGCGGACGGCACGATCCGGGCGAGCGCCTCGACCCGCTCGCCGGTCGGGCGATCCGCAAGACTTTGCTGATCGAGCCGCAGACAGTCAAAAAAAAAGGCGCCGATCGGCAGCTCCTCGCGCAGCGCCGCCACGTTCAGCTTGCGGCCGAAGCGGCGCATGGTGATCTGAAACGGATGCGGGCGGCCGGACGCATCGAAGGCGATCGCTTCGCCGTCGAGCACCACGGTGTGCACCGGGAACCCACGCACCGCCTCCACGATTTCCGGAATGGCCGCGCCGACCTCGTTCAATCCGCGCGTGTAAATGCGCACATCGTCCGCCGCCTTGTGGACCTGGATGCGCGCCCCATCCATTTTCCACTCGAACGCCGCCGCCCCCTCGAGCTCGAGGAGCGCCTCGCTCACGTCGGAGGCGGTCTGCGCGAGCATGGGCGAGATGGGAGAGAATAGCTCGAGCTGAAACTGATCGAGCGCTTCGCGCCCACCGTGGAGGGCCGCGTGCGCCACCGCGCCGAGACTCTTCGCATACATCGCTGCGCGGCGCACGGCACTCGACGGCAGCTCCGCCGCTGCCGCGATCGCGTCGAGCATGACGCCGCCCAGGGCGCCCTGGCGCAGATCCTCGAGCAAGAGCCGCATGAGGAACTCTCGTTCCGCTTGTGTCGCGCGCGACAAGAGATCGCGCAGGAGCTCCGTCCGGCGGCCGGCGGCGCCCGCGCCTTTGACTCCCGGCAGTCGGGCGAACGTTGCATCCACATCGCTGATGGACAGCGAAGGGTCGGCCGCGGCCGGCTCGAGCGTGGCCGGCGCGAGCGCTGCGTAGCCGACACCGAGGCGGCCCTGGGGTATCTCCCCCGCCAGATAGTGAACGCCCGTGTCGACTTCGGCGGGCGCGAGCGTATTCAGGAAACCCGCAAGCTCGCGCACTTTCGCAAGCCGCGCAGACGTGGCTGCAACGCGCTGCGACGTGGCGACGAGATGCGCCAGCAAGGTCACTTCAATTTTGCGCCGGGCCGTCGAGGGTCAACAGTTCCTCGAAGAAGCCGCCGATTCGACGCTGCCGGTCAATGAAATGGATTTCCAGGATCCAATGACGCGGGCGCCCCGCGGCGTCCGCCTCGCGCAACCGAGTGGCATTGCCGTGGCGAATGGAAAAGCGACTTAAGTCATTAGGATCGCGCTCATGGGGAAAATGGCCGATCAGATGGCCGGCCGTCGCCGCGCCGAACTCCCAGCCCGCCTCGGCAGCCTGACTGACGACGTAGTCATAGAGCTCCCCCGCGGTGAGCGAGGGAGTGCGCCGGTCTTCAGGCTCATCGTGATACGTCAGCATGGTATTCTCGCCCGCACGCGCAATGCGCTTATGCCAGTGGCGGCGCAGACCGAAACGGTCGCGCGCGAGATGATGGATGTCGGTTGAGAGCTCGCTCTCGAGCTTCCCGGGGGCGATGAGCCCTTGCTGCACGACATCGGCAAAAAGTGCTCGCGCCTTCTCTTGCGCTTCGATCAACGACTCAGCGACTGGGTCCATAAATAGGTTCACGACATGCAGGTTGCGTGTACGACTTCCGGCCTCGACAAGCCTGGCACCTTTGCCGAGCTCCAGCAACAGCTGGCCGGCGTGCTTCAGGGCGAGCGCGACGGACTTGCGAATTGCGCCAATACCGCGGCGCTCATCTACCAGGCGTTGCCGGAACTCAACTGGGCGGGATTTTATTTCCTGAGAGGCGAGGAGCTCGTGCTCGGGCCGTTCCAGGGCAAGGTAGCGTGCGTCCGCATCCCTCTGGGGCGCGGTGTATGCGGCACGGCCGCCGAGCGCCGCGAGACGGTGATCGTACCGGATGTGCATGCGTTCCCCGGCCACATCGCCTGCGATGCCGACTCGCGCTCGGAAATCGTGGTGCCGCTCGTCCGCTCCGGCGCTCTTCTCGGCGTGCTCGATGTCGACAGCCCACGTCCCGACCGATTCAACCAGGACGATGCCCGAGGGCTCGAGGCACTCGTGGCGCAGCTCCTCGAAGCCTCCGACTTCGAGCGTATCGCTACTTCGAGGTCGTGAGCACGGGCTCTTTGTTGTAGAGCGCGGGGAAGACACGCTCGAGATTCTCGACCTTAGGCAAATCGTTGTACTCGATATAGAGCGCGTTCGGATGGTGCACTAAGTAGTCCTGGTGATAGCTCTCCGCCGGATAGAAACCCTTGAGCGACTCGATCCGCGTTGCGATCGGCCGAGGGAAGGCGTGCGCCTGGTTCAGCTGCGCGATGTAGCTTGCGGCGATGCGCCGCTGCTCCGCATCGGCGACGAAGATCGCGGAACGATATTGGCTGCCGGCATCGGGACCCTGCCGGTTGATCTGCGTCGGGTCGTGCACGACGGAAAACGCGATCTGGAGCAGCTGACCGTAAGAGATCTGCGCGGGATCGAAGGTGATCATCACCGACTCCGCGTGACCGGTCGAGCCTGTGCTTACTGTCTCGTACTGCGCGGTGGCGCGCTCGCCGCCCGCGTAACCGGAGACCACCTTGCGAACACCGCGCACGTGCTCGAACACGCCCTGTACGCCCCAGAAGCAACCCGCCGCGAGCACCGCCGTCTGCGCCGCGCCCGGCTCTCTCGGGTTGTCGACCGCCGGGGGTGGAACGGACACGGGAGCTTCCGCCCCGTAGAGTGGTGTACGGCCCGCGAGCAAGCAGGCGAACAGCAGCACGGCGGCCACGAGAGCAGGCCATTTGAGCAGCGAAAGGGACATGGGGAATCTCCAGTGAGAGGGCCGGTCAGGCCGAGTAAGGCACGAAATGCAGGGACACCGAATTCATGCAGTAGCGCAGTCCCGTGGGTTTGGGTCCGTCATCGAACACATGCCCCAGATGCGCATCGCAACGCGCGCATGACACGGCATCCCGCAGCATGCCGAGGGTCCAGTCCTTGCCTTGCGCCACGTTGTAGTGGGAGATGACGCGGTAGAAGCTCGGCCAGCCCGTGCCCGAATCGAACTTGGTCCGGGAGTCGTAGAGCGCGGTATCGCAGCACACGCACCGGTACACACCGAGCGCGTGATTCTTGTCGTATTCGCCGCTGAAGGGATACTCGGTGCCTGCCTGGCGTGCGACTTGAAAGGCGAGCGGCGAGAGCTGCGCGCGCCATTCCGACTCGCTCTTCACCACTTTGGCGACATGCGTGAGTCCCAGGCTCTTGCCGCTCGGCGAGAACTCCTCGATGGTGACTTCCTTGGCGACGACCTGGGCGGAGCCGGGCGCCGCCGCGCTCGTGTCCGCGGACTTCGAGCGGCGGGCGAACCAGGCGGCTGCCAAGGCAGCCCCACCCCCGATGAGAAATGCTCGTCTATTGCCGTTCATGATGTCCTCAACCGAATGTGAATGAATAGGCCTGCACGCCGCTGTCCAAGAACTCGATGGAGAAAGTGTGCGGCGCGACGGGACTCGTCTGACGAATGAGCTGATACAGGCGTTGCTCCCGGATGACGCCGTTGCCCTCGGCGTCCGTGTCGACGCCGTGATTCGCGCCCGGGGGAAGGCCATCCAGCCGCACCCGAAAGCGCACGGGCTGGTCGCCCCCGGGACCGAGCACGAGATGCAGATCGCGTGCGAGGAATCGAAACTCGATCTTGCCGGGGGCCGCATCGAGCACGGCCTTTTCTGGATCATCGGTCCAGCGGCCGAGCAAGCCCCACTCGTTCAGCTCGAGCGAGGACGGCAGTGCGTAGCTTTTCGGCCGGTCGTCCGCGAAGCCCCCCGGCGAGCGAAACCCGTCCGCGCGGCGGTAGCCGAGGTAAGTCTCCGCGGAGGAGACGTGTTCCAAGTCGGGCGCCGCCTCGACGCCCGCGGCGGCCGGAGCCGAGCCCGAGGGCGGCAAGTCCTTGTATCCCGCCTGCGTGAGGAGGTCGCGGATGATGCGCTCCGAGCCCTCGTAATCGCCTTCGCCGAAGTGGTGCGCGCGGATGTCGCCCGAGGCGTCGATGAAATAATGCGCGGGCCAATACTGGTTGGAGAACCCGCGCCAGATTGCATAGTCATCGTCGATGGCCACCGGATAGGTGATCCCCAACTCACCGACCGCGCGGCGCACGTTCTCGGGGTCGCGCTCGAAGGCGAACTCGGGAGCGTGTACGCCGATGACCACGAGACCGTGGTCCTTGTACATCGCGTACCAGCGTTTGACGTAGGGCAACGCGCGCAAACAGTTGATGCACGAGTAGGTCCAGAAATCGACCAGCACCACCTTGCCGCGAAGCGATTCGCGCGTGAGCGGCGGGGAGTTGAGCCAGCCGGTCGCTCCCGCGAGCGAGGGCATGGGAGTTCCGCGGTCCGAGACCGGCTGCGCCGCGGGTGCCCCGGACGGTGCGGTCGCGGGCGCGCCGCCTCGCCCCTCGTACGAGAGCAGCGTTTGCTCGAGGCGGTCGGTGCTGCCTTGTGACAAGCGCGTGAGCACGCTTCCGTCCCATCCGAGCGCGATGCCCGCGACCGCGGCGAGCACGGCGACGCCAAGCGCACGCCGGACCCACTCGCCGGCGCCGAGTGAGCGCTTCAAGGCGGCGACCAGACGGCCGCCGGCGAGCATCGCCACGGCGAGGGAGGCGGCTGCTCCCGCAGCGTAGGCAAGCAGCAGCAGCGTCGTGCGCGGTGTGGGCCCCGAGAGCGCCGCGCCGGTCAGCAGCAAGCCGAGAATCGGCCCCGCGCAGGGCGCCCACAAAAGACCGGTGGCCACGCCGAGCAACAGCGAGGTGACGATGCCGTCTTGCCTCGAGGGCTCGCCCTCGGCCTGTATCAGCCGATTGCCGAGAGCGACGAACGGTCGCGCCAGCGCGTCGGCGAGGCGCCGCGATAGCAACGTCGCCGCGAAGGCGGCGAGCAGCACGAGCGCGAACGCGCGTCCGAATTGATTGAATCGCACGACCCAGGCACCACCCACGGCTGCAAGGGTGGCGACGCCAGCGAACGTGATGGCCATGCCGATCAGCATGGGAAGCCCGTTGGTCGAGAACTTGCGGTCCGCGCGCGTGAAGACGAATGGCAGAACCGGCAGGATGCACGGGCTCAAAATGGTGAGCACGCCCGCCGCGAACACGATGAGCGCTAGGATCATGCGCTCCTGCTCGGTCGCCGTAGCGACCCTCGGAGTGGTGCCGATAATCTCATTTGACGAAATCCTCCGCGCCGCCGATGCGGAAGTGAGCGGCGGCGTGCATTAGACCGGCATTGCGCCGGGCAAATTTCAGAGGAGCGCGCGGGAACCAGTCTGGGCCGCGGTTTTCGCCTTATCGGAGCCGTCGGATGCGGGGTTGTAGCGCGCGGATGCCACCATGCGGTGCCGCTCCGGACGGCGCGTTGCGATATAGCGCAGCAACTCGAGCACGGGCTTTGGCGCATGCTCGCACCATTCCACGCCCACCCCATCCGGAGACTTACGAGCGACGTACGCGGCGACCGTGGGCGTCGGATGGGCGCGGCGTTGAGGCAGGGCGATGGCCACCTGGATCCGCGACAAGAGGCGCAGATCCGCCGATATGTCGATGTAGGCGCCACTCACGCTCAGACCGACGAGCCGTCCCGTGCGGACGTTGTAGGGTCTGCCAGCAAGTCGGACCGCCAGGTCGACCGCGAATCTCTCCCCCCACCGATGCTCCATTCTCGCACCATGTCACAGGGGAGTGATTCGTGCCTGTCGGAAAACGTCTATAAATCCAATCCGTCGAGTCTCACAGGGGCGCAATGTCCGCGAGCCTGGGCTGATCGGCCGTGAGGTCGGCCGAGACTTGCTGCCTCGCCCACTAGAAGTGGCGCGACAGGAAAAACACCGCGCTGTCGATCTTGTAGAAGCTATCCGGGCGGGTGCCGCGAGGGTCGGTGGGAAGCACGTGATCGCGGGCAATGTTTTGCGCGTGCCGGAATTCGACCCCCAGATCCCATTTCGGGAGCCAGGGCAGGAAATTGCGCCACTCGAGGCCCAACCCCGCGTACTCGGAGTAGGCCGGTGTCTCGAGCTGATAGCGGTTGAGTCCGGCGAATGCGCCCAACGCGAACGAATCGCCGGCGAAACGGTAGCGCCAATCAATGGCGCGAAAGCCGATCAGCATGTGACTTTGGATCTCATCGACTTCCACGCGCGCGCCGAGATCGTTGTTCGCGGAGACCGCTCTGCGGGCGCCGAGCGCGAAGTGCGGACCCTCGCCGACGGGCGTGTTGTATTGCGGGATCTCGGGATCGAGATTCACCGTCACGCGATTCACGTTCGCACCGATGTCGGCGAACACCTCGGATCCCTTCGGATTCGCGCCGCCCTTGTAGGAGGCATCCTCGACCTCGCCGTCGTCGCGCGTCTTCGCATCGCCGCCGTAGCGCAGAAAGCCCGACAGGCGCCAGAAGGATTCGCCGAAAATGTCGCGTCCGTACATCACCTCGCCGCCCACCGTGGTGTCCTTCCAGGGATGCGAATACGTCAGCGTGAAATCATAGTAATGGTGATACACGTAGGGCGCGGGCTGGCCGGGCGAGTACTGGCGAATGTCCCCGCCGTAGTAGTTCTCGTTCACCACGGTGCGCACGCGCTCTTGCAGGTAGCCGCCGAAGGACGGCTCCCAGCCGACGCGCAGCATTTGCATGCGCGCGCCCACGCCATCATGGAAAACCCTCTCTTGCGCGCCCCAGTTGCCCTCGACGATGCCGTTGTTGGTCGTGCCATCGAGAAAGATGTTGTGCACGTACCAGATGTTCTGCCACTCCGACACCTCGTAGGTGAGATCGAAGTGGTGCCAGATGCGGGGAAAATCGATACCGACCGACAGCGCCGCGTTGCCGAGGAGGTAGCTGCCGCCGTCGGAGTTGTCCTCCCCCGCATACTGCGCATAGATCGCGAACGGCGTCTTGCCCGGGAAAATGAAGCGGCTCACGTAAGAGGCCTGCTGGTTGCCCTGTGTTTGCGACAGGCCGCTCGGCTTGAAGAAGTCACGGAACAGAAACGAGGCCGAGTCCGGTAAGCCGCTGCCGCCCCCGTACTGGAGCAGGCGGTTGATACCGATCGACCAGCCCGGGAACGGCTCGATCGAGAACTGCGTGGCGAAAATTCGCGGATCTCCGCGGCTATAGCCGTTGTAGAGGATGTTGTCCCCGGGCGGATTGCCGCTGCCGGTCTGATCCATCTTGGCGAGAAAGAACTCGTACTGGAATCCGAGCCGGGTCAAAGGCTCCCAGTTGGACAGGGTGACCGCGGGCATGGTGGGTGCCTCGGTACTGACGAGCGTGCTCGAGTCCGTCATCGGCGAGAGCCAGTGCGGCCGGTAGCCTGCATCGATCTGAGCCCAGTTGAACCCCAAGGTCAGGTCCGTTCCGGTGGGATTCTCGCGCCCCTTATAGGCGACCACCCCGGCCGATGCGAGCAGATAGTCGCTCGGCTGCACGAAGGCCTGCGCCGAGACGTCCCAGCGACTGTCGCTCGGGAGTCCGTACTCGTTCGGCACGATGATGGTGGCGCCGTGGGTGGCGGAGGCGGTGGCGCTCGCGTGCGTGAGAGCGTAGTCGCGCGTGTAACGCTCCAGGTAGCGCTGCACTTTGTCGCACAAAGGCTTATCGACGAGGCACGCCTGAGGTAATGCGACCCGCACGAGCTCGACGGGGATCGGTCGCTTGAGGATCGGCTCGTCCGCGAGTATCAGCACCCGCTCGATCTGCCGCTCCATCTCGGGCTCGAGGTTGAGGGGCAGGTATGCGCTCACTCCCCCGGCGAACGCCGTTGGGCAGGCGATGACGAGGATGAGCCCAGCCCTCAACCCGCAAGCCTTGATCCGAAATCCCACGATAGTCGAAAGCTCTTTGTTGCCGTCCGCTCGTCGCCGCGACGGAAGTACACGATATCACGCGCTCCGCGGTCAAGCGCGGCCGATCATTCGCGCCCCGAGCGGCCCGCATGCGCCGAGGTATGATGAGCGCATGAAGTGGTCGGTGCTCGATCAATCGCCGACGTCGGCAGGCTCCAGCGAGGCATCCGCGATCCGCCATACGTTGGTGCTTGCGCAGGATTGCGATCGGCTGGGCTACGAGCGGTACTGGCTCTCGGAGCATCACAACCTCGTGAGCGTCGCGGGCACGGCGCCCGAGGTGCTGGCCGCGGCCGTCGCCGCGACGACGCGCCGCATCCGCGTCGGCAGCGCCGGCGTGATGCTGCCGCACTACTCGGCGCTCAAGGTGGCCGAGCAGTTCCGTGTGCTCGAGGCCATCGCCCCCGGCCGTATCGATCTCGGCGTGGGGCGAGCGCCCGGCTCGGATGGGCTGACCGCGCGCGCGCTCAATCCTAATTCCAACGTCGATGATTTTCCGCGCCAGGTACAGGAGCTGCAGCTCTGGGTGTCGGGCCAGCTGTTGCCGGAGTCGCATCCTTACCGCGCCATCACCGCGCATCCTCGGGGCGAGACGCGACCGCAGCTCTGGATCCTCGGCAGCTCCGCCTACGGCGCGCAGCTCGCGGCGTACCTCGGGCTGCCCTATGCGTTCGCGTATTTCTTCAACGATGGCGCCGGCGTGGAGGAGGCGCTCTCGCTCTACCGAAGTCTCTTCCGCCCGAGCGCGGTGCTCGCGCGGCCGCAGGCGACAATTTGCGTATGGGCGCTCGCGGCCGACACGGCCGGCGAGGCGGTGCGGCTGGCGACGGCCCGCGAGCACTGGCGCGTCGGATTCGAGAAAGGGGTGCGCGCTCCGCTGATCTCGCCCGAAGATGCAGCCGCCTACGCGTACACGCCCGCCGAGCAGGCGACGATCGAGCGCTTGCGTGCCGACGCCCTGGTGGGGACGGCCCCGCAGGTAGCCGAGCGCTTGCGCGCGCTGGCCGCGCGCCTGCAGCTCGAGGAAGTCGTCATCAACACCTGGACTTTCGATCCCGAGGCGCGCCGGCGCTCCTATGCGCTGCTCGCCGCGGCTTTCGACCTCGTCGGAACAGCGCCATGAGCGTGCTCGAGTCCGAGCGCCTCGTGCTGCGCGAGTTCGTTCTCGACGATGCGGATTTTGTTCTCGAGCTGCTCAACGAACCGGCTTTCGTGCGCTTCATCGGCGACAAGGGCGTGAGGACGCGCGCGGACGCGCAAGAGTATCTGCGCAAGGGGCCGCTCGACAGTTATCGCCGCTTCGGCTTCGGGCTGTATCTCGCAAGCCTGCGCGCAGACGGTTCCCCGATAGGCATGTGCGGGCTGGTCAAGCGCGACGGACTCGCCGACGTCGATGTAGGCTTCGCGCTGCGATCGTCCTACTGGTCGCGAGGATACGCGGTGGAAGCAGCCAAAGCCGTGCTCGATTACGGCAGGCGCACCCTGAAGCTCGGACGCATCGTCGCCATCGCGAATCCCGACAACCACGCGTCCATCGCGGTGCTCGAAAAAATCGGTCTCGAGTTCGAGCGCATGATTCGATTGTCGGGGAGCGGCCCGGAGCTCAAGCTGTTCGCTCCGGCGGCGCCGCGGAGTCCGTCGTGACGGCACAGATCGCATCGATTCTGGGCTTTCTGTACGCGCTTTCCGAGGCGGGCCTTCTGTGGCTGAAGCGCTCGGGGAAGGCGGCCGCCGACGCCGACCGCGGCTCGCTGGCTCTGATCTGGGTCGTGATTCTCGCGAGTGTTTTCGCGGCATTCACGCTCGCGCACGCGCTGCCGCGGCTCACTCTCGGACCCGCCGGCATTTGCCGGGCCGCAGGCGCGGCGGTGTTTGCGGCCGGCATCATTCTGCGCTGGTACGCCATACTCGCGCTGGGGCGATTCTTCACCGTGAACGTCGCGATCGCCTCGGACCACCAGCTGGTCGAGGCGGGTCCCTACCGCCTGCTGCGCCACCCGTCCTACACCGGCGCGCTGCTCGCATTTCTCGGACTGGGGATATGCCTCGACAACTGGGCGTCGCTCGCTCTGCTGATGCTGCCCACGTCGGTGGTATTCTTGTGGCGCATGCGGATCGAGGAGAATGCGCTTCTCGAGACGTTCGGCGAGCGGTACCGAGACTACATGCGCCGCACTCGGCGTTTGATCCCGTTCATCTACTAGTCCGAGCTTCGCGGGCGCGAGCTCTGGGAGATACCATGCACCCATTCCCCCATCAATACACGGTAGCCGCGGCGGTACGACCGGACGGCGACGTGCCTCTGTCCTCGCCGGGCGTGCGCGTGATCGAATCGGCGCCGCCGAAGGAATTCGACGGGCCGGGCAATCAATGGTCGCCGGAACAACTGCTCACCGCGGCGGTCGCGGACTGCTTCGTACTGGGCTTTCGAGCCATCGCGACGGCGTCCAAGTTTCGCTGGGTCGAGCTGCAGGCGAGCACGCGCGGCACGCTCGACAGGGTCCAGGGGATCATGCGCTTCACGCGCTTCGAGACGCACGCGAAGCTTCACGTGCCGACAGGGACGGATCTCGAGCGCGCCAAGCGGCTTCTCGAGAAGGCGGAATCGTCCTGCCTGATCGTAAACTCGCTCTCGAGCGAGCGCCACCTGTCGGTGGAGATCGTCGAGAGCTGACGCCGGCGCGACGGGGGGCGTCAGCCCGCTAGTCGTCCATCAAGAAGCTGCGGAGCTGCTCGCTGCGGCTCGGATGACGGAGCTTGCGCAACGCCTTCGCCTCTATCTGGCGGATCCGCTCGCGCGTGACGTCGAATTGCTTGCCGACCTCCTCGAGGGTGTGATCGGTATTCATGTCGATGCCGAAGCGCATGCGCAGGACCTTTGCTTCCCGCGGAGTGAGCTGCGCCAGTACCGAGTGCGTGGTCTCGCGCAGCGACTCGGTGGTCGCCGAGTCGATCGGCGAGGACACGGAGGTGTCCTCGATGAAGTCCCCGAGGTGCGAGTCCTCGTCGTCGCCGATCGGCGTCTCCATGGAGATCGGCTCCTTGGCGATCTTGAGGACTTTGCGGACTTTGTCCTCGGGCATCTCCATGCGTACCGCGAGCTCCTCCGGCGTCGGCTCCCGTCCCATCTCCTGCAGCATCTGGCGCGAGATACGGTTCAGCTTGTTGATCGTCTCGATCATGTGCACCGGAATACGGATGGTGCGAGCCTGGTCGGCGATCGAGCGCGTGATGGCCTGGCGAATCCACCAAGTCGCGTAGGTGGAAAATTTGTAGCCGCGGCGGTACTCGAACTTGTCTACGGCTTTCATCAAGCCGATGTTGCCTTCCTGGATGAGATCGAGGAATTGCAACCCTCGGTTCGTGTACTTCTTGGCGATCGAGATCACGAGGCGCAGGTTAGCCTCAACCATTTCCTTCTTGGCGCGGCGTGCCTTGGCCTCGCCGATCGATACCTCGCGGTTGATTTCCTTGATCTCGTTGATCAGGACGTGAAACAGCCCCTCGAGATCCTTGAGCTTGTTCTGCCGTCGCTCGACCTCGTCCTTGAACTTCGCGAGTGGCGCCGAATAGCGCTTCTTCGCCTTGATGTGTTTGTCGAGCCAGCGCGTGCTGGTCTCGTTCTTCGGAAACGTCGAGATGAAGTCCTTGCGCGGCATTCCCGCCTGCTTGATGCAAAGGAACATGATCTCCTTCTCGAGCAGACGCACCTCGGTGACGTGCTGGCGCAGATTGTCGATCAGCTGATCGAACATCTTGGGCGAGAGCTTGAGCTCCATGAGCTCGGCGCAGATCTTCTTGCGGACCTTCTGCGTCTTCGGGTCCTTGGAGCCGAGCTTGTCGAGGGCGTTCAAGTACTGATGGTACGTCTTGGCAAGCGATGCGAAGCGCTTGGCCGCCTCCTCGGGATCGGGACCCGTATCGATGGCCTCCTCGTCCTCCTCACCCTCCGTCTCATCGTCGTCGCCGACCGCCTCCTCGCGCTCGGGCGCCACCATCTTGGGATTCTGAGGCTGTGCGATCTCGTCGGGCGCATTCGGATCGACGAAGCCGACGATGACGTCCACGAGCCGCATCTGGCCCGCCTTTACCGTCTCGTACTGCCGCAGCAGCAGCTCGTACGTGCCGGGATAGCTGCCGAGCGCGATCTTGACCGCCTCGAGGCCTTCCTCGATGCGCTTCGCGATGCGGATCTCGCCCTCGCGCGTGAGCAGCTCCA
Organism: Steroidobacteraceae bacterium; assembly: GCA_049513515.1. Lineage (GTDB taxonomy): Bacteria > Pseudomonadota > Gammaproteobacteria > Steroidobacterales > Steroidobacteraceae > Bog-1198. Next base: position 16,822 of record JBEKWA010000028.1, read on the forward strand.
CGGTGCCCATCTCGCGCATATACATGCGCACGGGATCCGTCGTGCGGCCGAACTCCGCATCGAGATTGGCGAGCGCCGCGGTGGCCTCCTCAACGGCCTCCTCATCGGGGGCGGCGGTGGAATCGGTCAGCAGCAACGACTCGGCGTCCGGTGCCTTCTCGTACACCGGTATGCCCATGTCGTTGATCATGTTGACGATGTCTTCGATCTGTTCGGGATCGACGATCTCGCTCGGCAGGTGATCGTTGACTTCCGCGTACGTGAGGTAGCCTTGCTCCTTGCCGCGGGCGATCAACAGCTTGAGCTGCGACTGGCGCTCGTCGGCGATTTGAGTGGCTGTTCCTGCTGGCGCTTTTTTGATCAAGTGGAGGCCCCGTGAGTAGGTTGACCGACCGAATGCCAAGCCGATAAGTATACGATTTTGGTCATTCCCTGACCACAAATACGGCATCCTTCACCTCAGCTCCCCCAAGGGCTTACCCGCCCGCTGCGGGACTTATCCGCCCCCGCTGGGAGGGACCTTGGCCTTCAGAAGAGAGCTCAATTCCGCCTTTTCGTCGTAATTCAAGCCCACTTCCTCTGCTTTTCTCAACAATTCATCGACTCGCCGGCGCGGTCCGAGGCTGTCCTTGAGCTTCTGGATCGCCATTTGCAGCTCCTGCGCCGCCGCGCCCGAGCCGCCCACCATGATGGGGGCGGCAGCAAGCTCGGCGAGGCGGCCATGTTCGGCGCGATCGCGCCAGCGCTCGAGCAGCATCCCCGTGCTGGGCTGCTCCATGGCGGCCGCCTGCTCGAGGAGTTCGAGGAGCACAGGCAGACCGGGTAACTCGAACCCGCCGAGGTCGGACCACCCGGTCACGGTGCGCGCCGCGGAGGGATGGTGCAGTACGAGGGCGATGGCCTGGCTCAGCATGCTGCCACGACCTGCGCTCATCCGACTGCGCCTCGCCCGGGTTGGTTCCGCCGGTGTTTGCGTGCGCTGCGGGTTCGGGGCACGTCCCGCACCGGCGGACCCGGCCGGCTCGCGCCCGGCCGCTTCCATATGCTCCTTGAGCTTCGCGGCCGGCATGCGGATCTCTGCGGCGAGCCGATCGAGGAGCAATTCCCGGTAAACCCCCTCGGGCATACGCTTGAACAGCGGCGCGGCGAGAGCGGCGAGTTTCGCGCGCCCGTCCACGTGCTCGAGATCCACCTGCACAATCAATTGACGCACGAGGTATTCGGACAGTGGGACTGCGTTTTTCAGCCGTTCCTCGAACCCTCGAGCACCCTCCGCCGCGATCAGCGTGTCGGGATCGTGCCCCTCGGGCAGGAACATGAACTTGAGCTCGCGCCCGTCGCGCGCGAGTGGCAGCGCATTCTCGAGCGCACGCCAGGCGGCCTTGAGACCCGCGGGGTCGCCGTCGAAGCAAAAGACGAGCTCGCTCGTCAGGCGAAATACTTTGTTCAGATGCTCCTGGGTCGTGGCGGTACCGAGCGTCGCAACGGCGTAGGTGATGCCCGCCTGATGCAAACGCACCACGTCCATGTAGCCTTCGACGATGAGCAGCCGCTTGAAGTCCGAGCGCGCCTGTCTCGCCTCGTAAATGCCGTAAAGCTCGCGCCCCTTGTGAAATAGCGGGGTTTCCGGCGAGTTGAGGTACTTGGGCTCGCCCTGATTGATGACGCGGCCGCCGAAGCCCAGCACCCGCCCGCGCGCATCGCGGATCGGAAACATCAAGCGGTCGCGAAAGCGGTCGTAGAAGCCCGTGGACTGCCCCGCCCGCGCATCGCGCTCGATGATCAGGCCCGCCTGCAGCAATCGGCGCCGCTCCTCGTCCGAGCCGCCGAATCGATTGAGCAGGGCGTTCCAGGAGTCCGGAGCATAGCCCAGGGCAAACTTCGCGCACGTGGATGCATCGATGCTGCGCTTGGCCAGATATTGCTGCGCCCGCTCGCTGTCCTTCGCGTTCTGCTCGAAGAACTGCGAGGCATGCGTCATCACTTGATAGAGATCGATGCCGCCGGGTTCGTGCGGAGCCTGCGCCTCGCGCGGCAACTCGAGGCCCGCGCGTTGCGCGAGATCGGCGATCGCATCGAGAAACCCGAGCTTCTCGTACTGCATCAGGAAACCGACCACGGTGCCGTGCGCACCGCAGCCGAAGCAGTGATAGAACTGCTTCTCCGGGCTCACCCAGAACGAGGGCGATTTCTCGTTGTGAAATGGACAGCAGGCCTTGTACTCGCGCCCGGATTTCTTGAGCGCCACGCGTGCGCCGATGATCTCGACGATATCGGAGCGCGCGACGACCTCGTCGATGAAAGGTTGGGGAATGCGGCCGGCCATGGACCGGGCGCGATCAACCGCCGAGCTTGGCTTTGATCTTGGCGCCGACCGCGCCCATGTCGGCCCGGCCCTGCGCCTTCGCTTTGATCACGCCCATGACTTTGCCCATGTCCTTTACGCTCGCCGCGCCCGTGGCGGCGATGGCATCGGCAATGAGGGCGTCGATCGCGGCATCGTCAAGCTGGGAAGGCAGATAGGTTCTCAGGAGATCGATTTCCGCCGATTCCTTGTCGACCAGGTCCTGGCGGTTGCCCGCCTGGAACTGCACCAGCGATTCCTTGCGCTGCTTGATCATTTTCTCGAGGACTGCGATCACCTGTGCATCGTCCAAGCTGATGCGCTCGTCCACTTCGCGCTGCTTGATGGCTGCGGTGATCATGCGAATGACGCCCAGCCGCTCCTTCTCACCGGCGCGCATCGCGGCCTTCATGTCACCGGTGATTCGCTCTTTCAAAGACACCGAGGAACCGGCATCCGGCCTTTCAATAGGGGCGGGATGAGCCGGCCGGTGGGGCACTCGACGGTGCGCCGCCTCCGGTGCCGCGCATGTTCTCGCGGGACAGCCGCTTCAAGTGGCGCTTCACGGCGGCGGCCTTCTTGCGCTTACGCTCCTGCGTCGGCTTCTCGTAGAATTCGCGGCGGCGAAGCTCGGTGAGAACACCGGCTTTCTCGCATGCGCGCTTGAAACGGCGCAGGGCGGCATCGAAATACTCGTTCTCGCGAACACGAACGCTAGGCATTCAGACCTCAATTTAAGGACAAATAGGCACGCCGGCATTTGCCGACCGGGGCGCGCATTCTAAGGTGCGCCCCCGCAAAAGGCAAAATCGGCGCATTTCCCCACTCCACCGCGGTAAGCGGGAGTCTTTTGGCATATCCATGCGTGTAATTGGAATCGAGAGCTCCTGCGACGAGACGGCCGTGGCGGTGTACGACGCGCAGCGGGGGCTCTTGTCTCATCGGCTACACAGCCAGATTGCGCTGCACCAGGCCTATGGCGGGGTGGTTCCCGAAATCGCCTCCAGGGATCATGTGAAATGGCTCCTCCCGCTGGTGCGCGAGGCGCTCGCCGACGCGAAATCGGGCCCAGAAAGCATCGACGGCGTCGCCTACACCGCGGGCCCGGGCCTCATCGGCGCGCTACTGGTGGGCGCGGGGTTCGCCCGCAGCCTCGCCTACGCCTGGGGCCGCCCGGCGGTCGCCATTCACCACCTGGAAGGCCACCTGCTTGCGCCGCTCCTCGAGCCCGACCCCCCGCGGTTTCCATTTCTGGCGTTGATCGTCTCGGGCGGACACACCCAGCTGGTCGATGTCGCCGAGATCGGTCGGTACCGCATTCTGGGAGAGACCCTGGATGATGCGGCGGGAGAGGCCTTCGACAAGACGGCGAAGATGCTGGGTTTGCCTTACCCCGGCGGTGCCGCGCTCGCGCGGCTCGCCGAACCAGGCCGACCCGGCCGCTTCAAATTTCCACGGCCGATGCTCGATCGACCGGGACTCGAGTTCAGTTTCAGTGGCTTGAAGACGGCGGCCCTTGTAGCCTTGCGGGACCGCGAGCTCGACGATCAGGCTCGTGCGGACGTCGCGCATGGCTTTCAGGAGGCCATCGTGGAGACACTCGCGGAGAAGTCGCGCCGCGCCTTGGCCGCGACCGGTCACCGGCGTCTGGTCGTTGCGGGCGGGGTGGGCGCGAACCTAAGCCTGCGCGAGCGGCTGCACGCCGTCGCGCGCGGGGCCGGGGCGCAGCTTTATTTCCCGCGGGCCGAGTTCTGCACCGACAACGGCGCGATGATCGCGCTCGCAGGATGTATGCGCTTGAGCCGTGGGGACCGTCAGGGGCTTGAGCTGGGCGCGAGGGCGAGCTGGGAGCTCGGATCACAGGGGGAATAGTCGGACGCTCATGGACAAGATATTCATTCACGCGCTCAAGGCCGAGGCGATCATCGGCATCTATGATTGGGAGCGGCAGGTCCGGCAAACGGTGCTCATCGACGTCGAGCTCGCGGCGGACGTGCGCAAGGCCGCCATAACCGATTCGATCGAAGACACGCTCAACTACAAGCGCGTGGCCAAGCGCATCCTCGCCTTCGTCGAGGGCTCGCAGTTTCATCTGGTCGAGACCCTGGCCGAGCACGTGGCCATGCTGGTGCTCGCAGAGTTCGGCCTCACCTGGGTGCGCATCACGTTGAGCAAGCCCGGCGCGGTGCGCAGCTCGAAGGACGTGGGCGTCTCGGTCGAGCGTGACCGAAAAATGCTGGAGGCCTGGCGCGCCCGGCCGGGCGGCACGCCTTGAAGTGTGGCCGCGCGATCAAGGCCTTGCCGGCCGCGCCTAGCCCGCCGCGCCCTAGATGCTTCGGCCGCCGTCGACGGCGATGATTTGACCGGTGATGTACGGTGCGTCCCGGACCAGGAACAGCGCGGTGCGGGCGATGTCTCGTGGGCTGCCCGGGCGTTTGAGCGCGGTCTTGGCGATTATCTCGCGCTTCAAGGTTTCGTCCATGTCGTGCTCGGCCCAGAGAACGGGACCCGGCGCGATGCCGTTCACGCGGATCGCGGGGCCGAGCTCGCGCGCGAGCGAGCGTGTGAGCATCGCGAGGCCGGCCTTGGCGATGCTGTACACCGGATAGCCCTTGAGGGGCCGTAAGCCATGAATGTCGACCACGTTGATGATGAGTCCGCGCTGCCTCGCGAGGTGCAGAGCGGCAGCTTGCGCGAGGAACAAGGGCGCACGCAGGTTGCTGCCCACCAGATCCTCCCACGCGGTGCGAGTGATTTTGCCTACCGGCGTGGGATAGAAAGTCGACGCATTGTTGATGAGCACATCGAGCCGTCCGAAATGACCGACCGCGGCGGCGATGAGCTGCTCCGGCGCTGCGTCCAGCTGCAGGTCCGCTGCGAACAGGGCGGCCGATCCCGCGCGCGCGGCGTTCAGCTCCTCGCCGAGCTCTTTGGCCGCTGCAGCCGAGGATCGATAATGGACGAGGATGCGTGCGCCGGCCGCATGCAGCGTACGCGCGATCTCGGCTCCGACGCGCCGTGCGCCGCCGGTGATGAGGATCACCTGATCGTCGAGAGAGCTCTCGGTGTTGCCCGCCATGCGCGGTCAAGATACCGGATTGCGCGCGCAGCGTGTATCGGGTCGCGGAGCGTGCGCCGGTGATGCGCGAGTCGGAGCTCGGTGTCGAGGAGCGCGCGCATACCGAGCGGGTGCGCGAGCGAATTGCGGCGGAGATCGACGCGGCCGGCGGCTGGATAGGCTTCGACCGTTACATGGAAATCGCGCTTTATGCACCCGGCTTGGGCTATTACAGCGCCGGCGCGCACAAGCTCGGGCCGGGCGGGGACTTCACCACGGCGCCGGAGGTCTCGCGATTGTTCGGCGGCTGCGTGGCCCGGCAATGCGCGGAGATCCTGACCGCGCTGGGACGCGGCAGCATCCTCGAGATCGGCGCGGGCAGCGGCCGTCTGGCGGCCGATATCCTATCGCGGCTCGATGGACTCGGTTGCGTGCCGGAGCGCTACTTCGTGCTCGAGATCAGCGCGGACCTGCGGGAGCGGCAGCGCCGGCACATCACGGCGGCCGTGCCACGCCTCGCGAGGCGCGTCGTGTGGCTGGACGCGCCGCCCGACGTCGCCTTCGACGGCATCGTGCTCGCCAACGAGGTGCTGGACGCGCTGCCGGTGACGCGCTTTCGCTGGCACCCCCCCGGAAGTGAGGAGGGATACGACGAGAGATGCGAGGAAGTGGGCGTCGCACGCGACGGCAGGCGGCTCGAGTGGGCGCCCCGGGAAGGGAGCGAAGTCCTCGCCGCGGAATGCGCTCGCCTGGAGGCGGCGGGCGGCGGCTGGCAGGCGGGCTACACGTCGGAGTATTGCGAACGGCTCGCCGCGTGGACGGCGGCGGTCACCGAATCGCACCGCGCGGGGCTCGCGCTGTGGATGGATTACGGCTTGCCCCGACGTCACTACTACTTTCCCGAGCGCCGCGACGGCACCCTGATCTGCCATTTCCGCCAGCGAGCGATCGCGGATCCTTTTGTCGCGCCCGGGCTCCAAGACATCACCGCGTGGGTGGATTTCACGCGGCTCGCGCAAGCGAGCGCGGCTTGCGGGTACGCCCTAGCCGGCTACACGACGCAGGCGCACTTCCTGGCCGGCCTCTCGATCGACGCCGAAATGCATCAGCTCGCCGCCGAAGACCCCTCTCGCTTCGCACGGCTCGCGACTGAAGCGCGCACGCTCATGTTGCCTGGGGAGATGGGCGAGCGGTTCAAGGCCATGGCCTGGATGCGCGGCATGGATTTGCCGCTGCCCGCATTCCGCGTGCAGGATCTGCGCCACACGCTGTGATCGCGGCGCCTGTTACCGAGCTGTTCAGCCCGGCTCACCGCGCGACGGGAATTGTTCGCGGACTGCGGTAATCGTTGCGAGGCGCCGGCGGTGCATCTGCTCGGCGATTTTCGGGCCGGAGGCAGCGAGCTCTGCGGCGCTCGGCCTGACAGCCGCGGCGGCTGCGCGGGCGGCGATCAAATATTCACGCTGCGGATAGGGCTTGTCTTCCAGGCCGAGACGCCCACGGGCGTCGGCCTCGCAAGCGAGGAGAGCCTGTCCGAATCGATCCGGCCGGCGCACCGCGTCCGCGCGCTCGATGAACTCGAGCACCGTGCGCGGCTTGAGCTCGAAGGCGCGATGCACGATCCCATGATAGCGCGCGACGATGATGGCGAGCTCTCGATAGTCGCCGGGAATCTTCAGCCGTGCCGCGAGCGCCTCGATGAGCGCGACGCTGCGCTCCTCATGTCCGTGGTGCGCGGGCCATTGCGCCCGGGGTGTGGCTCCTTTGCCGAGGTCGTGCACCAGCGCCGCGAAGCGTACTCGCGGGTCGGATGAGAGGCGCACGGCTTGATCGAGCACCATCAGCGTGTGCACGCCCGTATCGATCTCCGGATGCCAGCGCGTCGGCTGCGGCACGCCGAAGAGCGCGTCGATTTCCGGATAGATGCGCGCGAGCGCGCCGCTTTCCCGCAGCACCTGAAAGAAGGTGCCGGCGGCGGGCTCACGCAGCGCCTTCTCGGATTCCTGCCAGACGCGCTCGGGGACGAGGGCGTCCACCTCGCGACGCGCGACCATCTCGCGCATGAGCGCGAGCGTCGCCGGGTCCACGCGAAACCCGAGCGGCGCGTAACGTGCGGCGAACCGCGCCACGCGCAGCACGCGCACCGGATCCTCGACGAAGGCCGCCGAAACATGCCGCAAGCTGCGCGCCTCGATGTCGCGCGCGCCGCCGTATGGATCGATGAGTGTGCCGTCGGTGGATCGCGCCATGGCATTGATGGTCAGATCGCGGCGCGACAGGTCCTCCTCGAGCGTCACCTCCGGCCCGAACTCGACGCTGAATCCGCGGTAGCCCGGCGCAGTCTTGCGCTCGCGTCGCGCGAGCGCGTACTCCTCGTGAGTTTCGGGATGCAGGAACACCGGAAAATCGCGCCCCACGGCCCGATAGCCGAGGCGCTCGAGCTCCTCCCGAGTGCCGCCGACGACGACCCAGTCGCGCTCCTTGACGGGCAGGCCGAGCAACCCGTCTCGAACAGCGCCGCCGACCAGATACACTTGCATCGGTGAATAATATCAGCATCACTTCGCGGATCTGCGCCCTCTGCGCGTTCGCGCTGATCGGCGCGTCCCTGAACGGCTGTTATTTGCTGGAGAGCGCGCAGGGGCAGCTCGCGCTCATGTCAAAGCGCCGGCCCATCGCGCGCGTGGTCGCCGATGCGCGCACGCCCGCCGACGTGCGCAAGCAGCTCGACGCGGTCGCGCAGATTCGCGAGTTCGCCGTCCGCAACCTGCACTTGCCCGACAACGGAAGCTACCGCACGTATGCCGACGTGGGCCGGCCTTACGTGGTCTGGAACGTCGTCGCGGCTCCGGAATTCTCGGTCGACCCGAAGGAGTGGTGCTATCCCATCGTCGGCTGCGTCGCGTACCGCGGCTACTTCGTCGAGCGGCGCGCTCGAGCCTTCGGCGAGGATCTGCGGGCCAAGGGATTCGACGTGAGTGTCGCCGGGGTCGCCGCGTACTCAACCCTCGGGCACTTCGACGACCCCATTCTCAACACCATGATCGGCTGGAACGACGTCGAGCTGGCGGCGATCATTTTCCACGAGCTCACGCATCAAATGATCTACATCGCGAACGACGCCGATTTCAACGAGGCGCTCGCCACGACCGTCGAGGAGGAGGGGGTGCGCCGCTGGCTCGAGACGTTGAACCGCTCCGGCGATCTCGACCATTATCAGCTCGAGCAAAGGCGCTCACTCGAGATCGTGACGCTTTTGAATCGTACCCGCGATGAGCTGCGCACGGTCTACGGCTCCGGCACGGACTCTGCGCGCATGCGTGAGCGCAAGCAGGCCGCATTCGTAGCGCTGCGCGAGTCGTATGCGCATCTCGTCCAGGGATGGGGCCCGCATCCGCCCTTCGAAAACTGGTTCGAGAAGAGCGATATCAACAACGCTCACCTCGCCTCCATCGCGACCTATTACGACTGTGTGCCCGGCTTCAAGCGCGAGCTTGCCGCGGTGGGCGGCGATCTGGATGCGTTCTACGGGCGCGTGCGCGAGCTCGCCAAGCTCGGTCAGGAGAAGCGCGACGCGCTCGTATGCGGGGCGCGCTGACGAGTCAGGCCTCAAGGCGCCCGGCCAGGGCGCCCGGCCTAGGGCCGCTCGGCCGTCGCGCCGCCGCTATGCGCGAGTCCCGCGGCCGATTTGCCGGCGGCGGCCCGATCGCGGCTCAAGCGCGCGTTGTCCTCGAAGGAGCCGAGGTACTGGCGCGCCGCGGCAGCCATGGAATGCGGCTTGATCTTCAGCTTCTCGAAGCCATCGTCCGTGCACACGCTGTCGACCTGCAGGGAGTTGTAGTTGTCGCTGGAGAACGGCCTCCCGGGCACGAAGTTCATGACCAGCCCCTGCAGCCACGCAGCAAAGTTCGGCAGCCCTACGATCCAGCGGCCGCGGCCCGTGATGCTCGCCACGAGATGCACGATCTCGCTCAAGGTGTACACCTGAGGCCCACCGAGCTGATAGGTCTGATGGACGCCCGTCGCACCGTGCAGGCAACGGAGCATCGCATCGACCACGTCGTCGACGAACACCGGTTGAAAGCGGGCGCGGGGCCGCGCGAGCGGAAAGAAAAAAGGCACGGACGCCAACAGGCCCGCGAAGCGATTGAGAAACGTATCACCGGGACCGAACATCACCGAGGGCTGGAAGATGGTCCAATCGATGACGGCGCTTTGCTCGCGGATGAGCTTTTCGGCCTGGCCCTTCGAGCGCAGGTAATAGCTCGGCGCATCCACGGCGGCCTTGAGCGCGGACACCTGCAGGAGCCGGCGTACACCGGCGGAGCGCATGGCCTGGAGCACGCTGCGCGTGAGCTCGGTATGTGCGCGGCGAAAGCCGCCGCCGCCGAAGCCGCGCTCGTTCAAAATGCCCACCAGGTTGATCACGACATCCTTGCCCCGGAAGCGCTCGCTTAGCTGAGCCTCCTCGTACACGTCGCAATTCTCGAGGGTGAGCCCCGGCAGCACGAGTAAGTGCTTGTGCAGCTCGCGATCGCGCGACAGTACCGTGACCGCGTGCCCGTCCTTGATCAGGCGCGCGACCAAGCGCGTACCGAGAAATCCGGTACCGCCGAGAATGCACAGAGACAACGGCCTCATGACGTCACCGAATGGGGATCAGAACGACGGCGGAGCCGCGTTTCACGTTGAGGAGCAACAAAGTCGCACCTTTCGCCGCTTCGCGGAAGGCCTTCAGTGTCGTCACGGGGGTGCGCCCGACCGCCACGACGAGGTCGTTCGCCCGCAGACCCGCCTGCGCCGCGGGGCTGCCGTCCTGCACGGCGCGCACCAGCACGCCGGCGCCGTCCGGCGCATCCGCGAGATCCGCGCCCTCGAGCCCGCGATGAATGTCCACGGCGTTGGCGACGTCGGTCTCCGAGCGCTCGGAGACCAGCGCCGTCACTTTGAGCGACTTGCCGTCCCGCAGCAGACCGATCTCGACCTGGTCTCCGACGCGCAGCATGCCGATGGAGTTCTTCAACTCCGCCGCGTTTTTCATGGGGGCGCCATTGATGGAGACGATGATGTCGCCGGTCTTGACGCCGGCGTGCTCGGCGGCCGAGCCCTGCGACACGCCCGCGACCAGCGCGCCGCTCGCATCGGCAGGGAGCCCGAACTCCTTGGCGACATCGGGCGTGACGTCGTAGATGTTCACGCCGAGCACACCGCGCTTCACCTGGCCGTACTTGATCAGCTGGTCCATGACGCCCTTCGCCATGTTCACGGGAATGGCGAAGCCGATGCCGATGTTGCCGCCGCTCCCCGAAAGAATCGCGGAGTTGATCCCCACGAGCTCGCCGCGCAGGTTCACCAGCGCGCCGCCGGAGTTGCCGGGATTGATGGAGGCGTCCGTCTGGATGAAATCCTCGTAGCCGTCCGGATTGATGCCCGTGCGTCCGAGCGCGCTCACGATTCCGGCGGTCACCGTATGTTGCAGGCCGAAGGGGTTTCCGATCGCGACCACGTAATCACCCACCTCCAGCCTCGAGGAATCCCCGAGAGCCATGGCAACGAGGTTCGGCTGCTTCGCTTGGAGCACGGCGATGTCGGCGCCCTCATCGGAGCCGACGACCTTGGCGGAGAAGCTGCGATTGTCGAGCAAGGTCACGGTGATCTCGCTCGCGTTCTCGACGACATGGTGATTGGTGATGATGTAGCCGTTCTTCGCATCGACGATGACGCCGGAGCCCGCGCTCTGAAATTGCCGTTCACGGGGCTTCATGTCGGGCGGCACGTCGAAGAAGCGACGAAAGAAAGGATCGTCGAGCAGGGGATTGCGCTGGCCGGGCTTTTCCTTGATGGTGCCGCGCGTCGCGATGTTCACCACGGCAGGCGAAACGCGCTTCACCATCGGCGCGAGCGAGGGCATGGGAGCCGCCTCGGTCGCGGCAGGCGGTGGCGCAGGCAGGGCGGCGAATGCGCCCGGTGTGGAAAGGCCCGCGGCGAGCACGGCGGCCGTGAAAAGACGCAAAATCATGGGCTGTCCTCGAGTCATATATCCATTGTCGGGGCAGCGGACCCCTGCCACGAGAAGCGTGGGCCGGACTTGGATGTTCGGCCCACGGGTCGCTACTCTCGGACCGCGATCTTACACGTAAGAGCGCGTTCGGCGGACTTCGTTAGGCCGCTTCCACCGTGATTCGCTGCGGCTGGACTTGGGCCACCTTCGGAATTGAGACTTCGAGCACACCGTTGGACGCCTTGGCCTTGATGTTCTGCACATCCGCCGTCTCCGGCAGGCTGAAGCGGCGCATGAACTCGCCCGTAATACGCTCGATGCGGCGATAGCCTTCACGAGCCTCGCGACGCGTCTCCTCGCGGCGACCACGAATGGTGAGCACGCCCTGCTCGGAGGTGATCTCCACCGTCTTCGGGTCGACGCCCGGCAGATCCACGTGCAACAAGAATTGCTTGTCTTCCTCGTGCACATCTACCGCGGGCAGCCACGCACCGGAGTCCGTGGCCGTGGGTTGCGGCGCACCGAACAGACGATCGAGGTCACGTTGGAATTTATTGACCAACGACCAGGGTTCATAGCGAACGACAGTCATGTGTTTCTCCTCAATTAGATAAAAATGAAATGAACGAAGTTGAAAATCTGTTGGTACCTTGAGTTGGGTCGGGCGCACTCATTTCAATGCGTGGTCGATGGGGAGGACGTTTTTTTTGAGCTCGTCCCCGCGAATTTCGGGAATGTCAATGGAACATATTGTGCATAAGATGTGGAACACAACATGTTGCGGTTGCACCTGCCGACCCCTCGAAAAAATCATTCGGCGGAGGTGATAGAGAATGTCTCGTGAGAATTGCGCAATATCTTGATATTTCTGGATTTTTACGGCCGATATTCGGCGAATAAAATCCTTGACGGTAATCGCGTTCCGGTCTTAACCTTCCACGCAGCCACAATATGTTGTGGTCGGAAAGTCCGCGATAGTCCCCGATGCCCCGAGCTGACCGCCCGGCATTTTCCAGTGGGGGCCAGCGCCACTTGTGTTTGAGCATCGCGCCATAACTATAAAGGGAGCGGTTCGGTTACCCATGAATACGGTGGTTAAGATCCAGCCAAAAGATGTTGGCAGCATTCCTTATCAAGAAGCGTCGTATGACATCTGGGATAAGAAATATCGCCTGATTGCGAAGGACGGCTCGCCGATCGATCGCACGATGGACGATACGTACAAGCGTGTCGCGCGTGCGCTCGCGGATGTCGAGTCGCCCGAGGTGCGCGAGCACTGGTACGAGTCGTTCCTCTGGGCGTTGCGCCACGGCGCGATTCCGGCGGGACGCGTCACTTCGAACGCCGGTGCTCTCGAGCACAAGCCGGCCACCTCGACCATCAACTGCACCGTGTCTGGCACCATCCGCGACTCGATGGACGACATCTTGAAGAAGGTGCACGAGGCGGGGCTCACATTGAAGGCGGGCTGCGGAATTGGTTATGAATTTTCTACCTTGCGCCCGCGCGGCGCTTACGTAACGGGTGCCGGCGCGTATACATCGGGGCCTCTGTCGTTCATGGATATCTACGACAAAATGTGCTTCACCGTGTCCTCGGCGGGCGGGCGACGCGGTGCGCAGATGGGTACGTTCGATGTGGGCCATCCGGATGCGCTCGAGTTCATCCGCGCGAAGCGAGAGAACGGACGTTTGCGCCAGTTCAATCTTTCGCTGCTGGTCACCGACGAGTTCATGAAAGCGGTGAAGAGCGATACGGAGTGGAAGCTCGCATTTCCGCTCTCGCAAAGCGAATACGAGGCGGATCGTCCGGATCTCGAGGACACCTCGAGGTTCGTGTGGCGCGAATGGCCCGACACCACGGGCTATGTCGTGAACGAGGAAGGGCTGGTTGCATGCAAGGTCTACAAGATCCTGCCGGCACGCCGGGTCTGGGACCTCATCATGTCCTCGACCTATGATTTCGCGGAGCCGGGCTTCATCCTGATCGACCGGGTCAACGAGATGAACAACAACTGGTGGACGGAAAATATCCGCGCCACAAATCCGTGTGGCGAACAACCGCTTCCGCCCTACGGCTCGTGCCTCCTGGGATCGGTCAATCTCACCAAGTTCGTGGTCGATCCATTCACGGACAATGCGCGCTTCGATTGGGAGACCTATCGCAAGGTCTGCAAGGTGTTCACGCGCATGCTCGACGACGTGGTCGAGATCAACGGCCTGCCGCTCGCCCCCCAGCGCGGCGAGATTATCCGCAAACGCCGGCACGGCATGGGCTTTCTCGGGCTGGGCTCGGCCATCACGATGCTCTGCATGAAATACGGCTCGAAGAAATCCATCGAGTTCACCGAGATGGTGTCGCGCGAGATGGCGGTGGCCGGATGGGAAGCCGGGCTCGACCTCGCCCGCGAGAAAGGCCCCGCACCGATCATGAACGAGGAGTTCACGGTCACGCGCGAGATGCTGCGCAAGCGTCCCGAGATGGTACGGGACGGCTGGCGGGTGGGCGCCAAGATTCCGGGGCGAGTGCTGCATGCGCGCTATAGCCGCTACATGCAGCGCGTCGCCGAGGTCTCGCCGGAGCTCGTGGACGAGCTCGCCGAGGTGGGAGCGCGCTTCACGCATCACACCTCCATCGCGCCGACGGGAACGATCTCGCTCTCGCTCGCGAACAACGCCTCGAACGGCATCGAGCCGTCCTTTGCGCATCACTATTTCCGCAACGTGATCCGCGAGGGAAAGAAGTCGAAGGAGAAGATCGATGTGTTCTCCTTCGAGCTGCTGGCGTACCGCGAGCTGGTGAATCCGCGGGCGATGCCCGATGGGCAGAGTCCGGCCGAGAAGCTCCCCGAGTACTTCATCTCGGCGGACGACATCGGCCCGAAGCAGCACGTGGACATCCAGGCTGCGGCGCAGATCTGGGTCGACTCCTCGATCTCCAAAACGGCGAACGTGCCGACGGACTACAAGTACGAGGACTTCAAGGACATCTACCTGCATGCGTTCGATGCGGGGCTCAAGGGCTGTACTACGTTCCGCTTCAATCCAGAGGCCTTCCAGGGCGTGCTAGTGAAGGAGGACGATCTCAAGAACACCACCTACGTGTTCACGCTGGAGGACGGCACCGAGATCGAGGCGCGGGGCGATCAGGAGATCGAATACGACGGCGAGATGCATACCGCCGCGAATCTCTTCGACGCACTGAAAGAAGGCTATTACGGGAAATTCTGACATGGCTCATATCAAGATCGAAAAGAAGATCGCGAAGTACCGGGTGCAGAAGCCCGAGGCGAAGGCGACGCCGGCGGCGGTGGCCAAAGAGCCCGCGAAGCAGGACAACGTCATCTGGATGCATGAGAAGCTCGAGCGGCCCGAGGTGCTGATCGGCTCCACGTACAAGATCAAGACGCCGGTGTCGGATCACGCCATGTACGTGACCATCAACGACATCGTGCTGAACGAAGGCACGCCCCACGAGCAGCGGCGTCCGTTCGAGGTGTTCATCAATTCGAAAAACCTCGATCATTTCCAGTGGATCGTCGCGCTCACGCGTGTGATCTCCGCTGTATTCCGCAAGGGCGGCGACACGACGTTCCTGGTGGACGAGCTGAAGGCGGTGTTCGATCCGCGCGGCGGCTACTGGCAGCCTGGCGGCAAGTTCATGCCCTCGACCATCGCCGAGCTCGGTCACGTGATCGAGCGCCACCTGCGCACGATCGGCCTGCTGAAGGAGCCGCAGCTCGACGCGCACCAGCGTAAGCTGGTCGACGAGAAGCGCGCGGAGTTCGAGGCACGCGCCAAGCAGACGGACGCGTTCTCCAAGTCGCACTTCCCGGAAGGCGCGCAACTTTGTGCCAAGTGCAGCACGGCCGCCGTCGTGATGATGGATGGTTGCAGCACTTGCCTGAATTGCGGGGACTCGAAGTGCGGATAGATGAGCGTGCCGAGAATAGTGGCTACTTTCCTGAGAATAGTCGCAACTAAAGCCGAGCATTTTTACGAGAGAAAGCAATGACTTAGTCGGGAGCAGGCGAGAAAAGAGGCTATCGGGGCTTTTATGTCGTTCGTTTTTCATTCGTTTAAGGCCCGCCATCTAGCGATGGCGGGCTTTTTCTTTCACGGGACGTCACATAGCGTGACTGGGAGGCGACTGTGTCAGACAAGCGCGTGTACGTGGAGCAGCCAAAGGACAAGGGCGATTACGCCGTGCGACGCGCCAACGCCGAGCGGGCGAGCGCGACTGCCTCCACCCAGGCGGAGGCCATACAGATTGCCCGGCGTAAACCCGGACGCGGCGCCGCATGTTGAGCGGGTAAGGCACACCTCAAAGGGCAAGCCGGACCAGTGGCGAAAGCCCTAGTCCACCCCAGGACCGAAACGCTTTTGAATAGGCTCTGTCACCAAATCGTGTTGGTGACAGCCGCCACCTGAGAGAGGCCGCGCGGTCGATTAAGTCGCGGCGTTTCCCGGCGGTCGGCGCTACCAGGCCCGCAGCCTTCAAGCGACATTCCCGAGAGTAGCAGCCGACATCGCCGCGATGCAGCAAAGAGGTCTCATAAAAATGGCCGTTGGCACATCTAAAAGCGAGAGTCTTAGCTAGTTTCCATAGAAAAGGTTATTGAATTCAGTAGTTGCATAGAAAAGTACGGTATAATTGCAATATCCATAGAAAACTACCGATCGCTATAGAAAAAGATGCCTCGTCAAAAGCCAATTGGCCCTCAAACGATCCTCGCCTTTGCCTGCGCGGATCACTGCCTGCCGGAGCGCTGTGGGCCGGTCGATTACGATCGCAACTCCCTACCGAGCGGCGAATGACCGTCATTGGGTATGCCTATGTCCAGGATCGGCTGAAGCTGCCCTTACCGCCGGTGGCCTTCCCGGCGCTCATCCGAAGTGTCACCCGGGTCGAGCGCTTAGAGGGCGAGCTTGCCGTTCCCGCCAAGCGCGCACCGGGCGAGGATGTGATCGAACATCTTTTATTTGCTCTGAAGCACGAGGGAACCGATCTTCAGGTGCTCGCCGCGGCTTGTGCGCACTTGGAGCCCGCGGCGCTCCTCGCGCAGCTGCGGGCCGCGCCTGCCGGGCAGTACATCCGCAAGCTCTGTGCGATCTGGGAGGCGACTACCGGGCAGCTCCTCGAAGGTCTGCCGGCCGGAATCTCTGGATCCGTGGCGCTTCTCTTCGACCCCACACTCTACGTGACAGCCGAGGGGGCTAACCGCGACAAGCGCTGGGGCGTCGCCTTCAATGGCTTGGGCGACTGGGACTTTTGTCCGAGCGTGCGGCGGACCCCGCAGCTCGAGGCGTTGCTCAAAGCCGATCCTCTGGTGCAGGTGCGCGAGTTTTTAGATACCGTTCCGCCCGCACAGCTTGAGCGTGCGCTCGCTTGGGCGTATCTCGATGAGACCCGAAGCACCTTCGAAATCGAGGGCGAGCGGCCGGCGGGCAACAAGCAGGAAGCCTTCGCCGCCCTGCTGCGGCAAGCCCATGCGCGCCAGACACTTGATGAGGCGCACTGGGTGGAGCTTCAAAATGCCACCGTCACGAGCAAGCTCGCCCAGGAAGCCTCGTTTCGAGCCTTCCAGAATCATTTAAGCAGCGGCGTGCCGGGCCCTCGCGGAGTCTCGTATCTGCCGCCACCCCCCGTTCTCGTCCACTCGCTTCTTGCGAGCATCTCGAGGCTTGCCAATGTCGAAACCGCGCCGGGGATCGCACCGTTGGTGCGCGCAGCCCTTGCATCCTTTGGCTTCGTGTTCGCCCATCCGTTTGGCGATGGCAATGGACGGCTGTCGCGCTACCTTGCGCACTATGCACTGTGCCAGTCCGGCGCCCTGCCATCAGGCTCCATCTTGCCGCTCTCCGCGGCGATGCGTCGCAATGAACTCAAGTATTTGCAGGCGCTTAAGTCCTTCTCGGTGACTGCGCGCGCGTTCTGGAAGGTGACTTGGCTCGATGGGGAGAATTTCGATTTTGAGTTTCAGGGCTCACCCTCGATGTACCGCTACTTCGATGCCACCCCGTGCGTGAGCTTTCTGTACGAGATGGCGCTCGAGACACTGCGCAAGGACTTGAAGGAGGAGGTCGCGTATCTTAGCTGCTACGATGAGGTCGTGCGGCGAGTCAATGATCGCTACGACATTCAAGGCTCGACGCTTGCGAATTTGATTCGCATGGCCTACCAGAATGGTGGAGTGTTTTCGAAGAATCGGCGCAAGCAATTTGCAGATCAGGTCGAGACCGCGGCGCTCGACTTCATCGAGGCGCAGGTACAAGAATTAACCCCGCACCTGACGCAACAGGCGACTTGAATCTACCCGGCGAGCCGCAAGCCAGCCTCTGGCTCTAGGGCGTGCGCAGTCAACGTAACGCTGCGGCCGAAGCTCCCAAAGCCTTCCCCCTGAAAAGGCCTCAGGGGCCACATCCGGCTAAGGGCCGTCGTTTTAGGGCCGCAGCTGGGCCTGGACGAGGCTGGCCGCCATCCCGAAGCGGCTGTCGGACCAACGAGATTTCGGTAACGCGGTCCTTTAAGAAACAACGAGTCATCCATGGGCAATCGCCGGTAGGTCCAAAGCGGGTATCTTTCATAGAAACAAGAGCTTAAGCAACGTCTCTTCGACTATGTCGAGTCGGGTCTCGAGATTCCGGTAATGATATTGCCGGGAGGAATGCGTCACGCTATAAATTGTCTAGAATTCGAGTGCTGGGGGCTCGCGAGGACCTCTCCAGCTCATCATTTGTGAGACTGGAAATCAAATCGCCGGCGCGGAGGACCTCGAGCAGAGGAAAGTCTCACAACTAGTGAGGCGGTGCGCGATAGTTTTACCCTACACCTTTGCAGGTCTTCACCAAGCCAACAAGGACGATCCAATGAAAATGCCTTTCCTGAGTTTCTTGGGTAGCCTGGGTGTCGTCGTACTCTCGCTGAGCAGCACGTCCTGCGCCGGCGGTAGCCTTCTGGTGGCCGCCAACACGAACGAATGCGTCCTGGTCCCCTGGCA
>JBEKWA010000029.1:0-31557 GCA_049513515.1 Steroidobacteraceae bacterium
GCGCTGTAAAAGCTTGCCCTCTTGTTCCGCTTTGCTCATCGCTCGCCTCGCCAAGACTACCCATTATCTTGGACCAACGGCGAGAGGGAAAGTTGCAAGGCATTTATGCAAGTCTCAATAAGCAACGGGATCTCAAGCATCGGGGGTCTGAAAGGAAGCGGGCCGGCAACCGCCGCAGTGATGGCCCTGGTCGGACTCGTAAACTCGAAGGCGAATGCCAAGGCGGCCAAGATGGCTCAGACGCCCTGAAGCCGCGGCAACGCTCGTTAATTGCCGAGGTTGAGCAACGCCGTGTTGCCGCCGGTTGCCGTGGTGTTCACGGTCAGGGTCCGCTCGCTCGCAAAGCGGGCCACATAGTGCGGGCCACCGGCCTTGGGCCCCGTGCCCGAAAGTCCGGTGCCCCCGAATGGTTGTACGCCCACGACCGCACCGATCATGTTGCGGTTGACGTAGGTGTTGCCGATGAACGTGCCCTCGAACACCTCTCGCCAGAAAGACTCGAGCCGCGTTTGTACACCGAGGGTAAGTCCGTAGTGCGTCGCGCGGATCGCGGCGAGCACATCGCCGATATCGCGTGAGCGATAGCGCACCACGTGCAGAAGCGGGCCGAATTCCTCGCGCGTCAATTGCGCCGCGTCGCTGAGCTCGATCAGGTGCGGCGCGACGAAGCTGCCCTGAGCATGCGACTCATCGAGCCGGCAGGCCTTCACGATCCGGGCCTCTCGGCGCATGCGCTCGACGTGTCGCTCGAGGCCTTCGCGAGCCGCTGCAGTGATGACCGGCCCGACGTCGGTCTTGAACTCGGCGGGATCGCCGATCACCAGCTCATCCATCGCGCCCGCGATCATCTCGAGCACCGTATCGGCGATTTCCTCCTGCAGGAACAGCAAGCGCAGCGCGGAACACCGCTGCCCTGCGCTCATGAAGGCCGAGGTGATTACGTCGTCGACGACCTGCTCCGGCAGGGCAGTCGAGTCGACCAGCATCGCATTCATGCCGCCCGTCTCGGCGATGAGCGGCACGATGGAACCGCCGCGAGCGGCAAGCAAGCGGTTGATGGTGAGCGCAGTTGCGGTGGACCCCGTCATGGCGACGCCCGCGAGCGCCGGATGGGCGAACGCCGCCTCGCCGAACATGCGTCCGCGGCTCGGCGTCAGCTGCAGTACCTCCGGAGGCACGCCTGCTTCGTGCAAAAGCTTCACGAAGCGTGCCGCGATGAGCGGCGTGGGCTCGGCCGGCTTGGCCACGACGGCATTGCCCGCCGCGAGTGCCGCCGTCACCTGTCCAGCGAAAATAGCGAGTGGGAAATTCCATGGACTGATGCAAGCAAATACACCTCGGCCATGCAGGGACAGCTCGTTGTGCTCACCCGTGGGTCCCTCGAGCCGCTTGCCATGAGCGAATTCCTCGCGCGCACGCACCGCGTAGTAGCGGCAGAAGTCCGTCGCCTCGCGTACCTCGGAAACGGCGTCGGGCAAGATCTTCCCGGCTTCGCGGATCAGCAGCTCGTAGAAGTCGAGCCGCGATTTTTCGAGCAGCGCCGCCGCCCGATCGAGGCACTCCGCCCGCACCACACCGCCGCGGGCGTCCCACGCAGTCTGCGCTCGCGCGGCGGCGGCGAAGGCCTCGGCGATCTCGGTGCTCGTGGCGTCCCGGGCACGGCCGACAGTGTCGCGGCGATCGGCCGGATTGGTCACCGCATGCGTCTCGCCGGGAAGCTCGACTCCATTGATGAGCGGGCCGCTCGTGTGCGAGATCGCGCGCCGCGAGACGATGCCGGCGCGGACGTCGGCCAGCGCGTCGGGATTGCCCATGTCGAGTCCGATGGAGTTGCGCCGCTCCGCAAACAGCGCGACCGGCACCGGCAGGCGCGGATGTGCATAAGAGTCGAGCCGCTCGAGCTCGGTGATGGGATCGCGGACAATATCGAGAACCGGTACCTGTTCGTCCATGAAGCGATTCACGAAGGAGGTATTGGCGCCGTTCTCGAGCAGACGGCGCACCAAGTAGGCGAGCAGGTCCTTGTGTTCGCCCACCGGCGCATAGACGCGTACGGGGGGAAAGTCCTCGATCTGGCGCTCGGCTTCCGCATAGAGGAGCCTGCCCATGCCGTGCAGCCGTTGGAACTCGTACGGCGCCCCGCGCGGTGCAAGCTCCAGCACCGCCGCGATGCTATGCGCGTTGTGCGTCGCGAACTGCGGAAACAGCACGTCGACATGCCTGAAGAGCCGCCCCGCGCAGGCGAGATAGGAGACATCCGTCGTGATCTTGCGGGTGTACACAGGATAGCCCTCGAGCCCGCGCTCCTGGCTACGCTTGATCTCACTGTCCCAGTACGCGCCTTTGACGAGGCGCACCGCGATGCGCCGGCCGGCTCGCCGAGCCATCGCCGCAGCCCAGTCGATCACGTCCAACGCACGCTTCGAATAGGCTTGGACGGCGAGCCCGAGTCCCGGCCAGTCCTTCGTTCCGGCATCCCCGGCGAGCGCCTCGATCACGTCGAGGGAGAGGTCGAGGCGATCCGCCTCTTCGGCATCGATCGTGAGCTGAATGCCTGCCTCGGCCGCGCGGCGCGTGAGCGCGAGCGTCTTCGGCGCCAGCCGCTCCATCACTCGATCCTTCTGTAAAAGCGTGTAGCGTGGCTCGAGCGCGGACAGCTTGATGGAAATGCTCGAGCGCTCGTGCGGGCGGCGTCCGCGGCCCACGCGGCCGATCACATCGATGGCGTGCTCGTAGGATGCGAGATAACGTTCCGCATCGGCGAGTGTCCGCGCGCCCTCGCCGAGCATGTCGAAGGAGCACAGGCCCACGTCGGGCTCGCGCTCGCTGCGCTGGAGGGCTTCCTCAATGGTCCGTCCCACGACGAACTCGCCGCCGATGATTTTCATCGCCCTGCGCACGGCGAGGCGCAACAGCGGCTCGCCCGCCTTGCGCGTGAGCTTGCGGATCCATCCTGCCGCATCGTTCTTGATCACCGGATCGAGCTCGAGGATGCCGCCGGTGAGCATGAGTCCCCAGGTCGATGCATTGACGAACAGCGATTCCGATCTGCCGGCATGCGCCGCCCAGTCCCCGGTGGCAAGCTGCTCGGCGATCAGACGGTCCGCGGTCGCATCGTCCGGAATTCTGAGGAGCGCCTCGGCAATGCACATGAGCGCAATGCCCTCCTGATTCGACAAGCCGAACTCCTGCAGGAAGGCGTCGAGGAACGGCCGCTCGTCGCGCCGCGCACGCGCTGCTTCGACCACCGCGACGGCCCGCGACACGGCGCGATGACGCGCCCCTCCGGTGAGATCGAGCGCATGCAGTAAGCGCTGTACGGCCTGGTCCTCGGGACACAGTGCGTGCTCACGCGCGGCGGCGCGCAAGCTGTCCGGCGAGGTGGGGGACGCGTACTCATTCAAGCTGGCAGCCATGGCGAGCTTCCTCAAAAAGGCGGTGAGCTAGTATCGGTAAGGACGGCCGGGAACACCAGCGGCCGTCCGCAATGCAGGATCAGGCGAGTGCCGCGGGCCTACGCGCGAGGGCCTCAGCTCTGCCCTCGCTCGCGGGACGCCGCATGAGCGTACTCTTGCCGAACAGCGATTCGACGAGGTCCACTGCAAGCGTCGCGGTCTTGTTGCGCACGTCCAGCGCGGGATTGAGCTCCATGATGTCGAGCGAGCTTACGAGCCCCGTGTCCGCGATCATCTCCATGCACAGCTGGGCCTCACGATAGGACATTCCACCGGGCACGGTGGTGCCGACACCGGGCGCGATCTCGGGATCGAGCACGTCGACGTCGAAGCTGACGTGCAGATGCGTGTCTTCCTCCAGATCTTCAAGCGCCAGCTCCATCGCTCGCCGCATACCCATCTCGTCGATGAAGCGCATGTCGAACACCGCCAGCCGCTGTTCGTGCACGAAACGGCGCTCGCCCGCATCGACGCTGCGGATACCCACCTGCCGCACCCACTGCGGCCTGATCGCCGGGGTGACCCCGTCGAGCTGTACCAGCTCGCTCGGCCCGAAGCCGCAGAGCGAGGCCACGGGCATTCCGTGGAGGCTCCCGCTCGGAGTCAAATCGCTGGTATTGAAGTCGGTATGCGCATCGAGCCAGATGATGCGCAGGGCGCGGCCCGTCTCGCGGCAGTGACGGGCCACGGCGGAAATCGATCCGATCGACAGGCTGTGATCGCCGCCCAGCAGGATGGGTAGACGACCCGCGCCGAGCTCGCGCCGTACCGCACCGTAGACCTCGCGGTTCCAGGCCGCGACCTCCGCCAGATGCCGATAGCCGCCGATGGCGGCGCGGCCGGGGTTGGGCGGGCCGCTCAAGTTGCCGCAGTCGCGCACGTCGAGACCGCGCGCCGCCAGAGCGGAAACGAGACCCGCGACGCGCAGCGCCTCCGGACCCATCGAGGCGCCGCGATCGCCCGCGCCCACGTCGGTCGGCGCGCCGATGAGGCTTGCCTTCGCGCCGGCGGCGCTCATGCCGGAATCCCTCCGCGGGCGGCGCCCGGTACTGCCATCGGGCGCCCGAGCTTGAGCTCGCCGAACAGATCCTTCGGATCATCGAGCCGCGGGATGAGATCGATGACACTCCCGCCACCGTACTCGCCCTCGAGGCGGTGCAAGTAACGCAGCGAGGAGAAGTCGTTGAGGGCGAAGCCCACCGAATCGAAGATCGACACTTCCGCGGGTGCGAGTCTGCCGGGCAGCTTGCCCGAGACGATGTCGGCGAGCTCAATGACGCGCGCCGCGGCGTCGAGCTGCTGGATCTCGCCCTCGATACGGGCCTGAGGCTCGAACTCGACCACGATGCGCGCATCGGGCCGCCGCAAGATTTCCCCATGCAGCTCCGTCTTGCCGGGGCAGTCGCCGCCCACGGCATTGAGGTGCATGCCGGGCTCGATCATCTGCGGAGTCAAAATGCAGGCTTTGCGCTTGTCCGCCGTCGCCGAGGTCACGATGTCGGCGCCGCGGACGGCCTCGGCGGTGCTGGCGCACGTGCGCATCGTAAGGCCGGGCAACCGCAGCGATTCGAGATTGAGCTTGAGCTTCGCCGTGGCCTCGGCGTCGGTGTCGAACAGCCGCAATTCGCGGATTCCCAGCATGTGGTGGAAGGCGACGGCCTGGAACTCGCTCTGCGCGCCATTGCCGATGAGAGCCATCGCACGGCTATCCCGACGCGCCATGTAACCGGCGGCGAGCGCCGAGATGGCGGCGGTGCGTAACGCCGTAACGAAGGTCATCTCGGACAGCAGCATGGGATATCCCGTAGCCACGTCCGAGAGCACGCCGAAGGCCGTCACCGTGAGAAGACCGGCGGCCGTGTTCCTGGGATGACCGTTTACGTACTTGAACGAATAGAGACGCCCGTCGCTGGTCGGCATCAGCTCGATGACTCCGCCCGGAGAATGGCACGCATGCCGGGCCGATTTGTCGAACTCCGCCCAGCGGCGGTAGTCCGACTCGATCTCGCCGGCCAGGGTTTCCATGAAGCGCGCCACGCCCTGGCGCGCGACCAGCTCGCGAAGGCGCGCGGTGCCGATGTAATTGACCATGTGAGTTCTCGCTCTAGTTGGAATTCGCTACGCCGGCCTCCCCGGCCGGCTGGAGCAGTCTCGCGCCACGGCACGCCAATAGATAGCCAGGAAACTGATCAATAGGATGGTATATTTGAACAAATCGTCAGACATTGTTGGCGTTTTGTGGATTCCACCGATCATAAGCTCCTATCCCTGCTTCGCGAGAACGCGCGCATGCCCGTTGCGGCTATGGCGAAGGCCCTGGGCGTATCGCGCGGCACGGTGCAGAACCGACTCGCGCGGCTCGAGGCGGACGGCACGGTGCTCGGTTATACGGTGCGCCTCAAGCACGGCGCCGATGATCAGCGTATTCGGGCCTTCATGACGGTCGCGGTCGAGGGCAACCGCACCGACGAGGTGCTGAAGGCGCTGCGCGGAGACCCTGCGGTGTGCGCGCTGCACACCACCAACGGCCGCTGGGATATCGTCGCCGAACTGCGTACCGACAGCCTCGAGGCGGTGGACCGCGTGCTCGGCCGCATCCGGTTGATCGATGGCATCTCGAGCACGGAGACCAGCCTCTTACTCTCGACGCATAAGTACTGAGGCCCGCGCGCCCCGGTCAGATCCAGGGCGTGACGGCGCTCAGCGCAGGGTCGCCAGGAAAACGGCGCAGTCCGCGCCCTCGCAGCCCGCGATGCGCCCGGACATCGCGCTTGCGCCGCCGAGCACAGCGAGATCCCACGGCTCGAGCACCGCCGCATCCTCGCCGTCCGCCTGTATTTCGATCGCGGCGTCGATGGGAAATACCACCATCGATTCATCCATCCGCGCCGCGCAGAAGAGCGGACCCTGCAATCGCTCGACGCGTGCGCGCACCGGTCCCATCGCGCTCGAGGTCATCAAGTTCAGATCCACGCAGGGACCGTTCAACAGCTCGCACTCGACGCCGAGTGCGCCGTCGAACTGCACCAGGTCGCCGGCGGCGCGCATCGTGCGGTGGGTGCCGTCCGACAGCTTCAAGGCAATGCCCGCACCGCGCAGCAGAACCATCGTGCGCGCATAGCCGGCGAAGTCTGAGAACGGACCGGACGCATCGATGTGCGCCACGCTCACGCGCCAGCGAAAGGCATCGCCCCGCGAAGGGCTGCGCATCGCTTCGTGCGTGATGCCGCCGCCGTTCTTCCATGGCGAGGACTTGAACTGCGTCTGGCGGACGATGCGCATGCGCTAGAATCATACTCACATATGCAAGGCGAATACGACGTCATCATCGTGGGCGCGGGCGCCGCGGGACTCGCAGCCGGCGCGAGGCTCGCGAAGGCAGGACAGCGCGTGGCGCTACTCGAGGCGCGCGATCGGATCGGAGGGCGCATCTTCACACGGCGTTTGCCCGCGGCCGAAGGGCACGCACCGATGTGCATCGAGCTCGGCGCTGAGTTCATCCACGGAATGCCGCCGCAAACCTGGTCGCTCGTCGGCCAAGCCAAGCTGTCCGCTTATGAGCTCGAGGGCTCGGAACTGTCGTTCGTGAACGGCGCTTGGGCGCCGCCGGTGAACCATCCCGCGATGCATGTGATTTCCGACATGATGAAATGGCTCGAGGGTCGCCCCGGCTGCGACATGAGCTTCGCCGAATATCTCGCCGCCAATCCCACCGATGCGGCAAGCGCCGCGGCTGCCGCGAACTACGTCGAAGGGTTCAATGCCGCAGATCGCAATCGTATCGGCATCGCAGCGCTCGCCGTGCAGCAGCGCGCCGAGGACGGCATCGACAGCGATCGGATCTTTCACATCGCCGAAGGCTACGATGCAGTGATGAATTTCCTGGCCGCGCAATTCCGCGCCGACGGCGGTGAGCTCGCCCTCGGCGGCGCCGTGCGACGCATCGAATGGCGGCGCGGCAGCGTGCGGGTCGAGTGCGACAGCGAGAAGCTCCACGGGAGGCGAGCATTGATCACAGTGCCCCTGGGCGTGCTGCAGGCGGACGCCATCGACTTCGCGCCGCGGCCAACGGATATCCTCGCGCACGCGCAGCGCCTGGCGATGGGCGATGTGGTGCGCGTCGTGCTCCTCTTCCGCGATCGCTTCTGGCGGGATCGCTGCGCGCCGTCCATTCCCGATGGCATGCGGCGCAAGCTCGCGGACCTCAGCTTTCTGTTCACACCGGCCGAGGTACCCTCAACCTGGTGGACGCCTAATCCCGCCCACACGCCGATGCTCACCGCCTGGATCGGCGGCACCAAGGCGACGGAGTTGCGGCGCTCGATTGCGGAGGGCAGCGACCCCCTCGCCCTCCCGCGCCGCTGCATCGCGACGCTCGCGCGCGTGTTCGAGCTGTCGTTTGCGGAGGTACAGAATCTGCTCGTGAGCTGGCACGAGCATGACTGGTCGGCCGACCCCTATTCCCGCGGCGCATACAGCTACGTACCGGCGGGCGCTCTGGATGCGCCCGCGAAACTCACCGTGCCCGTCGAGGACGCCCTTTATTTCGCGGGCGAGCACACCGACATCACGGGACATTGGGGGACGGTGCACGCGGCGATCGGCACGGGCGTGCGGGCGGCCGCGCAAATACTGGCTGTACGCGACAGCCGCGGCGGGTGAGATTCAGGTCGCCTTCGCGCGCAGCTCCTTGCGCACCACCAGCTTCAGGCCCGACCAAACCTCGCTCACCGCGCACACCTTGATGTCGACGAAGCCCATCGGCAGTGCGACCGCCCGGATGGTGTCCTCCGTGACGTCAGTCGGCCGGCGCGCGGATTTTTTCGGCCACGAAACCCAGACAGGAGCGGTGTCCGCGACCTTCGCACGCAATTCGGCGAGGTAGCGCTCCAGATCTCGCCGGCGAGTGACGAAGATGTGCGCCAAGTCGGTGCGCACGCTTGCGGAGCGGCTGAACGTCACGTCAGTCGGGAGGGGCTCGAGGAGCCGTCGGTATTCATCGGGCCCATCGAGGACGCAGACTCGGCTTCCTGCCTTGATTCCGAGCTTCTTCCAGAGCGGCGTCCCCGAGTATCCCGCCGTCTTGCTTGGGGCTTTCATGCGATCTCTCCCTGGCGCGGCCCGTATCCCCGACGGTCTGTTATAGTCTGCGGCGAAAGTCCTGCGCAAGAGCTGCCGCCGCACGCTTCGACGCGTCGAGGCAGAAAGTCTGTAGGGTGTCCGCTAGCTCTAGAGCGCGGTGGCGCCGATGTTGTCAGCCAGCCCAGTCCTACAGTCTTTCCCGCTCGCAGGGCGACAGCGCGCCGCCTCCGTCAAACTTACTCTTAAGAGCTACTTGCCCCATCCATTTTCCGTACGGGAGCCCGTCACTTGCTGACCGAGCACGATATCTATCTGTTTCGCGAGGGCACCCACGGCTCTCTGTTCGATGGGCTCGGGTGTCACTTGCACGAGGGGCGTGTCGGGGCGTCCTTTGGAGTGTGGGCACCGAACGCCGCCAAGGTATCGGTGATCGGCGACTGGAACGGCTGGGGTGCAAGCGACGATGCGCTCGCGCCGCGTTGGGACGGCTCGGGCATCTGGGAAGGGTCCATTGCCGGCGTCCAGCGCGGCCAAGCGTACAAGTACCGCATCACTTCGCGATGGAACGATTTCACGGCGGAAAAGGCCGACCCGCTCGGCTTTTTCTCCGAGCTTCCGCCCGCGACCGGATCGCGGGTGTGGTCGCTCGACTGGGAGTGGCGCGACGGCGAATGGATGACATCGCGCGGGCAGCGCAATGGGCTCGCCGCACCGATC
The DNA here is from genome assembly GCA_049513515.1 of Steroidobacteraceae bacterium. Taxonomy (GTDB): domain Bacteria; phylum Pseudomonadota; class Gammaproteobacteria; order Steroidobacterales; family Steroidobacteraceae; genus Bog-1198. The sequence continues at coordinate 9,255 of JBEKWA010000029.1, forward strand.
TCCATTTACGAGGTGCACCTCGGTTCGTGGCGGCGCAAGGACGGCAATGTCTTGAATTATCGCGATCTCGCGCACGAGCTCGCCCGATACGTGCGCGACACGGGCTTCACGCACGTCGAGCTGATGCCCATCACCGAGCACCCCTTCTACGGATCCTGGGGCTACCAGACCACCGGCTATTTCGCACCCACGGCGCGTTACGGGACACCGCAGGACCTCATGTATTTCGTCGACCATCTGCACCAGAACGGGATCGGCGTCATCCTCGACTGGGTACCCTCGCACTTCCCCGCAGACGCCCACGGGCTCATCTATTTCGACGGTACGCATTTGTATGAGCACGCCGACGCCCGGCAGGGTTTTCACCCCGAGTGGAACTCGGCCATCTTCAATTTCGGCCGCAATGAGGTGCGCTCCTTTCTCATCTCATCTGCGCTTTTCTGGCTGAAGCACTACCACATCGACGGGCTGCGGGTCGACGCCGTGGCGTCGATGCTGTATCTCGATTACGCGCGCAAGGCGGGCGAATGGATTCCAAACCGCTATGGCGGTCGCGAGAACCTCGAGGCCACCGAGTTTCTGCGCGACCTCAACAAGGCCGTGTATCGAGACCATCCCGACGCAAGCATGATCGCCGAGGAATCGACCGCTTGGCCGATGGTCTCGCGGCCGACCGACATGGGCGGACTCGGATTCGGCATGAAATGGAACATGGGCTGGATGCACGACACGCTCGCCTATTTCAGCCAGGACCCGATCTACCGGCGCTACCATCATGGGCAGCTGACCTTCTCCTTGATATACGCCTTCAACGAGAACTTCGTGCTGCCGCTCTCGCACGACGAAGTGGTGTACGGCAAAGGGGCGCTCATCGGCAAGATGCCGGGCGACGACTGGCAAAAGTTTGCGAACCTGCGCGCCTTGTTCGGCTACATGTGGGGCCATCCCGGCAAGAAGCTGCTATTCATGGGCGACGAGTTCGCGCAGCGGCGGGAGTGGACCCACGAGGGCGAACTGGAATGGTGGGTAGCCTCGCTCACCGAGCATGCAGGCGTGCAGCGCCTGGTGCGCGACTTGAACGCGGTCTACCGCAACGAGCCCGCGCTGCATCGCTTGGATTTCAGCCAGGATGGATTCGAATGGCTCGACGTCGACAATGCGGATGCGAGCGTGCTCGCGTTCCTGCGCAAGGCGGGCGACAGCCCGCCCGTGCTGGTGGTCTGCAACCTCACCCCCATCCCCCGTCACAACTACCTCGTCGGCGTGCCGAAACGTGGGCTCTGGCGCGAGGTCTTGAACAGTGACGCGCAAGAATACGGCGGCGCTGGCTGGGGCAACATGGGCGCAGTCGAGTCGGTGCCTGTGACCACCCGCGGACGCGTCGAGTCCTTGAATCTGACGCTGCCGCCGCTGTCCACTTTGATGCTGCGGTGGGAGTCGCATGGCTGAGAGAAACGAGCCGCGCAGGCGCGCGAAGCCTTCAGCCGTCGCATCGACGGATCCGGCGGAGCCCTGTGTCGACGGGCGGGTGCGCGCGGTCATCGACGGTCTGTCGCCGCGGGTCGACGGCGGCCGTTTTCCCGCGAAGCGCATCGCCGGCGAGCCGGTATGCGTCGAGGCTTTCTGCCTCACCGACGGGCACGATCAGCTGCGCGTGGTGCTTGCCTGGAGGGCGATGAACGCGGCGGTGGTGTACGAGGTCGAGATGCAGTCTCGCGGGAACGACGTATGGACGGCCGAGTTCACGCCGCCGGCGCCGGGGCGTTATCACTGCACGGTCACGGCCTGGGTCGATCACTTCGAGTCCTGGCGCAAGGAGCTCGAGCGGCGCGAGGAGCTCGGCGACATTCGTGTCGCCTTGCAGGTGGGAAGCGCGCTCATCTCCGAGACCGCGGCGCGTGCCGGCGACGCCGCTGCGCGGGTTCTGAAGGACTGGGCGGCACTCTTGCTCGAGAGCGCTAAGCCGGGGGCGACCGTGGATGCGGCCTCGCTCAAGTCGCTCGCGCTCGATCCCGAGCGCGCGCGCCTGATGCGGCGTCACTCGGACAGGAGCCTCGCCGATTCAGCGGCCGTGGAGATTTTTGCGGACCGGAAACGCGCTGGCTTCAGCAGCTGGTACGAGCTCTTCCCGCGCTCGGCCTCGACGCAACCCGCGCGGCACGGGAATTTCAAGGACGTCGAGGCGCGTCTGCCCTACGTCGCCGAGATGGGCTTCGATGTCGTGTACTTCCCGCCCATCCAGCCCATCGGACGGGTGAATCGCAAGGGGCCCAACAACGCGCTCAAGGCGAAGCCCGACGACGTCGGCAGCCCCTGGGCCATCGGCTCTGCAGATGGCGGCCACAAGGAGATTCTGCCGGAGCTCGGCACGCTCGAGGATTTCCGGCACCTGGCGGCCAAGGCGCGTGAGCTCGGCATGGAAATCGCACTCGACGTGGCATTCCAATGTGCGCCCGATCACCCCTACGTGCGTACGCATCCCCAGTGGTTCAAGCACCGTCCCGACGGCAGCGTGCAATACGCGGAGAATCCACCGAAGAAATATCAGGATATTTACCCTTTCGATTTCGAGACCGCCGACTGGCGTGCGTTGTGGGGGGAGCTGAAGAGCATCGTCGACTTCTGGATCGAGCAGGGAATCCGCATATTCCGTGTCGACAATCCCCACACCAAGCCGTTTCCGTTCTGGGAATGGCTGATCGGCGAGATCGAGCGCACGCATCCCGATGTCCTGTTCCTCGCCGAAGCCTTCACGCGGCCCAAGGTCATGCACCGCCTCGCGAAGCTCGGCTTCACGCAGTCCTACACGTATTTCACCTGGCGCAACAGCAAGCGCGAGCTCACCGAATACTTCACGGAGCTGAGCCGCGGCGCTGCGCGGGAATACTTCCGGCCGAACGTGTGGCCGAACACGCCCGACATCCTGCACGAGACGCTGCAGTCGGGCCTGCGCGCCGCGTACGCCGCGAGGCTGGTGCTGGCGGCCACGCTGTCCGCGAACTACGGCATCTACGGACCAACCTTCGAGCTGATGGAGAGCACGCCGCGCGAGCCCGGCAGCGAGGAGTATCTCGACTCGGAGAAATATCAGCTGCGATACTGGAGCCTGGACCGTCCCGACAGCCTGCGCTCCCTGATCGCACGCATGAACCGCATTCGCCGTGACAACGTGGCCCTGCAGTCGGACGCCTCGCTGCGCTTTTGCGCGATCGACAACGAGGAGCTCATCGGGTATGTGAAGAGCGACGCGACCTCGGATAACGTGATCATCGTGGCAGTGAACCTCGATCCCAATCACGTGCAATCGGGCTGGATCGAGCTCGACCTGCGCGCGCTGGGACTCGACGACTCGACGCCTTATCAGGTGCACGATCTGTTGAGCGACCAGCGGTATCAGTGGCGCGGGCGCCGCAACTACGTGATGCTGGACCCGCAGCGCATGCCGGCGCACGTATTGAAGCTCCGCCGGTACTTGCGCACGGAGCATGATTTCGACTACTTTTTGTGAGGGACTGAGGTTGCGATGAACGATGTCGCCCAATCCGCCGCGCGGGACCCGGCGACGCTGTCGGGGCTCGATGTCGATGATGCGCTCTGGTTCAAGGACGCGGTCATCTATCAGCTCAACGTCAAGTCGTTCCTGGATTCGAACGACGACGGCATCGGGGATTTTCCCGGGCTCACCTCCAAATTGGCGTACATCCGCGATCTCGGCGTCAACACGATCTGGCTCATGCCGTTCTACCCCTCGCCGCTCAAGGACGACGGCTACGACATCGCCGACTACAAGAGCATCCATCCACCGTACGGTACGCTCGACGATTTCCGCACCATGCTGCGCGAGGCACACCGGCTCGGCCTCAAGGTCGTGACCGAGCTCGTCATCAACCATACCTCCGACCAGCATCCCTGGTTCCAAGCCGCGCGCCGCGCCCCGCCTGAGTCGCCCGAACGAGAGTTCTACGTGTGGAGCGACACGGACCAGAAATATCTCGGCACGCGCATCATCTTCCTCGACACCGAGAGCTCGAACTGGACCTTCGACCCGGTTGCCAAGCAGTACTACTGGCACCGCTTCTTCAGCCATCAGCCGGATCTGAACTTCGACAATCCGCACGTCATGGACGCGGTGCTCGACATCATGCGCTTCTGGCTCGACATGGGAGTCGACGGCTTCCGCCTGGACGCCATCCCCTATCTGGTCGAGCGCGAGGGCACTAACAACGAGAACCTGCGCGAGACGCACGAGGTGATCAAGAGGCTGCGTGCCGCGATCGATGCGAACTACAAGAGCCGTTTTCTACTGGCGGAGGCCAACCAGTGGCCCGAGGACGTGCGCGAGTACTTCGGTGACGGCGACGAGTGCCACATGGCCTATCACTTTCCGCTCATGCCTCGCATCTACATGTCGATCGCCCAGGAGGACCGCTATCCCATCACCGAGATCATGCAGCAAACGCCGGATATTCCCGACAGCTGTCAATGGGCGATCTTTTTGCGCAACCACGACGAGCTGACGCTCGAGATGGTCACGAGCAGAGAGCGCGACTACATGTACAACACGTATGCTGCGGACATGCGTGCGCGCATCAATCTCGGCATACGCCGCCGCCTCGCGCCGCTCATGGAGAACGATCGGGACCGCATCAAGCTCATGGACAGCCTGCTCTTGTCCATGCCGGGCTCCCCCATCCTCTACTACGGCGATGAGATAGGCATGGGGGACAACGTGTTCATCGGCGATCGCAACGGCGTGCGCACGCCCATGCAATGGACCCCCGACCGCAATGCGGGCTTCTCGCACGCGGACCCGCAGCGGCTGTACTTGCCGCCCATCATGGATCCGGTGTACGGCTATGCGTCGGTGAACGTCGAGGCGCAATCGCGCGATCCGAATTCGCTCTTGAGCTGGACCAAGCGCATGCTTGCCGTGCGCAAGACCAGCCGGGCCTTCGGGCGCGGCACGCGCCGCTTCCTGCGGCCGGGCAATCGCAAAATCCTCGCGTATCTGCGCGAGTACGGCGAGGACAGCATCCTGTGCGTCGCGAATCTGTCGCGTTCTGCGCAGCCGGTCGAGCTCAATCTGTCCGAGTTCAAGGGCCGGGTGCCCTTGGAGATGCTCGGCCGTACGACCTTTCCGCCGATCGGCGACTTGCCCTATCTCTTGACCCTGTCGGCATACGGCTTCTACTGGTTCAGATTGACCACCGACGCCGAGGCGCCGGCGTGGCACGAGCAGATCCCCTCCATTGATGAGCGCCCGGTGCTGGTGCTGTTCGACGGCTGGAGCAGCCTGTTCCGCGACCGCGTCGTGCCATGGCGCATCGCCATGGCAGAGAAAACGCGAGCGCAGCTCGAGACCGACGCTCTGCCGCGGTTCATCGAAACGCAGCGCTGGTATGCGGCCAAGGGCACGCCCATCGAACGCGCCCGCATCGTCGATCATGTCGTGTGGCAGGAGGGGAAGATCAGCTGGGTCGTGGCATTGCTCGATGTGGTTGCGGGGACCGAGACCGCGAGCTACTTTCTGCCGCTCGCGCTCGCCTGGGAGGACAAGGACGAGGATAGGCTGCGCAGTCTCTCGAGCGCCGCCATCGCCAAGGTCCGCCAGCAGGCAAGCGTCGGCGTCATGGGTGATGCCTTTGCCGACGAGGCATTCTGCCGCGCCGTGGTCGGCTCCATGCAGAAACCGCGCGACATGCCGACCGCACAGGGAAAGCTCGAGTTCCGGCCCACGGCGGCTTTCGGTCGGATTGCCGGCGACAACTCCTCCGCGCTTCCGGCCGCACGCCCGCAGGGATCGAGCTCGAACACGGTGGTGGTCATGGGCGAGCGGCTGATACTGAAAGGCTACCGGCGCCTGCGCGCCGGCACGAGCCCCGAGCTCGAGATGGGAATGTATCTCACCGATGTCGTGCACTACGCCAACTGTGCGCCGCTGGCCGGTGTGCTCGAGTACCGCGACAAGGACGGAGAGCCTCGACTGCTCGCGATGCTGCAGGGCTATGTCGCCAATCAGGGCGACGGCTGGACCTACGCACTCGAATATCTGCGGCGTCACCTCGAAGAGCACCGCATGGCACCTGCCACCGATGCCTTGCCCGTCAACGCCCACGAGGCGTTCCTGGCCCTCATGCGGCGGCTCGCGGTGCGAACGGCGGAGCTGCATCGGGCGCTCGCCACGCGCACCGGCGATCCGCTCTTCGATCCCGAGAGTCTCGGGCGCGCGGATTTCGAGGCGTACCGGCAGCGTGCGGCCGAAGAGGCGAAGAACGCGCTGGCACTGCTCAAGCCGAACCTCGATCAACTCGCGCCGGCGGAACGCGAGAAGGCGGCCGCGATCCTGGCTCACCAGGATCAAATTCTGAAGCGCATAGAGACGCTCGCCGCCGAGGCTGCGGGCGGCACGAAGATCCGCATTCACGGGGATTACCATTTGGGCCAGGTGCTCCTGACACGCAACGACTTCGTCATCATCGACTTCGAGGGCGAGCCGGGCCACAGCTTGGAGGAGCGGCGCGCCAAGCAATCGGCCCTGCGCGACGTCGCAGGGATGCTGCGCTCGTTCAGCTACGTCGAGTACAGCGCGCTGCGCAGCGTCGCGCACGATGAAGTGGAGTACGCGAAGCTCCTGCCGCTGGCGCACGCGTGGGCCCAGGAGGCACGCACGGCTTTCCTCGCGGCCTACGACGAGACCGCGCGGGGGGCGTCGCTCTACACGGAGCTCATGCCGGGCCACGGCCTTTTGGGCCTGTTCGAGCTAGAGAAAACGCTCTACGAGCTGCGCTACGAGCTCAACAACCGGCCCGGCTGGGCGGGCATTCCGCTGCAGGGTATCGTCGACTCGGGCGTACTGGAGTGATCGGGGGAGGCATGCATGCATAATCTGGATCTGTTGCCGCAAACGGCCGATGAGTTCGTGCATCGGGCGGCGGTCCTTTTGCCGAACATTGCCGTCGCGCTCGGCATCCTCATCCTCGGATGGCTGCTTGCAAAAGTGGCTCGATTCGCGGTCGAGCGCGCCCTGCGCGCGGTCAACTTCAACGTGCTGACCGAGCGCGCCGGCACCGATCACTTCCTTCAACAGGGGGGTCTGCAGGGCGATACCACCACACTGTTCGGCCTCTTCACTTACTGGGTCGTGCTCGCGGCGACGTTCATGCAGGCCGCTGCCGAGGTGGATCTCGTCCGGCTCACGGACCTTTTGAATCGCGTGCTGCTCTTCTCGCCGAAAGTGCTGATCGCGATGCTCATCGCGGTGTTCGGATCATACTTCGCGCGCTTCGTCGGTAATGCGATCACGACGTATTGCATCGAAGCGCAGATCCCCGACGCCGACCTCCTCGGAAAGATGGCTCAGTATCTCGTCATGGCGTTCGTCATCATGATCGCGCTGCGCCAGCTCCAGGTCGGCGCCGATATCGTGGAGCTCACGTTCTTGGTCCTCCTCGGCGGAGTCGTACTCGCGCTCGCGCTCGCGTTCGGCCTCGGCGGAAAGGACTGGGCGGCGGCGCTGCTCGAGCGTTGGTGGCCTCGAAACGGCAACAAAGATCGTTGAGGTGTCCGCGGATTCGCAGCGCGGTGAGCTGCGCATCGCCCACGAGATGCTGTTCGGCGCGCAGCTTCTCGAGCGCGGCGGCACCCGCTTTCGCGTGTGGGCGCCGAGCGTCATACGCGCCGAGCTGCAGCTCCTCGAGCCGGTGGCAGCCCCCGCGCCGCGCGCGTGCTCCTATCCGATGCACGCCGCGGAGCCCGGCTGGCACGAGCTCATCGTGCCCGAGGCGGGCGCCGGCTCGCGCTACAAGTTTCTTCTGCACCTCGAGGACGGCGCCGCCTGGTCGGTGCCGGATCCCGCCTCGCGCAGCAACCCGCAGGGAGTGCACGACGCGAGCAGCGTGGTCGATCCGCGCGCATACGCCTGGCGCGAGACGAAATGGCGCGGACGGGCGTGGGCGGATGCTGTGGTATACGAGCTGCACGTCGGCACTTTCACTCCGGAGGGCACGTTCGTCGCAGCCGCCGCCCGGCTGCCCGAGCTGGCGACGCTCGGCGTTACCGCATTGCAAATCATGCCGCTCGCGGCTTTCCCGGGCACGCGCAACTGGGGATACGACGGTGTGCTGCCGTTCGCGCCCGCGGCTTGCTACGGTACACCGGAGGAACTGAAAGCCTTCGTCGACGGTGCGCACGGTCTGGGGCTGATGGTGCTGCTCGATGTCGTCTACAACCACTTCGGTCCGGACGGCAACTATTTGCATGTTTATTGCCCGCAGTTCTTCAATCCGGCGCAGCGCACGCCCTGGGGGGCCGCGATCAACTTCGACGGGGCCTCGTGCCGCACGGTGCGTGACTTCTTCGTGAGCAACGCGCTCTACTGGACGAAGGAGTTCTGCTTCGACGGCCTGCGCCTCGACGCGGTGCACGCCCTGCGCGACTCGAGCCGGCCGGACATCGTTTGCGAAATCGCCGACGCCCTGCGCGACGGACCGGGCCGCGACCGGCAGGTGCACCTCGTTCTGGAGAACAACCGGAACGAGGCGCACCACCTCGCGCGCGATGCGCGTGGGCGGCCCCTGTACGCTACCGCGCAGTGGGACGACGACGTGCATCACGCGTTGCATGCGCTCTTGAGCGGCGAGGGCGACGGTTATTACGCGGATTATGCCCCTGACCCGCTCGCCCGCTTGGGACGCGCACTGGCCGAGGGCTTCGCCTATCAGGGTGAGCACTCCGTGTTTCGCGGCAAATCACGCGGGGAGCCGAGCGCGCACCTGCCGCCGGACGCGTTCGTGGGATACCTCCAGAACCACGACATGATCGGCAACCGCGCGTTCGGCGGGCGGATCGACAGCTTCGCCGACGCCCGCTTCCTCGTGGCCGCGTATGCCTGCCTCCTGCTCACGCCGCTCGTGCCGATGCTGTTCATGGGCGAGGAATTCGCCGCATCGACCCCGTTCCTGTATTTCTGCGACTTCGGGCCGGAGCTCGGGGCGGCGGTCGCGGCCGGACGGCGGCGCGAGTTTCAGCGCTTCGCCGCGTTCGCCGACGAGGCGGCAACCGCACGTATCCCCGACCCGAATGCGGCGGCGACATTCGCAGGCTCGAAGCTTCGCTGGGCGGAGCGCTCGCAATCCCCGCACCGCGAACGGCTGGCGCTCGTGCGCGAGTTCCTCACTTTGAGACGACTCAAGCTCGCACCCCATCTTTCCGGGCTGCGGCACGGCGGCCGCTACCGGATCGAGAGCGCCGCACTGCACGTCGCGTGGGATCTTCCGGACGGGTCCGTATGGCGCCTGCTCGTGCACTTCGGGCCGGAAGCCGTGGAGACGGCGCAAGGCCCCGTGGGCGACGTGATATTCTCCGCAGGCGTTCACGACGTGCCGCGATCGCCCTGTGTCCGTCTCCATCCCGGAGCGATTCGTGTCGCGCAAGGACGCTAGCTGAAATATCCCGTACCGCGCTCGGGTCTTCTTCGCGCAGTGCCGCGAAGCTGGAAGAGCGGCCTTTGACCGTTCCACATCAAACAGAAGGAAACTAACGATGTCGCAACTTCACTGGGTTCGCCGATCACTTCCCCTCGCTGTCCTCACGGCGCTAGCCTGTGCGCCGCTCGCCTTTGCCGACGACATGGTGTCATTCGCGAACGGCGGCTATGCGCGGGGACTGCGGACCATGGACGAGATGCATAAGATCGATACCGACGGCGACGGCACGGTCTCCAAGGCCGAGTGGCTCGCCTACCAGGAAAAAGTCTGGGGCGCCTTCCCGAAGGACAAGAATGGCAACGTCGACGAGAAGGCGTTCACGACCCGTTCGGGCGCCATGGTGGGCTTCGCCACGGGTGGCTATGCGCGGGGTTTGCAGACCCCGGAGATGATGCACAAGATCGACACCGACAGCGACGGCACGATTTCGCACGATGAGTTCATCGCCTTTCAGACCAAGGTCTTCAACATGATGGACACGAACCAAGCCGGGTCTTTGGGCCCGCAAGAGTTCCTAGGCAAATAGGGCGATTCGGTACGCGACCCCGGCGTGGTGCGCTATCGGGAGACAAAAAATTGCCCCGGGTTCTTTCGAGCCCGGGGCTATTTCTTTTACTCGTTATAGTTATAGCTTATTCGGCTGCTTCTGTATCCCCCGCCGGTACCGCATCATCTGCCTCACCCATACTGCCGCCCACATCCATGAAGGAGCGGCGACGGGTATCGTCGGAAGCGCGTCGGCGCCGGGCATGATACGCGAATCCCGTGCCCGCGGGAATGAGACGACCGACGATGACGTTCTCCTTCAGACCGCGCAGGTCGTCCTTGAGGCCGCGAACCGCCGCCTCGGTGAGCACGCGGGTGGTCTCCTGGAAGGAGGCCGCCGAGATGAACGACTCGGTCGCGAGCGAGGCCTTGGTGATACCGAGCAATAGCGGCTCCCAGGTCGACTGGTGCTTGCCCTCGGTCTTTTGCTTCGCGATGACATCGAGAAGCCGGCCACGATCCATCTGCTCACCGCGCAGCAACGCGGAGTCGCCGGTGTCGAGCACCTCGATCTTGCGCAGCATCTGCCGCACGATGACTTCGATGTGCTTGTCGTTGATCTTCACGCCCTGCAACCGATAGACGTCCTGAATCTCGCGGACCAGGTAGTTGGCCAGCGCCTCGACCCCCTGCAACCGCAATATGTCATGCGGATTCGGCTCGCCGTCCGCGATGACCTCGCCCTTCTCGACCTGCTCGCCCTCGAACACGTTGAGATGACGCCATTTCGGAATCAGCTCCTCGTACTTATCGCTGGCCTCGTTAGTGATGATCAGGCGGCGCTTGCCCTTGGTCTCCTTGCCGAAGCTCACGGTGCCGGAGCGCTCGGCGAGAATCGCCGAATCCTTGGGCTTGCGAGCCTCGAACAGGTCCGCGACCCGGGGCAGACCGCCGGTGATGTCGCGGGTCTTGGAAGACTCCTGCGGGATGCGCGCGATGACGTCGCCCACCGATACCTTGGCCCCGTCCTCGAGGCTCACGATAGCGCCCGCGGGCAGCGCGTACACCGCCGGAATGTCGGTGTTGGCGAAGGTGACTTCCTTGCCCTTGGCGTTGGTGAGCCGCACCACCGGGCGCAGGTCCTTGCCGCCGGAGCCGCGCTGCTTCGGATCGAGCACGACCGTCGAAGTGAGGCCGGTGATGTCGTCCACCTGGGTCGTGACGGTGATGCCATCCACGAAGTCGGAGAACTTGATCATGCCCGCCACTTCCGTAACCACCGGGTGGGTATGCGGATCCCAGTTGGCGACCGATTGGCCTGCCGTGACGACGTCGCCGTCGTTCACGGTAATGTTCGCGCCGTACGGAATCTTGTAGCGCTCGCGCTCACGGCCGAACTCATCGACCAGACCAAGCTCGCCTGAACGGGACACCGCGACCAGGTGGCCCTTCTCGTGGCGCACGGTCTTGATGTTGTGCAGGCGGATCGTGCCCTTGGACTTGACCTCGACGCCGTTGGCCGCCGCCGCTCGCGAGGCGGCACCGCCGACGTGGAAGGTACGCATCGTGAGCTGCGTTCCGGGCTCGCCGATCGATTGCGCCGCGATGACACCCACGGCCTCGCCGATGTTGATGCGATGGCCACGACCGAGGTCGCGCCCGTAGCACTGCGCGCAGACGCCGTAACGGGTCTCGCACGTTATCGGAGAGCGCACCATCACTTGATCGATGCCCATCTTCTCCAGGAGCTTGACCAGCTTCTCGTCGATCAGAACACCCGCCTTGACCAGCACCTCGCCGGTCGCGGCTACGACCACGTCCTCGGAGACCACGCGTCCTAGAACGCGCTCGCCCAGGCCCTCGACCACATCGCCGCCTTCGACGATCGGGGTGATGGAGAGTCCGTTGGCGGTACCGCAATCGATCTCCGTGACCACGAGGTCCTGCGCCACGTCGACCAGGCGCCGCGTGAGGTAGCCCGAGTTCGCGGTCTTCAACGCCGTGTCCGCAAGGCCCTTGCGAGCGCCGTGGGTCGAGATGAAGTACTGCAATACGTTCAAGCCCTCGCGGAAATTCGCGGTGATCGGCGTCTCGATGATGGAGCCGTCGGGCTTCGCCATCAGGCCGCGCATGCCGGCGAGCTGGCGGATCTGCGCCGCGGAGCCGCGGGCGCCGGAGTCGGCCATCATGAAGATCGAGTTGAACGACTTCTGACGGACCTTGTTGCCCTTGGTGTCGGTCACCTCGTCGGTGCCGAGCTTCTCCATCATGGCCTTCGCGACTTGATCATTGGTGCGCGACCAGATGTCCACGACCTTGTTATAGCGCTCGCCGTTGGTGACCAATCCGGAAGCGTATTGCTCCTGGATCTCCTTCACCTCGCGCTCCGCCGTCGACAGGATCTTGGTCTTGTTCTGCGGAACCACCATGTCGTCCACGCCGATGGATACGCCGGCACGGGTCGCATAGTGGAAGCCCGTGTACATCAGCTGGTCGGCGAACACGACGGTCTCCTTGAGACCAACGGTGCGGTAGCACGCGTTGATGGTCGCGGAGATGGTCTTCTTGGTCATGTCCTGGTTGATCGCGTCGAAGGACAGCCCCCTCGGCAAGATCTCGGACAGAAGCGAGCGTCCCACCGTCGTATCGACCACACGGGTGTTCGGGCCGAGCTTACCCTGGCTGTCGCGCACGTGCTCGGTCAGGCGCACCTTGACCTTCGCCTGCAGATCGACGTTGCGGCTCTCGTAAGCGCGGTGCACTTCGGCGACGTCGCCGAACGCCATGCCCTCGCCCTTCGCCCCGACGCGCTCGCGCGTCATGTAATAGAGACCGAGCACCACGTCCTGGGAGGGCACGATGATCGGATCGCCGTTCGCGGGCGAGAGGATGTTGTTGGAGGACATCATCAAGGCGCGCGCCTCGAGCTGCGCCTCGATGGACAGCGGCACGTGCACCGCCATCTGGTCGCCGTCGAAGTCGGCGTTGAACGCCGTGCATACGAGCGGGTGTAGCTGAATGGCCTTGCCCTCGATCAGGACCGGCTCGAATGCCTGAATGCCGAGGCGATGCAGGGTCGGAGCGCGGTTGAGAAGCACGGGATGCTCGCGGATGACCTCCTCGAGAATGTCCCACACCTCGGGTCCCTCGCGCTCCACGAGGCGCTTCGCGGCCTTGATGGTGGAAGCCTCGCCGCGCAACTGGAGCTTGGAGAAGATGAAGGGCTTGAAGAGCTCGAGCGCCATCTTCTTCGGCAATCCGCACTGATGCAGGCGCAGGGTCGGACCCACCACGATGACCGAGCGGCCCGAGTAGTCGACGCGCTTGCCCAGGAGGTTCTGGCGGAAGCGGCCCTGCTTGCCCTTGATCATGTCGGCGAGCGACTTGAGCGGGCGCTTGTTCGTGCCCGTGATGGCCCGGCCGCGGCGGCCGTTGTCGAGGAGCGCATCGACCGCTTCCTGCAGCATGCGCTTCTCGTTGCGCACGATGATGTCGGGCGCGTTGAGCTCGAGCAGCCGGCGCAGGCGGTTATTGCGGTTGATGACGCGGCGGTACAGATCGTTCAGATCCGAGGTCGCGAAGCGGCCGCCGTCGAGCGGCACGAGGGGGCGCAGGTCGGGCGGCAGCACCGGCAACACGGTGAGCACCATCCACTCCGGCTTGTTGCCGGACTCCATGAACGCCTCGATCAGCTTCAAACGCTTGGACAGGCGCTTGATCTTGGTCTCGGAGTTGGTGTTCGCCATGTCCTCCCGGACCTTGACGACCTCGGCGGCCAAGTCCATGGACTTCAAGAGCTCGTGCACGGCCTCGGCGCCCATGCGGGCGTCGAACTCATCGCCGTGCTCCTCGATCGACTCGAGGTACATCTCGTCGGTGAGCAGCTGGCCGCGCTGGAGAGAGGTCATGCCGGGATCGACCACGACGAAGGCCTCGAAGTAGAGCACCCGCTCGATCTCGCGCAACGTCATATCGAGCATCAATCCGATGCGCGACGGCAGCGACTTGAGGAACCAGATGTGCGCGGTCGGGCTCGCGAGCTCGATGTGGCCCATGCGCTCGCGGCGCACCTTGGACTGGGTCACCTCGACGCCGCACTTTTCGCACACGACGCCGCGATGCTTCAGGCGCTTGTACTTGCCGCACAGGCACTCGTAGTCCTTCACGGGACCGAAGATCTTGGCGCAGAACAGGCCGTCGCGCTCCGGCTTGAAGGTCCGGTAGTTGATCGTCTCCGGCTTCTTCACCTCGCCGTAGGACCACGAGCGGATCATGTCGGGCGATGCGAGCCCGATCTTGATCGAGTCGAAGTTCTCGACGGGCACCTGCTGCTTGAACAACTTGAGTAAATCTTTCATGGATTAAGCCTCACTCTCGAGTTCGATGTTGATGGCGAGGGAGCGGATCTCCTTGACCAAGACATTGAACGATTCCGGCATTCCGGCTTTCATTTCATGGTTCCCGTCGACGATCGCCTTGTACATCTGCGTTCGACCGTTCACGTCGTCGGACTTGACGGTGAGCATCTCCTGCAGCGTGTAAGCGGCGCCGTAGGCCTCGAGCGCCCATACTTCCATCTCGCCGAAGCGTTGGCCGCCAAACTGCGCCTTGCCGCCGAGCGGCTGCTGGGTGACCAGGCTGTACGGACCGGTGGAGCGTGCGTGCATCTTGTCGTCGACCAGATGGTTGAGCTTCAGCATGTACATGTAGCCCACCGTCACCGGCCGCTCGAACTGCTCGCCCGTGCGTCCATCGTGCAGGATGGTCTGACCAGAGGTCGGCAGATCGGCGAGCGCCAGGAGACCCTTGATCTCCTCCTCGCTCGCGCCGTCGAACACCGGCGTCGCCATCGGCACGCCGTGCTTCAAGTTGCTGGCGAGCTCCAGGATTTCCGGGTCCGTCAAGGACTTGACGTCCTCCTTCTGGCCGCCGGTCTCGTTGTAGACCTGGTGCAGGAACTTGCGGACTTCCGCGATCGCATTCTGCGCCTCGAGCATCTTGCCGATCTTTGCGCCGACGCCCTTGGCCGCCCACCCGAGGTGGGTCTCCAGGATCTGACCGATGTTCATGCGCGAGGGCACGCCCAGCGGATTCAGCACGATGTCGACCGGCGTGCCGTCCGCCATATACGGCATGTCCTCGACGGGCACGATGGAGGAGATCACACCCTTGTTGCCGTGACGGCCCGCCATCTTGTCGCCGGGCTGCACGCGGCGCTTCACCGCGAGGTAGACCTTCACCATCTTGAGCACGCCCGGCGCGAGATCGTCGCCGGCGGTGATCTTGGCTTTCTTCTCCTCGAAGCGCTTCTCGAAGGCCTTGCGCTGCCCCTTGAGCCGCTCGGATACCGTCTCGAGCTGCGCATTCGCCTCCTCGTCCTTCAGGCGGATCTCGAACCACTGCTCCCGTGGCAGGTCGGCCAGGTACGCCTCATCGATCGGCGAGCCGGGCTTGAGCCGCTTCGGGCCCGCCTCGGCGGCCTTGCCCTCGATCATGCCGCGCACGCGCTGGAACAAGTCGTCCTCCAGGATGCGCTGCTGATCCGCCAGGTCCTTGCGAACGCGCTCGAGCTCGGACTTCTCGATCGCGAGCGCGCGCGAGTCCTTCTCCACGCCGTCACGGGTGAACACGCGGACGTCGATCACCGTGCCGTCCATGCCCGGCGGCACGCGCAGCGAGGTGTCCTTCACGTCGGAGGCCTTCTCGCCGAAGATCGCGCGCAGCAGCTTTTCCTCGGGCGTGAGCTGAGTCTCGCCCTTCGGCGTTACCTTGCCCACGAGGATGTCGCCCGCACGCACCTCGGCGCCGATGAAGGCGATGCCCGCCTCATCGAGCTTGGCGAGCGCGGAGTCGCCCACATTCGGTATGTCCGCGGTGATTTCCTCGGGACCGAGCTTGGTGTCGCGCGCGACGCAGGTGAGCTCCTCGATGTGAATGGTCGTGAAGCGATCCTCCTCGACCACCCGCTCGGAGATGAGGATGGAGTCCTCGAAGTTGTAGCCGTTCCACGGCATGAATGCGACCAAGAGGTTCTGGCCGAGCGCGAGCTCGCCCAGATGGGTCGACGGGCCGTCCGCCAGCACGTCGCCGCGCTTGATGGCATCGCCCGCCTTCACCAGCGGACGCTGGTTGATGCAAGTGTTCTGGTTCGAACGCGTGTACTTGGTGAGCGAATAGATGTCCACACCCGGCTCGCCGGCAGTGGTCTCGTCGTCGTTCACCCGCACCACGATGCGCGAGGCATCGACCGAATCGACGCTGCCGCCGCGGCGCGCGACGACCGTGACGCCCGAATCGATTGCCACCGCGCGCTCCATGCCCGTGCCCACGAGCGGCGTCTCCGACCGCAAGGTCGGCACCGCCTGACGCTGCATGTTCGAGCCCATGAGAGCGCGGTTCGCGTCGTCGTGCTCGAGGAACGGAATGAGCGATGCCGCGACCGATACGATCTGCTTGGGACTCACGTCCATGAAGTCGATCTTGTCGGGAGTCGACAAGGTGAATTCGTTCTGCGTGCGGCACGAGATCAGGTCGTCGACGAACTCGCCCTTCTCGTTGAGGGTCGCGTTCGCCTGCGCGATCACGTACTGGCCTTCCTCGATCGCCGACAGGTAATCGATCTGATCGGTCACCTTGCCGCTGGACACGCGCCGGTACGGGGTCTCGAGGAAACCGTAGTCGTTGGTGCGCGCGTAAACGGCGAGCGAGTTGATCAAGCCGATGTTCGGACCTTCCGGAGTCTCGATCGGGCATACCCGGCCGTAGTGGGTCGGATGCACGTCGCGCACCTCGAATCCCGCGCGCTCGCGGGTGAGGCCGCCGGGCCCCAAAGCCGAGACACGCCGCTTGTGCGTGACCTCGGACAGCGGATTGTTCTGGTCCATGAACTGCGAGAGCTGCGAGGAGCCGAAGAACTCCTTGACCGCGGCCGCCACCGGCTTCGCATTGATCATTTCCTGCGGCATGATCGGCTCGCTCTCGGCGACGGTCAGGCGCTCCTTGACGGCGCGCTCGACGCGCACCAGTCCGATGCGGAACGCGTTCTCGGCCATCTCGCCCACGCTGCGCACGCGACGATTGCCGAGGTGATCGATATCATCGACATGGCCGTTGCCGTTGCGGATGTCGATCAAGGTCTTCATGACCTCGATGATGTCTTCCTTGCTGAGCACGCCCGATCCGGTGATCTCATCGCGGCCGACGCGGCGGTTGAACTTCATGCGCCCGACGGGCGAGAGATCGTAGCGCTCGCTGTTGAAGAACAGGTTCTGAAACAGGTTCTCGGCCGCATCCTTGGTGGGCGGCTCGCCAGGGCGCATCATGCGGTAGATCTCGACCAGCGCCTCGAGACGGGTCTTGGTCGGGTCGATACGCAGCGTGTCCGAGATGTAGGGACCGCGATCCAGGTCGTTGACGAACAGCGTGCGGATCTCGGTGATGCCGTTCTCGATCAGCTTGAGAACGGTCGGCACCGTCAGGATCTCGTTGGCCTTCGCCAGGATCTCGCCGGTCTCGGTGTTGACGATGTCGTGCACCAGCACCTTGCCCTGCAGATACTCGATCGGCACGGGCAGTTGCTTGACGCCTGCCTCCTCCAGATCGCGCACGTGACGGGCGGTGATGCGCCGGCCTTCCTCGACGATGACCTTCTTGCCGACGCGGATCTCGAAGGAAGCCGTCTCGCCGCGCAAACGCTGCGGGATGATCTCGAACGTGATCTCTTTCTTCGACAGATGGAACACGTTCTTCTCGAAGAACATGTCGAGAATCTGCTCTTCGGTGTAGCCCAGGGCGCGCAGAATGATGGTCACCGGCAGCTTGCGGCGCCGGTCGATGCGCGCGAACACACAGTCCTTCGGGTCGAACTCGAAGTCGAGCCAGGAGCCGCGATAGGGAATGATGCGCGCGGAGAACAAAAGCTTGCCGGAGGAGTGCGTCTTACCGCGGTCGTGATCGAAGAACACGCCGGGGCTGCGATGCAGCTGCGAGACGATGACTCGCTCGGTGCCGTTGATGATGAAGGTGCCGTTCTCGGTCATGAGCGGCAACTCGCCCAGGTAGACCTCCTGCTCGCGCACGTCCTTCACGGGCTTCTTCGCGCCGCTCGCTTCCTTGTCGAGCACCACGAGCCGAACCTTGACGCGCAACGGTGCCGCATAGGTGAGGCCGCGCAGCTGGCATTCCTTGACGTCGAACACCGGCTCGCCCAGCCGGTAGCTCACGTACTCGAGCGTCGCGTTGCCGGAGTAGCTGGAGATCGGGAATACGCTGTCGAAGGCCGCGTGCAAGCCGACCGCATCGCGATTCGCCTCCGGCGTATCCGCCTGCAGGAACCGCCGATAGGAATCGAGCTGAATCGCCAGCAGATATGGCGTGCCGAGGATGCTCGGGCGCTTGCCAAAGTTCTTGCGGATGCGCTTCTTTTCGGTGAACGAATAGGCCATGTTTTCTGATCTCCAGTGTTGTCAGACGCGCAGCGCCCGACCTGCGGGGTCGCGGCGACCCCGATCGAGAGCGCCCGCCATGCGGGCGAAGGAATCAAAATCGACAGAATCGAAAGAGCAGCCGAGGGCCTCCGCGTTTTTTGCGGCAACCCCCGGACTGCGCATATGAACGGCAATCACTACTTGATGGCAGCCTTGGCGCCGGCGTCCTCGAGCTTCTTCTTGATCGCTTCCGCATCGGCCTTCGGAATGCCTTCCTTGACCGTCGACGGAGCGCCCTCGACCAGATCCTTCGCCTCCTTGAGCCCCAAGCCCGTGATCTCGCGGATGACCTTGATCACGCCCACCTTGTTGGCGCCGAACTCGGTCATGGTCACGGTGAACTCGGTCTGAGCTTCCGCCGCAGGCGCCGCCGCGGCAGCGCCGCCGCCGCCCGCGGCCACCGCTACGGGAGCGGCCGCCGTGACGTTGAACTTCTTCTCCATGTCGGCAATCAGCTCGACCACTTCCATGACGGACATCTTGGAAATCGCATCGAGGATTTCGTCTTTGGTAACAGCCATCGTTTTCTCCAAAAAAATATCTAAGTGGGTCTTGCGACCCGAATCAGGTTAAAAACCGGTCAGGCCGCCGGCGCGCCGGCGCTTTTCTTCGCCTCGGCAACGGCAGCGATCGTCCTCACCAACTTGGCGTGAGGAGCGGCCAGAGTCCCGACCAACTTCGCAATCGGCGCCTGCAGGACACCCAACAGCTTCGCCACCGCTTGCGCGCGCGTGGGCAATGAAGCCACACGGTCGATGTCCTGGGGCTTGAGCATCTGCCCGCCCAAAGACACGAGTGTCGTCACCAGTTTGTCGTTGTCCTTTGCGAACGCCTTGACGATGCGCGCAGCCGCGCCGGGGTCGTCATTGGAGAACGCGAGGACCACGGGTCCCTTCAACGCCGGAGAAATGCACTCGAAAGCGGTGCCGGCAACGGCCTTGCGCGCGAGCGTGTTCTTGACGACACGCAGATACACCCCTTCCTTGCGCGCCTTCGCGCGTAAGTCGGTCATCTGCGATACCGTCAAGCCACGGTTCTCGGCGCCCACCACGGACAGGGCTTTCGCCGCGACCGCGTTGACCTCTGCCACCACGACTTTCTTCTCTTCCAACTTGAGTGCCATTAAGTCCTCCCGGTCAGAAGCGTCACACACGGGCAAGAGCGCCACCGCTCCTGCCCACCCTCGAGTACGCGAGTACTCGTGCGGTGCGACCGTCACCAGGAAATTCCTGATTCGGGCCCCACCATCTGCGCAGGCCTCCTCGATTAAGGACCCTTGTCTCTAGAGCGAAGCTCTTCGAGCCGGTCCGCCTGCGGTCTTCGACGGTGAGCGCGCGAAAATCCTTGCGGACCCTCGCGCCACCCTCCATCAATTCCTCAATTCGAATCGTCCTAAATTCCGAAACTAGACTGATCGACCGTGACGCCCGGCCCCATGGTCGAGGACACCGTCACCTTCTTCAGATAGATACCCTTCGAGGTCGCGGGCTTGATCTTCTGCAGATCCGCAACCAGCGCCATCAGATTCTCCTTGAGCGCCTGAGGCTCGAAGCTCGCGCGCCCAATCTGCGCGTGCACGATCCCGGCCTTGTCGGTGCGATAGCGCACCTGACCCGCCTTGGCGTTCCTCACCGCGCCCGCCACGTCGGGCGTGACCGTGCCCACCTTCGGGTTCGGCATCAGGCCGCGCGGACCCAGAATCTGCCCGAGCTGGCCCACGATGCGCATCGCATCGGGGCTGGCGATCACGACGTCGAAATCGATCTGCCCGGCCTTGACCTTCTCGGCGAGGTCCTCGAAACCGACGATGTCTGCGCCGGCGGCGCGCGCCGCATCGGCGTTCTTGCCCTGCGTGAACACCGCCACTCGCACGGTCTTGCCGGTGCCGTGCGGCATCACGGTGGAGCCTCGGACCTGCTGGTCCGACTTAGTGGCATCCACACCGAGATTCACGGCGACGTCCACGGACTCGTCGAACTTCGCGGTCGCCAGCTCCTTCACGAGCTTGAGCGCGTCATCCAACGGATACGACTTGCCGGGCGGCAACTTCTCTTTCCAAGCCTTGGTTCGCTTCGCTACGGCCGCCATGTCACACCCCCTCCACGTCGACGCCCATGCTGCGGGCGCTGCCCGCAATGGTGCGCACCGCCGCTTCCAGGTCGGCCGCCGTCAAATCCGGCGTCTTGAGCTTGGCGATGTCCTCGAGCTGCTTGCGCGAAATCTTGCCCACCTTGGCGGTGTTCGGCGTCGCGCTGCCCTTCGGGATGCCGAGCGCCTTGGCGATGAGCACCGAGGCGGGTGGAGTCTTCAGGATGAACGTGAAGCTGCGGTCGCTATACACCGTAATCACTACTGGGGTCGGTAATCCTTTTTCCAAGGTCTGCGTCTGCGCATTGAAGGCCTTGCAGAACTCCATGATGTTGACGCCTTGCTGGCCGAGCGCCGGTCCCACCGGCGGACTGGGATTGGCCTGCCCCGCAGGGATTTGCAGCTTGATATAGCCTGTGACTTTCTTCGCCATCGCTCTTAGCTCCTGGTGGGTACTAGCGTCGCTTGTGCGACTCCCCTGTTTAGGCGCTTGCGCGCCAAATCAACCCTTTTCGACCTGCGAGAAATCGAGCTCCACGGGGGTCGAGCGCCCGAGGATCTGCACCGCCACTTGTAGGCGGTTCTTTTCGTAGTTGACCGACTCCACGACGCCGTTGAAGTCGTTGAACGGACCGTCCGTCACGCGCACCACCTCGCCGGGCTCGAAGAGCACCTTGGGCTTCGGCTTGTCGACGCCCTCCTCGACGCGGCGCAGGATCGACATGGCCTCCTTGTCCGTGATGGCCGCCGGCTTGTCGCTGGTTCCACCGATGAAGCCGAGAACCTTCGGGACCTCCTTCACCAGGTGCCAGGTGTCCTCGTCCATCTCCATCTGTACGAGCACGTAGCCCGGGAAGAACTTGCGGTCGGACTTGCGCTTCTGACCGTCGCGCATCTCGACCACCTCCTCGGTGGGCACGAGGATTTCTCCGAACTTAGCTTCCAGGCCCGCGCGCTTGACGCGCTCCTTGAGCGACTCGGACACCTTGTGCTCGAAGTTCGAGTAGGCGTGAACCACATACCATCGCAAAGCCATAGACTCTCCAGCTCCTGTCACGCGGGCGGTTGGCCGGTCAGAAGCCTGATCAACCAGGTGAGGATCAGATCGAGTACCCAGAAAAACGTGCCCATCAGCGTGGCGAAGACGAACACGAGGATCGTCGTTCTGACCGTGTCCTCCCGCTCGGGCCACACCACCTTGCGCAGCTCGACACGCGCGGCCTGCGCGAACTGCCAAAATTCCCGTCCGTACCAGCTGACCCACGCGAGGGCCCCTGCGACGACCACGCCGCCGCCGACCATCGCCAACCGAAGCGCCAGCCCGTCGTCCTCGTACCAATAGAAGGCCACGACTCCAGCCAGGAGCGCCACGATCGCGAGGATCATCAGCGCATTGTCCTTGGCCGATGCTCCTTCGGCTGCTTGCACTTCCGCCATGTTTACCGTTCGACCTTGGGACCTGCTTCGGTGGCAGGGCAGGAGGGAATCGAACCCCCAACCTGCGGTTTTGGAGACCGCCGCTCTGCCAATTGAGCTACTGCCCTAATTAATGCGCTTGCGCGCAGGATCAACGGGGTCGCTACGCGACCCCGTCCGAAAGAAATCAAGTAATGACCTTGGATACGACCCCGGAGCTGACTGTTTTGGTCGCAACCATTAGGTGATCACCTTGGAAACCACCCCCGAACCCACGGTTTTACCTCCCTCGCGGATGGCAAAGCGCAGCCCCTGCTCCATCGCGATCGGGGCAATTAGCTC
>JBEKWA010000030.1:0-27325 GCA_049513515.1 Steroidobacteraceae bacterium
TGTTCGCCGCGAGCGTGAACACGATGCCGATAGTGATGAGCAGCGCGGGCGATGAGGCCCTTGCAAAGGCTGCCATGGCGAGACCCATGCAAGCGAGGCCGCCCACTATCTGGGTCTTGCGCTCCACGCGATCCGCGAACAGCGCGCCGAGGAAGCCGATCACCTGCGCGGCGTTGAATATCGACAGCATGAGCGTTCGGCCGCGGTAACGGCCGCGGAAGATGTCCGCAAGCCGCGCGCGGGGCGCGGCGTTTGCCCGCGCCGCTTCTGGCCCGACGGGCGGGAGCGATCCGAGCTCCTCGAGGACGCGGCGCTCGATGTCACTCACCACGCGATCTGCCTCCTCGAGACGTCCTTGCGCGGCCAGCCAGCGCGGGCTTTCCGGAATTCCGGATCGCAGCGCCCAGACCGCGATCGCGCCCACCGAGCCGAGCAGCACGACCCAGCGCCATCCCTCGAGACCGAGAGGCGCCGAAGGCACGAGCAGCCAGGCGAGCAGCGCGACCAGCGGCACGGCGGTGAAGCAGATGCACTGGTTGGTGGAGAACGCGCGGCCGCGCAAACCGGCCGGCACCAGCTCGACCAGGTAGGTGTCGATGGTGACGAGCTGCACGCCGAATCCCACGCCGGCGATGAATCGCCACACGTTGAGCCCCTCTCCGCTGTGCTGGAACGCCATGATGGCGGTCGCCGCAACGTACCAGAGCAAGGACGCGGTGAAGACTGCTTTGCGGCCGAATCGATCGGCGGCTTGCGATAGGGCGACGACGCCGACCCACAGGCCCATGAACGTCGAGAAGACGAACGTACCGAAGCCCGCAACTTGCAACGCCTTGAGCGAAGCGAACACGCCGAGGGAATCCACGGTAAAGAGACCGCTCTTCTGCATGCCGGGCGCAACGTACGCCGGGAAAAAAATGTCGTAAAACTCGAATGCGCCGCCGAGCGAGATCAGCACGACGATGCTCCATAGGGCGCGCGAGGCGGGAATGCGGTCGAGTCGGGCGGCGATTTGCGCGGCCGAAGCGCCGCTCATTCCTTGAATCCGGGGATGCGCTTCGCCATCGGATCGCGCGCAAGCGCCATACCCTGCTTCACGGCATCCGCGAAATCCTGGAGCACGTCCTCCACCGCGATGTTGCGCCTGAAGTAATCCGCCCAGATGAACTCGGCGAACGCGGTGTGCGTCTTATCGTAGCCGCCCGCGTCGCGAACGAAGCCGGCCACCGAGCGATAGACGTCGTCCACGAGTTTGTCGAGGGTTCTCGGGATGGAGTCGTAGCGATGTCTGACGCCGTGCTGATCCAGCGGATGCACCCAGGACTCCTTGTTCATATGGATCCAGAAGATGTCCTGGGACAGGGTCGAGAGATCGTCCTCGACCTCGAAGCATGCCTGCGCGATCTTGAGGTCGTAGGCGGCGCGGGCCAGATGGTGATGGTCCGTGATGTACATGCGTTGTCCCGGGCCAAGAACCACGGGCATGGGATGCGCCGCGAGAAAGGCGCTCTGGTCCTTGGCTGAGAGAGTCTGCAAGTGCTTTTTCTTGGCTTCGACCTCGAGAAGACCCACGGTGAGCTGCGTAGGACAGAGGCTGATGATGGGAGCGAGCTGGATCTTCGACATTACGACCGTACCTTCAGGAAAACCACGCGTAGCCTAGCAGGCGGCACGCCCCACGCCGCCTTCAAGGCCGCCTGTGTGTACCATATCTTTATATAAAACAATTACTTGCGATGTATTTACAAAACGGTGACGCAGATGCCGCCGCCGACTGCGCCGGGCGCTGGAGATAAGCTTGCAAGTGCGCTGCGGAGAACCCATAAAATGACGGTGAGGGTCCACGCGGCCCATCTCGTGAGGGTGAGTCATGGCGACAGGTTGGGCCGGAGACGGCGCGGTGCAAGAGCAAATCGATGCGACGGTGCTCGATGGGATCAAGCGGGCACAGAGCCGGCTGCCCCAGGGCCCATCCGCCACGCATTGCGATGAATGCGGCACGGAGATCCCCGAGGCCCGCCGCAAAGCGCTGCCGGGAACACGGCTGTGCGTGACCTGCCAGGCCGCCCAGGATCGCGATCAGGCGGCGTTCACCGGCTACAACCGGCGCGGAAGCAAGGACAGTCAGCTGCGTTGATGCCTCGCTACAGCGACTCGGCCTGAACGGTTTCGGTCGCTCCGATCTCGACCGCGGCGGCACGCCGGTACAGCGTCGTGCGCTGCATCAGCGAGCGCCCGAGCGAGGCCGCGAGCGCGCGCATATCGGAGGAAGTCATCTCCTGTCCGTGCGTGGCACCTGCCGCACGGGTGATGCTCTCGTTCATCAGAGTGCCGCCGAGATCGTTGGCGCCGGCGCACAGCGCCTCGCGCATCCCCGCCCGCCCCATTTTCACCCACGAGGCCTGGATGTTGTCGAAGTGCGGGTGCAGCGCGAGACGCGCCACCGCGTGCATGAGGATCGACTCGCGCAGCGTCGGTCCAGGCCGGGCCTGACCACGCTTGTACAGCGGCGCCTCGTGCGCTACGAAGGGCAGCGGCACGAACTCGGTGAAGCCCTGTGTGCGCTTTTGCAGAGCTCGGAGCTTGCCGAGATGCGCCGCCCAGTCCTCATAGGAATCGACGTGCCCGAACATCATCGTCGAGGTCGTAGGCAGACCGATCTCGTGGGCCGTCTCGATCACTTCGAGCCATTGTTCCGTGCTCAGCTTGTCGGGACACAACACGGCGCGCACGCGATCGACCAAGATCTCCGCGGCCGTACCGGGAAGACTGCCGAGACCCTCGGCGCGCAGCAGCGTCAGGTAGTCGCGCAGGGTCATCCCGAGCGTGGTTGCCCCGTGCCACACCTCGAGCGGTGAGAATGCATGGACATGCATCTCGGGGTCTGCCGACTTCACCGCCCGCAGGATGTCGAGATAGGTCTCACCCGTGAAGCTCGGATGGATGCCGCCTTGCAGGCAAACCTCCGTCGCGCCGCGCTCGCGCGCCTCGAGCGAGCGTCGCACGACCTCGGCGATATCGAGCAAGTACCCCCGCTCGGCGCCTTCGTGCTTACGCGTGCCCTTCGAGAACGCACAGAAGGTGCAGCGGTAGCTGCACATGTTGGTGTAGTTGATATTGCGGTTGACGACGTAAGTGGCGATCGCGCCGTTGGTCTCCGCCCGCTGTGCATCCGCCGCTTCGCAGACGCGCCGGAAATCGGCGCCCCGCGCATTGAAGAGCATCGCGAGCGACTCCCGGTCGACGTGCTCGGCGCCGTTTTGCAGGAGCTCATCGAGAAGCTTCGACGTCGGCGTCGACGTCGGCGCCGTACGTCGGTGGAGCGTTGCAAAGCCCATGGGAAGGTCGGTGCTGCGGCCCGTGCGCCAGCGATCCTCCCGCGCGAGCCCTTGCCCATCGCTTTGCTCGAGCACCGCGCGACGCATGGCCGTGTCGAGCCACTCCGTGGGCGACTTGGTATAGGCCGGATAAATGGTCAATCGTTCCGCGAGCGTCTTGCCGCCGCGCTCGGATTCGCTGCGCAACCGCTCGATTTCGGGCCAGGGCGATTCGGGATTGACATAATCCGGCGTGAGCGGCGAGACGCCGCCCCAGTCGTTGATTCCGGCTCCGATCAGCGCGGGCAGCGGCGCCGGGCTCAAGTTGGGCGGTGCCTGAATGCTCATGTGCGGCCCGAGCACGAGGCGGGCTGCCGCGATGGACCAGAGCAGCTCCTCGCGATCGGCGGCCGGCGCCCGGGCCATGATCGTGCCCGGCTTGGGCACGAAATTCTGGATGATGACCTCCTGAATGTGACCGTAGCGCTGCTGCAAATCCTGGATCGCATGGAGCGCTTCGATGCGCTCTGCCCGAGTCTCGCCGATCCCGATCAACAGACCCGTGGTGAAGGGGACCTTCTGCCGCCCGGCTTCGGCCAAGGTCTCGAGCCGCACTGCCGGCTCCTTATCCGGCGACCCGTAGTGAGGTCCGCCCTTCTCGGTGAGCCGTTGCGCCGTGCTCTCGAGCATCAACCCCATCGACGCCGACACGGGCCGCAGCATCGCCATCTCGTCGGCGCTCATGCAGCCGGCGTTGATGTGCGGCAACAAGCCCGTGCGCTCGCGTACCGCGGCGGCGACGTGGGCGACGTAATGCAGCGTGCTCGCAAATCCTTGGCTCTCGAGCCACTGCCGCGCCACGCGATAACGCAGCTCGGGACGCTCACCGAGCGTGAAGAGGGCCTCCTTGCAGCCGAGCTGTGCGCCTTGCGCGGCCACCGCAACGGCTTCCTCGACCGACATGTAGGGATTCTGCAAATGCCGCGGCGCTTTGGCGAACGTGCAGTAGTGACACGAGTCGCGGCACAGCTGCGTGAGAGGCAGGAACACCTTTCTCGAGTAGGTGATGAGCGCACCGAATCCCTCGTCGCGCAACCGCGCCGCCTGCGCCGTGATATCGCCGGCCGAGGCACGCACGAGGCGCTCCACATCGGCCATGCCGCGGGCACTTCCCCTCCCCTGCAGCCCGAGCGCGAGCACGAGCTGCTCGAACGGGCCTCGCGCTGCGGAAGAGTCCAGCATGTCCGCGAACCGATGCAAATCCTCCGGCGCATCGATGTCGAAGGCCACCTCCGGCGCCGCGAGCTCATGCGCGGTCACGGTCGCCGCACTCGCATGCCGGGCGAAGCTGTCGGGACCGAAGCGCGGCTCGAAGGCTTGCGTCGGATCGAGCAGCACCATGTTAGTGCCCGTGCCTTCCTTGCAGCGCACGAGACCCACGGCAGAGCCGTCTTCCCGCAGCGCCGAGTAGCGCCGCACCACGTCGGTGAGCGCCGCCGCGGACAGCAAGCCGAGATCCGCCGGCATGAGGACGGCGATGCTCGCAATCCGCTCGGCCGCTGCCCCGAGCCCCAACGCACACGCCTCATTCAGCGAGGCGTCTCGATCGTCGAGCACCAGGGCGCCGCGCGCCCGTGCGGCGGCGGCGATGCGCGCATCGGGACTCACCACAATGACGCCGTCGAAGAGACCCGTCTCACACACGACGTCGAGCGTGCGGCAAGCGAGCAGGTATGCGAACTCCTCGCGCTTCTCGCCGAGCAGCGCGGCGAGGCGCTGCTTGGCGGCGGCGAGCCGCTTGATGGGGACGATCGCCCAGGTGCCGGGGCAGCGCGCTTGCGAGGAATCTTCTGTTGCGATCTGAGGGCTCATGGCTCTAAGTAAACCGCGCTTCCCACCCGCTCGGCAAGCTTCAGCCGAACGCGCGCCGCATACGCGGCGCAACGTGGTCGGTGAACAGCTTGAGGAAGCGGGCCTGATCGGGTCCCGGGGCGTGAAACACGAGGTGATTGAAGCCGAGCCGCACATAAGCGCCGACCTTCTCGACGATTTCGTCCGGGTCGCTCGAGACGATCCAGCGCGAGGCGGTTCGCTCGATGGGCAGCGCATCCGCGAGCCGCTCCATTTCCAGCGGATCCTCGACGTTCACTTTCTCCTCCGGCGAAAGCGCGAGCGCGCCCCAATAGTGCGTATCGCGCAGTGCCCGTTCGCGGTCCGAATCGAACGACACCTTCATCTCGATCATCCGGTCGAAAGTCGGATGAGCTCCACGACCCGACTCGTCCAGACCGACCTGCACGTTCGGCAGCAGCGTCTCGGAGTAGAGAGACCACTTCTTGCCGCTGGTGCAGATGAAGCCGTCGCCCTCCAGGCCCGCGACCTTCGCGATGAACGGGCCCGCGCCTGCGACGTAGATCGGCACGGGCTCGCGCGGTCGATCGTAGATCGTCGCCAGTTTCGTGTGGTAGTACTGCCCTTCGAAGCTGACCCGATCGTAAGACCAGAGAGTGCGAATGAGACGCAGCGCTTCGCGGAAACGCGCGGTCCGCTCTTTTTGCTCGGGCCATTCGAGACCCGACGCCGGGACCTCGTTCAAGGACTCGCCGGTGCCCATGCCGAGCACCACCCGGCTCGGAAACAGCGTGCCGAGCGTGGCAAACGCCTGCGCGACGACGGACGGATGATAGCGGAATGTGGGCGTGAGCACGCTCGTGCCCATGACGATCTTGCCGGTGCGCGCACCGAGCGCGCCCAGCCAGGCGAGCGAAAACGGCGCGTGCCCGCCGGAGTGGCGCCACGGCTGAAAGTGGTCGCTGATCCAGACAGAATCCAGGCCGAGCTCCTCCGCCAACACGGCGAACTCCAACAGCTCGTTCGGCCCGAATTGCTCAGCGGAAGCCTTGTAACCCAACTTGATCACGTCAATCTCCTCTGACAGAGGACAGCGCCGCAGGGGCTCCATTGCAGTATCTTATCGCAGTGGGCGGCCTGGGGTTTCGAGCATGAATGCAGCAACGCGGGAAATCGCATACGAGGCGGACAGTGTACACATGGTGGGCTACTTCGCCGCCCAGGGCGGAGCCGACCCGGCGAGGCGCCGGCCTGGCATTCTCGTCTCCCCTCCGGGCCCGGGGCTCGGCGAGCATACGAAAGGTGTCGCGAGGCGGCTAGCCGAGGCAGGGTACGCGGCTTTCGGGCTCGATTATCATGGGCGCGGCGAAATCGTGACCGACGGGGCGGAGATGCGCAGGCGCATCCAGCAATTCATCGAAAACCCGTTCCCCGTCCGCACTCGGCTGTCGAAAGCTCTGGACGTACTCCGCGCGCAGCCCGGCGTCGACGGCGGACGCATTGCCGCCATCGGCTACTGCTTCGGCGGCACGGCGGTGCTCGAGCTCGCCCGGAGCGGAGTCGAGATCGCGGCCACCGTGGGGTTTCACAGCGGGCTGAAGACCGTCAGGGCGCAGGACGCACGACACATCAAGGGTAAGGTGCTCGTCTGTCTTGGCGCAGACGATCCGCTGATCCCCCCGGCGGAGCGGGTCGCGTTCGAGGAGGAAATGCGCAACGCCGCGATCGATTGGCAAATGCATTTGTACGGCGGCGCGCAGCACAGCTTCACCGATCCCGGTGCGGATGCGCGGGCGCGCGCCATGGGAATCCAGGGCTTGAAATACGACGCCGCAGCCGATCGGCGCTCATGGCGTTCGATGCTCGACTTGTTCGGCGAGATCGGCTTCGACCGCTAGCGCAAATGGCTCAGGCACACCGCCGCCAATCGGCGCCGATCCTCCGGCGTGCGCATCAGGATCGGCGCGACCTCGAGGTGCGGATCGTCGGCAGCGCGCGCTGCGATGAGCGCCGCGTCCTGCTCATCGACCAGCATGAGATCGAGAAAGTCCCGATAGCCTCTTGCGATCTCGAGGGCGGAGACGTCAAGCGCGAGCTCCTGCATGATTTTCGCCGCGGGCCCCTTGACCGCGGCGCCGCCGATGAGGGGCGATACGGCGATGATGGGCACCTGGGCGTCCACGAGCAGCTCGCGCAGCCCAGACACGCGCAGAATGGGGGCGATGCTCAAATAGGGATTTGACGGACAGAGAATGATGCCTTCGAGACTCGCATCCTCCAGCACGCGGCGCACCTCGGGCGTGAGCGCGCGTCCCTCGCCGCCATAGCGAAACCCGCGTGCCACCGGCCGACATCGCCGTTTCACGAAGTATTCTTGAAACGGCATTTCGCCCTGCTCGGTCAGCACCACGGTCGGCGCCGGCTCATCGCACATGGGCAATAGGCCGCTCGGCACGCGCATCTCGAGCGCGAGGGTGCGCGCGATCTGCGTGAGCGTCATGCCTTGCAATTGCAGCTCTCGACGGTGCAAGTGCAACGCGATGTCCCGATCACCCAGCTGAAACCAGGTGTCGAGACCGAGCGAGCGCCATTCGGTCTGCACCTGCCACGACTCGTTCGCACGACCCCAGCCTTGCTCCGCGTTCGCAACGCCCGCGAGCGTATACAGCACCGTATCGAGATCCGGGCAGATGGGCAGGCCCCGATGCTCGAAGTCATCGCCCGTGTTGACGATGATGTCGAGCGTCCCCTGCGGAAGACACTGCTGCAAACCGTCGGCGAGCTTCGCGCCGCCGACCCCTCCGCAAAGCGCGACGATGTGTCCCATGCGGTTAGCGAAACAAATCCTCGGCGATTGGCCTCAACACATCCGCCGCCCGGGCCGATTCGCGTCGCCAGGCGGCCGGCACGCCGCGCGCGAGCACGACGGGGCGCCCCTCGGCCCCCTCGCCCATGAGGAGCGTCGCGACGCTCGCGAGCTGATCCGCCACCGGAGTCTGCGTGACCTTGAGCTTTCGACCAAAGCGATCCTCCTCGCCGCGACGGTCGAGCAGCGTCACGAGGCCTGCCGAGCCGATCGCGGTCCCGCAAACTCCCTGGCGCCAGGGCCGTCCGAAGGTGTCGGTGATCACCACCGCGGGGGCAACCCCGAGTATGCCAAAGAGCGCGGCGCGCAGCGTGGCCGCCGAGCCGTCGGGATCCTTCGGCAGAAGCAAAACCCTCGATTCGGAGTCGGGGACGTTCGACTGATCCACACCGGCGTTGGCCATCACGAGACCCAGCCGATGTCTGACGATGAGCACCTGCGGCGCACAGCGGACCACCTCGGTCGACTCCCGCAAGATGATCTCCACCAGCCGTGCGTCCTTGCCGCAGCGGTCCGCGAGCTCCAGCGCTCGGGGAGATACCTCGAGCGCGCCGAGGTCGACGAAGCGGCCCTCCGATTTCGACACGATTTTCTGACACACCAGCAGCACGTCCTCATCGCGCGCCGCGAGAGCGTGGCGCTCGAGTGCGGCCGCGATCAGGGGCGCGAGCGCCATGCCGGCGGTGACCTCGGGCAGCCCTTCGAGAGCCGTCAAGGACAGGACGTTTGGGCTCAAGGCACTGCACGCTGAAACATATGTTTATTCTACTATAGCCCTGCGCGGGCCAACGGCCGCCGATCCAGCGAGGTGTTCCATGACAGTTCGGCAATTATTCGAGCTCGGCGGGCAGGTGGCGCTCGTTACCGGCGGGTCGCGCGGTCTTGGGCTGCAGATCGCATCGGCGCTCGGGGAAATGGGCGCCAAGATCGCGCTGTGCGCGCGCGGGAAGGAGGAGCTCGAGCGCGCGGCGGCAAAGCTCATCGAGGCGGGCGTCGAGGCCTACGCAGTGCCTTGCGATCTTTCCAAGCCCGACGAAGTCCCGCAAATGCTCGAGCAGGTGCTGGCGCATTTCGGGCAGATCGACATCCTCGTAAACAATGCCGGCGCGAGCTGGGGTGGCCCCGCCGCGGAGCTCGCGCTCGCGTCCTGGGAAAAGGTCATGCGCCTGAATGCCGGCAGCGTCTTTCAGCTGAGCCAGCTGGTAGCGAACCGCTGCTTCATTCCGCGGCGGTCGGGCAACATCATCGTCATCGCATCCATTGCCGCCTTGCGCACCGATGCGCGCCTGCAAGCCGTGAGCTATTACGCCTCGAAAGGGGCCGCGTTGCAGCTCACCCGGGCGCTTGCCACGGAATGGGGGCCGCTCGGCATCCGCGTGAACGCCATCTGTCCGGGATTCTTCCCCTCAAAGATGTCGAGAGGGCTGCTGCAAAGAATCGGCGACTCGGTGATCGCGCAAACGCCGCTCGGGCGGCTCGGCGACGACACCGACCTCATGGGGGCGGCAGTCTATCTGGCGTCGGCCGCCTCGCGCCACGTGACCGGCCAGTACATCGCGGTCGACGGCGGCGCATCGATCGCTTGAATCGATCAGCCGAGAGCGCCATCGCGCCTCAAAAAATCCCCAGCGCGATCCCGGCGGCCAGGGTCGCGCCGATTTCCTCGCACCGTTCGAGGTCGCCGCCGGAGATCTGCTTCGGTCGCAGGATCGCCTCGGGTGCTTGCGCGTGAGTGCAAACGATCAGAGGCTCGGCAACGGCCCGCAAACGCCAGCCGGTGGCGATGCGGTCGATTTGCGCCGCGGCTTGCCGGCCATCGCTCCCGGCGCACACGAGCGTCGCGTACGGCCTGCCGTTCAGCCGATCCAGCGCCGCGTAGTAGGTGCGGTCAAAAAAGTCCTTCATGAGCCCGGACATGGCGGCCAGATTCTCCGGCGTCGCGAACAGATAGCCGTCGGCCGCGAGCACGTCCGCCGGGCCGGCCTCCGCGGCCCGCAGGAGGGACACGGTGAGCTGCAGCTCCGCGCGCGCGCCGGACGCCGCCGCCTCGGCCATCTGCTTCGTACCCCCCGTCATCGAGTGGTACACAATGAGCATCGTCTTCATCGAGCAACCCCGCCGGCTTAGGGCTATCCTACGGGAATCTGCGCATTCTGGAGCGTGCCGATGAACTATCGCAGGCTGGGCAGCAGTGATCTCATGGTCTCCGAAATCGCGTTCGGCTCATGGCTGACGTTCTCCAGCTGGACGCGCAGGAGAAACGCGATCGCGTGCGTGCATCGGGCTCTCGATCGCGGCATCACGCTGTTCGACACCGCCAACGTCTACGGTCTCGGCAAGGCCGAGAAAGTCCTGGGTGCAGCCCTGCACGGCGTGCCGCGGGACCGCTACGTGCTCGCCACCAAACTTTTCTTTCCCATGAGCGACATTGATCGCGGCCTCTCGTGCGCGCAGGTTCACAAACAAATAAACGCCTCGCTCGAGCGTCTGCAAGTCTCCTACGTCGATCTCTATCAATGCCATCGCTACGACGATCGCACGCCGCTCGAGGAAACCATGCGCGCGCTCACGGAAGTCGTGCAGGCGGGCAAGGCGCGCTATATCGGATTCTCCGAGTGGCCCGTCGACCGCATCGAGGCGGCGCTTGCAATACCCGGCGTCGAGAAATTCGTCTCGAGCCAGCCCCAGTATTCTCTGTTGCATCGGCAGCCGGAGCGCGAGCTGCTGCCCCTGTGCGAGCGATCCGGTATCTCGCAGATCGTGTGGTCGCCTCTCGCGCAAGGGTTCTTGACCGGCAAATATGTCCCGGGTGCGCCACTTCCCCCCAATTGCCGGGCCGGGGATCTGTCGTTGAAAGGCTTCATCAGCACGGACTGGTTCAAGCCCAAGATGCTGAAGGCGATCCAGGATCTCAAGCCCCTCGCCGCCGAGGCAGGCCTCACGCTTGCACAGTTCGCGCTCGCCTGGGTGTTGCGTCAACCAAACGTGGCCGCGGCCATCATCGGCGCGAGCCGGCCCGAACAGATCGACGAGAATGTTGTTGCCAGCGGACATGCGCTGCCTGCCGAGCTCGCGCGCCGCGCCGAAGCGATCATCGACGCCGCGTCTTAAGTTTCCTTAATCCGCGACTCACCGCTTCGGCCTACCGCCTCAGGGTGAACTCGGTCGGCGGCTGCAACTCTAAGTCCCGATTGCCTTCGCTAACGGGGGATGGTCGTTGATGCTTTCGAGTCGCAACCTGTTGCGCTGCGCTGCAGTCGTGCTTTTGATGGGCGTGCTCACACAAACCGGCCGCGCCGGTGGAGCGGCCTTCGACCTGGCGGGCCCGGTGCTCGAGTCCACGGTCACCCGCGCGGGCACGACCTTGCCCGCCTCCGAAGTACCCAATCTCGCCGCGGGCGATCGGATCTGGATCCGCGCGAACTTTCCGGCGTCGCAGTCCGCGCACTACCTCCTGGTTACCGCTTTTTTGAGCGGCTCGACCAACCCGCCGCCCGAGAGCTGGTTCTCCGACTGCAAGGCCTGGACGCCCAAGTGCCGCGCGGATGGATTGACCGTGACGGTGCCTGCGGATGCACAGCAGATGGTGGTCTTCCTCGCGCCCGAGACGGGCGGGGACTACAAGACGCTAATGAGTGCCGTGCGCGGCCGGCCCGGCGCCTTCGTGCGCACCTCGCAGGACTTGAATCAGGCCGAGCTCGACCGCTCGCGCCTCGACCGCTATCTCGAGACCATCCGCGCGCTGAACGATGCCGATCCGGCGAAGCTCGCGGAGGAGGCCCCGCTCCTTGCGCGCAGCCTCGCCATCAAGGTGGACGAGAAGTGCTTGGATCGCATTCCCACTCTGCAGGCGCCGTGCTTGATGGCGGGCCAGGAATCGCTCATCTTGAACGACGGCCACAGCACCTCGATCGTCGAGGCCTTGACTTCGGGGCCTGAGAGCGATCTGGCGATGCAGGCGAGCTCTACGCCGCAGCTCGGGTACGGCTTCTACAGCCCGTACATCGCCTCGGTTCTCGACATTGCGAAAATCCTCGACACGTTTCGGACGGCGCAATACCAGTACATCCCGGCGCTCGCGACGCTCAAGGGCAACGATCTTCAGTTGACGCTGAACGCCGCTCCGTCGTTCCACGATCCGAAGTCGGTCCTGGTGGTCGCGCTGCCCGCCGTCGAGCCGGCGCAGCTGCCGCCGCTGCACGCGGTCGATCCCAAGGAGATCTATTGCGCGCGCAAGACCGCGCTGGTGCTGCCCGTCGAAGGCGCACCCCTCGTGTTCTCGACGGCGTATGCGCACGACATGGCTTTGAGCTTGGCGGGAGCCGGCAAGTCCCTGGAGCTGCCCGCGGTCGCCGACGCCTCCCAGGGCGGATTCGTGGTCGATACGTCCGGCTTGAGCGGCGTGAACCTCGGCGATACGGTGCAGGCCACCCTGCGCGGCTACTGGGGATTCGAGCCGTATCGCGGCCCGACCTTCGGGCTGCGGAACGCGCGTGCCGTCTCCTGGCAGCTCGCCGCCGGAGATGAGTCGGCGCTCATCGTCGGACGTCAGGACACCGTGCACTTGCGCGCCGACAGCGTCAGCTGCGTGGACACCATCATGCTCAAGGATCCCGCGGGCAAGGAGCTCAAGGCCGAATGGAAGAAGCTCAAGCCCGACGAAGTGGAGGTGAAGCTGCCGCTGCAAGATGCACAGCCCGGGCCGATGACGCTTCTCGTAGGCCAGTACGGCCTTGCGCAGCCTCTGCCGATCGGCGTGCAAGGGTTCGCCGAGGCGGGGCGGTTCGACGGCTTCGAGATTCATGCCGGCGATACCCAGGGCATCCTCAAGGGCAGCCGCCTCGACGAGGTGGCTAGCCTTGCGATCAAGAGCGTCGTGTTCACACCCGGGGAGCTATCGAGCCGGCAGGGTAGTGACGAGCTGCCGATGGTGGCGCAGGATGCCGCGGCCGCAGGCGAGCTCAAGCCCGAGCGCAGCGTCTCCGCCAAGCTCACTCTGAAGGACGGACGCATTCTGTCGGTGAACGCGAGCGTCGATGCGGCGCGCCCGAAGACGTTGCTCATCGGCAAGAGCGTGCAGCCCTCGCCGCTCGGCAGTGACAGCAACATCCAGCTCGCCGATTCGGGTGAGCTGCCGCTCGATGCCACGCTGGTGTTCTCCATCCGCGCGCAAGCGCCGGCGAATTTCGCGCGCGACGAGACCGTCGATGTGGCAACCGCGGATGAGGGCATGGTGGCGTCCCTGAGTGTCGCCGGGGGCACGCTCGCGCTCGAGAATTCGCGAGTGGCGGTGGCCACCCTCAATCCGCAGAAGGCGTTCGGTACCTCTTCTTACGGACCGCTCAAGTATCGCGTCAATGCCAAGGGCGTCACGAGCGATTGGCAGCCCCTCGCGACTCTCGTGCGCCTGCCCGCGCTCAAAGCGCTCGAGTGTCCTGCGACCCCGGAGGTCGCGTGCAAGCTGTCGGGCTCCGATCTGTACTTGATCGATTCGCTCGCGGGGGCCGCGGACTTCAGTAAGCCCGTGAGCGTGCCGGAGGGATTCCTCGGAACCTCGCTCCCCGTGCCGCATCCGAGCAGCGGCACGCTGTACTTGAAACTGCGAGACGACCCGCAGGTCGTCAATCCCACGACACTCGTCGCGCTCAAGCTACCGCCCACTCCGGCGGCAGCCGACAATCAGGGCGCGGGCCCGGGACCCTAATGGTTGGCAGCCGTCGGCGGGTGAGGCGCGCGGCTCACGCGCCACACGGTATTGCCGACGTCGTCGGCGACCAACAGTGCGCCGTGCTTGTCGACGGCGACGCCCACGGGACGTCCGAAGGCATGGTCGCGCGCATCGAGGAAGCCGGTGAGCACGTCCACCGGCGCCCCGCTCGGTTTGCCGTTCTCGAAAGGCACGAAGATTACCTTGTAGCCGCTGTGCAGCTTGCGGTTCCAGGATCCGTGCTGCCCCACGAACATGCCGTGACGAAACTCCGGCAGCTGTGAAGTGCCCGCCCAGCAAAGTCCCAGCGAGGCCGTGTGCGCGCCGAGGGCGTAGTCCGGCGCGATCGCCTTCGCCACCATCGCCGGATCTTGCGGCTTCACGCGCTCATCCACGTGGTCGCCGTAATAGCTGAAAGGCCAGCCGTAGAAGGCACCCTCGCGAAGTCCCGTCATGTAGTCGGGCGGTACGTGGTCACCGAGCTCATCGCGCTCGTTGACGGCGACCCAGAGCACGCTGCTTTCGGGTTCCCAGGCGAGACCGACGGGATTGCGCAGGCCCGAGGCATAGACGCGATGCGCGCCGGTCTTGGTATCGATCTCCCACACGGCGGCGCGCTCCTGCTCGACCGCGAGGCCGTTCTCCGCCGCATTGCTGTTCGAGCCCACGCCGACGTAGAGCTTGGTGCCGTCGCGGTTCGCGACGAGACTTTTCGTCCAGTGATGATTGATCGGGCCGCCCGGCAGATCCGTCACCTTGGCGGGCGCGTCACGAATCTCCGTCTGCCCCGCGTAGTAGGGGAAACTCACCACCGCGTCGGTGTCCGCCACGTAGATTCGATCGCCGACGAGCGCCATGCCGATCGGCGAATTCAATCCCTCCAAAAAAACGTGCCGCTCGGGCGGTGTCCCCGCCCGGCCGGTGTCGCGCAACAGCGTAATGCGATTCGCGCTCGATGCACGTCCCGATCCCCCGCGCTTCATCACCCACTTGTGCACCTTCCCGCTGACGCCCTTCGCGTCCTCGGGTTTTGGCGGCGCATCGGCCTCGGCGACCAGAACATCGCCGTTCGGTAGCACATACAGCCAGCGCGGATGGTCGAGGTCGGTGGCGAATGCATCGACATCCGCGTCCTTGACGGCGTGCGGCATCATGCCCGCCGGCCAGCCTTCGGCTTTCGCCACATTGATGGTTGGGATCAGGGATTTCTTGGCGATCGGGATCGTGGGCTGCGGACCCCACTCGCCGGACGAGTCTTGTTCGGCGGAAGCCACTTGCGCGCGTGCAGGGAGCCCCGCGAGGGTCCACAGGCCCGCCGCTGCGCAGAATCCCAGGGTGATGCAGCCGCGGGCGGCGTGGGTGAGTCGCATGCGATAAATTTATGCGCTGTGGCGCCTGTCGCGCATCGGCGCGCGGCTCGATGACTTGTGGGGCGGCACTTACGTCCGGGGCCTCACGCCGCACGATCGGGGACCTCCAGAGTGCTGACCATGGTGAGCACGTCGTAGGAGGCGACAGTCTCGCCGTGCTGGTTGGTGATCTCGGTGTCCCAGGCAACCTCGCCCCATCCTTTGTCGGCGCGCAGGCTTTTCTGCGCACAGGTGAGGCGCACCTTGATCCGATCCCCCGGTTTGACCGGCTTCACGAAGCGCAGCTCATTGAGCCCGTAGTTACCGAGCACCGGGCCGTAATCCGGATCGACGAAGAGTCCCGCGGCTGCCGAGATCAAGAAGTACCCGTGTGCCACACGCCCGCCGAACAGCGGGTTGCGGGCGGCTTCGCGCTCGCTCATATGCGCGTAGAAGGTGTCCCCGGTGAGGGCGGCGAATCGCTCGATCTCCTCGACCGTAACCTCGCGGTCCGCCGAGCGGAACGTGTCGCCGAGCACGAGTTCGCCGAAGGCGATGCGGAAGGGATGCCGCCCTGGGTCGCGTTGTCGGCTGCCGCGGACCCAGCGGCCGCCGAGGGAGGTGATCACGTCCGGAGTGCCCTGCACCGCCGTGCGCTGCATGTAGTGCAGCACGCCGCGAATACCGCCGAGTTCCTCTCCGCCCCCGGCCCGGCCCGGACCGCCGTGTACCAGCGGCGCGAGCGGCGAGCCGTGTCCGGTCGATTCTTTCGCGCAGGCTGCGCTCACCACCAAGATGCGCCCGTGGTAAGGGGCGAGCCCGAGCACCAGGCGGCTCGCGAGCGCATCATCGGCCGAGAAAATCGAGGCCGCGAGGCTGCCGCCGCCGCGGCGCGCGAGTGCTATGGCATCGCTCTCGTCGCGGTAGGGGACCAGCGTCGCCACCGGCCCGAAGGCCTCTATTTCGTGCAGCGCGCGTGCGGCATGCGGATCCCGGGAGAGAAGGGCCCAGGGCGAGACGAACGCGCCGCGCTCGACATCCGCTCCCTGCACCTCGAAACCTTCCGTCCGCCCCACGATGACGTCGGACTCGCGCCTGAGCTCCGCGACACGCGCGAGTACGTCGGCACGCTGAGCGAGGCTGACCAACGGGCCCATGCGCACCCCGGCGGCGCGCGGATCGCCGACCACGATCTTATCGAGCGCCGCCTTGAGCGCATCCGCGGTCGCATCGACGAAGCCTTGGGGCACGAGCGCCTTGCGGATGGCGGTGCATTTCTGACCGGCCTTCACCGTCATCTCGCGCACCACCTCGCGAATAAACAGGTCGAACTCGGCGCTGCCGGGCGCGGCGTCGGGAGCGAGGATGCTCGAGTTCAGCGAATCGGTCTCGGCAACGAACGGCACCGAGTGGCGAACGACGCGAGGATGCGTACGCAGCTTCGCAGCCGTCGCCGCCGAGCCCGTGAAGCACACGATATCCTGACAGGTCAGATGATCGAGAAGATCGCCGAGCGAGCCGCACACGAGCTGCACAGCGCCTTCGGGCAAGAGACCCGACTCGACGATGCGCCGCACGACGAGCTCGGTGAGATAGGAAGTCGCGGTCGCGGGCTTGACGATCGCCGGCATGCCGGCGAGCAACGCGGGCGCGAGCTTCTCGAGCATCCCCCACACGGGAAAGTTGAAGGCATTGATGTGCACGGCCGCGCCCTCGCGCGGCACGTAAATATGCTGTCCGACGAATGTGCCGGACTTCGACAGTCCCTCCACGGGCCCATCGAGATGCAGACGGTTGTTCGCGAGCTCGCGCGTCCCCTTGCCGGCGTACGCGAACACGGTGCCGATGCCGCCGTCGATATCGATCCACGAATCGTCCCGGGTCGCGCCGGTCCGATAGGACAGCGTGTAAAATTCTTCCTTGAAGTCGAGCAGCCGCTTGGCGAGCGACTTGAGCATGGCGGCGCGCTCATGAAAGGTGCGAGCGCGCAGCGCCGGGCCGCCCACTTCGCGCGCATGACAGAGCACGGCCGCGAAATCGAGGCCGCCGGTGGAGGCGCGCGCAATCACGTCGCCCGTCGAGGCGTCGCGCAGTGCGACCCCCTCGTAGCTGCTGGTCAGCCAGTCACCACGCACGTAGTTCTGCAATTTCACGACTTAAGCCTCCTCGCGGCGCGCTGCGGCACGCCACTCCTCAAAAGTGCCCACGCACCGGCCGAGCTCCTCGAGAATCGGTGCGGGTGTCCAGTAGCTCGTGCCCCATGTTTCGCCAAGCCGCCGCACGCCCTCGAGCACGACGGCGGTGCCGAGGCAATCGGCATAGAACATCGGGCCGCCGCGAAAGCGCGGAAATCCATAGCCGTTGCACCAGATGACATCGATATCGCCGGGAGACGCTGCGATACC
Organism: Steroidobacteraceae bacterium; assembly: GCA_049513515.1. Taxonomy (GTDB): domain Bacteria; phylum Pseudomonadota; class Gammaproteobacteria; order Steroidobacterales; family Steroidobacteraceae; genus Bog-1198. The sequence continues at coordinate 17,496 of JBEKWA010000030.1, forward strand.
CTCGCCCAGCAAGCGCGCGCCCTCGTTGATGAGCGCGAACAGGCAGCGCTCGCAAATCTCCTCGTCCGAGACCGTGCGGCGTTCGATGTCGAGCCGCGCCGCCTCGGCCGCGATCATCGCCTCGACTTGCGGGTCGCACACGCGACGCCTGCCGCCCTGCGGATAGAGATACGCGCCGCGCCCCGTCTTCTGACCCAGGCGCCCGGTCTCCACCAGCATGTCGGCGACCCGATAGTAGCGCGGGTCGTCGGGCAAATCCTTGCGCTCGCGGCGCACGCGGTAACCCACGTCGAGCCCCGCCAAATCGCCCACCGCATTCGGACCCATGGCCATGCCGAAGCTCTCGAGGGCCGCGTCGATCTTTGCCGGGCTCGCTCCCTCGAGGAGCAGCAACTGGTTCTCGCGTCCGTAGGCGTACAGCATGCGGTTGCCGACGAAGCCGAAGCAGTTGCCGACGACCACGCCGAGCTTGCCCATGCGCCGCGCGACGCCGCGCACGGTCGCGATCACGTCCGCACCCGTGTCCCGGCCGCGCACGATCTCGACGAGGCGCATGATGTGCGCGGGGCTGAAGAAATGCATGCCGGCGACGTCGCGCGGACGATGCGAGGCAGCGGCGATCGCATCGATGTCGAGCGTCGAGGTATTGGACGCGAGCACCGCGCCCGGGGCACACAGCGCACCCAGCCGTGCGAACACGTCCTGCTTGACGGCGAGGCTTTCGAACACGGCCTCGATCACGAGGTCCGCGGCGGCGAGCGCCTCGATGCCGCGCGCCGCTCGGATACGGCTGTCGGCCGCGGCGGCCGCGGCGGCATCGAGGCGGCCCTTGTCCACCGCGGCAGCGAGGGCCGTGCGCACCCGCTCCATGCCCGCCGCGAGTGCCCGCTCGTCGGTATCGACCAGCGTGACCTCGAACCCCGCGGTCGCGAGATTCGTGGCTATCCCCGCGCCCATGGTGCCCGAGCCCAGCACGCCCACTTCGCGCACATTGCGCGGCACCCCCTCGCTCCTCGACTCGCGCTCGGCGAAGAACAGGTGGCGCAGTGCGCGCGACGCCTCGGAGCGCCGGCATTCCTCGAAGCGGCGGCGCGAAAGAGCCAGCGCCGTGCGGAAAGGCTCGCTGCAGCCGGCCATCACACACTCGATGATGGCATCGACGGAAGCGACCCCCGGAAACTTGCGCATGGCCGCGGTGCGCTCGCGGGCCACCCACGCGGGATCCGGCGCGCCGCCCGGCACGGCCCGGTTGCACAGGCGCCGACCGCTGAGATCGACTCCCGGGACTTCGCGCGCGAACCGGCACGCATACTCGAGCAAGTCTTCCCGCCCGCTCTCGCCATCGACGATGGCGAGGCCGCGTGCCCGCTCGAGGTCGATGGGATCGCCGCTCAGCATGCGCTCGAGCGCCCGCTCGGCCCCGATGAGCCGCGGCAGGCGCTGCGTGCCGCCCGACCCGGGCAAGAGGCCGAGGCGAATTTCCGGCAGACCGAGCGAGACATCCGGCGCGGCCACGCGATAGTGACACGCGAGCGCGAGCTCGAAGCCGCCGCCGAGCACCGAGCCGTGCAGTGCCGCGATCACCGGTTTGGTCGCGGCTTCGATGCGCAGCAGCACATCGTTCAGGAGCGGCGCGCGCGGCTCGTGATCGAATTCGCGGATATCGGCGCCCGCGACGAAATGCCGGCCCGCGCCGTGAATGACGAGAGCGCGTACGGCACAGTCCGACTCTCCTGCCTCGATCGCCGCGAGAAGCGCCGCGCGCACCGGTTGAGCGAGCGCATTCACCGGCGCATTGTCGATCACGATCACGGCGACCCCATCGCAGCGCTCGGTGTGCATGACCTCGCTCACACGGCGCTCGATCAAACCCGCTCGAGGACCATGGCGATGCCCTGGCCGACGCCGATGCACATCGTGCACAACGCGCGGCGGCCGCCGCCGCGCTCGAGCTGGCGCAGCGCCGTCGTCGCCAGGCGCGCGCCGCTCGCGCCGAGCGGGTGGCCGAGCGCGATGGCGCCGCCTAAGGGATTCACGTGCGCGGCATCGTCGGCGATGCCGAGCTCACGCAACACGGCGAGCGCCTGCGAGGCAAACGCCTCGTTGAGCTCGATGAGATCGATATCGTTGAGCTCGAGCCCGAGCCGCGCGAGGACCTTGCGCGTCGCCGCGACGGGCCCCATGCCCATGATTCGCGGCTCGACGCCGGCGACCGCAGTCCCCGCCACCCTTGCGCGGGGCTTCAGACCGAAGCGCTTGATCGCTCGCTCGGAGGCGAGCAAGAGTGCGCAGGCGCCGTCGTTCACCCCCGACGAGTTGCCGGCCGTTACCGTGCCGCCCGTGCGGAACGGGGTCGGCAGCTTGGAGAGCGCCTCGAGGCTCGTCTCGCGCGGGTGCTCATCGAGCATCACCACCGTGGCCTCGCCGCGCTTCGCGGGAACAGCGACCCCGACGATTTCCTCGGCGAAATATCCCGCCTTTTGCGCGGCGAGCGCACGCTGTTGGCTGCGCAGCGCGAACCTGTCCTGATCCTCGCGCGAGATGCGAAAATCGTGTGCGACGTTCTCGCCGGTCTCCGGCATGGAGTCGACGCCGAACGCCTGCTTGAGGAGCGGATTCACGAAGCGCCAGCCGATGGTCGTGTCGTGCAACTGCACGTCGCGCGCGAAGGCCGTGGCGCTCTTCGAAAGTACGTACGGGGCGCGGCTCATGCTCTCGACGCCCCCGGCGAGCAGCACTTCGCCCTCGCCGCAGCGGATTGCTCGCGACGCGCTCGCCACTGCATCGAGCCCCGACCCGCACAGCCGGTTGAGCGTCGCGCCCGGCACATCGACGGGAAGTCCGGCGAGCAGCGCGCTCATGCGCGCGACGTTGCGGTTGTCCTCGCCCGCCTGATTGGCGCAGCCCATGATGACGTCATCGACGGCCTTCGGATCGACCCCCGCGTTGCGCCGCATGAGCTCGCGCAAGACCACGGCGGCAAGGTCGTCCGGCCGCACGCTGGACAGCGCGCCGCCGTATCGCCCGATGGGCGTTCGAATCGCATCACAAATGAAAGCATCGGTCATGTTCCAATCCCTCAACGCCCCTTGAAATTCGCCGTGCGTTTTTCCGTGAAGGCGGCCACGCCTTCGGCATAGTCCTCCGAGCGGCCGAGCTCGCGCTGCGCGTCGCGCTCGAGATCGAGCTGCTGCGCGAGCGAGTGCTGCCAGCTCGAGCGGATTGCGGCTTTGGTCGCCGCGAGACCGCGGGTGGGCGCGGCGGCGAGCTGCACCGCCAGCGCATCGATGGCGGCGGGGAAGTCTGCATCGTCGACACAGCGCCAGATCATTCCCCAGGCCGCTGCCTGCTCCGCGGACAGCTTGTCGCCCAGGAGCGTCAAGCCGAGCGCGCGCGCGCCGCCCACGAGACGCGGCAAGCTCCACGTGCCTCCCGAGTCCGGTATCAATCCCAGCCGGCAGAATGGCTGGACGAAACTCGCCGAACGCGCCGCCACCACCAGATCGCAGGCGAGCGCGATGTTCGCACCGGCACCGGCAGCGACCCCATTCACCGCCGCGATCACCGGCATCGGCAACTCCTGCAGCGTCAGGACCAGCGGCTTGTAGTAGCGCTCGATCGAGTCGCCGAGATCGACGCCCTGCGCTCCCGGTGCGACCGCCCGGTCCGCGAGATCCTGGCCCGCGCAAAACCCGCGTCCGGCGCCGCTCAGCACCAGCACCCGCGCGTCCTGGCCGCGCACGCTCTGCAAGGCCCGGCGCACCTCCTCGTGCATGCGCACGTTGAAGCTGTTGAGTTTGTCCGGGCGATTCAGGATGAGGCGGGCGATGCCCTTCTCGACGGAAAATAGAATGGTCTCGTAAGACGCGTCATTTTTCGTCATAGGTCAGCTCCAGCGAAGCGGTGAGGGGACGAGCCTGGCAGCACAGGATAAAGCCCGCATCGACTTCCCAGGGCTCGAGCGCAATGTTGTGCGCCATGACGGCGCGGCCTGACTTGACCTTGGTCCGGCAGGTCGCGCAAATGCCGGCCCGGCAGGAGAACGGCAGCTCCAGCCCGGCGCGCTCGGCCGCCGCGAGTACCGAGACGTCCGCGGGCGCCATCGGAAAGCTGCGGCATCGCCCGTCCATCATCACGGAGATCTGCGCGAGCACCTCGCCGGGCGGGAGCTCCGCGTCCGCCGCGCCCGTGCACGGCGCGCGCGAGGACGCCGCGGGCGCGGCGGCGAAGCGCTCGAGGCGCACCGGCGCCTCCGGATTCAGCCGCCGGATCGCATCCCGCACCGCATCGACCATATCGCCCGGCCCACAGACGAAATACTCGTCCGCATGCGCGATGTCGGAAATCTGCGCGCCGAGAGCCTCGATCTTCGCCGCGTCGATGTGGCCGTTGAGGAGCGGCGCGTGCTGCGGCTCGCGGCTCATCACGAAATACACGGCGAACTTGCCGAGATGGCGATTCTTCAGCGCGAGCGTGTCTTCGAGGAACATGGTGCGGGCCATGCTGCGATTGCCGTAGATCAAGGTGAAGCGGCTCGCCGGCTCGCGCGCCAGGATGTCCGCGGCGAGAGATAGCACCGGGGTAATGCCGCTGCCGGCGGCAAACGCGACGTAGGCGCGGGCACGCGATGCGTGCACGGCGGTTCGGAATCGCCCCATGGGCGTGCCCACCTCGAGCCGCTCGCCGGGCGAGAGCCGCGCGAGGTCGCGCGACATGCGCCCACCGGTTTGCTCCCGCACCCCGATGCAAAGCTGCGCGGCGCCGGGGCGAGTCACGATGGAATAGGTGCGCTGCTCCTCGCGCCCGTCGATGCGTCGCCGCACCGTCACGTACTGTCCGGCGTCGTGCTTGAACTCCCCGCGCAGCGCCTCCGGGACCGCCAGCCGCAGACACACGGCATCCTCGGCAATGCGGTCGACGGCGGTCACTTCGAGCGGATGGAAGGAGAGCACGCGATAGCCGTCAAATGCACTTGAAGCGCTCGAAGGGTTCCAGACAGTCGAGACAGCGGTGCAGCGCCTTGCACGGGGTCGAGCCGAATTCGCTGATCGATTCGGTTCTCGCCGAGTGGCATCGTGGACAGGCGACGACGAGGCCGGCGGCCGCGGCTCGCCACGCACGCGCCGACTCCGCGAGCGGCGACGGTGGGACAATGCCGTACTCTTCGAGCTTGCGGCGCCCCTCGACGGTGATCCAATCGCTGCTCCAGGCAGGCGCGAGTACCGGCCTCACCGAGAACGCGCCTACCCCCGCGTCCTTGAGCGCGTTCCGCGCGAGTTCGGCGATGTGATCCGTCGCCGGGCAACCGGTGTAGGTGGGTGAGAGTCCCACGTCGAGCGTCCCATCCGCGCTCACGTTTACGAAGCGCACGATACCGAGATCTGCGAGCGTGAGCGCCGGCAGCTCCGGATCGGGCACCGCAGCCAGCGCTCGCCAGGCCGCCTGCACCCGGACTTCGTCCTCTGCGCCTCTCACCGACCGGGCAGCCGCGCTCACCAGCGCGCTCCCGGGTACGCGCGTTGCAGGTATTGCATTTCGGCGAGCAGGTAGCCGAGATGCTCACTATGCTCGCCCCGCTTGCCGAACCACGTAAAAGGCCGATCCGCCGGACGATCGAGCGTCGCCTCGACGAGCACCTCGTCGATGTGCCGGTTCCATGCGCTCCGCACGTCCTCGAGTGGCGGGGCGATGCCGTGCTCGACCATCTCGCGATCGAGCGCGTCGGCCTCGAACAGCTCCACCGTGTACGGCCACAGCCGCTCGAGCGCTCGCTGTGCGCGAGCGCGGCTCTCCGTGGTGCCGTCGCCGAGGCGCACCAGCCAGCCCGCGCTGTAGCGCAAATGGTAGCGCGTCTCTTTCACTGCTTTCTCCGCGACAGCGGCGAGGCGCTCGTCGCGTGAGCTCGTCAGTCGCTCGTAGAGAGCGAGCTGAAACGCGTCGAGGAGCACCTGGCGCACGATGGTCTCGGCGAAGTCTCCGTTAGGCTGCTCCGCGAGCGTCGGATTCAAGTACTCGCCCTGCTCCCGCAGAAACGCGATCTCGTCCTCGCCCCGGCCGCGCCCCTCGATCTCGCCGGCATAGGCGAGAAGCAGCCGCGCCTGCCCGACCAGGTCGAGAGCGATGTTGGCGAGCCCGAGATCCTCCTCGAGCGCGGGCGCATGACCTACCCACTCGCTCAGCCGCTGGCCGAGGACGAGTGCGAGATCGCCTAGCCGCAGCACGTAACGATAGAGAGGGCGTGCCTCGTGACTCGGGTTCACAGAGTCTTCACTTCCGGCGGGATGTCGTAGAACGTCGGATGGCGGTAGATCTTGTCGCGCGCCGGCTCGAACAGCGCCTCGGCATCCTCGGGATCCGAGGCCGTGATGCTCACCGAAGGCACGGCCCAGATGCTCACGCCTTCCTCGCGGCGCGTGTAGAGGTCGCGCGCGTGCTCGATCGCCATACGGGCATCGCAAGCGTGCAGACTCCCGACATGCTTGTGGTCGAGGCCGCCGCGCGGCCGGATGAAGATCTCGTAGAGCGGCCATTCGCGCTCTGCGTGCACATCGCGATCATTGCTTTCGGCTGGCATGGAAAATGTCCTCTGCTGGTCAGGCCGCGCAGCTCGCGGCGCGGCGGCGCAGTTTCTCGGCATGCGCCATCGCGGCCTCGCGCACCCACGCGCCCTCTGCATGCGCGCGCCGCCGCGCCTGCAGGCGCTCGCGGTTGCAGGGGCCGTTACCCTTGAGGACGCGCTCGAACTCGTTCCAGTCGATCGCACCGAACTCGTGCCGACCGAGCGCCTCGTTCCAGCGCAGCTCGGGATCGGGCACGGTGAGCCCGAGGAATTTCGCCTGCGGCACCGTGAAGTCGACGAATTTTTGCCGCAGCTCGTCGTTCGAGAAGCGCTTGATCTTCCAGCGCTGCGAGTCGGTGGAGTGCGTCGAGGCGGCGTCCGGGGGCCCGAACATCATGAGCGCGGGCCACCACCAGCGGTCGAGAGCCTCCTGCGCCATGCGCTTTTGCTCCGGGGTGCCGGCGCACAGCTTCATCATGATGTCGAAGCCCTGGCGCTGGTGAAAACTTTCCTCGCGGCAGATGCGCACCATGGCGCGCGCGTAAGGGCCGTAAGAGCAACGGCACAAGGGAATCTGATTCATGATCGCCGCACCGTCGACCAGCCAACCGATGGCGCCGACATCCGCCCAAGTGGGAGTCGGATAGTTGAAGATGCTCGAGTACTTGGCTTTGCCGCAGAGCAGCTGATCGATGAGCTGATCGCGGCTCACGCCCAGAGTCTCCGCAGCGCTGTACAGATACGCGCCGTGTCCGCCCTCGTCCTGGACTTTCGCGATCAGGATGGATTTGCGCAAGAGCGTCGGTGCGCGCGTGATCCAGTTGCCCTCGGGCAGCATGCCGACGATCTCCGAGTGAGCGTGCTGGGAAATCTGTCGAATCAAGGTGGCACGATAGCGAGCGGGCATCCAATCCTTGGGCTCTACTTTTTCCTCGCGGTCGACGCGGGTCTGGAAGCGCCGCTCGCGCTCCGCTTCGTCGAGGGGCACGGTCGAATCGCCATGAACGTCGAGCGCCTGGGTGTACACGGATCCCCCGCGGCTCTGCCGCAGCCTGCCAACTGACCCGACCATCGTGACACAAAAACATAATAACATCAATTTTTCGTGTGTCATTTCCTGCCGCGCCGCGCTACACTTTGGCTCCCGTGGATGTCCCTCCCGCCAGCGCCTGCCTGACCCCCGCCGCCGCCGCCGCGGAACTGGTCACGCGCTTCCGGCGTCAGCGCCCGCCGCGCGCAGGGTCTCTCATCGTGACCATATTCGGCGACTCGCTCCTGCCGCGCGGCGGCGCGATCGCCCTCGGCAGCCTCATCGAGGTCGCGGCGCCGTTCGGCCTGAACGAGCGTCTGGTGCGCACCGCGACGGCGCGGCTCGCGCAGGATGGCTGGCTCGCGGCGCGGCGTGTGGGTAAGCGCAGCGAGTATCGCCTCACGGAGGACGGCCGTGAGCAGTTCGCCGAGGCCACTCTGCGCATTTACGGCCCGGCCGGTGCGAATTGGTCCGGCCGCTGGACCCTCGTCGTGTTGCCCTCCCTGCCCACCGCGCAGCGGCAGCGACTGCGGCGCGAGCTCGCCTGGCAAGGCTACGGGGAGTTGTCGAGCGGTGTCTTCGCGCATCCGCTGCCGCGCACCCTCGGCGCCGGCGGCGGACGGCACGCGGAATTTCCCACGGGCACGCTGCTGTTCGACGCGGATCTCGCAGCACCGGCGACGGACACCCTGCTCATCGAGAAAGGCTGGGACCTGAAGGAGCTCGCGCAACGCTACCGCGCCTTCGTGAGGCGCTTTGAGCGCGTGCTCGGAGCCCTTGGCGAACCCCCAGAACCGGAGACAGGATTCGTGCTGCGCACCCTCCTGATCCACGAGTATCGCCGGCTGCACTTGCGCGACCCGTTGCTGCCCGAGCGATTGCTGCCGCCCGACTGGCCGGGAACTCGAGCAGCGCTCTTGTGTCGCGCGCTGTATGCCGCCGTGTTCGCAGCCTCCGAGAAGCACCTTTCGAGAGTGGGCGCGCAGCTCGCGGGCGCCCTGCCGTCCGCCGACGCCGCGGTGCTCGAGCGCTTCGGCGGCATCGCGCCTGCCCTTCGCTAATCCTCGCTCCAGTGCTCGAGGATCTTGACGACGTGCTCGAGAAAGCCGTTGGCCTGAAAGGCATCGATGGCGCGATGATCGATGGTGAGCGTGAGATAGCACAACGTGCGCACCCCGATGGCTTCGCCGTCCGGCGTATCCACGACGCACACGCGGCGCTCGACCTTGCCGACGCCGAGGATCGCCACCTGAGGTTGATTGATGACGATGGGCGCCGCGAGCAGGCTTCCGCCGACGCCGTGATTGGAGATGGTGAACGTGCCGCCGCGCACCTCCTGCGGCCCCAGCCGGCCGGCGCGCGCGGCGCCCACGAGCTGGCCGAGGCGCGCCGCGAGCTGCGACAGACTCATGTGCTGCGCCCGATGGATCACGGGCACGATGAGACCCTCGTTGCCGAGCGCCGTGCCGACGCCGATGTTCGCGTCCGGATGAAGCTCGAGCGCGTCCTCGTGGAACGTCGCGTTCACGGCGGGATGCGCGAGCAGGGCGCGCGCGCAAGCGGCCATGAAGTAGGCGGTGAGCGTGAGGCGGATGCCCTGCCGCTCGTATTCGGCTGCGTGCCGCGCACGGTGCGCCTGGACCCGAGTGAGATCCGCCTCGAACACCGTGGTCACGTGCGGCGCCTGCGCGAGACTGCGCGCCATGTGCTCGGCCACGCGCCGGCGCACCGCGCTATGCGGAATGCGCCGAGCGTCGCCACGCCGGGCGTCGCCGCCGTCCACTTCGGCACCGGCGAGGCTCGCGGGCCGGCGCATTTTCGCCGTGGTGTCCGCATCGCCCGAGGCGGGAGCCTCGAGCGTTTTCTGATCGATGTGACGTTCCACGTCCTGCACCGTGATACGGCCGTCGCGCCCGCTGCCCTTCAGATCTTGCGCGGTCAGCGCATGCTCATTGAGCAAACGCCGCACGGCGGGGCTCAGCGGCTGGCTACCGTCCTGCGGCGCCGACGACTGCGCGGGTGGCGGCGCGGCCGGGCGCGGCGCTTGTCGCTGTGCAGCCCCCGCCTCTGACCCCTCCGCGATGCGCACGCGCGCGAGGATCTGACCCGGCACGACTTCCTCGTTCGGCTGCTTCAGGATCTCGGTGAGCTTGCCGGTGGCCGGCGAGGGAATTTCCACGGTGACCTTGTCGGTCTCGAGCTCGAGTAGAGGCTCGTCCTTGCGAACGGCGTCGCCGCCGT
>JBEKWA010000031.1:0-26733 GCA_049513515.1 Steroidobacteraceae bacterium
TCCATTCGCCGGCAAGCTTCTCCCAGAGAGAAAGCCGCCAGTTGCGCGGAACCTCGACGGAGTGAATGCCGAGCAGGCTGACACCGCGCAGGATGAGGGGCATCACGGTCGCATGGAGCTCTGCCGATTCGGCCAGCCCGATACAGGCGATCGTCCCCCACGGCCGCACGGTCCGCATGAGATAGGCCAGAGTTTGACCGCCGAGGTTGTCGACCGCGCCGCCCCAGATCGCCTTCTCGAGTGGCTTGGCGCCGAAGTCGAGCGTCGTACGATCCACGACCTCGTCGGCGCCCAGGTGCTTCAAGTACTCCGCCGACGCGCTCGCCTTCCCGGTGATGGCGGCGGTGGTGAAGCCGACGCGCTTCAGGATGGCGAGGGCGATGCTGCCCACTCCTCCCGTCGGGCCCGTGACGGCGATCGGACCATGATCGACGACCTGATGGTTCTCCTCCATCCGCCACACCGCCATGGCAGCGGTAAATCCCGCGGTGCCCAGCACCATCGCTTCGAACAGCCCCAGTTGCGCGGGCAGGGGCACGACCGCCTGCGAGGGGACGCGGGCGAACTGCGCAAAGCCGCCGTCCAGCGACTCGCCGATGTTGCTGCCGGTGACCAGCACCCGATCGCCCGGCGCGAAACTGCCGTCGGTACTGCTCTCGACGACTCCCGAGAGATCGATGCCTGCCGTGCGCACCGCTCCGCGCGTTATGGACGCCTTGCCGCTCACTGCAAGCGCGTCCTTGTAGTTGATGCACGAGTACGCGACGCGAATCACCACCTCGCCGGGCGTGAGCTCATGCAGCGACACCGTGTCGAAGCGGGCACGCGTTCCGCCCTCGACTCGGTGTACGCGCAGTGCTTTGAACGTGGACATACGAGCCCCACTCAATCAAGCCCCAGCCATAACGATGCGTCGTTCCCGGCGGTAAATCAATGACGCTGGAACGCGTCGCTAAAAGCTGGATTCGAAAGCATATTGTGAGTCGCCCGAACCACGGCGTCCGACAACGTCTCGTAGTAGTTCTCGGCCTTGTATGAACGGCCGAAGCGTTCGGTACCGCCCGCCACTGCGCCGGACCAGACTTCCTTGCCCTGTGCATCCTTGAGATGGACGACCAGGGACAGCTCGGATTGGTACGTGCTCGTCTCCGTCACGAAGTACTGACGAATCTCTCCGCCCAGAGTAAGAGCGCCGGGTCCATCGACGACGTTGAGTCCTGCCTGGCGCAGCGTGTCCTTGAGATGATCGGTGACGAACGCAGCGACGTCGCTCGAGGTGGTGACGGGAAGCACCCGGTCGGACTTCTCGTGGTTCTCCGCGACCAACGAGGGATTGTTGCGCGTATCGACCAGCACGTCGACGTGCAAAGCGGTCGAGATCACAGGTCCACTCAGATTGAGCGGACCCACGGCCCCCAAGGTATCGGTCGGCTTCCACACGAGCGGTATGTTTTCGAGTAACTTTGGGGCCGCCATGGCGCCGGCAGTGAGCAGTAGAGCCGTGCAGAGAATCGCGGGAATGCGCTGAGACATGTTCACCTCCCTGGCTTGTTGCAATTTCTCGCCCTCATTGTAATTAAAGCGGAACTCCCGCGCGCCGATTTCGAGAACCACTCTGGGCGATGGCGCGGTTAGTAATGAGCGCGGTGGGTTCGAGGCCGTGCAGACAAGTTCCGTCTGGACGATGAGGCAGCTCTTAGCAGGACCTCACCGGTCAACGCATCGACCAGCCGTGACTCACGGTCAAGGACTGTCCGGTGAACGCGTTGGAAGTGAACGAGGCGAAGAACATCACGGCTTCGGCCACCTCCTCGACGGTGGTGAACTGCCCGTCGAGTGTCTCCTTGAGCATCACGTCGCGCACGACGGCGTCCTCGGAGATGCCGAGCGCCCGCGCCTGCTCGGGGATCTGCTTATCGACCAGGGGCGTACGCACGAAGCCCGGGCACACGACGTTCGCGCGTACTCCGTGCTTCGCCCCCTCCCTCGCGACGACTTTGGCGAGGCCCATGAGTCCGTGCTTGGCGGTGACGTAGGGAGCCTTGAGGACCGAAGCCTCGTGGGAATGCACGGAGCCAATGTACACGATGCTGCCGTTTCCTTGGCGGTACATCGACCTGAGCGCCGCGCGGGTGCAAAGGAACGCGCCATCGAGATGCACCGCGAGCACGCGCTTCCAGTCGGCGAGATCGAACTGCTCTATCGGCGCAACTACCTGGATGCCGGCGTTGCTGACGAGCACGTCGAGCCGGCCGAAGGCCTCGACGGTCTTGGCCATGACCTCATCGACTTGGTGCTCGTCCGCCACATCGAGGCCATGCCCGATCACCTGCGCACCCCGGCGCGAGAGTTCGATGGCCGTCGCCTGGACCTTGGCGTGGTCGAGATCGACGATCGCGAGTTTCGCGCCCGCGCGCGCAAAGGCATGGGCAATGCCCCGGCCGATGCCGCTCGCCGCGCCCGTGATCACCGCAACTTTGCCATCCAGACGCTTGCCGCCGAGCTGCGAGCGGGCGGCGGTGCTCATTGGGCGCGCCCGTGCCGCGCCAGAAAGCCGTCGATGGCGGCGAGGCATACAGGCTCCGTGAGAAGCGGGGTGTGCCCGCGGTTCGCGACCGTGAGGGTCTCGAGACGCGGCTGCTCGCGCGCCATCCGCTCGAGCGTCGCGGCGCTCAAGATATCGGATAGCGCGCCGCGGATCGCGAGCATCGGCACGTTGCCGATCTGCGCGAAGAGCGGCCACAAGTCTGACGGCGCGCTCGCCGGCGTGCTGAACGCTTTGCCGATGGCCGGATCCATGTCAGGGACGGGTTTGCCGTGCGCGTCCTCGCGGTAGCCGCTGCGAGCGTAGTCGAGCCACTGGGCATCGGTCAGATCGGGGAGCGCGAGCCCGTAAACCCGTTTCGCTTGGGCTGCTGCCTCGGCCCAGGTGGACACCGGCGGCAGCTTGCCGGCATATCCGGCGATCCGCCTGAGGCCTGCCGGATCGATCTCCGGTCCCGCATCGTTCAGTACCACGGCAGCGATCTTGGCCGGCTGCAGCACCGCCATCGCCATACCCATGAGCGCACCGAGCGATGTGCCGATCACAACGACGCGTTCCAGCCCGCGCGACTTGAGCAACCCGAAGGTGTCCGCAACGTAGGTCGGGAGCTGGTAGTGGGAGGGATCAGGGTCCCAGTCCGACCGGCCGCGGCCGCGCAAATCCGCACACAGCACCTCATGCTTCGCCTGCAAGTGCGTGGCGAGCGCGGCGAAATCGCGACCGTTCCGAGTGAGCCCCGGCAAGCACAACACCGGTAGCCCCCCCGCAGACTTCGCCGGATAGATCCGGCAATACAGGCGGAGGCCGTCGCTAGCCGGATAGAACTGGTCTGCCGCGTCGGCGCCCGTGACGGTCGCCGGGGGCTCCCCGGTTAAGCGGTTCATTGAAGGGCGCCCTTTAGAAGTGGTACTGGACCGTCCCGGTAACAGTGCGCGGCGGCCCGTAGTAACCGATCTGACTGACACCCCCGAAGGGATTGGCCCCGATCGGCGGGGGGCCGAAATCGTAGCCGGCGACGCGGTAGTAACGGTTGGTGAGGTTCTTGCCGTCGATCGAGAAGCGCCACGCCTTGCTCGTGGTGGTGAAGGCGAAGCCGCCATTGAGAAGGCCATACGCCGGTTGATCGGTCGGACTCTCGAAGGTGGCCGCAACCTTGATGAAGCTGCGCCAATCGTAGCCGAGGCGGGCGAGCAAGGAGCCGTAGGCCAGATCCCAAGTGTACGTCCCGTTTCCGGAGACCGTCCAAGTCGGCGCGTTGATCGGCCGGTTCGCGTCGGCGACATTGACCGTACCTACGCTCGATCCACAGCCGGCTGCGGCCGTGAATACATTGCACGCGATCAGAAAATCCTTGTAGTAGGAATCCAGATAGCCGACGTTGAGCCCCAACGTCAGCGGCTTGGTCGGCCGCCACACGGACTCGATCTCGACGCCCTGGTTGATCTGCTTGCCGGCGTTGAGCTCCGCGGTGAGATTCGTCGCCGTACCCTTGTAGATGATGCCATCCTGAATGGGGATTTGCGCATTTTTGTAGGGGTTGTAGAACACGGTTAGATTGAACAGCAGCGTGTCATCGAGGAGGGTCGTCTTGATGCCCGCCTCGTAGCTGTCCGCGGTCTCCGAACCATAGCCGCCCTCGGTCTGCGGGTAGACGGTCGCGTTGCCGCGCATGTCGAATCCGCCGCTCTTGAACCCGCGGCTGTAGCTCACGTAGCCCATGATACGGTCGGTGAAATGATAATCGACGCCGAGGCGCGGTGTGGTGTTCACGAATGCACGGGTGTTGGTGTAATCGGTCACCACGTCGGGGAAGAACCCAGGGGGCGCCGCCGCGGGGTTGAAGAGCTGCTGGCCCGGCAGCAATTGGGTCGGCGCGAAGCTCGTGTAATCGTTCTGATACACATGAGCGGTCTTGTCGTCCTCGTTCCAGCGTATGCCCGCATCGAGATCCAGCTTGTCGGTGAGCTTCCAGGAGGAATCCCCGTAGACCGCATAGCTCTTGGTGAGCACGCAGCCGTTGACGAGCTCGGTGATGTACACACCCAGGTCCGGTGCGAGGGTCGGCGGCAGCGTGCCGCTCAGTGTGCCCACGGATGCGTTGAAGGACCCGCAGGCGGTGCTGTCCATGTAGAACAGCCCCCCCACGGCGTTCACGATCTCGTTCTTGAAGGTGAGCTGTGCCTCGCCCGAGGACTGCTGATCATGGTACGCGCCCGGCACCTCGAACAGGTTTTCGTCGGTCTCGGCGAAATTGATGAACTGCTGGCTCCTGCCCTCGATATAAGCGGCGACGACCTTCAAACCGAGCTGGTCGGTCAAGTTCTGGGTGTAGGTCGCGGACTCGCCATTGCGGTGAGAAAAGTCCCGGTTGACCGGCATGTCGTTGTACATGTCGAACGGATTGCTCAACTGGGGCGCCAGGTAATCGTTCAGCCGCTGCCCGCCCGAGGCGTTCGAATTGTCCAGCGTATCGTCCGCGATGAGCTTGAGTTTGGAGCTCTCGCCCCACTTGATCGTCAGGGCGACGCGCCCTGATTGCACGTCCTTGTTCGAGACGTCCTGGCCGACGTAGGGGCTTGACGGGACTATTCCTGGCTGCGCGACCACACGACCGTAGCCGTCGTGCTGCAGGTCCGCGAGCGCAATGCCAAAGTAAACGTGATCGTCGATCACCGGGGTGGAGAAATAGAGCTTTTCATCGTGCTCGCCGTAGTTGCCGCCGGTCACCGAGGCGGTCAAGGTCGCGGGCCCGTCGATGTCGCGAGTGACGTACTTGATCGCGCCGGCGATGGTGTTCTTGCCGTAGAGTGTCCCCTGGGGACCCCGCAGGATCTCGAGGTCCTGGACATCGATCACATCGAGCAGTGCCGTCTGCGGCCGCGCCAGATACACATCATCGATGTACACCCCGACCCCGGGCTCATTGCCCCACAAGGGGTCGCTCTGGCCGACGCCCCGGATGTACACGTTGATGGTGCTGCTGGTCGCGCGGTCGGCCGAAATCTTGAAATTCGGCACGAAGCTGTTGAGATCCTGCAGATTCGTGACGTCCTGGGTCTCGATGGTCGCGGCACTGATCGCGGACACCGCGATGGGCACCTTTTGCAGGTCCTCCGTGTACCGCCGCGCGGTAACCACCACCTCTTGCAGCCCGCCGGTATCGGCCGTATCGGTGGCGGTCGCCGCTTGCTGTGCGCTAACGGTACCGGCCGCCGCCAGGCCGAGCAGGGTCAAGCAGAAGTTGCGAATCATGGATGCACCCCCCGAGAAGCTATTTATTATGTCACCGTCGCCGCGAGCCATTCGCTTGAACGGTCGTTGAATCCTATTTCAACATACGTTGAAGATCAAGCCGGGCGGCGCTTGCGGGTGGGCGAGCGCATGGGGGGCAGCAATTAAACTCACGCTCGGGTATCTGCAGAGCGGCGGCTACCAGGGCTAGGAGGGTCGTACAAGTAGTCGTAGCCTAAGGGCTTCCGCGGATCGCTAAAGTCGCCCTATCTGGCGCTAAATACCCTTAGACCGTGTCTAGCCTAGGGGGCGCATCCACATGCAGAGGATCTGGGCTCACGCGTACCCGGCGGGCACACCCGCCGAGATCGACGCCGACGCCTACCCGTCGCTGGTCGGCATATTCGAAGAGAGCTGCCGACGATTCGCCGACCGCCCCGCATTCCACAATCTCGGTGTGACGCTGACTTACCGAGAGCTGGAGCATCTCTCGCGGGACTTCGCCGCGTACCTGCAGAGTCTCGGCCTGGTGCGCGGCGACCGGGTGGCTCTGATGATGCCGAATGTGCTGCAGTTCCCGATTGCGCTCTTCGGCGCGTTGCGTGCGGGCATGACCGTGGTCAACACCAATCCGCTGTACACGCCGCGGGAGCTGCGCCATCAATTGCGCGACTCCGGTGCCCGCGCGATCGTGATTCTCGAGAATTTTGCCCACGTCCTGGCCCAAGTGCGCACCGATACGGCAATAGAGCACATCATCGTCACCGGGATCGGCGATATCGCCCCATTTCCGAAGCGCCACCTGGTCAACTTCGTCGTGCGCCGAGTGAGACGTTTGGTACCGGCCTACGAGCTGCCGGGCGCACGCTGCTTTCGCGATGCGCTCAAAGCAGGATCGCGATCGCTATGGGCGCCGCCGACCATCGACTCCCAGGACCTCGCTTTGCTGCAATACACGGGCGGCACGACCGGCACCGCAAAAGCGGCGATGCTGACTCATCGCAACATGGTGGCCAATCTGCTCCAGGTCGCGGCATTCTGGAAGAACTTGATCGAGCCCGGCAAGGAGATCGTGATCACGCCCTTGCCGCTGTATCACATCTTTTGTCTGACTTGTAATTGTCTGGTGTTCATGCAGCATGGCGGTCTGCTGGTGCTCATCACCAATCCGCGCGATCTTGGCGGCTTGGTGCGCGAGCTGGCGAACTGGAAGTTCTCGATCATTACCGGCGTCAACACGCTCTACAATGCGTTGCTGGGTCATCCGGGCTTTTCGCAGCTCGATTTTTCACACCTGAAGCTCGGCGCCGCCGGCGGCATGGCGCTGCATCCAAGCGTCGCCGAGCGCTGGCGCGCCGTCACGGGGCGGCCGCTGGCGGAGGGATACGGCCTCACGGAGACCTCGCCGGTCGTCGCATGCAACAGCTACGAAGCGCCGCGCATCGGCACGGTCGGTGTACCGCTGCCCTCCACGGATGTCAGCATCCGCGACGATGCGGCAGAGCTGCCGATCGGCCAGGCCGGGGAGATCTGCGTGCGTGGACCGCAGGTGATGCGCGGCTACTGGAACCGTCCCGATGAGACCGCGAACGCGATCACCCCGGACGGCTGGCTGCGCACCGGTGATATCGGCATCATGGGGGACGACGGCTTCCTGCGCATCGTCGATCGCAAGAAGGACCTGATCATCGTTTCCGGATTCAAGATCTTCCCCAATGAGATCGAGGCGGTCATCGGCGAGCACCCCGCGGTTCTCGAAGGAGGCTGTATCGGGGTGCCGGATCCACATTCGGGCGAGGCCGTGAAGATCTTCGTCGTGCTGCGCGCCGGCGTCTCGATCACGGCGGAGGAACTGCGAGAGCATTGCCGGCAGCGTCTCACCAATTACAAGGTGCCGAAGCACGTGGAGTTTCGCACGGAACTTCCCAAGACGAACGTCGGCAAGGTGCTGCGCCGGGAGCTCGTGCGGCAGGAAACCGAAGCCGCGCGCGCCGCCTAGCGGCGGATGAGTCGGCTCACGCGCCCCCTACCAATGAATGCCACGCATCAGCGCGGCAAAGGCGGCCGCTTCCGCCGTGGGCCGAGGTGCGCTTTCGGGGATTCCGTCCGCCGCGCCCGACTCCGGAAACATCTTGAAATTCTCGCTCATGAAGGCGGTGTTGAGCGCGGGCAGCAAGCACTCGGCCAGCTGTGCGGCGGTCCCGAGCCCGGTCGTTAGGCGCGCCGGCCGGTGGATGAGCGCCTCGCACACGAGCTCCGCCGCCTGATCCGGCTGCAGCAGGTGCATTCGATCATAGATTTTCGTGGGGGCCACCATCGGCGTGCGCACCAGGGGCATGTTGATGACGGTGAACGACACGTTGCGGTCCGCGTACTCGGCCGCCGCGCAGCGCGTGAACGCCTCGAGCGCCGCCTTGGATGCATTGTATGCGGCGAAGCGCGCCGCATGGGAGATCGCGCCGATCGAGGACACGCTGATGACGTGCCCGCCACCGTGTTCGACCATTCCCGGGAGAAGACCCAAGGTCAGGCGCACCGCCCCGAAGTAATTGATGCGCATCAGCCGCTCATAATCATGCAGGCGATCGTACGTATGCTCCACGGCGCGACGGATGGAACGGCCGGCATTGTTGATCAGCACATCGATGTGGCCGTGCTCGGCGCGCAATCGCGCGATCAGGCGGTCGCAGGCTTCCGGATCGGCGATGTCGCAGACGTATCCTCCGACCTCGCAGCCCGAGGCTTCGATTTCGCGAACCGCGCGATTTAGCTTCTCGCCATCGCGGCCGACGATCAGCAGCCGCGCCCCGGAGGGCGCGAGCTTCAGGGCGGTTGCAAGACCGATGCCCGAGGAGCCCCCCGTGATCAGCACCGTTTTGCCGCTGAGCCGAGCGCTCAGACTCCGCACTCCGCAGGACTGCGGGTCGAGTTGCCGCTCCCAGTAGTCCCACAGACGCCAGGCGTAGTCTTCCAATTTAGGCACCCGAATGCCCGCCGTGACGAGCAGCTTCTGCGCCTCGGCGCAGTCGAAGCGCGTCGGATAGTCCACCAGTGACACGACCGAATCGGGAATGCCGAAGTCTCGCAGCAGCCGATCCAACACGCGCCGCAGGGGCTCGCGCAGCAGGCCGAACGTCTCACGCGCGGCGGGCGATGAGGCCAGGGCATCGAGCAGCGAGAGATCCAGCCGAAGGCTCATGGTCGGCGCGTGCGCCGCCTTCGCGAACATGTTCAAGACCGCGCCGATGCGCAGATCCCGGGGATCGGTCAGGTGAAAGCATTTGCCGTCCTGCCCGGGCGCATGCACCAAGTGTGCGAGCGCTGCGGCGACGAAGTCCACGGGGACCAAATTGATATGTCCGCCGTCGACTCCGACCAGCGGAGCCCATGCCGGCAGTTTGTCGCGAATTTTTTGGATCAGCTTGAAGAAATAATACGGCCCGTCGATCTTGTCCATCTCGCCGCTCTGCGAATGTCCCACGACCATTCCCGGACGGTAGATGCGCCAGGGAAGAGCGGTATTGCCGCGCACCAACGCCTCGGCTTCATGCTTGGTGCGAAAGTACGGGTGCTCCAGGCCGCAGGCCTCGTCGAACATGTGCTCGGTGAAGACCCCGCTGTAGCGTCCTGCAACCGCGATCGAGCTGACGTGATGAAAGCACCCGGCCTTCAGATCGAGCGCGAGATCGAGCGCGTGCCGCGTCCCGGAGACGTTGGCGCATTCGAGGTCGCCGGCCCTCGCATCGAGGTCATAGAGCGCCCCGAGATGAACGAAATGATCTATCTTGCCGCGCAACAGCTCGCGCGCGGAGGCGGACACCCCCGAGACCGGCGCGGTCAGATCGCCCTCGATGGGCACGATCAAACTAGCGCGCAGACCCATACTCCGTACCAGCCTGTCGAGCGCTGCGCGCGGTCGCACCAGCACGTGGATAGGCTCACCGTGAAGGGCGATCTCGCCGATGAAATGCCGACCGATGAAGCCGGTAGCCCCGGTGACGAAGTAAGCCATGATCGAACCATACGCGCCCCGGTGCGCGTAATCGTATAAGGGCATACCGAGGGTCAAAAACGCGCATCGAAAGCGCACACTCGGCGCATGCGAGTCCTCGAGGATCTGTCGGGCGCGGATCGGGCATGGCTGTTGATGGATCGGCCGTCGAACCCAATGATGATCGTCGGTTTGATGATCCTCGGTGCCCCGATCGAACGCGTACGTCTGCGCGAGCTGATCGCGCGGCGGTTTCTTGCCTATCCGCGGTTCCGCTGCCTGCCCATCAGCAATACGACGGGCGGCAGCTGGGTCGAAGTGGACCGATTCGATATCGACGACCACGTGCCGTGTCACGCGCTCCCAAAGCCGGCCGGCCAGAGCGAGCTCCAGGCGCTGGTGGGCGAGATCGCGAGCACGCCCTTCCGTCCGGGCGCGCCGCTCTGGGCTTTTCATCTCGTCGAGAATTACGCGCAAGGCTGCGCCATCGTCGTGCGCATTCATCATGCCTACGCGGACGGGATCGCGCTGGTCAAGGTGCTGCTGTCGTTGACAGACGCCCCACTCGGCGCTCGGCCGCGGCGGCGCAAGCCTCCCGCGGCCGCAGCCGGCGTATGGGATTGGGCGAGCGGGTGGTTGCCGGCGGTCCTGAAAGACACTGTCCGGGAAGGCCTCAGCCTGACCGGGAAGGCGGTGCGCCTGGCTGCGCATCCGATGGAGACATCGGCGCTCGCCCGCAAAGCCTTCGCCTTGGCCGGCGAACTCGCCCACTTGGGTCTGCTCACCGACGATCCCCCGACGCAGTTGAAGCAGCCCCTGTCGGGGATCCGGCACGCCGCGTGGGCCGATCCCGTCTCGCTTGCCGAACTACGCACCCTCGGTCGAGTGCTCGGCTGTACGGTCAACGATGTGCTGATCTCGACCCTCGCCGGCGCCCTCGGCCGATATCTCGCAGCTCACGGCGATGCGGTCAAAGGACTCACGATTCGTGCGACCGTGCCGGTGAATCTGCGTCCTGAAACGGGCGCGCAACCCGCGCTCGGCAACTGCTTTGGACTCGTGTTCGTCGATCTGCCCATCGGCATCCGTCATCCGCTCGAAAGGCTCTACGCCGTGCATGCGGCCATGTTGAAGCTGAAGCATTCGCCCCAGGCGCTCGTCACGCTCGGGCTCCTGCAGGTCGTGGGGAGCCTTCCGGCATCGGTCGAGGAACCGGTGATCGCCATTTTCAGTGCCAAAGCCAGCCTGGTCGCGTCGAATTTGCCGGGACCGCAACACGAGCTTGTGCTGGCCGGCGCGCCGGTGACGCAGCTGCTCTTCTGGGTGCCTCAGGCGGGCGACATCGGCGTCGGCGTGAGCATGCTGTCCTATAACGGCGGCGTGCAATTCGGCGTGATGGCGGACCGGCAACTGATTCAAAAGCCCGCGGAACTGGTCGCCGAGATCCACCGCGAGTTCGAGCGCCTGGCGCTCGTGGTACTGCTCGGCGCCGAGCGCGTGATCGCCTGAGGCCTGCGAGCCGACAGGCCGCAACGGCCCGAGAAGCCGCTACGGAATGCCGCGTTGTGCCCGCTCCACGTCGAGCCGTTCCATCGCATCGAGGGGCTTGCAGGAGGCCGCTTCCGCGTACAGCTCCTCGGCCTTCGCACGGCCATTCGCGGAATCGATCAACAGCAGCCCATTCGCATACTCGATATGCACGATCGGCGATCCCGGCGCGAGCTTCAGGGCGCGCTGGAAGTGCTCGGTGGCCTTGTCTCTCGACGCACCGTAGGTAAACGCAGCCGCCAATCCGCCCAGCTTCCCGATGAGCTCCGCGTGATACAGGCCGAGGGCAACATGCGCCTCGGCGTGGCGTGGCTCGAGCGCCAGCGTGCGCTCCAGGTGATTCTTGACGCGGGTCGCGAGGCCGGCGGTGACGGCCTTGAGGATTGAGATGTCCTGGCTGTATCGGCCGAGGACGAGCGCCAGCATGTAGTGCGCGTTCGGGTACTCCGGAAGCTCCTCGACCGAGGCCTCGCCGCGCTCAATGGCGGCTTGCAGCAAGTCGACGCGCTTCGCGCTACCGCGCTGCGTCGTCAGCGAGTAAATCGCTGCGGCTTTGTTGGCGACCACGGCGCCGATCCCGCCGAGCGCACTTCCCAGCTTGATGGCCTGCGGGAAGCGGCCGGCGTGAAACTCCCGCCAGGCGCTCTGCAGGCCCTCGGCCACTGCCGCCGCGCCGCCCTGTCCATCGAGCCGCCCTGCAAACGGGGGGTTGCGCGCGGCGAGTCCGGCGATGCTCTTGGCGTCCGGCCAGGGCTCCCGATCGCCCCGGTGCAGCTTGTCCCAAACCTGATGCAATTGCGGCACGGGACGGTCGAAATCACCGTCGCTGCAGGAGGAGGTGCCGGGAGAGGTCTTCTTTGCTGCGCGCATAACGCTGCTCCTTTGCGGAAAGTACCAATGCCCAGAACTTGGGGAAGTCTCTAGGATCCTCATCGTACTGAAACGTGTCGTGGAAATAGATAAGGGCTTCTACACATCGCAAAGGGGAAATTCGCATGGCCACCAAGAGGAAATCCAAGTCCGTCCGCAAAGCCAAGAGCACTCCGCCTGCGCGGGTGCTGGACTCCATGAATCAAGTCTGGCTGGCGGGACTGGGCGCAATGTCCAAGGCGCGTCAGGGCGCACCGTTGATGCTTCAGGAACTGATCGCCGAGGGCGCCCGCGTTCAAACGCAGGCTCGTGGCAGCGCCGAAAAGATGCTCGGCGGGCTCGTGGGTGAAATGAAATCGACTCTCAATTCGAGCGTCAAGCAAGTGCGCAGCCAGACGGCCGACGCGCTGGACAATCTCGAAGAGATGTTTCAAACGCGCGTGCACCGCGCCTTGACGCAACTCGGCGTGCCGAGCGCGGAGGACGTCCAGAAGCTGAGCCAGCGCGTCGAGCTGCTCAATGCCAGCGTCAACAAGCTTGCCAACGGCCGTAAGCCCGCCGTCAGGGCTCGCGCTCGGACGGCGACGCCCAGGTCAACATCATCGGCGCATCAAGCCGCTCACTGACCCGCGATGCTGACCCTCGAGCCGGCAAGACAGCGCCGTGCCGGCCGCAGCAAGCTGGCGATCGCTCTCGCAGGCGGCGGCCCGTTGGGTGCCTTTTATGAGCTCGGGGCCCTGCATGCGCTGAGCGAGGGGATCATCGGGCGAGCCCTGACGGATTTCGACATTTATGTCGGCGTCAGCTCCGGATCGGTCGTGGCCGCCGCTTTGGCGAATGACATCGACACCACGGCGATGGGGTCGATATTCATCCACAACACGGCGACCATCCTCCCGCTGACGCCCGACATACTCTTGACGCCGGCCGTCGGCGAGTACGCGCGTCGCATGGCAAGACTCCCCGAGGTGCTGGTCGACTGCGGGCAAGCATTCCTGCGCGATCCGCTGCAGGGCCTGTGGCCCGGGTTGATGAGCTCGCTCGGGCGAGTATTGCCCACCGCCATATTCGACATCCGGCCGCTCGAGCGCTATCTGCGCACGATCTTCAGCGCCGGAGACCGGACGGACGATTTTCGGCGGTTGCGGGCGCGCCTGTTCGTCGTGGCCACGAACCTGAACACCGGCGCGAGCGTGGCCTTCGGCGACGACGCTCACGATGACGTGCCGATCTCGCGGGCGGTGGCCGCGAGCGCGGCGCTGCCGGGACTGTACGCGGCCGTCGACATCGGCGGCGAGCACTACGTCGACGGCGCGCTGATCCGCACCATGCACGCCTCATTGGCGCTGGAGGCGGACTGCGATCTGGTCATCTGCATCAACCCGCTGGTGCCTTTCGACGCTGCGCACGACCGCAGCGGCCCGCACGCAGAGCTGACGGACGCGGGTCTGCCGGTCATCCTGGGGCAAACGTTTCGCGCGCTGATTCATTCGCGCATGCAGGTTGGCATGGCAACCTACCGGGCCCGCTTCCCGAAAGCCGATCAGTTGCTGCTGCAGCCGGACCGCGACGACGCAAGGCTCTTTTTCGCGAATGTGTTCCGCTACTCGGGTCGCGAGAGTCTCGTGGAGCACGCTTACCAGCGCACGCGGCGGGATCTGCTCGCGCAGGCGCGCGCGCTCTCCGCGGTACTCGAGAGGCGCGGGCTCTCTCTCGACGTCGAGCGCCTGCGCGACAAGACACGCTTTTTTTCGACGGCGGCCAAGGAGCGCAACCACCGCTCGCGCCGGGTTGCCGCCCGGCTCGGGGACACCCTGGGTCGCCTCGAGCAGGTCCTGGGGTGATCGATGGCCGCACGTCTGTGGGGAGCGTTGCTCGCCGCCGATATCGTGTTCGCCGCACTCGTGGCTGCGGCTCTGTCTCACCAGCATGCGATGCCGCCGATCCTGTCGCTGACGATCGGACTCGCCGTGCTGCCCGGGCTTCCCGCCTTGATCGTGCTCGTGGCTTCGCTCCTGCGGGCCGCTGTGGCAGGGGCCGACGCGGCTGAGCGGCGGCCCGGGCCGCTGCTGCGTGCCCTCATCACCGAGTGGTTCGATTTCGACCGGGCAATCCTCGCCATCATCGCCGTTCCCTGGCTCGATCGCCGCGCCCGGGGCGCACCGAGTGCAGGGCGCCGCGCGCGCAGCGGCGCGCGCCGCTGCGCGCGCCCTGTTCTACTGATTCACGGCATACTCTGTAATCGCGGCATCTGGCGCACGTGGTTTCGGCCTTTGGACACCGCCGGTTTCGGGCCTGTCAGAACGATCGACCTGGAGCCGCTGCTCGGCGACCTCGATTTCCACGCAAGAACCGTCGCGCAAGCGCTCGAGGACCTGCAGCGGGAATGCGAGGGCGCCCGGGTGTCGATCGTCGCGCATAGCATGGGCGGGCTGGTCGCGCGGGCGGCATTGCGCCGCGCCGGCCCGGACGTGATCCGCGACATCGTGACGATTGCCTCTCCGCATCATGGTACCGCACTGGCTCGTTGGTCGCCGTCTCGGCCCGCCCGGCAGATGCGTCCCGGTTCGCCGTGGCTGCGGGCCCTCGCTGCCCTCGAAACCCACGAGGTTCCGATCACGAGTCTCTATAGCGCCCAGGACAATCTGGTCGTGCCGGCGCGCAGCGCCGTTCTCGAGGGTGCACGCGCGCTGGAATTCGCCGGCGTCGGACACATGGGCCTACTCTTCCGGCGAGCCTGCATCGACGCCGCCATCATCGCGCTCGGCGCGGCCGCGAACGGCTGATGCGCGTACTCGCGGACCTCGACGAACTGCTGGTTCGCAAGCGCGCGCTCGATGCGCGCTGCGCCTCCGACCGAGCAATCGCCGCGAAGCTCGAGACGCTGCGCGCCTGGCAAGCTTCGCGTCTCGCCCGGACCTATGCGGATCTGCGCGTCGATCCACGCTACGCTGCCGCCGCGGATTTTTTTCTGAGCGACGTGTATGGATCCAACAACAGGGCGCGGCGCGACGCGGACTTGGAGCGTGCGTGGCGCTATCTCAAACGGGCATTGCCGCGCTCGGCCTTGACCATCCTCGGGCGCGCGGTGACGCTTGAAGTGCAGAGCGAGGAACTCGACCTGGCCATGGCGGAGCTGATGCCCGGCATACTCCTGACCCCTCTCTCCTACGCCTCCGTCTATCGGCGAGTCGGCAGGGCCGACGAGCGACGCCGCCAGATCGATTTGTTGATCGCGGTCGGCACCGACCTGGATCGAGTCGTCAAGCGCCCGTGGATCGGGGTGGCGCTGCGCGCTGCGCATCTGCCGGCCCATGCAGCCGGTTGCGGCGTCCTGCAGGATTTCCTGGAACGCGGCTTCACCGCTTTCACACGGATGAAAGGAGCACGGGAGTTTCTGGCGATAATACGGCAGCGTGAGACCCGATTGATGGACGCTCTGCTGAGCGGCGCCGTGCAACCTATCGAGGGTCTCCTGGCGACGACGGAGCCGCGATGAACGATACGGAATTCGATTATGTGATCGTCGGCGCCGGGTCGGCCGGATGCGTGCTGGCCAATCGGCTGTCGGCGCGCGCAGGCGTGCGCGTGCTGCTCCTCGAGGCGGGCGGTCGGGATTCGAGTCCGTTCATTCACATGCCTGCCGGCATCGCACGGCTGGTCAATGATCGGAATGTGGACTGGCGCTACCTGACCGAACCCGAGCCGGCGCTCGAAGGCCGCCGGCTCTACTGGCCGCGCGGTCGGGTCTTGGGCGGCAGCAGCTCCATCAATGCCATGTGCTACACGCGCGGCCATCCCAAGGATTACGATGAATGGGCCCAAGCCGCGGGAAGCGGCTGGAGCTATGCGAACGTGCTGCCCTTCTTCCGCCGGGCCGAGGACAATGTGCACGGCGCGAGCGACTACCACGGCAGCGGCGGGCCGTTGTCCGTCTCGGATCTGAAGTACCGCAATCCGTTGAGCGAGATATTCGTCGCCGCGGGCACGGACTGCGGGCTGGCGCACAACCAGGATTTCAACGGTGCTGTTCAGCAGGGCGTCGGCTTCTACCAGGTCACGCAGCGCAACGGCCGACGCTGCAGTACCTCGGTGGCCTATCTCAAGCCGGCGCGGGCGCGCCGCAATCTCGAGGTACGCACCGGCTGCCTCGCGACCCGCGTAGTCTTTGCAGGCGCGCGCGCCTGCGGTGTCGAATACCGCCGGGGCCGCGAGCTGTGTCTCGCCCACGCGGAACGCGAGGTTCTTCTGGCGGGCGGTGCGATCGGCTCGCCGCAGCTGCTGCTGCTTTCCGGCATCGGACCCGGGGAGACGCTGCGGAAGCACGGCATCGAGGTGATCGCCGACCGCGGCGAGGTCGGCGCCAATCTCCAGGATCACTTGGATTTTTGCACGTTGAACAAGTGCACGCAGCCGATCACCTACGATTTCTCGGCCTTGCAGGAGTTGCAGGTCGCGCTGCGGTACTTGCTCACGCGCTCCGGACCCGGCGTCAGCAACGTCGCGGAAGCCGGCGCCTTCGTGCGCACGCGGCTCGCCCCGGACGAGCGCCCCGACGTGCAGCTGCATTTCGTGCCGGCGCAGCTCGACGATCACGGCCGCAATCGTCTCTCCGGTCACGGCTTCACCATTCACGCCTGCGCATTACGGCCGCACAGCCGCGGCACAGTGTCGTTGCGCTCCGCGGAGCCCGCCGATCCGCCCCGCATCAGCCCGTGCTATCTGAGCGATGCGCGGGATCTCGATATCCTATTGGAAGGCATCGCGCTATCACGTGCCATCGCCGCCGCTCCCGCGTTCGCCGGATACCGCGGTACCGAGATCTTTCCCGGCGAGGGCCTGACGACGACCGACCAAGTCGAGGCGGTGGTGCGGCGGAAGGCGGAAACGATCTACCATCCCGTAGGCACCTGCCGCATGGGTAACGATGCCGATGCCGTGGTCGATGCGGACCTTCGGGTGCGCGGCGTCGAGGGGCTGCGCGTGGTGGACGCCTCGATCATGCCGCGGCTCATCGGCGGCAATACCAACGCGCCCACCATCATGATTGCCGAGAAAGCGGCGGCGGCCTTGCCGTGAGTCGCGGCTTGCGCAGCCTCGGACGGGCGCTCAGTGCCGGCTGGGACCGCACGATCGCCGTCCTCACCCCGGCGCTGTCGGACATGGGCTCCGCGCCCTTGTTCGAGCGCCTGAGAGCCGTGTTGAACGGCGTGCTGGGCGATCGACTGCTCGCGGCCGCAAGTCCGCTGGCTATCAAGATGGAGCTGCGGCGCGACGGCAAGCCTCTCGAGCTGACGCGCGCCGGTATCGCCGCTGCGATTCCGGACGCGAGCTCCAAGGTGCTGGTGCTCGTTCATGGATTGTGCATGAACGAGCTGTCGTGGCAGCGAAACGGCCACGACCATGGGGCCGCGCTGGCGCGCGATCTTTCCTTCACCAGTCTGTACCTGCGGTACAACAGCGGCCTGCATATCTCGCGGAATGGCCGCGAGCTGGCGAATCTGATGGAAGGCCTGCTCGCGGCCTGGCCCGTGCCCGTCGACGAAGTCGCGATTGTCGCGCATAGCATGGGTGGATTGATCGCTCGCAGCGCCGTGCACTACGGCATCGTTGCAGGTTACTCCTGGCCTGGCAGACTCCGCAGCCTGGTATTCCTTGGAACCCCCCATCAGGGAGTGCCCCTCGAACGTATCGGCCACTGGCTGGAAGTGCTTTGGTCCAAGACAATCGTCACCGCACCGTTGGCCAAAGTGGGCAAGGTGCGCAGCGCCGGCATCACCGATCTGCGTCACGGCTATGTGCTCGACGAAGACTGGCACGGGCGCGATCGCTTCGCCCCGCATGGGACCGTCCACCGGCCGCTCCCCTTGCCCACGGGCGTGGCGTGCTACGCGATCGCAGCGGCGCTCGGCGATAGCGACGCACCCCTGCGCAACGGCTGGATCGGCGACGGCCTGGTGCCGGTCGCGAGCGCGCTCGGCCTGCACGCGGACCCGTCCCTTGCGATGGGGATTCCATCTACGCATCGATGGACGGCCTATGGCGCCGGCCATATGGATCTGCTCGAGCGAGCCGATGTCTACGAGCAAATACGCAATTGGCTCGCGTCGTGAAACCTCAAATGGACGATGCGTGGCGAAGTCGAACTGAGCATCAATTTTGGGAAATGGCGCGCCCGGAGAGATTCGAACTCCCGACCTCCTGGTTCGTAGGCCGCCGGTCGATCACTCGCAAGTCAATGATTCTTAACTCGATTCATTACTCGATGCGTCTAATATTTCCGCAGGATACTCGCCTTAAGTGCCTGATTGCGATGGGTCGTCATATCTAATATTGGACGCCAAAATCATGATTTGAGGCGGCACTTGTGGTGCTCGATAACCTGGCTGCCGGAGCGGATGCGGGCGAGATCATGCGCCTCTACCCCTCTTTGCGCGTTGAGGATGTGACTGCGGCGATTGCCTATGCCGCTGAGCTTGCGCGCGAGCGGGTCGTGCCGACTGCGGCGTGAAATTCAACTCGACGAGAATTTCTCTCCAACGCTCGCGGCGCAGTTCGTCTCTGCAGGCCACGAGGCGCACTCGGTTCTTGAGCAGGCGCTTGGCGGTGCGAACGATCCACGCCTCATCGAGGTCTGTCAACGCGAAGGTCGGGCGCTTGTCACGCTGGATGTGAACCGGCATCCCTGATTGACCAGGTTTGAGATCATATCGGCGGACAAGCCGGACCAGGGAATCACAGGAACAGTTTCAACACGACCAACGGCTTGCTGCGTAACGACCTGATCAGAATTGGACGCCGGCGTATGGTCAATGTCCAACGCCGGTTCACACATCTACACTCAGCCCGAACTGCCGAATGGCCGATATCGGTAAAATTGAGCCAGGAAACTGCCGGCTCCTCTGACCACACCTGCCTGCGACCACCGTCGACTTGATCAGATCCATTTGAGGCGAAGAAGCAGCATCTTGACACTTTGTGTCAGTAGCACATAGCACAGCAGGGTTGCCGCAAGGAGCGGCCAATAGAGCGCCGGCAGCTTGGAGAATCCCAGGTACGGGCCCAAGGGCGAGTATGGGATGGCGATTCCGGTCGCCATGATGACCAAGCTCATCACCAGTACCGGCCAGGATGATCGACTCTGCAGCATTGGAATCTTGTTGGTTCGGATGACGTGAATGATCAGTGTCTGCGTCAACAGGCTCTCGACGAACCAACCGGTCTGAAAGAGGCTTGCGCTGTGCGCTGCTGCCGCTGGCGTCGAGAGGTCCCAGCAGTTGAAAAGGTAGAGCATCATGAAATAGGTCGTGTAGTCGAATACCGACGAACACGGGCCGATAAAGAGGACGAATCGAGTGAGTTCTGCGAGATCCCACCGGCGCGGCGCGACGATCCGCTCGGGGTCCACGTCGTCCGTGGGGATGGTGGTCTGGCCGATATCGTAGAGCAAATTGTTGGCCAGGATCTGCACCGGCAGCATCGGCAGGAACGGCACGAAGACACTCGCCCCCAGCACGCTGAACATGTTACCGAAGTTGCTCGATGCTCCCATGCGGACGTACTTGATGATATTTGAGAAAACCTTGCGGCCCTCGATCACGCCTTCATCCAGCACGAGCAGCGATTTCTCCAAAAGGATCATGTCAGCCGCCTCTTTAGCGATATCCACGGCGGTGTCCACGCTGATACCGACATCGGCGGCGTGCAGCGCGGGGGCATCGTTGATGCCGTCGCCCATGAATCCGACGGTGTGATTGCGCGACTGCAGCGCCTTGATGATCCGCTGCTTATGCGCCGGCGAGACGCGCGTGAATAGCGTGGTGTGCTCAGCGGCGTCGGCGAGTTGCTCGGGGCTCATCTTCTCCACCTCATCACCGCACAGGACCAACTCACTCGACAATCCAACCTCTTTACAGATTTTGCGGGCCACCAGATCGTTGTCGCCGGTCACGACCTTGACCGCAATGCCGTGCCTCTGCAGGGCCTCGATCGCCGCGGCGGCACCCTCCTTGGGCGGATCAAGGAACGCCACATAGCCCTGCAGGATCAAATCTTGCTCGTCGGCCTTGCCGTACGGGGTAGCACCGGCCGCCGCGGCGACACGCGGCTCGACGTCCTTGGTTGCGATGGCGAGCACGCGGAATCCATCCGCACTCAGGAGCTCGTACTCTTTCTGGAAATTCTCGATGTGCTGGTGATCCATCGGCAGAAGCGAGCCGTCTAGCTCGGCACTCCGGCATTTGGGAAAGATCGACTCCGGGGCGCCCTTGGAAATGATCCGGTCCTTGCCTTCGGGCGTGCGGACCACCACCGACATGACGCGTCGCTGGAAGTCGAATGGGATCTCGTCGACTTTGCTGAATTCGGCGATTTTCGCCTCGACATGCGTCTCGGTATGCGCCAGCACCGCACGGTCGAGGACATTCTTTAGTCCAGTCTGAAAGTGACTGTTCAGATATGCGAGTGCGAGCACGCCGTCGTCGTCGCGAAGCATGACGTTGCAGTAGCGTTCGAGAACGACTCGGTCCGTGGTCAGTGTTCCGGTCTTGTCGGTGCAAAGCACGTCCATCGCGCCCAGGTTCTGGATCGCGTTTATGCGTTTGACGATGACTTTCTTGCGCCCCATCGCCACCGCACCCTTCGACAGGCACACGGTCACGATCATCGGCAGCATTTCCGGCGTCAGGCCGACGGCTACCGCCAACGCGAAGAAGAAGGCCTGTATCCAGTTGTGTTTGGTCAGGCCATTGATGAGAAACACCAAGGGTACCATCACCAGCATGAAGCGCAGCATGAGCCAGGTAAACTGAGCGATCCCGCGATCGAAGGACGTCTGCGCTTGCGGCTCCTGCAGGGACTCGGCCATACAGCCCAGATAAGTGCTCTTGCCCGTTGTCACGACCACGGCGCTGGCCGCGCCGCTTTCGATGCTGGTGCCGAGAAACGCGACGTTGCTCAGCGCGATGGGTGCGGTCGCGGCGTCGCCGGCATTTGTCGGGGCCTCGGATTTCTCGACCGGGAAGCTCTCGCCGGTCAGCGATCCCTGAATCACGAACAGGTCCTTTGCCTTTACAATTCTCACGTCGCCGGGAACCATGTCCCCGGCGGTGAGCTGCACGACATCGCCCGGGACCAGCCGCGCAACTGCGATCTCCTGTACCGCGCCGTCGCGGCATACGGTAGCCGTCACCGAGATCATCGCCTTGAGCTTTGCCGCAGCACTATCGGCCCTGGTCTCTTGAAAGAGCTTCAGGCCGACGCTCAGCGCGATCATCGATAGCATCACCACCGCGGACCGGATGTCGCCGGTTGCAAATGAGATCGTCGCCAGCGCCGCAAGCAGAAGCACCAGCGGGTTGAGAACCGCGCGCCAAAGCAATTTGCCGACACCCGCGCGCTGGTCCCTGGCGAGGACATTGGGCCCGTACTGTTCGAGACGTTCCTGCGCCTCGATCGAGGTCAGGCCGCCGGTGCGCGTGTTCAGCTTCACATAGACTTGTGCTGCGTCCATCGCCGCCGACTCGGCCACGATTGGCGAGACGCGAATCGTTCCGACCTTGTGCCGATCGGAGGCGAGCAAGCGTTTGGGCAGGATGGCGGTCAATGTCTAGGGTTCGCGTCTGAAGCGGAAATCCGAATGACTACTGCGGGATCGGAGGGCGCGGGGTTTTATTTTCCCAAAGAGTTAGCGGAGGGACCGAAGGCCTGAGGACTGCCGTGGCGCCTTCAATCGTGTCTACCTCGGGGCTCACCATCTGAGTGACGCGCTTGCGGCAGCTTGAGCGGCCTTAGGTCTTCCGGCTGCCAAGGAGCAGCAACCCGGCGCCGAGCACTATCGCCCCAACGCCCGCCCAGACCGGGATATTGACGGTCTCCTTCTCTTTCACTGCCATCTCGAACGGGCCAATCTTCGCCTGATGAGTCTCCTTGGTGTAGGTCAGGCCACCATACATCAAGCCCAGAATGCCGGCAGCGATCAGCGCAAGAGCAGCGATCTTAAGTGCGTTCATAGTGTTTGCTCTAGTAGTTCCAGACTTGTTTTGCGGACAACATGATAATCGGCCTTCAGGCCCCAAACCCACTGGTCGACTTGGAAAGTTGTAGCCAAGATCCACACCGTCGATGAAATTGCCGTTATTGGGGCAGTCACGATTGTAAAAGGCATCGGCGAGCGCAGGATTGCCCGTAATGAGGGGCCCTGGCGTCCAGCTTCGGCAGGTGTGATTCCACGCGCCGCCAATGGTCGCGCCGACGAAAAACCCGCGCCAATCGGCGCCTGCGCGGCTCCCACTGAGCCAAACGCGCGCAGCGCAATCGAATAGGTTGGAAAATTCATACTTCTTCCTGCCGGCACAAGACCAGCACTAGAACTATCCACAATTCGCCAGTGCGCACTCCTTTAGCGTGATCGATCACGCGCGTATTCTGCAATGCGTAGAAACCACAACTGGATAGGGCATGGCTCCTAGATGCGTAGATGCTGCTGCGCTATATGCCACCGTCAGTCGTGTGGTTTGAGCGGACGCTTCGAGCGACCGCTTCGGAGCGGTGAACGCCGCAAGCCCACTGGCGACTTTTGTTAAGGGCCGGTTCGTGCTTGTCGCACCTCAGTGGCGTGCCAATGACAACTTTCGACCGGCAGTTCAGAAATCTGCCGTCCATCAATGTAATGAATCAATGGCAAGCCTCACGGCATCGAGCAGGACGCGTTCGTCGAGCGGCTTGCACAGGTAAGCGATTGCGCCCGCGCGCATGCACTCCTCACGCGCGATGGGCGAATCATGCGCGGTAATAATGAGGACGGGAATATGCGCTTCGGCTTGGCAGAGCGCCATTTGGACATCCGTGGCCGAGAGACCTAGCATTTGCAGATCCAGCAATAGGATGTCAGGTCGATCCACGAGCAACTTTTGGAGGAATTCGTGGCCAGAGGCGTAACCGCGCGCAGTGTGGCCGGCAGCCTGCATTAAGCGGACCACGGCCTTGCGAACCGATTCTTCGTCGTCGACAACTGCAATCACGCGCCACTCGATGGTAGGGGGTCGTCCCTTTTTACCCAATTTGGGGGCTCGTCACTATTGGACCTTTGATCCTAGTACTTCCGATTGAGGGCAGTTGCGTCAAGCGTCCGCGTCCGAGCGGTGATTTTCGGAGATCGAGCGGCCGAAAACATTGGCCGACTAGAGCCGCTGGTCGGTGCGCCCGCAGCCCATAGCTGGATATCGACTGTCGCTCCAATAGGTTGGACGGATCACAAGCTTTGGTCTTGACCCGTACTGAGCGATCGCCCAGTCGGCCCATTATCGAATCCGTCCCGATTTGGGACACTGCGCCATGCGAGCCGCAGCTCTAAAGTTGATTTTGCGTAAAAAAGAATATGACCGACTGCTTCCCAGGAAGTTAGCAGGTTGAAGAGCACTCGCCTCGAGATCAGGCATTCCGCGAATGGAATTATCTGCCTTTCCCAGGCGCACCAGCCACCGAACTCTGATGTGCGGATAGGAGGCCGTCGGATTGGCTGTGGTG
This sequence comes from Steroidobacteraceae bacterium, assembly GCA_049513515.1. Lineage (GTDB taxonomy): Bacteria > Pseudomonadota > Gammaproteobacteria > Steroidobacterales > Steroidobacteraceae > Bog-1198. Next base: position 23,712 of record JBEKWA010000031.1, read on the forward strand.
TGCCCGAGCTCCGGTGGTGACATAACTGCCCTGTGCCCGAGACGAGCATCAAGTTTTATCCAAGATAATGTTGCCACCGATCACGGGGCGGCCAACTATGAGGACTCGCTCGAACAATAAAGGGAGCAGACAACGCAATGGCCCAACGTATCGTTTTGTGTCGAGAAGCTTCGACAGCTCCGAGCCGGGATCGCCGTGGCCCAGGATGGTGAAGTAGAGCGGGGGGAGGGGCGAGCAATCCAAGTGCCAGCGCTCGAGGAAACTCGCCCATACGAGGTGCTCGCGCATGCGGTAGCAAACCGCATCCGGCGCCCCTGGGGATTCGAGCGCTAGCCCGGCGAACTCTAACTGCCCTACCCGCTTTTTCTGCGGGCCGTGATTTGTTTGACATAACGCATTTGGGACTGGTTTTCCCCCGGTTTTCCTACGTATACCGCCGTACAGACGGGAGGCGAGCGTACGCTCACACTCGTGACCAACGCTGTCGATTCCGGTGGCGTATCGCTCCCCTCAGGCCGTCTGCAAAGCGCCCTCGAGGGGAGTTTTTCTATTTTGTTTTTGGTGGGGTTGAGGGGGTCTCGTGCCGGAGCCTAGTACGAATCAGATTCGGGAAGCTTTGAAGTTCAGTCAATTTCGCTTCAAGTTGATTGAGTTTTTGAAACTGCCGCTCGACATTGGCGAGCCCGCGTTACGCGAAGTGCTCGAACGAATTAGCCCCAATGTGTATAGAAATTATCTTGCTCGCTCGGAGCGCGTTGACGAGATTCTAAAGTCCGAAGATACGCTCGAGATGAGAGCGCCCGCGTTTGGCTAGTTATGGATCATCGTCGAAGCGACTCGCCAAACGATGCGGTGATCGAGGGACAGTCATTCGCCCTATGAGGGGGCGGTCTCTTTCTCTGACTTTCGGAATGCCCGATCATTGGCTAAGAATTGCGCAAGTATATGGGGCACCAGTGCTGCGGCATCGACTTTTTGCTCCCAGGTTCTTGAGTGTAACTCGGCGTATCGATCGAGCTTGCCCTTTCAGCGCCTCGGGTAACGAGACTGTGATCCTGACATTTGTTGTGTTCGGCAATTTTCCCAGCTTGATTCTCATGACGACCGCCGGCATGTCAGCGGCGGAAGTCTCGCGAGCAGCGCTCTCATGGCCGCCATGGCTTATCTGAAAGAACACCTGTGCCATGGCGGCTGCCTCTGCCTCATCCTGCAATCGAAGTCGCGCCACCCGTTCGGCATCTTCATCCGGGTTTGGCTTGAAGTTCGCGCTGTACGGGTCGAGCCCGACATTGCGTTCCTCCCTCAATACCGGCCGACCCAATTCCCCGGTTGGGAACCCCAGTTTCGGGATCGGACGCCAGCCGTCGTAATCGTGAGGAAGCTTTTCCAATCCTTCCGCGCGCGTGGCCGATTGAGTCGAGCGCAACTCATTGCTGGGCACTTGCACCTCGCGGGCTCGAAACGCCCAGAGAAGTGCCCCGAGCCCGACCGCTCCAATACCGCCTATCAGTACGAGCAGAGAGCGGCGATTCAGGCGTGTCGGGCCTCGGCTTCGCGCTCAGCAGCAGCCACGTGGATGCGGGGAGTGGGACGGGGAGAGCCAACGTCTTCGGGGTCACTGCCAAAACGTAGCCGTTCGTGCTGACCTGATCACTGCGTGTTAAGCCGAGTGACGCCTTCTGCACAACGCCAATCATCTATCGATCGTTCTAAGGTCGCCATGATAGCGGATGGATGACGATTCCAAGTCACTCTCACCTCCCTTGGCGCGGAGCCTTGTTGATAGGTATCTGGCCGTCAAGGAGCTGGGAAATCTGGTCACTCGTTGGTCACTCAATGTCACGTCATCGAAGACATATCCTGCTAACTCATTGATTAATTGGTGCGCCCGGAGAGATTGCTCGCGGCTACGCCGCTCGCCCTCCGCTGCGCTACGGACCGCCGCCGCGCTCTGCGCGGTGGCGTCCAACTTGGCCGAAGACGGCCAAGTTGTCGAACTTCACGGCCTCCGTCGGCCGGGGCCAGAACAAACCGATGCGCGCAGGAATAAAAAAGGCCGGCTTGGAGCCGGCCTTTTTTATTCCCGTGGCGCGCCCGGAGAGATTCGAACTCCCGACCTCCTGGTTCGTAGGGAGACACTCGATGAGGCACAAGCCGATGATTCTCATCTCAAGTCCGAGGGCGAAGCATCTAATACTTCCAAGAGTTACGTTGCTGTAAGCGCCTGTTTGCTCTCGGTCCTGACATGCAGTATTAGACGCGACCCGTTATCAATAGTGCAGTCACCGGCAGCGCCAGACCGCCGCATATCGTTCAGGGGCGGCGATCGGCGGTTGGTTGCGCAGCGGGGCGCTCCGCCGGTGCGGATTGACCTCAGAGCGACGTCTTGCGGCCCCATCACCCTCACGCTCCCCTGCGAATTGCGCAAGGCTGCCGTTCGGTGGCGCGTCGCGACCCTCTCCCGCCAGTCGTGAGCGGCAGCTTTAAGGTGACAGGATCAGCGCCAGACCCTGTCTATACCCCGACCAACTGGATCATCTGTCCAATATTGCCCTCAAGAACATCTCCGCTACTTTGTCCGGCTCGCGATTGACGAACTCCTGAAGCGCAGCGACAAACTCCTCTTCCTCGATACTGTGGCGCTGAAGAACCCGCGCAGCCAGTGACACCGGATCGCCAGACCCTACAAAGATGAGTCTTTCAGACCGTGTCACGGGAATGCGAGCACCTAAACCACACTCGAAAACTCTGCCGTCGTCCAATAAGGCGCGACATGAAATCGTGCCACCGTCTGATGCAACCGCGCCGTCAATGAACCGCTGAAACTTCATGAGTGAAACAACCCCGCCTTTCTTGCTTGCTCTCCCGTTGGCCATCCCGACCGGAGCCGTCTGTCTCTGATCGTTAAGGATTGTCCGACTCCTGCCCGCGTGCGCGCAAGCATCCAGCCTCATCGAGGCTGATGGGCAGGGGTTGGGCAATCCTCGAGGGAGGAAACCGCGGGAACGTGCTGATGAGGTCA
>JBEKWA010000032.1:0-22858 GCA_049513515.1 Steroidobacteraceae bacterium
GCTCGGTGTCGAGGATTTCTTGCGGCAAGTTCGACGCTCGAATCACACCCTCTCGGCATAGGGCCGAGGCCGTTCGCAGCGCGTTGCGCAGCTGCCGGATGTTGCCGGGCCACGAATAGTCCATGAGCTTGTCGAACGCCTCCTGGTCGATCTTGATGCCCTCCTGACCCACGTTCTCCTCTCGCAAGAGCGTGCGGATCAGATCCGCCCTGTCGCCGCGGTCGCGCAGCAGCGGCAGATGCAACGTGACGCCGTTCAGCCGGTAGTACAGGTCCTCCCGGAACTCGCCGTTCTGGATCATCTGCAGCACGTCGCGATGTGTCGCGCTGATCACGTGCAAGTTAACGGGAATCGCCTGCTCGCTGCCGAGCGGCACCACCTCGCGCTCCTCGATCACGCGCAAAAGCCGGGTCTGCAGCATGAGCGGCATGTCGCCGATCTCGTCCAGGAACAGCGTGCCGCCGTTCGACTGGAGGATCTTGCCGACTCTGCCCTCCTTCGCCGCTCCGGTGAAGGCGCCGCGCGTATAGCCGAACAGCTCGCTCTCGATGAGACTTTCCGGGATCGCCGCACAGTTCACCGTGACGAACGGCTTGTCGGACCAGAGGCTCCCGCGGTGCAGGTTCTTGGCAAAGGCCTCCTTGCCCGTACCCGTCGCGCCGTGCAGCAAGATCGGTACTTGCTTGGTGAAGAGCTGGCGTCCGCAAGCGAGGTTCTTGCGCATCTGCAGGTCCTCGCCCACGTGCTCGCGCTCGCGCACGGGCTCGCTGGCCGCGCCCGGCTCGAGCACCGGCACCTGCGCGCGCTCGGCAGCGCGCGCGGGCTCGCGCGCAATCGCGAAGAAGCGCCGGCCGTGTGCGACATCGCGGACCGGCCAAATCGTGCTCGGCTCGAATTTGGCGCGCTGCTCGAGCGCACCGAAGTTGAACTGAAAATATTTTCCGATCGCCTCGCCGACGAGGGAGCGGCGGCTCGAGCAGCCGAGCTGCACCAGCGCGCTCTCATTGACGGCGAGGATGTTGCCCTCGTCGTCGATCGCCATCAACGCCTCATGCAGCAAGCCCACGAACTCCGGCCGGCTGTGAAAGCGCAGGATCCACGAGTGGCGGTAATCGTTCAGGAAGTTCCACCGCGAAATCAGGTGCGCCGACATGTTGACGAGCGCCATCGTGTGGCGCTGGATCAGTCGGCTGTCGCTCGAGTTCGCGGTCGAGGCATCGAGCACCGCGAGGATGCCGCCGTGCGGATCGAGAATCGGCGCCGCCGAGCAGGACAGCGACAAGTTGTAGCCGCGGAAGTGCTCCTCTCGATGCACCGTCACGGGCCCCGCCTCGGCGAGGCAAGTGCCGATGCCGTTGGTGCCCTCGTGGCGCTCGTCCCAGAGCGCACCCAAGGACAATCCGGCGTGGCGGAACTCCCGCTGCAGAGCCGGGTCCGTGATGGTGCTCAGCACGGCTCCCTGCGTGTCGGCGAGAATGACGGCAAATCCCGACCCCGCAATTTGCTCGTAGAGGCTCTCCATCTCGGCCCGCGCGACCGGGAGCAGCTGTCCCAAGCGCTCCTGGAGCTGCTTGACGGACTGCGGGTTCAGCACGCTGATCTGACGCGGAGCCGAAGGCTCGATTCCATACTCCCGGAGACACCGGTGCCATGACCGGGTTACCAGTGGCTCGATTCCCGCAGGCTGAAGACCGCTTTCGACGACTTGGATGATGCGCGAGGCATGGCTCGTCACCAGACTATCGTTTTTCAAGAATCCCCCTTTCGAGCGAGACGCGATCCATGCCGCCCCTCATCCCCGTTTCTCGATATCCGTAAGCACGGTGTAGCATTTTAGCTACGTATTTTTCTGGCCGCCCACGGGAAGCCTGTGCCGTTTCACTTAAACAGGCAATACGCACCGCAGCAACGGCGGGTCGCCCTATACGACGCCCCCCAGAACTGCCGAGAGCCTACGGATTCTTCGGCGCCCCGTATTTGTAAGATGGATCTCCGTCGTAATGAGAGCGAACGAACGCGATGATCTTGAAGAGGTCATCGGCACTCTTGACGATGGGCCCGAAGGGAGGCATCGGACCCACCACGTTCTCGCGGCCGATGCGCGAGTAGCCCTGTTTCTGCAACTCGTCGCTTCCGAGCGTAACCAGGCGGAACAAGGTGTCGTCATCGCCGCCGTAAACCCACGTGTCGTTGGTGAGGGGCGGGCACATGCCTCCGCCGCCAGATCCACCGTGACACCCGCTGCAGCTGTAGCTGCGGAACAGGGTCTCGCCCTGCGCCACGATGTCGGCCTGCGTGTCCGTGTAGGGATCTTTGATCTGCCCCTTGGGCGTCTGCTTCACGAGGTCGACAGGAGAGGTCTTCGTATAGTCGGTGTTGCCCGCGGGCGCGGCGGCGCCCGGCGCATCCGCCGCGCGCACCAGTCCGAGCGAGGCCAGCGTGCCCAACGCGGCGAAGCCTGCGAAAACGCCGATGATCGATAAAGCTCTTCTCACTCGAATTCTCCTTGTTTCTCGACTTAACCCGTCGCCGACGCCGCACCCCTTTGCGTGGCGTCCTGCAAGAGCCGCACCATGCCCTCATCGTTGTTCGCCTGCGCGATACCGAGCGCGGTGCGCCCGTCCTGACTTCGCGCGTTCGGATCCGCGCCCGACTTGAGCAATACCTCGGCGACACGCGGGTGATTATTGGCCGCGGCAATCATCAACGCCGTCACGCCGCCGGGATTGACCGCATTGACCTTGGCGCCGTGATCGATGAGCGCGGCGGTGAGATCGGGCGAGCCGGAAATGGCCGCGAGCATGAGCGGCGTGTAGCCGCCTTTCGCCACGGGCGCATTGACGTCCGCGCCCGCCGCGACGAGTGCCTCGGCTGCCTTTATCTTGCCGTTCTGCGCGGCGATCGCCAAGGGAGTGAGCCCGTCGGTCGACACGACGTCGATCTTGGCACCGTGCTTCATCAGCATGGACACGAGCTCGGGATTATCCTGCCACGCCGCGTACATGATCGGGGTCCAGTCGTTGCGGTCGCCCAGATTGACGTCCGCATTGTGCCCCGCGAGGTACGTCGCCACCTCGACGAAGCTGAAGCGTGTCGCATTGATCAGCGGTGTGTATCCCTCGCCGTCGCGCGCATCGGGATGGGCGCCGTGCGCGAGCAGGTAACGCACGCGCTCGATGTCGTTCGCGACGATGGCATCGCCGAGCTCGTTGTCCGGATTAGCACCCTGCGCCAGCCATTTCTTGAGGTCCGCCATGCGGGCGCGATGCTCCGCAGCGATCTGCGCTTGTGTCGGCGGTGCCGTTTCCTCGGGCTTGTACGGCCCGTGCGAGGGCAGATCGCCGGAGACGAGGCAGGCGTCGCACTTGACCAGGGGAACGCCGAAATCGACGAGGATGCGGTGAACATCGTCTCTGTGCTGCTCGAGCGCGCCCTCGATGGCGGACTTGATCTCCGGCCGGCCGCGCGGCACGGCGAGTGTCATATCGAATTCCAGCGGCACCGTGTCTTCGCCGATATTGACGGGCTCGATCACGAGCGGCGCATGCAGGACGGTTTGGTAATAGCCGGCCATGGGCCCCCAGACGGCGGCGACGTCGAGCGCGCCGTCGATGACCTGCTGCACTTGATAGGACGGTTGGTTGTCCGCCTGCTCGTCGGCATTGTGGCTGAGATAATGGACCACGGTGTTGTTGACGACACCGTGCTCGGATAGGGCCTCACGGATTGCGGACACCTGGAATACGCCGACGCGCAGACGCTTCAGCTGCGGATCTGCGATTCCCTTGATGTGCAGCCCCTTGTCGTTTCGATAAGCGAGCACGAAGGTCGAGCGATACAGCGGCTTGGACAGCACCACGGCGCCTTCGGTGTCCGAGGCCATGTCCATCCACAAATCGCAGTTGCCCTCGCTCAAGGTCGTGCGCATGAGGCCGCGCTCGATCGAGGGGCGCCAGTAATACTGCACGCCCGTGCCGAGCGCTTTGCCGATGACCTCGGCGATCTTGTTCTCGAACCCCTCACCCTGGCGACTCGACAGCGGCATGTTGCCCGGATCCGCGCACACGGTGAGCGAGCGCAGCGCCGGCTGCGCGGCGTCGGCATGCGCCGCGTTTCCTGCAATCGCGGCAACGGCGATGCAAGAGCAAAAGAGCGGCACGGTCCTGAATTTCATGTGATCTCCTCGAGGCGTCGTCGCGACGCCGCCAGCCTGTATCTAGACTCCCATAAGCGGCCGAGGTTTCACACCGCGAGCCCGCCACGGCATGGACGTAGCATACATAAAAAAGCCCGGTGCCTTGCGGCACCGGGCAATCTGTTTTCCACTCGACTCGAAGACCTGGCGGGATTTTCGCTGTCCCGCTAGTTCCCGGCGGACGCACCCGTCGACGCCTGCGTCGGGCTGTCCGGCATCGACTCGCCTACGCGGAACGTGAATAGCGTGCCGCCCTGCGGGATGTGATTGAGGCCCGCAGCCTTGGTCATCGCCGTCGCTCCGATGGCGCCGAACTTGTCGCTGAGATCGAGTCCTGCCGTCACCGGCAGACCGATCCAACCACCGATGCCGGACCATACGGACACGTACTGCTTACCCTTGACGGAATAAGTGATCGGGTTGCCGATGATTCCAGAGCTCAGCTTGCGCGACCAGAGAATCTTGCCGGTCGAGCGATCGACAGCTCGGAAATCGCCGCCGAGGCTGCCGTAGAAGGCCAACCCGCCGCCGGTCACCAACGCTCCGCCCCAGTTCGGGTACTGATCGGGAATTTCCCACTCCGTCTTGCCGGTCACCACGTTGAACTTCTTGAACTTGCCCGTGACCCCCGGCTTCTCGGGATACATGTACACGTTCGCGAAGACGTACACCGTGCCTTGTTGTGTGTGCGAGCGCGCCTGAGGCTCGTCTTCCATGCACCAGTTGTTGGTCGGCACATAGAAATTCTCAGGATCGTTCGGATCCACCGCCACCGGTTGCTGGTCCTTGCCGCCCATCGCCGAGGGGCAGGCTTGCGTGTTGCCGCCCACCTTCAATGGCGAATGCTCGGGTACCTTCACCGGCCGCCCTGTCTTCATGTCCACCTTCTCGGCCCAGTTCGTAGTGACGTACTTGTTGGCGCGCAACAGCGTCCCATCCGTCCGGTCGAGCACATAGGCGAAGCCGTTGCGATCGAAGTGCACCAGGCACTTGTGCATCTTGCCGTCGACGTTCATGTCGACCAGCACCACTTCGTTGATGCCGTCATAGTCCCACTGATCGAACGGCGTCATCTGGTAGGCCCATTCGGCCTCGCCCGTGTCGATGTTGCGGGCGAATATGGTCATGGACCACTTGTTGTCGAACTTGCCGCTGTTGCAGTTCTCCTGGGTGAGCGGCTCGGCACAGCGATACTGCGGCGACCACAGGCCCGGGTTGCCGGTTCCGTAGTACACCAGGTGCAGGTCCGGGTCGTAGGCATACCAGCCCCATGCCGCACCACCGCCCCGCTGCCACTCATCGCCGGGAAATGTGCTGATGCCGAGATCCTTGCCGGCTTTGCCGTACTCCGGATGCTTCGCATTGGTTTTCGCGGTCAGACACACATCCTTGTCGCTGCCGGTTGAAAAGCAATGCCAGGCTACCTTGCCGTCGGCGAGGTTATAGGCCGTGACCGCCCCGCGCGCCGCAAACTCGTCGCCGCCGAATCCGATGAAGACCTTGTCCGCGGCGATGATCGGCGCCGGCGTGATGGTTTCACCGTGCTCGGGGTAGGCGCTCTTCACCACCCAGTCCTGCTTGCCGGTCGCGGCATCGAGGGCAATCACGTAGCCGTCCAGCGTGCCGAACACGAGCTTGCCGTCTGCATACGACATTCCCCGATTGACGGTGTCGCAACAGGCACGCGGCACGGCCGATTCGTCGCGGCCGCTGGTTTTCGTATAGCTCCATACCTGGATCGGATGATCCGGATCGCTGAGGTCGAGCGCCTGCACGATGTTGGGCCAGCCGCTCTCCAAGAACATCATCGGCTTGCCGCCGACATCCTCGATCACCAGCGGCTGTCCTTCGTGACCGCGTAGGGTGCCGCTCGACTGCGACCACACCATCTGCAGACTCTTCACGTTGCCGGCGTTGATGTCCTTGAGTGCGCTATAGCGATTCTGATTGAGGTTGCCCGCGGGGGCTCCCCACTGATTCGGGTCTTTAAAGCGCTGAAACTCTTCCGTATCCGTTGCCGCGAGAGCTGCACCACAGGTCGTGACGAGCGCTGCGACGGCAATAACCTTGACTCGACGTTTTGCTTTGAGCCATTTCATCTCAATTCTCCTGCTTGGGTCTGAGCGTTTTCGCCGCCGCCACGAAAACGGCGCGCACACGGTCCATTCCTGGGTGCCTGCGGAAAAAAGCGGAACTTTTAGGTCTGTCGTTTGCCTGCAAAACTCCCTCCTTCGCAAATCTGGTTGTAGTTGTCTGGTTGCAAATCCTCGCTACCAGGCTCCCAAGTCAGCGACGCACCGCCTTGGATGGCTTTGGAATAGCAATGCTTATGCCATCTGAGGGCATCGCAAAATATTATCGTCCGGAAAGCGACGGCCCTTTCGAAATCAGTGAGTTACCGCGTGCCCGCGGCGCAGCGATATTGCATCGCATTACGAAGTGTGCCACGCCCGTTACACTGGTTCGGAGGACTGCGCCGTTCGTGAGGCTATGGGACGCCCACTCTCGCGGAGCACGTTCACTCAACTATCACCGCCGGAGCGCAGCTCGCCTTGCCGGCGTTTGTACCGAAATTGTTACGCTTCGATGAGCCGCGGGGCACTTTGTCACGCGGATCTCGGCATCTGCGCTGTCGCGCGCACGCGCCATGACACGGGCGATGCGCGTGCGCCCTGCAAGGCCGCGTGCAGTCCGGATGCGCGAGCGAGTGCGCCGGTCTTTCGGCATGCAATTTGCACATTGGCCAACGGGACTTTGCGATAGGCTGCGCAGTTTGCGGCCCGTTACTGAGTGAAAGGATCAAGACCATGAAGACCAAAGCTGCCATTTGTTACGCGGCCGGCAAGCCGCTGGAGATCGTGACGGTAGATCTCGACGGACCGAAAGCCGGCGAAGTGCTCATCGAGCTCAAGGCAACCGGCGTTTGCCATACCGATGAGTTCACCCGTTCGGGCGCGGATCCGGAAGGACTGTTTCCGGTGATTCTCGGCCACGAAGGTGCGGGAATCGTCGTCGATGTAGGGCCCGGCGTGACCACCCTCAAGAAAGGCGACCACGTCATTCCCCTGTACACGCCTGAATGCCGCCAGTGCAAGTCCTGCCTGTCCCAGAAGACCAATCTATGCACTCAGATACGGGCCACGCAGGGCAAGGGCGTCATGCCGGACGGTACGAGCCGGTTTCGTATCGGCAAGGAGATGATCCATCACTACATGGGATGCTCGACGTTCTCCAATTTCACGGTAATGCCCGAGATTGCGGTGGCGAAGATCCGCGAGGACGCACCGTTCGACAAGGTTTGCTATATCGGCTGCGGCGTGACCACGGGCGTCGGCGCCGTGGTGAAAACCGCGAAGGTCGAGCCGGGCGCCAACGTGGTCGTGTTCGGGCTGGGCGGCATCGGCCTGAACGTGATCCAAGGCGCTCACCTGGTCGGAGCCAACAAGATCATCGGCGTCGACATCAACCCGCGGCGCAAGCCGCTCGCCGAGAAATTCGGCATGACCCACTTCGTCAACCCCAAGGAGGTCGAAGGCGACCTCGTCGCGCACCTCGTCGCCCTCACGGACGGCGGCGCAGACTACAGCTTCGAGTGCATCGGCAACGTGGACATCATGCGCCAGGCGCTCGAGTGCTGCCACCGCGGCTGGGGCGTGTCCGTCATCATCGGCGTGGCGGGCGCCGGCAAGACCATTCAGACGCGCCCATTTCAGCTGGTGACCGGGCGCGTGTGGAAAGGGTCCGCATTCGGCGGCGTGCGCGGGCGCACGGAGGTGCCGGGTATCGTGGACTGGTACATGGACAAAAAGATCAATATCGACGATTTGATTACGCATACGATGCCGCTCGAGAAAATCAACGATGCTTTCGACTTGATGCACAGAGGCGAGTCGATCCGCAGCGTGGTGATCTATTAATCCAATGAGGAGCTCAACATGACCGTGAAGATTCATCCCGCCGTCGACAACGGCGTCAAGGCCGGCACGCCTGGATTTGCCGGTGGTACGTTGGTCTGTAAATGCACCACCGATCCCGTGAAGGTATCGATAGAGGGCGACGTCCTGTTCAACCATGTCTGTGGCTGCTCACAATGCTGGAGACCGGCAGGCACGCTTTTCTCGATGATCGCGGTTGTACCGACCCCGAAAGTCAAGGTGCTCGCCAACGGCCACAAACTGAAAGTGGTCGATCCGACCAAGACGATTCAGCGCAACGCCTGCACGGTGTGCGGCGTGCACATGCATGGACCGATCAACAACCCGAAACATGCCTTCAACGGGCTGACATTCGTCCATGCCGAACGTCTCGATAAGAGCGGTTGGGCGCCTCCCGGGTTTGCCGCGTTCGTCTCGTCGGTCATCGAGACCGGCACCAAGCCCGAAGACATGAAGGCGATTCGCGCACGCCTGAAAGAGCTCAAGCTCGAGCCATACGACGCCCTGTCGCCGGATCTGATGGATCTGATCGCGGCCAACGCCGTGAAGGTAAACGGCGTCGCAAAAGCCGCCGCATCGTAAGGACGCGCTCGCCGCCCGAGTTTCACCGCGCGCGCGGGCGGCGGCAACATTGAGAACGGCCTCGAAATCGAGGCCGTTCTCATTTCATGGCGCGCGAATGCGGTGGGCTCGCGATCGCGGCATAGACACCGAGCCCGATGAACGCGGCGGCGCTCACATACCTGCCGTACGGAAGCCAGCGCGCGCGCTGCGTGATCGCAGGTGCGAGGACGGAGGCTGCCAATACGTAGAGTGTGTCCGTGCACATCGCGATCGCGACGAATACGCCGCCCAGTAACAGGCTCTGCCCCAAGGCGGAGCGATGCGGATCGATGAACTGCGGCATGAGCGCGGCGAAGAAAAGCGCCGTCTTGGGATTCAGCAAAGCCACCCAGAAGCCGTCTCGAAACGGACGCAGGAGCTTGGCCGGTGCCGATGTGTGAGCCGACTTCGGTGCGCGCAGCGCTCTTATGCCCAGATATACGAGGTAGGCCGCCCCCGCGAACTTGACGGCGACAAACGCAGCGGCGCAAGCGCTGAGCACTGCGGCAAGACCTACCGATGCCGCGACCGCATTGCCGAGATCGCCGAGTGCGATCCCGCCGATCGATGCCAGCCCCGCCTTGCGTCCCTGACTGAGCGTCCGTGTCACGAGGTAGATCACGCCCGGCCCCGGTGTGAGGGCGAGAACGATGCTCGCAAAAATGAACGCCGCGAAAGCCGGCGAGGACACGGTTCCCTCCAGCATGATGCGACACTACGCGGACGCGAGCATCGACGCGCCGGCAGCAATCCGTGCCGTCCTCGCGGCGAAACGCTCGGGCCTGAAGGGCGCCAGCGCTGCGATGCGCGCGCCGCTCATCACTTCTTGAGTGACGTATCGGCCGAGGATCGGCGCGAGCGTCACTCCGCTGTGCGTCACGACCACATACAGGTTGGGTACATCGGGAACCGCCCCGACCACAGGCAGCTCGTCGAGCGGCATCGGACGAAATCCCAATGTCAGCCGCTCGAGCGTGACGCCGCGCGCGGCCGGCAGCACCTCTCCGATCTTGGCGAGGATACGGTTGCCGTGCATCGCCCGTAGACCCTCGTCCGGAAATGCCATCGCATGGTCACGAATTTCACGGTGAGCCGGGATGTCCGGAGGCTCGGGTGAATCCGTGCCTACGATGCTGCCGTCGGCCATCTGCTTGAAGGACAGATGTCCCGGCGCATCGAAAATGGTGGGGGTCACGCGAGAGGTCGGCGTGCTGTGGGCGAGAATGCCGGGCGCATGGCGCAGCTTCAAGGGAAAGCCCGCCTGGGCCAAGACGCTCGGTGTGTCCACGCCGGCGGCGACGACCAGATGATCGAGGAGCACTCGCTCCTCTGCAGTTCTGACTCCCGTCAGCACGCCGTGAGTCATGTCCAACTCCCGCACGTCGCATTGCAGCTTGACGACCGCGCCGTGCCGCCGCGCAGCCTCGACGAAGCGGCGCGTTGCCTCGAGCGGATTGAGCTGTCCATCGATGCGTGAGAAAAAGGCCTCCGTCACCGTGCCCGGCACGAGAGACGGGGTCATCGCAAGCAGTTCCGATGCATCGATCGGGCGCACGGCATAAGGGGTCGCGTTCATCTGCGCGGCACTTTCCTCGAGGGAGCGGACCTCCGCAGGAGTGCGCGCCCAGTTGGCATAGCCCCCCCAGACGATACCCAAGCGCAGGCGCCTGTCCAGATCGTGATAGGCCATCAGGCTTTGCAGGCGCAGCGCGCGGTAGTTTGCATCCTCCACGAACGCATTCAACCAGGCAAAGGAGTTTTGCGTGGCGCCGCTCGCCGGTTGCGCCTTTTCGAATAAGGTAACTTGCGCGCCGGCCCGCGCCAGATGATAGGCCAGCGAAGCCCCGACGATGCCGGCGCCCACGACGCCTACTCGCGCAGCGCGCGGCTGCGATGCATGACCCCACCGGCAGCCCGATGCCGCCCCCGCGGCTGCCAGCTGTTTCAAGAATTTCCTGCGCAACACGACGTCGCATCCCCCTATTTACGGCTTTGACATTTCATCGCTCCGGACCGGATTATAAGAGCGTGCCACCCCGAAGCACCGAGGAACCGAATGCCCGCTATCGCTGAACCCACGGGGACACTCGCGGCAGCACTGGAACAGACCACCCGGCTGCTGAAGAGCGATCCGCTCCTGGCATCGGAGCAGGCGAGCGAAATCCTCAAAGTCATACCCGGACATCCGACGGCAAGATTGCTCTTGGGCGTCGCCCGTAGGGCGGCGGGTAATCCTTCCGCCGCATTGGAGGCGCTCGAGCCGCTGATCGCCGCCCAGCCCAACTGGGCTGCCGCGCATTACGAGACAGGAATCACCTTAAGCGCGCTCGATCGTCGCGCCGATGCGCTCGCGGCTCTGCGCCGCGCGATCGCGCTCAAGCCGGACATGCCGGACGCCTGGCGGGAGATCGGCGATCTGCTGAATTTGCAAGGCGACTCGCAGGGCGCGGACGCGGCCTACGCGCAACATATCAAGGCATCGACCAGGGACCCCCGGCTCATGGCCGCGGCACACGCGTTGTGCGAGAACAAGATCGGCCAGGCGGAACTGCTGTTACGAGAGCACTTGAAGCGCCATCCGACGGACGTCGCCGCCATCAGGATGTTCGCAGAGGTGGCGGGCCGGTTGCGACGCTATCAGGACGCGGAAAATCTGCTGGCCCGCTGCCTGGAGCTTGCGCCGAGTTTCAATGCCGCTCGCTACAACTACGCCATGGCCCTGTATCGGCAGAATCGGTCGATTGCTGCTTTGCAGCAGGTGGACCTGCTGATGGCCAGCGAGCCGCGCAACTCCGGTTATCGCAACTTGCGAGCCGTGGTGCTCGCGAACATCGGCGAGTATCAGGAGGCCCTCGAGATATATGCCGACGTGCTCGCCAAGCACCCCGATCAATCAATGATCTGGATGAGCTACGGACATGCCCTGGCGTCGGCAGGCCGCCAGGCGGACAGCATCGCCGCCTATCGCCGCTGCATCGCTCTGAGCCCTGCATTGGGCGAGGCTTATTACAGCCTCGCCAACTTGAAGACGTTTCGGTTCGAGGACGCCGAGCTCCGCGCCATGCGCGAACGCTTGCAAAGCCCCGAACTGACGGACGAGGATCGCGTTCATTTTCACTTCGCCATGGGCAAGGCACTGGAAGATTCGAAGTGCTTCCCGGAGTCGTTTGACCATTATGTCAAGGGCAACGAGCTGCGCTGCGCTCGAGTCGGGTGGGATCCAGCGCAGAACACGGCCTTGGTGCAACGCTCGAAGGCAACGTTCACTCAGGAGTTCTTTGCCGCACGCCGCGGTTTCGGTGCGCCGGCGGCGGACCCCATTTTCATCGTCGGCCTGCCGCGCGCCGGCTCTACGCTGCTCGAACAGATATTGGCCAGCCACTCGCAGGTGGAAGGCACCATGGAGCTGCCGGATATCATGGCCATGGCGACGACGCTGGGTAACAAGACGAGTGACCAGGAATCAATCTATCCTGGCGCACTCGCCCAGATAGGCGCCGCGGAGGCCCTCGCTCTGGGCGAGCAGTACCTCGCGCAGACACGCATCCAGCGCAAGACCGCGAAACCGTTCTTCATCGACAAGATGCCGAATAACTTTCTGCATATCGGCCTCATTCGGCTGATCCTGCCCCACGCAAAGATCATCGACGCTCGCCGTCACCCCATGGCGTGTTGCTTTTCGGCCTTCAAGCAGAATTTCGCGCAGGGGCAGCGGTACTCATACAGCCTCGAGCACCTGGCCCGGTACTACCGCGACTACGTGGATCTGATGGCGCACTTCGACCGGGTAGCCCCCGGTGCGATTCACCGAGTCATTTACGAGGACCTAGTTAACGATACCGGGGGAGAAATACGCCGTCTGCTGGATTTCTGCGGCCTGTCATTCGAGCCGGCCACGTTGAGCTTCCACGAAAACGACCGCGCGGTACGGACCGCGAGCTCACAACAGGTGCGCCGGCCGATCTTTCGAGAGGGGCTGGATCAGTGGCGCAACTATGAGCCCTGGCTCGAACCGCTGCGGCTTTCGTTGGGCGATGTGCTCGAGTCCTATCCGGGCGTCCCGCCCTTCTGAGCCGCACCGTCCGCCGAGCCGGGGTGCACCACAGAGACCCGCCGCCTTTTAAAAGCGCCGACACTGTGGCATACACGTGGGTGGGAGTCGGTAAAAACGATAGGGGATGCATCAATGACTCGTAGCCGAAAGAGGAAGCTGGCGCGCATGCGCGCCAAATGGGTGAGCATGCCGCTGGCATCAGCGATGCTGTCGAGTGGAGGCCTAGCCTATGCCGCCTCCGACACATCCGAAACGGCGACGCTCGAAGAGGTCGTCGTAACCGCGCAAAAACGCTCCGAAGACCTGCAAAAGGTGCCCATCAGCCTGCAGGTGCTGGGCGGCGACAAGCTCGAACAGCTGCAAGTAAGCGACTTCGATGATTACGCCAAGCTCTTGCCAAGCTTGAGTTATCGCTCCAACGGCCCGGGACAGACCTCATTGTTCTTCAGGGGCATCTCCAGCAGTAACGGCAACATACCCCTGCACGCCGGATTTCTACCCTCGAGCGGCCTGTACCTTGACGACACCCCCGTCACCACCGTCGCCGGTGCGCTCGACATCCATGTGTACGATATCGCGCGCATCGAAGCGCTGGCGGGACCCCAGGGCACGTTGTACGGGGCGAGCTCGCTGTCCGGCACCTTGCGCATCATCACCAACCAGCCCGACCCTTCAGGCTTTGCGGCCGGCTACGATGTGAAGGGCGACAAGTGGAAGGACGGCGCCGGCGGCGGAGAAGTCGAGGGATTCATGAATATCCCGCTCGCCGACCATGCGGCGATCCGCATCGTGGGCTATGCGGAGCACGATGGCGGCTACATCAACAATGTCTACCGCCAGGACACGTTTCAGCGGTACTCGCCGATCGGCACCCCCGTCGCGGGCGGTCCCACGGGTATGCCGGACGGATATCCCGATTACGCCCCCGTCACCATCAACAATGCCAATGTCGTGCAGAAGGATTTCAACCCGGTAGACACCGCCGGGGGGCGGGCGGCCCTCAAGGTCGATCTGAACGACCAATGGACGATCACGCCGATGATCCTCGGGCAGCACCAGAAAACCAGCGGTGATTTTGCCTACGACCCGCATTTCGGTGATTTGAATGTCGCGGATTATTACCGGGGCTACAACAAGGATGACTGGTATCAGTCAGCGCTCACGGTCGAGGGCAAAATCAGCAACTGGGACCTCACCTATACGGGCGGATATTTCTCCCGCCAGGTCGACAATCTGGTGGACTATTCGCAGTACTCGATCGCCTATGACCGCCAAGCGATCGCCAATTCATACGCCTACACCCGGTTCGTCGACGCCTCCGGGCACCTAATCGATCGCCCCGTGCAGTACACGCAGAACGCGGACAAGTACGAGAAGCTGAGTCATGAATTCAGGGTCACCTCCCCGGCGGATTACCGTTTGAGAGCGACGGCGGGCTTGTTCTATCAGCGGCAGGCCGACGACATTCGCGCGGGATTCGATATGCCCAATTTGCCCGTCTACTACGAGGTCGCCGGGCAGCAAGACGTTTACTACCTGTCCCAAATGACTCGCACCGACCGCGACTATGCGGCGTTCGGCGAGTTCACCTTCGACGTTACGGACCAGTTCAAGGTGGTCGGCGGCATCCGCGAGTTCTGGGTCAACAATACGCTGGATGGCTTTTTCGGCTTCAATGACAATGGCTACTCCACCCACAGCGGGGAGGCGCTGTGCTTGGCGCAAGGGAATCCAATCGTCACCACTCCAGGTGTTTATACCGGAGGCCTCCAGCCTTGCAATAACACCAACAAGAAAGTGGTCGAGCACGGCGAAACGCACAAAGTGAGCCTCCAGTATCAAGTCACCCCGTCCGGCATGGCTTACTTCACGTGGTCCACCGGGTTTCGACCCGGCGGTAACAACCGCCTACCGACGGCGAGTGCCTACAACGCAGACACGCTCACCAATTTCGAGCTGGGATGGAAGACCGACTGGTTCAATCACAGCCTTCGCGCCAATGGTGCCGTCTTCTACGAGAAATGGTTCGACGTGCAAACCGCGGTGCAAGGCCAGTACGGCATCACGTCCATCGTGAATGCCGGCAATGCCCGGGTGGAGGGTCTCGAAACGGAGCTCGAGTGGGCCGCCACCGAGCATCTGGTTGTGTCCGGCGCAGTTACGGGCCTTCTGCGCATGGAGACCACTTCGGTTTTCTGCGCGCCCACATCACTGGGGGTGGAGCAGAAAACGTGCGCGCCTTCCCTCGTCGATGCCTATCCGGGCACGCAATTGCCGGGAACGCCCAAGATCAAGGCGAACGGCACCGGCCGATATACCTTCGATGTCGGCAGCTACAAGAGCTATGTCCAGGGATCGGTCAATTACCAGAGCTCGACCACGTACAGTCTCGAGGCGACGCGCTACTACGCGGGTGACACCCCCTCGTTCACGACCTTCGACCTGTCCGCCGGGACCGGGATGAACAACTGGCACCTCGAGGCATACGTAGATAACCTCTTCGATAAGCGGGGCGAGCTCGGCAAGAATTCGGAGTGCAACGACTTGGTCTACCACTACTGCTTGCTGAATGCCCACGTCTACCCGGTCAAGCCGGAGCAGTTCGGAATCAAGTTCGGACAGAAGTTCTGAAGCTCGGAGTCTAGATGGGCCCGGCGGGTGCGACGCATGCGTGGCGCACCCGCCGGCTCTGAATCTTCAGGCGCAATTTATGCATCCCTCGAGCGCTGAGCATCTCGGTCGCTTGCGTCGTGCCGCGGAGCGCATGACCGATTGGCGCTTTCATTGCTGGTATTGGGGTGACGCCATCGCCATCGACGGCTTGATGGAGGCGCATTCCTGGGCGCCGGCGGGTGGCGGCTATCGAGATCACGTGTTGGAAGTATGCCGGCGCTGGGATAGCCGCTGCCCGCCGAATTTCGATGATGCCCTTGCTCCTGGCGCGAGTGTGATTCAACTGGTGATGGACGGTGATCTGCCCGCGACCGCGGCTCGGCGGGTGCTCGACCGCCTGGACGGATTGCCGCGGGTTTACGGTTGCATCCCTGCGCTCGAGCCCCACCGCCCGTCTTTCCGCTTCGGAGTATGCATCGATGCGGTGTATCACTTGCCTGCGACCTACGCGATGGCGGCTCGATGGTCGGGCGATGCTCGCTTGACGGAAATGGCCATTCGGCTGGCGATTGAGTGCATGCACGTTCTGCGCTGTGAGGCGGGATGGGCTCAATGGTTCGACCCGACACACAGGCGCAACAATCGCGTGGCCTGGAGCCGCGGCATGGGATGGGCCGTACTGGGTCTGCTCGATCTGGTACGTCTGCTGGACGGTGTGCGGTGCGCTGAAGTGGGGGATCTCGCAGCGCTCGCGTTGCAGCGCTTGGCGCAAACCCAGAACGCCGATGGCAATTGGCGCGCCGTCCTCGACCACCCCGAAGCCGAGTCCGAAACCTCCACGGCGGCGTTTTATGTTGCGGCTGCGCTGCATCCCGCCGCGCGCGGGCTTGCGCTTCCTCCTACGGTGCTGGAACGCGCGGTAGGCGCCTGTCTCCGTGCCCTGGCGGACGATGGCACTTATACCGGCGTGACCGCGGACGTATTGCCGAGCTGGGACATCAAAACCTACGAGCACTGTCCGTTGGAACCCTCTCCCTGGGCGCAGGGTGCCGCGGTCAGAGCTTTCGCCGCACTCGCGGCCGCACCCTCCGGAGCGCTCAAGTGATCGCGCAATTTCTCTCATCAGAAGCTATGCTTGTGGGGCGCGCGAGGCGGTATCCGCAATGCCCCGGCGCATTCAACTTTTTAAGGTCAGGGGATCGAGTCATGGGTAAGATTGTTGGAATTGCCGTCACGCTGCTGCTGCTCGCAAACGTCTCGCTGGCGGACCCGCCGCATCATCGGCACCACCACCATCACCACCATCACGCTCACCATCACCCGCACGGCTGAACGAGCCGGCGGCCAGGTCCTCGTGGCCGCTCTGGGTTTTAATGGCTGATTGCCGGTTGGCCGGCCGACACGCACGGCACGTCGCAGTCGGGCGCCGCGCGTCTTGGGCGATACCCGCGCGCCGATCGATTGCGTCAGCAAAAGACGACACGAGGATTCCGCACCGTCCGATACGCCATCTCATCGGCTGAGCGCATGCTGGAGACGCTGCATCGACCGAGACCGGCTGGATAGTGGCGCGATCCCCAAGTCGTCCTGCTCCCGGGCGAACTACCCATCATATCTACCGATTTCCCCTCGATGCAGCTTTGCGCCCGCGGTTTGCTGCAGGAGCTCATGGCGCAACCCCATCACACACTTGAACGGTACTTGGACGCCCAGGAGCCCGTCTTCGATCGGGTGCTCGACGAGCTGCGCGCGGGCCAGAAACGCACGCACTGGATGTGGTTCATATTCCCGCAAATCAAAGGCTTGGGTCGAAGTGCCACGGCCGATCACTTCGCCATCCGCTCGCTCGATGAGGCGCGAGCCTACGCCGACCACCCGGTGCTCGGGCCCCGTCTGAGGCTCGCGACCGAGCTCGTCAATCAAGTCGAAGGGCGCTCCATCCACGAGATCCTGGGGTCTCCGGACGATCTGAAGTTTCGCTCCTGCATGACCCTGTTCGCCCGCGCCTGCGGCGGCGAGGGGCGCGACGGCAGTCCCTTCGTCCGCGCGCTCGACAAATATTTCGCGGGAAAGCCCGACCCGCTGTCGCTCGAGCGCCTGCCGCCCTGATGCCCGATAGATGGCGCCAATGCAACCGATAGAGAGTGCCAATTTGACTTGGCGCGGGCTCGCGGTCTACCGTCGCGCGGGGTTTCGGAGTCTAATTGAATTTTCCGAGCATTCATTCGGAAGGAGCTAATCGTGAATTTAAAAGGCAGCAAGACGGAAAAGAATCTCAAGGACGCTTTTGCGGGCGAATCGCAAGCCAACCGGCGCTATCTGTACTTTGCGGCCAAAGCGGACGTCGAGGGTTTCAACGACGTATCCGCCGTGTTCCGCTCCACGGCCGAAGGCGAGACCGGCCATGCCCATGGGCACCTGGAATATCTCGAGGCGGTGGGCGACCCGGCCACCGGCCTGCCGATCGGCGCAACGTCCAATAATCTGAAGGCGGCGATCGCCGGCGAGACTCACGAATACACCGACATGTATCCCGGCATGGCGAAGAGCGCTCGCGAAGAAGGTTTCACCGAAATCGCGGATTGGTTCGAGACCCTGGCGAAAGCCGAGCGGTCCCATGCCAATCGCTTCCAGAAGGCGCTGGACAGCCTCTAAAAACCCGCTGTCGTGGTTGCGGATGCAGCAGCCTCAAAGCCGCTGCAGCGCTAGCGGGCTCCTCGGGAGCCCGCTGCTTTATTGGAGATCGCAAAGTGTCAGAAGGACCGACCAAGTCAGGCCGCGAGGGCAGTCTCGAGGCGCCCACGCGCCATGCGCTAGGCTGGCAAGATCCAGAGTTCTATGACCACGCTGCGCTCGAGAAGGAGCTCGAGCGGATCTTCGACATCTGCCACGGCTGCCGTCGCTGCTTCAATCTGTGCAACTCCTTCCCCACCCTGTTCGACCTGATCGACGAGTCGAAGACGGGCGAGCTCGACGGCGTCGACAAGAAGGACTACGGGAAAGTCATCGATCATTGCTATCTGTGCGACATGTGCTACATGACGAAGTGTCCGTACGTGCCGCCGCATCCCTGGAACGTCGATTTTCCCCACCTCATGCTGCGCGCGAAGGCGGTGAAGAACCGTGACGGCCACGTGCGGTTTCGCGACAAGGTGCTGAGCTCGACCGACACCGTAGGTAACATCGCCGGGATACCCGTGGTCGCGCAATTGGTGAATGCCGTCAACCATAGCGCGGCGGGGCGCAAGCTCCTCGAGGCTGCGCTCGGCGTCGCTCCCGATGCGCCGATACCCGAGTACCGGTCTCGAACGCTGCGTAAACAGCTGCGCCGGCAGAACGGGCCCGTACCCGCAGCGCAGCCGGCCGCGGGCACGCGCGGCAAAGTCGCGCTCTTCGCCACCTGCTACATCAACCGCAACGAGCCCGATATCGGGCTCGATCTGGCGGCGATTTTCCGGCACAACGGAATCGAAGTCGGGCTCGCCGAGAAGGAAAGCTGCTGCGGGATGCCCAAGTTCGAACTCGGCGATCTTCAGGCGGTGGCGGATCTGAAGAACAAGAATGTGCCGCAGCTCATCGCCATGATCGATCGCGGTTACGACATCGTCGCGCCGATTCCCTCCTGCGTGCTCATGTTCAAGCAGGAGCTCCCCTTGATGTTCCCCGACGACGCCGACGTCGCTAAGGTGCGAGACAACATCTTCGATCCGTTCGAGTATCTCGCCCTGCGCCACAAGGCGGGCGCGTTGCGCACGGATTTCAAGCGCTCCCTGGGCAAGATTTCCTATCACGTCGCGTGCCACCTGCGCGTGCAGAATCTGGGTCTGAAGACCCGCGACATCCTGCAGCTCGTTCCCGATACCACCGTCGAGCCCATCGAGCGCTGCTCCGGTCACGACGGCACGTACGGAGTCAAGCGGGAATTTCGCGAGACTTCGATGAAAATCGCCAAGCCCGTGATACAGCGCGTCGAGTCGAGCGGCGCGGACTTCTACTCGAGCGATTGTCCGATGGCGGGACATCAGATCGAGAGCGGCCTGACCCGAGAATCCGCGCCCGTCCATCCCCTGACTTTGCTCAGAATGGCCTACGGCCTGTAGGAGGATCGCATGCAAAAGCTGTCACGCCAGGACTTGATGCCGCTGGAGCAATATTCGGTGGAGCGATCGCGCCTGCGCACAGAGGTCATCGCGCACAAGCAGCTCCGCAATGTGCAGGTGGGGCCGAACATGACCTGGTGCTTCGAGGATCGGACGACCATTCGCTATCAGGTGCTCGAGATGCTGCGCGCGGAGCGGATCTTCGAGCCCGCCGGTATCCAGGACGAGCTGGACGCCTACAACCCGCTGATCCCGAGCGGCACCAACTGGAAGGCGACACTGCTTCTCGAGTTTCCCGACGCCGATGCCCGCCGCCACGCGCTCTCGAAGCTGCTCGGCGTCGAGGACCGCTGCTGGGTACGCGTGAGCGAGATGGAGCGTGTGTTCGCCATCGCCGACGAGGATCTCGAGCGCGAGAACGCGGAGAAGACCTCCGCGGTACACTTCCTGCGCTTCGAGCTGTCGTCCTCGATGATCGAGGCGGCCAAGAGCGGCGCCTCATTGAGCGTCGGTGTCGATCACGAGAATTACCGCCATGCGGTCGCTCCGCTGCCGGCGGCGGTCCGCGACGCGCTGACGCTCGACCTAGACTGAAACATAGCCCGGCTCTTAGGAGAGTCCAAGGGATGTCGAACGAACGGGCGATTCGCCGCGAAGTCGGCACCGTCGCATTGATGTTCACCGGCCTCGGGTCGATCATCGGCTCGGGCTGGCTCTTCGGTGCGTGGCGCGCTGCGCAGCTCGCGGGGCCCGGTGCAGTATACGCCTGGATCATCGGCGCGGTCGTGATCATGGTAGTCGCCGTCAATTATGCCGAGCTCGGTGCGATGTTGCCGGAGTCCGGCGGAGCCGTGCGCTTCGGCCATTACTCGCACGGAGCGCTGGTGGGCTTCGTGGCAGGGTTCGCGGCGTGGATCGCCGTGGTATCGGTCATCCCGGTGGAGGCGGAAGCCTCCGTGCAGTACATGAGTTCCTGGCCCTGGGCCTGGGCGCAGCACCTCTATGCACATGCGCCGAACGGCCACGGCGAGCTCACGTTGCCGGGCCTCGCGATCTGCGCGGTGCTGGTAGTGATCTACTTTCTGGTGAATTTCTGGAGCGTGAAGGTGTTCGCGGGCACGAACAGCGCCATCACTTTCTTCAAGCTCATCGTGCCCGCCGCCACCGCCATCGCGCTCATGTGCTCAGGATTTCATCCGGGAAATTTCCAAGTCGGCATCCACGGCGGGCGGCACGTCGCGGATCTCGCCGCCATTCTCACGGCCGTGGCGACCAGCGGCATCGTGTTCAGCTACAACGGCTTTCAAAGTCCCGTGAATCTCGCTGGCGAGGCGCGCAACCCGGGCCGCAGCATTCCCATCGCCATCTTCGGCTCGCTGGTGCTCAGCACGGCGGTGTACCTGTTGTTGCAGATCGCGTTCCTGGGCGCGGTCGCGCCCGAGCATTTGAGCGAGGGCTGGGGGGCGCTGGAGTACAGCTCACCGTTCGCGCAGCTCGCCCTCGCGCTGAACTTGAACTGGTTGGCGCTACTCTTGTATGCGGACGCGTTCGTGAGCCCGAGCGGCACGGGCACCACTTACACGGCGACGACCGCGCGGATGATCTACGCGATGGAGCGCAGCGGATCCTTGCCCGCCTTCTTGGGGCAGGTTCACCCGCTGTTCGGCATACCCCGGCCGGCAATGTGGCTCAACTTGGTCGTGTCGTTCATTTTTCTGTTCTTCTTTCGAGGCTGGGGCACGCTCGCCGAGGTGATCTCGGTTGCGACCATCATCACGTATCTGATCGTGCCGGTGAGCGTCGGAGTCCTGCGGCGCACGGCGCCCGGTCTGCCGCGGCCGTTGCGCATGCCGGGCATCCAGGTTCTATCTCCCGCGGCGTTCACGCTCGCCACTCTCATGCTCTACTGGGCACGCTGGCCGCATACCGGACAGATCATGCTGCTCTTGCTCGTGCCGCTGCCTCTGTATCTTTACGGGCAGGCGAAGGCCGGCTGGCGCGATTTTCCGGGGCATATTGCGGGGGCCTGGTGGATGATCGCGTACTTCGCGGTGCTGGTCGCGCTATCCTTCGGCGGCAGCCGGGAGTTCGGCGGTCGAGGGTATTTGAGCTACGGTTGGGACCAAGCATGCGTCGCCGTAATGGCACTCGCGTTTTATTTCTGGGGACGCCGCAGCGGCTGGCGCACCCCGGCGCTCGCAGCACTGGAAGCATCCAGATCGAGGTAGCCCGGTGAACCTCGGACGTTTTGCCCGTATCCGGCTGGCCCACTTACCCACCCCGCTCGAGCACCTGCCGCGGCTGAGTCGCGCGCTCGGCGGTCCGGAGGTGTGGATCAAGCGCGACGATTGCACCGGCCTGTCGAGCGGCGGCAACAAGACGCGCAAGCTGGAATTTCTGCTCGCCCAAGCGCGCGACCGCAATGCCGACGTGGTGCTGACACAAGGCGCCACGCAATCGAATCATGCGCGCCAGACCGCTGCCGCGGCGGCCAAGCTCGGACTCGAATGCCACCTCTTGCTCGAGGATCGCACGGGAAAGGCCGATCGCTGCTACACCGAAAGCGGCAACGTACTTCTCGATCACTTGCACGGCGCCTCCGTGGAGCATTGCGCTCCCGGCCCCGACATGAACGGCGAGCTGGAAAAAGTCGCCGCGCGAATGCGTGCCGAGGGCCGGCGCCCCTATGTGATCCCGGGCGGCGGCTCCAATCCGACCGGTGCGCTCGGCTACGTCAACGCGGCGCTCGAGCTCGTCGGCCAGGCAAACGAACTCGGCCTCAAGATCGATCACGTGGTGCACGCGACCGGCAGCGCCGGAACGCAAGCCGGCATGATCGTCGGATTGGCGGGCAGCCGTTCCGGCGTGCCGCTCTTGGGGCTCGGGGTGAGAGCGCCGCGGGAGCGGCAGGAAAAAAACGTCTTCGAGCTCGCCTGGCCGAGGACGACGAGGACCACGTTCATCGCTTCTCCGGCACGGAGACCCCGGCGTTTGCGCCGGGGAGGAAGTGCCTCTCCTGAGGTGGGGATTTGCTGTTCCTGAAAATGGACGTTTCCGTCAGTTTTAGGGTCTTGTCGGATGTCTGTGCAGGCACTAGCTTTCGCCGATGTTGCTGGTGTATCGATACCGCATCAAGTCGCTCACCGGACTGCTTAATAGCCAGGCGCGCGCCTGCAATTTCGTCTGGAATTTCTGCAACGATACTCAACAGCAGGCCCTGAAGTGGAACAAGCGCTGGCCGAGCGGTTTTGATCTGAATCGCTTGACTGCGGGGAGCAGCAAGGAGCTGGCCCTGCATGCGGGCACCATCAACGCCGTGTGCGAGCAATATGCCAAGTCCCGCCGGCAGAGGAACCGG
>JBEKWA010000033.1:0-17811 GCA_049513515.1 Steroidobacteraceae bacterium
GCGCAAGCCGGGCTTCTTGTGCAGACGTCGCTTGCCGCGCGGCTCCCACTTGAAGTGTTTGACGGCATTGGTGATGTACACGGATTTACGATCGAGTCCCGCCTGCTCGATGATGCCATCGAGCAGGCGTCCGGCAGGACCCACAAAGGGCTGACCCCGTAGGTCCTCCTCGTCACCCGGTTGCTCGCCGACCAGCATGATGGAAGCGTCGCGCGCGCCCTCTCCTCCCACGGCTTGAGTGGCCCGCTTCCACAGGTCGCATCGATGGCAGTTGGCCGGACTCTCGCCCGCCGCCGGCGGAGGTGGCTTCAGCGGGTCCACGGCTCGTACGCCGTAGCATCGTTCTTCATGGATGAAATCCTAAGGGCTCCAAGCGGTCGGCGACATGTAAGACGACCGACCGCGACCGTAGGACGCACGAGGACATCGGCATGCGTCATCCGCTCATGCCCCGCAGTGAGCCGCGCACCCACAATTCCCCTGCGAGATGCCATCGCTGTAAAGCACAGGTGTAGATAATGAAGGTATTACTGAGCGCCATGGTGGCAGCAGGACTTCTGGCGGGCTGCATCAGCAGCTCGAGCCCGCCGCCTCCGCAAAAGACCACGGTGGTGGTGCCGCAAGGTTCGACCACGACGGTCGTTTGTCAGAACGGCAATCCGCCTCCCTGCGACTGAAGTGTGCGGCTAGCCAGGGGCAAGGACGCCGCGGCTAAGGTCGAAGACGCGACAGCGCGCGCCGCAATCTTGCGGGCTTGTCTCCATAGCTGTCCGGCAAAGAGCACGAGGCGCGTGCGCACCGGCAGCCCCGCCGACCTGAGGGCTTCAGCCGCCCACGTATTGCAGGTGTGCAGCGCCGAGTAGTGCTGCACGGCACCGTAATAGAGGCTGCCCTCGTAAGGGCCGTCCGCGAAAGACGGGATGTCCGTCAGCGACTCATCCCCCGCGAGCGAGCGCCGCACGAAGCGCTGCGCGGCGGCCGTGTCGACTGCCGAGATGCCCAGCTCCAGCACGTGAGAGGTGCCAAACGCTTGGGCGGGCGAGTTCTCGATCGCCGTGACCAGTATCAGGCCGGGCCCCGGCATCAATGCTCCCGACAGCGTGGCGCTGCCCTTGCGTCTGGCGAGTAAGTAGTGTCGATCGCCGAATCCGAAAAACACGTAACTCGCGCGCGGAAAGCGGCGTGCGATGAAAGCGAGCGAGGGACCCAAATCTCGCACCGAGAATCCCACATCGATGTGCCAACTGCGGCGCGCGAGATACATGACGATGCGCGGCCTCTCGACCCGCGCAGCGGCGTCCTCGGCGCCATCTGCGGGCGCGGCTGCGCTCGGGCGCGTGGCGCCGCATGTGCCGAGCAACGCTGTCGCGAGCAGCGCGGCACGAGCCAAACGCGCGCGCTTCGGCATGGCGCCTATGATGCCGCAAGCGCACGCTTCGTGTCACAATGCCGACGCATGAGGGAGATGCTGCAGTGACGGGCGGGCCTCCCGGCGGCGGGACTCCCGGTGGCCGGTCTCCCGGGAGCAGGCGTCCCGGCGGCCGCCCGAGGCGCAGCGCGCAGGGAATCTTTCAGCTGCCCCGGCGCGACGTCGTGAACCCCTATGCACCCCTCGAGGTGCTCAGCACGGATCAGGTCGAGGCCATACATCGCACTTCGCTCGACATCCTCGAGAACCTCGGGATGGAGGTGATGTCGCCACGCGCGCTCACGCTGCTCGAGGCGTCGGGGGCCGAGGTCGATCCGGCGAGCCGTTCGGTCCGTATCGATCGGGGTCTGGTCGACCTCGCCCTGTCGAGCGCCCCCTCCTCGTTCGTGCTGACGCCGCGAAACGCCGCAAACCGAGTGATGCTCGGCGACAATTGCGTGAACTTTGGTCTCGTCGCCGGGCCGCCCAACGTTCACGATCTGGAGCGCGGCCGCCGGGCGGGCAATTTCGATGACTATCGAGATTTCGTGCGGTTGGCACAATTCTTCAATGCCATCCACTTGCTCGGCAATCAGGTGTGCGCACCCATCGAGCTACCCGCGAATTCCCGCCATCTCGATACCTATCGGGCGAATCTCGTGTATTCGGACAAGGTATTCCACTGCAGCGCCATCGGCGCGGGCCGTGTGCTCGACGCAATCCGCCTGACGGCAATCGCGCGCGGCGCTTCGCTGGAGGATATGGCCCGGCGCCCGAGCGTCATCACCATCATCTCGGTCAACAGTCCGCGCCGCTTCGACGAAGCAATGTGCGAGGGACTCATGGCGATGGCGGAGCACGGCCAGGCGGTCGTGATCACCCCGTTCACTCTCATGGGCGCGATGGCCCCGGCATCGCTTGCCGCGGCCCTCGCGCAGCAGAATGCCGAGGCACTCGCGGGCATCGTGCTCACCCAACTCGTGCGTCGCGGTACGCCCGTCATGTACGGCGCGTTCACCTCGAACGTCGACATGCGCTCGGGCGCTCCCGCATTCGGCACGCCCGAGAACGCCAAGGCGAACGTGGCGAGCGGGCAGCTCGCGAGGCGCTACCGCCTTCCCTACCGCACGTCGAGCGCGAGTGCCTCCAACGCCGCCGACGCGCAGGGTGCCTATGAGACCGAGATGTCCTTGTGGGGAGCGATACTCGGGCACGGCAATCTCGTCTATCACGCGGCCGGCTGGCAGGAGGGAGGCCTCACCGCCTCCTATGAGAAGCTCATTCTCGATGTCGAGATGCTGCAGCTCATGATGGAGTTCTTGAAGCCCATCGTCGTGAACGAAGACGAGCTCGGCTTCGAGGCCATCAAGGGTGTACCCACCGGCGGACATTTCTTCGGAGCGCCCCACACGCTCGAGCGCTATGAGCACGCGTTCTATCGCCCGCTGCTCTCGGACTGGCAGAGTCACGAGAACTGGCAGATTGCGGGCGGCAAGGACGCGACGCAACGCGCGACCACACTGTGGAAGCAGGCGCTCGCCGAGTACGAGCAACCTCCGCTGGATCCCGCGGTACGCGAGGCACTCGACGGTTACATCGTGGAGCGGCGCGCGCAGATCGGCGCCGGAGAGCCTTGAGGCAATGCGCCGCGGAGAGTACCGTAAGAGGAGGCTGATCCTGGAGATCGAAGTGAAATCGAGCCAACAGCACTCTCGCGGTCAAGCGCCTCGCCGCGCGCGCGCGCGGGGCTTTCCTGCCTTGACGCTCTTCGCCGCCGGGCTGGTCGCGAGCGCCGCCGGCGCGGCGCCCGGCGCGGCAGCGCCCCCCACGGCAAGTCCAGTCCCGACCTCGCAAGCCGAGTTCGGCGGACAATGCGCCGAGGCGCTCGCGGAAGGTCAGCATGTAATGACCAATTGCTCCGTAACGTGGACCGACAAGGACGGCAGACTCTTTTGCTTCAGCACCGACGCCGCCAAGAAGTCGTTCCTGTCGAACCCCACGGAGAAGCTCGAGCGGGCTCGCGAATTCATGGCCGCGAGCAACGTGGAATCCACCGAGACCGCCATGCAGTCGTTCACGGGCAGCGATGCCGAGGCGCTGGTGAGGGCTTCGATCGAGGCGAAGACCAAGGCGAACGATGGCCTCTATCCCCTGGAAGATCCGCTGCACGGCGATCACCTGAAGCTCGCGTTCGACGACATCGATTTCACCCGCACGATCGACGGCTACGGCTTCTTTCCCGACGTCAAATTTCACGACCCCGCCGATCCGCACAAGAAATATCTGATCGATTTCTGGGTGGTGCCCGCCGCCGGGCAGCTCACGATCGAGGAAACACGCATCTACAAGGAGCCGCTTCAAGCAGACGGACAGTGGACCACGATGGCGCGACAGCCCATTCCCTGGTGGTGGATCCCCGCCTCCGAGCACCCGGGACATCTCGCGACCAAGCGCGGCTGGGAAGTCATGTCTGCCGTCGAGCAAAATGCCATGCGGGTGAGCGCCGCGAATCACGGTGTGTTCAAGCTGAGGGACGACAAGACCGGGAAGGATCTCGAGCTCGAGTTCGTGGACACGCATCAGCCGGTGCGACAGCTCGATTCGGACGGCCATTATTTCGCGTGCACGGATTTTCGCGTGGTCGGCACCAAGAACGAAATTTATGACATCGATTTCTGGGTGACCGACAAGAACGGCACCATGAGCGTCGATCAGGCGAAGGTGCACAAGGTGCCCGAGCTGAAGGATGGGCAGTGGATACAGGTACCGCGCTATGAATGGAAGGACCTCGGCAGCTCCCACGTAGTGCCGTAACGGGCGGCGCTCTTCTGCGCCGCACACATCGCCTGCTACGGTGCCCTGAAGTAGGGGAAGCTCGCGGTCGATTGCGGCATGGCGACATGAAAGCCTTGCGCGAAGGCGATGCCGAGCCGGCCGAGCTCGGCGAGCACCGCCGCCGACTCCACCCGCTCCGCAATGGTTTGGATCCCCATCGACTTGCCGATCTGGTTGATCGCTTCGACCATGCTGCGATCCACCGGGTCGCGCGTCACGTTCTCGATGAACTGACCGTCGATCTTCAAGTAATCGACCGGCAGGTTCTTCAGGTACATGAACGACGATAGTCCGCTGCCGAAATCGTCGAGCGCGAAATGGCAGCCGCGCGCTTTGAGCTCGCGCATGAAATGCGCGACGTTGCCGAGATTGGCGATCGCGGCCGTTTCGGTGATCTCGAAGCACATGGCGCCCGGCGCGAGGTCATGGGCGGAGAGCTGCGCAATCACATATTCGAGGAAGCGCTCGTCGTTGAGCGAGGTGCCGGACAGATTGACGGCGATGGTATAGGGCCTGATGCCCGAGGCCGTGCGGTGCACGACCCGATCGAGCGCTTCCCGCACCACCCAGCGGTCGATGGAGGGCATCACATTGTAGCGTTCCGCGGCAGGAATGAACTCGGCCGGTGCAACGAGGGTTCCGCCCTCGTCGCGCAGACGCAGCATGAGCTCGAAGTGCTCCGGCTCGGCGACACGGGGACCGATCGGCACGATCGGCTGATAGAAGAGCTCGAAGCGTCCCTCATCACATGCCCGTGTGAGCCTCGACACCCAGTGCATCTCTCGATGCCGCTCGGGCACGTTATCAGGCTTGTAGAGCTGCACGCGGTTTCGGCCCTGGTCCTTCGCCGCATAGCAAGCGACGTCGGCGGCGCTCATGACGCTCGCGACCGTCGGGGTGTCCGCGGTGATTTCCACGATGCCGATGCTCACGCCTACCGCGAGCACGCCGTCCTGCCAGATGAAGCGGTAGTCGCGGATCGCCTGGCGCAGGGTATCCGCGATGCGTAGTGCCTGGTCGAGCGAGCAGTCGGCGAGCAACACTCCGAACTCGTCTCCACCGAGACGGGCGAGCGCATCGCCCGAGCGCACCCGGGACTGCAGGACGCCGGTGATCTGGCGCAGCAGCTGATCTCCCGCCGGGTGTCCGCAGGTGTCGTTCACCAGCTTGAACTGATCGAGATCGAGATACAGGAGCACCTGCCTGCAGGCGGCGTCCTGGCGCACGCTTTCGACCGCGCGGGTGAGCCGGTTCTCGAACTCGCGCCGGTTGATCAGACCGGTGAGCGCATCGTGGCTCGCCTGATAGTGCAGCGCGCGGTGCATACGGCGCTCTTTGCTCACGTCGTGGAAGACCATGACGGCGCCGATCAGGTTTCCCGCGCGATCGCGTATCGGCGAGGCGGAGTCCTGGATGGCTATCACCTGGCCGCGCCGCGTCACGAGCACGGTATGTTCGGCGAGCCCGAGCATCTGGCCTTCGCGCAAGCAGCGCATGATGGGGCTCTCCGACGCCTCCCGGGTGGTCTCGTCCACCACGGTCAAGATGTTGCCGATCAGCTGAGATTGCGCCTCGCGGCTTTCCCACCCCGTCAAGCTCTCCGCGATCGGATTCATGTAATCGATGCGGCCTTCGGAGTCGGTGGTGATGACCGCGTCACCGATCGACTGAAGGGTAACCTGCGCGCGCTCCTTTGCCTGAAATACCGCGGTCTCCGCTTTCTTGCGCGCGGTGACGTCGGCGATCGAGCCTTCAAAACCGATGAGGCGGCCTTGCTTGTCGCGCACCACGCGACCGTTGTCCACCACGATGAGCATGCTGCCGTCTTTGCGGCGCATGATGTATTCCTCGTCGCGCACCTCGCCGTCGCTCTCCATACGGCGCACGTAGGTATCCCGATCGCTCGGATACCAGTAGAGCGATACTGCCGAGACCTCATAGAGCTCCTCGGCCGAGGAGTAGCCAAGCATCTGCACGAAGGCGGGATTGACGACCAGCAGCCGGCCGTCCCGCGTCGTCCGATACACGCCGTCCATGACGCTCTCGAACAAGCTGCGGAACTTGGCCTCGCTTTCGCGCAGTGCATCCTCGCCGCGCCGCCGCTCGATCGCTATTCCCGCGATCTGCGCCATGCGGGCCATGAGATCCTGATCGCGCGAGGACGGGAGCCCCGGCTGACGCTGGTAGACCGCGATCGTCCCGACGACCTGGCCGTCCGAGGCGCGGATGGGTGCCGACCACGCGCCTCGCAGCCCAGCCTGTCCCGCCGCCTCGCGTCGATACTCCCAGAACGCATCGGTCTCGATGTCGGCAACGATGACCGGGCGCGAGAGGTACACGGCCGCGGAGCACGAGCCGAACCGGATTCCGACCGCCGAGAGATCCATCGCGGTGACGAACTCCCGGGGCAGGCTCGGCGCAACCCCATAGCTCAACGCCTGGCGCTCGGCATCGAGCAAGCTGATCCCGCAG
Organism: Steroidobacteraceae bacterium; assembly: GCA_049513515.1. Lineage (GTDB taxonomy): Bacteria > Pseudomonadota > Gammaproteobacteria > Steroidobacterales > Steroidobacteraceae > Bog-1198. Next base: position 6,716 of record JBEKWA010000033.1, read on the forward strand.
AAGCACTTGACCATAACGCGCTCGATCGCCTCGCAGATCGCCCCGAGCACGGCGGGGAGCGGTGCGTTCGCCGCAATCTTCTCGAATACCCGACGCTCGCCCGCCGCGATCGCCTCGCTGCGCTTGCGCTCGGTGATATCGGTGATGCTCGCGCGGATCAGCCGCCGGTTCGAGCTCGGCAAGCGCACGAAGCGCACCTCGCACGGCATCGCGTGCCCCGCGGAATCACAGTGCGCCCACTCGAACACCGGGGCCTCGCCGGCGAGAGCGCCGTCGATCAAGCCGCGCGCGACGCCGAACGAAGGCGTCCCGTCGGGCTGCATGGGCGGAGTGATCTTCTCGGGACCGCACGCGAGGAGCGTCGCCCGGTCCATCTTGAAGAATCGGCAGGCGTTGTCGTTGACGTCGACGAACTTGCCCCGATCCACGTCGAACACCACGATGACTTCCGGTGCATGCTCGACCAGAGTCCGGTAACGCGCCTCGCTCTCGCGCATGGACTGCTCGGCGAGATGCCGTTCCGTGATGTCGCGGATGCAGACGATGTAGCCGTCGCGCCGATCGAACGCCGCCTTGCTCACGGCGATCTCCAGGGCTACGCGCGTGCGATCCTTCGTCAGACCCCACGCGTGATGGGCGGCGAGGTCGACGTGGGTGTCGTCGATCTTGGCGGCGCACTCGTCGAGAAATTCCACGATACTGCGCGGCGCGAGCTCGGGCAGCAGATACTCGAGCGTGCGGCCGAGAATCTCCGCGGGAGAGTAGCCGAATATGCGCTCGCCGGTGGGATTGAACGTCTCGATGTGGCCGCTCTCATCGACCGTGAGGATCGCGTCCTTCACGTTGTCGAGGATGGCCTGCAGGTGCGAGGCAGTCTCCTCGCGTATCTCGCGAGTCAACGCTTGCGCCTCGTCCGACATCAACCGCATGGAGCGCACGATTCCGCGGCGCTCTCCGTCGATGCGGTCGTAGTGCTCGCTCACGCTCCGGAGGAGCGCGCCCATGTCGAGCTCGCCGCCGAGCGCTCGCGCCTCGGCGAGCTGTCGCTCGAGCAAGCGATTTAGGCCGACCTGGGTGGGGGCTTCATCGCTTAAGATGGCGGCCGCGATATCGCGTGACAATTAAAGGGATCTCCCGCGCACAACCGACCGCGTGCCCGCGCGTCATGCGCATCGGCACGTGGAATATCCGAATGTTAGGGGGATGGCGCGCCAAAGCCGTGACGCGCGTCTCGGTTCACCAATAATCGGTTAAGTCAACGGGGAGGCTCGGCGCCCCATCCCGCGTCAGCTCTCTTCGGCGGTCTCGCGCTCGGAGCGCTTGCGGTCGGTTTCGCGCAGATTCCGCTTGCGCAAGCGGATGGACCCCGGCGTGATCTCGATCAGCTCATCGTCGTCGATGAACTCCATGGCCTGCTCGAGGGAGAAGCGGATCGGCGGCGTCAACACGACGTTCTCATCCTTGCCCGCAGCCCGCATGTTGGTGAGTTTCTTGCCCTTGAGCGGGTTCACCACCAGGTCATTGTCGCGGCTGTGCAAGCCGATGATCATTCCCTCATACACTTCCTCGCCGGGACCGATGCACAGGCGCCCGCGCTCCTGCAGACTGAACAGCGAATACGCCAGCGCGGCGCCCTGTCCGTTCGCGATCAGCACGCCCTGCGGTCTCTGACCGAGCTCGCGGGGCACGACCGGCCCGTAGTGGTCGAACACATGGTGCAGCAAGCCCGTACCGCGAGTCATGGTGCGAAATTCCGTCTGGAATCCGATCAGACCGCGCGAGGGAATCATGTAGTCGAGGCGTACCCGGCCGCGGCCGTCCGCCTGCATGTCCTTGAGCTCAGCGCCGCGGCTGCCGAGGGCCGTCATGATGTCGCCCTGAGCGTCGCTATCCGCATCGACGGTGACCTGCTCGTAGGGCTCGTGCGCAACCCCGTCGATCTGCTTGATCACCACGCGGGGTCTCGAGACCGCGAGCTCGTAGCCCTCGCGCCGCATATTCTCCAGAAGGACGCCCAGGTGCAGCTCGCCGCGGCCGTAAACGACGAACTTGTCCGGGTCGGCCGTGGGCTCGACCCGCAAGGCGACGTTGTGAATGGACTCGCGCTCCAGCCGTTCGCGGATCTGGCGGCTGGTGACGAATTTGCCTTCGCGTCCGAGGAATGGCGATGTGTTGACCTCGAACGTCATGCTGATCGTCGGCTCGTCCACGGTGAGGCTCGGCAGGGGCTCGACGTGCGCGGGGTCGCACAGGGTATCGGAGACCTTGGGCTCCGGTATGCCCGCAAACGCGACGATGTCGCCCGCCCCCGCAGACTCCACCTCGATGCGGGTGAGGCCGTGGAACCCGAGGATCTGAGTGATCCGTTCCGGACGCTGCTTGCCATCCCTTCCCACCACGGTCACGGGCATCCCGCGCTTCAAGGTTCCGCGCTTGATGCGGCCGATGCCAATGGCGCCCACGTAGCTCGAATAATCGAGCAGCGTCACTTGCAGCTGCAGGGGTCCGGCCTCATCCACGTCCGGTGGAGGACAGTGCTCGACGATGGTCCTGAAGAGCGGCTGCATGTCGCCGTCGCGGACCGTCGGCTCGAGACCTGCAAAACCCCGCAGCGCCGAGGCGTAGACCACGGGAAAATCCAGCTGCTCATCCGTGGCACCCAGGCGATCGAACAGATCGAAGGTCTGATCGAGCACCCAGCCGGGGCGCGCCTCGTCACGATCGATCTTGTTGATGACCACGATGGGCGAGAGCCCATGCTTGAATGCCTTCTGCGTGACGAAACGGGTCTGGGGCATCGGCCCATCGACGGCGTCCACGAGAAGCAGGACGCAGTCGACCATGGCGAGCACCCGCTCGACCTCCCCGCCGAAATCCGCGTGCCCGGGGGTGTCGACGATGTTGATGCGGTAATCGCCCCATGTGATCGCCGTGTTCTTGGCGAGAATGGTGATGCCGCGTTCGCGCTCGAGCACATTCGAGTCCATCACCCGCTCCTGCAGGTCTTTGCGAGAGTCGAGCGTGCCCGACTGACGCAGGAGCTGATCGACCAGCGTGGTCTTGCCGTGGTCGACGTGCGCGATGATGGCGATGTTGCGGAGTTGGGAAGTCACAGGAGCCTCGAGACGAAACCGCCCATTATAGGCTTATTGGGGGCGGTTCGCTCGGGTTCAACACCCGCTGACTCGACCTCAAGAGCCGCGCGGTCCCCGAGGTGCGGAGCTCACTGCGGCAGCGCTTCCGACCAGGATGGGCACGGAAAAGACGCGCGAGTCCGAGGTCTGGTCGTGCTGCAGACTCACCGACAACGTGAGCAGATAGAGCCCGTTTGCCGTCGGAATCAGCTTGATACTGTGGCGGTAGACCTGAGCCGCCTCTAGCGCGGCAAACTCGAACTGCTCCTCGCCCGGGCCGAGCTGCAGGCCGTCCGAACCGGTAACCGAGACGGTGGCCGACCCTGCGGCAATCTGCGGCAACAGCGCGATCGCGACCTCGAGCGGCTGTCCCTCGACCGGACGTCCCAGCAGGTCGAACTTCAAATCGATGGGGGCCTGGGATTTGCTCTGGACCACCGCCTCGACCATTCCTGCGGTCATTTCCTGCGCGCTTGGCCCGCGCGGATTCGCCGCGGCCGCCTTGACCCCGGCTTTCGGCTTCGCCGGGACCACGGGCGCGGTGCCCGACTCTCGGTGGCAGGCCGCCGAGGCGGCGATCGCCAGAAGGATGATGACTCGCAGCTTCATGGAGGCCCTATGATCCCGAACTCGCATGATCCAGAAATAGGATGCCGTTCACAACTCGAGCGGCGGCTCGAGGACGGCGGCGAGCTGCTCATCGAGCGAACGGTAGTGCTGCTCCCAGTACCGGGCCTCGGCAAACCAGGGAAATGCCCGCGGGAATGCCGGATCATCCCAGCGCCGCGCCAGCCACGCGGAGTAATGGATCATGCGCAATGCCCGCAGCGATTCGATCAACGCGATCTCGCGCCGGTCGAAGGGCAGGAACTGTTCGTACCCCTCGAGCACGTCAATGAGCTGCACCCGCATCTCCGCGGCGCTGCCCGCGAGCAACATCCACAGGTCCTGAATCGCCGGCCCGGTCACGCAGTCGTCGAGATCGACGAAGTGCGGACCCTGATCGGTCCAGAGGATGTTGCCTCGATGGCAGTCGCCGAGGATTCGACCGAGAGTGGCTCCCCGCCAGTTGCGGGTTCTTCGTCCGACCTCCTCGAGCAGCGCATCGGTGACCGCCTCGTACTTCGGCGCCAGGTAATCCGGCAGCCAGCCGCCGTCGAGCAAGAAATCGCGGGACTTCATGCCGAGCTCCTCGACGTCGAGGCGAGCGCGGTGGCGGAACGGGGCGCTGCGTCCGACCGCGTGGATCCTGCCCAGAAACCGGCCCACCCAGGCACGCTCGTCCGTGGTGCCGAGCTCCGGCCAGCGTCCCCCGCGCCGCGGGAATACGGCATAGCGAAACCCGTGGTGGAAGTGCAGCGTGGCACCGTCGCGCTCGAGCGGAGCGACGACGGGAATCTCCTGCGCGGCGAGCTCGGCTGCAAAGGCATGTTCCTCGCGAATGGCGGCATCGTCCCAGCGCCCGGGCCGGTAGAATTTTGCCACCACCGGTGAGGCGTCCTCGATGCCGATCTGATAGACCCGGTTCTCATAGCTGTTGAGCTCCAGGAAGCGCCCGTCGCAGCGAAATCCGACGGCCTCCAGCGCATCGAGAACCACTTCCGGAGACAGCTGTGCATAGGGTGCCTGAATGCTCATTATGGGAATTCTACGCGCAGAGGAGCCGCTCCCGCGGCGAAGCCTTACGCTAGAATGCGCCCCATGCGCTTGCCCCGCCCCAGATCCTTGAGCGGCCTCATGCTGATCGGCTTCACGATCGTCGCCGCACCGCTCCTGTTCGCGATCGTGAACGCGGCCGTGCAGATGAACCGGTTGTCCAACCGCAGCGAGCAGCTGGTGGTGCGCGGCATGCAGGGCAGCAGCAACAACCAGCGCATGTTCGTCGAGATCGCGGCTCTGGAGCGCACGGCGCGACTCTATCAAATCCTGCCGAACAGCGACTTGCTCGAGGTCTACGCACGCAATCAGGAGCGGCTGGAGAGCACGCTGAATGAGCTCCTCACCCTGCCGCTCACCGAACAGGCACAGGCCGATATCCGCGCCCTCAAGACGGAGGCCGAGCGGCGCGCCGAGGAGCTGCGTTCCGCGCCTGCAAGCTCCGCGCGGATGGCGGAGCTCGTCAATTCCTACCCGCAGATGTCCGATGTCGCCTCGAAGATCTCCAATCACGTGAGCGGGCAGATCGACCACGAGCTTCGCGCTCTGCAGGATGCCACGGAGCTCGCGCAGCAAAACCTGTTCTGGCAGACCCTGCTGCTCGTGCCCATGACTCTCGCGGTGGTGGGCGTGTTCACCTATCTATTCGGCCGCCCGATCCGAGCCATCGACCGCTCCATCAACGAGCTCGGACGCGGCACGTTCTCGAGACCGATTGCCATTCGGGGTCCGGCGGACCTGGAGCGGCTCGCCGCCCAGCTCGAATGGCTGCGGGTGCGGTTGCTGGAGCTCGCGCAGGAGAAGAATCGATTCTTGCGACACATGTCGCATGAACTGAAGACTCCGCTGGCGAATATTCGCGAGGGAACCGAACTCTTGATGGACGGCGCAGTCGGTGAACTGCAAAGCGCTCAACGGGAGGTCACTGCGATATTGCGCGAGAACGGAATGAAACTGCAGCGCCTGATCGAGAATTTGCTGTCCTTCAGTGCCTGGCAGGCGAAAAGCGTCGGCCTCGAGGTGTCCGAGTTCAAGCTTCGGCCCCTCATCAAGTCGGTCTTGGAGAACCAGCAGCTCACGTTGGTGGCTCAACGGGTGCGTCTGGACGTCCAGGTCGAGGACCTCACGCCGCTCGCGGATCGCGCGAAGGTGCGTCTCATTTTGGATAATTTGCTCTCGAATGCGATCAAGTTCACACCGCGCGGGGGAAACATCTCGATACACGCCCGCCGCGAACGCGAACAGCTCGTCATCGACGTCATCGATTCGGGTCCGGGCATCCCGCCGGACGAGCGCAACCGGATATTCGAGGCGTTCTATCAGGGCAAGACGCCGCAAGGAGGACACGTCAAGGGCACCGGGATCGGATTGTCGGTCGTCACCGAATTCGTCAATGCGCACGGCGGGAGTATCGAGATTCTGGAGGCTGCCGCGGGCGGTGCGCATTTCCGTGTCCGCCTGCCACTGCGGCACTCCGCTTCCGCCTCGCGTGAAAAGGCTCATGCTGCATAAGCGATCGCTCGCGGGCGCATGCTTGTTGGTCTGCGGCACCCTGAGCGGTTGCGCGCTCACGGGCGGCGCGGGGTCGGATGCCAAGAATCCGGCGCCGCTGCAACCGGAGGGGGGCCAGCCGAAGATGTGTGGAACCGTCGAGCCGCTGCTCGAGATGATGACCACCCTGCCGCAAGGCGATCCGGCCCGCCAAGCCGAGGTGTTCCAGTCGGCAAAGGACGCCGCAGCGCTCTCGCCCACCACCACGAACCGCTTGCGGTATGCGCTTGCGCTCGCCATACCCGGCCACACCGGCTCAAATCCCGTCGCTGCACAGCGACAGCTGGCGGAACTGCTGGCCAGGCCCGAAACTCTATTGCCCGATGAGCGCTTAGTGGCCATGGTGGAGTTGCAAGAGGTCGACCAGCGACTGGTACTGCAAGCCGAAAACAAGCGCTTGCGAGACGAGGACTCGCAGAATTCGCGGGACAAGCTGCAGGCGCTAAATCGGCGTCTGTCGACGGAGTCGGATGAGAACGCCCGGTTGCGCAAGGCCCTGGACGAGGCGCACGCGAAGCTCGATGCCGTCACGCACATTGAGCGTTCCATCAACGATCGTGGAAGCACCGAACCGCATACGCCCTGAATGAAGCAGCCCCCGGAGAAACCTCCCTTGACCGCCCACTCCATCGCTCCGACGACTCCGATAGCATCCACGACGCCCTTGGGGTTCGGCATTCAGCCCGCCTCCCGCGAGAGCGCGACGACTCAGAAGCGCCGCGCGAGGATTCTGGTCGTGGACGACGATCCGGGGTTGCTGCGCCTGCTGACCATCCGGCTGCGCGCCGAGAATTACGAGGTCGAGGCGGTCGAGAGCGCGGCCGCGGCGCTCGCCGCCTGCACGCGCTTCCGACCGGACCTCGTGATCACGGACCTGCGCATGGATCAGATGGACGGCATCGGCTTGCTGAAAGAGCTACAAAGCCGCTGGCCGGGACTCAAGGTCATCATATTGACGGCCCACGGCACCATCCCCGACGCCGTGCATGCGACTCAGAGCGGCGCGTTCGGCTTTCTCACCAAGCCGGTCGACAAGCAAGACCTGCTCGATCACGTGCAAAAAGCTCTGAAGGTATCGGGGTTCGCGCACGTCGATGAGGATTGGCGTGCCGCAATCATCACGCGCAGCCAGCTGATGGAAGACAAACTGGCGCAGGCGAACATGGTCGCAGGCACCGATGCACGCGTACTCATCACGGGCGAGAGCGGCACCGGCAAGGAGTTGATCGCGCGCGCCATTCACGAGGCGAGCCCGCGCCGCAATAAGCAGTTCGCGGTCGTCAATTGCAGCGCCACCGCCGAGGACATGCTCGAGTCCGAGCTCTTCGGTCACGAGAAGGGCGCGTTTCCGGGCGCCACGCGTGCGCAGAAAGGCCTATTCGAGACGCTCGACGGCGGCACCTTGCTGCTCGACGAAGTGGGCGACATGCCCATGCGACTGCAAGTGAGGCTGCTGCGCGTGCTGCAGGAGAACCAGATTCGTCCCGTCGGCAGCATCGAGGCGGTCGCAATCAACGTGCGGGTCATCTCGGCAACGCGCCGCGACCTGCATCAGCTGATGGTCGCGGGGCAGTTTCGCGAGGATCTGTACTATCGGCTGAACGTCGTGCACATCGAGGTGCCTGCACTCGGTCGCCGGCGCGAGGACATTCCGCTGCTGGTCGCCCATTTCCTCGAGCAGATCGCCAAGGAGACCGGACAGCGCAAGATCTATGCGCCGGAGGCCGTCGAGCTTCTCGCGACCGCCGAATGGCCGGGCAACGTGCGCCAGCTCTACAATGTCGTGAGGCAGAACGTGGCTCTATCGCAAGGCGCCATCATCACCGCGGAGCTGGTACAGCAGTCACTCGGCGGCAACCCGACACGCCTGCCCTCCTTCGATGAGGCGCGCGACGAGTTCACGCGCAATTACCTCTCGCAGATCCTGCAGATCACGACCGGCAACGTCAGCCAGGCGGCGCGGCTCGCCAAGCGCAATCGCACGGATTTCTACAAGCTTCTGTCCCGTCACCAGCTGCAGCCGGACGATTTCAAGAAGTCCTGATCAGCGGTAGAAATCGCCGATGGCGGCGACCACGGCCGTCAGCTGCTCCGCCGAGAGCTCCGGATAGATCGGCAGCGCGAGCGTCTCCGCCGCCGCACGCTCGGAGTGCGGAAAATCCCCGCGCGAGTAGCCGAGATACGCGAAACATTCCTGCAGATGCAGGGGCACCGGATAATAGACTTCGGTGCCGATTTCCCGCTCGCTCAGGAAGGCGCGCAGCGCGTCGCGCCGCTCGGCCCGCACGACGTATTGATTGAATATATGCCGCCCGTGCGCGAGCTGGTGCGGCGTCGTGAGCCGCGGGGGAGCCAGCGCGGCACGCGCAAACGCCTCGTCGTAGAACGCCGCATTGCGCTGCCGGCCGCTCGTCCATTCATCGAGGTACTTGAACTTGACGCGCAGCACCGCGGCTTGCAGCTCATCGATGCGGAAGTTGCCGCCGATGAGGGCATGAAAATACTTCGGCTTGCCGCCATGCACCCGCAACACGCGCATGCGCTCGGCCACGTCGGGATCATTGGTCGTGCAAAGCCCCGCATCGCCGAACGCGCCCAGGTTCTTGGTCGGGAAAAAGGAAAAGCAACCGATGTCGCCGATCGATCCCACCCGTCGCCCGTCGATGGTTTCAGTGCCGATCGCCTGCGCCGCATCTTCGATCATGAAGAGCTCGTAACGCTTTGCAATTTCCGCGAACGACCTCATGTCGGCGGACTGGCCATACAGATGAACCGGCATGAGGGCGCGGATGCGTCCTCCCGTGGAGCGATGCACCAGGGTGTTGTCGCTCGAAGTGCAGCTCTCATCGATGAAGCGCTGCACCGCCTGTGGGGATAAGTTAAATGTCTTAGGGTCGATATCACAGAATATGGGCCGCGCGCCGCTCCGCGCGATCACTCCCGCCGTGGCGAAGAAGGTGAAGGGCGAGGTGATCACCTCATCGCCCGCGCCCACGCCCAAGGTCATCAGGGCGAGCAGCAACGCATCGGTGCCCGAGGAAACCCCAACGCCGTGCGACGCACCGCAGTATTGCGCGATCGCCGCCTCGAATGCACGCACGTGCTCGCCCAGGATGAATTGTTGGCTCGCGCATACACTTTCGATGACGCTGAGAGCTTCCGTTCGGAACTGCGCGTACTGCGCCTTAAGATCGAGTAATGGAATCTTGCTCATGCCCGACTAGAATAGCATCCGAACCATTTCCATTTAACATTTGTCGGCCAAGGCCTTGCACAGTGCACGGTTTAAATAGCCCATACTAGCTAAGATGCTGTCGCGATTTAGCGACGCTCGGCAACGGGAAATAGATGCCCCAACCGGTTCACTTCAGGCAGAGCATTCTGATCGCGACGATGATGGCGGCGCAGGCCATTCTGCCCGCCTTCGTCGCCGTCGCCTCGCTCTACATCACCATCTTCGCCTTGCGCAGTCGATTCGATCCGTTGTCTTCCGGAATCGCGGTGGTTGCCGTCGTGTGTCTGGTGCTGGTCCAGCCGCCGCGGGAGGTCACCGCGCAGCTCACCTCGCCCCGAGTGTCGGCAGTCGTCGATGTCATCTTCCGCTGGTTTCTGATTCTGGCGGCGCTGCTGGGTATCGCTTATATCACCAAGTCGCCTCTGCAGGCTTATCCGCGCCGCGTGTTCCTGACTTGGGCAGCCGTGACGCCCGCCGTGTTGATCATCGCCACACTCGCCATGCAGGAGTGCATGCGGCGATTCCTCATGAACGTGTTCAACGCCCGCAGGGCGGTGATCGCCGGCTACAACACCTCGAGCTTGGAGCTCTGCCGGCGCCTGAAAAGAAATCCGGGCATGCGACTCGAGGTCACCGGCTTCTTCGATGATCGGAGCATCGATCGTCTTGGGATGGAATCCGGGGTGACGCTCATAGGACCGCTGGCGGACCTGGGCGCCTACGTGAAGACCCATCGGATCGACGTCATTTTCGTCGCGCTGCCCATCCGGCACCTCAAGCGGGTGATGAATCTGCTCGATGACCTGCGCGACACCACCGCTTCGATCTACTACGTCCCCGACATATTCGTGTTCGACTTGATCCAGGCGCGGTCGGGCGAAATTCAGGGCATTCCCGTCGTCGCCATGTGCGAGACGCCCTTCTACGGCTATCGCGGAGTCGCCAAGCGGCTCACCGACATCGTGTTCTCGGTGGCCATACTGCTGATGCTCTTGCCCGTGCTCTCCGTCATCGCGTTATTGGTGAAGTGGTCCTCGCCGGGACCCGTCATTTTCAAGCAGCGCCGCTACGGTTTGGACGGCCAGGAAATCGCGGTCTACAAATTCCGCACCATGCGCGTGACCGAGGACGGAGAGCAAATTCGGCAGGCCTCGAAGTCGGATGAGCGGATCACGCCGATAGGCGCCATTTTGCGCCGCTCCTCGCTCGACGAGCTGCCGCAGCTCATCAACGTGCTGCAAGGTCGCATGAGCCTCGTCGGCCCGCGGCCGCATGCAATCGCTCACAACGAGGAATACCGCAAACTCATCAAGGGCTACATGGTTCGCCACAAGGTGCTGCCCGGCATAACGGGACTTGCACAGGTGAACGGCTGCCGTGGCGAGACGGCAAGACTCGAGGAGATGGAGGCGCGGGTCCATTACGATCTGGACTATCTCAGACACTGGTCGCCGATGCTCGACATCAAGATCCTCCTGCTCACGGTGATCAAGCTCTTCAGGGACGACAAGGCGTACTAG
>JBEKWA010000034.1:0-15791 GCA_049513515.1 Steroidobacteraceae bacterium
GACTGTTCGTCTTGCCATGCCAAGACGGGGCCGAAAGGTATCGCAGAGCTCGGAATAAGAAGCTGGGTATGTGCTGAGTGTGGTGTTTCGCATGATCGGGACATCAACTCGGCTCAAAATATTCTCTTCCGTTCGGGACATCGAACGCCTGCTGAGGGAATCCCCGCCCTTTCTTAGGGTGGGGAGGATGTCAACCAGTATGCAAGCAAGCAGCTCTGGCTCACAAGCGCAGTCGGCCGGGGATCGCCTCTGTCAACCATCGTCGCGCAGATACGTTATGCTCCCGCAGCGAACCGGCCGGAGGACCCCATGAATCCATCTCGCATGACGATCGATCCCTCATCACGTTTCGCCGGCGGCCGTGCCTTCCTGGCGGTACTCCTCGCCGCCGCCGTTTTGCTATCGAGCGCGAGCCGGGCCGACGATGGCGCATCCGCCGGCGGTCCGGGGACTTGGCAGAGCCACAAGTATACGTTTCAGTTCTTGGGCTTCACGTCGACATACTCCTGCGACGGCCTCGCCGACAAGCTCAAATTCATATTACTCGCCGCCGGCGCTCGTGCGGACGTGAAATCGCAACCGGGTGCTTGCGCCAGCGGATTCGGCCGACCGGACAAGTTCGCTCGGGCGGATCTCACGTTCTATACACTCGCGCCGGCGGATCCGAACGCCGCCGCAAGCGGGACGGTCAACGGCATCTGGCGGGCCGTGACGTTCGGGGCTCGCCGGCCGCGCGAGCTCGGTCTCGGCGATTGCGAGCTGGTGGATCAATTCCGGCAACAGGTGCTGCCGATGTTCACCACGCGCAACGTGGTCAACAACACGACCTGCATACCGCATCAAGAGTCGGGCTCGACCATCGATCTGCGGTTTGAGTCGCTCACGGCGCCTCCCGGGAAAAAACACCCGACCGCCGGCAACGGTGCATCCTAGGCCGGCGCGAAATAGACAACATCACTCACACCCTCATCGGACTCATCGTCGGAGAGTCCGCCGCGGCCCGTGCGGTCTCACACGAGCGGGGGTTACCCGGCGAGACACGGCGCACTGCGTTGCTGACGGTGGCGCTGGTCGGCAGCAACTCGCCCGATCTCGATCTGCTGGTGGGCCTGCGCGGTTCCTCCGCCGGTAATCTCGATTACATGCTCTGGCACCGCGGCTACACGCACACCGTACTCGGCTGCGTGACACTCGCATTACTTTTGTACGCGGCGACGGAGCTGATCCTGCGGCTGCGGCACCTCGCGCCCTCGCGTGAGGACCGGTTGCTGCTGTTCGGCACTGCGGTGCTCGCCACCGAATTGCATCTGGCAATGGACTATTTGAACAGCTACGGAGTGCATCCGTTTTGGCCCGTGGACAATCGCTGGCGTTACGGCGACCGAGTCTTCATCGTGGAGCCGCTTTTCTGGGCGGCGGCGGCACCGCTATGGTGGCGACTGCGCAAGCCGGCCTCGCGGCTCGCGTTCGTGCTTGCGGTCGTGGGGATGATGGCCGCGGGTCTGGCCACGCGAATGCTGTCCGGCCTTTCTTGCCTCGCGCTGGGCGCGGGATTCCTGCTGCTCGCTGCGGTCGGCGCGAGGTGGTCCCCCGTGAGCGCGGCCCGCTCGAGTGTGGTGCTCGCGCTCGCGGTGACGTTCGCCTTCGTGCTCGGCGGCAGCGAAGCGGCACAACGCACGGAACTTATCGCGGAGACCGAGTTTCCAAACGATCGGCTGCTCGATCACGTGCTCACCCCTCAACCCGCAAATCCGCTGTGCTGGGATCTCTGGCTGCTCGAGACGCGGGGCGACCGCTATGTCGCCCGGCATGCCGTTCTGTCTCTGGATCCCGCCTGGCTCGACGCAAACGGCTGCGCCTGGTCGCGGCCCGAGCCGCACACTGCGCCCCTCGCAGCGGTCGCGGCGAGCGACTCACCCGACGTGCACTGGCTCGGCGAGATCGTCCTGCCACGCTCGAGTCTCCAGGAGGTGGTGGCCGCAGATTGCGACGCCGCGGCGTTCTTGCTCTTTGCCCGCGCCCCTTTCCTGGTGCCGCGCGAGCTTGCGCCACGCGACCTTCACCCATCGAAGCCAAACGGCGCAGGGCCTGGTGCAGTGCTCGGTGACCTGCGCTTCGATCGCGGCCGCGAGCGCAATAGCTTCGAGGTTCCGGTTGCGAACGATGCGCTCGAAGCGCGCACATGCCGGCGCGCAGCGCCATGGATAGCGCCGCGCGCCGACCTACTCGGGCCGCCCGACTAGCGATCAGCTAGCGGAAGTGCCGGCCTTCGACTTCGCCCAGCCGTTCTGCGTGGCGATGTCCCTCGCCGCCTTCAGATGCGCCTGTAAAGTAGGTAACGTCTGCTGGGCAAAAGCCTTGGCGTCCGCGTCCTGTCCACTCGCGATCTCCTTCTTGAAGAGCGCGACGGCCTCGTGGTGCGCCTTGATCTGACCCTTGATATAGGACTTGTCGTAGGTATCCCCGGTCAGCACGTCGAGCTTGCCCTTCTCCGCCATTTCCGTGACGCTCGCGCTGGTCGGCAAGGACACGCCCTTCGATGCGGCCAAGCTCTTCAACTGATCGCCCGCCGCGGTGTGGTCCTTGACCATCATCGCGCCGAAGTCCTTCACAGGCTGCATGTTCGCCTTTTGCTGAGCCTGGGTGCCGGCCTCGACCTCGAAAATACCCGACTCGGCGGCTTTCTTGTAGAACGACGCGTCGGGGTCGCCCGCGCCGAACGCCAGCGGTGCCGCCGCGAGCGGCGAAACCAACGCGATCATTGCTAAAACCTTCCTCATACGAATCTCCTTCATCGTGATTTGAATTTGCGCAGCCTCTCTTCTGCAACTACGCATAGTGCGATAACATTATTGAGTGCCGCGGCCGGCATTGTTATGCGCGGTTGGCCGCCAACTCGGGTAGGACAATGACCACGGTCGACCGCGCCACCCCTGACAAGCCGTGCGTCCGCTAAGGTAATGCGCATTTATACCCGCCAGCCGGAGTAAAGCATGTGGATCGTCAGAGTGGCTCTGCAGCGGCCGTACACATTCATCATGCTGGGCGTGCTGATCGTATTCCTCGGTGTCTACTCGATCCTCAAGATGCCCACCGACATCTTTCCGAACATCAAGATCCCCATCGCCGCCGTCATCTGGCGCTACACCGGACTCCTTCCCGAGGAGATCGCCGATCGCATCGTGCTGTTTTCCGAGCGCACCGCACAGACCGTGGTGAACGACGTCGAGCACACCGAATCGCAATCGGTGAACAGCACCGCCGTGGTGAAGTACTTCTTCCAGCCGAACGCCGACAAGGATCTGTCGATGGCGCAGATCATCGCCGTCTCGCAGACGCAGCTGCAGACCGCGCCTCCGGGCACGACACCGCCGTTCGTTCTGTCTTACAACGCCTCGAGCGTGCCGATCCTCCAGCTCGCCCTGTCGAGCGAAACCATTCCCGAGCAGGAGATATTCGACCTCGGCAATAACATCTTGCGCACCCAGCTCGCGACGGTCGCCGGCGCCTCGATCCCCTACCCCTACGGCGGCAAGCAGCGGGAGGTGCAGGTGGACCTCGACCCGCGGCAGCTGCGTGCGCGCGGTCTTGCTGCCTCCGACGTCGTCAACGCCATCGGCCAGCAAAATCTCATCCTGCCGGCGGGCACCGAGAAAATCGACACGCGGGAATATTTCATCAAGCTCAATGCGAGCCCCCTGAAACTCGAGGAGCTCAACGATCTACCGGTGAAGAGCATCGACGGCGGTGTGATCTATGTGCGGGACGTGGCGCACGTGCGTGACGGCTATCCGCCGCAAACGAACATCGCGCGCGTAGACGGCAAGCGCGCCGTCGTAATGAACGTGCTGAAGACGGGTACTGCCTCCACTCTCGACATCATCAGCGGTATCAATTCCAAGCTTCCGCTGGCCCGCGCGGCAATGCCCAAGGATTTGAAGCTCGTCGCCCTGAGCGATCAGTCCATTTTCGTGCGGGCCGCGATCAGCGGGGTCATCCGCGAGGGGGTCATCGCTGCCTCGCTCACCGGCTTACTGATCTTGTTGTTCCTGGGAAGCTGGCGCAGCACCCTGATCATCACCATCTCCATCCCCCTATCGGTCTTGACCTCCGTCGCGTGTCTCGCCGCATTAGGGGAAACCATCAACATTATGACTCTGGGCGGTCTCGCGCTGTCGGTCGGCATTCTGGTCGACGATGCGACCGTAACCATCGAGAACATCAACTACCATCTCGAACAGGGCAGCGAGGTCGAGCAGGCCATCCTGGAAGGTGCGCATCAAATCGCGCTTCCCGCGCTCGTGTCGACGCTGTCAATCTGCATCGTTTTCGTACCGATGTTTCAGCTCGCGGGTATCGCGAAATACTTGTTCATTCCGCTCGCCGAGGCCGTGGTGTTCGCCATGCTCGCCTCTTATATCCTGTCGCGAACTCTCATCCCCACACTGGCCAAGTTCTGGCTCAAGAAAAAGGACGAGGACAAGGGGCACAGGAAATCCGCTCTGGGTCGCTTTCAGGAACGCTTCGAGCACGGCTTCGAGCGTACGCGCCACGGCTACCGGGAGCTGCTGGCCCTCGCGATCGATGGCGGCGTGCGCTTCGCCGGCGTCTTCTTGCTCGCGATGGCCGCGGCGGCGCTGATCGCATTTCCCATCGGTCCGCTGCCTGGCTTGGGGCAAGATTTCTTCCCGACCGTCGATGCCGGGCAGCTCAAGCTGCATTTGCGGGCACCCACGGGCACGCGCATCGAGGAAACGGCCATTCTGTGCGATCAGGTGGAAAAGACGCTACGCGATACCATCAAGCCGGGCGAGATCACGTCCATCGTGGACAACCTCGGTCTTCCCTACAGCGGCATCAACCTCTCGTACAGCACCTCGGCACCGGTCGGCCCGGGAGATGCGGACATCTTCATCAACTTCGCGAAGAAACACTCCTCCCTGGACGTCTATCAGCGCGAGCTGCGCGAGAGGCTCACGGCCTCCTACCCCTCCACGCAATTCGAATTTCTGCCGGCGGACATCGTCAGCCAGATTCTGAATTTCGGCCTGCCCTCGCCGCTCGACGTGCAGATCACCGGCCCGAATTCCGATGCGAATCGCCTGTTCATCGAGAAGCTGCTGCCGAAGTTCATCGGCATCGCGGGGGCGGTCGACCTGCACATTCAGCAACCCTACGACTATCCGCAAATCAACGTCGACGTCGATCGCACCAAGGCGACGTTTCTGGGCCTTACCCAGCAAAACGTCGCGTCCAACATGCTCATCTCGCTCTCGGGAAGCTTTCAGACCTCGCCCTCCTTCTGGATCGACCCGAAGAGCGGAACTCAGTACAACGTGGTCGCGCAGACCCCGCAGTTCCAGATGAGCTCGATCAACGATCTCGTCGACACGCCTCTGGCCCGCACGGTCGGCTCGGTGCCCGCGGCCTCGGGCACTTCACAAATTCTAGCCAACGTGTCGACCACGCACCGCAGCGTCGCGCCGGCCGTGGTGAGTCATTACAACGCACAGGTCGCGTTCGACATCTACGGCAACGTGCAAGGCACGGATCTCGGTTCAGTAGCCACGCAGTTCAACAAGATCATCGAAGCTGCGAAGAAGGACCTGCCCAGGGGCTCGACACTTACGCTCAAGGGTCAGGTGGAAACCATGCGGCAATCCTTTCAAGGACTGCTGCTCGGTTTGGTGGGCGCCATCATCCTGGTGTACATGCTGATCGTGGTCAATTTTCAATCGCTTCTCGATCCGTTGATCATCATCACGGCATTGCCGGCCGCATTGGCCGGCATCGTCTGGATGCTGTTCCTCACTCACACCACGGTGAGCGTGCCGGCGCTCACCGGAGCGATCATGTGCATGGGTGTCGCGACTGCGAATAGCGTGCTGGTCATCAGCTTCGCGCGCGAGCAAATGAACTCGGGCAAAGACGCACGGGAAGCCGCTCTCGAAGCGGGCTTTACCCGCCTGCGCCCGGTGATCATGACCGCGACCGCCATGATCATCGGCATGATCCCGATGGCGCTCGGGCTCGGCGAAAGCGGCGAGCAGAACGCCCCGCTCGGGCGCGCCGTAATCGGCGGACTGATCTTCGCCACCGTCGCGACGCTCTTCTTCGTCCCCACGGTATTCACGATCATTCACGGCCGCAAAGGACGGACCGGCCTCGGCAGCGAGGACACCGGTCAGCTGGAGAACGCACATGGTTGAACAGGACAGCGCGCAGCACCGCCGCGACCTCAATTCGAAAGTAAGGCGATACGCCCTGATCGCGGCCCTCATCGCTCTCGTCCTCGCCGTCTGGGGAATCGTCAGCCGCATCGAGGCTCGTTCGGAGCTGCGCAAGCGGACCACGCAGAATGCCGTGCTCACGGTGGTGACGGCGAAGCCCGAGCTGAGCAGTGCCGGGACCGAGCTCGTGCTGCCGGGCATCGTGCAGGCCTACATCGAATCGCCGATCTACGCACGCACCAACGGCTATTTGAGAGTTTGGTACACCGACATCGGCGCCCGCGTACACAAGGGACAATTGCTCGCGGACATTGACACGCCGGAAGTCGACCGCGAGCTCGCTCAGGCGCGCGCGGACTTGGACACCGCGCAGGCAAACTTCGCGCTTTCCAAGATCACCAACGACCGCTGGCAAGGCCTGCTCCAAACTCAAGCCGTCTCCAAGCAAGATGCCGACAATCGTGCGGGAGATGCGGCGGCCAAGGCTGCAATGGTCGAGTCGGCGCTGCAAAACGTGAAACGCTTGAGCGATCTGGAGTCGTTCAAACGGGTGCTCGCGCCCTTCGACGGCGTGGTGACTGCACGCAACACCGATGTGGGCTACCTCATCAACGCAGGACAAGCGGCGGGGACGGAGCTGTTCCGCGTGGCCGACATTCGCAAGCTCCGCATCTACGCGCAAGTTCCGGAAGCGTACGCCGCAGCCACCGAGACGGGCTTGAAAGCGCAGCTGCATTTCGCGGAGCGCCCGGGCAAGAGCTACGAAGCGGACACGGTGCGCACATCGAATGCCCTGGACCCGACCGCCCGCACGCTGCAGGTCGAGCTGCAGCTCGACAATCGCGAATCGCAGCTCTTCCCCGGCTCGTACACCGAGATTCATTTCAAGCTGCCGTCGAGCACCGAGACCCTGCGGGTTCCGGCCAATACCATCCTGTTCCGTGCCGACGGCCTGCAGGTCGCCGTGGTCCAGAATCAGGACACCATCAAGATCAAGAAGGTCAATCAAGGACGTGACTTCGGCAAAACCGTCGAGATATTGACCGGACTCGATCCGCAAGATGCAGTCGTGGTCAATCCCCCGGATTCCATCAACGACGGCATGCACGTGCGGATCGCACCTCCGCCACCGAAGAACGCCGCCGATCAAGGCAGCGAGCACGCCGCCCCGTGATGCGTCGGGTCCTCATGAGCGTTTGCTGCGCCCTCGCCGGCTGCTCCTTCGCGCCCCCTTACAAAGCGCCGGATACGGGCACTTCGCCGGAGCACTACAAGGAGCTCGCGGACTGGAAGGTCGCGCAGCCCCAGGACGCGCAGCCGCGCGGCAACTGGTGGGTCGTGTACGGCGATCCCGGGCTCGATCGACTGGAGGACAGAATTCCCGCGAATCTGACGCTCCAGGCCGCCTTCGCGCGCCTCAAACAGGCCCGTGCCCAATATCGCATCGCGCGGGCAGATCTGTTTCCCACGCTGACGGCCAATCCCTACGCCACGCGGGAGAAGTTCTCGCCGAACGCTCCGCGGGAGCTTCCCGGCTTCCCCACCGAGATGAACGATTTCCTGGTGGGCGCCGATTTCTCCTACGAGGTGGACCTGTGGGGACGGGTACGCAACGAGGTCGCCTCGGCCAAGGCCGCACGACAAGCGAGCGCCGCCGACTACGCCTCGGTCGAGCTGTCGCTGCGGGCGCAGCTGGCGGAGGATTACTTCAACCTGCGCGGCGCGGATGCGGAAATAGATCTCTACGACAAGACTGTTGGGGCCTACCGCGAGTCGCTCAAGCTCACGACGGATCTTTTCAACGGCGGCGCCGCGGCACTCGCCGACGTCGCGCAGGCCGAGGCCGAGCTCGACAATGCACTGACCCAAGCCTCAGATATCAAGCTGCAACGGGCACAGGCCGAGCATGCCATCGCGGTCATCGTCGGCGAGAACCCCTCGCTCTTCAGTCTGCCGGCGGACGCGCTGCCGCTCACCATCGTGCCACCGCCGATCGATGTGGGACTCCCCTCCACCCTTCTCGAGCGGCGGCCGGACGTGGCCGAGGCCGAACGCCATGTGGCTTCGGCCAACGCGCAGATCGGCGTCGCCCGCGCGGCCTACTTTCCCAAGCTGACGCTCAACGCCACGGGGGGTCTCGAGAGTACCAAGACTTCGAACCTATTCTCCGCGTCCAGCCTGTACTGGTCACTCGGGCCGCAAATTTCGGCGCCGATCTTCGAGGGCGGTCGACTGGTCGCCGAGACCGCACGCGTGAAGGCCGTCTATGAGGAGCAGGCGGCGGACTATCGCAATACGGTGCTCACGGCCTATCAGGATGTCGAGGACAACTTGATCGCGCTGCGGCGGTTGCAGGAGGAGAGCGAGACCGATGCAGCCGCGGTTCTCGCGACCGGAGTTGCCCTCAAGCAAGCCCAGGACCGTTACCGCGCCGGCATCGTGACCTATCTGGAGGTCTCGACGGCGGAGACGGCAGCCCTGCAGGCGCAGGTGCAGGCCACCTCCATTCAGGCGCGGCGCATGAGCGCAAGCATCTTGTTGATCAAGGCCCTCGGCGGCGGCTGGGATCAAGCGGCGCTCGCCAGACAGTAAGTCATCGGGGAACCCTGCTCACTCGTGCGCGGCGTGATCGGCCTCCACCTTGACCACAGCGGGGCGGACGCGCACCTTATCCCAATGGGCACCGAGCGCCGGCAAGCGCATCGCGAGCTCGTCTCGATCCGGGTACCAGGAGAAGAGCACGTAGAGATAAACGTCCGCGATGGAATAGTCGGGGCCCAACACGTACGGCTTGAGGCTACGCGCGATCAGTTCCATGTGGGTGCGGTAGTCGGCCAGTGCCTGCTCGCGGATCGCGGCGCCATCCGCCTCGCCGCGTGAAGAATAGCGGTCCGAGTAGAAAATCCTGAGCGCGGCCTGGTACACGTTCGCCGACAGAAACGTCATCCACTGCAGGAACATCGCATGACGGGTGGTGCCGGGCTGGGGAGCGAGCTTGGCCTGTGGATTCGCGAGCGCGAGGTGAACCAAGATGGCCGCGGACTCGAACATAATCGTCCCATCGGGCAACGCGAGCGCAGGCACCTTGCCGGTGGGATTGATTTGCTTGTAGCGCGCGACCTCGGCGGGCTCTTGCTCGATCCACACGCATTCGAACGGCGTGCCGATCTCCTCGAGCGCCACTTGCACGGCAAGCGACCCCGTTCCCGATCGACCATAGAGCGTAAAAGAGTTCTTCGTCGTCACGAGTGCCTCCCGGAATCGCCACGTCGGCCGGAGGCGTGCAATGATACTGGGTCGGGGCGGCCTATGCTTGCGCCTCCCCGGAGGGGTTGATCTCGAACATGCGCTCATTCCTTGCGGGGCTTGCTGCGGCAGCTCTCACGTCGGCTCCCGCCGCTGCGTCGCCGGCCCATTCTGCACCGGCGAACTCGATGGCCAGCGCGAGCGAGGCGGCACGCTGGCGCAGCGAGGCGTCTGCCGTCAGCATCGTGCGCGATACGTGGGGCATCGCCCATGTGCACGGACGCTCCGACGCCGATGCGGTGTTCGGCGCCATGTACGCGCAGGCCGAAGACGACTTTCATCGCATCGAGCACAACTACCTGGTCGCACTGGGTCGCTTGGCCGAGGCGCAGGGTGAATCGGCGACGTACAGCGATTTGCGCCAACGAATGTTCATCGATCCCGCAGAGCTCCGCAGAGCCTACGGGCAGAGCCCGGTGTGGCTCAAGTCTCTGATGCGGGCCTGGGCCGACGGCCTGAACTTCTATCTGTACGTCCACTCCGCCGTGAAGCCCGCGGCGATCGCTCGTTTCGAGCCGTGGATGGCGCTGTCGTTCACGGAAGGCAGCATCGGCGTCGACATCGAGAGCGTCGATCTCGGCCGCCTGGCGCAGCTTTACCCCGAGAAGGGCGCACCGGCGGCGGTCATCGCGCCGAGCAGCGCCGACGATGCGCGTCTCGGGGGCTCGAACGGCTTTGCGATCGCGCCGCGATTGAGCGCGAGCGGGCACGCGTTGCTCTGGATCAATCCGCATACTTCGTTTTACTTCCGCGCCGAGCTGCAGCTGGCGAGCGACGAGGGGCTGGATGTCTATGGTGCCGCCACCTGGGGGCAGTTCTTCATCTACCAGGGCTTCAACGCCCACAACGGCTGGATGCATACCTCTTACGGCGGCGATGCAATCGACGAATACGCCGAGAGCGTAGTCGATTCCGCGAGCGGGCATTTCTATCGATACGGTGGTGCGCTGCGACCGATCCGATCGCTCTCCATCAATCTAAAGGTCAAGAGCGGCGGCGGCTTCGTGACCCGGCGTTTCACGGTGTACCGTACGCACCACGGCCCGATCGTGCGTGCCGAGGACGGCGCATGGATAGCCGTAAAGATCCTGGTGGATCCGGTGCGTGCGCTCGAGCAATCGTACCTACGCACCAAAACGATCGATTACGCATCGTTCCGCAAGACGCAGGACATGCGCACCGACACATCGAACAACACGGTGTACGCCGATGCAGACGGCAACATCGCGTACTTTCATGGGAACTTCATTCCGAAACGCGATCCTCGTTTCGATTACACACGCCCAGTGGACGGCAGCAATCCTGCGACCGAATGGCAAGGTCCCCATGCGCTCGAGGAGACCATCACGCTGCTCAATCCCTCCAACGGTTGGATCCAGAACACCAACGACTGGCCGTTCTCGGCCGCGGGCACAGAGAGCCCGAAGCGCGAGAACTATCCCGCGTACATGTGGACGCGGGGCGAAAATCCGCGCGGGCTGCACGCCGTAGAGCTGCTCGAGCATCTTCACGACGTGACGTTGGACCGGTTGATCGCGGCGGGTTATGACTCCCATCTCACCGCATTCGAGGCCTTGTTGCCGCGGCTGTTCGAGGCCTACGATCGCCTCGGCGCCGACGATCCGCGGCGCCGGGCGATCGAAACGCCGATCGCAGCGCTGCGTGCCTGGAACCGAAGGACGAGCGCGGATTCCGTGGCCGAGACGCTCGCTATTTTTTGGGGACAGGGGCTGATCGATGCCAACACCACGCAAGCAATCGCCGCGCATCGGACGCCTTACGACTTTCTCCTCGAGCATCTGACGGACGAGAAGGCTCTCGAGGCCTTGCGCCAAGCCGTAGCGCGTCTCGAGGGCGACTTCGGAACCTGGCAGCTCGCGTGGGGCGAGGTCAATCGATATCAACGCCTGACGGACGACCTCGTGCAGCCCTTTGACGATTCACGCCCGAGCCTGCCCGTCGGGTTCGCGCCGGGAAAGTGGGGGGCGCTTGCCTCGTTCGACTCGGACGAGCCGCGCACCACAAAGCGCATCTACGGATCGCTCGGCAACAGCTTCATCGCCGCGGTGGAGTTCGGTCCTACGGTGCGAGCGAAAGCGCTGATGGCGGGCGGAGAGAGCGGCGATCCCGGCTCGCCGCATTTCACCGATCAGGCACAAATGTACTGTGATGGGCGCTTTCGCGACGTGTGGTTCACGCTCCAAGATGTAGACGCACATGCGCAGCGGCGCTATCACCCCGGCGAGCCATGAGCCTTGACATATCGCGCCCTGGAGCGCCTACCGTCACACGGCGCGCGTGCCGCCCGGCCGCGATAATTGCCTCGGCCGCCCGGCAGCATGGATGTGATCGTCAGGGTGTCCCGTGGGAGAAAGTCGCGCGCACGGAGGCGCGCGCATACGCTCCGTGCCGGCCTCGGTCGCACGCGCAATGAGTCAAGGCCTGCGCGGCGGTGCCCGGCGCTTGGGCGCCCCGCGCTGCGCCGTCCTCGCGACCGTCATCCTTGCCGGCGCTGTCATGGTCGCGGCGCTCGCCGGATGGCTGGTCCTGCGTGCAAGCCTGCCGCGCCTCGACGGCCGCGCAGCGCGGAGCGGCGTGCACGCCGAGGTCCGCGTGAGCCGCGATGCCGCGGGCGTGCCGACCATCACGGCGCAGAATCGAAGCGACCTCGCATTCGCGCTCGGCTATGTGCACGCCCAGGATCGGTTCTTCCAGATGGATCTGTTGCGCCGCGCGGCCGCCGGCGAGCTCGCCGCACTCCTCGGACCCGCTCTCCTCCCCGCCGACCGCGAATTGCGGCGGCATCGATTTCGGGACGTGGCCGAAAGGGCTGTAGCGAGTCTCGATGCGCCGAGCCGGGCGTTGCTCGATGCGTATGCCAACGGCGCGAACGCAGGGCTGTCCGCACTGCGAGCGCGGCCGTTCGAATACTGGCTGCTCCGCGTCGATCCGAAGCCGTGGAGCGCGGTGGATAGCGTGTTGTGCGGACACGCGATGTTCCTGCAGCTGCAGGATTCCACGGGCCATCTGCAGCTGCAGCGTGGATTGCTGCGTGCGACGCTGCCCGAAGCGCTGTGGCGCTTTATCGAGGCAGGCGCGAGCGAATGGGATGCGGCAATCGACGGCAGCCAGAGTGAGCCGCCTCGGATTCCGACTCCCGGGGAAGTCGATCTACGCTCGCTCGGAGCTCTGCCCGTCACACCGCCCGAGACGCTCACGTCATCGCCCGATCCGGCCGGTAGCAACAACTGGGCGGTCGCGGGCTCGCGTACGGCCGACGGCGCGGCGCTGGTCGCGAACGACATGCATCTCGGCTTGCGGGTGCCGAACGTCTGGTACCGGGCCCGTCTCGTCGATGCATCGGCGCAAGGGTTCGATGAGGTCGGCCTGACCTTGCCGGGTACGCCGACTCTCGTCGTCGGCAGCAACGGCCACATTGCCTGGAGTTTCACCAACAGCTACGGCGAATTTTCCAAGGTGATCCGACTCGTGCCCGTGCCCGGCGACCCCGATGCTTACGCGACCGCGGGGGGAACCCGGAAGCTCGACTATGTCGATGAGATCATCGAAGTCAAAGGTGCACCGCCCGAGCATTTGCAAGTGGCCGTCACCTCGTGGGGTCCGGTCATGGGAACGGACTGGCAGAACCGACCCTACGCGCTCGACTGGGTAGCACACGATCCGGCCGCGGTGAATATGAACCTGCTCGCTCTCGAGCACATCCACTCGGCTGCGGAGGCGCTGCGCGTCGCCGGCGACTTTGGAATTCCCGGACAGAATATCCTGGTGGGTGATGCCGAGGGACACATCGGCTGGAGCATCGCGGGACGGCTGCCGCGACACAGCGATGCACCGCCCGTGCTGCCACAACTCTCCACCGATGCGGTCGTCGGCTTCGATGGCTGGCTCGCCGCCGAGGAACGGCCGCAGGTGCTCGACCCCGCCGAAGGCTTGCTCTGGTCGGCAAACGCCCGCGTCGTCGGTGGCGAGGCCGCGAGCCGTATCGGCGATGACGGGATGGACCGAGGTGCGCGTGCCGCCCAGATTCACGCGGATCTCGCGGCGGCGCGGCCGCCGCTGACTCCGCTCGCGAGCCTGCGCGTCCAGCTCGACGACCGCGCTCTGTTTCTCGAGCGTTGGCGGACGCTCCTCGGCAAGGTCATCGAGCGAGCGCGCGACCGGGGCGATCGTTCAGCCGTCGCCGCGCAAGAGGTGCTCGCTCGCTGGAGCGGTCACGCGGCACCGGACGACGCCGCCTTCCGCTTGACGCTCGCGTTTCGCCACGAAGTGGAAACACGGGTCTTCCACATGCTGGTCGCGCCGGCGCGCCTCGCGAACCACGATTTTCGCTATGAGATCCCATCCTCGTTCGAGGGACCGCTCTGGCGGCTGTTGGAGGCGCGGCCTGCGCACCTCCTCGCCGCAACCTACGCGGACTGGGATACGCTCCTCTACGAGGCGCTGATTGCGAGCGAAAGGCTCCCGCAGGAATGTGGTTCCGAGCACCTGGATCTCGCATCCTGCACGTGGGGACGCGTGAATGCAGTGCGCGTCACGCATCCGCTGTCCGGCGCTCTGCCGCTGCTCCGTGGATTTCTCGACATGCCGACGGCGGCGCCGCCCGGCGCGCATGACGACATGCCGCGCATTCAAGGCACCGACTTCGGCGCGTCCGAGCGGCTGAGTGTCTCGCCGGGACACGAGCAGGATGCCTACCTACATATGCCGGGCGGCGAAAGCGGGCATCCGCTTTCGCCCTTCTACCGCGCCGGATTCGACTCCTGGGTGGAAGGCCGGCCGACACCGCTCGTTCCCGGGCCGGCCAGGCACGAGCTCGTGCTGATGCCCTAGTGCGCCGGTGTCGGTGTTAAGGAGCCGGTACCGACGCAACCGCGACCCTCGGTGCACACCTGGTTCACCGGACAGACCACGGGGCGGCCGCTCACGCAACCACGCGCGTCGGCGCCGGGTGCGTGCGGCGCGCAACGCTCTTGTCCGTTGCAGGTCTTGGAATCGTCGCAGTCGGAGTCGCTCATGCAGCTGACCGTGCTCGCATCGCGCTCGACCGTCGCGAGCTCTCCCTGACGCGCGATCTCTCCCGAGAGCGTGGTGCCGAGCAACAGCTGCGCCGGCTCGCGGCCGGCCGACAGATCGACGTCGGCAGCCACCACTTGCCACGGCGGTGACAGCGGGCTCGCCGCGCGATAGAAGAGACCGAAGCGCAGTACGCTGCGCGGGTCGAGCGCATCGTTCAACGTCAACGGGATGATGCGCGTCGAGTCCGCAGCCCATGCTTCGCCGTGCGTCAAGGGATAGCGAAGCACCGCCTTGCCGGCCTCATAGATACGCAGCTCCACATAGCTGCCCGCGCTGAGCTCGTTCGGCCCGATCACAACTCGAACCTGCACGTGCGACACGGGCAGCGCACGCGATGCGGTGGCAGCGAGCGTCAAGAGCAAAACCAGCGTCCAATTTCGAAGGCCTGGCTGACGCATGTTCACGGAAATCCCCTTGCACAGAAAAAATGACTACTCGTCGCGCGTCTCGAACCGGAAAATATCATAGCCGATCCGTATCCTCGGCCGACAACGAGATGCCGTCTCCAGTTAACTTATGCTGGCCGAATTTGCAGGCTGCTACGCGGCATAACCGCGGGCGCCCGCGCCTTGGTGTCCCGGGAGAAGCGGCGTATCATGCGATTATTGTCAAACCGAGCTGGAGGGTTTCCCATGATGACCCGAACATGTGCAACCGGCGCGCTGCTGGCTGCCCTCTCGATTTGCGGTTGTGCGACCACGAACAGCCCGCCGAAGAATACGGCGGCCGTATCCCCTACCTGCCTCACTTCAACGGGCAGCCGCATCCCCCCAGGCCCGAACAACTGCAGCGCCTGGGGACGGGCTTACTCTCAGACCGACATCGATCGGACGGGCGAGACCACGGTCGCCGGCGCGCTCCGCGATTTGGACCCGTCCATCACCATCACCCACTGAGCCCGGGCGCACCCTACGGTTCCAGCAGTCCGCGGTATTTCAGCATCGCGTCGACTTTCGGCGGGCGACCGCGCCAGGTTGCATACAATGCGGCGAGATCTTCGGTGTTTCCTCTGGATAGAATCATCTGGCGGAAACGATCGCCGTTTGCGCGCGTGAGCCCGCCGTTCTCCTCGAACCATTGGAAGGCATCGTCCGCGAGCATTTCCGTCCAGAGATAGGCGTAGTAGCCGGCCGAGTATCCGCCTCCCCAGATATGCTG
>JBEKWA010000035.1:0-16219 GCA_049513515.1 Steroidobacteraceae bacterium
GAAGAGCCACGCACGCAACCGCCTGCGTTCCATGCAGCGCCGTCCGAAGTTGATCAGAGCGTTCTGGCAGCAAGCTGAGTTGCCTCTCTGAATATGTCAGGTATTAATGCAAGTCTCAATAATTTGACCGATCAGGGCGGATTTCGTCCTTGACGCGCTCACGCTCGGGGCGCTTCATATAGCTTAAGTAAAAGTGCTCCAGCACCAAGCGACCTCGAAGGGGGCCACGAGAAATCGTCACTCCGGTGAGGGCCTAAGCGTCGCGCCTTACCGCGTCGCGGTTGAATCCGGATCCGCTGCGCGTCCTTCCATATAGTCCTTGAACCGCGCCAGATCGCTCGTGACGTAGGGTGGCCGTAACCTCGGTACCTGCGCCGCCGGCGGCGTCCCGGAACTCGATGCGTCCCGAATAGCTCACGGGTGTGTTCCCCGACGTCGACCAGGCAATGAGGCGATCAGCCTCGTCGTCGGTTACGAGCATCTTCCATTGAGTGGCGTTGCCGGCCCTATCCCTCACGGTCCACATCGAGCTGAGCGAATCGACTTCGGTCACGCCCTCGACGTGTGCCATGAATTTCGGGGCGTTGGTGAAATCGTGCCAGAAGGCGTACAGCTCGTGGCGAGGACGCGCGACCACGACGCGGGCAACGAATTCGTGTACGTGAGGCTCGGCGGCGGGTTGTTCGGCGCTCATCTGATCAAGCATATCTCGGGGGCCCGCCCCTGGACCGTCGAGAGGCGAGAGGTTTTTTTGTAGGTCTTTTCCTTCATGATGTCAGGAATTTTCTCCCCTACACGGTCACCTGTGCGGGAGGGCAGTCGTGGCAGAATTTGCCCTGATGCGTCCATCGGTTTACTCCCCTTTGAGCGCCGCCCCGCCGGCGGCTCGCTGACATCTCCATGCAGGGTTGGAGCTCCCGCACTCCCGGGCCCTCGGCCGCGGTGCAATAAAGCCTGTGGGTACCACTTGCAAGAGGCATCGATGGCACGCAAATATAGCAAGGGCAGCAGCAAGAAAGTCGCCAAGGCCATGCATGAGCGGAAGACCGGGACTCTGCGCAGCGGGAGATCCGGCAAGAAGGTGAAATCCCGCAAGCAGGCGATCGCGATCGGACTATCAGAAGGTCCCGAAGCGCAAGAAGAAATCTTGACGCCTCGGACCGTTCGAGAATCGATGCGGTAGGTGAGTATGGGCGATTCCACGTATCCGAGCCCGCTCGGGCGGGCGAACTCGATCATGGCGGACGGGGTGGAGGGCTCGCGTTCGTCCGCCCAGGCAGGTTCCGCGGGGCAAGCGCTGGCGGCGGCGCTGCTCGCCCAGATATTCAGGCACCTCCCCGTGAGCATTGCGGTTCGACTCTGGAGCGGCCCGACGTTTCGCGTGGGTGCGGCTGCTATGGCGACGGCCAGCGTGGAGACGGCCGCCGAGAGCGCCGCCCCCGAACCGCCTTTCGTGATGTGGTTTAGAACTCCCGAGGCCGTTGTCTCACTGGTGCTCGGGCGCGACCCCCTGCGCCTCGCCGATGCGTATTTCCGCGGTGAAGTCGATATCGAGGGAGACCTGTTCGCGGCGCTTTGCATCAAGGATTACCTCGAGCAGATGAAGCTTTCGCTAGGCGAGCGGCTCAGCGCGTTTTTCATGGCCTTGAAGCTGCAATCGCTCAACCAGGACTTGGCGACTGCGGCTTCGCCCCCCGCCGACAGCGCACGCGAGCATGCGCACACACGCGGCCGCGCGGTCCGAGCGCATTCCAAGGACGAGAACCGCGAAGCGATTCAGTTCCATTACGACGTATCGAACGAGTTCTACAGGCTCTGGCTGGACCGAGCCATGGTTTATTCCTGCGGTTACTTCGAGCGCGCGGCAGTCGGAATCGACGATGCGCAGGAGGCCAAGCTCGAGCACATCTGCCGCAAGTTGTGCTTGAAACCCGGTGAGCAATTCCTCGACGTCGGATGCGGCTGGGGCGCGCTGCTGATCCATGCCGCCCGACGTCACGGTGTGCGTGCCCACGGGATCACGCTGAGCGGCAAGCAACTCGAGCTCGCGCGAGCGCGCATTGCGGCCGCCGGACTCGAGCAAAGGGTGACGGTGGAGCTGCGCGATTATCGCGAACTGGTAGGCGAGGCGCTCTACGACAAAGTCGCGAGCGTCGGCATGTTCGAGCACGTGGGGCTCAAGAACCTGCCCCTCTATTTCGACACCGTGCGGCGAGTGCTCAAGCCCGGCGGATTATTCTTGAATCACGGCATCACGCACGAGCACTCGGGATGGGGTCCGAATTTGTCCGCCGAGTTCATCAATCGCTACGTATTTCCGGACGGACAGCTCGATTCCGTGAGCAGCATTCAGCGGTTCATGGAGGATGCGCGTTTCGAGATCGCCGACGTGGAGGGACTGCGCGCTCATTACGCGCTCACGTTGCGTGCATGGGTAGAACGGCTGGAGCGGCGCCGAGCGCGCGCACTCGAGTACGTGAGCGAAGCGACGTATCGGGTATGGCGTCTCTATATGTCCGCGTGCGCCCTGGAATTCGAGTCGGGCAACCTGGGTATCTATCAGATACTGGCTCGCAAGCGCGGTGCCGAGACTCAAATGCCGCTGACACGCCGGCACCTGTACGCGGAATGAGGCCGTGCGCGCCAAGCACTCCTTCTACTTTCGACCGCCCGCGTTCAACCCGCTGCGGTTCAGCTTGCCGGTCAAGCGCGTGAGTGCAGAAGAGCGGCGTAGGATGATCGCTCAGGCCGCTTACTTCCGCGCCGAGCGCCGCAACTTCGCCCCCGGCCGCGAGCTGGAGGATTGGGTCGCGGCGGAGGCGGAAGTCGACCGCGGTTTGGCTCGCAGCGATTCGCCTTGAGTGAAGACGCTCACGCCGCGCAAAGATCGGTGATCAACGAGTCGATTTCGCTGGCCTCGAAGGGCTTGACGATGGTGCGCACGTTCGGTCCCAAGTTTTGCACCACCGAATTGAGGGCGTAGCCGGACGCGAGAATGATGGGCACGTCCGGCCTGAGCGCGAGTAAATTGCGCGCCAGGTCGAGTCCCGACATCACGGGAAGACTCACGTCGGTGATGACGACGTCGAACGCGTTCTCTCGAAATGCATCGAGAGCCTCCTCGGCGGTTGCGCGCGCCACAACTTCCCGCTGCTCCTGCGCCAGCAGCTCGGAAGTCACCTCTCGCACCAGCGGGTTATCTTCTACATACAGGATGCGTAGTGTCATCCGACGAGTCTATAGGTCGGAGAAATCGCGTGCTGTACGCAGCAATCAGGGCTGCGCTGTCGGCGGTCTCCTACGAGAAACCGCGCGCTTCCATCCACGGGCGCTTGCCGCATGCACTTCATTGCAGCACGCGCCTCACGGCACTTTCTGAATCAACCATAACCCGGGTTTGCCTCGGGGGCTCAAGCCCACGTGCAAGAGCGCCGAGCGGCTTTCCCAAAGCCGGGCGATGGGCACCCCTTCCCGTTGCACGCGCCGCGCCATGTCTTCCGCTTTGCTCATCGTGCGCATCGGCACCCCGCCGCCCAGCGCCGGGAGGTCGTCCTCGACGCGAGTGTCCGAGGACGTCCGCGCACGCTTGCCCGAGGGGAATGCGGTCCTAGAATCCTCGATCGCCGCGGGCGCACGCTGCGCACGCTGCGCAGCTAGAGCATCGGGTGCTCGCAGATCGAGTCGCTGCAAGTCGAGTCGGCTCGACGGACCGCGTGTCGGCCTGGCGCCGAGGAGTCCCGAGGCTCTCTCGAGAAGGCCGCTACCATTGCTGCCCGGCGGTGGAGCAGCGTGCGCCGCTTGTGCGGCGGCCAGGCAACATATTGCGCAATACGCCAGTTTTGCCAGGCTTTTTCCCTTGTTGAGCATGGCCGCACTCTAGGCGTCGCGGCGACACTCGGGTATGGCCCGGTTGCAGATACCCTTTGTAGGATGCTTCCCAGATCCCGTGGGCGACCGCTTTCAGTCGCGCGAGCGCGATACGAGGATGCCGAGGGCGAAGCCCAGCACCGCTCCCGCACCGAGGGCGTACCAGGGATATTCGCGCACGTAGTCGTCCGTGGTGCCGGCCGCACGGCGTACGTACTCCCCGGTCGAGCCAGCCGCGCGCCGTGCCTGCTTACCCACGTGCGTCGCGCCGTCCGCAATCGCGCTCTTCGCCATCATGAGGGCGACCCGTGCCTTCGCGCGGATCTTCTGGATTTCCGGGCTGTCCACTTCGGACACGCGCTTGATGAGATCCTCGACCCCATCGAAAAGCTCCTGGAACTGCTCACCCAGCTTGCCATTTGGACCTTGAGATTGCTCCGCGTCGGCGGGTCCATTGCTCTCGAACGTGCTGCTCATGCTCCTCTCCTCTTGCCCGGGAACCGGTCCGCCATTCTTCGAGCGGATGACGACGCAATACAGTAGGACGAAAGCGCGTCGATCCGTCGGACGGACCCCCACCCGCACTCGCCGGGTGGGGGTCCCCGCCCCGATGCAGCCGCTAATGCTTGGCCTGGCTCACGTCCGCCAGGACGTCGTACAAGCTCTCTTCCGCGTGCTCGCCGCAGCGGGTTTGCAGAGTGGCGGCGAACTGCGCGACCTTGCTCGCGTCGAGAATGTGGCTCCCGGACCGGGCGACCGAATAACCGAAGAGCCACATCATGATCGTGTTGGCGCTCGCGAGATCGCTCTGCATCGATTCGGTGTGGCGTGCCTCGAAGTCCTTGCAGTTGAGCGTCATGAGATCCATCGGCTTGTCGCGCTTGGGACGCACGGTAGCGAGCGCCTGCAGCAGGCTGGTGGTCGGGTTGTTCTTGCACTGAGCATCGAGGGCGAAGCCGAAGGAGGTGAGCGCATCGCCGTACATGACATGCTCGCCCGCCAGGCCGACCGAATAGCCGAAGAGCCACATGACGGTGTCGATGGCATCCGGACGCTGGGAGGGATCGGCTGAGCCGGTCCCGTCCGGGGAACCCACGATCTCGTTCTCATACTTGTCGCAGCTCAGGGTGGCGAGGTTGATCTGCGTGGCGTGGGAGGCGATGGGGAGCAGGCAGGCGAAGAGCAGCAGGGCGAGATGCTTCATGGTGTCAATGTCGCGAAAGGAGCAGTCCCTTGACCAGTGTCGAGAAGCGGCCCGAGCGCACCCAGCGCTTCGCTGCCTCGATGTCCGGGGCGAAAAAGCGATCGGCCGCGTAATGGGGTATCTGTGCGCGGATCGCCGCATGCACCTCCTCGAGCACCGCCGAGGAGCGCGAGGGCCGGTGAAAGTCGATTCCCTGGGCAGCAGCGAGCAATTCGATGCCGATCACTGCGGCCGCATTGTCGGTCATGGGTCCCAAGCGACGCGCGGCATGAGTGGCCATGCTGACGTGGTCTTCCTGATTCGCGGAGGTCGGGATGGAGTCGACGCTGCAGGGAGACGCGAGCGCCTTGTTCTCCGCAACCAGCGCCGCCGCGGTAACTTGGGCAATCATGAATCCGGAATTGAGTCCGCTGTTCTGCACGAGAAATGCGGGCAGACCGCTCATCTTCGGATCGACGAGCACCGCGGTGCGCCGCTCCGAGAGATTTCCGATCTCGGCAAGTGCGAGGGCCAGCATGTCCGCCGCGAAAGCCACGGGCTCGGCATGAAAATTCCCGCCGGAGAGCACGTCGCCGCCATCGAACAGCAGAGGATTGTCGGTGACGGCGTTGGCCTCTGTGCGCAACGTCGCGGCGCAGTGGCGCAGTAGATCGAGACATGCTCCCATCACCTGGGGCTGGCAGCGAAAGGAATACGGATCCTGCACGCGCGTGCAGTCCAGATGCGAGGCGCGGATCTCGCTCCCACGGGCCAGGGCGCGATATTCGCGTGCGATCGCGATCTGTCCGGGCTGGCCGCGGATCTCGTGAATGCGTTCATCGAACGGCGTATCGCTGGCCTTCAGCGCATCGACCGACATGGCGCCCGCGACGACGGCGGACGCGAGCACGTCTTCCGCGCCGAACAGGCCCGCGAGAGCGAGTGCGGTCGATACCTGCGTGCCGTTGATGAGCGCGAGGCCCTCTTTGGCGCCAAGCATGCACGGCGCGAGCCCCGCGCGGGCGAGTCCTTCGGAGGCCGCCAGTAGCTTGCCGCCGACGCGCACTTGGCCGATACCGAGCAGCACTGCGCTCATGTGGGCGAGAGGCGCGAGATCGCCGGACGCGCCGACCGAGCCCTGCGCCGGAATCACCGGGTAGACCTCGTGCGCCAGCAGCGCGCCCAAGGCATCGATGATCGCAAGCGAAATACCGGAATATCCGCGGGCGAGGGCATTGATTTTGAGCGTGAGGAGCAGGCGCACCACGGCATCCGGTAGCGCCTCGCCGACGCCCGCGGCGTGCGATAGCACCAAATTGCGCTGCAGCTGGGCGAGCTGGTCATCGGGGATGCGGGTCTGTGCCAGCAGGCCAAAGCCCGTGTTGATTCCGTAGGCCGCTTCACCCGCCGCCACGATCTTGTCCACCGATTGCGCCGCCGCCGCGATGCGTGCGCGGTCGGCTTCAGCCAGTCGCAGTGCCACCGGCTCCTCGTAGATCCGCCGCAGCAACGGCAGCTCGAGGCTGCCGGCGCGCACATCGAGCTCGGCGCTCACGTGGGCTGCCGCGGCTCGATCATCGGCAAGTCGAGCCCTTGCTCGCGCGCGCAATCGATGGCGAGCTGATAGCCCGCGTCCGCGTGGCGCATCACGCCGCTCGCCGGGTCGTTCCACAGCACGCGCCGCAGGCGGCGCGCGGCCCCCTCGCTGCCGTCGCAAACGATCACGACGCCCGCATGCTGCGAGTAGCCCATCCCGACGCCACCCCCATGATGGATGGATACCCAGGTCGCGCCGCTCGCGGTATTGAGCAGCGCATTGAGGAGCGGCCAGTCCGAGACCGCATCGGAGCCGTCGCGCATGGCCTCGGTCTCGCGATTCGGGCTCGCGACGGAACCCGAGTCGAGGTGGTCGCGGCCGATGACGATGGGGGCGGACAGCACGCCGTCGGCGACCATCTGGTTGAAGGCGAGACCGAGGCGATGGCGTTGCCCGAGACCCACCCAGCAGATGCGCGCAGGCAAGCCCTGGAAACGGATGCGGGAGCGCGCCATGTCCAGCCACTGATGCAAGTGAGGATCGTCCGGGATGAGCTCTCTGACCTTCGCGTCGGTCTTGTAGATATCCTCAGGATCTCCCGACAGTGCCGCCCAGCGAAACGGCCCGATGCCGCGGCAGAAGAGCGGGCGAATGTATTCGGGCACGAAGCC
The DNA here is from genome assembly GCA_049513515.1 of Steroidobacteraceae bacterium. GTDB lineage: Bacteria > Pseudomonadota > Gammaproteobacteria > Steroidobacterales > Steroidobacteraceae > Bog-1198. Next base: position 7,259 of record JBEKWA010000035.1, read on the forward strand.
GGGAATGTCGAAGGCGCGCGCGACGCCCGCATTCTTGGCCATTTGTCGCAGATTGTTGCCGTAGTCGAAGACCGGGAGGCCTCGTGCCTTGAATTGCAGCAGGCATTCCACGTGCCTGGCCATGCTGCGCAGGGCCGCAGCACTCGTGCCTTGCGGATCACTTTCACGCCGCTCGTCCCATTGCTTCACACTCCAGCCCTGCGGCAAGTAGCCGTTGACGGGGTCGTGAGCTGAGGTCTGATCGGTGAGGGCATCGGGCTGGATGCCGCGCTCCAGGAGCCTTTCCAGGACGTCGACGATGTTGCCGAGCAATCCCACCGACAGCGGCTTGCCCTCGCGCTTCGCACCCTCGAGCATCGTCAGCGCTTCGTCGAGGCTGCCCGCCCGGGCATCGAGGTAGCCTGTCCGCAAACGCATCTCGATGCGGCTTTCGCGGCACTCCACCGCGAGCATGTTGAAACCCGCCATGGTTGCCGCCAGTGGCTGCGCGCCGCCCATCCCGCCGAGGCCCGCGGTCAAAATCCACTTGCCCGCCTCACGGCCGCCGAAATCGCGCTGCGCCATCTCGGCGAACGTCTCGTAAGTGCCTTGCACGATGCCCTGACTGCCGATATAGATCCAGGATCCCGCGGTCATCTGACCGTACATGGCGAGCCCGCGGCGATCCAGCTCGTGAAAGTGCTCCCATGTCGCCCAGTGCGGCACCAGGTTCGAATTGGCGATGAGCACGCGCGGCGCGTCCGCATGCGTCGCGAATACGCCGACCGGCTTGCCCGATTGCACCAGCAAGGTTTCGTCATCGTTCAGACGCTTGAGCGTCTCGACGATGCGGTCATAGCAGTTCCAGTCGCGCGCGGCCCGGCCTATCCCGCCATACACCACGAGCTCGGCGGGATTCTCCGCCACATCCGGGTCGAGATTGTTCATCAGCATGCGCAGCGGCGCCTCGGTCAACCAGGAGCGGGCGCTCAGAGCACTTCCGCGGGAAGCGCGTATCAGGCGGGGTTTTACGGGTGCGAGCATGTTCTCACTCCTCAAGGACCGAAGAGGGGCGGAAGCGCCCCGACATTTCATAGCGGGAGCCGGGATGATAGAGACGTGCCAATGACGCGATGGCGCCGTGAGTCCACGTGCGACGGATCACGAGCAGGCAGGGCTCCTCGCGCTTCATGGCCAGCAGCTTGCGGGTTCTCTCATCCGGCATCACGGCGCGCAGCACGTGCTCGACCTCCTGCAAGGGTGCGACGCCCATCAAGTACTCATAGGCCGTGGTCCGGCTGAAGTCCACGTCGAGGTAGCCGGGCGCGAGCACGGGCGACACGTACCGGTCCTCGAGCTGCACCGGCCGGTAGTTCTCGAAATGCACGATCAGGGAGTGGTAGAGCTCGCTGCGCGGCGCCACGCCGAACTCCTCGGCGAGATCCGCGGCGGCACGCAGGCGCTCGAGGCTCACGATCTCGGACCGATGCACATGGCCGCGCTCGCGGATCTCATCGGCAATCCCGCGGATCTTCAGAGGATGTGCGCGGGCATGGCGATCGGCGACGAAGCTGCCGACACCGGCGATGCGTACCAGCACACCCTCGTCGCTCAGCTCCTTGAGCGCGCGATTGGCCGTCATCCGCGAAACGCCGAATTTCTTGACGATTTCGTTCTCGGAGGGAACTCGCGCGGAGACGGCCCACTTGCCGGAGCCGATGTTGTCCAGAATGTGGCGCTTCACCCTGAGGTACAGAGGCTGCAGGGCCGCGGTCGCCTTGGTGCTCATGTCCTCAAGCGTAGCCTGTATAGACAGGTACAGTCAACCTAGGGTGGCGGCGCCCTCGAGTGCCAGCCGCCCCATCAGCTCCTTGAAAGGCACCGCGAGACGATCCTCGGCCGCGTGCCGGCCGTCTTTGACAACCCAGCGCCCTGCGACCATCACATCGCGGATGGCGGCGCTTGCGCCGGCGAAGATGAGGTGATCGAGCGCTGTGGCCGCGCCCGCGCCCGCCATGCTCGGGTGCTCGTGATCGAGCACCACCCAGTCCGCACGTGCACCGGCCGCGATCACGCCGGCGGGCTGACCCAGGGCGGCGGCGCCATGACGCGCGGCGGCGCGCCACAGGCGCGTGCCGACGTGCGGCTCCGCCGCGTCCGCGAGCACGCCCCGCCGCCGCTTGCGCAGCCGCGCCTGGTATTCCATCCAGCGCAGCTCCTCCGCGGGACATACGGTCGCTTGACTGTCGGAGCCGATGCAAATGCGGCCGCGCGACTCGAGGAACCGCGCCGCATCGAAGCAGCCATCGCCCAGGTTGGCCTCGGTGCTGATCGAGACGCATACCGCGGCGCGCGCGTCGGCGATGCCTTGCAGTTCGGCGGGCGTCGCATGCGTCGCGTGCACCAGGCACCAGTGCTCGTCCACGACGCCCGTCGCGAGCAACAGCTCGATCGGCCGATGCCCCGTGCTCGCGCGGCATGCCGCGACCTCTTTCTGCTGCTCGGCGATGTGGATGTGGACCGGCAAGTCCGCATCGATGGACGAAAGACCCCGCGCCGCCTCGCGCAGCGTCTCGAGCGGCACGGCCCGCAACGAGTGAAAGGCGGCCCCGGTGCGAATGAGCGGCGCTGCGAGGTGCCGCTCGGCGCGCACGCGAGTCTCGATGGCGCGCAAGAACTCATCGGTCGTCATGGCGAACCGCGATTGCTCGGGCTTCAGCGGCTGCGAGCCGAAGTCGCTGGTTTGATAGAGCGTGGGCAGAAAGGTGAGGGCGATGCCCGCGGCGTCGGCGGCTCTCGCTATCGCCTCCCAGAGGTCGTTCGTTGCCGGGTATGCGGTGCCGTCAGCCTGACGGTGCAAGTAATGGAATTCCGCAACCGACGTATAGCCCGATTTCAGCATCTCCACGAAGAGCTGTGTCGCCACGAGCTCCAGGTCGGGCGGCGCGATACGCCGGGCGAGCGCATACATGGCCTGACGCCATGTCCAAAAGCTGTCGCGCGTCGACAGACGGTACTCGGTACTGCCCGCCATCGCACGCTGGAAGGCATGGCTGTGCGCGTTCGGCATGCCGGGCACGACGAAACCCGCGACGCGCTCGGCGGGGGCCGTCGCCTGAGGCGCAGGTCGTCCCGTCGGCGGGCGCTCCGTCTCGATGTGGGCAATGCGGCCCTGCTCATCGACTCTCACGCCCACATCGCGCTGCCATCCGCCGTCGAGAAGCGCCCAAGCCAACCGGTAATGCCGCTCCACGAGTACCTGCCTATACCTGTATAGCCAGGTCAGCTTGCCGTATCATCAAAGCCAGGGCAACAACGGCCGCTGCGGGCGCATTCGTGCAAGAGTCATCGTCCATCGTGGAATGGGATCGGGTGTGGATCGGGATGAGCATCGCGACCATGGTCGCGGGCCGCACCCCCTATGGCAAGCTCGACGACGCAGCGCTCGCAGTGAAAGGCGAACGCATCGCTTGGTTGGGCTCCGCCGAGGAGGCGCGCACTCTTGCGCGTGCACGCGGGATCCCCATCGAGGAGGCCGAAGGTCTGTGGATGACGCCGGGCTTCATCGATTGTCACACCCACCTGGTTTACGGCGGCAATCGTGTCGCGGAGTTCGAGCAGCGTCTCTGCGGCGTCCCCTACGAGGAGATCGCCCGTGCCGGCGGCGGTATTCAAGCCACCGTCAACGCGACGCGACGGGCCGATTTCGATTCCCTGGTCGCGGCTGCGGCGACGCGGGCGCGACGCCTGATGGCCGAGGGCGTTACTACTCTCGAGGTGAAGTCCGGCTATGGCCTCGACCTTGCCACCGAGCGGCGCATGCTCGAGGTCGCGCGCGCGCTGGCGCGGGACTTGCCCCTCTCGATCGAGACGACCTTCTTGGGTCTGCATGCTTTGCCGGCGGAGTATCGCGAGCGGCGCGGCGAGTACGTCGCGGCCGTGTGTGGCCCGTGGCTCGAGTCGCTCGCCCGGGCGGGACTCGTCGATGCGGTCGATGCGTTTTGCGAGAACATCGCGTTCACCCTCGAGGAGACCGAAGCGTTCCTCACGGCCGCGCAGCGCTTGGGGCTTCGCGCCCACGTACACGCCGGGCAACTCACCGACATGGGGGCCGCGGAGCTCGCCGCGCGCTACGGCGCGCTGTCCGCCGACCATCTGGAGTATCTCGGCGAGCACGGTGCGCGCGCGCTCGCCCAAGCCGGCACCGTGGCGGTGCTTTTGCCCGGTGCCTATTTCACCTTGCGGCAGACGACACCGCCACCGGTGCCGCTCTTGCGCGCCGCCGGAGTGGCCATCGCCGTGTCCACCGACGGGAATCCCGGCACCTCCCCGGGCATGTCGTTGCTGCTCGCACTCAACATGGCGTGCAGTCTGTTCGGCCTCACGCCGGAAGAGGCGGTTGCCGGGGCGACGCGCGTGGCGGCCCGAGCGCTCGGACGGGAGGCCGAAATCGGTACCCTCGAGGTGGGCAAGCGCGCCGACTTCGCGCTCTGGCGAATCGAGCGACCGGCGGAGCTGTGCTACAACTTGGGCGCCAACCCCTGCGCAGGGGTGGTATACGGAGGCGCGGCACGCGCCGGTAAATGAGCAGCTCGATGTTGCGATGCGGTATCGAGCGCAGGTAGCGCGGTTCTCAGCCTGTGCTCGCCTTGACACCTGGGCGACCGGTTCCTAAAATCGCCGCTCTTTGCCGCCTTGCCCTAGAGGCGCGGACAGCTTTACGTTTTTTCCACCGGGCAGGCTCGATTTCGAACCGCCCTCAAAAGGCATTTATGGCGACGACGACCCAATTGATCCGTACCGGACGCAATGAGCCTGCTTGGAAGTCCAAGGTTCCTGCGCTGGCTGCGTCTCCCCAGAAGCGCGGCGTTTGCACACGGGTTTACACCACCACACCGAAGAAGCCGAACTCGGCGCTGCGCAAGGTGTGCCGCGTGCGTTTGACCAACGGCTACGAGGTCTCGAGCTACATCGGCGGCGAAGGCCACAATTTACAGGAGCACTCGGTCGTGCTGATCCGCGGCGGCCGCGTCAAGGATCTGCCGGGGGTGCGTTATCACACCGTGCGCGGCGCTCTCGACTGCGCGGGCGTCGGCGATCGTCGCCAAGGGCGTTCCAAGTACGGCGCCAAGCGTCCGAAGAAATAAGCCAATCAAGGCATAGAAGGTTTCCCCATGTCTCGCAGAGCAGCAGCACCCCATCGCACCATCCTTCCGGATCCGAAGTTCGGAAACGACATGTTGGCCAAGTTCATTAACATGGTCATGGAGCGGGGCAAGAAGTCGGTGGCCGAGAAGATCGTCTACGGCGCCATCGACCGTATCGGTGACAAGACCGGCCGAGCCGGGGGCGAGGCCATCGCGTTGTTGCAGCAGGCGCTCGACAACGTGAAGCCCGTGGTCGAAGTGAAGTCGCGCCGCGTCGGCGGCGCCACCTACCAAGTACCCGTCGAAGTGCGCGCCAACCGCCGCCAGACTCTCGCCATGCGCTGGGTCATCGAGGCCGCGACCGACCGCAGCGAGAAATCCATGGCGCATCGGCTGGCTGCCGAGCTCCTGGAGGCCGCCGAGAATCGCGGCGCCGCGGTCCGCAAGCGCGAAGACACCCACCGCATGGCAGAAGCCAACAAGGCGTTCGCGCACTACCGCTGGTAGCGGCGCGCCGGCTGGCAAATCGTCGGCCAGACCCTATATAGAGAGTGAGCTGGGCGGCAGCGGGCCGCCTATACCGAGGAAAGGACCGTGGCACGTACGACGCCCATCGAGCGATATCGGAACATCGGTATCTCTGCACATATCGATGCGGGCAAGACCACCGCGACCGAGCGCATTCTTTTCTACACCGGCGTCTCTCACAAGATCGGCGAGGTGCACGACGGCGCGGCCGTGATGGATTACATGGAGCAGGAGCAGGAGCGCGGCATCACGATCACCGCCGCGGCGACCACTTGCTTCTGGAAGGGGATGGACAAGAGCTTCCCCGAGCATCGCATCAACATCATCGATACCCCGGGACACGTGGACTTCACCATCGAGGTGGAGCGGAGCTTGCGTGTGCTCGATTCGGCCATCGCCGTCTATTGCGCCGTGTCGGGCGTGCAGCCGCAATCCGAAACGGTATGGCGGCAGATGAACAAGTACCGCGTGCCGCGCCTCGCGTTCGTCAACAAGATGGATCGCGCCGGCGCGAATTTCTTGCGCTGCGTCGACCAGATCCGCACCCGCCTGCGCGGCAATCCCGTGCCCATTCAGCTGCCCATCGGCGCCGAAGACGCGTTCGTCGGCGTGGTCGATCTCATCAAGATGAAGTCCATCTTCTGGGATGAGGAGACCCAGGGCATGAAGTTCGAATACCGCGAGATTCCGGCGGATATGCTGGAGGAATGCCGGAGCTGGCGCGCGAAAATGATCGAGGCTGCCGCTGAGGGCGCGGACGAGTTGCTCAACAAGTACCTCGAGAACGGCGATCTGTCGGTGGAGGAGATCAAGCGGGGCCTGCGTGCGCGCGCGCTCAAGAACGAGATCTGCCTGGTCACCTGCGGCTCGGCCTTCAAGAACAAGGGCGTGCAAGCCGTGCTCGACGCGGTCGTCGAGTACATGCCATCGCCCGTGGATGTCCCGGCAGTGACGGGGCACGGCGAACGCGGCGAGGATCTGACACGCCAGGCGGACGATGCACAGCCCTTCGCGGCGCTCGCGTTCAAGATCCTGAACGATCCGTTCGTCGGCAACCTCACGTTCTTCCGCGTCTACTCGGGCACCCTGAATTCGGGCGACCAGGTGTTCGTGCCGAACAAGAACCGCAACGAGCGCATCGGGCGGCTGTTGCAGATGCACGCGAGCGAGCGCTCGGAGATCAAGGAAGTGCGCGCGGGCGACATCGCCGCGGCGGTGGGCCTCAAGGACGTCACCACGGGCGACACGCTCTGCGATCCCCACAAGGTCATCATCCTGGAGAAGATGGAGTTTCCCGAGCCCGTCATCTCGGTGGCCGTGGAGCCGAAGACCAAAGTCGACCAGGAGAAGATGGGCCTCGCCTTGCAACGGCTCGCGAAGGAGGATCCCTCGTTTCGCGTGCACACGGACCAGGAATCCGGGCAGACCATCATTTCCGGCATGGGCGAGCTGCACCTCGAGATCATCGTCGACCGCATGAAGCGCGAGTTCAAGGTCGAGGCCAATGTCGGCAAGCCGCAGGTCGCCTACCGCGAGACCATCCGCGGCACTGTCGAGTCCGAGGGCAAGTTCGTGCGCCAATCCGGCGGCCGGGGTCAGTACGGCCACGTGTGGCTCAAGCTCGAGCCGCTGCCTGCAGGCAAGGGCTACGAGTTCGTCAACGCCATCGTCGGCGGTGCCGTGCCGCGTGAGTTCATCCCCGCCGTGGACAAGGGCATCCAAGAGGCCGTGCAGACCGGGGTGATCGCAGGCTATCCGATCGTCGACGTGAAAGTGACCGCGTTCGACGGCTCGTATCACGACGTCGACTCCAACGAGATGGCGTTCAAGATCGCGGGATCCATGGGCTTCAAGGAAGGGTTTCGCCGCGCGAAGCCCGTGCTGCTCGAGCCCATCATGAAGGTCGAGGTCGTCACGCCCGAGGATTATTACGGCGACATCGTCGGTGACTTGAATCGCCGGCGCGGGCAGATCATCGGGATGGAGGACTCTCCGTCCGGGAAGGTGGTGACCGCGGAGGTGCCGCTTGCGGAAATGTTCCAGTACTCGACGGCGATGCGCTCCATGAGCCAGGGACGCGCGAACTACACGATGGAGTTCGCGAAGTACATGGAAGTGCCGAACAATGTCGCCGACGTCGTGATGAAGAAAGCATCGTAACGAACCATTTAATTTGAGAGGTACTTGCCGTGTCGAAGGGGAAGTTTGAGCGAACGAAGCCGCACGTGAACGTGGGGACGATTGGTCATGTCGATCATGGCAAGACGACTTTGACGGCAGCCTTGACGAAGGTGATCGTTGAGTACCAGAGCGAGAAGCGTCATTACGCGCACGTAGATTGTCCCGGGCACGCGGACTATGTGAAGAACATGATCACGGGTGCGGCGCAGATGGACGGGGCGATTTTGGTGGTGTCTGCGGCGGATGGACCGATGCCGCAGACGCGCGAGCACATTTTGCTCGCCCGCCAGGTGGGAGTGCCGTACATCGTGGTGTATTTGAACAAGGCGGACATGGTGGACGATGCGGAGCTTTTGGAGCTGGTGGAGCTTGAGGTGCGTGACTTGCTCACCACGTATGATTTCCCTGGGGACAAGACCCCGATTGTGACGGGCTCGGCGCTGAAGGCGCTTGAGGGGGATACGAGCGAGATTGGGGTGAACTCGGTGTTGAAGCTGGTGGCGGCGCTCGATGAGTACGTGCCGGTGCCGAAGCGTGCGATTGACGGGGCGTTTTTGATGCCTGTTGAGGATGTGTTCTCGATTGCGGGCCGCGGCACGGTGGTGACGGGGCGCATTGAGCGCGGGGTTGTGAAGGTGAACGATGAGGTGGAGATTGTGGGGATACGGCCGACGCAGAAGACCACCTGCACGGGCGTTGAGATGTTCAGGAAGCTTTTGGATGAGGGGCAGGCGGGAGACAACGTGGGGGTGCTGCTACGCGGCACGAAGCGTGAGGAGGTGGAGCGCGGGCAGGTGTTGTGCAAGCCCGGTTCGATCAACCCGCACACGAAGTTTGAGGCTGAGGTGTACGTGCTGACCAAGGAGGAAGGGGGTCGGCACACGCCGTTTTTCAAGGGGTATCGGCCGCAGTTTTACTTTCGCACGACCGATGTGACCGGGGCGGTGGAGCTGCCGGCGGGGACGGAGATGGTGATGCCGGGGGATAACATCAAGATCGTGGTGGAGCTAATTGCCCCGATCGCGATGGAGCAGGGGCTGCGCTTTGCCATCCGCGAGGGAGGTAAAACCGTGGGTTCGGGGGTGGTTTCCAAGGTGATCACCTAATGGTTGCGACCAAAACAGTC
>JBEKWA010000036.1:0-14583 GCA_049513515.1 Steroidobacteraceae bacterium
GTGGGCGGCGATTGGGAGCGCAAGGGCGGCCCGGACTTGGCCGCGGCATTTCGGGAGGTCTTGCGGGTACTGCCGAATGCGCAGTTGACCATCGTCGGCGCCAAGCCTGCGCTCGACCTGCCCAACTGCAGGGTCCTCGGACCTTTGCCCGCAGCGGAAGTGAGTGCGCAATTCTCTCAAGCCTCGGTGTTCTGCCTGCCGACGCGGCTCGAGCCTTTCGGCATCGCCGTACTGGAGGCGATGCAGCATCGATTGCCGGTCGTCGCGACCTCGGAGGGCGCCCTGCCGGAAATGGTGCGCGATGGAGTGACCGGCCGCATCGTACGGCCGGGGGACGTTGCGCAACTCTCCGCGGCGCTGATCGAGCTGCTGCGCAATCCGCCGCACTGCCGGCAATTAGGCGAGGCGGGATTCTACTTGGCACAGCAATGCTATACATGGCCGGCTGTCGGCGCGCGCTTGCGTGCGGAAATTGTGCGGTTTGTCGGCCGCGAGATTTCGCCCAGCACGCCCCCACCCACGCCTGCGGTGCATGCGGCGCATGCGGTGCATGCGACGACCTAGGTTTTTGAGTGGGTGGATCAGCGCGGCAGTGCTGCTGCTTCTTTCAGGTGCCGCCGCCACTAAATTGGCGACCAAAGACTGGCGCCGCGACGTGCCATGCATCCCCGCCGGGGAACCCGAAGCGCGCGTGCGCTCGACACTCCTCAGCGAGGCGCCCGCCGAGGAGCGCTACGACGCGCTATTTGGATATTTCGCGCAGGGTTTCTTGCGCCATCAAAGCCGCGGATATGGCCGCGTTCAGTACTGCGGAGCCGGCAGCGTCAATACTTACACGCTCAACGGCCTCGAGGGGTTTGCACGCACGGCGCCCCTATTGGCGGCGTGGCTATATACAAACCGAGAGAACCCCATCGACGATGCCCCGCGCGCGCGCATCGACCTCGCGCAGGTTCTGAAAAGAGGCCTCCTCAGCGGGGTCGACCGGCGCTCGAGCGACTACTGGGGAGAGATCCACGATAATGATCAGCGCATCGTCGAAGCCGCTGACATCGCACGGGTCCTGTGGCTGACCCGTAGCCGTATCTGGGAACACCTCAGCGACGATGAAAAGCTGCAGATCACCGCATGGCTGCTTCCTGCGAGTCGTGCGAAGACGCCCCAAACCAACTGGATTCTGTTCCCGATCACCGTGGATTTGGTTCTCGTTGGCCTGCATGCGCCCACGCACGATCTGGATCTCGGCGGGCGTGCGCAGCGCTCCTTCGAAGGGTACAAACGTTTCTACGTGGAAAGCGGCTGGTTCGTCGATGGCTCGAACATCGATTTTTACAATGCGTGGGGCATAACCTATGAGATGTTCTGGATTCATCAAATAGACCCTGCTTTCGAGGCTGCTTTCATTTCCGATGCCCTCGGCAAGAGCGCTGCGCTCACCGCGCATTTGATCGGTCCGCAGGGAATTCCCATCATGGGCAGGAGCATCTGCTACCGCACCGCGGTTCCGGTCCCCGTGCTGGCCGCCGAATTTCTGCAACACCCGGATGAGCCTCCCGGGCGGGGCTTGCGCGCGCTCGATGCCGTGTGGCGTTATTTCATCGACCACGGCGCAATTCGCGATGGGGCTCTGACGCAGGGATACTTTGGAGCTAATTTGCGGTTTCTCGACTCTTATTTGGGCCCCGGCAGCTGCCAGTGGGGCGTGCGATCGCTGGTGCTCGCGTTCATGCATCGCCCGGAGGATCCCTTCTGGACCGGTTCACCGAGTCAATTGCCGGTCGAGGTGGCGGACTACGAGCTCTCGTATCCCAAACTCGGCTGGAGAATCGCGGGGCAGGCGCGTACGCAGGAAATCACGATTGAAATCCTCAAGAACACCGAGGGCGCTCCAGCACCTGAACCCTATACGCCGGTCGATAGAGCAATGGAGACGCTGCTGCGCCGGCCGTTTCGGCCCGGCAATCACGAAGCGAAGTACGCGTCGCGCTTCTATTCATCGGCCCACTCGTTTGCAGCCAAGCCTTGACATGCAGGCGGACGCACGTGGCGACGTTTTCGAAAACTGGCGAAGCAGACGCTGCAGCGTCGATTTTCTCGGCAAATACGGGTGTTCGCGATCCGGCGACCGGGGCGGTTCTGGGACGCCACGATCAATCCAGGCCCGAACGGCGAAATCCGTCCACGTAGTGCTGCAGTGCGGCGGGGTGTTGGATCGGTAATTCGCTCGCAATCCAGGCGAGTGAGATATTCGGTTGCGCGCGGCGCAGCTCCTGCAACGCAGCCCTGCCTACTTCGAGTTGCCCGGCCATGCCCGCTGCGGCCGTCAACACCCGGTGTGCGCCGACGAAATCGCTGCGCTGGCGGATGCCCTCGCGCGCTAGCCGCATCGCCTCGTGGTAGTTTCGCCCAACATAGTGGGCGTAGGCGGCGATACCGCAATAGATCGCCGAGTACGGATCACGTGGGCTTAAGCGAAGGGCACGGCGCACCGCCACGATGGCTTCTTCCCAGCGCCCGCAGTAGGACAGGGCCAAGCCATGATAGCCCTGCGCGAGCGAGAAATTTGGATTCAGGCGCAGCGCCAATTCGAATTCGGCTAGCGAGTCCTCAAAGCGCCGGCTATACAAATACACGCAGGCCAGCGCGGAGTGCGCCCAAGGGTCCTCGCTATCGGCCAGGATTGCGGCCAGCGCGAAGCGCTCGGCGAGAGGCGCTGCGGTCGCCATATCTTCCCAGCCCATGTGCGCGTTGAACGTGTGGCTGGCGGCGAGCACCCCGAGCGCCTGACCATAATTCGGATCGATGGCAATCGCTTTCTCGAGCAGGGCTTGCGCAACTAGATTGTCCTGCCGCGTGACCCGCCAATAATGCGACAGTCCTCGCATCACCAGATCCCATGCGTCCATGCTGTTCGGCGGTTTGCGTTGCGCGTGGAAATTCTCTGCCGCATAGATCTGCGGTTCGATCGCGGCGACGATGGCTTCGGTGATTTCATCTTGCACTGCGAAGACGTCGGCCATGTTGCGGTCGTAGCGTTCCGCCCAGATATGACCCCCGGTCGCCACATCGTTAAGTTGCGCAGTGATCCGTACGCGATCGCCTCCCTTGCGCACGCTACCCTCGACCACGTAATCGACACCGACTTCATCGGCAATCTGCCGAATGTGCACCGCGCGACCTTTGTAAATGAAGGACGAGTTGCGCGCGATCACAACAAACCAACGCAGCTTGGATAACGCCGTGATGATATCTTCGCTGATGCCGTCAGAAAAATATTCTTGCTCGGGATCACCGCTCATGTTGATGAATGGAAGAACGGCGATGGCCGGCCGATCGATTAGCGGCAGCGTCGATCGTGGCCGATCCTGACCTTCAGCCGGCGGCACAGCGGACTCGGCGGTGGATTCCGCTCGGCCACCTTCCGCGTGGGCGCCCACCGCGCCCACGAAACGCAGGCCCTTGCGCGCGATGGTGCGAATCAACATCTGCTGCTCACCACTGTCGCCGATCGCCTTGCGCGCGGCGTTGATGCGGCTCGTGAGCGTCGAATCCGACACGATCCGACCGCCCCATATCGCAGCGATGAGATCGTCCTTGGTGACGACCCGGTCGCGATTCAGCAGCAAATAGACTAACAAGTCGAACACCTGCGGCTCGAGCGCAATCAGCTCCGCGCCGCGGCGGAGTTCGCGACGATCGATATCAAGCACGTGTCCGGAAAATGAAAATTGCACGTTGGCGCCTCGTGCCGGAGTTGAACGCGGCTCTCAGGAATTTATCAAGCCCATCTGAAGAATAAATCAAGCGCACCTCAAAGAGTTCCGTACCAACAGTAAGCATGCTTTCCCTACCGACTCGCGCTCACGCCGCGAGCGGATGGACAAAAGCAGACACGATTGGAGCAAAGGAGATCCCATGGGCGCACTCGTCGCGTTTCTTTACGGAATTGCATCCTACCTCGTATTCTTCATCACCTTTCTATACGCCATCGGATTCGTCACGGGTGTCCTCGTGCCGAAGACCATCGACACGGGAACGGTCGTGCCGACCTCCGAAGCGCTCGGCATCAATCTGCTCCTGATGTCCATTTTCGCAATTCAACACAGCGTGATGGCGCGCAAACAATTCAAGAAATGGTGGACGAAATTCGTACCGAAATCGGTCGAGCGAAGCACGTACGTGCTATTTTCGAGCCTTGCGCTCATCCTTGTATGCAGCGGATGGCGACCGATGCCGACGGTGGTCTGGCACATCGACGATCCACAAATCGGGATGGCAGTGACTGCGCTGTCGTTCTTCGGCTTTTTGATCGTGCTCTCCAGCACGTTTTTGATCAATCACTTCGAATTATTCGGACTGCATCAGGTCACCAACAATTTCGCCGGCAACCCGATGCCGGTGCCGCGCTTCCGCACGCCGCTTTACTACAAGTTCGTGCGGCACCCCCTCTACCTGGGCTTTATTATCGCATTTTGGGCGGCTCCGGTGATGACGGTAGGCCACCTGCTGTTTGCGGCGGTAACCAGCGCCTACATCCTCATCGGCATTCTGTTGGAAGAGCGTGACCTCATCGATCTGTTTGGCGACGAGTACCGCCGGTACAAGTCCCGCGTCTCGATGCTGGTGCCCTGGCGCAGATCGGCTGGATAGGGCCGCGCGTCGGGGGGGAGGATGAAGCGGCGGGTGCCACGATTTATGTTCGCGATCTGATCTCACCGCGGTGACAGTGACTCCCACCGGGCTCGGCGCGGGCATTTATCGCGCCGGACTGCGCGTTTAAAAGTGGCGTGCCCACGGGGATTCGAACGCCGGTTACATCCGTGAAAGGGATGTGTCCTAGGCCTCTGGACGATGGGGACGCAGGACCACCTGATTTTTATGGTGGGCGGTACAGGGATTGAACCTGTGACCCCTGCCGTGTGAAAGCAGTGCTCTACCGCTGAGCTAACCGCCCAATTGCCTGTGAAATTATGACAGCCGCGGGTCGCCATGACAAACGCCGGGACCCGCCCTGGCGGTCGGGCGGCGGCGCCTTGCGCTCCGGCGTGTCGCGGCCGGTCCTGACGCGGCGGCTCTGCTACACTCTGCGCCCCGTTTGTTCCTCAAAGTCCGATATCGATGACCGTCCGCACCCGCTTCGCACCCAGTCCCACCGGTTTCTTGCACATTGGAGGATTGCGCACCGCCTTGTTCTCGTGGCTGTACGCGCGTCGGCATGCGGGACAATTCGTGCTGCGCATAGAGGACACGGATCTCGAGCGCTCCACTGAAGCGGCGATTCAGCAGATCCTCGACGGCATGGAGTGGGCCGGTCTCGAGCACGATGAGGGGCCGTTCTATCAGACCCAGCGCTTCGACCGCTACAAGGAGGTCATTGCGGATTTGCTGGCGAGCGGCCGCGCTTATCGGTGCTACTGTTCGAAAGAGGAGCTTGCGCAGCTGCGTGCCGATCAGGCAGCCCGCGGGGAGAAGCCGCGCTACGACGGGCGCTGGCGCGACCGCACCGATTCGCGCCCGGATGTCGCGCCCGTTGTGCGCTTCAAGAATCCGCTGTCGGGCGAGGTGGTGGTCGACGATGTCGTGCATGGCCGCGTCGTGTTCCAGAATGCCGAGCTCGACGACCTGATCATCGCGCGCTCGGACGGCACGCCGACCTACAATTTTTGCGTGGTGGTAGACGATATGGACATGCGCATCACGCACGTCATACGCGGGGATGACCATCTGAACAATACCCCACGACAGATAAACATGCTGCTCGCGCTGGAGCAAAGGCCGCCGGTATATGCCCACCTGCCCATGATTCTGGGGCCGGACGGCGCGAAGCTATCGAAGCGCCACGGTGCGGTGAGCGTCTTGCAATACCGGGAGGAGGGCTTTCTGCCCGAGGCGGTCCTCAATTATCTGGTGCGCCTCGGGTGGTCGCACGGCGATCAAGAATTTTTCACGCTCGAGGAGATGGTGCGCTCGTTCGATATCGCGCACGTGAACAAATCGGCTTCGGCGTTCGACGTAGACAAGCTCACCTGGCTTAACCAGCAGCACATGATGCGCGCTTCACCGGCGCGTATCGTACCGGTGCTGCGCTCGCAGCTGGAGCGCCTCGGGATCAGCGCCGGCGACGAAGCGCAGCTTCAGCAAATAGTTCTCGCGCAGCGGGAGCGCACGAAGACTCTTCAAGAGATGGCCGTCAAGAGCGCGTTCTTCTTTCGGCCTCCCACGGCCTACGATGAGAAGGCGGTGCGCAAGCATGTGACGGCCGATATTCTGCCGCTGCTCGACACAGTTCGACACGAGCTCACTGCGCTCAGCGAATGGTCGACTGCTGCGATCCACGAGCTGATCAGTTCCCTCGCGGCGGCGCATCAGGTATCGCTCGGCAAGTTGGCGCAACCTATTCGACTGGCGGTTTGCGGGGAAACGGTCTCACCGCCGATCGATGCGACGCTGGCGATTCTGGGCAAGGCCGAGTCGCTGTCGCGCCTGGCAGCGGCCCTGGTGCACTGGACCGAGTAGCACGCGGAGGGAGATTACTGAAGAGATTTTGACCAAACGATCGACGGAGTTCCTGATATTCTCCGCCCCTCTCGTCTGGACGGGATTGCACTTTTCGGCGACAATTCACGGGAACTGCATTGATTTTCTCTTTTAAATACAGTGTTTTACGGATATGGGGCCATAGCTCAGCTGGGAGAGCGCTTGCATGGCATGCAAGAGGTCGGCGGTTCGATCCCGCCTGGCTCCACCAGTACGGCATCGAGATTGGTTCACGCCCGAGTCCCCATCGTCTAGAGGCCTAGGACACATCCCTTTCACGGATGTAACCGGGGTTCGAATCCCCGTGGGGACGCCATTTCGCCTGCATCTGTTCGGCCACTCTGTGGGCCCAGGCGATTTCAGTTCGAGTCGGCCGAGAGGTGCTTCGGCAGCAGCAGAACCTCGCCGCGGTAAATGGTCGCATCACGACCCAGTTTAGGATTGTTGGCGATCAGCTCCTGCAGGGTTCGGGGGTCACAGGACCCATAGGTTTCACGGCAGGCCTTGTAAAGCGTATCGCCGTCCCGCACGACCCATCTCGACACGGAACGCGATGCGACGCGCGCTTCGCCGCTCGAGGAGTCGTCTGAGGAAATCCAGGGGAGCGGCGAAGCAGTAGCGGGGCTGGCCGGCCCCGGACGCAACGCTGCCGGGGGCTCCGACAACGGAGCTTGAGGTGCCGGAGGGGTCGCTTCGGCCGCCGAGGAGGGTTTTGTCGCTTCCGCCGCCCCCACGGCCGAGGCGTCCGGCGAAGGCTCAGTGGACGCAACGGGCGTCCCATTCTCCTCAGCGGGTCCCACCGAGCCTGCGCCGGACGCCGCATCGGCCGCTGAAGCAGCGACCGTCGAGCCATCGCCGCCATTGGCGTTCGCGAGCGAGCGGTCCGGCGACGCGGCGGACGAGGGGGGGATTGCGACGGGATCGGAAGCCAGGCGTGCCTGCCTTGCCGCCGGCAGCGGCTCGGCGTGTGCGGCATAGAAATGCCGAAGCAGCGTGTTGCCCGTAACGAACAGGCCGACGAGAACCATTGCGGCCGCGGCAAGAGCGGCGGCGCGCCGCAGGGGTGAGCGAAATTTCATCGCCTTGCAGGCCTCGCGCGCAATTCCGAACGATATGCGCTCGGCCGCGTGGCCGTAGCCGTTGATCAATGCATTGTCGCAACAGATGTTGATGCTGCGAGGAATGCCGCCTGCAACGAACGCGATATATAGAAGCGCCGCGGTGGTGAAGAGCGGTCGGTTCGCGATTCTACCGGCGCGCCTCGTACGATGCGCGATATAGCGGTACCTCTGCCTGAACGAGAGCGGCCTCACCCGAGCGCGTACCGCGACCCGCTGCGCCAGTTGCCGCATGCTGTGCTTTGCGAGCACCGCCTCGAGTTCCGGCTGGCCTACCAGGATGATCTGCAGCAGCTTCGATTTGTGGGTTTCCAGGTTCGACAGAATCCGCAGACTCTCCAGCGTCGCCTCGGGCATTTGCTGTGCCTCATCGACCGCGAGGACCACTTGCGTACCCGAATAGTGGACCGCAAGGAGAGTGCGTTGCAGGATCCGCAGCATATCCACCGCACTTGTCGTCGGCGGAAGCGTCACATCGAATTCTTCGAGCAGCGTCGCGTACAACTCGGTCGTGTTCAGTGCCGGACTGAAGAGATAGATGATTTTGCTCTTGCTCGGATCCAGCCCGTCAAGACAGACGCGTAGTACCGTCGTCTTGCCGACTCCGACCTCGCCGGTGACGACGATGAATCCCTTCCCGGCCGTGATTCCATACTCGATCGCTCCCAGCGCAGCGCGGTGCGTCTCGGTAGGGAAAAGCAGCGTCGGGTCGGGGGTGATATGGAACGGCGCCGACTGGAAGCCGTAAAACCCGCCGTAGAAAGTCTCGTTCATTGATTCGAAGTCGAGAAGCAGCTGCCTGCGCGCTGCGAGTGATTGCTTTCTAGCATCATTGGATCGCTATTGTAAACAATCGGCATGTGTAATGCGGATGGGCCCATGCCGGGTCTGGGGCACCAGGGTTCGCGATGCGGTTGGCTATTCGTCGCGCTTGCTGAACTGCACTTCGTTCAGATCAAGCGGGTCGTGCACTGCGGCTGAATCGCGGCCGATCAGATCGTCCATCAGCGTGATGAGTTTACGGGTCGATACGCGCCAAGACAGAGCAGTCTCGAGGCGTATGCGAGCTGCACGGCCCAGCACACGTCGACGCTCCTCGTCGCGCAATAGCGCGACGAGGAGCTGGCTGAAATGCGTCTCGTCGCTGCGCCGCGCGTAGCATATCGACTCGTCTCCCGAGCGGCGCGTCTCCAGCAGATCGAATGCCACGACGGGCAGGCTGAAGAACATATACTCCATGATTTTCGTCGCCGTGCTCACATTGGCATGCGGCGAGTACGGGCAAGGATCCACTGCGAGATCTGCCGTCGACAGGACGCGACAGATCATGTCGTTATCCGCGCGCCCTGTGAAGGTGATCTGGTCGGATACGCCGCAGCTCTTGGCGTAGGCGACGATGTTGTCGTAGTGCGGGCCGGCGCCCATCAAGACATATTGAACTGCCTTGGATCCGAGCTGCGTATTGATGATGGAAATGGCCCGGATGAGCACATCCACGCCGTCCTGCTGGCCTATCTCTCCGAGAAAGGCAACCATGTATTTCGCGGACTTGCGCAGTGCCGGATCGGGAGGCCGCAGTGAGAAACGCGCCGGATCAGGGGCGTTTCGCACAACGACGACGTCCTTGTCGCTGCGCCCGCCGCGCTGCATGCCGATGGCCTTATAACTCTCGTTGGTGCTCACGACCTTGTGAACTGCGCGCAGCATCCGGCGCTCGGCGAAGTAGAAAAACGACAGTACCACCGAACGATTCAAATTGAACTTCGTCGCGAATAGCTCGGGCGTGAGATCGTGGTGGTCGAACACGGTCTTCTTGCCGAGCAGGCGCCACATCCACACGACCGGAAAATAGATATCGGGCGGATTCGCCATCATGATGACCTTGAATCCGCGGCGGACCGAGACGAATAGCGTCCAGAAGAAGATGCAGATGAAGCTCCAGAGATATTCAGCGATCAGGCCGAGATAGCCCTTGCCCTCGACGAGCATCGGGTACCGATAGACATGGATGCCTTCGAGATGCTCGGCGAGCTTCGGGTGCTGCTGCGTGGCGGGTGAGACGACGCTCACTTGATAGTTCGCGGCCTTGAGGGCCAAGGCCTGCTGCCAGACGCGCCGATCATAAGGAACCGGAAGATTCTCCACCACCAGCAGAACGCTCTTGGTCGTTGCGCTCGGCGCATTCGCGCTTGCCGAGCCGGTCGTCATGCGCCGGCACATCCTGCGATTGGTAAGAAACAGACAATGTTGCCTGGCATCTGGAAAGTCCTGTCGTCAAGGCGTGGCGCCGTAGCCTTTGTAGCAAACTGCGAGGTCGCGCACAATTCCTTTGCGCGCGCATTGAGCATAATTCTGGGCTCGCGAACCGCTACACGTAACACTTGCCGATTCGAGTGTAGTTTCTACACTGCGCAGCTCGTGGTTGACTGCAGCAACAGTCTGATACGATGAGGTGTCTCTAAAAACAGACATCAGGTTTTCTCGCAAGATCGTGCACGAAGGAACTAGCGCTTGATCGATTCGCTTGCCAATGACGGTGAGTTCGCAGTGCGCGCCCGCGATTCGGCTCATTGACGATATGAGCCAAGCGAGCGAGCTCGATGCGAAATTCGTGCGCCAGGCCTGGGTTCGTGCGCTCGAGCGCAGCGCACGCATCGATGAGGATCCGACGGTCACGTTCCCGGTGCTCATCGATCGCTTGGCCCTCGAGTTCGGCGCTTCGCCCGCGCTGGTCTCCCCTGAGGGCTCTCTAACGTACAGCGGACTTGCGGCGCGCGCCAACCAATACGCGCGCTGGGGCCTCGCGCAGGGACTGCAGCCGGGTGAAGCGGTGGCCTTGGTATGTCCAAACCGCGCGGAATATGTCGCGGTGTGGCTCGGCCTCACGCGTATCGGCATGGTCGTGGCGCTCATCAATACGCAGTTGTCGGGAGAGTCGCTCGCGCATTGCATTCGAGTCGCGGCGCCGCGGCTGATCGTGGTTGCCGCCGAGCTTGCAGCGACCCTTGCGCCCCTGCGCGATCGAATGCCGGCCGCGCGCTGCTGGCTGCTTGGCGCGAGCAGTCAGGATATCGAACCGCTCGGCCCCGCCTTGGGCAAGCATTCGAGCGACCCGCTGTCGCCGCGCGACTACCGCGCGCCGACCCTCGATGCCACCGCGCTCTACATTTACACGTCGGGTACGACGGGCTTGCCCAAAGCGGCCAACGTCACCCATTACCGCGTGATGCGTTGGAGCCAGTGGTTTGCCGGTCTGCTCGATACCCGCCCGGAGGATCGGCTGTATAACTGCCTGCCGCTCTATCACAGTGTCGGTGGAGTCGTCGCGGTCGGGGCTGCGCTCGCCGGGGGCGCTGCCGTCGTGATCCGACCCCGATTCTCGGCGTCGGACTTCTGGCGCGATGTGCATGAGGAGCGTTGCACGCTCTTTCAGTACATCGGTGAGCTATGCCGCTATCTCGTCAATGCGCCGCCTCACCCGCTCGAGCGCACGCACGCCCTGCGCATCGCGTGCGGCAACGGATTGCGTCCCGAGGTGTGGGAGACCTTCAGGACTCGCTTTGGCATTCCGCGCATTCTCGAGTACTACGCATCCACGGAAGGCAACTTCTCCTTGTACAACTGCGAGGGGCGTCCCGGGTCGATCGGGCGGATTCCCTCCTTCCTTGCACACCGCCTGCCGGTGGCGCTCGTGCGATTTGATCACGAGTCGGGCGAGCCCTTGCGCAATGCCGCCGGATTCTGCGAGCGCTGCGCGGGGGACGAGGCGGGGGAGGCTCTCGGATGGATTCCGGATCAGCCGAGCGCGCGCGCCGGACGCTTTGAGGGGTATGCGGATCCCGAGGCGACCCGTCGCAAGGTGCTGCGCAATGTTTTCAAGCAGGGCGACGCGTGGTATCGCACGGGCGACCTGATGCGGCGCGACGCCGACGGCTTCTTCTATTTCGTGGATCGAGTCGGCGAGACTTTTCGCTGGAAGGGAGAGAATGTATCGACGCAGGAGGTTCTGGCTGCGCTCTGCGCACTGCCCCACGTTCGCGAGGGCGTGGTGTTCGGTGTTGAGGTGCCGCGCACCGAGGGACGGGCGGGCATGGCAGCGCTGGTGGTCGATCGCGGCTTCGATCTGCGCGCGTTTCGGGCGGAAGTCGTGCAGGGCTTGCCGCCGTACGCGCGCCCGCTCTTCTTGCGGCAGCTGCCGGGGCTCGAGTCCACGGGCACGTTCAAGCCGCGAAAGCAGGAGCTGCAGAGGGCCGGATTCGATCCGGCGCAGGTTCCCGATCCACTCTACTTCGATGACCCGCGGGTAGGCGCCTATGTGCCGCTCGACGCGGCGCTCTATGCGGCGATTACGGCGGGGAGTATCCGACTGTAGCCGGCTTGCGATCGGTGGTACGGAAGGGCGGTAGGTGATCCATGTGAGGGGAGCGTGAGGTGCGGCAACGTTCCCGCACTCGGCGACCGCATACGCTGTCGAACCGTTGAGGCAAGTCAGGCCATCAGAGCTGGGGCCGGGAGAGCGGCCGGGAGTGGGTAAATCTCCATGACCGAACATTACGACGTCGTGATCGTCGGCACGTCGTTTGCCGCATCATTTTTCCTGATGCGCTATCTCGAGCATGCCTCGCCGACCGCGAGGATTCTGGTGCTCGAGCGCGGCAACAATGACACCAAGGCTTGGCAGATGGCCAATCGCCGCAACTCGAGCATCGAGCCGACGACAGCCTTTGAGAGCGACAATCCGCAGAAGTTTTGGCGCATCACGTTGGGCTTCGGTGGCAACTCCAAGTGCTGGATGGGGGGAGCCACTCGAATGATGCCGGGCGATTTCGAGCTCAGATCGCGCTATGGGGTGGGCACGGATTGGCCGATTTCTTACGACGATCTCGAACACCACTACGGTATCGCCGAACGAGTCATGCTGGTATCCGGGCCTCCTGACAGTCCGATGCCTCGCTCGACTCCATTTCCCTTGCCGCCGCATCGTCTTTCGGATCCGGAAGTACTTCTCAAGAAGCGCTTCCCCGACGGTTGGTACCAGATGGCCACTGCACGAGCGAGCGTGGCTAACAGCCAACGGGGGGTTTGCTGTTCGACGGGGCTGTGCGGGCTCTGCCCGGTCGATGCCAAGTTCACGATTCAAAATGGCTTGGCGTACATCTACGAGGACCCGCGGGTGGTGCTGCGGCTCCGTTCCGAGGTGCAGACGATTGGTACCTTCGCAGGCGTGGCCAAGTCTGTCGACTACTTGCAAGACGGCGCCGTGAAGACCGTGGCTGGCGATCTGATTGTTCTCGGCGCCAACGGGGCATTCAATCCACATATTCTGCTGCGCTCCGGCTTCGACCATCCCCTCATTGGGCGCCGCCTGCATGAGCAGATGTCCGTGTCCGTCACCCTCGATTTGAAGGGCGTCAAATGCTACAACGGCAGTTCCGCGTTGTCCGGCCTGGGATATTTGTTCTACGACGGGCAGCATCGGCGGGACCACGCCGCTTGCATGATCGAAGTTTGGAACTCGCCGTTCGCAAACAACCCCGGCGACACGTTGAGACTGGAATCCGGGCGATGGAATGAACGGATGCTGCTCGGATTTCTGTTCGATGACCTTCCCAGCGACGAAAACACGGTTGCCGTGAGCCCGAACAATCCGCGAATGGCGCGGCTGCATTTCACCGACCATTCAGACTACGCGAAGAGAGGCGCCAAGCAGATACCGCGAATGCTGGACAAGCTCTCCGAGGTATTGCCTATCGAACGGGTCGTTACAGCATCCTGGGCCTCGGCCGCCCACATTCAAGGCACGGTGGTGATGGGTAACGATCCCGCGACCAGCGTCGTCGATCGTCATCTGATCCACCACAAGTGCCGCAATCTGCTGGTTCTGGGTTCCAGCTCGTATCCGACGGCGAGTCCGGCCTACCCAACACTGACCATCTCCGCGCTTTCGCTTTGGGCGGCGGATCACGTGCTTGGGCGGGACGTTTCATGATCAAACGTCGTCGTTTTTTGCTGGGCGGTTTGGGAA
Source organism: Steroidobacteraceae bacterium (assembly GCA_049513515.1). GTDB lineage: Bacteria > Pseudomonadota > Gammaproteobacteria > Steroidobacterales > Steroidobacteraceae > Bog-1198. The sequence goes on from JBEKWA010000036.1 coordinate 13,681, forward strand.
TTGCCGCGCTCGCCGCTCTGAGCGTCTGGGGTGCCGGCGTGGCGGCTGAATCCGAAATCGCCATTGCCATCCGCCGGCGGCTCGCCTTCCTGCGATTCGACGAAGCCGGCCTGCACTCTTTCGCGAAGGATTACCTCCAATTTACGAAGGATTACGTGCGTTCGAGGCTCGCGATCCATCCGAGCTGGTATAGCTGGAAATTCCACATTTACTCGCTGCTCCGCGGCCGGGTCGACCGTCTGGGCCTGTCCAACGATACCCGCTCGCGCCGGCAGCGCTTGGAAGAGTATTGGGCTACGCTGTTTTTGTTATCCAGCGATTTCTTCGTGACCGGCGCGAACGAATCCCGAGTCGTTCGATACGTGGCTCTATATGATCCGATGCGCGCCTGCGGCAGTCCGTTCGCGCGGCCGGCGTACGATTCTGCTGCCGAAGGTCAGGAAGCTCGCGTCGGTTCCCGCGGGTAAGCTAGCGCTTACGCCGTGCTGCCGGCATCAACGGTGAGCACGATACCGGTGATGTTTCTTCCCCCGGGACCCATCAGGAACTCCACGCTCCTCGCGACATCCTCGGCGTCCGCGAGGCGCTTGAGTGCGCTGCGCCGCGCGATCTGATCCCGCTGTTCGGTGGTGAGCTCATCGGTCATGGCGGTTTCGATGAACCCCGGAGCGACGGCATTTACAGTGATATCGAGCTGGCCTAGCTCGCGCGCCAGCGATCGCGTGAAGCCGACCAGGGATGCCTTGCTTGCGCTGTAGACGGACAGGCCGGTGTAGCCCGTCGAGGCAACGATCGAGGCGATATTGACGATCCGACCCCTGCGCTCAATCATCATGCCGCGGGCAACGTATTTGGTGAGCACGATGGGAGAGACGGTGTTCAGCCGGATGAGGCGCTCGATAT
>JBEKWA010000037.1:0-14231 GCA_049513515.1 Steroidobacteraceae bacterium
CATGGCGCACTCCCTAGCCTGCTGGCGTTGCGGAGCCTCCTTATCCGCACTGAGTCTTCCCCTTCGCCGCCTCGACGTGTGTAAGGCGTGCAACGCCGAGTTGCACGTTTGTAAAATGTGTGTCGAGTACGACACCTCGAAGGCGAAGCACTGCAAGGAGCCGACGGCTGAGGAGGTCCGTAAGAAGGACGAGGCCAATTTTTGCGACCACTTTAAGCCCAAGGAAGGCGCTTATGTCCCCAAGAACACCGCCGAAGTCGAGAAAGCCCGGTCTGCTCTCGACGATCTATTTCGCAAGTAGTCCGGGTCGCGAGCCCCCCCTACTGCGCGGAGGCACCATTTCCGGGACCCCGCGCCGCCCAGATTTGGGCCCCAAGCGGGGTAGGGGTTTCCCTCATTATGGGGTCCGCTGACTTCCGCTACTGAACTCTTGTGTATACATTCTCCACTGGCTGAACATTTGCCTTCGAAGGACTGAGGGAAAGCAACGGATGGCGAGATCGCCCGACTACCTTCGTCTCGCCACCAACGCGACCCGCACCTTGGCCGAAGCCGCGTTCGACGGTCTTCGGGAAGCGGTGCTGGTGGTCGATGCCCGGCCCAAGCACTTGCCGGTGGTACTCGCCAATCAGGCGGCCCGGGATTGCCTGACGCCTCCGGATTCCGCAAGCCTCGCCGAGTCGTCCCTCTACGGCTTTTTAGGGGCGGCCTCAGCGTCGGTCATCGAGTCGATCATGGCGTCCCTCTCCGAGACCGATCCTGCCGTGACTCAGCCACTCACCTGGCGGCCTACTCGAGGCGAGGTTGGCTTCTCCACTGAGCTCAAGCTCCTGGATTCCTCGCAGAATCAGCGACTTGTGATGTTGACCTTCGACCCGCAGCGGCCGGGACTCGACATCGGGCCGGCGGTCGAGCAGTTGCCCATCGGCCTCTTGATCCTCGACCGGAATCTCAACGTCGCCTATGCCAATGCAGCCGCCGTGCGCTCGAGCGGGCTGAGCGGCGGCATCATCGGCCGCTCGGCCCTGACACTCAGTCCCACGAGCGCGTTTAGTCGCGAGGTTTTCGAGCGCGCGCTCGCAGGCGAGAGCCACTCCCAAGGGATGCGCCTGCCCGGCGAGGGCGCGGAGCGACACCTCGTGATCGACGTGCAACCGCTCGAGGGAAGCGCGGGAGTAGACGGCGTCATCGTCATGTGCAGCGACCTCGACGAGGGGGTGCTGAAGACCGCTCGGGGCGAGGGGGAGCGCTACCTGCAATCGCTCGTCGAGGATTCGATGGACATCTTGAGCGTCGCCTCGGCGGACGGCAGGCTCATGTACGCGAGCCGCGGCGCGTATGCGGTACTCGGCTACCCCGCTAATCGGCAATCGTCCATCTTCGATCATCTGCATCCCAACGATGCTGCGGTCCTCCGCGCCAAGTTCCACGAGCTCCGGACGGGGGCGATCCACGCCTTCTCGCAACAGCAGCGGGTGCGGCGGCGGGACGGCACTTATCTTTGGCTCGAATCGCATTACCTCGCCGCATTTAACAACCCTCTGATCAATGGCGTCACGGTCTCATCGCACAACATCGACGAGCGCAAGCACGCCGAGAGCCGGCTCGCGCAGCGCGAGGAGATCTTCAGGCTCGCCGCCGAGGCGGTCGACGGCATCATCTTCGAATGGGACCTGGTGCGGGGCGCCGTGTACCGCTCGCGCGGCGTGCGCGAGATCCTCGGCATCGAGCCCGAGGATTTGGCACCCGTGGTCGATGCGTGGCGCGAGCGGATTCATCCGCGCGATCTCGATACGGCGACGAGGCAGATCGGTCTTGCGCTCATCCAGGGACGCGGCTGGGCCACGAGCTATCGCGTCCGCGATGCCCGCGGGCGCTATCGCTCGATGCTCGAGCGCGGCCTCATACAGCGGAATGCCCAAGGCGATCCGGTGCGGGCTATCGGGTGCTGCGTGGATGTCTCCGAGATTAAGCGGCTCACGGACCTTCTGGCCGAGGCGCAGCGCACCGCGCAGATGGGGGGCTTCGAGTATAGCTACACGACGCTCGACCTCGCGTGGACCGAGGAGCTCTTCCGCATCTTCGAGACTACGCCTGCGGAGTTCGTCCCATCCTGGGACGCGGCCTTTGCGCGGTGCACGCCGGAGTCGCGCGCGCGGTTTCACGAGGCCTGGCGACGCGCGGAATTGACCGACCATATGTTCGACATGGAGGTCGAGATCATCACCCTGAAGGGCCGGCGCATCTGGGTGCGCTGCATCGCGCACTTCGAGATGCTCGACTGCCGACCGATACGCTCGTATGGATCGGTGCAGAACATCCAGGAGGAGAAGCTCGCGCAGCTCGCGCTCGAGACGAGCACGGGCTGGCTCAAGCTCTCCATGCAAATGGCGCACATGCATGCCTGGCGCTGGGACAAGGAGCGCGATGCGTTCGAGTTTGCCATCGTCGATCACCAGAGGACGCATCTGCCGAGCACCTTCCCGAGCATGGCGGAGGTCATGGCGCGCCTGCATCCGCGGGATCGCCTGCACGTGAGTCGGGCGATGGAGGAGTCGTTTCAGACGCGCACGGAGCTGCAGACCGAGTTTCGCTTGCGCACCCGGCGCGAGAGCTATCGCTCCTACGCGACCATCGCGCGACCGTTGTTCGATGCCGCGGGCACACCGATTGGGTTCGTCGGCGTCACCCAGGATGTCACCCCGCGCCGCGAAGCGGAGGCAAAGCTCAGGCGCTCCGAGCAGCTCCTGCGCGCGACCACCGCGAATACGGCGGATACGCTTCTCCTGGTCGACACCGACCTCAACGTGCGCTTCATCAATCGCGGCAACGGGAATCTGCGCATCGATGAGATCGTGGGCCGCGAGATCGCGGAGCTCTTGCCGGAGGCAGCGCGCGGCGTCGTGGTCGCGAAGCTCCGGCACGTCTTGAACACCGGCGAGACGGCGACCTACACGTTCGAGTCATGCGAGGCGGGCCGTGAGCCTCAGTACTTCGAGAACCGCGCCGTGCTGGTGCACGATGACGGTGTCGGCACGGGCATCTCCATCAGCGTGACCGACATCACCGAGCGCAAGCGGCTGGAGCAAGAAATCCTCGATGTGTCGAGCCGGGAGCGGCAGTCGATCGGGCGCGATCTGCATGACGGTCTCGGCCAGGAGCTCACCGGGATCGCGCTCATGCTGCGCAGTCTCGCGACGCGCTTCAAGCACGAGAGCGCCGCAGGTGTCGCGAGCATCAACGAGATCGTCGCCCTTGTGAACCAATCGATCGAGACGGCGCGCTCGCTCGCGCGCGGACTTTTGCCGGTACGCACCGAGAGCGGCGGACTGCCCTTTGCCTTGCGCGAGCTTGCTGCGCGTGGGCGCGATTTGTACGGGCTCACCGTGAACTTTCGCGCCGAGATATGGCCTGAGATTACGTTGACCGAGGCGAGTGCGAGCCATCTTTACCGCATAGCACAAGAGGCGCTGACTAATGCAGCGCGTCATGGCCGCGCCTCTAAGGTCGATATCTTGTTGGTGGTGAACAGGAATTCTTTCCTTTTGCGCATCACGGACGACGGCGTGGGAATCGAAATTCCGGCCAAGCCGGTTGCAGGCATGGGCTTGAAGATCATGCGCTATCGGGCCGGCATGATCGGCGCCAAGATTGAAATCGGCTCGAGCGTCCCCCACGGTACGGTAGTTAAAGTGTCTGGAGAGCAGCCGCCTCGGCAGAGCGGCTTACATTTGAGTCACGCGATTTACGGAGGAAATGAATATGGGCGCTAGCAATACATGGATCCGTTCGGCGGCGTCTGAATCCCCGGTGAGCGGCGGCAAGCGCAAGCCGCGCCGCGTGCTCATCGTCGACGATCATCCGATCGTGCGCCAAGGATTGCGCCGCGTCATGGAGAACGAGGACGACCTCGTGGTGTGCGGCGAAGCGGAGACCGCGCGCGACGCGCGCGCCTTGATCAAGGAACAGAATCCCGACGTCATCATCGCCGACATCAGTCTGAAGCAGGGCGACGGCATCGAGCTCGTGCGCGACGTGCGCGCCCACCATCCCCAGCTGCCGATTCTGGTGCTGTCCATGCACGATGAGGCGATCTACGCCGAGCGCATGCTCTCCGCCGGTGCGAACGGCTACATCATGAAGCAAGCCGCAAGCGAGCAATTCCTGGTGGCGCTGCGGCGCGTGCTCGACGGCGGCATCTATGTATCCGAGGCCGTCGGCAATAACATGATTCAGAAGTTTGCCGCCGGCGGGTCTTACATCTCGGCGAATCCCATCGATCGGCTGAGCAATCGCGAGCTGCAGATTTTGCACATGATCGGCAAGGGTATGAGCACGCGCGAGACCGCGCACTCGCTCAACCTGAGCATCAAGACTGTGGAATCGCACCGCCAGCGCATCAAGCGCAAGTTGAACCTCTCCACGGGCACGCAGCTCGTGCAATACGCGGTCAACTGGTTCACCGGTCGCGAAGGCCGCGGACGCGCCAACGGCGAACCCGGCGGAACCCAGGCGCCCTCGCCCGACGCGTAGCAGGCGCGGATCCCGGCCCGGCGAGGCGGGACTTCAGTCGCTGCGCCGGTCCTCGAGCGTCACCGCCAAATGCCGCGAGCCCTCGTGCTGGAAGGCGATCGCGCGCACGCGTAGAGGCCGCCCGCTCGTCCGCGGGTGCTCAGTCTCATCCAGCCAGAACTCGATCGCCGTCTGACTGTTCGCGGCCTTGAGCCGCGCGATCGCCTGGGTCGAGAGGGCCTCGGGAACATCGCGCCACTGCTGATTGACCAGGATCACGGTCGCGTGGCTGTCCAAGAGCGCCGCCGCAACCGGAAGCGCATCGAAGGCGCCGGCGAGACAGGCGAGCGTGCTCGCATCGCTATGCGCGGGCGCCTCGCTCACTTGGCGCATGCTGCCCGCGATATAGACGGGTTGCCCTGCGCCGTTGCGCTCCGCCGCGCCGCGCATGCGCCAGCGCTCGAGGCTCGCGCCCGGTAGCTCCGCCTCGATCTCGAGATCGAGCGGAGAGCCCTTCTCGAGGTGTTCGCGTAACGTCCGCATGAGCCGATCCCAGGCGTCGGGTCGCAGCGTCGGCTGCAGGTCGCCTAACGTCGAGTGCTTGACGTCGCGCGGCCAGGCGAGCTTCTCGTAGAACCAGTCGCTGAACCAGGCCGAGCCCGCAATCAAATCGCATTCCCAGAATCCATCGCCGCACGCATCCATGGCGCGCATGCCCGGTTTGGTCGCCTTCGACCGGGCATAAGGGAATGCCTTAGATTGTAGGGGATCGGACTTCAGAGGCTTCATCGGAAGGATATGGTAGACGTCCCCTCGGGGCGCACCGTCTGCCCTGGAGCACAGTTTGTTCAACTGATTTCTTTAGAATGGTACGAGTGATAATCAAGTCGCACTGCAATGCGCCGATAATTAGATACTCAGGGTTTTCGGGGTCTTTGTCGCGCGATGACTAGTGCTGTGACGGAAATCACACAGGACGGCTCGACGGCTATTCTCCTCGCCGAGGATGATCCGGTGACGCGCATGCTCATGACGCGCTTTCTGAAGAAGGCGGGCTATGAGGTGGATGCCGTCGCGGACGGCACCGAAGCGCTTGAACACATGACGCAGCGCTACTACCCGTTCCTGGTCACCGACTGGGAAATGCCGGAAATGGACGGCATCGAGCTCTGCAAGGCGGTGCGAAACCTGCAGCTCGACGGCTACGTCTATGCGCTGCTCTTGACCGCGCGCAACGCCAAGGAGCACATCATCGCCGGCCTCGAGGCGGGCGCGGACGACTATCTGGTCAAGCCCGTGCACGAGCCCGAGCTCGTCGCGCGCTTGAATACCGGCCGGCGCATTCTCGCGCTCGAGCATTCGCTGCGTGCCGCGAACGAGCGCAACCGCATCCTCTCTATCACCGACCCGCTCACGGGTGCATTCAACCGCCGCTACATGATGGACCAGCTGCCTCGCGAGCTCGAGCGCTGCCGCCGCTATGCCAATCCCTTGTCGGTGATCATGTGCGACGTCGATCACTTCAAGCAAGTGAACGACGTCAAGGGGCACAGTGCCGGAGATGATATGCTGCAGCAATTCGCTGCGCGCATGCAGAAATCGATACGCGTGAACAGCGATTGGGTGGCGCGCATCGGGGGCGAGGAATTCGTGATCGTGCTGCCCGAGACCGGCTATGAGGGCGCCGTGTTCGTAGCGGAGAAAATCCGCACCATCATCGCCAGCGTGCCGTTCGTGACCCGCGCGGGAGATCTATCGGCAACCAGCAGCTTCGGTGTGGCCTCGACCGAGGCGCACGGACCGGACCTCTTGATGAACACCGAGACGCTAATGCGCGAGGCGGATCAGTGCCTCTACACGAGCAAACAGTCGGGGCGCAACCGCGTCACGGGAATCGAGATTCCGTCGGCGCTCGCGAAGTCGGCGACTGGCTGAACTCAGCCCACCTCGCGCAGCTGCGCGTTGACGGCGCTCAGATTTTCCTTGAGCTCGCGCACCAGACCGTCGATGTCGCGTAGTGACATCGCGCGTGCGGCACTCTCCAGGTGCGAGGCGGCGGCGCTCAGGCGATGGGCGTGGATGTTGGCGCTTGCGCCTTTGAGCGCATGGGCGCGTTTGCCGACGGTCTCGTAGTCGTCCGTGCGCAGGGCCTCGACGATGTCCGCGAGGCACTTGTCGCCGCTCGCGACGAAGGTCTTGACGAGCTCGCGCTCGAATTCGGCATCCCCGCCGGTGATCTCGCGCAGCGCCTTGAGGTCCACGTCGTGCAGGACTTTTCGTCCGAAGAGGTGCCGCTCCAGACAGTCGGCGAGCTGGCTCGGTACGATGGGCTTGCCCAGGTGCGCGTCCATCCCCGCGGCGAGGCATTGCTCGCGGTCTTCGTTCATGACGTTCGCGGTGAGTGCAATGATGGGCACGCGCCTACCGTCGCCGTTCTGATCCTCCATCTCCCGGATGCGCGATGCGGCCGTGAAGCCGTCCATGACCGGCATCTGGCAATCCATGAGCACGGCATCGAAGGGGCCTTCACGGTATCGCTCGAGGGCTTCCGCGCCGTTGTTCGCGAGAGTCACATCCGCGGCCATTTTCTCGAGAAGCCGCTGCGCCACGCGCTGGTTCACGGGATGGTCCTCGACTAAGAGGATCCGGTAGCCGCGCAGGCTCGCCGCCGGATACGCGGGGGTGTCGGCGCTCGGCGCCGACAAGAGCTCACCCGATAGGACGTTATGCAAGAGCATCGCGAGCTTGTAGGCGCGAATGGGCTTCAAGCCCATGGCGTCCGGGCGCTCGGGCAAGCTCGCGAGCGCGGCTTGATCGGCGCCGAACAGCGAGAGCATGACGAAAGGGAGCTTCGCGTGGCGGGGATTCGCGCGCAGGGCGGCGAGCAAGTCGAGCCCGCCCTTCCCCGGCATCAGCTCATCGGCGAGCACGATATCGAACGACTCGCCTGCCTCGAGCAGGGCGAGCGCCTCATCCACACTGCCGACGGTCACGGGCACGAAGCTGAAGAGCTCGAGCTTGGTTCTGAGGCTCGCGCGACAAACCTCGAGGTCATCGACGACGAGCACCCGCCGGCTGCCGCCCAAGGGGCTCGGCTCGCGTTCCTTACGCGCCGCCGCGGCAGGTAGAGTGACCCAGAAGCGCGATCCTCGTCCGGGCTCGCTGTCAACGCCCACCGCACCGCCCATGGTGTCGATGAGGCTCTTCACGATGGAGAGCCCGAGACCCGTGCCGCCGTAGTGACGGGTGGTGGAGGAATCGACTTGCGAGAAGCTCTTGAACAGCCGGTCGAGCCGGTCTAAGGGAATGCCGATGCCGGTGTCCGAGACTTCGAGCTTCAAGAGCGCGGCGCCGTCCGGCGCGCTCGCGCTCCCGACGTTCAAGAGCACATGACCCTCGTGCGTGAATTTCACGGCATTGCCGACGAGATTCATGATGATCTGCCCGAGGCGCACGGGGTCGCCGCGCGAGCGCACCGGGGCGTCGGGATCGATGTTGATCACGAGCTCGATGCCCTTCACAGCGGCCTGCAGCGCACACGCGGCGGCCGTGTCGTAGACCACGTCCCGCAGATCGAACTCTACATTCTCGAGTTCGAGTTGCCCGGCGTCGATCTTCGAGATGTCGAGCACGTCGTTGATCAGGGAGAGGAGGGACTTGGCGCTCCCCAAGATGATGTCGACGTACTCGCGCTGGGTCGGATCGAGCCGGGTCTCGGCGAGGATCTGGGACATGCCGATCACGCCGTTCATGGGCGTGCGGATCTCGTGACTCACGTTCGCGAGGAAGGTGCTCTTCGCGCGGTTCGCCGCCTCGGCGGCGAGCTTCGCATCGAGCGCCGCCTGCTCCGCGATCTTCCTGTCCGTCACGACCTGCATGGAGCCCGCGAGCCACACGGGCGCCCCGTGGCCATCCCGCTCGGCTTGGCCGCGCAGGCGCACCCACTCGTAATGACCCAAGCGGTGCAGCACGCGCACTTCCACATCGAAGGGCTGATCCTCCGTCAAGTGACGGTCCATCGCAGTGAGGGCCTCCTCGCGATGGTCCGGATGGATCAGGCGCTCGAAGGTCTGGTGCGAACGCGCGAGCTCACCGCCGCCGAATCCCAGAAGCTCCTCGAAGCGCGGCCCGAACCAGAACTGTCCCGCCGCCACGTCGAACTCCCACACGCCGTCGCGCGTGCCGCGCATGGTGCGGGCGAGACGCTTCTCCGTGGAGGTGAGCGCGGCCTCGGCGAGCTTCAACTGAGTGATGTCCATGAGCGCGCCCGTGATGCGCACCGCCTTGCCGTCGGGGTCGAATGTGACGTCGGCTTTCTCGCCGATCCAGCGCTCGCGCCCGTCGCTGAGCTCGATCCGGTAGGCACAGCGAAAGGTCGGGTTCTCGGGCGTGGTCTCGAGTGGCGCGCGGCAAATGCGCTCGCGATCCTCGGGGTGAATGCTTCGCAGCCGCCCGTCCCAGTCACCGAGCGCTATCCCGGCCGGCAGGCCGAGGAGCTCGTGAAGGTTTTCCGAGCATATCCAGCGCTGCCGCGGGATGTCGAGGTCCATGGTGGCGATGCCTGCCACGGCCTGCGCGATGCTGAGCGACTCGGCCTTTTGCTTGAGCGACTCCTCGAGCTGCTTGCGCACCGTCACGTCGGTGATGGTGCCGATGAGCCGCGCTGGCTCCCCGTCCGCGCCGCGCGCGATCTCGCCGCGCGAGGCGACCCAGCGCACGCCGCCGTCGAGTGTCGGGATCCGATACTCGGCATCGAAGTTGAGGCCGCTCGCGATGGCTTGGCTCAGGGCGTGTACCACCGCCTCGAAATCCTCGCCATGCACCGTCGCCAGCCAGTCGTCGCGGTGGAAAGCCATCCCGTGCGAGGGAATTCCCACGATCTCGCAAAAGAGCGGCGTCGCCTCGATGAGCCCGCTCTCGAGATCCAGATCGAAAATCCCAAATCCCCCCGCGCACTGCGCGAAGCGCAGAAACTCCGCCGAGCGATGAAGCTCCGACTCCCGCGCCTGGCTGAAGCGCAAGACCTGCCGCACGCCCGCCGCGAGCGCATCGAGCTCATCGGCCCCGGCCTCCGCCACTGCATCCGGATCCACGAAGGAGGCGAGCGATGCCCGCAATCTTCGCACCCGGCGCGACACCTTGGCCGCCGAGGCGAACGCCGCCCCCGCCATCGCGAGGGAAAGAGCCCAGGCCACGACCCCCGCGACGACCGCATGGCGCGGTGCGACAATGAGCAACGTCGGCACCGCCCCCAGCACGAGCAGGACTGCCAGCGGTACGGCGATCAATTTGGTGCGAATCGGCCCACTCTCCATGCGTCATCCAAGCTCGTCTGGGCGTTCGCCCTCACGTCATTTATCGGCCGGATCCGGGGCGCCTTGAGCTATGATGCGCCTCGATTTTTCGCTCCCGCGGAGCCCTTGATGGACATCGATCCCGAGAAAGCCAAGCGCCTGGCCGACCGGCTCCTCGCCTGGTTCGATACCCACGGCCGCAAGAGCCTTCCCTGGCAGCAAAGTCCCACTCCCTTCCGGGTGTGGGTGTCCGAGGTGATGCTGCAGCAGACCCAGGTCGCGACCGTGATTCCCTATTACGAGCGTTTCATGGCGCGCTTTCCGACCGTCGAGGCGCTCGCCCAAGCGCCCGAGGATGAGGTGCTGCATCTTTGGACCGGGCTCGGGTACTACGCACGGGGAAGGAATCTGCTCGCGTGCGCGAAAGTGCTGGTCGAACGCCATGGCGGGGATTTCCCGACGGATATCGAGGCGGTGACCGCTCTGCCCGGGATCGGCCGCTCGACTGCCGGCGCCATCCTCGCGCTCTCGAGGGGTGAGCGGCATCCCATTCTCGATGGGAACGCCAAGCGATGTCTGGCGCGGGTGTTTGCCATCGAGGGCGATCCGAGCGCCGCGAGCGTGCTCAAGACACTGTGGTTGGCGGCTGAAAATTGCACCCCGCACACCCGCGTCGCGCATTACACCCAGGCGATCATGGATTTGGGTGCGACCCTTTGTACGCGCTCGCGGCCCGCGTGCACCGTGTGTCCCTTGGTCGAGATCTGCCTCGCCGCGCGCGCAGGGCGGCAAGCCGAGTTGCCGGGAGTCAAACAGCGGCGCGAGCGGCCTTCGCGAGAGGCCGTACTCTTGATCGCGGAGACCGGCGATGCAGGTTCGCGCTCAGTGCTCGTCGAGCGTCGTCCCGCGGCCGGCATCTGGGGCGGCCTCTGGTCTCCGCCGCAATTCTTGAGCGAAGCGGAGGCGCTCGCCTGGTGCCGGCGCGAGCTCGGCGATGTCGAGGACATGGAATCCTTACCGCCGATCGAGCACGGGTTTACGCATTTCGACCTGCGCTTGCAGCCGCTGCGCGTGCGTTTCACGCCCTCGTCCCAAGTGCGCGAGGCGGATGACCGGATCTGGTACCCGCTATGCTCCCCACCCAAGGTGGGTTTGCCCCGACCGATCCATCAGCTTTTCGAGCGCATGCTCAACGCTCGACCGGTAGCGTAAGATTGACCGATGGCACGCAAAGTTCAGTGTGTGATTTTGAAACGCGAGGCAGAGGGAATGGATTATCTGCCTTACCCGGGCGAGCTCGGCAAACGCATCTACAACAACGTATCGAAGGAAGCCTGGGCGCAGTGGGTCGCGCACCAGACCATGCTCATCAATGAAAATCGATTGACCCCCATCGAGCCTAAGGCTCGAGCTTTCCTGGTCAAGGAGATGGAGAAGTTCTTCTTTGGCGAGGGGTCGGAGAAGCCGAAGGAGTTTGTGCCGAAGTCCGGATAACGCGGATTTCATCAGGCCGTTGCGCCCTTTGATACGCCGCTCCTGATGGTGCGGGCGAGTGCTAGACGGCCGCGACGCCGTTCGCATACGGGACTGTATTGCATAGACATCAAGATGCCTATTTGATAGCATCATGATGTATGAGAACGACGCTGACCTTGGACGATGATGTCGCTGCCCGTCTGCAAGCTGAGGCACGGCGCACCGGCCGTCCGTTCAAAACGGTGGTGAACGAACGCCTTCGAATGGCTCTTGCCCAGAGCGCCGCGGTACAAAGGCGAAAGCCCTTCAAGGTCGAGCCTCGAGCAATGGGGGGTCCGCCCGCCGGGTTCTCCTATGACAACGTCGGGTCACTTCTGGAAGATATTGAAGGCGCCCGTCACGGGTGAAACTGCTCGACGCCAGCGTTCTGCTGTCTGCCTATGACAGCGATTCCGCTCACCATAGGGTTTGTCGCTCTTGGTTAGAAGCCGCTTTTAATTCGGATGAAATCGTCGCGTTGCCATGGCAGACATTGCTCGCCTTCGTTCGCATCTCCACCAATCCTCGCGCGACGAGAAAGCCTCTACAGAGTGCGGAGGCTTGCAACATCGTCAGCAGCTGGTTAGATCAGCCCAACGTCCGCGTGATCGGCGCAGGTGATCGATTCTGGGAGCTTCTGAAAGACCAAATACTCGAAGCCCAGGTCACAGGACCGCTTGTGACTGACGCAGCACTGGCTGCACTCGCCCTCGAGCACGGCGCGACCTTATGCTCCGTGGACAGGGACTTTCGTCGCTTCCGTGGCCTGAGGTTAATCGACCCCACGGACGAGAGCGCGCACGATCCCTAGACAAGTTCCGGCAATCGTTGCAGATGCTATGCCAGGGTCGGAGAGTCGCGCGCTTCAATTTGTCTGGGGTTACGCCACGTTGCTTCTTGTCTCCCAGGACAGACTTTGACGAAATCTGGCCAAGTAGGACTGTGACTGACGTCGGCCAAACCCGTGGCCCTTCAGGCTACATTGCCGCATGCGCCGAAACGCACTTCTTTTGGGCATCCTCGGTCTGGCAACTGCTGCAGGTATGGTGCAGGCAGGCGAAATCTACAAATCGATCGATGCGGACGGGAAGGTGGTGTACTCGGATCATCTCGATCCCTCCCTGTCGCAATCTAGCGTGGTGCAGCTCGACGATGCACGCTTTCCGCCTAACCAACTGCATTTCTGCTGGACCAACTGCTTCACGCTGATTCTAGACAATGGCGTGTATCGCCGTGCCGACGGTACCGCGGAGAGCTGGACAGTGGAGACCTTTTCCTCCGATGCCATTGTCTTGCATCGACATGACGCACCCGCCGATTGGAACGGATACAGCGAAGATGTGATCTATGCGGGGCAGGTTTCCAACGACCGGTTGATCGGTGTCACGGTCAACGGAAAGCCCACCAGCGGGATCGACGCCTCCTGGGGCACGGCGCTAAATACTCTGCCGGGCAACAATGCCGAGCGCGACGGCAAGACCGCCGCGAATCTCAACTCGGCGCCCGTCGCATCCGTGAGTAGCATTGCGACCCCGCCGCCGTTGCCTGAAGAGGATCAACCCGCGCTCTCTGACGACGGTTCCCTATGGACGCCGGGGTACTGGTACTGGCGGGATCAAGGATACGTTTGGATTCCCGGTGTCTGGGTGAGACCGCCCCGGGTGGGTGTTCTGTGGACTCCCGCATATTGGAGCAAGGCCGGTACCGTTTTCGTCTTTCATCCCGGACATTGGGGTCCGACCGTCGGCTTCTACGGCGGGGTCAATTACGGATATGGCTATTTTGGAAATGGCTACACGGGCGGTCATTGGATCGGCCATTCGTTCGCCTACAACAGCGCGATAAATCACGTCGATGCCGCGGTCGCGCATCATATTTACGCGCAGTCAGTGCCCGGCCCAGCTTCTCGAGGTGTTCTTGGCTATTCCGCTGAGCCGCGCAAAGGCGACTCCACCCACGCAGTGTCACAACAACGATCGCCGGCGGGGGCCGTCAATAGAACGGCCACCGGCAGCGCCGTCGATCGAGCTGGCGAAACGACGCCGATGCCCGCAAAAGTCGACAGGTCGGCGGCCATCACCAAAACGCCGGCTGCCGGCGCTTCTCCGAAATCCACTCGAGTCACTCCGAGCCGAGCAGCGCCGATCAAATAACGATCGGATTTGCTAAGCGTGAGCTAACGCGCCGGCTTCGGCCGAGGCGCGACCGCATAATCCCCAGTTGGTTCGTAAGTAAGTTCTTTAACGAGCTGACGCGCCCGCCTTCATTCCCCGCTCCCGGTGCGGAGTGGGGCGGCCATCCCCCGCAATCTGTCAAATCGGAGCCGACTTTAAAGTTCGGCCCTTCGTTGCCGATACACCTAAGATGAACTCAATCAGCGGCGCACTTTCCTCGATCAACTTACCGAGCGCGGTCAGCAGCGGCAGCACGGCGATTGCGAACGGCAGCCAGTCGCTCAACCGGGATGCGCAACAGATAGCGAACCCCGGCAATCAGGATCTACTGGATCCTTTGACGAATTTGAGCCAATCGAATCTGCTTGCCGAGGCCGGCGCTGACGTGATTCGAGCATCGAACAACATGCTCGGCACACTGCTCGACATTTTTGCCTGACGTTCTACGCCTTCGGCACTTATTGGGCGGCGCTCAAAGTCCGTCTTGGCAAAGTCTTTACCCTTGAAGAATCGGGACTTCTTTGATATGTGGAGCGATCTCGCTCTCACAGCCGTGGGAGCGAGATTTCCATACTTTCACTTAACATTTGTGCACACCGACGAGTAGGTTCCAGATCTCCTTCCACAACAGGAGATCGTCATGTCACTGGATTTATGCGCTAGTACGCGGGCGTGGATTGCTCGATCGCTATCTCGTCCGGAGCTACTGAGCTTTGCTGATTGGCTGGACGCGGAG
>JBEKWA010000038.1:0-14707 GCA_049513515.1 Steroidobacteraceae bacterium
AGGAGAAATGGTATGGACGCCTCCCACCTAAACGGTGAGTGAGAAGCGGTTTGTGAAGGAAGTGGACCCTGCCGGGCCGACGGCATCAAAGTGCCCAAGGTGGAAGGGGTTCAATCTTCACAGGCACCGGAGGGTCCGACATGAATCGTATCGTGGTTGGAGTGGATATCGCAAAGCGAGTGTTTCAGCTGCATTGGGTGGAGCCCAAGACGGGCGAGATTGTGGCGCTGCAGAAGCTCGGCCACGAGGTGAAATTGTTGTCGGCACGGATGGTGAAGCCGTTCGTGGTCGGCAACAAGAACGATGCGGCGGATGCGCGCGGGATTTGGATGGCAGTTCAGCAGCCGGGGATCAAGGCGGTGGCGGTCAAGAGCGAGGAGCAGCAAGCGGTGTTGGCGCTGCATCGGATGAGAGAGCAGTTGGTGAAGTTTCGCACTGCGCAGATCAATGGTCTGAGGGGATTGCTCACCGAGTATGGCGAAGTGATGCCGCAGGGCCGCGCCGGGATCAAGCGCGATATCCCGGGCGTTTTGGGCCGGCTATCCGATCGGCTGCCGGCGATGGTGCTCGAGGCCTTGCGCGAACAGTACGCTCGCTTGGGCGAGCTCGACGAACAGATTGGCCAGATCGAGCGGCGTCTGCGTCAGTGGCAGGGTGGGGACTCGGCAACCCAGCGGATTGCGGCGATCCCCGGGGTGGGGCTCTTAAGTGCGACCGCGGCGGTGGCGACGATGGGCGATGCGAAAGCATTTAAGTCGGGCCGCGAGTTTGCAGCGTGGCTCGGACTGGTGCCGCGGCAAACCGGCACGGGCGGACGAGTGCAATTACTCGGCATCAGCAAGCGCGGCGATAAATATCTACGCACGCTGCTGATCCACGGCGCTCGTTCGGTGCTGACGCACAGCGAATCGCCGCCCGAGTGGTTGACCGAATTACTGAAGCGACGGCCGAAGAATGTGGCGGTCGTCGCGATGGCGAACAAGATGGCACGCACGATCTGGGCGCTCACGGCCCACGAACGGGCGTATCAATCTGGGTACGTGAGTCGAACCGCATAGGTCGCACGCACGATGCATTAACGTTAACAAAGGAAGGTACGCCAAAAGGTTGCGCAAGGACTACAACGTGTGATGGTAAACAGGTCAGACCGTGACCCGCCAAGCCTGAATGTCACTCCGAGCTTCGAGCTCTCAGGAGAAATGAGGTGCGGGTCAGCGGAATCCATCAGGGCCCGCAGGCTTCGGTCTGCAAAAACAGGCCGGATATAAACCTGCAGCCTAATCTGTCGCTCATCACACCTAAAAAGTTCTTGCCATCGGGAGGCGTCCATATAAGGCATGAGACGATTGCGTATGTGCGCTTTTTTTTCGCTCGGCCTGCTCGCGATCGCGTCGGCGAGCGCGGCGAACCCTGCGCCTGCGCCGGGCGCTGCGCCGGCGCCGGCCAGGAAGCCCATCACGCACGAGACGCTCTGGATGATGAAGCGGGTCGGCTTACCGACGGTCAGCCCGGACGGCAAATGGGCCGTGTACTCCGTGCTCGAGCCCGCGTACGAGCCGAAGGACGCGGTCAGCGATTTGTGGCTGGTGGCGACCGACGGCAGCACGCCGCCGCGCCGTATCACCCACACCAAGGAAGCCGAGGACAATGTCGATTGGTCGCCCGACAGTACGCGCATCGCCTTCGCGACCAAGCGGGAAGGCGACGAGATCGCACAGATCTACATCCTCGATCTCTCGCCCGGCGGAGGCGAGGCCCGGCGACTGACGAACCTCTCGACCGGCGCATCGAGGCCCAAGTGGCGTCCCGACGGTCGAGCGGTTCTTTTCCAATCACGTGTCTATCGGGGCGCGCTCGATGACGCGGCCAACAAAAAGATCGCGGCGGAACACAAGGACCGCAAGTACAACCTGCGGGCGTACAAGCATTTCCCGGTGCGCTACTGGAACGAGTGGCTCGACGAGCGCCAGCCGACCATCCTGGTGCAAGCGATCGACGGCGAGTCGGCGCAGGACATCCTGTCGCCGACGGCGCTCGCGCACGGGAGCGGGTTCTACGGGGACGAGACCGACACGAGCGTCACGCTCGCGCCGCTTTGGAGCCCGGATGGCAGCGAGATTCTCTTCGTTGCAACGACCGAGCGTTGGAACGCGGCGTTCGGTCGCGTCAATCAACGTTTGTATCGCATGCCCGCGGCCGGCGGCGAGCCCAGGCCGGTGAATGCAATGCCGGGAGAGTACGAGGACCTTCGCTTCAGTGCCGACGGCAAATCGCTTTTCTGCAAATTCGCGCCGCAGAACGAAGAGGTCTACAACCTCGCCCGGCTCTACAGAATATCGTGGCCCGGCAGTGGCGAGGCCTCGCTGGTTACCCGCGATTTCGACGGCGACATCGTCCATTTTGCCCTGGCCGCGGACGGCAAGCGGGTTTACCTGCTCGTCGAAGACGCCGGCAAGGACGACCTGTATGAGGTCATCGCAAGCGGCGGCAAGCCCGTGCTCGCGGTTGAGCCGGCGAGCGGCGGATACACCGCGCTCGAGATTCCGCAAAAGAGCGCGAAGCCGCTGTTCATCGCCGCCTACGGCAGCTCGGTGGCTCCGCAGGAGATCGTGAGCATCGACGTCAAGAGCCGCTCGCACATCAACTTGACTCACGTGGACACCGCCGCGGCTGCCGAGATCGATTGGCGGCCGCCGGAGCATTTTTACTTCACGAGCGCCAAGGGCCGTCGCATTCATAACATGCTCGTGCGGCCGCCGGCATTCGATCCGTCCAAGAAGTATCCGTTGCTGGTGCTCATCCACGGCGGCCCGGCGAGCAGCAACTCCGACCAAATCGGCCTGCGCTGGAACTACCATCTTCTCGCCGCTCCCGGTTATGTCGTGCTCATGACGGATTACAGCGGCTCGACGTCGTTCGGCGAGAAATTCGCGCGGGCCATCAAGCTCGATCCCCTGAAAACGCCGGGGGAAGAGATCGACCAAGCGGTCGACGAGGCCTTGA
Source organism: Steroidobacteraceae bacterium (assembly GCA_049513515.1). GTDB lineage: Bacteria > Pseudomonadota > Gammaproteobacteria > Steroidobacterales > Steroidobacteraceae > Bog-1198. The sequence goes on from JBEKWA010000038.1 coordinate 3,004, forward strand.
AGCGCTACCCTTTCATCGACGGGTCGAGAATGTGCGCGGCGGGCGCGAGCTACGGCGGGCACCTGGCTAACTGGATTGAGGCGACGAGCACCCGCTATAGATGCATCGTGAGCCATGCCGGCGAGGTCGATCTCACCACGCAGTGGGGCGAGAGCGATTTCATCTACGAACGTGAAATGGTGAACGGCGGACCGCCTTGGGGCGGCAATCCGATCTGGCGCGAGCAGAGTCCCATCACGTATGCCGCGAACTGGAAGACGCCGATTCTGCTCAGCATCGGCGAGCGCGACTATCGCGTGCCCATCGGCAACACGCTCGAGAATTGGGCCACTCTGCAACGCATGCATGTACCGAGTCGATTGCTCGTATGGCCCGATGCGTGGCACTGGATCCTGAAACCCGAGGACAGCCGGCACTTCTATGAGGAGGTGCATCGCTGGCTCGCTCACTATCTAAAGGACGGGCAAGCCGGCTAAAGTCTGCACCGCATGAACGCATTCCAATCGGATTTCTTACGGACGCTGCACGAGCGCGGGTTCATTCACCAGCAGACCGATGCCGCCGGACTCGACGCCGCGGCATGCCGGGGAGTGGTGACGGCATACGTCGGGTACGACGCGACGGCCGACAGCCTGCATGTGGGAAACCTGGTGTCCATCATGCTGTTGCGGCACTTGCAGCGCACCGGGCATCGGCCGATCGTACTGATGGGCGGGGGCACCACCAAAGTCGGCGATCCTTCCGGCCGGGACGAGACGCGGCAACTGCTCTCCGAATCGCAGATCGCCGCGAACATCGCGAGCATCCGGCAGACCTTCGAGCACTACCTCGATTTTGCCGGCGGCCCCAGCGCCGCCGTCGTGGTGAACAACGACGATTGGCTGGGCAAGCTCGAGTACATCCCGTTCCTGCGTGACATCGGTCGGCATTTCACGATCAATCGCATGCTAACGATGGATAGCGTCCGGCTGCGGCTCGAGCGCGAACAGCCGCTCACTTTCCTGGAATTCAACTACATGATCCTGCAAGGTTATGACTTCGTGGAGCTCAACAATCGTTACGGGTGCACGTTGCAAATGGGCGGCTCCGACCAGTGGGGCAATATCGTTCAAGGCGTGGAGCTCGGACGGCGAGTGCGCGATGCGGAACTGTTCGGGCTCACCTCGCCGCTCATCACGACCTCCTCGGGCGCCAAGATGGGCAAGACCGCGAGCGGTGCCGTGTGGCTGAATCCCAAGCGGCTGTCGCCGTACGATTATTGGCAGTTCTGGCGCAACACCGAGGATGCGGACGTGGGGCGATTCCTGCGTATGTTCACCGAGTTGCCGCTCGAGGAGATCGCGCAGCTCGAGGCGCTGCGCGACGCGGAGATCAACGAGGCGAAGAAAATACTGGCGAACGAGGCGACGCGTCTGTGCCACGGCGCCGAGGCTGCGGCGGCGGCGCTCGACACGGCGTCGCGCGCATTCTCGGGCGCGGCCGCGGAGGGCCTGCCAACCTTTGTGCTCAAAACCGGCATGACGGCCTCCGTCATCGAGATCGCGGTGGCACTCGGCCTCGCCGGCTCGCGCAGCGAGGCGCGCCGGCTCATCGAGCAGGGAGGCGTGCGGCTCAACGACCAGACCGTCACGAGCGTCACGGCGGGCGTCACCGACTCGGATCTGGACGCCGGCGGCGCCGCGCGGCTTGCCGTCGGCAAGAAGCGCCATGGGCTCATCCGGCGCGAATAGGACCACAATCCCCCGGTGATGTGGAACAATTGGCGCCATGGCCGAATCGCGCGCCAACGACTTCATCGACCGGCATGGCTTCCGCGCCAACGTAGGCATCGTTCTGATGCGGGAAAGCAGGGAGTTGTTTCTCGGCGGCCGGGTCGGCGGGCGCGGCTGGCAGTTCCCGCAAGGCGGCATCAACCGCGGCGAACGCGCGGAAGATGCCTTGTTCCGCGAGCTCAACGAGGAGATCGGTCTGGGAGTCGACGATGTGGAAGTGATCGGTTCGACGCGCGGCTGGCTGCGATACCGCTTGCCGCGCCAGTACGTGCGCGACCGCTGCATCGGACAGAAACAACGCTGGTATCTGCTCAAGCTCGTGACCGACGAGGCAAAATTTCGCTTTGATCTGACGGATCAGCCCGAGTTCGACCGCTGGCGCTGGGTCGACTACTGGACCCCGGTGCGCGAGGTCGTCTATTTCAAGCGGCGGGTGTACGCGCGCGCCTTGCACGAGCTCGGCAAGCTGCTGTTCGCCGAGGGTCTCCCCCCCTATCCGGACTGGTGGCAGGAAGTCGATATACCGTCGGCGCGCGTCGCGGCACGTTAGAAGGGCTTGACCACCGCCAGCGCCACGATGCCGATCAGCAAGAGCGAGGGCAATTCGTTGAAGAGGCGATACCAGCGGGCCGTGTGCGCGTTGCGGTTCCGCGCGAAGTCGCGCATGAGCTTGTAGCAGTAACCATGATAGGCGATCAGCAAGGCGACCAGAGCGAGCTTCACGTGCAGCCAGCTCATCGACAGATACGGCGGAAAGGCAATCAGCATCGCGATTCCGAAGACCAACGTCGCGAGCGCACCCACGGTCATTATCGTGAACAGGCGCCGTTCCATGATGCGGAAGCGCTCGACGCCGGGTGGATCCGAGGCATCCGCGTGATAGACGTAAAGACGCGGCAAATAGAAGAGGCCGGCGAACCAGGTCACCATCGCCATGACGTGAAAGGCCTTGAGCCAGAGCAACCGGCGCTCCCTCGGCGCAAAGCGGGATCATAACGAATCATGGCGGATTTTTTCGGCAAACTCGTGGTCCGGGGGTACGCCTCGCCCAAGCGGCGCGCCTGGTTCCTGGGCACGGCGGCGACACTCGCCGCGCTCCTCCTCTACGGGGTGTTCGAACTCGGCCGATACGACGCGGGCTATCGGGTCATCGACTCGGTGCGCGGTGCCTGGGCGGCAAGCTCGCGCGTGCGCCGGCTCGAAGCGGAGAATGCGCGACTGCAGAGCGATCTCGCCGCCTCCGACGTCGGGCGCCGCATCGATCGGGAAAGCTACAAACAGGTCCAGCGCAGCGTCGGGGACATGCAGAGCCAGATCGCCCGTCTCACGCAGGACCTGTCTTTCTATCGCGGATTGGTGCAGCCGGACTCGCTCGTGCACGTTAAGGTGCAGCAAATGCAGATCGTGCCGGAGACGGCGGGCCGGTTTAATCTCAAATTCGTGCTCATGCAAACCGGCAAGCCCGACAACACGGTGGCGGGCACGCTCGCCATCGTGATCGATGGGCTGCTCGCCGGCAAACCGCAGAGCTTGAAGCTCGCCGATGTTTCGGTCGATCGGCGCGGTGGCCTGGCATACTCGTTCCGGTATTTCCAGGATTACGACGAGGTCGTGCAATTACCGCCGGCGTTCGAGCCGACCCGCATCGACGTCGAGCTGTTCGCCGCAAGGGACTCCACTCACGGGTTCCGGCAGGCGTTCGTGTGGAAGGCTCAGGGTATGTCGGTCGAAACCGAGGCGAACGGCGAGGGATCCAAGGAAAAATCCGATGTTCAAACGGAAAGCGAGTAAAGACATCCAGATCGACACGCTGATCGGCGCCAAGACGCGCGTTCACGGCGATGTCGAGTTTGCCGGCGGGCTGCACGTCGATGGCCACATCAACGGCGACGTGAAAGGCGCTCCCGGGGGCCATGCGATCTTGTCGGTGAGCGAGACTGGATGCATCGAAGGCTCCGTGATCGCCGCCAGCGTGCTGGTGAACGGCACGGTGAAGGGCGATATCGACGCGACGGAGCGCGTCGAGCTCGGCGCCAAGGCACGGGTGCTTGGCAGCGTGCATTACGGCATCATTGAAACCGCGGTCGGCGCCCAGATATATGGGAAATTGCACCACCGGGCGCCCGGCGAGCAGATCTCGGTCGCCCCCGGGGGCGAAACAGCGCCGGGACCGGGAACCGCCGACGGCGAATCAGGGTCATAGCTGAGACCGAGCGCTTTGATTGCCGCAGGGCCGCCGAGTACACTGAGTATTATGAACACCACATCCGACGCACTCCCCGAGATCGATCCGCCCCCGCCGGACGTTCTGGTATTCACGGAGGCTGCCGCCGGAAAGGTGGGCGAGCTGATCCGGGAAGAGGCCAATCCCAACTTGAAGCTTCGCGTGTTTGTGTCCGGCGGAGGCTGCTCCGGCTTCCAGTACGGATTTACCTTCGACGAGAAGATCGAGGAGGGCGATTTTTGCGTCGAGAAGCGCGGCGTCCAACTCCTGATCGATCCGATGAGCGCTCAATATCTCATGGGCGCAGAAATCGACTACAAGGAAGACATCCAAGGCGCCCAGTTCGTGATCCGCAACCCCAACGCAAAGACGACGTGCGGGTGCGGGTCCTCCTTCTCAGCCTAAGCCAGATCACCTGATGAGCGGCGCGGGCCGTGTCGTTCCGGACGTCCTCGCCGCCGTGGACCTCGGCTCCAACAGCTTTCACATGGTCGTCGCGCGCTACTCGCACGGCCAGCTGGTCATCCTCGACCGGTTGCGCGAGATGGTGCGCCTCGCCGCTGGGCTCGGCGATAGCGGCCGGCTCGACGACGCCGCCACGGAGCGCGCGCTGCGCTGTCTCGAACGATTCGGTCAGCGCCTGCGCGCCATGCACGCCGACAGCGTGCGCGTCGTGGGGACCAACGCGCTACGGCGCGCGAAGCGCAAGCGTTGGTTCCTCGAGCGCGCGCGCGCCGCGCTGGGTCATCCCATCGAAATCATATCGGGGCTGGAAGAGGCGCGCCTGATCTACTCCGGGGTGGCACACACCAGCCCGATGAGCCCGGACAAGCGACTGGTCGTGGACATCGGCGGCGGCTCGACAGAGGTCGTGATCGGCGAGGGATTCAATCCGTTGCTGCTCGAGAGTTTGTCGGTCGGCTGCGTCGGCTTGACCACGAGCTATTTCGACGACGGAAGAATCTCGGAGAAGCGCTTCGAGCGTGCGCGAACGGCGGTACGGCTCGAGCTCGAGCCGATTTCCGAGGCGTATCGCAAGCTCGGCTGGCTGCAGGCCTTCGGCAGCTCGGGCACCGTGCGCGTCATCGGCGACGTCGTGCGCCGGCTCAATCCCGATTCGCCGCGCATCACCCTCGACAACCTGCGGGCACTCGCCGACCGCGTGATCGCCGCGGGTCACGTCGATGACCTGGATCTCGAGGACGTGGATGCCGAGCGCGCGCCCGTGTTTCCGGCAGGGCTCGCGATCATGCTGGAGATCGTCGAGAACTTCGGCATCGACCGGGTGCGGGTGGCCGAGGGCGCGATGCGCGAGGGACTCCTATACGACCTGATGGGGCGATTCACCGACGAGGATGCGCGCGTGCGGAGCGTTCGCGCCATGGAGAAGCGCTACCACGTGGATGCGCAGCAAGCCGATCGCGTCGAGGCCACCGTCACCGCGCTGCTCGCGCAGGTGGAGTCCGAATGGGGGCTGGAGGACCCGCTCGCCGAGCTGATGCTGCGCTGGGCGGCTCGGCTGCACGAGACGGGGCTCGACATCGCGCATTCCAAGTACCACCGCCACAGCGCCTATCTGCTCGAGCACGCGGACATGCCCGGATTTCCCCGCGAGGAGCAGCTGCTGCTGGCCGCACTGGTGGCGGGGCATCGCCGGCAGCTCTCGTTCAATGCGCTCGAGGATCTGCTGCCGCCCTGGGACCGTCTCGCGGAGTTCCTCATCGTGCTTTTGCGCCTTGCAGTGCTATTGCATCGGGGTCGGAGCCCCCAGCCCCTGCCCGAGGAGGTTCGGCTCGTCGTGAAGGGCCGGAGCCTCAGCCTGGAGCTGCCGGAGCGGTGGATGAAGGATCATCCGCTCACTCTCGAGGATCTCGAGCAGGAACGCGCCTATCTCAAAGACGCCGGTTTTCGCCTGTCCTTGAGCCGCGCCGCCTCGGAGGCGATGCTCAAGACTCCATGAGGGCGATGCGGTCGTCGTACCGGCTCATGAGCTTGGCCTGGGCCGACACATTACCGCTGCCCGCGGCGCGCGAGTACTGACCGTTCGACGCGAGCTCCCAGGCCTGGGCGTCGTCGGCGAGGTAGAGATCCAGCTCATCGGCGACGCGAGCGCGAAATTCGGGCGAGTCCAACGGAAATGCGACCTCGATGCGTCGGAAGAGATTTCGGTCCATCCAGTCGGCGCTCGCGCAGTAGACCTCGCGGTCGCCGCCGTTCTCGAAATCGTACACGCGCGAGTGCTCGAGAAAACGGCCGACGATGGAGCGCACCTTGATGCGCTCGGATACACCCGGCACCCCCGGCCTCAAGCAGCATATGCCGCGCACGATGAGATCGACGGACACGCCGGCTCGCGAGGCACGGTAGAGGGCCTGAATGATGATCGGCTCGGTGAGCGCGTTGAGCTTCGCGACGATGCGCGCCGGCTTGCCCGCGCGGGCGTGCTCCGCTTCGCGATCGATTTTCGCGACGATCGCCTGGTGCAAGCTGAACGGCGCGTGCAGGAGCCTGCGCAGCTTCGGCACGCGCGTGAGTCCGGTAAGCTGCAGGAAGATCTCGTGAACATCCTCGCCGATCGCCTCGTCGGCAGTCATCAATCCGTAATCGGTGTACAGGCGCGCGGTCTTCGCGTGGTAGTTGCCGGTGCCCAGATGGCAGTAGCGCCGCAACCCCTTCTCCTCGCGGCGTACGACCATTACGAGCTTGGCATGCGTCTTGAAGCCGAAGACCCCGTACATGACGTGCGCGCCGGCCTCCTGCAGCTTGTTCGCGAGCTCGATATTCGCCTCCTCGTCGAAACGCGCGCGCAGCTCGATGATCACCGTCACGTCCTTGTCCGCTTGCGCCGCCTCCACCAGGGCGCCGACGATCGCCGAGTCGCTCCCCGCGCGATACAGAGTCTGCTTGATCGCGAGAACCTGGGGATCGCCGGCCGCCTGCTTGATGAAGTCCGTGACAGGTGCGAATCCCTGGAAAGGATGATGCAGGAGCACATCTCCGCTGCGCAGCGCCGCGAACAGATCGCTGCCGATGCGCAGGCGCTCCGGAATGCTGGGGGTGAACGGCGCATACTTGAGGTCGGGACGATCGACGAGATCGTAGAGCGCCATCAGCCGGTTGAGGTTGACGGGTCCGTCCACCTTATAGAGATCATCAGCGGTGAGCGCGAACTGCTCCAGCAAATAACTCAAGATCTCGTCGGGACAATCGTGCGCCGTTTCCAGGCGCACCGCGTCGCCATAGCGGCGCGAGGCCAGCTCGCCCTCGACGGCGCGCAGCAGGTCGTCGACCTCTTCCTGCTCGACGAACAGATCGCTGTTGCGGGTGACGCGGAACTGATAGCAGCCGCGTACGCGCATGCCGGCGAACAGTTTCGAGACGAACGCCTCGACGATCGTGCCGAGAAACACGAAGTGCTGGCTGCCGAGCCCGTCGGGCAGCCGTATGAGGCGCGGCAGGGAGCGCGGCGCCTGCACGACGGCGAGCCCACTGTTGCGGCCGAAGCCATCCTCGCCCTCGACCACGATGGCGAAGTTCAAGCTCTTGTTGAGCACTTTGGGGAATGGGCGCGCGGGATCGAGGGCGAGCGGGCTCAGCACCGGCTCGACCTCGCGCGTGAAGTAGGCTTCCAGCCACTGCGCCTGCGCCTCGGTCCAGTGCTGCGGCGAGGCGAACACGACGCCGTTCTTCGCGAGCTCGGGCATGAGCACGTCGTTCAGCACCTCGTACTGCTCTTCCACGAGGCGATCCGAACGTGTGCGGATCGCCTTCAATTGCTCGCCGACCGAAAGTCCGTCGGCGCCCAGTTGCACCGCGCCCGCCTCCTGCAACTCCTTGAGGCTCGCCACGCGAATCTCGAAGAACTCGTCCAGGTTGTTACACGCGATGCAGAGGAAACGCACCCGCTCCAGGAGGGGCACCCGAGCGTCCTTGGCCTGCTCGAGCACGCGCTGATCGAACTCGAGAAACGACAACTCCCGGTTGATGTAGAGCTGGGGGACCAGGAGGTCGCTATCGTTCATGGCCGTCGAGTTTGCGGTGTCCATAATGACAGTTCAATGAAGGGGCGGGCGGGCTGGGTCCGGGTCGGCGAGTCCGGTCAGGGTCCGGATCGGTAGATCCCGCCGAGAACCCGCGGACCCTGCGCGCCGGTGACGCTTGGGGCATTCGAGGGCAACCCGGCCAGGGTGCGACGCGCGAACCAGCCGAAGGCAATCGCCTCCACGTAGTCGGGATCCAAGCCCAGCGCGACGGTGGTCGCGACTTTGTTGGGCGCAAGCCGGCGCGCGAGTGCCGCGAGCAACGCGGCGTTGTGGGCGCCGCCCCCGCAGGCGTACACCGCCGCGTCCGGCGCGTGGCGGCGGACATCGGCGGCCACGGTGGCCGCGGTGTATTCGAGGAGCGTCGCCTGCACGTCCTCGGATCGCCGCTCGAGTGCCCCGAGCTTTTTGTCGAGCCACTTGAGGTTGAACAATTCACGGCCGGTGCTTTTCGGCGGCTGCTGCTTGAGATAGGGCTCGTGCATGAGCTCCTCGAGCAGGGCGGGGTCGCAACGGCCGGTGCCCGCCCACGCGCCGTCGTTGTCGAACGAGACGGGGCGGTGTCGCGAAATCCAGGCATCGAGGAGTCTATTGGCGGGGCCCGTGTCGAAACCGGAGACGACGGCGCCGCGCTTCAGCATCGTCACGTTGGCGATGCCCCCAAGATTGAGGATGACACGATCCTCCGTGCCACTGCGAAATACCTGGTCGTGAAACACCGGCAAAAGCGGAGCACCCTGGCCGCCCGCGGCGACGTCGCGGCGGCGGAAATCCGCGACGACCGTGACGCCGGTCATCTCCGCGAGGGTGTTCGGATCGCCGATTTGCCACGTGAAGGGGATCGGCAGGTCGGTCCGATGGCGCAGCGTCTGCCCATGACAGCCGATGGCACTAACCGATGCGGCGCTGACTCCTGCCTCGTGCATCAGATGAAGCGCAGAGCGCGCGAAGGCCTGCGCCACCGCGACGTCGATCTGGCCGATTTCATCCAGGGACACGCGCTCCGGTACATCGACGAGGGCCGCGACCCGCTTCTTGAGCGTGGGCTCGAAGGGCACGGCGCTCGCAGCGATGAGCTGCAGCGATGAGGTATCGAAATCCACCAGCGCTGCGTCGATCGCATCCATGCTGGTTCCCGAGATCAGGCCGAGGAACAGACCCATGTTTTAGAGAGGTGCGTTCTTGACCGACGTGCGCCGCTCACCGACAAATTGGGACTCGCCCGCGGAGAAGGGCATGCTTTGGGCCTGCGCCGCATCCACGAACGGGACGGCCGTCGCGCCGGAGTCCGCGGAGGAGGCGAGTCCTGATTGCTGAACCAGCGGCTGCGGCGCAGCGAGAGCATCGAGCCACGGAGCAGTCTCCGTGTGGAAACGTCCCATCGCATCGGCGCTCAACGGTTCCGCGCCAGGCAGCTTCACAGTCTGCGGGTCTTTGTGGACCCCATTCATCAAGTACTCGTAGTGCAGGTGCGGCCCCGTCGCCAGTCCCGTCATGCCCACGAAGCCGATGACCTCGCCCTGCTGAACGTGCGCGCCAACGTGGATGTCACGGGCGAAGCGCGACATGTGACCGTAAAGGGTCTGTATCTCGCTGCTGTGCGACAGGAGGATTGCGTTGCCGTAGCCGCCACGCACACCCTCGAAGGCCACCCGACCGTCGCCTGCCGCATGCACGGGCGTGCCGATCGGCGCCGCGTAGTCGGTACCCATGTGTCCTCGGATGAGATTGAGGATGGGATGGAGGCGGTGCGGGTTGAAGACCGAGCTCACGCGGGTGAACTCCACCGGGGCGCGCAGAAAGGCCTTACGCATCGGCTTGCCGTCCGGTGCGTAGTAGCCGATTGCGCCTGTCTCGTCGACGAAGCGCACCGCCCGGTACACCTTGCCGCCGTTGACGAACTCGGCCGCCAGCACATCGCCGTCGTGCAGATACTCGCCGTCCTGATAGATCTGCTCGTACACCGCGGTGAAGCGGTCGCCCTCGCGGATGTCGAGCACGAAATCGATGTCCCAGGCGAAGATATTCGCGAGCTTCAATGCCACCAGGTCCGAGATCTGGGCGGACTCGGCCGCCTGGAACAGGGACGAGTCGATGGTGGCGCAAGCGGTACGGATGCGCGTCTGCACCGGATTCTCGGTGACGTTCGCGGCAAAACCTGCCTCATCGCGCACCACGTGCAGGGTCTTGGTCTCGCTCACCTTGCGCGTGAGCTCTTTGACCGAGCCCTCGCGGTGCGTCACCTGGATGGCATCGCCCGGTTTCAAGTAATCGAGGCTCTGCCGGATGCCGGGTAGCTGGCGGATGGCCGCGAGATCGGCGGGATCCAAGGCCATACGCTTGAAAATGGACCCGAGGGTGTCCTTCGGGCCGACGACGACCTGAATGGTGGACGCAACGCTGGCTTGTTGCACGCCCAGGCCGCCGGGGCTCGCGGGAGTCGTCGCGGCCGGGGACGGGGCCATGGCGCGGGTCGGATATACCAGGGGAGCCGCCGTGCTCGAGTTGACGGGCGGGCTATCGCTGGCGGCATGCCACAGGACCAGACCGGCGCTTGCGGCGGCGGCGTAGGGGGCGATGCGGGCCATGATCAAACGGAAGCGAAAAGAGAGCCTGAGCGGACGACTTGGGCGGCGCACAATTATTCCTCGAGGATCAAGGATGCAGGCTAGCGGCGGGGGCCTGGGCGGTCAATGCGGGCGTCGCTGTTTGTGAGGGAGGACACGACTAGTGTGGGGCGTCGGGGATGTCCGAGCGGCGCTGCGGCAGGGGGACGGGGAAGGGGGCGTTGCGAACGGGCGCTGGGCTTCTGCGGGGGCTCGCCCGTGCTGTTACGCGGAGGCCGCGGTGGCAAAAAATATCCGGCGGTTGCGCTTGAGTCGTGCCTTCTGCGCACTCATATCGCTTCACCGGGGTGCCGCGTCCCGGGTGCTCCTAGTGCGCTAACCCCTGAATTCCAGGGGTCGCAGCTAGGCTGCAAGCGAGGTGTTGACACGCCCAAAGCGGGGGCTATACTGCGCGCCCTTTCAGGTGAAAGGCGATTTCGGGGCGCTTTTGCGGATTGACGAGGCCTCGATCTACGCTATACTTGAAAGTCTTTCCCCGGACCTTTGTCGTCGCGGGTCATTCTTTAAAAATTCGAATAGGTAACTTGTGTGGGGACTCGCGTCGGCACCTTTGGTGCAATTGATGATGAGTTCTCAAGAAACGACCAGTTGTTCATTCGTGAACAAATGTGAGTTTCAGGAACTCGAAAACTTCAGTGACTTAAGTGTATTAACTGAAGAGTTTGATCCTGGCTCAGATTGAACGCTGGCGGCGTGCCTAACACATGCAAGTCGAGCGGTAACAGGTGTAGCAATACATGCTGACGAGCGGCGAACGGGTGAGTAATGCTCTGTAAAGGGAAAGCGGGGGCTCGTAAGACCTCGCGCTATTGGATGAGCCAAAGTCGGATTAGCTAGTTGGTGGGGTAATGGCCTACCAAGGCGACAATCCGTAGCTGGTCTGAGAGGACGACCAGCCACACCGGAACTGAGACACGGTCCGGACTCCTACGGGAGGCAGCAGTGGGGAATATTGGACAATGGGGGAAACCCTGATCCAGCGACGCCGCGTGTGTGAAGAAGGCCTGCGGGTTGTAAAGCACTTTTAGTGGGGACAAAAAG
>JBEKWA010000039.1:0-10744 GCA_049513515.1 Steroidobacteraceae bacterium
GGCCGCCAACGGCGATTTGGCGGCTTCCGCGGGCGCCGACAGCTCGCCCTCGGCGGCGCTGCGCGAGGCCGAGTGCGCCGCGCTCTTGCGTGAGCTCGAGCGCATGCGCTGGAACATCAGTCGCACCGCGCAGACGCTCGGCATCAGCCGCAATACGCTCTATCGCAAGATCCACAAGCACCGCATCCTGCTCGAGCACTAAACCCAAGTCCCGGCCGCTAGTACTCGATGACCGAGCGTACGATCCGGCCCTCGTGCACGAGATCCAGGGCCTTGTTGATTTTCTCGAGCGGCAGAACCTTACTGATCAGCGGATCGATCCGGATTTCGCCCTTGAGGTAGCGCTGCACGTACGCGGGCAGTTGCGAGCGGCCCTTGACGCCGCCGAAGATGGAGCCGCGCCAGACGCGGCCGCTCAAGAGCTGAGCCGGGCGCGTGGCGATTTCCTGACCCGCGCCGGCGACGCCGATGATGACCGATTCGCCCCATCCGTGGCAGCACTCGAGGGCGGCACGCATGGCGTGCACGTTGCCAATGCACTCGAACGAGTAATCCACCCCGCCTTGCGTCATCTCGATGATCACTTGCTGGATGGGCCGCGCGAAATCCTTCGGGTTGACATAGTCAGTCGCGCCGAACGCTTTCGCGAGCGCCCATTTGGCGGGATTCAGATCGATCGCGATGATGCGCGAGGCTTGCGCGAGGACGGCGCCTTGCACCACCGATAAGCCCACGCCGCCGAGGCCGAAGACCGCGACGCTGGCCCCAGGCGTCACCTTTGCCGTGCTGAGCACGGCTCCCACACCTGCGGTCACGACGCCGCCGAAGAGGCATGCCTTGTTGAGCGGTGCCGCGGCGTCGATTTTTGCGACCGCGATCGCGGGTAGTACCGTGTGCTCGGAAAACGTGCTCGTACCCATGTAGTGCCGCACCGGCTTGCCCTTGACGGAGAAGCGCGAAGTCCCGTCGGGCATGACGCCGCGCGCCTGCGTCGCCAGCAGGCGCTGGCATTGATTGGTCTTGCCGGAGCGACATGCGGCGCACTCGCCGCATTCGGGAGTGTAAAGCGGGATCACGTGATCGCCGGGGCGAAGACTACTCACTCCCGCGCCGATCTCCTCGACGAGCCCCGCGCCCTCGTGGCCGAGAATCACGGGAAACAAGCCTTCCGGATCCGCACCGGAAAGGGTGAACGCGTCGGTCTGGCACACGCTCGTCGCGACCATGCGGATCATCACCTCGCCGGCCTTGGGGCCCTCGAGGTCGACGCTTTCGACTCTCAACGGGGCACCGGCCTCCCAGGCAACAGCCGCTCTCGTTTTCATCCGCTCGAGCTCCGCGCATGCGCTACCGCGTGAGATAGGTCAAGCAGCTTGCGTGCCAGGGACACCTTGCGCGCCCGGCCAATCGAGCGTCGCCGCTTTTCGCGCTGCAAAGTGGCGGGGCCGCGGCGCCGCGATGCCCGCGCCGGCATCAATGACGATATGTCCGGTCGCCGGCCCCCCGCCCCTGTATCTAATCCAACACAGAGTGCGACAAAACTGGCTCTGCATCGGGACAGTCACCGCATGCCTCGCGCCCGGTGTCGGCCGAACACCCCATTTGCGTGGACGCCACAACAGCGGGCCGCGTCGGCATGCGGGCGGCCGGCGGGCGAATTCTCAGGCGATCGCGCTTTCGTCGGCCCTGGACGCTGCGCCCGCGCCGGCGCCCTCGTTTCCTCGCGCTCGGACGCCGCACCCTCGTGGCGTGATTGGTACATCTCTTGCAAGCATACCCACCAGGCTGCAATGGCGCGGTCGACGGTCCGCAACGTCAAGAATGAATTGAAACTCGTAACGGAGGGAGTGGTTGTATGAAAGCTCGAATCAAGTGTGCGATCGCTATCGGCGCCGCGTGCTGGCTAGGTCCGTTCACGCAGGCGGTAGCCGGAATCGACGTGGAAGCCGGCGATTGGAAAATAGACTTCTCCGGCAACATCAACGCGTTTTATGTGAACGCCGATTGCGACCATGGAGAGAATACCGCGGTCACGGGCGGTCTCGCGTGCACCGGCGATAACGCCACATCCGTGCGCAACGGATTATTGCCCGCGGCTTTCGTGTTCAGCGTGAGCACTCGGCAGGACAATATCGACATCAGCGCCACGATCGGCCTATACCCCGGCATCAACAGCTCCGCCGCCGCGGGCGTCAACGGCGCAGGGCTACCGGCAGCCTTGCAGACGCCCGGCATCGATGCTCGTCAGGAATTCCTGACTTTCGGAGATGCCAGCTGGGGCACCGTGAAAATGGGCCGCGACATCGGCATATTCGGCAAAGACGCCATCCTCGACGACATGACCTTGCTCGGTGTCGGATCGAGCGGGGGCAATGAAGCGCCCGGCAACACCAGTCTCGGCCGCATCGGAATCGGCTACATATACACGGACTGGTTGCCGCAGATTACCTATACGACGCCCAACTTCATGGGCTTTACGGCATCGGCCGGCCTCTTTACGCCCTTGGATGACGGCAGCTACACAGCGCACAACTCGCCACAGTGGCAGGTTGGGATCGCGTATGCATTCGGCGATCCAAAGAACGGCCCGTTCTCCGGCAAGGCATGGTTCGACGCCGTCACACAGGATGCCAATGCGCCGACCACGTGTCCTGCGGTCACCACGGGTGTCCCTTTCTGCGTCTCCGAGAACATCGCGCTCGGGGTTCGGAACCACGTGCACGGCACCGGCGTCGACGGCGGCGTCAAGGTCGATGTCGCCGGCTTGGAGGCCGTCGTATATGGATATTATGGCAAGGGCCTCGGCACCACCGGCCTGTACATTCTCGCGACCTCCGACACCGGGCAATTGCGCGAGTCGGACGGCGGCTATGTACAGCTGACGTATAAGATCGATCGCTTGAAGATCGGCGCGAGCTACGGCATCTCGCAGCTCAAGCTCGCGAGCGATGAGCAGGCGGTGGCGCCGTCGGGCACCTACCTGAGCGATCTCGTTCACAAAAACGAGTCGGGCGTGTTCGGCCTGTACTACAGCCTCACGAAGAGCTTGACCCTGGTCGGCGAATTCTCCGACACCGAGGCGAAGGCCTGGAATAACAACGAAGCGCACGAAAAGGACGTCATCGTCGGCGGAATCTTGTTCTTCTGATCGGTGCGGCCGACGAAGCGATGTGCATGCGGCGGCGCAGGGTTTCTGCGCTGCCGCCGATTCGGCTAACATGCGCATATGAGCTTTGGCCTCAAGTTCTGCGCCGCGGTGCTCCTGGGCCTCGCATCCCTGTGCAAAGCCGAGGACACGCAGCCCACGAGTTCCATGTGGGAGTTCCTCCGCGCCAAGTACTATGGCGATGCGCCCATGGGGCTCGTCGACGAGACGTACATGAGCCTCGAGGTGCCGGCCAACACGCCGGATCCGGCGGCCACACCCCTTACGTTGCATTTTGCCGATGATGCGCAGGGGCGCATCAAACGCGTGCGAGTGTTCGTCGACAATAACCCATCGCCCCTGGTGGCGACGTTCGAATTCGGCGATCCGCCGGTCACGCAGATCGACTTGCGGGTGCGCATCGACCGGTTCACCTCGGTTCGTGCAGTGGCCGAGAAGGCGGATGGCGGACTCGAGATGCGCAGCGCCTGGGTGAAAGCGAGCGGCGGCTGCTCGGTCCCGCCGAGCGCGGCAGCGGGCGGTACGCTCGGCGAAGTGCGCCTGCGACCGGGCGAGGATGCGAAATCTCTCCTCGTGAGCATCCGCCATCCCAACAGCTCCGGGTTTCAGATCGATCCGCGCACGGGCGACAACATTCCCGCGCACTACATCTCCCACATTCGCATCGAGGCGGGCGGAAGGACGCTGCTCGATGCCGAGACCGGCATCTCCGTGAGCGAGAATCCGACCTTGCGCATCGGCTCCGATCGGAGCCTTCCGGCACCCGTGACCGTGGATGCCGTCGACTCGGTCACGCAGGCGCATTTCATCGCGAGCACATCGAGCCCGCGCACTGCCGCGACGGAGCTTCCCGCACCGGCGAATGGCCGGCGCTGACCGGCCGATCGCCTTCCGGGTGCGGCTCGCGACGGCGCTCCTCGCCGCGACGGTCCTGGGCGCAGTCGCAGTCGCGGGCGGTGCCGGCGCCACGCTTGCGGTCGATGAGCTCGCCCCCGGCGTGTACGTGCACCGCGGCGCGCAGTTGCCGCTCGATGCACCCGGTCACGACGATATCGCCAACATCGGTTTCATCGTCGGCAACCGCTGTGTCGCCGTCATCGATACGGGCGGCTCCGTGCGCATCGGGCGCGCGTTGCGTGCCGCCGTTCGGCGACGCACGGCGCTACCCGTCTGCTACGTGATCAACACCCACGTACACGTCGATCACGTCCTCGGAAACTGGGCCTTCAAGGATGACCGTGCGAGCTTCGTCGGCCACGTGGCGCTCGCGCAGGCCATCGTCCGCAGCCGCTCCTATTTCGTGAAGGAATATGCGCAAGATCTCGACGTGCCGGCGGAGGCCGAGCAGGTGATCGGTCCTGACCGGCTGGTGGAAGCCGAGCTCACGCTCGATCTCGGGAACAGACCCTTGACACTGCACGCATGGCCCGCTGCGCACACCGACTGCGATCTCACGGTGTACGACCGCAATACCGCCACTTTATGGGCGGGCGATCTGTTGTTCATCGAGCGCTTGCCGGCGCTCGATGGCAGCCTCGTGGGCTGGATCGACGCCGTGAAGCGGCTGACGGCACAGCGCGTGAGGCTTGCCGTGCCGGGGCATGGACCGCCCTCGGCGCACCTCGGTGAGGCGCTCGGGCGCGAGCGGCGCTATCTCGAGTCCTTGCTTCAGGGCGTACGGCGCGAGCTGTCCGAAGGCAAATCTCTGCAGGACGCGCTGCTGCATGTCGGCGGTGAAGAGAAGGCCGATTGGCTTCTCTGGGACGAAGTGCACCCGCGCAACGTGGCGCGCGCCTACGAGGAGCTCGAGTGGGAAAAGTGACTCGCCGCGCGTTTCTCGCGGCGAGTGCCGTCTCCACGGCTGCGGCGCTCAACGCCCGCTTACGCGCCGGCGCTGCCGTTGTGGGCCGGGCCGCCGCGGCGCGCCCTGGCGCCGCCCGGATCGTGATCGTGGGCGGCGGCTTCGCCGGTGCCGCGTGTGCGCTCGAGCTTCGCGCCCTCGGGCCCGCACTCGAGGTGCTGCTCGTGGACCCCGACGAACGCTACGCGACCTGTCCCATGAGCAACAGCGTCATTGCGGGGTTGCGTGCGATGAGCTCCATCACGGTGCCGCGCGCCGGGCTCGCGCGTGCCGGTGTGCACGTCGTCCGCGATACGGTCGTCGCCATCGATAGCGCGCGCCGGCAGGCCCTGCTCCGTGGCGGAGCGGCGTTTGCTTACGACAGGCTAGTGCTCGCGGCGGGAATCCGCTTACTGTGGGGACGCCCGCTGGGCTACTCCGAGAGCGCTGCCGTGCGCATGCCGCACGCCTGGCAAGCGGGCGCGCAAACCCGGCTCCTCGCGGCGCAGCTGGCGGCCGTGCGGCCCGGAGGCGTGGTCGCCATCAGCGTGCCCGCGGGCCCGATGCGCTGTCCGCCGGGCCCCTTCGAGCGTGCGAGTCTCATGGCTGCTTATCTCTCCCGCCGCGCACGCCGCGCGAAAGTGCTCATCTACGACGCCAACAATCATTTCCCGCGTCAGGAGGCCTTCAGCGCCGCGTGGCAAGAGCTCTATCCCGGCACGATCGAATGGATCCCGGTGACCGAGGGCGGTGCGCTCGAGCGCGTGGACGCCGAGCGGATGACTCTCTACGGCTCGCGCGGCGCGCAGCGCGCCGACGTGATCAACATCATTCCGCCGCAGGCACCCGCATTGATCGCCGTCCAGGCAGGGCTCGCGTCGGACCACGGATGGTGCCCCGTCGATCCTGCGACGTTCGAATCGACACTCGTGCGCGGCGTGCACGTAATCGGCGACGCCTGCATCGCAGAGCCTATGCCGAAGGCCGCATCCGCGGCGCACGCTCAGGCTCGGCAGTGCGCGCGAGCCGTTGCCACCGCGTTCGGCGGCGACCTGCCGCCGCCGCCCGTGATGGACAGCGTTTGCTACAGCATGCTCGCGCCCGATCGGGCGCTATCCATTCATGCGCGCTTCGAGACGCACGACGGCGTTATCGCGGCGCTACCCGAGGCGCAGAGTGCGGTTACGGCGAGCGAGCAAGATGAGGCGCGCAACGCCGCGTCGTGGTATCGGCGCATCGTCGCGGAATCGTTCGGTATTTGATCAGCCCCCGCGGCCGTTCAGCTTGCGCCACGCCGCGCGCGCGCGCGCGATGCTCGCGTGCGGATTGTCCAGAAAGAACTCGAGCGAGGTGCCGCTCGAGAAACAATAGCGAGCGCCGTCGTCCGGATCGACCCAGTTGATGGAGCAATCGGCCTTGATGCGAGCGCCCGCCGCGATGCCGATGGGATCGAAGCCGTCGAACTCGCCCTTCATGGCGGTCGGTGGCACGATGGCCTTCCAGATGCCGCCGGCTCGTGGTGCTTCAGTCGCGGCGGAACCTTGGCTCTGTGCGTTCGAGACCGATAGCGCGGCGAGGGTGGCGAGCAAATGCTTGGATGCGCGCATGGCGGGATTATGGCTTGGTTTGACCTGACGATGCGACCGAGTATCATCGGTCGCGGGAGTATTTCCCCACCGCGTACCGAATGAGGCAGATGAAGGGCCGGACGAAGCGCGCATTGCAATTCGCATGCTACGCGATCCTTTGCTCCCTGGCCTTCGCCGGCGACGACGATGGGCCCAAACCCGCGGATGCCTCCGACACACCTGCGCTCAACACCGAGCAGCAACGCGCGGTCAATCTCGAAGTCGCTCATCCCGTGGCGGCGACAGCGCCGGAACGCACCGGCGCGCTCGGCGTGGTGCTCGATGCCGCGAGCCTCGAGTCCGATGAAAGCGAGCGAGCGGTGACACAGGCGCAGGAGCAAGCGGTCTCGGCGGAGGCTTCTCGATTGCGGGGTCTCTACAAAGCCGGGGCGGGCACGTCGCTCAAGATGCTCGAGACGGCGCAGGCCGAGGAGACCAAGGCGCGTGCCGAGGCCGATCTCGCCGCGGTGCGCTTCGCACAACACTGGGGGCCGCTGGCGAAGGAGTCACCCGCCCTCCGGCAGAAGCACGTGGATGCCGTCACTTCGGGACGGAGCCTCTTGGTGCGAGCCGAATTGCCAGGGCGGCATGTCGTCGGCGCGTTGCCGGCGCGCGCGGTGCTCGAGGTGGACGGTATCCTAGTCCCCGGCCGCGTGCTCGGAGCGCTCGCGCAGTTCAGCGAGTCGCAGAGCGCGGGCCTGTTGCTCCAGATCGATCATCCGCCGCTCGGCCTCGCGGCCGGGGCGCGGATACCGCTCTGGCTCTACGGCGGCGAGCGCGCCGGGATGCTGCTGCCGCGCGACGCGATCCTGTACGACGAGAACGGCGCGTACGTCTATAAACAGGTAGCCGCTCGCACGCCCGCGGAAAAGACGCGCTACGTCGCCGTGAAGGTGACCTTGCTCGTGCCCTACGGTGACGGCTGGATCGTGCACGGGGTCGACGACGACGACGAGATCGTCGTGCACGGGGCCGGCGTTCTGTGGTCGCTCGAGGGCGTGGGCGCGCGCGCCGCCGACGATGAGGACGAGGACTAGCCCCGAGCATGCTCGCCGCCATCGTCCGCGCCTCGCTCGGGCACCCGCGCATCGTGACCGCGCTCGCGTGTTTAATCGCTCTCCTGGGATTGGCCGCGCTGGTATCTGCGCGCTTCGACGTGTTTCCGGATTTCGCTCCGCCCCACGTGCTGGTGCAGACCGAGGCGCCGGGTCTCGATGCGACGCAAGTCGAGGCGCTGGTCACGCGGCCGCTCGAGGATCTGCTCGCCGGCACCGAGAATGTGAAGACAGTGCGCTCGACATCGAGCCAGGGCCTGTCGGCGATGCAAGTGGTTTTCGATCGCACCGGCGATCCCTACCGGCAGCGCCAGGTGGTGACCGAGCGCCTCGCCGAGACCGCGGGCGTGCTCCCCGAGGGGACGGGCGCGCCGCTGCTGTCGCCCCTGAGCTCCTCGATGGAATACCTGGTGCACTTCGGCTACACCAGCGACCGGCTGTCGGCCGTGGAATTGCGCGACATCGTGCAGTGGATCGTGAAGCCGCAGATCCTCGCCGTGCCCGGCGTCGCGCAGGCGCAGATCTTCGGCGGGGCCGTGCGCGAGCGGCAGATCGAGGTCGATCCGGTCAGGCTCGCCGCGGCGGGTCTCACGCTGGACGATGTAATCGCGACGGCGAAACGCGCGACCGCACTCGTCGGCGGCGGCTACCTGGAAACGCCGACTCAGCGAATCGTGATCCGCACCCAGGCGCCCGGCGCTACGCTCGAGGCCCTCGGGAGCGCGCTCGTCGGCACGCACGCGGGGCTTCCTGTGCACCTCAAGGATGTCGCGGATCTGCGCGACGGCGCCGAGCCGCGCTTCGGCGATGCGCTGATCGCCGGCAAGCCCGGAATTCTCATCGAGACTTCCACGCAGTTCGGCGCGAACACTCTTGACGTGACGCGTGCGCTCGAGGAGCGGCTCGATGCGCTGGCGCCGGCCCTCGCCAAGCAAGGAGTCGAGTACCATCCGGCACTCCTGCGCCCCGCGAGTTTCATCGAGAGCGCTATCGAGAAGCTGCGCAACTCGCTGCTGATCGGCACCGTGCTCGTGGTGGCGCTGCTGCTTGTGACGCTGCGCGATTGGCGGGGCGCGCTGGTTTCCTTCAGCGCTATCCCGCTCGCTTTATTGACGACGGTCTGGATCCTGGAGGCCGTGGGATTGTCCTTGAACACCATGACCCTGGGAGGGCTCGTGGTCGCGCTCGGCGTGGTGGTCGATGACGCCGTCATCGACGTCGAGAATATCCTGCGACGCCGGCGCGTGTCGGGACCCGACGTCGATCTCGTCGCGTTGTTCATCGGCGCATCGCTCGAAGTGCGGCGGCCCGTGTTCTACGCGACCGCCGCCGTGGCGGTCGCGTTCTTGCCCATCCTGATGATGTCGGGATTGCAGGGCGCATTCTTCCGGCCGCTGTCGATCGCATTTCTGCTGGCAGTGGGGCTCTCGCTCCTCGTCGCAATGAGCGCGACGCCGGCGATGAGCGTGCTCATGATGGCGCGGCATCAGCCCAAGCCCGAGGCGCGGTTCCTAAAGTACTGCAAGCGCGGTCAGCTGCGCACGATCGCCTGGCTGCACGAGCGTCCCCGCGTGCTCATCGCCATCGTCGCGGCGACGGGCATCGCGGGAGTGGTGTTCATGCCTCTGCTCGGTGCGCGCCTGCTGCCGGATTTTCGAGAGAATTACTTGATTGCGCACGCCTCGCTGCGCGCCGGTATCTCACTGACCGAGACCGCGCGGGTGGGCGAGCAGATCTCGAAAGGTCTCATGGCCATTCCCGGGGTCAAGAGCGTGGCCGAGCAGATCGGCCGGGCGGAGAACGGGCAGGATCCCGATGCGCCCAACAAGAGCGAGTTCGAGGTGCAGATCGATCCGAAGCTGCGCAACGCCGCCGAGATCGATGCCGCCATCCGCGACGTGTTCGACGACTATCCGAACCAGCTCGTCGAGATCTACTCCGTCCTGGCGGAGCGCATCGGCGAGACCTTGTCGGGGGAATCGGCGCCGTTCTCGATCAGCGTGATCGGCTCCGATCTCGACGCCGACGATCGGGTCGGCGCCCAGATCGTGGACGTGCTGCAGCATCTTGCGGGCAGCGGCAACGTGCGCCTGACCGTGCCGCCGCGCGAGGCCGAGCTGCATGTGGAGCTCGAGCCCGAGCAGCTCGCGGCCAACGGCTTGCAAGCGGCCGACGTGCTCGAGACTCTGAATGCGGCCTATCACGGCACGGTGGCTGCGGAGCTCAAGCAGGCGGACCGCAGCGTGCCGGTGGCCGTGCGCATCGCCGGCACCGGCGCCGACCCGCAGTCGGTCGGCGCGCTTTTGCTGCGCGGACGGGACGGCGCCGTGACGCGCCTGTCGGCGGTCGCCAAGATCACGACGGAGCTCGCGCGGAGCCTCGTCGACCACGAGGACGGCCTGCGCCGCCAGATTGTCGTGGCCACGCCGCGGGGCGCCGATCAAGTCGGCTTTGCCCGGGCGGCGCGCAAGGCGGTGGCCGAGAAGGTGCCGTTGCCGGCGGGGGTGTACCTGCGCTATGGCGGCGCGGCCGAGGCCCAGGCGGCGGCCGCGCGGGAGCTTCTGCTGCACTCGGCGGCGGCATTCGTGCTGATCGTGCTGTTGCTTGCGCTTGCCTTCGGATCCGGACGCCACGTGCTCTTGGTGCTGCTCGCGCTGCCGAGCACCTTGATCGGCGGCGTGGTGGCGGTCGCCGTCACCGGTGGCACCCTCACCCTCGGGGCCATGGTGGGATTCGTCGCGCTGTTCGGCATGGCCGCGCGCAACACCATCCTCTTGATCTCACACTACGACCACTTGGTGGCCGAGGAGCACGCGCCTTGGACTCTCGCGACTTCCATGCGGGGCGCGGAGGAGCGTTTGACGCCGGTCCTGCTGACGGCTTTGCTGACGGCGCTTGCGCTCCTGCCGGTTGCGCTGCAGCTGCACCAGCCGGGTCACGAGATCGAAGGGCCGATGGCGGTCGTTATACTGGGCGGGCTGGTATCCTCTACGCTGGTGAGCCTGCTGCTGATACCCCCGCTGGCGGCTCGCTGGCTGCGACCCTCGGCCGCGGC
>JBEKWA010000040.1:0-6960 GCA_049513515.1 Steroidobacteraceae bacterium
GAGCTAATTGCCCCGATCGCGATGGAGCAGGGGCTGCGCTTTGCCATCCGCGAGGGAGGTAAAACCGTGGGTTCGGGGGTGGTTTCCAAGGTGATCACCTAATGGTTGCGACCAAAACAGTCGGCTCCGGCGTGGTGTCGAAGGTGGTAACTTGATCTGTGGTTTTTTTCGCCCGCGCAGCGGGCGCTGTCGGACGGCGTCGCTTCGACGCCGTTGTAAAGGTAAATAGATATGGCTAATCAGAACATTCGCATTCGCCTCAAGGCTTTCGATCATCGCTTGATCGACAAGTCGGCGCGCGAGATCGTCGAGACCGCGAAGCGTACCGGAGCGACCGTGAAGGGCCCGGTGCCGCTGCCCATCAAAATGGAGCGCTTCACCGTGCTCGTATCGCCCCATGGCGACAAGGACGCGCGCGACCAGTTCGAGATCCGCACGCACAAGCGTCTCATGGACATCCTGAGTCCGACGGACAAGACCGTCGATGCCCTGATGAAGCTCGAGCTTCCAGCGGGTGTCGACGTCCAGATCAAGCTGAACTAGGGCGCGAAGCGCTTCCCGGCGGGGGCTTTCCGCCCCGTCCGGGTGAAAATCGCGGCGGAACGTTGAACCGGATGGGGATTCCGGTATACTCCGCCGTCCATTTTAAGGGTCGGAGCGCGTGGGTGCCGACGCCAGTTATCCGAAGACGCCTCTCCTAGAGGGTGGCGCCGAGGGTCCTGGGGTCCCGCGTACCCAAACCGCCGGCCTGTTTGCAACGAACCGGGACGCCTTGAGCTGTTCCCGCGGTATGAGGATTGACAATGACCATCGGTCTGGTTGGCCGCAAGTGCGGCATGACCCGCGTATTCACTGACGCCGGCGTTACCGTTCCCGTGACGGTGGTCGAGGCGTTGCCCAACCGTATCTCGCAGATCAAGAGCGACAAGCCCGACGGCTATCGTGCAGTGCAGGTGACCATCGGCAGCCGCCGCCCGTCGCGCGTACCCAAGGCGCTTGCCGGTCATTTCGCCAAGGCGAACGTCGCGGCTGGCGATTCCTCCCGGGAATTCCGCCTGGGGAAGAGCGAGGGTGAAGGGCTCGCCGTGGGCGGGGAGCTCAAGGTCGACATGTTCAAGCCCGGGCAGATCGTGGACGTTACCGGTACGACGCTCGGCAAGGGTTTCGCCGGCACGATGAAGCGCCACAACTTCGCCGGCGGCATGAAGACTCACGGCAATTCGCTGTCGCACCGTGCACCGGGTTCCATCGGCCAGCGCCAGACGCCGGGCCGTGTGTTCAAGGGCAAGCGCATGTCCGGGCACATGGGCGTGCGCAACCGCACCATCGAGAACTTGCGCATCGTCGAGGTCGACGTGCCCCGCAATTTGCTGCTGATCAGCGGCGCCGTACCGGGGTCGGAGGGCGGTCGCGTGGTCGTTCGCCCCTCGGTGAAGGCGCAAGCGCAGACGCGCCGCCGCCGGCTCGCGCCGAACAAGGCGCCGGCAGCCGCCGCCGGCAAGCCCGCCCCCGGCAAGCCCGCGCCTGCCGCCAAGGGCAAGCCCGACAAGAAATAGCCGACGAGAAGTGATGCCATGAAGCTCCAGTTAAAAAATGCGGCTGCCGCGAGCGAGATCCAGCTCTCGGACGTCGCCTTCGGCCGCGCCTACAACGAAGCGCTGGTCCACCAGGTCGTGACCGCTTACATGGCCGGCGGCCGTGCCGGCACCAAGCGGCAGAAGTCGCGCGCCGAGGTACGCGGCGGCGGCAAGAAGCCCTGGAGCCAGAAGGGCACGGGCCAGGCGCGTGCCGGCTCCATTCGCAGCCCCCTCTGGGTGGGTGGCGGCCGCACGTTTGCCGCTCGCCCGCGCGATTTCTCGCAGAAAGTGAATCGCAAGATGTATCGCGCCGCCATGCAGTCGATGGTGTCCGAGCTCATTCGCCAGAATCGTCTGGTGGCGGTCGAGAGCCTCGAGCTCGCCGCTCCGCGAACCAAGCTCCTGCTGGGCAAGCTCAAGGAGCTCGGCGCGGCGCGTGCCTTGATCCTGGTGGAGGCGTTCGAGGAGAAGCTGTTCCTCGCGGCGCGCAACCTGCCCCACGTCGAGGTCATGCCGGTCGGCTCGCTCGATCCGGTGAGTCTCGTCAAGCACGAGACCGTGATCGCCACCGTCGGCGCGCTGCGCATGCTCGAACAGCGTCTCGGAGGCACCGATGAATAAGGAACGCTTGATGAACGTGCTGCTGCAGCCGCATGTGTCCGAAAAGGCGGCGACCCTCACCGACAAGAGCAACCAGTACGTGTTCCGCGTGCTGAGCGATGCTTCCAAGGAGGAGGTGAAGCACGCGGTGGAGCTCATGTTCGAGGTGAAGGTCGAGGGCGTGAATCTCCTCAACAAGCCCGGCAAGAGCCGGCGCTTCAAGAACATCGAAGGGCGGCGCAACGGCTACAAGAAGGCTTACGTGCGTCTCCAGACCGGTCAGTCCATCGACTTCACCGGCGCAGCGAAGTAGAGGAAGGCCATGGCACTCATCAAAATGCGACCCACGTCCCCGGGCACGCGCTTCGTAGTCAAGGTCGATCGCTCGCACCTGCACAAGGGCGGCCCGCTTACTTCCTTGACCACCAAGAAGAATCGCAGCGGGGCGCGCAATCACTCCGGCCGTCAGACCACGCGTCACATCGGCGGCGGGCACAAACAGCGCTATCGTCTGATCGATTTCAAGCGCGACAAGGACGGTATTCCCGGCGTCGTCGAGCGGCTCGAGTACGACCCGAATCGCACGTCGCATCTCGCGCTCGTCAAGTACGCGGACGGCGAGCGCCGCTACATCCTCGCGCCGAAGGGCGTCAAGGCGGGCGATGAGATCCGCTCGGGCGCCGATGCCCCGATCAAGGCGGGCAACGCGCTACCGCTGCGGCACATCCCCGTCGGCAGCACGGTGCACAACATCGAGCTGAAGGTGGGCAAGGGCGGCCAGCTCGCACGCTCGGCCGGCGGCTCCGCGCAATTCGCGGCGCGCGAGGGACTGTACGCGAGCGTACGGCTGAAGTCGGGCGAGATCCGCAAGATCCACATCGACTGTCGCGCCACCATCGGCGAGGTCGGGAACGACGAGCACAACCTGCGCGTTTTCGGTAAGGCCGGCGCGGTGCGCTGGCTGGGCGTGCGGCCGACGGTGCGCGGCGTCGTCATGAACCCGGTCGATCATCCGCACGGCGGCGGCGAGGGCAAGTCAGGCCAGGGTAACCCGCATCCGGTGAGCCCATGGGGTCTGCAGACCAAGGGCAAGAAGACCCGCCACAACAAGCGCACCGACGGCATGATCGTGCAGCGTCGTAAGAACAAACGCATTTAATTTGGAGTACCGCAAGTGCCTCGTTCGCTAAAAAAGGGCCCGTTCGTAGACCTGCACCTGGCTAAGAAAGTGCAGACGGCGAGTCAGAAAAACGATCGCCGTCCGATCAAGACCTGGTCGCGGCGCTCCATGATCATTCCGGACATGGTCGGCCTGACCATTGCGGTGCATAACGGCCGCTTGCACGTGCCGGTGCTCGTGTCGGAGAACATGGTCGGGCACAAGCTCGGCGAGTTCGCGCCGACACGCACGTTCAAGTCCCATTCCGGCGACAAGAAAGTGTCGGCGGCGGAGTAGCCCATGCAGACCAAGGCCGTATTGCGCTATGCGCGCATCTCACCGCAGAAATGCCGTCTCGTCGTGGACACGATCCGCGGCAAGTCCGCGACGCTCGCGGTGAACACGCTCAAGTTCATGCCGAAGAAGGGCGCGAAGATCGTGCTCAAGGTGCTCGATTCGGCGATCGCCAATGCTTACAACAACTTCAACGCCGACGTGGACGAGCTCAAGGTCACGCGCGTGGAAGTCGACGCGGCACCGATGTTCAAGCGCTTTCACGCGCGCGCCAAGGGGCGCGGCGTGCGCATCGCCAAGCGCAACAGCCACATCCTGGTGCAGGTGTCCGACGGAAAGGAAGGAAACTAGCATGGGTCAAAAAGTCAATCCGATCGGCATCCGCTTGGGGATCACGCGCGACTGGACGTCCAAGTGGTATGCCGGCACCAAGACGTTCGCGTCGAACATCCACACCGATTTCCTGGTGCGGCAGTACCTCATGAAGAAGCTCGCGGATGCGTCGGTGAGCCGCATCCACATCGAGCGCGCCGCCCGCCGGGCCAACATCACGATTCACACGGCGCGGCCGGGCATCGTCATCGGCAAGAAGGGCGAGGACATCGAGAAGCTGCGCGGCGCCGTGGCCAAGATTCTCGGCATGACGGTGCAGGACGTGCGTCTCAACATCGCCGAGATCAGAAAGCCCGAGCTCGATGCGAAGCTCGTCGCCGAGGGGATCTCGCAGCAGCTCGAGAAGCGGGTGATGTTCCGCCGTGCCATGAAGCGTGCGGTGACGAACACCATGCGCTCGGGTGCGCTCGGCATCAAGGTGCGCATCTCGGGCCGCCTGAACGGCTCGGAAATCGCGCGCACGGAGACCAACCGTGAGGGTCGCGTGCCGCTGCACACCTTCCGCGCCGACATCGATTACGGTCTCGCCGAGGCGATGACCACGTACGGCGTGATCGGCATCAAGGTCTGGATCTTCAAGGGCGAGGTATTTGATCAGCCCGAGGTGGAATCCGCCGAGGTCGAGACCGCACGCGCCGAGGGCGAGGGTGCGACGGCCGCTGCGAAGCCGGCCGAGGCGCCGGCGCCCGCGCCCGCTCAGAGCTGAAGCTTAGGTAACGACACATGATGCAGCCGAAGCGGACCAAGTTCCGCAAACAATTCAAGGGCCGGATCTCGGGCAGCGCGCAGCGCGGCAACTCCGTGGCGTTCGGCGAGTACGGCCTCAAGGCCACCGACCGTGCGCGCATGACGGCACGCGAGATCGAGGCGGCGCGCCGCGCCATTTCGCGTTATGTGAAGCGCGGCGGGCGGATCTGGATCCGCGTATTCCCCGATGTGCCGATCACGCAGAAGCCGCTCGAGGTGCGCATGGGCTCCGGCAAGGGCAACGTCGAGTACTGGGTGGCAAAGGTGTTGCCGGGCAAGGTGCTGTTCGAGATCGAGGGCATGAGCGAGGAGATCGCGCGCGAGGCTTTCCGGCTCGCCTCCGCGAAACTCTCGGTGTCGACGGCGTTCGTCAAGCGCCAAGTTCGGGCATAGAGATAAGGTGCGGGCATGAAGGCGAAAGATCTGCATGGCAAGGCCCCCGAGGCCCTCGGCGAGGAGCTGCTCAAGCTGCGGCGCGAGCAATTCAATCTACGGATGGCGCGCGCCACGGGGCAGGCCGCGAAGCCGGATCAGTTTGCGAAAGTGCGCAAGAACATCGCGCGCGTGAAGACGGTGCTCGCCCAGGTGCGCGCCCGCGGAGGTAAGGCTTGATGTCGACCACGAATCCCACGGCCGAGAAGGGCGTCGCGCAGACGGAGGCGCCGAGCCCCGGACAGCGCTTGCTCACGGGCAAGGTGGTGAGCAACAAGATGGACAAGACCATCGCCGTATCGATCGAGCGTCTGGTGAAGCACCCGACGTACGGCAAGTACATCCGCCGCACCACCAAGCTCCTGGCGCACGACGCCAACAACGAGTGCCGCGAGGGCGACACGGTTTCCATCAAGCCGTGCCGGCCGCTGTCGCGCCGTAAATCCTGGATGCTGGTGCGCGTCATCGAGCGCGCACGAGCCGAATAAAGGACCGACATGATTCAGCTTCGAACCATGCTCAACGTCGCCGACAACTCCGGCGCCAAGCGCCTGATGTGCATCAAGGTGCTCGGCGGCTCGAAGCGCCGCTATGCCGCCGTGGGCGACGTCATCAAGGTGAGCATCAAGGACGCGATTCCGCGCGGTAAGGTCAAGAAGGGCGAGGTCTACGACGCGGTGGTCGTGCGCACCAAGAGTGGCGTGCGCCGCGCGGACGGCTCGCTCATCCGCTTCGACACGAATGCGGCGGTGCTGTTGACCAACAAGCTCGAGCCCATCGGCACCCGCATCTTCGGGCCAGTGACGCGCGAGCTGCGCAACGTGCAATTCATGAAAATCATCTCACTCGCTCCGGAAGTGCTGTGATGAACAAGATACGCAGAGGCGACACGGTTGTTTTGATCGCCGGCCGCGACAAGGGCCGCCGCGGCGCGGTCATCGGAGTGGACGGCGACCGAGTGCGCGTCGAGGGCCTCAACATGGCCAAGAAGCACGAGAAGCCGAACCCGAACCAGAATCGACCGGGCGGCATCATCGAGCGCGAGGCGCCGCTCCATATCTCGAACGTGGCGATCTTCAATCCCGCTACGCAAAAGGCGGATCGCGTCGGCTTCAAGGCGCTCGCGGACGGCCGCAAGGTGCGCGTTTTCAAGTCGAACAAAGAAATGATCGATCCCAAGTAAACGGGCGAACACATGGCAAGATTGCAACAACTGTACCGCGACAAGATCGTGCCCGAGCTCAAGCAGAGCTTGGCTCTCAAGAACACGATGCAAGTGCCGCGCATCCTCAAGATCACGGTCAACATGGGCGTGGGCGAGGCCGTGGCGGACAAGAAAGTAATGGACGCGGCCACCGCAGACCTCGCCAAGATCACAGGGCAAAAGCCCGCCGTGACCAAGGCGAAGAAGTCCGTTGCCACGTTCAAGGTGCGCGACGGTCAGGCGATCGGCTGCAAGGTGACCTTGCGAGGCGCGCGCATGTACGAGTTCCTCGATCGGCTGGTCAACATAGCGATTCCCCGCATCCGCGACTTCCGCGGCATCAGCGCGCGGTCCTTCGACGGTCGCGGCAACTACAGCCTCGGCGTGAAGGAACAGATCATTTTCCCGGAAATCCAGTACGACCAGATCGACCAGATTCGCGGGATGGACATCACCATCTCGACGTCGGCCGCGGACGACAAGCACGGACGTGCGCTGCTCGAAGCCTTCAACTTTCCGTTTCGCAAGTAGGGTAATAGCCCATGGCAAAGACC